>JAWKIL010000008.1:0-263656 GCA_041394285.1 Acidimicrobiales bacterium | reverse complement strand
GGGAGCCGACACCCCCCACCCGTCGATCCGGGCCGCCGCCCTCGACCACCTCCAGCAGCTGCTGGCCAGCCCCGAGGTGGCCACCAGTGCCGACGACCCCCTGTGCGCCGAGATCACCGACCTGCTCGACGCCGGCAGCATCACCGCCGGCGACCGCCCGTTCGCCGCCCTGCGCCGCTGCGGGCTGCGCCGGGCCGACGAAGGCCGGTCGGATCAGGCCGTCGACCTGCTGACCCGCGCCGCCACGATGGCCACGGGCGACGACATCACCCGGCTGAGCGCCGATCCCGACGTGGTAACCGCTCTGATGGCGGCGCCCGAAACCTGCCGTTCGCTCGACGAGCTCGGTCCCGTGCTCAGCGATCAGGGCCCGTCCAAGTACGCCTCCTGCGGCGACGCCACCCTGGCCGCCGGCAACGGGGACACCGCAGTGGGCCTCTACCTCGATCTGGCCCGTCTCTATCCCCAGAGCGACGAGGCCATCCAACTCGGGGCCCGCCTCCTCGGCCAACCCGGCCTGTGCCCGGCGTCGGCCCCGACCGCCTCGCTCCCCTTCGCCGCCGACCCCACCTGGGCCGCCGGCCACAAGCTGGCCTGCGCCCAGGCGGCGCTGGCCGGCGACCAGTGGGAGGAGGCGAACGGCTACCTCAACGAGGCGGTGGCCCAGGGGCCCGGGACCCAACCGGCCGCCGACGCCGCCGCCCTGCTCGACTCGATGCGCCCGGCCAGCGGCACCCTGCTGGGCGAGTCGACGATCAGGCTGAACGGCAGCATCGGCCTGGAGGTGAACAACAACACCGCCGAGGAGACCGTGATCGGGGTGCTCAGCGAGTCGGGCCGGTCGCTGCGCTTCTACGTCAGGGCCGACGAGACGATCCAGGTCCGGAGGTTCCCGGTGGGGAGCTACCGGCTGTTCGTGCTCCGGGGCTCGATGTGGCTGCCCGACAAGGCGGCGTTCGCCCAGACGATCGAAGCCACCGAGCTGAGCGAGCCGTTCGACGTGCCGGCCGGCTACGTGGGCAAGACGACGCTCACCCTCGACGCCGGCCCGCTGGGGAACGTGACCTCAGCGCCCGCCGCCTGCAAGGACCTGGCCGCCGCCGGCCTACCGGCCGTCGACTGCACCGGTCCGGTCTGATCGTCGAGCGGTGGCGGTGGGGATGGGGAGCGCCGCCGGGCGGCCTCCACGGTCGGGCTCCGTCAGCGACTCCACAGCAGGTAGCTGTCGGCCAGGCGGGCCTCGTGCTCCAGCTCCGACAGCCGCCGCTTCACCACGTCACCGATGCTGAGCAGCCCGACCAGCTCCGATTCGTCGTAGACGGCCACATAGCGGCAGCCGTTGGCCGTCATCGCCGCCATCACGTGCTCCAGCGTGTCGTCGAGCCGGCAGCTCGGCACGTCGCGGCGCATGACGTGGGCGACGTCGAGACGTTCGGCGTCGGCTCCGTGGCGGGCGAAGGCGTCGACCACATCGGGCTCGGTGAGCAGGCCCACCACCCGGCCGTCGTCCATCACCAGCAGGGAGCCGATCCTCAGCTCCCGCATCCGTGTCGCTGCCTCCCGCAGACCGCACCGGCCCGGGGTGGTGGCGACGGTCCTGCCTTCCAGCAGTCGGCTCAGGCGCATGCGATTTCCTCCAGGGTCGGCGTTCGCGGCGGAACGCGCCAGTTGAAAGAAGGTGACGACCGGCCGGTCCGACTGTTCCGCGGCGGCACGAGATCGACGTGCCGGCCTCCAGAGAAGTCAAGCTGACTATAGCTTGATCTGTTCGGAGGCGCCAGGGTCACGGTTCCCCCGGCCCCGGGTTCGGGTACTCGACGGGAATGGAGCGAGCGGACACCACGCCGGACCATGGCCCGACGGTCGAGGTGATCGACCTGCACAAGCGCTACGGCGACGTTCGAGCCGTCGACGGCGTGTCGTTCCACGTCGCCCCCGGCGAGATCTTCGGCCTGCTCGGGCCGAACGGCGCCGGCAAGACGACCGTGCTGGAGATCATCGAAGGACTCCGCCAACCCGACAGCGGTCAGGCCCGCCTGCTGGACCAGCCGGTGTGGCCCCGCAACCAGGCGCTCCTGCCCCGGATCGGGGTGCAGCTGCAGGCCTCTGCCTTCTTCGACCGGCTCACGGCGCGCGAGCAGTTGGAGACGTTCGCTTCGCTCTACGGCGCCCCTCGCCGCCGGGTCGACGAGGCGCTGGCCGACGTCGGCCTGACCGACAGCGCCCGGGTGCGGGTGGAGAAGTTGTCGGGCGGGCAGGCCCAACGGCTGGCCCTCGCCTGCGCCTTCGTCCACGATCCGGACATCGTGTTCCTCGACGAACCGTCGGCGGGCCTCGACCCCCAGTCCCGCCAGCAGCTGTGGCACGTGATCCGGGCCCTGGCCGCCGGGGGCCGGACGGTGGTGATGAGCACCCACTACATGGAGGAGGCCGAGGCCCTCTGTGACCGGGTGGCCATCATGGACGCCGGCCAGGTGCTCGCCCTCGACGCGCCGGCCCGGCTCGTCCGCCACCTCGACGTGCCCGTGCTCGTGAGCGTCCCCGCCGAGTGCATGACCGCCGACTCCGCCCGCCGCCTGGACGGGGCCGAACGGGTGGAGGGAGACGGGGCCACCACCACCATCGCCACCCGGCAACGGGCCCGGGTGCTCCATCAGCTGGACCAGCGTCACCTGCTCGATGTGGCCGAGGTGACCGGGGCCAGTCTGGAGGATGTCTTCCTGTCGCTCACCGGCCGCCGGTACCACGACGTGAGCGGGCACCGGTGAGCTGGGCGCGGACGAGGTCCCTGGGCCGGGCCATGCTCCGGGGCTATGTGCGCGACCCTGCGTCGCTGTTCTTCAGCCTCCTGTTCCCCCTGCTCTTCCTCGTGATCTTCGGCGCCGTGTTCGGCGGCGACGAAGGCACGCGCCGCTTCGACCTCCTGGCCACCGGCGAGGGCCCGGTGATCGATGCCCTCCCCTCCGAGATCTTCGACATGGAGCGGGTCGACAGCCTGGCCGAGGGCGCCGGGCGGGTGGCCGACGGCGACGCCGTGGCGGTGGTGGCCCAGGATGGCGACGAGGTCACCGTCCGCTACCAGGCCTCGGACCAGGTGGGTGGGCAGACCGTGCTCGGTGTGGTGGCCTCCCTGGTGGACCGGGCCAACCTCGACGCGCTGGGCGGCACCGAGACCTACACGCTGCAGACCCAGCAGGTGGAGGACGAGTCGCTGGGCGGCATGGAGTTCATCACGCCCGGCCTGCTGTCCTGGGCGGTGTCGATCGGCGCCGTGTTCGGGGCGGCGCTGACCCTCGTGAACTGGCGGACCCGGGGCGTGCTCCGTCGCCTCCGGCTGACCCCGGCCCCGGTGACCGAGATCGCCGCGGCCCGGGTGGCGGTGAGCCTGGGATTGGCCCTGGCCCAGACGGCGCTGTTCCTCCTCGTGGGCCGCCTGTTCTTCGGCCTCGACCTCAGCGGGCCGTGGTGGTGGGCCTTCCCCGTGGTTCTCGTGGGCACGCTCGCCTTCCTCAGCATCGGGCTGCTGGTGGGGGCGGTGGCCAGCACCGCCGACGCCGCCAGCACGCTGGCGAATCTGGTGGTGGTCCCGATGGCGTTCCTGTCGGGCACCTTCGTCCCGCTCGACAACGCCCCGGGCTGGA
Organism: Acidimicrobiales bacterium; assembly: GCA_041394285.1. GTDB lineage: Bacteria > Actinomycetota > Acidimicrobiia > Acidimicrobiales > SZUA-35 > CADEDH01. The sequence continues at coordinate 260,015 of JAWKIL010000008.1, read as the reverse complement.
TGCGGGTGGTGGCCCAGGTGCTGCCGCTGACCCACCTGCTGGAGGCGCTCAAGAACGTGATGGTGCTCGACCGGGGCTTCCTGTCCACTCTGCCCCACCTGGCCGTGCTCGTGGGGTTCTCGGCGGTGTGCTCGGCCGCCGCTATCCGGCTGTTCCGTTGGGACCAGACCTGAGCCTCACCGGCCGGAGCGGGCGAGGCGCCGGGCGGTGACCCGGACCAGACGGGCCAGCTCGGGAGGCGCCACGACGTCGAACTCGGCGTCGATGGCGGCCAGCACCTGCAGCGGCCACAGGAGTGAATCGGTCGCCATGGACATCCGGCATCGGCCGGGCCCGAGCGGCTCCACGGTCGCCCACCGCCCGGTGGCGCCGGCGATCTCCTCGGCGGCCGCCGCGAACTCGACCACCACGTCGTGGAGGGGGAAGGAGGCGTCGATCCCGGCCCGGATGAAGCCCACCACATCGTCGGTGGGAAGGGCCCGAGGGGTGAACGTGTTCCGGGCCGGCGCCGGATCGGTCATCCGGTCGACCCGGAAGGTCCGCCAGTCGGTGCGGTCCATGTCATAGGCCAGCAGATACCACCGGGTGCCGAGGTTGACGAGCCGGTAGGGCTCCACCGAGCGATCGCTGGCAGCCCCGGTGCGGGCCGTGTAGCCGAAGCGGAGGCGGACGGCGTCGCGACAGGCCTGGGCCACCGTTCCCAGCACCGCCGCCGGCACCCGGCTCTGGTGCTCGGACAGGCGGGGGGCGACGGTGACCGCCCGCAGTGCCTCGCTGCGCTGGCGCAGCTCGGACGGCAGGATCTGGAGCACCTTGGTGAGAGCGCTCACCGACGGCTCGGTCAGATCGGCCACGCCGCTGTTGACCGCCGCGGTCAGACCCACCACCAGGGCCAGGGCCTCGTCGGGGTCGAGGGCCAGCATCGGCATCTGGCCGCCGGCCACGAGCTGGTAGCCGCCGGCCGCCCCGGGTACGGAGTCGACCACGTACCCCAGGCGCCGGAGCTGATCGACATCGCGGCGCACGGTGCGGGCCGACACGCCCAGGCGGTCGGCCAGCTCGGTGCCGGGCCAGAACCGGTGGGTCTGGAGGAGGCCGAGAAGCTTGAGCGTCCGGGCGCTGGTGCTGCTCATGAACCCAGCATGGATGACGATTGCGGCCGGATCATGACCGCAATGATGGTTACGGTACGGCCATGATGACAACCACACCGGCACGCCGGATCGAGGCGGCGCCATGACCGCCGCCATACTCACCGAGCGCCTCGTCAAGACCTACCGGTCCCGCAACGAGGACATCGAAGCCGTGCGCGGCGTCGATCTCGAGGTGGCCCCGGGCGAGGTGTTCGGCTTCCTCGGCCCGAACGGCGCGGGCAAGTCCACCACGGTGCGCATGCTGACCACGTTGATGACGATCACCGCCGGTTCGGCCCGGGTCGCCGGATACGACGTGGCCACCCACCCCCACGACACCCGCCGCCGCATCGGCGTGGCCCTCCAGGAGGCCGGGCTCGACGCCCGCCAGACCGGCCGGGAGATCCTGGTGCTCCAGGCCCGCCTGTTCGGCCTGAACCGCACCGACGCGGCGGAGCGGGCCCGGGAGCTGCTCGACTGGGTCGACCTCAGCGATGCCGCCGACCGGGCGGTCAAGGGCTACTCGGGCGGCATGAAGCGACGGCTGGACCTCGCCTCGGCCCTGGTGAACGAGCCCGACATCCTGTTCCTGGACGAACCGACCACGGGCCTGGACCCGGCCAGCCGGCTCACCGTGTGGGACGAGGTGCGCCGCATCAACGGCCGGGGCACCACGGTGTTCCTCACCACCCAGTACCTGGAGGAGGCCGACCAGCTGTGCGACCGGATCGCCATCATCGACGGCGGCCTGATCGTCCGCCAGGGCACACCGGCCGAGCTGAAGGGCGAGCTGCAGCGGCGGCTGGCCACGGAGATCGAGCCGACACTGGACGACGTGTTCCTCGACGCCACCGGCCGCTCCCGTCACCGGGGGGCCGGCGAGGTTCAGGAGGTGCTGGCATGAAGCAGTCGCTCATCCTCGGCCAGCGGGCGCTCCGGGAGTCGCTCCGCACCCCGGACTCATTGTTGCCGACGCTACTCATCCCCCTGTTCTTCCTCGTGGTGAACGTGGGCCAGGCAGCCCGCATCTTCCCCCGCGAGGGCACCGACTTCCTCAAGGGACAGAACTACGCGGCGTTCCAGCTACCGGCGTCGCTCCTCGTGGCCGCCTCGTTCGGGAGCGCCGCCCTCTACCTCGTGGAGGAGATCGAGGGCGGGTACTTCGACAAGCTCCGGGCCACGCCGATCCCGAGGATGGCCATCGCCCTGGGCCGGCTCTACGCCGAGCTGGTCAAGATGCTGGTGCTGGGGGCGATCATGGTCCTCATCGCCCTCCCGTTCGGGGTGCGGATCGCCGGAGGTGTGCCCGGCTTCATCGGCCTCATCCTCATCATCAGCGCCTGGTCGGTGGTGTTCAGCGGGCTGATGCAGGTGGTGGCGCTCAAGAGCCGGAGCGCGGCCGCCACCCAGTCGGCCAGCCTCATCTTCTTCCCGCTGCTGTTCGTCACCCCGAACTTCGTGCCCCGCCATCTGCTCACCCGGCCGATGGAGATCGCCGCCACCGTCAACCCCGTCACCTACGTGATGGAGGGTGCCCGGTCGCTCATCCTCGACGGTTTCGACGGGCCGGCGCTTCTGCGGGCGGTGGCCGTCATCGCCGGCGGCGCCGCCGTCACGGCCTGGCTCACCGTGCGCACGATCAACCAGTACGACTGAGGGAACCCTTGGGGTCGCTCTCCGATCGAGACCGGAGGTGAGGCCCGGAGATCAGGCCCGGCCGAAGGCCTGCAGGCGGCGCAGGCCTTCGGCGATGTCGGCGGTGGAACGGGCGTAGGAGAAGCGCAGGGTGGTGGCGCCCCGCCGGGGATCGAAGTCGAGCCCCGGCGTCACGGCCACGCCGGCTTCGTCGAGGATGCGGCGGCAGAAGGCCAGCGAATCGTCGGTGAGGTCGGACACGTCGGCGTAGAGGTAGAAGGCCCCGTCGGGCGGGGCCAGGCGGGTGAAGCCGGCCGCCGGCAGGCCCTCCAACATCAGCCGCCGGTTCTCGGCGTAGACGGCGCAGTTGGCGTCGAGCTCCGGAGCGCACTCCAGGGCCGCCAGCGCCGCCACCTGGGAGGCGTGGGGCGGGCAGATGAACTGGTTCTGGGCCAGGCGCTCCACCCGGCGCACATGGCCCTCGGGCACCACCATCCACCCGATCCGCCACCCCGTCATCGAGAAGTACTTGGAGAACGAGTTGATGACGTAGCACTCGTCGGTGACCTCGAGCGCCGTCACCGCCGGCCGGTCGTAGCCGATGCCGTGGTAGATCTCGTCGGAGATGAACGCCGCCCCGGCCCCGGTGCAGGCGTCGGCCAGGGCCGCCAGCTCGTCCCGGCCCAGCATGGTGCCGGTGGGGTTGGCCGGTGACGCCACCAGCAGCCCGTCGAGCCGGTGGGCGGCCACATCGGCCGGCACGGGTTGGTAGCGGTCCTCGGGCCGGGTGGGGATGTCGACCGGGCACAGCGCCAGCGACTTCAGGATCTGGCGGTACGACGGGTAGCCCGGCGCTCCGATGCCCACCCGGGCCCCCGTGTCGAACAGGGAGGTGAAGCTGAGGATGAAGGCCCCCGACGACCCGGCGGTCACGATGACCCGGGCCGGGTCGAGGTCGACGTCGTGGCGCTCGCCGTAGAGGCGGGCGATCCTGGCCCGGAGCGCCGGCAGGCCCAACGCCACCGTGTACCCCAGCGGATCACCGGCGGTCATGGCCCGGATCAGAGCCTCCTGCGCCCCCCGGGGGGCGGGCGTGCCGGGCTGGCCCACCTCCATGTGGATGATGCTGCGGCCCGCTTCCTCGGCCGCCCGGGCCGCCTCCATCACGTCCATCACGATGAAGGGGTCGACCTCACCCCGTGCCGAGCTGCGCATGGCGCGGAGGGTACCGGGCGGCCGCCGGAGCGCGGCGGGCCGGGCCGCCGTCAGGCGGCGGCGAGTTGGGCCCGCACGCTGCCGATCACCTGGTCCAGGAGCTGCTTGACCGCGTCGTTGGCCACGCCCGGCCCGCCGTGCAGCTTGCCCCACATCCCCTGGGTGCCGCACTCGCCGACGAAGCGGAACTCGCTCTCGTCATCCGACACCCGCTTGACCTCGAGGTGACCGTCGATCTCGGGCAGGTAGGTCGTGTTCTCGGGGTGCAGCGACAGGTTCATCCGTCCCTGGCCCGTACCCACCGACTCGTAGCGCCCGATCTCGGGCCGAAGCGACTCGTCGTGCTCCTTCCAGGGCCAGCGGGGATGCACGTGCACCGCCAGTCGGGCGTCACGCCCTGCGCCGCCACCCGATTGCAGGATCCTCGACGAGTCATCTTTCAGCAGGGCCGAGATGGCGTCGAACGACGCCTCACAGGTCTGCCGGGCCGAGACTGCGGTCTCCATGGTTGCCACCACTTTCTGGGGCCGCATCGGCCCCGGTCACAGGTGTCGTCCCGCCGCAGGCAGCGGCCGGTGGGTGGTGTGCGTCGCCGGAACCGATCGTCGATGAAGCCACCGCCGCTGGAGCGGCGAAGCCGGCCGATGATCGAGCCTGGCCGCCGCTGCGTTCCCCCCGGATCACATCACCTGGGCGACCTGTCGCTCTTCCTTTGTATCTGTTTCGAACGTTACCATCTGCGCCCGGGCTGGGCGAGGGCCACCGCGGCCAAGGGTTCCCGCTGGAGCTCGCAGACGCGAGCGTGTACGCCGCAGGCGTACCCCAGGAACCCGAAGGGTTCCCGCTAGCGTCGGCTCATCAGCAACCACGAGGGGGAATCCCGATGGTCGATACCGACCGCCAACCGACGGCACCGGAGCCCACTGGCGGCAAGGAGAAGGTCAAGGGACCGGCCGCCTACTTCCCGTCGATCGAGAAGAAGTACGGCCGGCCCATCGCCGAATGGCAGGAGCTGATCCGGGGGGCCGGGTTGACCAGGCACGGCGAGCTGGTGAGCTGGCTCAAGTCGGAGCACCGGATGGGGCACGGCCACGCCACCGCCCTCGTGGCCCAGACCCTGGCCGAGGGGTTGTGACGATGGAGACCTGGGATGCCCTCACCGCCCGCCGCCAGGAACGGAGCTACGCCGACACCCCGGTGAGCGACGCCGACCTGCGCCGGGTGCTCGAAGCCGGGCGGCGCTCGCCGTCGGCCCGCAACCTGCAGCGCTGGGACTTCGTGGTGGTCACCGATCCGGCGGCGAAGGCCGACCTGGCCCGCACCTGGCAGGGCGCCGGATGGACGCCTGGCGCGCCAGTGGTGATCGCCGTGATCGCCCCCGAGACCGACGACGAGTGGCAGAAGCTGTCGATCGAGTACGACCTGGGCCAGGCCACCACCGCCATCACCGTGGCCGCCACCGACCTGGGCCTGGCCAGCGGCCAGAGCTCGTGCCGGGACCAGGACCTGGCCCGCTCGATCCTCGGCTTCCCCGCCGGTCATTACTGCTCGAAGCTCGTCACCCTCGGCCATCCCGCCGGGCGGTCGCTGGCCCCGATCCGCAACCCCGACCGCCGCCCGTTCGACGAGGTCTTCCACTGGCACCGGTGGTAGCGAGCCCCGGCGATTCCACCGCCCGCCATCGACGCCCGGGGTCGCCGAGCATCGGGACATGACGCTCAGGCCCCCGGTGGCGTGACCGGGTGGTGGCCGCCCGGTGACGGGGCCCGTTCGATCTCCAGACGGGGGATGATCCGGTCCAGCCAGGCCGGCAGCCACCAGTTCACCTTGCCCAGCAGCTCCATGAGGGCCGGCACCAGCAGCATGCGCACCACGGTGGCGTCGAGCAGCACGGCGGTGGCCAGGCCCACGCCAAACAGCTTGATCGACCGGTCGCTCTCCAGCAGGAAGCTGCCGAAGACGAACACCATGATGGCGGCGGCCGCCGTGATCACCCGGGCGGTGCTGGCCAGGCCGTCGGCCACGGCGGTGGCGTTGTCGCCCGTTCGGTCGTACTCCTCCCGCATGCGGGACAGCAGGAACACCTCGTAGTCCATCGACAGGCCGAACACGATGGCGAACATCATCATCGGCACCCAGGCCTCGATGGGCCCGCCCTGGCCGATGCCCACCAGCTCCTTGGCCCACCCCCACTGGAACACGGCGGTGACCACCCCGTAGGCGGCCCCGATCGACAACAGGTTGACGATGACCGCCTTGAGCGGCACCAGCACCGAGCGGAACACCGACAGCAGCAGCAGGAACGACAGCGACAGCACCCCGGCGAAGAACAGCGGCATGCGGCGGGCCATGAAGTCGGCGAAGTCGATGTTGGAGGCCACGATCCCGGTGAGGGGGAGGTCGACGCCGGCCCGGGCCTCGATGGGGTCGATCACATCGTCCCGCAGGTGGTGGACGAGGCGGTCGGTGGCCTCGTCCTGGGGGGCGGTGGTGGGCAGCACCTGCCACAGGGTGATCGGGCTGCCCGGGGCCACCACCGGAATGACGGCGGCCACGCCGGGGTCGGCCGACAGGGCGGCGGTCACCTCGTCGATCACGTCGGGCTGGCCCGTCACCCCGTCGCTCGCCACCAGCAGCGGGCCGTTGAAGCCGGGCCCGAACCCCTGGGCCAGCAGGTCGTAGGCCTTGCGGGTGGTGGTGTCGGCCGGGTAGTTGCCTTCGTCGGAGAAGCCGAGTCGGAGCGACAGCACGGGCGAGGCCAGGACCAGCAGCAGGGCCAGGCCGCCGATGGCGGCCGGCCACGGCCGGTGTTGCACCACCCGGCTCCAGCGGTACCACACGGTCTCCCGAAGGCGCTTCGGCTCCCGCCGCGGCACCTCCCGGCGCAGCGGGGCGACCAGGAACGAGGCCGATCACCACCACCGCCAACACCACGGCGATGCCGCCGACGGCCGGCTGGTGGACGCCGACCGAGAAGAGGGCGACGGCCACGAGCACCGCTGCGATCAGGCCCCGGTAGCGGGTGATCTCCACCCGGGCCCGGGCGAAGCCGAGCAGGGCCGGCAGCAGGGTGAGGGAGGCGACCATGGTCATGGCCACCGTGATGGCAGCGCCGTAGGCCAGGCCCCGCACGAAGGGGAGCCCCATCAGCAGCATGCCGAGCAGCGAGATCACGACAGTCACGCCGGCGAACAACACGGCCCGGCCGGCGGTGGCCACCGCCGTGGCGGTGGCGGTCTCGAAGTCGGCGCCGTGGTGGACCTCCTCCCGCCACCGGGTGACGATGAACAGGGCGTAGTCGATGCCCACACCGAGCCCGATCATGGCGGCCAGGAGGCCGGTGAAGTCGGGCATCTCGGTGAGGTGGCTGAGCAGGGTCAGCAGCGACACTCCCGTGCCGACGCCGAACAGAGCGACCCCGACCGGTAGGCCCATGGCCAACACGGAGCCGAAGGAGACGAGCAGAATGACCACGGCGAAGGCCAGGCCGAGCAGCTCCGACTCGGGCGGCTCGAACTCGGCGAACACAATGCCGCCCAGCTCCACCTGGAGCCCGTCCACCTCGGGTCGGATCTCCCGCACGTCCTCGGCGATGCGCAGGAAGTCAGCCTGCTGCAGGTCTGGGGCGAACTGGACCCGGGCGAAGGCCAGCTTGTCCTGGTCGGGCCCCTGGGGGGAGATCTGGCCCACGCCCTCGGGGTCGTAGGGGCTGACGACGCCGATGATGCCGTCGATCGCCCGAATCTGGTCGAACATGGCGGTCATCGTCTCGGTGACGGCAGGGTCGTCGACCCCGGCCTCGGAGCGGAACACGATCGTGCCGTCGAAGCCGGCCCCGGCGGTGGAGTTCGCCGACAGCAGGTCGAAGCCCCGCTGGCTCTCCGTGCCCGACAAGCGGAACTCGGTGTGGTAGCCGCTGCCGGCCGCGCCCTGAGCCACGCCCAGGCCGATCAGCACGGCCAGCCACAGGAGCACCACCAATCGGCGGCGGCGGAAGCAGGCCCGGCCCAGCCGTTCGAGCAGCGTCACCTGTCCGGCCGATGGTTGATCCATGACATATCCTCCGGGGTCGTCGTCGGAGAGCCAAAGCGCGTCGAGGCCTTGGGATCGCCGGCCGTGTCCGGGAGGCTAGCCGTGGCGGGTCCGGGTCCAAGGTGAATTCTCGGTGTCAGCCGGCTTGCCCGGAAGCCCGGGACGTCAGGCTCGATCTCCCGTTACGTCCCGCAGCGGCCGGGGACGTAGGCTTGACGGCAAAGGTCACAGCGCATCGGGGGGTTTTGCCATGCTGGATCTGGTCATCACCGGGGGAACCGTCATCGACGGGAGCGGCCGCCCGGGTATCCGGGCCGACGTCGGGATCAAGGACGGGCGGGTGGTGAAGATCGGCGCCGTCACCGAGGAGTCGGCGCAACGCATCGACGCCACGGGCAAGATCGTCGCTCCCGGCTTCATCGACATCCACACCCACTACGACGCCCAGGTGTTCTGGGACGGCAACCTGTCGCCGTCGCCCTTGCACGGGATCACCACCGTCATCGGGGGCAACTGCGGGTTCACCATCGCCCCGCTGGAGATGGAGCACGGCGAGTACCTGATGAGGATGCTGGCCCGGGTGGAGGGCATGCCCCTCCAATCGCTCCAGCAGGGCGTGCCGTGGGGCACGTGGCGCACGTTCGGCGAATGGCTCGACTGCCTCGAGGGCAACCTGGCCGTCAACGCCGGGTTCATGGTGGGCCACTCGGCCCTGCGCCGCCTGGCCATGGGTGAGCGGGCCATCGGCAACCACGCCGACGACGCCGAGCTGGCCACCATGACCCGCCTGCTGGCCGAGAGCCTGGAGGCCGGCGGCCTCGGGTTCACGTCGTCGTGGGCCACCAGCCACAACGACGCCCAGGGCGACCCCGTGCCGAGCCGCCACGCCAGCCGGGAGGAGATGATCGCCCTGGCCTCGGTGTGCCGCAACTACGACGGCACCAACCTCGAGTTCATCCCCACCGTGGGCCGCTTCGAGCAGCAGCACATCGAGATCCTCACCGACATGTCGCTGGCCGCCAACCGGCCGATCAACTGGAACCTGATCGCGGTGAACCTGTCGCCCAAGCAGATGGAGGTGATGAACAACCGCCTGTCGGCGTCGGACTACGCCCGGGAGCGGGGGGCCGAGGTGCTGGCGCTCACCGTGCCCTGCGCCGTGCAGAGCCGGCTCTGCCTGGAGTCGGGCTTCACCTTCGACATGCTCCACGGATGGGCCAAGCCGATGGCTCTGCCGGTCGACGAGAAGATCGAGCTGCTGGCCAACCCGGCCAGCCGCCGGGAGTTGAGCGAGCTGGCCCAGGGGCCGAGCCCCATGCGGGGCCTGGCCAAGTGGCACCGCTACACGGTGGGCGAGGTGTTCAGCGAGGAGAACGAGGAGTACTCGGGCCGCACGATCGGCGAGATAGCCGAAGACGAGGGCCGTGACACCTTCGACGTCCTGTGCGACATCGCCGTGGCCGACCGCCTCCGCACCGGGCTCTACCAGCCGGTGGTGGGCGACGACCGCGAGACGTGGGAGAAGCGGGTGGAGGTGTGGCGCGACAGCCGCACCGTGGTGGGCGGCACCGACGCCGGCGCCCACCTCGACCTGCTGGCCACGTTCAACGCCACCACCGCCATGCTGGGCCGGGCCTGCCGGGAGCTGAACCTGCTGCCGTGGGAGGAGGCGATCCAGCTGATCACCGACGCCCCGGCCCGCCTCTACGGGCTGAAGGAGCGGGGCCAGCTCCGCGAGGGCTGGCACGCCGACGTGGTGGTGCTCGACCCCACCACGGTGGGGGCCCGGCCGATCGAGATCCGGGAGGACCTGCCCGGCGGCGCCTGGCGCCTCTACGGCGAGGCCGACGGCATCGACCACGTCATCGTCAACGGCACCGAGATCTGCCGCCAGGGCGAGTTCACCGGGGCCAAGCCGGGCGGCATCATGCGCTCCGGCCAGGACTGCGTGGGCACCGCCATCAGCTGAGCGCGGCCAACTCCTACACCGGGGCCGCCGAGCGGGCTGCCCGCGTCGGGCTCAGCCCGGCGGCGGCGCTGACGCGAACGCCGCGTCGACGACGCCGATCACGGTCGATTCCCAGCGTCCGGGGTCCCGGGCCAGGCCGCCGGTGTGGCCGGCTCGGGGACCGCCGGCGTCCTATACCGGACGCTGCTCCACCATGACCTCACTGTGGCGCCGCGCCGGCCCGGCCACCAGGGCCGTTGGGCCGCACTCCCCCATAGGCCCGCCGACGATCGGGGGCGGTCCCCGATCCGGCGGTCCCCGATCGGGCGCACCATCGATCCATGGTGACCGTCCTCCACCCCACCCCGATGGCGACGGCGGCCGACATGGAGCTGCTCCCCGCCATCCGAGCCATCTACGGCGCCCGCCCCCGCCTCCGGGGCCGCCTCCACCAGCTGGCCGCCGTCCTGTCGGTGCCGGTGGGGATCGAGTTGATCGCCGCCGCCGCCCCGGGGGCCCGGCCCGCCGTCGCCGTCTACGCCGTCACCTGGTCGCTGATGCTCGGCACCAGCGCCGCCTACCACCGGCTGGCCCAGAGCGTGGCCGCCCGATTCTGGATGCGGCGGCTCGACCACTCGATGATCCTGATCCACATCGCCGGTAGCACCACCCCGGTGGCCCTCCTCGGCGTGGGCGGCCGGGGCGGCGCGGCGCTGCTGGTGACGTCATGGACGGTGGCGGCGCTGGCCTCGGCCCTCAAGCTGCTCGGCCTGACCGAGCTCGACGACCCCGGCGCCTGGGGGTTCCCGGCGCTCGGCCTCCTCCCGCTGGCGGGCCTGCCGGCGCTGGTCACTCAGGCCGGGTTCGAGGTGGCCGTGCTCCTGGCGCTGTCGATCGGGGTGTACGGGGCCGGTGCCGTCTGCTTCCACCGCCACCGCCCCGATCCCTTTCCCACCGTGTTCGGCTACCACGAGGTGTGGCACGTCTTCACCCTGGTCGGCGGGGCGCTCCAGCTGATCATGACGATCCAGCTGGTGGGCACGGTCACCGGAGGCTGAACGGCGTGCCGGGCCGGCCGCGCCAAACCGCGGTGCACCGGGCCGACGGTCACGGCTAGTCGTGCTGGCGTTCGAGGTGATCGGCCGCGGCCGGGGTGGCCGAGGCCGGCTCCACCGGCACGTCCCGCACCGTCGCCACCGACGGCCGGTGGGCGGCGGCCCCGGTGGACTGGGCCACCAGCTCGGCCGTCACCAGGTCGGCCATGCGCTCCTGGGCCCGGCGGGCGAAGCGCGTCTGCATGTGCCGGCCGAACAGCCGGAAGCCGAAGCGGACGATCGGGTTGGGGATGATGGCCGCCTTGGACACGGCGCCGATCCGGAACTCGACGTCGCCCGAGTCGAGCCACTTCCAGATCTCGTAGTCCATCTGACCCATCTCCAGGTGGCCCTGGAGCGTCCGGTAGTTCCAGCCCCATTTGCGCACGGACCGGCCGTCTTCGTTCTCGGTGAGGTCGTTCACGCCGCCCACCCGCAGGCCGAGCAGGAACCGCAGCCCGTAGAAGCGTCCTTCGAGCACCATGTTGCGATCGGCCAGCGGCACGTCGGGGTGGTAGACGGCCCGCACGATGGCGGGGTCGGCGAACTCGTAGCGCTCCAGCAGTCCCCGGGCCACCTCCCACGAACCCCCGGGCACCGGGGGGCCGGGCGGTTCGGGAGGCAGCGCCTGGCAGTAGCTGTCGACGTGCCAGCCGTGCTCGGGGGTGAGCTCGTGGCGCCGGTCCACGTCGAAGTTGTAGCCCTTGTCGTGGAGCTGGTCGAGGGCCCGCCGGGCCCGGGCCGACACCCGGGCCGTGGACCGCACCGGCTCCGGGCTCACACCAGCTCCTGCTTGTCGGTCTGGATCTGGACGTTGCTCATCACCACGCCGCCGCTGAGGCGGGCCACCCGGTTGCACAGCTGGGCCCACATCTGGGTCTGCATCTCCCGGGCCAGCCCGAACCGGTCGTAGAGGACGTGGACCAGGGGGTTGGCGCTGCGGGCCCACGACTCGATCTCGAAGCGGATGAAGCCCCGATCGGTGCGGCAGGCCCGGAACTCGATCTCACCGGCCTCCACGTGGCCGCTCAGCGTGGCCAGGCGGAACGACGTCGGTGTGCGCTCGATGACCCGCACCGGCCCGTCCCACGGTCCGGGCAGCCGGACCACGAGCTCGTTGCCCACGTCGAGGCGGACGTCGTCGGGATCGAGGCCACCCTCGAAGCGGGCCAGCTCCCCCGGGGTCAGGGTGTCGAGCTGGCGGCACACGGCGCTGATCAGCTGCTCCGGCCCGTAGTCGGTGTCGGTCACGTCGATCCAGTACCGGCGGTTGTAGACGGGGCCGACGCCGTCGCCCACCCGCTGCAGATGCTCGGGATCGCCGGGCAGCCGGCGGCCCTCGTCGGGGAGGTGGATCTCACCGCCATGGCTCCGGTTTCGGCGGTACAACGGCACCCGGCCGAACAGCCAGCGCCCGAGCGCCAGCGGCGCCTGGAACGCCCAGCGGGCCTGGAGCAGCCACAGCCGGGCCCGGTCGCCGGGACCGCCGTCTCGGCTCGGTGGCGGCGTGCGTCGGCCAGGAGAATCCACGGCCCGACGATTACCCCGATCGACCAGCGGGAAAACAGCGCCCGTGCCATCCATCGCCCCCGTCTCCGCCGCACTCGCTTCCGCCCTCGACGGGCGGGCCGGAGCGGTCTGCGCCGTCGCCGCCCGGACGGCCCACGACCTGGGGCTGGCCGCATGGTTCGGCGGGGCCACCATGGGGGCGGTGGCGCTCAACGCCGCCACCCGGGAGGTGGAGGAGCACACCCAGCGGCTCCGGGTGGCCGATGCCGCCTGGTTCCGCTGGGCGCCGGTGGTGGCCATCGCCGCCACCGCCCACTTCGCCGGGGCCCTGACCCTGCCCCGGCTGTCGTCGGCCGGCACCCGGCGGGGTGGCCCGCCGCCCTTCGGCGCGCTGCGTACGGCCCTCAGCCTCGGGGCCGTGCTGGCCACGGCCGAGACCGGTTGGTCGGGGCGGCGGGTGGTGTCGGCCGGCGACGTGCCGGTGGCCACCGCCGTGCAGCCGATCGCCGCCACCCCGGTGGAGGTGGCCCGGGCCCAACGCCGCCTGCGGGTGGCCCAGTGGCTGGTCCCGGCGTTCACGGCCGGGATCGCGGTGGTCAACGCCGTCCAGCACGAGGCCGACCGCCGGGGCCAGACGTTGGCCGGCGTCCCCGATCGCTGACCCCCGGGGCCGGGCGCCGCGCTCGCCCCCGGTTCATGCGGCTTGTGCTCGGCCCCCCGGAGGGGCAGGGTGTGACCATGTCCAGCACGGCCACGGTCGACTCGGCCCGGGGATGGGTGGTGGTGGGGGCGGCCGCTCTGGCCACGTTCACCATCTTCGGGATCACCTACAGCTTCGGCACCGCCTTCCACGCCATCGCCGACGAGTTCGGGGCCGGCAAGGGCGCCGTGGCCTTCATGTTCGGCGTCGTCATCTTCTTCCTGTTCGTCCTGTCGCTCCCGGCGGGGCGCCTGAGCGACCGGATCGGGCCCCGGCCGGTGATGGTGGTGGGGGCGACGTCGATGGGCGTCGGCCTGTGGCTGACCTCGATCGTCCACGACCTCAACCTGGCCTACGCCACCTACGGCCTCGGCGTCGGCATCTCCGCCGCCTGCTGCTACGTGCCGATGGTGGCCCAGGTGAGCGCCTGGTTCGTGCGGCGCCGGGCCGCCGCTCTCGGCCTGGCCTCGGCCGGCATCGGGCTCGGCACCCTGGTGGGGCCGAAGATCACCAAGCGGCTGATCGAGTCCCAGGGCTGGCGGCCCACGTTCCGCATCCTGGCCGTGTTCGGCGCCGTCGCCCTCACCGTGGCCACCCTGCTGGCGGCCCGGGCTCCCGGAAGCCAGGGAGCGGTCCGGCCCACCCTCAAATCGATCGTCGCCATCTCCGCCTTCCGCCGGCTCTACCTGTCGGGCCTGCTGATGGGGCTCGGGCTGTTCGTGCCCTTCGTGTTCCTCGCCCCCTACGCCGAGGACCGGGGCATCTCCGGCGGCAACGCGTCGTGGCTGGTGAGCCTGCTCGGGCTGGGCAGCCTGTCGGGGCGGCTGATGCTGTCGGCCCTGGCCGGGCGGCTGGGCCTGGGCCGCCTCTACCGGCTGTGCGTGCTGGTGATGGGGCTGAGCTTCGTGCTGTGGCTGGTGGCCGGGTCCAGCTTCGTCATGCTGGCCGCCTTCGCCGTGCTGCTGGGCCTGGCCTACGGCGGGTACGTGGCCCTCAGCCCGGCGGTCAGCGCCCAGCTGTTCGGCCTGGTGGGACTGGCCGGCATCCTCGGCGCGCTGTACACGTCGAGCGGAATCGGCGGCCTCGTCGGACCGCCCCTGGCCGGCTGGCTCATCGACTCCACCGGCAGCTACTACACCGCGGTGGCCATGGCCATCGGGCTGTTCGTGGGGGCCGTGATCGCCCTGCCCCCGCTCGACGGCGAACCGGCGGCCCCACCGGTGGCCGCGGCGCCAGCGGCGACCGTCCTGCCCGGGCCGGAGGCGTACGCCCACGCCGCGGCGGGCAACGGTGCCGGGCCGGCGACCAACGGGGCGGCGCCGGCGGCCGTCCCGCTGGCTCCGTCGGCCGTGGCCCGGCCCGTGCTGGCCCCCGCCGTCGCCGGGTGCCCGCCGTTCCTGTCCTGGTAGCCCCCGGGACCCTCCATCACGGTCGTCGCCTGGACCACGGCGCTGGCCCTGCTGCGGGCGGGGACCTGACCGCTGGCGGACCCGGCCGCCGTCAGGCTGTGGCCCCGGCGGCGGTGAGGGCGCCGGCGATGGCGTCGAAGCTGCGGGCCCGGGCGTGGGCCAGAGGCGTGACGCCGTCGTTGTCGGCCAGGCCCGGATCGGCCCCGGCGTCGAGCAGGAGCTGGACCACCCGGGTGTGGTCGGCACCGCCGTCGCCCAGGATGATCGCCTCCAGCAGGGCCGTCCACCCCAGACCGTTCACGTGGTCGACCTCGATGCCGGCCCGCAACAGCTCGTCGACGATGTCGGCGTAGCCCCGGTGGGCGGCCCGGATGAGGCCGGTGCCGTTGAAGCTGTCCTTGGCCGCCACATCGGCTCCGTTGGCCAGGGTCAGGCCGAGCAGAGCCAGGCCGTCGTCGGGCCCGATCTCGGAGGTGGCGATCAGATAGGCGCTCTGCTTCGTCCGGTCCTGGTGGTTGACGTCGGCCCCGGCCTCGACGAGCACACCGGCCAGCTCCAGATCGGCGGCGTAGCTGGCCACCACCAGGGGGGTGCGGCCGGCGGCGTCGACCGGATCGACCGGCGCCCCGTCGGCCAGCAGCCGGCGGGCGGCGGCGGTGTCGCCCCGGCCGGCGGCATCGAGGAGGGCGCGGCCGGCATCGTCGGCCGGCGCGCCGGCGGGGGGATCGGCGGAGGGCACGGAGGAGGACACGGAGGTCATGGTGGCCGGAGCCGGCGACGACGACGACATCGACGGCGAGCAGGCGGCGCCGGCCAGGCCCCCGATGGCCACCACGGCGGCCAGCCAGGCCGGCCCGGGTCGGGGACCGCTCACCGGTCCACCGGGATCACACGGTCGTCGGCCGGCGACGGCTGGGGCAGCCCGAACTGGCTGTCCACGGCCAGCAGCTGGCCGCGGACGAGCTTGGCCGTGGTGAACGTGCGGTCGGCCGGGGTGGGCGTCACCTCCTTGATCCGGCCCGAGGCGAACCCGTCGCGCAGCGCCACCTCGGTGACCTGGCGGCTGAAGTTCTGCACCACCCAGAGCGTGCGGCCGGCGAGCACGATCCCGTCGGCGTTGGTGAGCGCGGTGCCGCCGAGGTCGACCTCCACCACCTCCCGGGTGGCCACGGTGACCCGCCACAGTCGCCCGCTGTTGCCCTGGGCCACCAGCAGGTAGCGGCCGTCGGGCGTCGCCACGATGCCGCCCAGGTTGAACTGGCCAGCTCCGACCACCACCGGGATCTGGTCGGCGGCATCGAGCCACAGGTCGAGCGACCACACCCCGGCCGCTTCGCTGATCCGCCAGATCTGGGGCTGGTTGGAGTTCGTCACGTAGGTCGAGCCGTCCCGACCCACCCACACGTCGTTGAAGAACGTGCCGGCCGGCGCCTCCAACGCCGCCAGCAGCTCGCCGCTGCGGGCGTAGACGAAGGCCCGCCCGCTGGGGCCGCCGGCCACGAACACCCGCCCGTCCCGATCCACGTCGATGCCCCGGGCCGTGGTGCGGCCGTCGGTGTTGCCCGGCTGCCACACGTCGAGCGCCCCCGACCCCACCTCGGCCCGGTAGATCCGGCCGCCGTCGTTCACCCCGCTCACATAGATCACGCCGGCCCGGCGGTCGTAGCCGATGCCTTCGAGCAGGATCCCGGCCTCGGGCAGGTCGTACCCGTCGTGGCGGTGGCCGCGGTCGGCACCGGCCGGTGGGGCCGCGGCGCCCAGGCCGGCGGCGAGCACGAGGGCGGCGACGGCGAGGCGGCGACGGGAGGTGGGGCGGTGATCCATGGCGGTGCTCCGTTCGAAAGGTTGCTCCGGTCAGTCCACCATCGCCCGGCCCGACCGTCATCGGCCCTCCGGGCGGGCCGGCGACCGGCCAACCGGATGGCCGGCGAATCATCCGTTCGGCCGATGACGGCTCCCACCGGCCAACTACTGTTGGGCCGGTGAGTGGATCCGGGCCCGACCTCGTGACCCCTCCCGGCCCGGGACAGGGAGGAGGCCCGCCGACCGGCGCCTTCCTCGACCCGGTGGCGGCGTGGGCCCACATCGGGCTGGCCGCGCTGGCTGCGGTGTCGACCCTGCGCTACAGCGTCCGCCACGGCCTGGCCGACCTCACGCCGGCCGTGATCACCCTGGCCGCCGCCATGCTGGCCGCCGATCTGCTGGCGGCCCGGGCCGTGTCGGCCCGGCCGCGGCTCGCCTGGCTGCTGACCGTCGGCGGGGCCTGGCTGGTCCTGGTGGGCGCCGCCCCCAGCTTCGTATGGTGCGCCGTCCCCCTGCTGCTGGTGTTCCTGCGGACCATGCCGGGCGGGGCCGCCGCCGTGGCGTCGGTGGTGATCGCCGGGGCGGCCATCGTGGCCCTCATGCGGTTGTCCACCCGGTTCGACCCGAGCGCCATCGCCGGGCCGATCGTGCTCGCCGGCCTCCTCGCCGTCACCCACCGGGCGTTGACCCGGGAGACGGCGGCTCACGCCGAGGTCATCAGCCACCTCACGGCCACCCGCCAGCGACTGGCCGACCAGGAGCGGGCGGCCGGGGTGCTGGCCGAGCGTCAGCGCCTGGCCGGCGAGGTGCACGACTCGATCGCCCAGGGCATCTCCAGCGTCCTGATGCTGGCCCAGGCGGCGGAGCGGGAGCTCGACCGCGACCCGGCCGCCGCCCGCCACCACATCACCCAGGCCGTGTCCCAGGCCCGCCACGATCTCGACGAGGTGCGCCACATCGTCCACGCCCTGTCGCCACCCGCCCTCGACGGGGCGCCGCTGGCCGGGGCGCTGGCCGCGCTGTGCCGGCGCCAGTCGGCGGCAGCCGGCGTGGCCGTCAACTTCACCGTGGTCGACGCCCCGGCGGTCACCTCCACCAGCGAGGACGCGGTCCTGTTGCGGATCGCCCAGGAGTCGATCGCCAACGCCGTTCGCCACGCCGGCGCCTCCCGCATCGACGTCACCGTGTCGTACCTGCCCGGCCACGTGACCCTCGACGTGGTCGACGACGGGTGCGGCTTCGATCCGGCCGCGGTGCCCGGCCGGTCGGGTCGGGCCGGCTACGGCCTCCAGACGATGGCGGCCCGGGCGGCCGAGGTGGGAGGCCGCCTCGACATCGAGTCGGGCCCCGGGGCCGGCACCGCCGTGACCGTCACGATCCCCTTGGGCGACGGTCACCGTGCCGGGGCCGCCCCTGCCGGCGACGGAGACGGCCGACCGGCGGCCGGCGACGGAGCGGGCGAGCCGGTGGGGGCCCGGGACGGCGCCGGTGCCTGACCCGGGACGGGCGCCTGACCCGGTGCGGGTGCTGATCGTCGACGACCACCCCGTGGTCCGGGCCGGACTGCGGGCCATGCTCGATGCCACCGCCGGCATCACCGTGGTGGGCGACGCCCCCAACGGCGACGGCATCGCCGAGCTGGTGGGGCGGACCGCTCCCGATCTGGTGTTGATGGACCTGCGGATGGGCGACGGGGTCGACGGGGTGGAGGCCACCCGCGTGCTCACCGCCCTGCCCGGCGGCGGCCCCGCCGTCCTGGTGCTCACCGTCTACGACACCGACCAGGACATCCTGCGGGCCATCGAGGCCGGCGCCACCGGCTACCTGCTGAAGGACACCCCGGCCGAGGAGCTGATCGATGCCGTGCACCGGGCGGCCCGGGGTGAGACGGTGCTGGCGGCCCCCGTCGCCAGCCGGCTGACGCGGCGCGTCCGCAGCCCCGAGCCGAGCCTGACCGGCCGGGAGCTGGAGATCCTCAGCCACCTGATCGCCGGCCGGACCAACCGGGAGATCGCCCGCCAGCTCCACATCAGCGAGGCGACGGTGAAGAGCCATCTGGCCCACATCTACACCAAGCTCGGTGTCGACAACCGGGCCGCCGCCACCTCGGCCGCCCTGCGCCGCGGCCTGGTGGCCGACCGCCCCTGAACCGATCGGACCCGGTCACCCCAGCGCCACCCCGGTGATGCGCTCCAGCTCGGCCAGGACCGCCTGCTGGAACCGGAGGTCGGCGGCGGCCGGCGCCGGGTCCTGCCGTTGCCGGTGGTACCAGTAGCCACCCGTGGTCCGGGCCTCGTCGTCCTCCCCGACGGCCAGCCAGGCCTGGGTGACGTGGCCCGCCACCAGGTCGTCGGGGGCGCCGGGCCCTCCCATGCCGGTGGGCACCCAGCCGGGATCGACGGCGTGGCTGCGCACCTCGGGCCAGCGGGCGGCCACGGCCAGCGCCAGGGCGGTGACCAGCAGCTTCGAATCGCAGTAGGCCTGGGTGCCGTCCCACCGGCGCCGGACCCAGTCGAGGTCGTCGACCGAGGGGGTGCCGCTGCGGTGCATCCCGCTGGTGAGGTACACCAGCCGGGCCGGACGGTCCACGAGCGCGGTGAGCAGGTACGGAGCGACCACGTTGACGGCCACCACCGTGGCGTGGCCTTCCGGCGTCGAGCCCCGGGACCGCTCGGCGTAGACGCCGGCGTTGTGGATGACGGCGTGGAAGGGGCCGAGGGCGTTCACCTGGTCGGCCACGGCCCGGGTCTCGGACCCGCGGGTGAGGTCGCCGACCACCACCCCGGCGGACCGCCGGGTGAGCTCGGGGGCCGACGCCGCCCGCTGCCCGCTGCGGGCGTGCACCACCACCTCGTGGCCCTGGTCGAGCAGGGCCTGGGCCGCGCCCCGGCCCAGGCCGTCCATCGATCCGGTGACGAAGACCCGGCGCACCGGGCGGGGCTGATCGGGCACCCCCGCATGATCGCGCGCCGGGAGGAGGGCGGGCGGGTCAGCTCACCGGGTGGCGTGGGCGTCGAGCCAGGAGCGCCAGAGGGGCTCGTCGCGCGCCACCGCCGCCGCCCCCTCCGGACCGTAGAGGTACATCCACACCGACACCCCGCACGACGCCGAGCCGTGGCGCTCGGCGGCCACGAAGGCCGTGCCGGGGGCAGGACTGTCCACCAGGAGGGCCAGCTTCCCCGGCTCGGATCGGACCACGGTCCCGGCCAGCGGCGGGGCGTCGGCGGCGGTGACGGCAACGTGATCGCCCTCGGCGATGTGCTCGGGCAGGCCCAGGGCCGTCACCAACGTGGCCCAGGCACCATCGGCCCCCTCGGTCCACATGGTCATCGGTAGCGAGGCGACGGCCGTCCGACCCCTGAAGTGCTCCAGGTGGAGCCGCAGGTTGAGCAGGAACAGCTTCCACCCCTCGGTCATGGCGTCGAACTGGTCGTCCCACTCGTCGCCCGTGCCGAAGCCGCTGTTGACCAGGCGCACCACACAGCTTCCCTGGTCCCGGGCCTCCACCAGCCATTCGAAGGCGAAGCCGCCCACCCCTTCGCCCCCGTCGAACACGATCCGGTGGGGTGGCTCCCACACCGCCACCCGACCCGCCACCTGCATCTCCGGGCCGGGGCCGAACGAGGCCGACGCCGCGCCGCCCTCTCGTTCCTCCACCACGTGGGGCACGTACCACGACGAGATGCCGGGGCCGGTGGCGATGGCCTGCCACACCTCGTCCGGGGTGCCGGGCACCTCGATCTCCAACTCGATGCGACGGTCGTCGGTCATGTCAAACGCTCCTCATGGGTGGGCGGGCGGCGGGGACGCCGCTGCCGGCTGGTGTCCGGGCGGAGCCGGACGGGGATGGGCGGTCACCACGAGCCGGTGCCACCGGCCGCCGGGGGTGGACTCGTCGTGGTAGCGGGCGGCGAGCCCGGTGACGGCGCGGGCCAGCTCGGCGGTGAACGCCGCCCGGTCGGCGGCCGAGCCGAACCTGATCTCGGTGTCGATGGTGAGGGTGGCGAGCGGGCGGCGGGCGCCGGCGGCCCGCCGGGTCAGGTCGGCCACCTCCCGCAGGGTGCGGGCCGCCACCGCCAGCAGGTAAGCGCTGGAGTGGCGCTCGAACCCGGCCGGGGCGGCGCCACCGGCCTGCAGCCCGACCGACGCCGGATCGGGGGCGGCCGACGGGCCGAGCACCTCGGGCGACACGGCGTAGGACCGGGCCGAGGCCACCATCACCCGCTCGGTCAGCCCCCTCCGGGGCCGCTCCTCCACCAGGCGCACCAGGCCGTGCGCCTCCAGCAGCCGCAGGTGGTAGTTCACCTTCTGCCGGGTCTCGCCCACGGCGGCCGCCACCGTGGTGGCCGAGCCCGGCACCGCCAGCTCCGCCAGGATCCGGGACCGCACCGGGTCGAGCGCCACCGCCGCCTTGCCGGGCTCGGCGATCACCTCGATGTCGGCCATCGGCCCGGGCGGCGACTGGGGACTGCTCACCGGAAGCAGTGTCGTATTGAAAGGAGAACTTGTCAATACTCCGTGTTTCCCGTGGACAAAGCGGGCGCGGGAGCGGGGTGAGCCGACTAGGGTGGGGCCGGACAAGGACGGGAGGCCGGGCGGCCTCGGGAAGAGTTGTGCAGCGGGGGGACCGGTACCGGGGCCCGATCACCGAGGTGGTCGGGCGAGCGGTAGAGGTGCCAGCCTCCGAGGGAAGAGGGCTGCTCTGGTCGGGCCATTGGTCAAGATGTCGAAGGTGAACAAGTCGTTCGGGACCAATCACGTCCTGTACGACATCGACCTGGCGGTCGACGCCGGGGAGGTCGTGGTGCTCATCGGGCCGTCGGGCTCGGGCAAGTCCACGTTGTGCCGCACGATCAACCGGCTGGAACCGATCGACTCGGGCGAGATCGTGGTGGACGGCCAGCCGCTCCCCTCCGAGGGCCGGGCCCTGGCGCAGCTCCGAGCCGACGTGGGCATGGTGTTCCAACAGTTCAACCTGTTCGCCCACCTCACGATCCTCGACAACGTGACCCTGGGTCCGGTGCGGGTGCGGCGGGTACCCAAGCGGGAGGCCCGGGAGCAGGCCATGGCCCTGCTGGAGCGGGTGGGCATCGCCGACAAGGCCGATCGCCGACCGGCCGAGCTCTCTGGCGGCCAGCAGCAGCGGGCCGCCATCGCCCGGGCCCTGGCCATGCGACCCAAGCTCATGCTGTTCGACGAGCCCACCTCGGCCCTCGACCCGGAGATGATCAGCGAGGTTCTCGACGTGATGCTCGACCTGGCCAACGACGGCATGACGATGATCGTCGTCACCCACGAGATGGGCTTCGCCCGGTCCGCCGCCCGCCGGGTCGTGTTCCTCGACGAGGGCCGGGTGGTGGAGGTGGCCCCACCCACCGAGTTCTTCGCCCAACCCCGCTCGGAGCGGGCCCGAGACTTCATCTCCAAGATCCTGTCCCACTGATCCCCCCGGTTCCCGCCGTCCCCCTTCACTGAGGTGCCTGAACGAGGCGCCCGCCGACACCCAGAGGAGAGAACATGAAGAAGCGTCCCATGAGTCTGTTGAGCCGGTTGCTGGTGGTGATGGCCCTGGCCACTGCCGCTGCCGCCTGCGGTAGCGACAGCGACACCACATCGGCCGACACCGCCGCCACCGGCGGCACCGAGGCCAGCACAGCCACGTCGAGCGGGGCCACCACGTCGTCGGCCTCCGGGTCGGAGTCGTCGGAGGCCGACGAGGGCAGCGGCGACGGCCCCACGGTGGAGCCCGGCACCTCGGTGGCCGCCATCCGGGACAAGGGCAAGATCACGATCGGGGTGAAGTACGACGTGCCCCTGTTCGGGTTGAAGAACCCCACCACGGGCGACATCGAGGGCTTCGACATCGAGATCGGCAAGATGATCACCGAGGCCATCTTCGGCGACGACTCCCAGGTGGAGTTCGTGGAGGCGGTGTCGAAGAACCGCGAGCCGTTCATCCAGGACGGCAAGGTGGACCTCGTGATCTCCACCTACACCATCAACGACGCCCGCAAGGAGGTGGTGGACTTCGCCGGCCCGTACTACGTGGCCGGGCAGGACATCCTGGTGAAGGCGGACGACGACTCGATCAAGGGCGTCGATGACCTCAACGGCAAGAAGGTGTGCTCGGTCACCGGGTCCACCTCGCTCACCAACGTGCAGGAGCAGGCCCCCCAGGCCGACGTCTCGGTGGTGTTCGACAAGTACTCGCTGTGCGTCGAGGCCCTGAACGACGGCCGGGTGCAGGCGGTGACGACCGACAACATCATCCTGCTCGGCTTCGTGGCCGACTCCGACGGCGATCTCAAGATCGTCGACAACCCGTTCACCGAGGAGCCCTACGGGATCGGCCTGAAGAAGGGCGACACCGAGCTGCGCGACTTCGTGAACGACGTGCTGGAGCAGAGCTACGACGACGGGTCGTGGAAGGACGCCTTCGACCGCACCGTGGGTCAGAGCGGCCAGGAAGCGCCGACCCCGCCCCCGGTGGACCGCTACTGATCGGGCCCCGGGCCTGACGCCGGGCGGCATGAGCCCAGGACGGATGCAGCAGTGGACGTGATCGCCGACAACCTCGACAGCTACCTGGGCGGCATCGCCGTCACGCTGTGGTTGTCGGTGCTCTCGTTCCTGCTGGCGGTGGTGATCGGCGTGGTCGTGGCCACCTTCCGGGTCAGCCCGCTGCGGCTGCTCCGTACCCTGGGCTCGGTCTACGTGGAGGTGTTCTTCAGCCTCCCCCTGCTCGTTTGGGCCCTGCTCTTCTTCTTCGGCCTGCCCAAGGTCGGCCTCACCTACCCGCCGTTCACCTCGGCCGTGATCGTGCTCGGCACGTTCACCGGAGCCCTGGTGGGCGAGGCGCTGCGGTCGGGCATCAACACCGTGCCCCCCGGCCAGGGCGAAGCGGCCCGGGCCGTGGGGCTGCGGTTCTGGCAGGTGCTGAGCCTGGTGGTGCTGCCCCAGGCCCTGCGGACCATGATCGGTCCGCTGGGCAGCATCCTGCTGGCCCTCGTGCGCAACAGCGCGGTGGCCGCCATCGCCATGTCGGTCGACGACCTGATGTGGCGCTCCGACCAGTTGGCCACCAGCACCGCCCACCCGGTGGAGGTGCTGACCGGCACGTTCGTGGCCTATCTGATCCTCACCGTGCCCGGCACCTGGCTGGTGAACGCCCTGGCCCGGCGGTACCGGTTCACCCGATGACGCTCGCCTCGTTCCTCGACCCCCCCGGGCCCCGGGGTCGGCGCCGCCAACGGGTGGCCACCGTGGTCACGGCGGTGGTCGTGGTGGCGGTGGCTGTCATCGCGGTGCGGCGCCTGGCCGAGCAGGGCCAGCTCGACGGCGACCGGTGGGACGTGTTCGCCCAGCGCAGCGTGTGGATGTTCTACCTCCGGGGTTTCGCCCGGACGCTGCAGGCGGGGGCGGTCGGCGGTGTGCTGTCGCTCACGCTGGGGCTGGGCCTGGCCTTCGGCCGGTTGGCCCGGGGGCGGCCGGTCCGGTGGGTGGCAACGGCCTACATCGAGGCCTTCCGGGCCGTGCCCCTCGTGCTGCTCATGTTCTTCGCCTTCCTCGGCCTCCCCCGCCTGGGCCTCGACCTGGGCCCGTTCTGGTCGGTCGTGGCCGGCCTCACCGGCTACAACTCGGCCGTGTTCGCCGAGATCTTCCGGGCCGGCATCCTGGCCCTGCCGGCAGGGCAGACCGAGGCGGCCGACGCCATCGGGTTGCGCTACTGGCAGTCCATGCGGTTCGTGGTGGTGCCCCAGGCCACCCGGGCCATGGTGCCGGCGATCGCCAGCCAGCTCATCGTGCTGCTGAAGGACACCTCGCTGGGAGCGCTGGTGAGCTACGAGGAACTGCTGCGACGGGCCCAGATCACGGGCGAGTTCGCCCGCAGCCCGCTCCAGGCCCTGGCGGTGGCCGCCCTGTTCTTCGCCGTGGTGATCTTCGCCCTCAACCACCTGGCCCGCCGGCTGGAGCGACACCGCCCGGCGCCGGTGCGAGACGGCCTGCCGGCCGAGGCCCTCCTCCCGGCGGCGGCGGCGCAAGCGTCCCGTTGACCACGCGGCCCCGGGGTGACGGTTCATCCCGGCCCGCAGCGGGTATCTCGATACGTCGCCCCCCGAGGAGGTCCACCATGCGATCACCGCGCCCGACGCTCGCCGCCCTGGCCGCCGCCGCCTTGGCCGTGGCCGGCCTGCTCGCAGCCAGCTGCGGCAGCGACGCCACCTCGTCGGACACCACCGCTGCTCCCAGCTCGTCGTCCACCGACGTCGACACGACGGTCACCACCGAGGGAACAGAACCCACCGACCCCGGCGATCCGTCCTCACCGGGCTCGATCCTGGTGCCGGGAGAGGAGGTGGCGGCGGCCGCCGATCGGGTGACGGGGTTCCTCGACGCTCTGGGCGCTGGTGACATCGAGCAGGCGGCGACGTTCGTGGGGCCCGTGTCGGAGCAGCGGGCGGAGGCCGCCGGCGGCCTGGAATCGCTGCTGCGGCAGTCGGTTGAAGGCCATGGCGCCTGGTCGGCGGCGGCCGACCGCACCGTCACCGGCGTCGCCATCGACCGGGGCCTGGTGGCCGTCCAGCTGGAGGGGACCCTGAGCGTGGAGGGCCAGACCGAGCACCGGGTGGAGGTGTTCCCGGTGCGGCGGGCCGAGTCGGCCGGCGCCTGGTTCGTGGAGCCGTGGGCCTACGACGTGGCAGCCGGTTCGCCGATCGAGATCGTGTCGCCGCCGGTCGACGACGAGGAGCGGGCCACCACCGACCCCTCCACCCCGCTGGCCGTGACCGTGCGACCGGCCACCGACGGCACCCTGGTGGTGGTGTTCGACGCCGTGGCGCCGGTCTCGACCGACGTCACCGCCGGCGAGCCGGCCACGGCCACGGCGCCGACGGCCGGCACCTCGTCGGTGATCGTGGTACTCCGGTCCGACACCGATGTGGCCGCCCGCGGCTTTGTCACCGGCGCCGGCGACGAGCGTCCCACCGAGCCGGCGGCGTATGCCGAGGCGGCGTTCACGGCGTGGCGCCAGGGCGACCAGACCCGGCTGCGCCGCCTCGCCACCGACCCGGCCTACGCCGTGCTGGAGGACCGGCCGCCCTCCCCGAACGACAATTGGAGCACGCCCGCCACCTGCGAAGGCGCCGCCGGCAGCACCTACTGCCAGTGGGTGGGAACCGGGGAGACCCTCACCCTCCGGATCGGTAACGAGGCTGCCGCCACGGGGCAGGTGGCGCTGGCCGAGGCTCGATTCGAGCCGACCTAGCCGCCACGCCGGTGGGTCGGAGCCGGCCGGTACCCTCGGCTCGTGGAGTTGAGTGACGAGATGGTGGCTGACCTGATCCGCCGGCTGCGGCGGGCGGAGGGCCAACTCCGGGGCATCCAGCAGATGCTGACCGAGCGGCGGGACTGCCGTGACGTCGTCACCCAGATATCGGCTGCGTCCAAGGCCCTCGACCAGGTCGGTTTCCTGCTGGTGGCCGGCGGCCTGGAGTGGTGCCTGGCCAACCCCGATGCCGCCGCCGAAGCCGGCTACGACCTCGCCGACGTCCAGAAGATGTTCCTCAAGCTGGCATAGCCAGCCGCTGGCATAGCCAGCCGCTGGCGTGAGGCGAGCGCGTCAGGCCAGAGCGGGCGCTGGTGCCCCCGAGCGGAGGCGGTTCACCATCAGCTCGGTATCGCAGTTGTTCGACCGGTTGTAGGGCAGCTTTGCCAGCAGCATGCCCATGGTGCAGGTGTCGGTGAGGGCGGCACCGGTGAGCCCAACGCCGATGGCGCCGGCCACCCACTTGAGCTGGGGTGCGATCAGGCTTCCCACCACGGACACGGCCACGATGCCGCCGGCCACCAGCCGAACCTGTCGCTCGAGGGCCCAGCGCTGGTCGCCGCCCCGGCGCACGGCGCCCCCGCTGGCCTCCCAGGCAGCGATGCCGCCGTCGAGCACATGGAGATTGTCCATGCCGAGTTCGCCCAACGTCAGCTCGGCCTTGGTGGCGCGCCCGCCCGACTGGCACACGAGTACGACCGGCTCGTCGATGGCCGAGATCGTGGGACCGTGCTCGTCGAGGTCGTCGAGCGGCACGTTGTAGGAACCCGGGATGTGGACCGTTTCGAACTCGCCGCCGGTCCGGACGTCGATCACCCGGGTGGTGGGGTCGTCGGCCAATAGGGCGGTCAGGTCGGCGGCGGAGAGGCGCGTGGACATGAGGGGGTTGGTTCTTCCTCGACAGATGGGCGGATCAGGTGGGTCGATCGGCGGGATCTGTGCACCGTCCGACCTCAGGACAGCATACCCATGGGGGTATCTGGACCAACCTCGGCGGTGAGCACGATAGGACGTCGGACCTGTGGCGCGGTTCGGCTGGTGAGCCTACGATCGGGTTCGGGAAGCCCCTGCGGGGACTGAGGGAACCCACCGGTTCGAGAGGAGGGCCTCGTCATGGCCACGAACCCGCCAGTCACGGGCTCAGTCCGCAACATCGCCCTCGTCGGACACACCGGTACCGGTAAGACCAGCCTGCTGGAGGCGATGCTGCTCCACGCCGGCGCCATCGGCCGCCTGGGCCGGGTCGACGACGGGACCACGGTGGGCGACGCCGACCCCGATGAACGGGCCCGCCATCAGTCGCTGGCGCTCCACGCCGTCAGCCTCGCCTGGCAGGGCCACACGGTCAACGTGCTCGACACGCCCGGCCACCCCGACTTCCGGGCCGACGCCCTCCACGCCCTGGAAGCGGCCGAGCTGGCCGTGTTCGTGATCGACGGGGTGAGCGGTGTCCAGTCGCAGGACCTGGCCCTGTGGCGGGCGGCCGAGCGGCTCCGCCGGCCCCGCATGCTGTTCGTCAACAAGCTGGACCGGGCCCACTCCTCGTTCGACCGCACCCTGGCCCAGCTCCGGACCCGGTTCGGCTCCCAGGCCGACCCCGTGGAGCTGCCGATCGGGGAGGAGTCGAGCTTCCACGGCATCACCGACCTCCTGACCGACGAGGCCTTCCTCTACGACCACGGCCCCCAGCCCGACCGCACCGCCGTACCGGCCGAGCTGGCCGAGGCCGAGCGGGAGGGCCATGAGCATCTGGTGGACGATGTGGTGGAGGCCGACGAAGCGGTGCTGGAGCGCTATCTCGACGGCGTCGAACCCACTGCGGCCGAGCTGGAGCATCTCCTCCACGACGCCCTGGACGAGGGCCGGCTGTTCCCCGTGCTGTGCGGATCGGCCACCGGGCTCATCGGCGTCGACCACCTGCTCGACCTGGTGTGCCGGGTGGGCCCGGCGCCCGGTGATCTCGGTCCGCTCACGGTGGACGGCCCCGGCGGGGCGGTGGCGGTGGCCTGCGATCCCGACGGCCCGCCCCTGGCCCTGGTGTTCAAGACCCGGCTCGACGACTTCGTGGGGCAGATCTCGCTGCTGAAGGTGTTGTCGGGCACGATCCGGATCGACCAGGAGCTGATCAACCCCCGCACCCAGAAGGTGGAGCGGCTCCACCACCTGGGCCCGCTGGCGCTGGCCGGACGGTCCGGGGGCCGAGGGGCGGCCGGCGAGACCGGGCCCGGCGCCCGGCTGGGGTCGGCCACGGCGGGCGACATCGTGGCCGTGGCCAAGCTGGCCGACACCCGCACCGGCGACACGCTGGCCCCCGTGGGCACGCCGATCACCGTGCCGCCGCCGGCCGTGCCCCCGCCGGTGCACAGGATGGCCATCCGGCCCCGCCAACCGTCCCACGAGGACAAGCTGGCCACCACCCTGCGCCGGCTCCAGATCGAGGATCCGGCGCTGACCGTCTCCCACGACGGCGCCACCCGCCAGACCATCCTCACCGGCACCGGTGAGACCCACCTCGCCGTGGCCATCGCCCGCATCGAGCGCCTGGGCGTACCCCTGGACGTGGAGGCCACCCGGGTGGCGTACCGGGAGACGCTGGCCGGCCCGGTACAGGTGGAGGGCCGGTACAAGAAGCAGACGGGCGGGCACGGCCAGTTCGGGGTGGCGGTGGTGCGCTTCGAGCCGTTGCCGCTGGGCACCGGCTACGAGTTCGACAGCGAGGTCACCGGAGGGGCCATCCCCCGGGGGCTCATCCCGGCGGTGGGGGCGGGCATCGCCGAGGCCATGGACCGGGGCGGGCGGTTCGGGTTCCCGGTGGTCGACGTGCGGGCGGTGTGCGTGGACGGCAAGGCCCACACCGTCGACTCCTCCGAGATGAGCTTCAAGATGGCCGGCGCCCTGGCCCTGCGCCAGGCCCTCGACCAGGTCGGTGCCGTGGTGTTGGAGCCGGTGAGCGAGCTGGCGGTGCAGGTGCCGCCCCAGTACCAGGGCGACGTGCTGGGCGACCTCAGCGCCCGCCGGGGCCAGGTGCTGGGAACCGAGCTCGACGGCGCCGACGGGGTCTCGATCCACGCCCTGGTACCCACGGCCGAGATCCAGCAGTACGCCGTGGATCTGCGGTCGATGACCGGCGGAGCCGGCACCTTCGAGCTGACCCACCACGGCTACCAGCCCCTACCCGACGCGCTTGTCTCCCAGCTGACCGCTCCCTGACGCCCGGCCCGCCTTGCCCCGGCCCCCGGCCCCCGGCCCCCGGCTCCTGAACCCGACCCGGCCCCGGGCCCGGTCGGGCCGGTGCCGGCCGCCACCGGTAGAGTTTGGCCTCGAGCCGGGCCGGGCATCAGATCGGATCGTGACCGCTGCCATGGAGACCACCACCCCCACCCCGCCCGTACGACCCCACGGCGCCCTGGTGGAACGGTGCCCCTCGTGCCAGGCGAGGGTGTTCGTCGACGACCTGACCTGCCTGCGCTGCGGGGCCGAGCTGGTGTTCGACCCCGCCGCCGGACGGTTCAGCGGCGCCAGCCCCTACTGCATCTGGCGCAACGAGCGCCGCTGCAACTGGGCCGGCCAGGCCGCCACCAGTGGGGCGTGCATGGCCTGCGCCGGGCTGTGGGTCACCGACTCCGCCGCCGGGCGGGCCGAGCTCACCGCCATCTACGCCGCCGCCATCCGCCGCACCCTGCGGCGCTTCGGTGACGCCTACCGGATCGACCCCAACCAGGCCGACCCTCCGCTGCGCTTCCAGCTGGACCTGTCCCAGGACGGGCACCCGGTGACGATCGGCCACGCCAATGGTGTGGTCACGCTCGACGTGGCCGAGGCCGACACCGTGCAGCTGGAGATCCAGCGCCAGACGCTGGGCGAGCCCTACCGCACCCCCCTGGGCCATGTGCGCCACGAGAGCGGCCACTGGGTGTGGGCCGCCGCGGTGGAGCCCGATGCCGGCGAGCTGGAGCGGTTCCGGGCCCTGTTCGGCGACGAGCGGGCCGACTACGCCGCCGCTCTGGCCTCCCACTACGACCAGCCCGACGACGGCTGGTGGCGGGGCGGCTTCGTGTCGCACTACGCCGCCGCCCATCCGTGGGAAGACTTCGCCGAATCGGTGGCCCACGTGCTGCACCTCGACGACGTGCTCCACACCGCGGCGGTCGGTGGGCTGCTCGACCCGTCGCTCACCACGCCCGACGCCGGATTCGACGACCGCTACCGGTGCTGGACCGACCTCACCGTCGAGCTGAACGAGATGGCCCGGGCCATGGGGGGCGAAGACCTCTACCCCTTCGCCCCGCCCCCGCCGGCGGTCGACAAGATGCGCTTCGCCGACGACGCCCTCCGCCGCCTCGGCTCGCACACCTGACCGCCCCCCTTTGGCCGGTTCGGCCGAACTACTCCAGCAGCTCGGCCAGCCCGGCGGCGGTCGCCTGGTCGTCGAGGATGACCCCGATCCCTTCGTCCAGCGTCTCCACCGTGGGCACGATCTGCACCGGACATCCCTGGAGCAGCGCGCTGCGAACGGCCACGTCGACCAGCCGGGCCGACAGCTGCTCACCGCCGGCGGCAGCCGGCTCCGTCTCCACGGTCGGCTCGGGGGCCGGGACGTCGGCCGGCACGGCCAGCGACGAGTCGGCCGTGAACCAGGCCGTTCGATCGTCGGCCGGGTCGTCCTGGATGAGCACGAGGGCGGCCCGGCCGGTGTTGAGCGCAGCCAGCGAGTCGGCCACGCCGGTCACCGCCTCACCCTGGCTGTGGTGGAAGCGCCACAACCGCAGCAGCTCGACCGCCACCCGGGCGGCGTGGGTGGCCGTGATGCGGTGGACGGTCTCCGACAGGGCGTCGCTGTCGAGATCGTCGGTGGCCACCGGCTCGACCTCGATCTCCACCGGGACATGGGCCCGGACCTGCTCGGCCAGACCCGGCAGTTCGGCCGCCGGGGCGGCCAGGGTCAGCAGGCGGGTGCGGGACGCCAGGCAGGCGTCACGCAGCACGGCGGCCAGGGCGAACCCGTCGACCGCGCCCGACCGGGTGGCCACCGGGTCGCCGTGGCGGGGCACCACCAGCACCTCGACCTCGATGCCGTTGCCCTCCCCGTTCCCGACCGCTCCGTCGGAGGCCTGGCCTGGATCGACCACGGCCACCACGTGATGGGTGAGACCCTGCTCGGCGTGCAGGATCGGGCCCAGGTAGGGCAGGTTGGCCACCACCGCCACGTCCCAGCGGGGTGGAACCGGATAGGTGCGGACCAGCGCCCTGCCGTCGGCGTCGATCAGGGCGACCAGGCAGGCGTCGTCGTCGCCCGGGTCCTGGGCCGCCGCCAGCTCGCTCAGCACCCGGTGCTGTTCGGAGGTGGCCGACTCCAGCCCCCGGCCCGCGGCCTCCAGCCGGTGCCCGGCCGTGGCCCGCTGCTGCCCCGGGCTGATGTCGAGGTAGATCGACACGAACGGCGGGCGTCCCGTGCTCAGCTCGGCCAGAGCCTGGCGGACCTCGGTCCGGGGCCGCCGGCGGGGCAGGGAGAGCCCGGCCCGGCCGGCAGCTGGCGCCGCCCGGTCCGATCCGGTGGGGTCGTCAGGGTCGGGGAGGTCAGGTGCTGCATCCATCCGGGCGGGGGTTCCCCGCCGGCTGATGGCCGAAACCGTTCACCCGATGGCGCCGTCGATGACGAGCTGGGCGATGCGCTCGTCGTCGTAGCCGAGGAGCCCGCTCAGGACCTCGTGGGTGTGGTGGCCCACCGGGGGCCCGGCGAAGGCGGGGCCGGGCTGGGTGCGAGACCACCGGGCCTGGCTGCCCTCCACCCACACCGTGCCGTAGCGGGGATGGGGGACCCGCACCGGTGTGCCCCGATGGAGGAGCTGGGGATCGGCCACGACCTGGGCCGAGTGCTGCACGGTGTGGGCCGCCACGCCGGCCGCCTGCAACCTGAGCGTCAGCTCGTCGGCATCGAGGCCGGCGGTCCAGGCGCCGATGGCCGGGTCGACGGACGCCGCTTCCGCCCGCCGACGGCCGGCGTCCCAGTCGGCCCAGGCGGCGGGCAGGCCGGCCGCCGACACCAGGGCCGGCCAGGCGTCGTCGTGGCAGGCGATGGCGATCCAGCCCTCGCCTCCCGCTCCCCCGGCCCCGGCATCACCGCCGGTGCCGGTACCGGTGCCAGCTGTCGGGTACACCCCATGGGGGCACAGGACCGGGTCGGCGTTGCCGGCCCGGACCCCCGGCACCCCGTCGAGCTGATGGGCCACCAGGGCTGGGGCCAGAAGGTGGCTGGCCGCCTCCAGCTGTGACACGTCGAGGTACTGGCCCCGGCCGGTGCGACGGGCGTGGTCGGCGGCGGCCAGGAGAGCGGCGGCGGCGAACCGGGGCGACACGTAATCGGTGTAGGCGGTGAAGGGCCCGGCCGGCGGGCGGTCGGGCCAGCCGGTGATCTCGGCGAAACCGGCCAGGGCGGCGGCCAGGTTCCCGAAGCCGGCGAAACCGGCCCGGGGGCCGGACTGACCGAGCAGCGACGTCGACACCATGGCCAGACGGGGGTTGACCGCCTGCAGCTCGTCGAAGCCGAGGCCGAGGCGGCGCAGGGCCCCGGCCGAGAACGACTCGTAGGCCACGTCTGCCCACCGGGCCAGGTCGAGCACGACCTCCCGCCCGGCGTCGGTGGTGATGTCGAGCTCGAGCGAGTGCTTGCCGGCCGAGGTGTTGTGCCACAGCGCGGTGGCGTCGCCCCCCTCCTCGCCGGCCAGGAACGGCCCCGAGGCCCGGATCACGTCGGGTCGCTGCTCGTTCTCGATCCGCACCACGGTGGCGCCCAGGTCGGCCAGGATGCGGGTGGCCAGCGGCCCGGCCAGCACCCAGCTGAAGTCGAGCACCTTCAGCCCCGACAGCGGCCGTTCATCGCCGGCACCCGACGGCCCGACACCCCACGACCCGACAGCCGACGGCCCGGCGCCCGACGGCCCGGCACCAGCGTCCTGGGGCGGGGCCGGGAGCAGGCCGGTCAGCGAGGGCGCAGCCGGCAGGGCCGGCCCGGCGGTCGTCGGGCGCCGGCGCCCCGCCAGGTCGGCCAACCGGTGGTTGTCGGCTCCCGGCGGGCCGGCGGCGGGGCCCAGCGGACGCAGGGGCGCCGGCCCCTCGGTGCGGGCCCAGGGGCCGGGGAGGAGCAGCTCCCGCCGGCCGAGGTCGGCCCGCTCCCAGAAGCCCCGGGCCTCGAGCTGGTCGAAGGCCAGGGTGTCGGCCGTGGTGGCGATGGGGGCGATCAGCACGTTGCGGGCCATCGCCTCCTCCAACAGCTCGGCCTTGGTGCGGCTCGACGTGAGCCTGGCGATCGCCTCCGCTGCTTCGTCGAGAGCGGTGTTCGGGAGCTGACCGCCGTAGATCAGCTCGAAGAAGCGGATGTAGTCGAGATCGCGGATCTCGGCGCTGCAGTGACCCTCCTCGTGGACCCAGGCCATGAGCCGCTGGGTGTAGCGGCCGATCATGTCGCCGAACAGGAAGGTGACGGCCACGTGGCCGTCGGCCGCCGGGTAGACGAACCGTATGCGGTAGTCGGCCAGCCTCACCCCGCCCCCGAACCGGTTGGGGGCGGCCCCGCCCACGGCTGCCGCCAGCATCTGGCTCTGGCTGGCCTGGAGCATGCACTGGTGGGCGGCCACGTCGATGTGCTGGCCCTGGCCGGCGCGGTCCCGCTCGATCAGGGCCGCCACCAGGTGCACGGCGGCCTCGGTGGCGGCGTGGTGGAAGGCCTGGGGCTCGCTGACCCGCACCGGAGGCCGGTCGTGATCGCCGTTGAGGATCACGTGGCCCCCGGCCGCCGCCAGCACCAGATCGGTGGCCCGCCAGCCGGCCTTGGGGCCGGTGTCGCCCCAGCCGCTCACCGACACCGTGATCAGCCCGGGGTCGGCCTGGCGCAGTGCCGCCAGCTCGATCCCCCACGGGTCGGCCACGGGGCCCGAGGCCAGCACGGCGTCGGCCCCGGCCGCCAGGGCGGCGATCTCGGCCGGCCCGCCCTCCACCAGCGTCCGGCCCCGGAGGTAGGCGTCCCGCCACCGGGGACGGAGCCCGGAGCAGTCACGGCCACCCGGCGGCTCCACCGTGATCACCTCGGCCCCCAGCTGGGCCAGCACCTGCCCGCACAGCCACCCTTCGGGCCCGGTCAGGTCCACGATCCGGTAGCACGACAGCATCTCGGTTCCCCAGGGCCAGGTCGACGGCCACGAGCATGCCCGTCTCTCGCCCCTCCCGTCCACCCACCTCCCCCCGCCGCCCACAGCCGGTCCGCCCGGATCTCGGCGCATCACGCACCACCGGCGGCTCCGTCGGCGCCGAGATCTGGCGCCACCACCCATCCGGGGGCGCGAGCCACCACCGGGCGGCGCCCCACGCACCCGGTGGACCTGACACCACGCGAGGCGGTTCCGCCGCCGGTACCGTCGCCCTTCGTGAAGCGGCGTGAGAAGGCCGATCGCATCGGCGAGATCCTCGATGACCTCTATCCCGACACGCCGGTGCCGCTCGAGCACCGAGACCCGTACACCCTGCTGGTGGCCGTGGCCCTGTCGGCCCAGACCACCGACAAGAAGGTCAACCAGGTCACACCGGCCCTGTTCGCAGTGGCCGACACGCCAGAGAAGATGGTGGCCCTCGGGCCCGAACGGATCCTCGAGATCATCCGCGAGGTCGGGCTGGCCCCCACCAAGGCGAGGAACCTGTGGACGGCGGCGAACCAGATCCTCGACGCCGGCGGCGAGGTCCGACCCGATTGGGCGTTCCTGGAATCGCTGGCCGGCGTCGGCCACAAGACGGCCAGCGTGGTGATGTCGCAGGGGTTCGGCCTCCCGGCCTTCGCCGTCGACACCCACATCCACCGCCTCGCCGGCCGCTGGGGCCTGTCGAACGGCACCACGGTGGAGCGAACCGAGCGCGACCTGAAGGCCGTGTTCCCCGAGGACACCTGGAACCGTCGCCACCTGCAGATCATCTACTTCGGCCGCGAGCACTGCCCGGCCCTGCGCCACGACCTGGCGCTGTGCCCGATCTGCGCGTGGGCCGCCACCAAGGCCCGCATCCGCGCCTCGGCCCGTTAGCGGCGGCGAGCCGCTGGGACGGGACCTCCGCCCTACATAGTGTGGGGAGGGCCCGACTAGCCTGCCGGACCATGAGCGGTGCCATCGGCTTTCCCCTGCCCGACGACGTGGCCGCCGTGGTGGAGGGCGTCGAGGCCTTCACCCGGGCCGAGGTCATCCCCCGGTTCGAGGCCAACCACGACCTGCTCGACGACGTACGCCGCCGCTTCGACGACAAGGGCCGCTACGCCCCCGAGGTCGTCGACCTGATCCGCCAGATCCGCACCGCCTCGGCCCGGGCCGGCTACTTCAACCTGGCCGTCCCCGAGTCGATGGGGGGCGGGGGCCTCGGCTTCCTCGCCTATTACGCCGCCTGGGAGCGGATCTACCACCTGTGCGGGGGCGCCAACTGGCTGGCCCAGTTCACGATCAGCCACTGGGCGTTCGGCCCCAGCCGGGTGCTGGAGCGGGTGACCGAGCGGGCGGCGGCCGAGGTGCTGCCACCGATGATGGCGGGCGAGACCATGATGTGCTTCGGCATGTCGGAGCCCGACGCCGGCAGCGACGCCACCATGATCCGCACCCGGGCCGTGCCCGACGGCGACGGCTGGCGCCTCAGCGGCCGCAAGATCTGGACCACCCACGTGCCGATCGCCGAGTGGATGATCGTGCTGGCCGTCACCGACCCCGAGCGGGCGGCGGCCAAGCGGGGCGGGATCAGCGCCTTCCTCGTGCCCACCGACGCCGAGGGCTTCGCCGTGGAGCAGATCATCCGCATGTGGGGCGAGCCGGGCGGCACCGAGGCCGAGAGCGTGTTCGACGAGGTGCGGGTGGAGCCGTGGCAGCTGGTGGGCGACCTCCACGAGGGGTTCGCCATCGGCCTGTCGGGCGTGTCGCTGGGCCGGATCTACAACTCGGCCCGGGCCGTGGGCCTCAGCCGGTGGGCCATCGAGCAGTCGGTGGCCTACAGCCAGCAGCGGGAGGCGTTCGGCCACAAGATCGCCGAGTACCAGGGCGTGTCGTTCCCCCTGGCCGACTGCGCCACCGAGATCCACGCCGCCCACCTCCTCGGGCTCAACGCCGCCACCCTGCTCGACGCCGGTCACCGGGCCATCAAGGAGCTGTCGATGGCCAAGGCCTACTCGGTGCAGGCGGCCCTACGGACCATCGAGCGGGCCATGCAGACCCACGGCGCCATGGGGTTCACCAACGAGCTGGGCTTCGTGGAGGCGTACCACACGATCCGGGCCATCAACGTGGCCGACGGCACCAACGAGATCCTGGCCCGAACGATCTTCCAGCGCCTCCTCGGCGGCGACCTCGAGCTCTGAACGTCGGTGAAGACCATTGAGCTCACGTTCCTCGGCGGGGCCGGCACTGTCACCGGGTCCAAGACCCTGCTGGAGACGGCCGGCGGCCGGGTGCTGGTGGACTGCGGCCTGTTCCAGGGGGAGAAGCGGTACCGGCTGCAGAACTGGGACCCGCTCCCGGTCGACCCGGCGTCGATCGACGCCGTGGTGCTCACCCACGCCCACCTCGACCACTGCGGCTACCTGCCCCGGCTGATCACCGGCGGCTTCCGGGGTCCGGTGTGGTGCACCGAGGGCACCCGGCGGCTGGCCGCCATCGTGCTGCCCGACTCGGGCCACCTCCAGGAGGAGGAGGCCGAGTGGGCCAACCGGATGGGGTTCTCCAAGCACCACCCGGCCCTGCCCCTCTACACCCGGGACGAGGCGGTGGCGTCGCTCAGCCGGTTCCGAGCGGTCGACTTCGGCCAGCCCACCCCGATCGTGGACGGCCTGCGGGCCACCTGGCACCGGGCGGGCCACATCCTGGGGGCGGCGTCGGTGGCGCTCGACGTGGAACGGCCGGCCCGCCGGATCGTGTTCAGCGGCGACCTGGGCCGCTCCGTGCACCCCCTGCTGCAGCCGCCCGAGCCGATCGGGCCGGCCGACGTGGTGGTCACCGAGTCGACCTACGGCGACGAGCCCCATCACAACGGCACCCCCGAGGCGGTGGGCGAGGCGATGACCGAGGTGGTGAACCGCGCCGCCCGGTACGGGGGCGTGGTGGTGGTGCCGGCGTTCGCCGTCGACCGCACCGAGGTGGTGCTGTGGCACCTCGACCGGCTGGTGGCCGAGGGCCGGATACCGGACCTGCCGGTGTTCGTCGACAGCCCCATGGCCTGCCGGGCCCTCGACGTGTACCGCTCCGAGCTGGAGGCCGGCTCGCCCGAGGTTCGCCCCGAGCTTCGGGGCCGGCGCCTGTTCGGCGCCATCGAGCCGGTACCGGTGGTGACGGTGGAGGAGTCCAAGGCCCTCAACAGCCGGCGGGGGCCGATGATCGTCGTGTCGGCGTCGGGGATGGCCACCGGGGGCCGGGTGCTCCACCATCTGGCCCGGCGCCTGGGCGACCACCGCAACACGATCCTCATCGTCGGGTTCCAGGCCCCCGGCACCCGGGGCGACGCCCTGCGGGCCGGCGCCCGCCAGCTGAAGCTGCACGGCCAGGTGCACGAGGTGCGGGCCAAGGTGGTGTCGATCGCCCTGTCGGCCCACGCCGACCAGAGCGAGCTGCTGCGGTGGTTGGCCACGGCCGAACCCCGCCCGGAGGCGGTGTACGTCAACCACGGCGAGCCCGACGCCTCGGCCGCCCTGGTGGCCGAGATGGCGGCCCGCTTCGGCTCCGGTCGGGGCGGCTTGACGGCCGAGGCCGTCACCCCTGGCCAGCAGGTCCGCCTGGGCGACCGGATCTGACGCCGACGAGCTGACCAAGAGTCCACCACGAACGAACTCGGTGGAGTTTCGGTCGCCTATTGACCAAAAGTCCACCAAGTTCGGCGTCACGGGCCGGCGTCGGTGCCGTTCTCCCGATCAGTGAGGGCCACCAGGCTCTCCAGCAGCCCGAGGGCCACCGTCATCTTGCGGAAGAACGAGGCCGAGTGGGGAATGAGCGTGAAGTGGGGATGGGGCGACCACAGGTCCCGGAGCCGGCGGTCGAGCGCCACCGCCTGGTCCTGGGTCTCGGTGCGGAACCGGTTCTCGCTCTCGAAGCCGTGGCCCCCGTGGGCCGCCGTCTCGAAGAACAGCACGGCGTCGTAACGCTCCAGCTCCCGCTCGTGGGTGGAGCCGACGTGGGCGAAGTAGTCGACGGCCCCGTCGGGCCAGTAGGCGGCGCCGTCGACCGTGCCCCGATCGCACAGCAGGATCCGGTCGGGGTAGCGGGCGGCCTGGATGTCCTCGAGGCCCCGCTGCACGTGGAAGATGGCCCGCTGGGCGCTGCGCACCGCCTCTTCGTGGTGCTCCACCTCCGGGCGGGGGAACCCACCGGTGAACAGCATCGTGGCCGTCTCGGGCACGATCACCACCCGGTCCCCGATCTCCCGGCGGAACAGGTCGGCCGCCGTGGTCTTGCCCGCCCCGGGGCCGCCGGTGAGCACCACCCGGAACGGCCGCTCGGGCCGTGCCGGCTCGGGTGCTGTCGATGAGGGTTCAGCGCTGGACACGCCCCCTGCCTATCGCCGTTCGTCAGCCTTCGGTGCGGTCGACCATCACCCGGCCCCGGCAGATCACGGCGGCCAGGGCGGCGTCGGGGTCGGCCAGGGCGGCCAGGTTGGCCAGCGGGTCGGTGTTGGTGATCACCACGTCGGCCGCGGTGCCGGGGGCGAGGCGGCCGATGCGGCCCTCCAGCCGGCACAGCCGAGCGTTGACCCGGTACATCGAATGGAGGACGTCGGCCGCCGGCTCCAGCCCGGCCCGTATGGCCAGCTCCCGGTTCTGCCACGGTTGGGCCTCGCCCAGCAGGTCGGTGCCCAGCCCCAGCTCCACCCCGGCGGCCCGGGCCACCTCGATCGACCGCTGGCCCTCCTCGTAGACCCCGGCGTTCTTGGCCAGGTTCCGCTCCGGCAACCCGGCCTTGGGGCCCAGCTCGGTCATGGCGGCGTAGGTGACGAGCGTGGGCACCATCGTGACCCCCAGCTCGGCCATCCGCCGGGCGGTGGGGGCGTCGAGCAGGTTGCCGTGCTCGATGCAGCGCACCCCGTTCTCGATGGCCTGGCTGATCGCCTCGGGCTGGTAGGCGTGGGAGGTGGTGTAGGTGTGGCGGTGGTCGGTCTCCACGGTGGCCGCCCGCACCTCGTCGGCCGTGTACTGCACGGCGTCGAACGGGTCCGACGGCGACGCCACCCCGCCCGAGCTCATGATCTTGATGAAGTCGCTGCCCGATCGCAGCTCGGTCCGCACCGCCTTGCGCACGGCGTCGGGCCCGTCGGCCACATGGCTCAGGTCGTTGGAATACACCTGGCAGGCGCAGATCGGGCCCTCGGCGATGTCGAAGTCGCCGTGGCCGCCGGTCTGGGAGATGGCCCGGCCGGCGCGCACGATACGGGGTCCGTCGCACAGCCCGGTGGCGATGGCCCGCACCAGGCCCGTCACCTCGCCGCCGGTGTCGCGCACCGTGGTGAACCCCCGCAGCACCATGGCCTCCGACAGCCGGGCCATGCCCAACGCCTTCTCCACCGGGCTGAGCCGGGCCAGGCGATGGAAGTCCATGGTGGTGATCACGTGGTGGACGTGGCCGTCGATGAAGCCGGGGAGCACGAACCGGCCCCGGGCGTCGATCACCCGGTCGGCCGGGGCGGTGGTGGGCCGGGCCTCGGTCACGTCGGCCACCGTGTCGCCGTCGAGCACCAGGTGGCGTTCGCCCACCAGCGTCATCGTGTCGGTGTCGAGCAGGGTGCCGTTGAGGATCAGCGTGCGCACCCTGCCATCCTCCCACGCTTCGGCGGCGCGACACACTGGGCGGCCGGGGAAGAACCTCAGCGCGTTAGTCAATTTGTGGGAGGCACGCAGCCGATCCGGACCCGTACGATCAGGACCCATGGAACTGTTTGGACCGCCCGCCGCCGGTCTCTTCCTGGTCGGGCTCACAATTTGCGTGTATTTCGTGCTGCAGGCCGGACACGTCCGGATCCCGGATGATCCGCTCGACATCGAGGCCGAGCTGGATGAGCTCCAGCGGCTCTTCTTCGGCGAAACCGAAGAAGAGCCAGCAGGAGAATCAGAACCGGAGAGCGCTACAGACACGGTCGAGCTCCGACCGGTCGCCTGACCCGGCGACGCCGGCACCTACATGTCGAGGCCCCCGTTGACCGGGATCACGGCCCCGGTGACATAGGACGCCCGGTCGTCGAGCAGGAACAGCACGGCGTGGGCCACCTCCTCCACCGCCCCCAGGCGCTGGACGGGGATACGGCCCACGATCCCGGCCAGCACCTCGTCGGGCACCGCGGCCACCATGCCGGTCTCGATGAACCCGGGAGCCACGCAGTTCACGGTCACGCCCTTGCGGGCCGTCTCCAACGCCATCGACTTGGTCAACCCGAACAGGCCGGCCTTGGAGGCGGCGTAGTTGGCCTGCCCGATGTTGCCGGTCTCGCCGATCACCGAGCTGATGTTCACGATCCGGCCCGAGCCCCGGCCCACCATGTGCTCCATGGCCGCCTTGGACAGGTAGAACGCACCCGACAGGTTGGTGTCGATCACCCGCTGCCAGTCGTCCCAGGTCATCTTGCGCACCGTGCGGTCCACCGTGATGCCGGCGTTGTTGACCAGGTGGTCCACCCGGCCGTGGGCGGCCAGCACGTCGGCGAAGAGCTGCTCGCAGGCTTCAGGGCTGGCGATGTCGGCCCGGTGGGCGGACATCGCCCAGCCCACGTCGTCGGCCTTCTTCATGAGGCGATCCGCCGCCTCGGTGTCATTGGAGTAGGCGACGGCCACGGTGACACCCTGGCGGGCCAGCTCCACGGCGATGGCTTCACCGATACCCCGGGTACCCCCGGTCACCAGGGCCACGCGGGCGTCCGTGCTGCTCGTGGCTGTGGCATTGCAGTCGATCGTCATGGTGCCGAGCACCTCCTTGTCGTCGGCGATGTTCACACTCAATACCAGCGAGGTTTCTTGAGGGTCACCGCTTTGCTACAAGCAGGTAAAAGGACGGCCCGACAGATCGGGGAGTGCGTGACCAATGCCACGCCGGCCATGGTTGCAATTACGGACAATAGAGCGGGGAGCATCGGGTAGTCGGGCACGTCACCCTTCCGGTTCGGTGGTATGGGCCTCGGCTGTCTCGTCGCCCGGGGCGCAAGTGAACCACAGGGGCGAGACGGCGCCGTCGTCGGCCACCGCCACCGTCTCCAGGTACACCCGGCGCCCCCACAGGGCGGCCACGTGGGGCAGGGTGTTGGCGGCGTACTGGGCGTCGAGGCCCACCCCCTCGGGGCGGTGGGCCAGCCACAGGCCGCCGGCCCGGAAGGCGTCGGCGTCCGTGATCTCGACGCGGGGCACCGACAGGTGGCTCAGCTGGTTCACCAGGGCCCGCCGGATCTCGTCGGCCTCCCGGGACGTGCACCGCAGCCGGGTGGCCCCCTCGGCCCTCCAGGCGTAGAGCTGGCAGCGGTCACACACCCCGGGGGTGAGGTAGGCGGCCACCAGGGAGGCGTCGTCGCAGGTGGCGGCGAGCTCCAGCACCCGGTCCCGGCCGCTGATCTCCCCGGCGCCGGGGAACCGCTCCCGCTCCTCCGGCGTGGGATCGTCGTAGATCCGCTCCACCTCCCGCCACAGCTCGTAGCCCAGGTTGTAGGGGTTGACGGAGAACGGGTGGGGCTGGCCGATGCCGGCGTTGAGGCGGTTGTACTCCACGAACTCCCCGGTGCCGAGCTGCAGGGCCTGCACGATCTGGCTGTGGACCCACACGGCGAAGCCTTCGTTGGCGATCTTCGTGCGGCGCTGGGGGAAGAAGTAGGCCGCCTCCTCGCGGATGATGGAGATCACGTCGCGCTGCCAATCGGCCAGCCGGGGTCCGTGCGCCATGAGGAACCCGAGCAGGTCGGGCTCGGGTTCCCGGGGCACCCGGGCGGCCCACGCCGCCCGCTCCTGGTGGTGCTGCTCGGCGGCGGCTGCCGTCTCGTCGGGGAACAGGTCGGCGTAGCGGTCGGCCACCGGCGCCGGCGGCGGCCCGCTGCGGGGCGTGGCCACCAGCCGGGACGGGGCATGGTGGGCCACGGCCTGCACGGCGTCGACGAAGTCCTCCACCTCGCGGCGGCCGTGGCGGCGGCAGTAGTCCTCGATGCGCTCGGCCCCGGCCCGCACCCGAAGCAGGAACTTGCGGTCGGCCGGACGGAAGTGGTCGTTGTGCTCGAAGAACCAGCAGTGGCCGTAGACGTGGGCCATGACCAGCAGCTGGGCCACCCACGAGTTCCCCTCCAGGAGGTAGGCCTGGTAGGGCTGGGTGTTGAGCACCAGCTCGTAGATGCGGGACCGGCCGTGGTCGTGGTCGAGCTTCATCCGCTCGTAGTCCTGGCCGAAGCGCCAGTGGGGGTAGCGCCCGGGCAGGCCTCGGGCGGCGATGTCGTAGATCCGCTCCGCCGGGGCCAGGTGGAACACCACCTCGGGCACGTCGAGCCCCAGGCCGGCGGCCGCCGCCCGGCACTCGTCGTCGAGCCGCTGCAGCTCGGCCAGGTCGTAGATGGCGACGGCCCGGCGGCCCTCGTGCCCGGACTCGGGTTGGAGTTGGGGGTCGACTGCCGTCATGACGCCAGCACCCCTTCCCGCACGTCGCTCTCGTCGGGGGAGAAGATCGTCTTCGGTCGCCCCTCGACACGCCGGTGTCGGACGACACCGAGCAGCACACCACGCCGGGCACGTCGGCCTGGCGGAGCACGGCCAACAGGTGGTCGGCCGACCAGTGGTAGCGGGTGGACCGGTCGATCTGGCAGTAGCCGACGAGGTTGGCCACCGCTGCGGTCTCGGCCAGCAGGCCCACCAGCCGCTCGTTGTCGTCGTTCCAGTTGTCGCCGTCGGAGCAGTGGGCCACGAAGATGTTCCAGTCCGTGGCCGGGTACCGCCGGCGCTGGACGTCCAGCAGCAGCTCGTAGGCCGACGAGCAGCGGGTGCCACCCGACTCGACGCGGGTGAAGAACTGCCGCTCGTCGCATTCCGTCGCTTCGGTGTGATGGGCGATGAAGACGATCTCGGTGGTCGTGTACCGCCGGCGCAGGAAGCGGGTGGCCCACCAGCAGCAGCGGGCGATCCGCGCAGGGAACTGGCCCATCGAGCCCGACACGTCCATCACCAGGAACACCGTCTGGGACACCGGCCGGGTCTGTTCCCGCCAGGTGAGGTAGCGGGCGTCGTCTCGGTCGAAGTCACCGATCCCCACCCGGCCGGCCGAGGCGTTGCGCCGGAGGTTGGCCCGCAGCGTGGCCTTCTTGTCGAGCAGTGGTCCCTTGCGGGCCCGGTCGTCGAAGACGGTGTCGGCCTCGGCCTCCTGTCGGCCCCGGGGGGCGAGGCGGGGCAGCCCGAGCTGCTCGAACAGGTGCTGCTCCACCTCGTCCATGTCGAGCTCGACCTCGTAGGTGACGTCGCCGCCCCCGCCCTCGCCGCCCTGACCCTCGCCCTCGCCGCCGGGCTGGGGCCCGAAGTCCACGGCGTCGCCTTCGCTCATCTGGTCCGACTGGCCGACGCCCTCCTGACGGCCCCGGTCGAACAGGAACCGCCACTCCCGCTGGCCCTTCACCGGTACCCGGATGCGGCGCTCGGGACCGGCCGTGATCAGCTCCTCGTCGCCGATCCGCTCCCGCACCTGGCGGGCGATCTGGGCTCGGATGCGGTCGTGGTTTCGGCGGCGGTCACGCTCGCCGTCGTCGTGGAAGACGCCGGGGTCCTTCAGGACGGTCATCGTCGCTGTCCTCCGATCACCGGTTGAGGAGGGCGCCGACGTAGTCGAGCAACTCCGAGGAGCAGGTGGGGCAGTAGCCGCGGCTGTCGCACAGGACCTTGATGACCTCGTTGAGCCGTTCGGCGTGCTGGGTGTCGGGACTGCGCTTGGACACCGTGATCCGCACGATGTCCTTCATCTCCTCGAACAGGTAGGCCTCGATGGCCCGGCCCAGCTGCTCATCGGAGTTGTAGGCCAGGGGCCGACCCTTGCGCAGCCACATCCCGAT
This sequence comes from Acidimicrobiales bacterium, assembly GCA_041394285.1. GTDB lineage: Bacteria > Actinomycetota > Acidimicrobiia > Acidimicrobiales > SZUA-35 > CADEDH01. The sequence continues at coordinate 216,164 of JAWKIL010000008.1, read as the reverse complement.
CCGCATCAACACCCCGGACCGGAACCCGTCCTGGCGTTCTCCGAGACCCCGATCATCTCCTCCACACCCCGGAGCAGCTTCTCGTCGGGATCCCGCTCCTCCCCGGTGATGGGGTCGGTCACCTTCTCCGAACCGCAGTAGGCCTCACAGTGGTTCAGGTAGTTCTCCAGCAGGTGCTGGGCCGTGTCGGCGAAGGCCGGCACGAACGCCTTGCGCACCTCGTCCTTCAACTGCCGGTCGATCTCCTGCCGGGCCTCGGTCAACAACGCCAGATATGCCTTCTTGGCCTCGTCGCCGATCTGGTGCGACCGCTCGATCGAGGTCCGCAGCGCCCGGATCGCCATCACCGTGGTCAGGCACGGGCGGCGGCCGCTGGCGGCCTGGTCCACCTCGGTCTCGGCCACGGCCCGGCTCAGGGCGTCGATCACGAACCGGGGGTCGATCCCCTCCAACCCTTCCCGGGCCGACTGCTTGTGGATCTCGGGCAGCTGGTTCAGCTTGAACTCCCCGGTCTCCTTCCCGTCATACAGGTGCAGCTTCTCGATGGCCGACAGGTTGGGGTAGTCCGTCAGCCTCGTCATCACGGCGATGGCCGAGGCGGCCTCGATGGCGCTCGGATCGATGTGGAAGTCGTGATCCGACTGCCCCAACAACTTCCGGTAGATCCGGGCCTCATCCGTCAACCGCACATTGTACGGAACCGGAATCGTACAACCGAGACCGCAACGCCTCATCTGTCGGATCCGCCATACGCTGCCGAAACTCCGACTCATTCGTATGCGCCAACAACACAATAGATCCGCATCAATAAACCCAAACTTCGGCACCTTGAACTGCCGCTCCTGCGACAACGTCGAAAACTCAACCAAAACTCCTTCGATTCTTCAAAACTCAATACACTCCAACACCCCGATTCGCCTTCGAAAACTCCCCGCCCAATCCAGAGCACGCGGATCATCATCAGACCCATACGTCTCCAACAACTTGAAATTCACCCCACCCGTCAACTGCTCCGTCGACATCGACTTCGGATCCGACGGCGAAACGTCCCGATCCCCACCCGCCGAGACTCCGAAAACTGCACCCGCACAATCGGGAACCGCTCCGGATCACCCCGAACTCCGACTCCAACCGCAACGCACACACCGGACACAAGCCACCTCCACCTCCACCCCGGTGTACGCCTTCAACTGCTCCCGCAACGACGGCGCCCCCGGCCTGACTCCGACGGAAACAAATGCAGCGGCTCCTCATGCATCGGACACCCCTCCAACGCATACACCGCCCCCCCATCAGTCCGAGACCACGCCTCCAACTCCCGCTTCAAACACGTAGCAATCGACGACTTCGCACCACCCGGCGGCCCCCACAACAACAAAATCCGCCGCCGCGCCGCATGCCCCCGAGCCGCCGTCCGAAAATACTCAACCAACTCATCCAACGGACGCGACAACCCAAAAATCTCACCATCAAAAAACGACGCCCGCACCCCCTCCACCGCCTCATCCGGCACAAACCCCCCCGCCTCCAACATATGGAACAACCGGGCATGCGCCCGATCAGCCACCGTCGGACACCCCCGCACCAACTCCACATACTCCTCAAGATGGATCGTGCGATCCTTCTCGGCCTGCTTCAGGGCGGTAGCTCGACGTATCTGCGTGAACAGCTCGGTCTCGGTAGGCATGGTCGGTTCTCCCGTTCCGGCAGGACCCGTGATGCCCGTCAGCAACAACCGGCCCGTGATCCTGCGTCGTTGCCTTCCACAACGTACGGCAGCCGCGTTTCGGGAAAGGCAGCTGCCAGTGACGATCAAAGGTCCCAAATCTGACGCCCTACTTACACCGGAATGAACAGGGCGCTGGTGACCAGCGAAAAGACCCGACAGGGGCGTACGGTAACCTTCTGTTCGGGCCTGGTGGCCCCTGTCACAGTTGACGGCGGCATGTGACGGCCGCCGCCAGACGGCCACCACCCGACCCGGTAGAATCGGCCCGTGCTCGGCAGGCGAAGCGAGGCGCGTTCGGCTGAGCGCGTGGGCTGGTGGCAGCTCCCGCGCTCGCTCGACCAGCCGCACGGCGATCCGGCCCTGGCGCTACCCCGCCAGCGGGCGGCCGACACGCGGCGCCTCCAGCAGGTGGGCAACGCCCTGGCCTGGGTGGTGATGGGGGTCGGGCTCCTCGTGCTGGTCGGCTATGCCGTGGACAACGACCGGATCGTCGAGCTGTCGCCCAGCCTGCCCCCGATGTATCCCAACACGGCGATCGGCCTGGCGCTGGGCGGGGCAGCGGCGCTGGCGGCCGGGCGGCAGGGCGCCAGCCGCTGGATCGGGGCCGCCTGCGCCGCCGGGCTCACCGCGGTCGGGGCGGTGGAGCTGTCCCTCAACCTGGTTCAGGCCGGCCCCACGTGGGTGGAGGGGTTGTTCCGTCCCGGGGTGGTGGCCGCCACCACGCCGGTGGGCGGACGTCCGGTGGTGGAGACCTGCGCCGCGTTCGTGCTGGTGGGCGGGGCGCTGCTCCTGATCACGCTCGATCGCAAGCCGTTGGTGGCCCAGGGTCTGGCTCTGGGGTCGGCCATGGTCGGTGCGTCGGCGGTGGCCGGCTTCGCCCTCGGCGTCGACCGGCGCGAGCTCGGCAGCACGGTGGCGGTGGGCATGGCCCTCCACACCGGGCTCGGCATCGCTCTGCTGGGTTCGGCCGCCGTCCTGATCCGCCCCGCCGTTGGCGTGCTGGGGCGGCTCCTCGAAGGGGGCGTGACCGGGGGCCTCGTCCGACGTCTGACGTTGGTCATCGCCGGCACCCCGCTGATGCTGACCGTCGTGGCCGCCGGGCTGGCCCGGCTCACGTCCGACAACGACATGGCGCTGTCGGTGTTCTCGGTGGTGCAGATGGCGGCGCTGGGGGCGCTGGTGCTCGTGCCGTCGGCCGTGATCGTGCGGACGGAGTGGGAGCTGCGGGAGCGGCTCGACAACGTGCAGCGGCGGGCCGAGTCGGCCGACGACCTGACCGCCGTGGTGGAGGCCATCACCACCGAGCTCAGCGTCACCCGGCCCGAGATCCCGGGGTGGGAGACGGGCATGCGGTACGAGCCGGCGCACGGCCACCTCACGGGAGACTCGGTGCAGGTGCTGCGCCGCCAGCTACCGGCGCCGGCCACCCTGCTGGCCGTGTTCGACATCGCCGGCCACGGGGCCCAGTCGGCCGTCCTGGCCTACGGTCTGCGCACCCACATCGCCGCCCTGTGGGAGAACGGGGCGGGCGTGGCCGAGATCGCGGCCAGCGCCAACGCCAAGCTGCTGCGGCGTCGGACCAACGCCACGGCGGTGCTGGTGGAGATGCCCGACGATGACGGCGACGTGCGGCTGGTCAACGCCGGCCACCCGCCACCGCTCCAGGTCAAGGGACGCAAGCTCACCCATTGGCGCCGCACCGGTCCCCTGCTGGGCTTCCCCGGCGTCACCCACGAGGTGCGCTCCATCCCGGTGGCGCCGGGCGAGCTCCTCGTGATCACCACCGACGGATTGCACGAGGCCCGGACCGAGGGCCGGACGCTGCTGGGCGAGGAGCGGCTGGCCGAGCTGATCGCCGAGCGCCACGACGACGCCCCTCAGCGGCTGGCCGACGCCTGCGTGGATCTGGCTCTGGAGCACACAGGCGGTCGCCTGCGCGACGACGCCCTGGTGGTTGTGGCCCGCCGTTGCTGACCCGGCGAATCAGCCCGGCGAATCAGCCCAGCGAAGGGATCCCTGCGAACTGTGGCGCCGTGCTGCGATTCGAGCGCTGGCGCCACGGTTCGCCGGGATGAACGGGATCTCAGGCGGAGCGACCCACGAAGTTCAGCAGGCGGGTCTGGGGTGACGCGCCCTTCTCGGGCTTGATGGCCGGCCCGCACATGCCGGGCGACCGTAGAGCCTCCTCGGGCAGCGTCTTCCACATCGCCAGGGTGACCTTCACCAGGCCGGGATCGATGCGCTCGTCGACCTTGGCCGTGCGGGCCAGATCCCACGTGTGGATCACGAGATCGGCGCCCATGAAACCGATCAGGTCGTCGATCGCCATGGGACCGAAGTCGGGGCCGAACGGATCCTCGGCAACGGCCTGGAGCACACCGGGCTGATCGAGCGCCTCGAGCGTGGTGTCGCGCAGCTTGGCCCAGGCGGTCAACGGATCGGCACCGACCTTGGGGAGCGTCTTGGGCCCCTTGCCGGTGGCGGCGAAACTCTGCACCATCTTCACGCCGCCGATGGCGTGCTCGATGACGTCTTTGCCCGTCCATCCGACGCAGGGGGACTTGCGGGTGAGCGCCTTCTCCGGCGTGAGCCGCAGCACGTGATCGAACCCGTAGACCGACTTGATGTAGTTGCGGAGATTCACACTCATCGCCGCAAGGTATCGGGTGGTGAAGCGGCTGCATCGCCGTCGGTATGGGATCATCATCCGGTCAGGAACGGGGGGATGCGACGCGTGACTATCGAGTTGGCGATGGAGACGGTTGCCACCGGGCTCCGGTTTCCCGAGGGGCCGGTGGCCATGCACGACGGCTCGGTGCTGGTGGTGGAGATCGAGCGGGCACGCTCAGCCGGGTCGGTCCCGACGGCACCGTGGACGTGGTGGCCCGGTGTGGCGGCGGGCCCAACGGCGCCGCCGTCGGGCCCGACGGCAAGGTGTGGATCACCAACAACGGCGGCTTCGCCTGGGTGAACGGCATGCCCACGGTGGAGGCCGACGATTACACCGGTGGCTCGATCCAGCGGGTCGACATCGCCACCGGTGAGGTGGAGACGATCTACACCCACTGCGGCCCCCATCAGCTCCGGGGACCCAACGACCTCGTGTTCGATCACACTGGAGGTTTCTGGTTCTCCGATCCGGGCAAGCGCCGGCACCGCGACCGGGACCGGGGCGGCCTCTACTACGCCCGCGCCGACGGCTCCGAGATCCGCGAGGTCATCTACCCGCTCAACCATCCCAACGGGGTCGGCCTGTCGCCGGCCGGCGACCGGGTGTACGTGGCCGAGACCGAGACCGCCCGGGTGTTCTGGTGGCCGCTGTCGGGCCCGGGTGAGATCGACGGCTACCGGGGCCCCGAGACCCGGGCCCGGCTGCTGGCTGGGCTCCCCGGCTGGCAGTGGCTCGACTCGCTGGCCGTCGACGAAGCGGGCAACGTGTGCGTGGCCACCATCCGCAACGGCGGCATCACCGTGATCCCGCCCGATGCTCCCGACGGCGGCAGCCCGATCGAGCACGTGCCCACCGGCGATCCCGCCACCACCAACATCTGCTTCGGCGGGCTCGACCGGCGCACGGCCTGGATCACGGCGTCGCACTCCGGGCGGCTCCTGCGCACCACCTGGCCCCGTCCGGGCCTCCCCCTGGCCTTCGGGTAGACGATCTGATGGCCCGGGCCGTCACCCGTGACGCTCCCCGGCATCAGATCCACACGGCGCCTCCACACGGCGCCTCCACACGGCGAGGATCGGATGGCGCCCCCGGAGAGGGGCCGCGTACGATCGGTCGACGGGAGCCGACCCGGGACGGGGGTACGTGATGGGTGAGGTCCACGAACTGGTGGCGGCGGCCCGGGGCCTGCAGCCCCTGGTACGCCAGCACGCCGAGGAGGCGACGCAGCTCCGCCACGTGCCCGAGGTGGTGGTGAAGGCCATGTCGGCCGCCGGCCTGTACCGGATCGCCGCCCCGGCCCTGTTCGGCGGGGCGGAGGCCCACCCCCACCCCACGATCGAGGCCATCGAGGCGATCAGCGAAGCCGACGGCTCCACCGGCTGGGTGCTGATGATCGGCATCGAGACCGTGGGCATCGGCGGTTCCCTCATGCCCCACGAGACGGCGGCCCGCCTCTTCGCCGAGCACCCCGACCTCGTGATGTGCGGCGCCCTCAACCCGCAGGGCCGGGCCACGAAGGTCGACGGCGGCTGGCGGGTGACGGGCCGGTGGCCGTTCGCCTCCGGGTGCCACCACGCGGATCTGTTCTGGGGCCAGTGCATCGTGGAGGGGTCCAAGCCGGTGCGGACGCTCGAGATCCTCGTGCCCCGCAGCCAGTACGAGATCATCGACACCTGGCGCACCAACGGCCTGCAGGGCACGGGCAGCCACGACGTGGCCGTCCACGACCTGTTCGTGCCGGAGGAGATGACCACGTCGGTGGCCGGCGGCTCGCCCCGCCACGACGGCCCCTTGTACCAGCTGCCGCCGTTCTCCCGCCTGGCCTACAACAAGGTCGGCGTGGCCACCGGCATCGCCCGCAGTGCCCTCAACCACTTCGTGGACCTGGCCGAGGGCAAGGTGCCCCGCCTGTCCCGCACCACCCTGCGGGAACGGCCCCGGGCCCAGCTGGCCATCGCCCAGGCCGAGGCGGCCCTGCGCGGCGCCCGGGCCTTCGTGTTCGAGGTGGTGGAGGACGAGTGGCAGACGGTGGTGGCCGGCGGCCGCTGCAGCCGGCGCCAGCGGGCCCTCGTCCGCCTGGCCTGCTCCCACGCCTGCCAGGAAGCGATCCGGGCCGTGGAGCTGGTGCACTCGGCCGCCGGCACGTCGGTCAACTGGGTCGACGACCCGATCGGCAAGGCCCGGCGAGACGTGGCCGTGGTGGCCCAGCAGCTGATGGTGGCCCCCCAGTTCATCGACGACGCCGGCCGGGTGCTGCTCGGCCTGGAACCGCTGGAGCCGATCCTCTAGCGACCGGCCGGGCCGCTACCGCTGGCCGGCTGTCAGGCCGCTCAGCGACTCGATGCCGCTGACGACGCTGAGGACGGCCTGCGATGCGCCGCCGATGCCGGCCCGGGTGTCTCCGCAGGCCGCGATCTGCCGGTCGAGCTCGGCATCGACCGACTCCTGGATGGCGCCGATGGCGGCCACCGCCGCCGTCACCCCGTCCATCTGCGTCCGGCTCGCCTCGATGCCGGCCTGGATGGCCAGCGTGGCCTCCGTGATCTGCTGGGTGGTCTCCGCCGTCGTGGCCGCCAGATTCTTGACCTCGCTGGCCACTACGGCGAACCCCTTGCCGGCGTCGCCGGCCCGGGCCGCCTCGATGCTGGCGTTGAGGGCGAGCAGGTTCGTGCGGGAGGCGATCTCCTGGACCATGGCCACCAGGTCGGCGATGGCCCGGCTCTGGCGGTCGAGCTCCTCGAAACCGGACCGGGTGTGCTCGCTCAGCCCGTGCGCCTCTTCGGCCTGGCGGGTGGCCTGGCGGGCCAGCTCACCGACCCGGCGGGTGCCGTCGTCGATCACGGCCACCGAGCCCACGGCCTGCTCGATCTCGTTTCGGATCCGACCGGAGCGGGCCCCGAGATCGGTGGCCTGGGCCGTGACCGCGCCGATCAGCTCCTGCTGCCGGCCCAGCAGCCGCTCCTGGTCCGACGCCAGCCTCAGGCGGCCCTCCTCCTGGCGCTCGGCGTTCACCCAGTTGGCCACGATCGTGCCGATCTGCATCAGCACGAACACCACGTGCACCCCGGTCCACAACAGCGGTTTGCGCTGGGCCTCGGGGGTGGAGAAGGCCAGCGCCGGGTCGATCAGGCTCATCCCGCCGTGGTGGAGGACGGTGTAGGCCAGCCCCACCAGGAAGGGCCGGACGTCGACGTAGAGCCCGATCAGCGACAGGGCCACGAACCACTGGAAGTGGGCCTCGATCATGCCGCCGGTGAAGTGGACGAGGATCGAGGCCCCCACCACGAGGCCCAGCGCCGCCGTCCCCGACCGCAGGCAACGCCCGGCCGCCCGCCAGGCCCCGACAGCCAGCAGCAGCGGTGGTAGCGACTCGACCACGGCGTGGATCGGGCCGTACCCCCGCACCAGGGCGATGAGGAGGAGCACCGGCGTGTGGAGCCCGAGGAACCACAGGATCAGCCGATGTCGGGACTCGAAGTCCTCGTCGGAGACGGCGTCACCGGTGGGCAGGCGGCCGATCATCGAAGCCAGGTCCATGCCCGCCGTATCGACAGCACGCCGCCCGCCCTTAGGCCGGCCCGCCGGTACGGTCCGTTCGGCCCGGGGCGGGCGGCCCGCCGGAGGTCAGCCGTCGCCGCTCTGGACAGCTCCGGGCCGAGCCGCCGACAATGGGTTCCGCCGTCCCCGGGGATGGGAGGGCGAAGGGGGAAACAGCATGGCCGACCTGCGGCACGGCCCGCTCACCGGCATCAAGGTGGTCGACATGACGGTGGCCATCCAGGGCCCGCACGCCGCCGCCTACCTGGTGGACATGGGGGCCGAGGTGGTCAAGGTGGAGCGCCCGGGCGGGGAGCTCAACCGCTACGTCCGGGGCCCGGCCTTCACCGCTCCGGTGGAGGTCATGGGCACCCAGTACGTGGCCATGAACCGGGGCAAGCGGGGCGTGGCCATCGACGCCCATCACGAGTTGGGCCGTGAGCTCCTCCACCGCCTGGTGGCCGAGTCCGACGTGTTCCTGACCAACTACCGGCGGGAGGCTCTGGAGCGCATGGGGCTCGACTACGACACCCTGTCGGCTCTCAACCCGGGCTTGGTCTACGCCCGGGTCTCGGGCTTCGGACCGAACGGACCCGACGCCGACAAGGCCATGCTGGACGGGGCGGCCCAGGCCCGCAGCGGGCTGGCCGCCATGTCGGGCCCGGAGGACGGCCCTCCCATGCCGCCCGGCGCCGCCGTGGCCGACCACGTGGGATCGATGCAGCTCGCCCTGGGCGTGATGACCGCGCTCTACGCCCGGGAGCGCACCGGCCGGGGCCAGCAGGTCGACACCTCGTCGCTGGGAGCGATGATGTGGATCCAGGCCTGGGAGATCGCCCACGCCGCCATGTCGGCCGACCCCGCCGCGCTGCGCCGGGCCGGGTCCCACAACCCCAACATCCTGTGCCCCTACGGCGTCTACCACACCAGCGACGGCGGGGCCTTCCTCCTGGCCGTGGCCATGTCCAGCGCCAGCTGGGACGACTTCTGGATCTTCGCCGGCCAGCCCGAGGTGGTGCTCGACGAGCGGTGGAACACGACGGCCAAGCGGATCGGGGCCCGGGGCTCCACCGACGGCGTGGAGGAGATCCGCGAGCGCATGCGCCAGGCGTTCGCCTCCCACACCACGGCCGAGTGGGACGAGTTCTTCGCCGACCAGCCCGAGATCATCTTCGAGAAGGTGCAGAACTACGCCGAGCTGCTGGCCGACCCCCAGGTGTCGGCGAACGGCTACCTGGCCGAGGTCGATGTGCCCCACCACGGCCCCACCCCCGTGGTCACCAACGTGGTGCACCTGAGCGACACGCCCGGGGCCGGGTTCCGCCGGCCCCCTCCCCGCCTGGGCGAGCACACGGCCGAGGTGATGGCCGAGGTCGGGTTCTCGCCGGCCGAGATCGACGAGATGCTGAGCCTGGTGGCCGGCGCCGACCGGGCCATGATCCGCTCGGTCTACGGCCGCACCGAAGACTGACGGCGCTGGGCCGTCCGGCCCGATTCGGGCCCGACCGCTCACGGTTCCCGCCGCCCCGACGACCGGACGCTCGATGCATCTGGTCACACACCCGCGGGCCGGCTTCTTCGGCGGCCTCCAGTTCATCGCCGTCGGCCTGGTCGCCGCGCTGTCCGGCCTGGTGAGCGGCGACGGCCCGACGACCCCCCACCTGATCATGGCCGCGTTGTGCGTCGGGTTCGGCCTGGTGTCGATGGTGACGCCGTGGGCCCGGATCGGCCACATCGGGTTCATCGCCCAGATCGTGGCGGCCGTGTGCCTGCTGGCCGTGTTCAACCGGTGGCTCGTCGGCACGCCGACCGTCGGTGCCTACTACGCCATGCTCGGCGTGTTCGCCGGGGTGATGCTGGGGGCGAAGACGGTGGCCGCCGTCGCCCCCATGACCTTCCTGACCTCCCTGCCCCTCATGGCCACCGAAGGGGCGGCGGCGGGCGCGGTCCATGCCGCCGGCTTCACCCTGCTCCTCACCGTCGGCGGCCTGGCCAACGCCTGGGCCCGCAGCCTGAGCGAGCAGACCGTGAGGGAACAGCGGGCGGCGGCGGAGGCCACGATGAGCACCCAGCTGGCCCATCAGCACGAGCTGGCCTCCACGCTCACCGCAGGGGTCCGCAGCCTGACCACCGAGACGTCCCGGGTGGGTGAGGGCGCCGTCCGCACCGCCGCCGCAGCCGAGGAGTTGGCGGCCTCGATCGACCTCCTGCGCCAGGTGGCGGGGGCCAACGCCGAGACCGTGGCCCAGACCGGCTTCCGGGTGGAGCAGGTTCGGGCCGCGGTGGACGAGCTGGCGGAGTGGAGCCGGTCGATCGCCGACGCGTCGTCGCTCATCCGCTCGATCGCCGGCCAGACCGGGCTGCTGGCTCTCAACGCTGCCATCGAGGCGGCCCGGGCCGGCGACGCCGGCCGGGGCTTCTCGGTGGTGGCCTCGGAGGTGAAGGACCTGGCCCACCAGACGACCAGCTCGGTGGACGAGATCGGGGCCACGATCAACGGCGTCCAGTCGGCCATCGCCAGCGTGATCTCGATCGTGGAGGCGATGGCCACCGACACCAACGCCCTCCAGGACCAGCAGGCGGTTCTCAGCTCGGCCATCGCCGAGCAGGCCGGTGTGGTGCACGCCATCGCCGACGTGGCCAGCGACGGCGCCACCGGGGTGCAGGCCATCGTCGACGCCATCGGCCGCCTCGACGCCGTCACCCACCGGGACGTGGCCGCCGCCACCCGCTGACCGGGGCCGCGCCCGCACCGTCCCCCGGCCGGGACTTACCGGCTGTCACAGCCCGGGATTACTGTGGCGGTGAAGCCCGGCCGGCTGCCGGGGACAGGGGGTACATCATGGCCGAGCGCACCTACGACCGGACCACGCAGGACGTCGGCAACCTGGTGGCGTTGGAGCACGTGAACGTCACCGTGCCCGATCAGGAGCTGGCCGCTCTCTTCTACGTGAGCGGCCTCGGCTTCACCCGCGACCCCTACATCGACTTCGGCACGATGAACATGTGGGTCAACGTGGGCGGTCAGCAGTTCCACCTGCCGAAGTCGAAGGCCCAGGTGGTGCGGGGCACGATCGGGTTGGTGGTGCCGAGCGTGGCCGAGCTGGCCGGCCGCATCGGCCGCCTGACGAAGAACTACGGCGACCGGTTCGAGGGGTCGGCCTTCGGCTGCGTCGAGGCCGGCGACGACGTGCTGGCCATCACCTGTCCCTGGGGCAACCGGCTCCGGGTCCACCAGGCCGGCGAGGGGTTCGGGGGCATGGGCCTCGGCATGGCCTACGTGGACCTCGATGTCGCCCCCGGCACCGCCGCCGGCATCGCCCGCTTCTACGACGAGCTGTTCGGGGCGCCCGCCTCGGTGGCAGCGGGCGAGGGTGGGGCGCCCCGGGCCACGGTGCGGGTGGGCTGCCACCAGCAGCTGTGCTTCACCGAGACCGACGCCGAGATCCCGGCCTACGACGGGCACCACATCGCCGTCTACCTGGCCAACTTCTCCCGGCCCTACGCCGCCCTGGGCGAGCGGGGCCTCATCACGTTGGAGACCAACGACAGCGAGTACCGGTTCTGCGACATCGTCGATCCCGGCTCGGGCCAGGTGCTCACCACGATCGAGCACGAGGTGCGCTCCATGTTCCATCCCCTGTTCGGGCGGGAGCTCGTCAACCGCAACCCGACGCAGCGGATCACGGCCTACCACCCGGGCGAAGACAGCTACGTCGGCCTCACCCATGCCGGCTTGGGCTGACAGCGCCGTGGGGGTCCATGCCCCGGGCGCCCATCCGGTGGTGGACGCGGCCCGGCGGCTGGTGCCGAAGGTGGAGGCGGCGGCCGGGTGGATCGAGGCCAACCGCCGCCTGCCCGACGCCTTGGCCGATCGGCTGACCGAGGCCGGGCTCAACCACCTCTACCTGCCGGCGTCGGCGGGCGGCCCCGAGGTGGACCCGTTGAGCGCCATGACCGCCATCGAGGTCCTGGCCGCGGCCGACGGCTCGGCGGCGTGGTGCGCCCACGTGTCGTCGGCCAACTCCTGGCAGATCGCCACCCTGGGGCCCGGGGCGGTGGCCGCCATGTGCGAGCCGGCCGGCCGGCCGCCCCGGCGCTTCTCGGGCTCCAACCGGCCCTGCGGCACGGCCCGTCCGGTGGAGGGGGGCTACGTGGTGAGCGGCCGGTGGGACTTCGCCTCCAACTGCCTCCACGCCGACTGGTACTGCGGGGCCTGCCTGGTTCTCGACGGCGGGGCCGACGAGGGCGGTGGGCGCCGCACCCGGGCCGTGTTCCTGCCCATCGCCGACGGAGCGATCCTCGACACCTGGGACGTGGCCGGCCTGCGGGGCACCGGCAGCAACGACTTCGTGGCCGATGAGGTGTTCGTGCCGGCCGAGCGGGTCAGCGCCGGCCGCCACCTGGCAGCCCAGAGCGGCCCCCTGTACCACCGGCGCCTGTCGATGGTGGTGAACTGGGCCCTCACCGCCGGGGTGGCCCTGGGCCTGGCCCGGGGTGCGCTCGACGCCTTCGGCGACATGGCCTCGGCCGGCACCGCCGGGGCCGAGCTGCCGCTGCGGGAGCGGGCGCCGGTGCAGCTGACGGTGGGGCGGGCCGAGGCCCGGCTCCAGGCGGCCCGGGTGTACTGCCACACCTCGCTGGCCGAGGCGTGGGAGGCCACGGTGGCCGGCGCCGACGACGCCGAGCTCGACCGGTTGATACCCCCGGCCCGCCTCGCCATCGTCCACGCCCTGCACGAGGCGGTGGAGGTGGTGAACCCGCTGTTCCACGCCGGCGGCACCCGGTCGATCTTCGCCGCCCACCGTCTGGAGCGCTGCTTCCGGGATGCCCACGTGGCCCTCCAGCACGGCGCCGGGTCTCCCGCCCACTTCGAGGCCGGAGGCCGCCTGACGCTGGGCCTGCCGGCCCGGGCCCCGCTCTGGTAGGTGGCCCGCCGGGCCGCCCGGACCTGCTCTGGTAGGTGGCCCGCCGGGGCCGCCCGGGGCCGGGCGGGCGCCGGCCGACCGTCGCAAGCGGCCCGGCCCGTGCCACAATCCATGGTGTGCGAGAACCAGCAGGGCGGCGGCCGATCCGGGTGAGCGGAGCTCACCGGCGGGCGCTGGCCCCGGCTCTCGTGTCTCTGCTGGTCGCAGCCGGTTGCGGGCTGATCAGCCCGTCCGACGGTTCCGCCGGGCCCACCACGGTCGCCTCCGCGGTACCGGTCGCGGTGGACGGGTCGTCGGCCGTTCCCCCCACGCTCCCCGCCGGAGCCTCGCTGGCGTCGGCCCCCGGCACCACCGTCCCCGCCCCGGCCCTCGACCCCACGTTCGACGCCATCGCCACCCGCACCACGATGACGGCCGAAGCCCGGGGCCTCCTGGCCCGGTCCGACCCGGAGCTGACCGACCGGACATCGATCGGCCAGCGCTGCAGCCTGGAGCCCGACGTGTCGGTGCTGGGCTGCTACCAGGCCGGGCACATCGCCGTGCTGTCGGTCACCGACCCCCGGCTCGACGGCATCACCGAGACCACAACCGCCCACGAGATGCTCCACGCCGCCTGGGCCGCCATGGGCGTGGTGGAGCGCTCCCGGCTGTCGGCCCTGCTCCAGGCGGCCTACCAGGCTCATGCCACGGCGGAGCTGACCGAGCGGATCGACGTGTACCGGGCCCTCGACCCGGCCGTGATCGACTCCGAGCTGCACTCGATCCTGGGCACCGAGGTGGCCGACCTCGGGCCCGACCTGGAGGCCTACTACACCCGGTGGTTCACCGACCGGGCCGCCGTCGTGGCCCTGGCCCGGGAGGCTCAGGGGACGTTCTCGTCGCTGCGCCATCAGGTCGACGACCTCGACGCCGAGCTGGCGGCCAAGCGGGCCAAGCTCGATGCCGAAGACGCCGATCTGCGGGCCCAGCGGTCCGATCTCGACGCCCGCTCGGCCGAGCTCGACTCGCTGCGGGCCGAGGGCCGCTACGCCGAGTACAACGCCGGCGTGGATCCGTTCAACGCCGACGTGGCCGCCTTCAACAGCGCGGCCGAAGCCCATCAGCAGGCCGTGGACGACTACAACGACCTGGTGGCCGAGCGCAACCAGCTGGCCGCCGCCTACACCGACCTGGCCCAGCAGATCAACACCACGGTCTCGTCGATCGGCAATTAGCGGGCCGGATTGTCGGCGGGCCGGCGGGGGTGACAGAGTCTTTGCCCCGGGCCCCGACCCTGGTCCGGGCACCTCAACACGGGAGGCACCGCGTGGACGCCCCATCCGTATCGTTCGATCTCCGGCGGGCCGAAGCCGCGGTCCGAGAGTTGCTGCTGGCCGTGGGCGAGGATCCCGGGCGGGACGGCCTGCTCGATACCCCGGCCCGGGTGGCCCGCAGCTACCTCGAGCTGTTGAGCGGCTACCACGAAGACCCGGGCCGCCACCTGGAGCGCCAGTTCACCATCGACCACGAGGAGATGGTGATCGTGAAAGACATCCCGTTCTCGTCGATGTGCGAACACCACATGCTGCCGTTCATGGGCCGGGCCCACGTGGCCTACCTCCCCGGCTCCACCGGCAAGGTGTGCGGGCTGTCCAAGATCGCCCGCCTGGTCGACGGCTACGCCCGCCGGCTCCAGGTGCAGGAGCGACTCACCGGCCAGATCGCCGACGACTTCATGGAACGTCTCGGGGCCAGCGGGGCCCTGGTGGTGCTGGAGGCCGAGCACCTGTGCATGACCATCCGGGGGGCGATGAAGCCGGGTGCCCTCACCACCACCTCGGCCGTGCGGGGATCGCTCAGCGACCAGGCCAGCCGGGCCGAGGCGCTGTCGCTCATCATGTCGGGGCGCTGACCGGGCCGGTAGCGAGCTCGGAAGAACCAACCACAAGGGGGACATCATCATGGCCAGGAAGACGCAGGCCGAACGGCGGGCGGCGGGCAAGGACGTGCAGCGGACGCTGCGGGGCGGCGACGCCGGGGTCGAGGTAGACGCCGACGCCGTGGCCGCTGCCACCGAAGCCCGCCTGGGGCCGCTCGGCTCGTTCGTGCTCGACTTCGCGCTGGGAGACATCTGGAGCCGGCCCGGCCTGTCCCGGCGGGACCGGAGCCTGATCGTGATCACGATCCTCACCACGCTCAACCAGCTCACCCAGCTCCGCTCCCACGTGCAGGGCGGCATCCACCACGGCCTCACCCAGACCGAGATCGAGGAGGTGATGGTGCAACTCGGCGGCTACGCCGGCTTCCCCCGGGCCATCGACGGCATGACCACCGCCCGGGCCGCCATCGCCGAGCTGCAGGGCGTGGCCGAGCTACCGCCCAGCCCGCCGGCCGAGCCCAAGGACGACGATCGGCGCAGCGCCGACGCCCGCGAGGTGATGGGCCGCCTCAGCGCCAACCAGCCCCCCGGCGGGCCGGGGGTCGACATGGGCTCGTTCGCCGCCACCGCCGGCCGCTTCGCCTTCGGCGAGCTGTGGGCCCGGCCCCAGCTGGCCCGGCGCGACCGGTCGCTGGTGGTGTGCGCCACCCTCACCACCCAGGACAAGCCCACCGAGCTGCGCTTCCACCTGCAGGGCGCCCTCAACCACGGGGTGACCGCCGGCGAGTTGGAGGAGCTGATGATCACCGTGGTCGGTTACGTCGGCTTCCCCACCGCGGTGGAGGGGTTCCGGGCCCTGAGGGAGATCGAGGCCCGTCAGTAGCAGGAAACCTCGAACTGTGGCGTCTGGTGCTGTATTTTGCGCGGTGACGCCACAGATCCACCGACGGGCCAGAAACACCTGACCGGCTCCGGTCGGCGGGCGCCCGATGGGCGCGGTGACTAGGGTTCGGTCATGCGACTCGGCGTGATGATGTTCCCCACCGACACCGCGATCCAGCCGATCGAGCTGGCCCGGGAAGTGGAGGCCCGAGGGTTCGACGCCCTGTGGTTCCCCGAGCACTCCCACATCCCGGTGTCCCGCCGCACCCCGTGGGGCGGGCGGGAGGGGGCGCCTCCCCTGCCCGACATGTACTGGCGCTCCCACGACCAGTTCGTGGCCCTCACCGCGGCGGCGGTGTCCACCACCACCCTGCGGGTGGGCACCGGCATCACCCTGGTGGCCCAGCGGGATCCGCTGTGGCTGGCCAAGGAGGTGGCGTCGCTCGACATGATCTCGGGCGGCCGGTTCATCTTCGGCATCGGCTACGGCTGGAACCACGAGGAGATGGCCGACCACGGCATCGACGTCAAGCGGCGCCGGGGCCTGGTGCGGGAGAAGATCCTCGCCTGCAAGGAGCTGTGGACCAAGGACGTGGCCGAGTTCTCGGGGAAGTACGTGAACTTCGAGCCGTCCTGGGCCTGGCCCAAGCCCACCCAGAAGCCCCATCCCCCGATCGTGGTGGGCGGCTCCCCCACCCCGCTCCACTTCCAGCACATCGTGGAGTTCGCCGACGGCTGGCTGCCCAACGAGGGCCGCTACCCGATCGAGGAGAAGTGGCCCGAGCTGCAACACCTGGCCGAGGACTCGGGCCGCGACCCGTCGACCCTGTCGCTCGGGATCTTCGGCATCAAGCCCGAGGCCGACCACATCGAGAACATGGCCGCCCTGGGTGCGAGCTACGGCGCCATCGGCCTCCCGTCGGCCGGGGCCGACGAGATCCTGCCCCTGCTCGACTCCTACGCCGAGCTCGTGGCCCGGTTCCACTAGATCAACCAGGAGTTTGTGAGATGGCAACGACGACGGGCCGATGCTTCGTGGGGGCGTCCCGCTTCGCCCCCAACGCCCCGGCCGAGCATCTGGGCGGGTTCTGGCGGATGGACCCCGGGTCCGAGGCCTGGACCCCGCTGACCAAGGGGCTACCCGACGCCCCGCAGGTTCGGGCCGTCGTGCGCCACCCCGACGACCCGTCGGTGATCTACGCCGGCGTCCACGACGGCCCCTACCGCTCCACCGACGGGGGCGACACCTGGGAGCGGCTCGGGCTCGACGCAAGGCTGCCGGTGTGGGCTCTGGCCTTCGACCCGGTCGACCATCGGGTCTGGTACTGCGGGATCGGCCCGTCCCGCCTCTACCGCTCCACCGACAACGGCGAGACCTGGACCGACCTGCCCGACGCCGTGCTGCCCGAGCGGCTCGACATGGGCTTCCCCACCCGGCTGATCTCGATCGCCGTCGACCCCACCGACACGGCGTCGATCTACGCCGGGGTGGAGGTGGGCGGCGTGATGCATTCGGCCGACGGCGGTGAGACGTGGACCGACTGCTCGTTCGACCTGGTCCGCCTGGCCGAGGAGCACCCCCAGCTGCGGAGCCGGCTGCTGAGCGAAACCGAGCTGGAGGGGATGCTCGACACCCACGCCCTGGCCGTGAGCCCGGCCGCCCCGGGCCGGCCGTTCCTGGCCAACCGGATGGGCCTGTTCCGCTCCGACGACCAGGGCGGCCACTGGGCCGACCTGAACGTCGGGGCCCATTCGCCCCTCACCTACTGCCGCCACGTGATGGTGTCGCCCCACGACCCCGGCACGCTGTTCGCCTGCTTCAGCGACGAGGCCCAGGGTGTGGCCGGCTCGGTGTACCGCAGCGAGGACCTGGGCCGCAGCTGGACCCGCTACGACTCGGTGACCCCGACGTCCACCATGATGAAGGTCGACGTGGATCCCGACGACGAGGACCGGGTGTGGTGCGCCACCCGCGACGGTGAGGTGTTCACCACCGCCGACGGCGGCGCCACCTGGACCGGGCACCACCTGCCCACCGGCGGGCGGGACGTCTACGCCCTGTGCGCCGGTTGACCCACCCGGAATTCTGACGTGGCGTGCCGCCTACCGGTACCGCACGTCAGAGTTCGCAGCGGTGGGCCGGGCTGACGGGGGAACTCTGACGTCGGACGGCGGAATCCGCCACCGGACGTCAGAGTTCAGTGGTCGCCGGCTGAGAACAGGACTCCGGCGGCCTCGAGGGCGTCGAGCTCGGCCTCGCTGTACCCGGCGGCGGCCAGCACCTCCCGGCCGTCCTGGCCCAGGGTGGGGGCCGGCCGGCGGACCGAGGCCGGGGTGGCCGAGTAGCGCACGGGATGGGGGATGACCCGGTAGGGGCCGGCCACCGGGTGCTCGGCCAGCGGCAGGCCGGCCACGATCTCGTCGAGCGAGGCGGCCTCGGTGGCCGGGATGCCGTGCTCGGCGCAGAAGGCCAGCCATTCGCCCGTGGTCCGCTGGGCCAGGATCGCCGCCACCTCGCGGTACAGGCTGTCGCTGTTGGCGATCCGGGCCTCCCGTGTGGCGATGCGGGGGTCGTCGATCAGCTCGGGCCGGTCGCCGGCGGTGAACAGGGCGCGGTAGTGTGCGTCGACGTAGGGCAGCACGTTGATCCAGCCGTCGGCCGTGGCCTGGGGCCGGCGTTCGGCGGTGAGGATCCGCCGGTACCCGGCCTGGTCCACCGGAGGCTCGGCGATGGCCCCGGCACCGTGCTCCACCAACACGAAGGCCCGCATCACGTCGATCATCGGCACCTCGACGTGCTGGCCCTCGCCGGTGACGGCCCGGTGGTAGAGGGCGGCCAGGATCGACGAGGCGATGGTGAGGCCGGCCACCTTGTCGGCCACCAGGGTGGGCAGCAGGCTCGGCGCGAACCCCTGGCGCTGGAACAGCTCCCCGATCCCGCTGGCCGACTGGATGATGTCGTCGTAGGCCGGGGCGTCGGCCGCCGGCGAGTCCGACGGGTAGCCGTGAGCCTGGCAGAAGACGATGTCGGGGCGGACCACCCGCACGTCGTCGTAGGCCAGGCCGAGGCGGCCCAGCGGACCGGGCCGCAGGTTGGTGGCCACCACATCGGCCTCGGCCGCCAGGCGCAGGAAGGCGGCCCGGCCGTCGGGATGTTTCAGGTCGAGTCCCACGCTTCGCTTGTTGCGCAGCAGGTTGAGCGACACGCCCGACAGGCCGGGCACGGGCCCGGGGCCCATGGCCCGGTTGGTGTTGCCCTCCCGATCCTCCACCGACACCACGTCGGCACCCAGGTCGCCGAGCACCTGCGTGCCCAACGGCCCCATCACCACCGACGTGAGGTCGAGCACCCGCACCCCGGCCAGCGGCCCGGGAGCGGCCGGGGACGGGAGGATCGCTTCGGCCATCCCCCGACCATAGGTGGTCGCCGGAGACGAAACCCAAGAGGCCGCCCGGGCTACGATGTCATCGGCGGAACACGGGCGGTCAGGCGAGGGACGCCGATGGTCGAACGATCCAGCAGAGACGATGTCGTCCACAACCGCATCCAGGAGCTGCGCACCGAGCGCGGTATGTCACGCCAGGAGCTGGCCGAAGCCCTGGGTGTGCATTACCAGACGGTGGGCTACCTGGAGCGGGGCGAGTCGGCCCCCGGCCTCCACCTGGCCCTGCGCCTGGCCGAGCTGTTCGGCGAACCGGTGGAGGGCATCTTCTCCCTCCACCCGTTCGGCACCGACGTCAACCGCCCCTGAGGGGCGGTGCTCAGCTCACCCGCCTGTGAAGGCGGTGCTCACTCGCCCTTGAGGGCCTTCATGAACATGCCGTTGTCGAAGAAGTCCCGCCACAGGGTGATCTTGTCGTCGCCGTTCACCTCGAAGACGCCGGCCACGGGCAGGGCGATGTCCTTGCCCTTCATCACGAACCGGTCGATCCGGTCGTTCATCACCGTGGTGTCGTTGGCCACCTGGCGCAGCACCTCGAACTTCACCGGGTTGGGCCCGCTGAACATGGGCTCCAGGAACGACCGCATCTCGTCGGGGCCGGTCATGCCCCCGATCGGCACGTTCTCGTAGTAGCAGTCGTCGGCCACGTAGCTCATGGCCTCGTCGAGCTTCTTGTTCTCGATGGCGGCGATGAAGGCGTTGACGGTGGATTCGGCGCTCATGATGGCTACCCCCTGGGATCTGGAGCAGCGACGGCTCGGTAGCCGTCGCCCGGACACCCTCCCGTTTAGCACGGCCCGAACGGACCGGCGTAGCCGGCGCGGTGGGTTGGGCCCCCTCCGGCCGGCGGGATCGACCTCCGGTGTGACAAGATCCTGCTCATGCTGCTCGAGGGGAAAGCCGCCATCGTCACCGGAGCCGGGTCGGGGATCGGAGCGGCTTCGGCCCTCCGCTTCGCCGGCGAGGGGGCCGGCGTGGTCTGCGCCGACATCCGCCTGGCCCGGGCCCAGGAGACCGTCGACGCCATCGTGGCCGCCGGCGGCCGGGCCGTGGCGGCCGAGGCCGACGTGCGTTCCGCCGCCGACAACGAAGCGATGGTCAACCTGGCCGTCGAGCACTTCGGCGGCCTCCACGCCGCCTTCTTCAACGCCGGCACCATCCGGCCCGGCAACGCCGTGCGGTTGTCGGAAGACGACTGGGACGTGGTCATGGACACCAACGTGAAGTCGATCTTCCTGGGGGCCAAGTTCGCCGTGCCGGTCATGGCCGACGGGGGCGGGGGCTCGATCATCAACACGGCCTCGGTGTCGGGCCTGCGGGGCGACCGGTCCGGGATCGCCTACGGCGCCTCCAAAGCGGCCGTTATCAACCTGACCCGGTGCCTGGCCGTCGACCACGCCCGCCAGGGGATCCGGGTCAACGCCATCTGCCCCGGCGCCATCGACACCCCGCCCATCAAGCGCATGCTGGCCTCCGACACGGCCCGGGAAGGGGCGGGCCGGGCCCACCCGCTGGGCCGCATCGGCCAACCCGACGAGATCGCGGCGGCCGCCGTGTGGCTGGCGTCGGACCAGTCGTCGTTCGTCACCGGCGAGGCGCTGGTGGTGGACGGGGGCTACAGCGCAGCGTCGAACCCCATCGAGATGGGCGACCCCCGGCCCCAGGGCCTACGGCGCCCGCCGTCGGCCTAGCCCGGAAGGGGCCGATCGCCACGGGGTCGACGAGGGGGCCGCGGAATCGGGCCGGCGGTGGCCTGGCGCTGATGCAGCAGGGCCGGTTCGTCTTCCCCGACGACGACCCGCTCTCCGACCTGCGCCGCTACCTGGTCACGATCACCAACCGGGGGCGGGACCTGGCCGCCCTGACCCGGCTGGAACCGGCGGTGGCGGCCGGGGTGGCGCCGTCGATCCGGCTGATCCATCTGGGCGGGCCGGCCGACCGGGTGACGAGCCGGCGGGTGCGGGACTGGGCGGCCGAGATCCGGGGCTCGGTCCGGGGCCGGGCCTACCACGTGGAGCTCACGGAGTTCGACCCCCTCCAGCCCGTCGCCCCGCCCGGATCGTCGTTGCGCCGGCGACGACGCGGGAGCCGGACCGACGGGTCCCCGCTGCTCGTGGGGCTGATGGGCGAGCTGACCCGCCAGGGTCAGCACCCCGTGCCGGTGGTGAGGCTGGGGCCGATGACGGAGCGGTTGCGCAGCGTGGTGGTGACGGTGGCCCACGGCGCGCCCAACGGGCTGGCGCTGGCCGTGCCCCTGGGGCACCGGTGGACGACGGCCCCCGAGGTGGTGGCCGACGTGCGGACGGCGGTCGACCGACTGCGGGTCGACCCCGGCCACACCGACCTGGTGCTGGAGGCGCCGGTGGACCAGGGCCACCGGCTCGGCCCGTCCGAGCTGGCCACCGTGGTGCGCCGGGTGCGGGAGGCCGGGCCGTGGCGCAACGTGGTGCTGCTCAGCTCGGGGGTGCCCGCCATCGTGCCCCGGCCCGATCCCGAGCGGCCGCTGCTGGTGGTGCCCCGGCCCGACTGGCCCCTGTTCGGCCAGCTGCACCTGCTGCTGGGCGATGAGCGGCCCACGTTCGGCGACTACGGCACCCGCCATCCGCTGCGCCTCACCTGGCCCGGCACGAAGCGGGCCAACGTCCGCTACACGTGTGAGGCCGAGACGTTGGTGGCGCTCGGTGCGCCCACCCGCAACGGGGTGGGCGACGGGCCGGGCTACGCCGCCCTGTGCCGGGCCGTCGCCGGCCACGTGCTGTTCCGGGGGTCGAACCACTGCTGGGGATGCCGGATGATCGAGGCCGGCGCCGGGGACAGCCGGCCCGGCGGGGCCGCCTCGGCCGGCGATGCGATCGTCCCCGCCCTGCAGTCGGCGTGGGACACGGTGGGCCTGGTCCACCACATCACCGAGCTGACGGCCCAGCTCCGGTCGCTCTGAGCCCGGGGCCCCGTTCTGAGGAGCCGGGACGGCGCTCAGCGCCGCTCAGGCTCCTAGTTTCGGCCCGACCGATCGCTCAGCTGGCGGCGCGGGTGGTGACGGTGCCGAGGGCCAGGAGGCGGTCGTCCTGGCCGGTGTCGACGATCATGCACCGTACGAGGGCGCCGTGGTCGTCGTGGCGGAGGACCTCGGTGCGGGTCTGGTAAGGGCCGGCCTTGCCCAGGCCGATGTAGTAGACGTGGATGTCGGTGGCGACGGCCGGCCGGCCGATCACGGCCGTCGACACCGAACCGGCCACCGAGGCCATGGCCGAGATCGTGACCCCGCCCTGGATGGCGCCCAGCGCGTTGCCAACCCGGCGGCCGGGGTCGAAGGTGAGGGTGCCGGCGGCCACATCGGTCCGGAACCCCATGTAGGTGTCGATCGGGGTGCGCCCACCGGCCGGGACGGGGTCGACGATCGAGGTCCGGGCCTGGGGCGGGGTGACGCCCCGCATGTCCGGGGTGCGGGGCAGGCGGGTGAAGGTGATGAGGCCGTGGCCGACGAGCTGACCGCTGCCATCGACCACCCGGGTCTCGGTGATGACGTTGTTGCGGCCGGCCCGCACGATCTCGCCGGTGGACACGAGCTCGTCGCCGGTGAGGCGGCGGTCGACCAGGTGGGCCTCCACGTCGAACGTCACCGTCCAGTCGGGCTGGATGCGCTGGATCGACAGCACCCCGGCCGGCAGGTCGATCAGGAGGCCGAGGGCCCCCAGCAGGAGCCGGCCCCGGTGGTCGGTGACGTGGGCGCCGGTGGCCATGGTGGTGATCAGCCGGTCGCCGTCGAAGTCGAGCACGAGGCCCAGGTGGCGCAGGATGTGCCCCGTCCACGGGTAGGGCTCCCCCGCCTCCCACGGCCGGTCGGTGTCCTGGGTGGTCATCGCCCGGCCAACCTAGTTGGCCGCCGCCGCACCCGTCGAAGACGGCCGGCTAGGGTACGGGGCGGGATGGAGGAGTTGCGCTACGAGTTCACGGCCGAGCTGTGGCTGTACCCGGGCGAGGCCGGCTGGGTGTTCGCCACCCTCCCGGTGGACGACGCCGAGGAGATCCTGGAGCTGGTGCCCCACAAGCGGGGCTTCGGGTCGGTGAAGGTGACCGCCCGGATCGGGGCCACCGAGTGGTCGACGTCGATCTTCCCCGACAAGGCCAGCGGGTCCTACGTGCTGCCGGTCAAGCGGCCGGTGCGGGTCAAGGAGAAGGTGGACGTGGGCGACGAGGTGCCGGTCGCCCTCGCCGTCCGCTTCGAGCCGTGACCTGATCCGGACCGACCCGACCCCAGGGGGGGTCAGGCGCCGGGCGCCAGGGTGGCGATGATCTGACGGAAGACCCGCCCCTTGTGGCGGTAGTCGGTGAAGGCGTCGAAGCTGGCGGCGGCGGGCGACAGGAGCACCACGCCGCCCGGACCGGCCCAGGCCCAACCCACCCGCACCGCCTCGTCGAGATCGGCGCACGGCCGGGCCTCCACGTTGGGCCCCGGGTGGGCCTCGATCGCCTGCTGGATCTTGGGCCCGGTGCCGTAGGTGGTGAGGACCAGGGTGGGCGTGGTCCGGGCGGCCAGGCCGTCGGCCAGCGGCCCGTAGTCGATGTGGCGGTCGAGCCCGCCGGCGATGAGGGCCACCCGGCGGCCGGCCAGCGCGTCGAGGGCGGCCAACGTGGGCAGCACGTTGGTGGACAGGCCGTCGTCGATGAAGTCGACCCCGCCCACCGTCGCCACCTTCTCCAGGCGGGCCTCCAGCGGATGGAAACCCTCGGCCGCGGCCCGCAGGGCGGCGGGGTCGTCGGCTCCCGGCACACCGACGGCTTCCAGGCAGGCCCGGGCGATGCAGGCGTTGACCCAGTTGTGGGCGCCCAGCAGGCCGAGGGGCTCGGCCCAGCCCGGCGGGTAGGTGCGGTCGGTGACCCATCGCACCTCGGGGCCGAGCTGATCCCGGTGGGCGACCAGCAGCTCGCTCATGGCCGAGGCCACGGTGAGGTGGGCCCCGGGCTGGGTGCACAGCGACAACTTGTCGCGGTAGTAGCCCTCCTCGTCGCCGTGCCACGGGAGGTGATCGGGGCTGAGCGAGGTGACGGCCACCACCGGCGGGGTGGAGGCCAGGTCGGTGGCCTGGTAGCTGGAGGTCTCGATCACCCACAGGTCGACGTCGCCCGGAGCCGGGGCTGCGATGTCGTAGGGCGGGGAGCCGAGGTTGCCGCCGGCGAAGGTGCGCCACCCGAGGCCGGCCGCCAGGTGGGCGGCGATGGAGGTGGTGGTGCTCTTGCCCTTGGTGCCGGTGATGCACAGCACCGTGGCCGGGTCGACACCTTCCAGCCACAGGCCGAGCCCACCCACCACCGGCACGCCGGCCGCCTCCAACTCGGCCACCTCGGGCCGCCGCCGGCTGATGCCGGGGGTCTTGACCACCACGTCGGCGGCCCGCATGGCGTCGAGGCCCTCGCCCTGGGTGGGCAGCGCCGTCTCGTCGGCCACCTTGTCGGGGGCGTCGTCGACGATCACCGGTTCCACGCCCATGGCCCGCAGGCGCCGGAGGCTGGCCCGGCCCTCGGTGCCGAGCCCCCAGACCGCCACCCGGCGGCCGGCCAGGTCGGCCCAGGCGATCCGGGGCCGGGCCACCGCGCTCATCGAGGGCCGGAGCCGGGATCGGGCCCGACGTCCGGAGCGGGACCGAGGTCGGCGGGGGCGTGGGCGGCCGGAATGCGGTGCTCGCTCAACGGCCGGAGCAGGGCTTCGGCGAACGGGCTCACCGCTCCCGGGATGAGGGGCCGGGTCTCGGCCGCCAGCTGCTGGACGAGGGCCGAGTCCTGCCGGTCGGGGCGGTCGGCGGCGAGCACGATGGCCACCCGGCACTCGTCGACGTCGCCCACGCACTCGAAGGGCTTGATGTCGCCCGAGAGCCCGAGCAGGGCCCGGAACTGGGTGATCAGGCCGTCGTTGGCCAGCGGCTCGGGGCCGGCGGTGAACACGGCCTCCAGCCGCTCCCGGGGCAGGAACGGCGACAGGATGAGATCGATGAAGGCGCACTTGTCGCAGTGCCCGCACCAGTGGTCGAGCCGGTGGGCGGGGTCGATGTGGAAGGCCCGGTTGCAGCTGCGAAACGACAGGTGGTAGCGGTCCAGGGGCAGGAACCGGTTGGCCACCCACAGCTCGCTGAACGGCCGGAGCCAGGAGTAGTAGACCACGGCGGCGGCGTCTCCTCCGCCGTTGTCGCCGCCGTCGCCTCCCGCATCGGAAGCCTCGGCCCCGGCGGTCGGGATGGCTTCGGCCAGCGCCGCCCGGAACAGGTCCTCGAACGTGAGCGACTTGGACCACTGGTGGTTGACCACCCGGCCGTTGCGCTCGGCGTTGCCCGACGACGCCGACCACTCGTTCGACATCACCACGGCGTCGCGGCCGTCGAGCAGGGCGGCGGTGACGGCGATGGCGGAGATCACGCCGGTGACCGGCACGTGGCCGTTGCGGTAGCCGAGCTCCCGGGAGCGGAGGATCTTGGGATCGAGGCGGCGTTCAGCCCGGACGACCGGCAGATCGGCGACGGCCAGCGCCGTCTCGATGGCGGCGAACCGGTCTGCCTCCCGGGCCACCACGAACAGGGCGGGGTCGCCGACCCGGGGGCGGATCCCCTCGACGGTGACGATCGAGTCCAGCCCACCGCCGAAGGGGATGAGGGGCCGGTCGAGCCGGGGGGCCGGGGCCGAACCGGGCGCCGCGGCGGCAGGGGACGCCGGAGCCCGGTGGGGGGCGACGATGCGCAGGTCCGTGAGGTCCAGGTCGTTGCGGAAGGCGTACTCGCCCAGGCCGTCGAGATAAAAGGCCTCGAGCAGGCGGCGCTCGGCCGGCGTGAGGCCGGGCTCGGGCACCTCCACGACCGGCGGGGCGGCGGCCTTGTAGTAGGAGATGCCGGCCAGGAGGAACAGCAGGTGGGCGGCCCGGTGCAGGGCGGGGTGGTCGGGCTCCACCGCCGGCCACGGGGCGTCGGTGCCCTCGGGACGGAGAAAGGTGATCTGCTCGGTGAACGGCAGGTCGTCGAGGGCGTAATGGCAGACGAGCCGCACCCGATCGGGCGTACGGAAGTCGAGGTGGTGGCCGACGTAGTGGAAGCGGGTGACGGCCTCGGGCCGGAACGCCGGTGGCGGCCCGCCGCCGGCGGCGGCCGGGCCGGATGGGGAGGGGGCGGTGCTGGAGGTCATGGGCGGGGGCGGATCACGGGCGGGGACGGGATCACGGGCGGAGGCGGGCCAGGACGGCGAAGCGGCCGCAGGGCCGGACGAGGCGGTCGGAGAAGAAGGCCTCGTGCTCGGTGCCGACGTCGGCCAGGTGGATGTTGGACGGCGCCACCCCGGCCCCGGTGAGCACGAGCTGGTTGGCCGACCACAGGTCGAACAGCCAACGGCCGGTGCCGTCGGGGCGCAGCACCTGGCCGACCCGGGGCCCGAACGCCTCCTCCGCCGCCCGGCGGACGTCGTCCCCCACCTGGTAGCGGTGCGGGGGGACAGCGGGGCCGACACCGGCCACGATCCGGCCCGGTTCGGCACCGAGGGCGGCCATGGCCTCGACGGCGGCCGCCGCCACCATGGCCACGGTGCCCTTCCACCCGGCGTGCACGCACGACAGCACCCTGGCCTGCGGATCGACCAGCACGAGGGGCACGCAGTCGGCCACCATGGCCACCAGGCCCGTGCCCGGGTCGGTGGTCACGAGGGCGTCGGTGGCGGGCACGGCATCGTGGTCGCCCCGGGCCCCCCGGGACCGGTCGGCCGGCCCGACGTTGGCCACCGCCCGGCCGTGGGACTGCACGCAGAACACGAGATCGTCGAGGGACAGGCCGAGGGCCGAGGCGGCCCGGGACCGGTTCTCCACCACGTTGGCCGCGTCGTCGCCCACATGGAGGCCGAGGTTCAGGCTGTCGTACGGGGCGGGCGACACGCCGCCGTGGCGGGTGGTGACCACGGCCTCGACCGCACCGGTGGCATCGAGCGCCGGCCACCGCAGCACCGGGATGCGCCCGGCGGTGGCGAACGTGTAGCGCTGGTCCAGCTTCGACTCCGGCACGGCCGCCAGCCTACCGGTGCCCAGGAGCGTACTTTCGGCTCCCCGGCCGGGCCCACGGTGGGGCCGCCGACGGGGACTCCCGGCGGCTCATGACAGCCCGGCCGAGCGGGCGAAGGCGGTGACGGCAGCAGGGCCGTCGGCCGGGGAGGCGAGCACGATCAACCGGTCGATGCGACCTCGGGACCGCTCCACCCAGCGGGGGTCGAGGCCGGCGAAGCCGCTGATCTCGAACGGACCCTCCCGGCCCGCCTCCCGGTGGGCCTGGCGGGCGACGTCGATGAGGCGCTCGAGCTCGGGGTGACCGGCCTGGGTGTTGAAGCCGTCGGCCACCTGCCCGGCCAGCGCCGCCGTCTTCGGCCCGAACCCACCCACCACGATCGGCGGTGGCGGCTCGGGCCGCAGGAACCCGCTCCCCGCCCCCAGCCGCACCGACCCCAGCTCGCCCGGCTCGGTGTGCCCGGTCCACACCTGGCGGCAGACGGCCACGGCGTCGGCCACCTGCCGGCGGCGGGCCGCATCCCCGGCCACGTCGCCCCCCAGCGCCCGCTGCTCCCCGGCGTAGGGCGTGGCCCGCCCGCCACCGGCCCCCAGCCCGAGGATGAGCCGTCCACCCGACACCTGCTGGAGGGTGGCCGCCGCCACCGCCAGCACGCCGGGTCGCCGGTTGGCCACGTTGAGCACGAGCGGCCCGACCGTCACCCGGCGGGTCCGGGCGGCCAGGGCCGACAGGACGGTCCAACACTCCAGCACCCCCGCCTCCCCGTGCACCTGGCCGGCGAGATGGTCCCAGGTCCACACGCCGTCGAACCCGGCGCCCTCCACCGCCTCGGCCACGTCGAGCAGCTGGCCCCAGGACACACCGAAGGGATCGAGCAGAACATCGATCTTCATGTCCCGACAGTAGGACGGGCCGGCCCCCCAGCCGACAATCACCCGATGGGGTGGCCGACACATCCGCTCGACGCCGGTGGCGGGACCGGATCACCGGGCGGCCCACGGTGTTCGGGGTCGCCGGGGCCGCCCCCGACGGCCGCGCCGGCGCCTGACCTTTCGGGCCCGAGAGGTCTCATCGGCGTCGTGGCCGGCCAAGATGGAACATGCTCGACGACGAGTTGCACCCCGACGATCCCGATCTCGACAGCCTGGATCTCGACAGCCTGGACCTCGACAGCCTGGACGATGCCGACCGGTACCTGAGCGACGAGGAGCTCGACGCCGTGGGCGAGCTGGCCCGCGCCCGCCTGGCCGACGGCCCGGTGCCGGTCGACGAGCTGCTGGCGGCGGCGGCCGAGGCCGGCCTCGTCGACCGCCAGATCCTCGACCTCGATCCCGACGGCCTCGATGAGCTGACAGCGGAACTGCTCGACGATCTCCTGACGTTCGATCCCGAGCTGTGGGCCACCGACCGGTCGATCGACCGGGTGGAGCGGGTGCTGGCGGGCCGGGTGTTCACCCACCGGGTCACGGCCGACGAGTTGGCCCGGGGCTGGATCGACCCCTGGCCCGACCTGCGGGTGCTCAACGTCGACCACGACGATCCCGACCCCTTCGCCGCCCCCCGGGCGGAGGACGGCACGGGGCCGGCGGGTCCGGCACCGGCCACCGAAGCGGCCTTCGATCAGGTCGACGGAGACCGGCTGCTCCTGCCGGCCGAGCAGTGGCCGAGCCTGGCCGCCGGTGATCTGGTCGCGGTCCGCCGCCGGGGAGCCGCCGTGGACGTCGAACCGGTCGCTCCCTCCTCGGTCGACTCGGGCCAGGCCGAGCGGCAGGCCCTGGCCGCCGCCGTGGCCGCCGGGCCCGGCCCGGCCAGCGGGGTGCCCGTGGTGTTCGCCCTGATGGACGCCCTGATGGAGGACCCCGCCCTGTTCACCCGACCTGTGCCGCCCGTCCGGGAGCTGGCGGCGGCCGCCGGGCTGTCGACCGACGGCCTCGGTATCGGCCCCGCCGACCGGATCTGGGACGAACCGGGGGCGGAGCGGATGATGGCCGAGCGGGCCGTCTCCTCCTACGACCTCGACGAGTGCTGCCTCGACGCCCTGGCCCTGGTGAACCGGCGGTGGCGGGCCGAGCTGCTGGGGCTCGTCGACCTCGACGGCACACCCGCTGTCGACGAGGTGGTCGACGCCCTGGGCCACGGCGACGTGGGTCCCGCCCTGGCCGACGCCATGGACGGGCCGAGAACCCACGACGGGCTGCGGACCTTCGCCCGGGCCCTGCTCGACGCCACCGACGGCGACGATCCCCGGTCACTTGGTCCCCGCCTGCTGCTGGCCTACCTGCTCGAGCGGGACGGCGACCTGGCGGCGGCCGAGGAGCTCTACCGCCGCGTCCATGACCGCCAGCCCGAGTCACCGGCCGCCCTGGAGGGGCTCGCCTTCCTCGCCTTCGACCGCAGCGACTTCACCACCGCCGCCCGCTACCTGCGCCGCGTCTACGAGTCCGACTACCCGCTGGTCAACATGACCGAGCAACTCGCCGACTGCCAGGTCATCCCCGGCCGCAACGACCGCTGCCCCTGCGGCTCGGGCCGCAAGTACAAGGCGTGCCACCCGGGGCAGGCGTTCATCCGCCCCGAACAGCGCATCACGGTGGTGCTGGCCAAGCTGGCCAACTTCGCCCTGTCCCGGCCCCGCCGGGACGAGCTGGCCACCACGGCCCTGATGGCCGGGCTCGAACCCGACACCCTGCTGGGCAGCCGGTTCCTGTTCGAGCGGTACCTCCTCGACGCCGGCAACGCCGGCGAGTACCGCCGCCTGCGGGGATCGCTGCTGCCGGCCGACGAAGCCGAGCTCCTCGACCGCCTGGTCGGCCTGACGCCCCGGATGGTGGAGGTGGTCGACGTGCGGCCCTCACCCGAGCCGGGCGGTGGCGCCACCGCCACGCTCCGCCCGGTCAGCCCCGCCGGCGACGACCGGTTCTGCGACCTCGGCTACGGCGACCCCGACCTGGAGCCGGGGCAGGTGGCCATGGTCCACCTCCTCGACCGGTCGCTGGTGGGCCAGGTGGCCCTGGTCGAGCCCGACCAGCGGGCGTCGCTGGCCGACTTCCTGGCCGGCGGCGAGCTCCCCCTGGTGGGCTTCCTGAGCTGGTTCGCCGACGTCCCCGTCAGCTGACGGGGCTCAGGTACCGGAGCCCGGCCAGGGTCTCCCGCAGGGGCGTGCCGGGCGTGCCCTCGACGGTCACGAACACCCCCTCGGGCAGCTCCGGATGCACCACCTCGCCATCCTCGGCGTAGTTCATCCTCAGCTCGATCACGGGATCCTCGCTGAGGGCCCGGAAGTACGCACCGTCGATCACCGAATGGTGACCCTCGAAGGTGACCCCCAGGGCCCGGGCCAGCATCGCCGCCAGGCGCTCCAGATCCAGGGCCGTGATGTACGTCTCGCTGGTGGCGCTCATCCCACCACTGTGGCCGGGGGCGGGCGACGGAGCCAGCGGGCCGGTGGCGCCCACTCCCGCCGACCGAACAGAGGCGACCGCGGGGCGTTACGCTGGGCCGCCCCGGAGCCGATCCGACAGCGGAGGGAAACCGAGCACCAATCATGAGGCGCCCATCTCTACCCACTGGCAGCCGCCGCTGGATCCTTGCCGCCGCCGCCATCGTCGTGGTGCTCATCGTGGCCTTCACGGTCGCCTCCAGCTTCTACATCGACCTCCTGTGGTTCCGGGAGCTGCGGTTCACCTCGGTGTTCTGGACCACGCTGCGCACCAAGGTCCTCCTCGGCCTGGTGTTCGGGCTGCTGTTCTTCGCCCTGCTCTACGCGAACCTGCTCATCGTCCGCCGCTCCAGCCCCTCGGGGCCGCCGCTGCGGATCGTGTCGCCCGAGCAGGAGGCGC
Source organism: Acidimicrobiales bacterium (assembly GCA_041394285.1). GTDB lineage: Bacteria > Actinomycetota > Acidimicrobiia > Acidimicrobiales > SZUA-35 > CADEDH01. Next base: position 185,253 of record JAWKIL010000008.1, on the reverse strand, counting down.
TCGACCGGCTCCGCCGCCTGGCCGACCCCTACCTGCGCTGGGTCGTGCCGGCCGCCTGCGCCGTGCTGGCGCTGCTGGTGGGGATCAACACCTCCAGCCAGTGGTCCACCTACCTGCTGTGGCGCAACGGCCAAGGGGAGACGTTCGGGGTCCAGGAGGCGCTGTTCAACCGGGACCCGTCGTTCTACATCTTCACCCTGCCCTGGCTGCATTTCCTCCAGAGCTGGGTGTTCTCGTCGCTCCTCGGGGTCACGGTGCTGGCCGGGATCGCCCACTTCGCCTGGGGCGGCATCCAGCCCACGGCCCCCGCCTTCGCCGACAAGGCGTCGCCCATGGTCCGGGGCCATCTCTCCGTGCTGCTCGGGCTCACCCTGCTGGCCCGGGCCTGGGGCTACTACCTGGACCGCTTCGATCTGCTGTCGTCGACCCGGGGCGTGGTGCAGGGGGCGTCGTACACCGACATCCGGGCCCAACTGCCCGCCCTCAACGTGCTGACGCTGGTGGCCATCATCTGCGCCCTGCTGTTCCTGGTGAACATCCGGCTCCGACGCTGGAGCCTGCCCGTGATCGCGGTGGGCCTGCTGGCCGCGGTGTCGATCCTGCTGGGCCGGGCGTACCCGGCCTTCGTCCAGCAGTTCAGCGTGAAGCCCCAGGAGGCCCAGCGGGAGTCTCCCTACATCCAGCGCAACATCGACGGCACCCGCGCCGCCTTCGGCCTCGACACCATCGAGACGGTCGACCACCCGGCGGTGGACGCCGTCACCCCGGCCGACATCGCCGAGAACCGGGCCACGATCGACAACATCCGCCTGTGGCGCCCCGGCGTCATCGTGGAGAACTTCCAGGCCCAGGAACGCAAGCAGCCCTACTACGAGTTCGCCGACATCGACGTGGACCGCTACGAGGTGGGCGACCGGCGCCGGGTGCTCCTGCTGTCGGGCCGCGAGGTGAGCCAGACCGGCATCCCGGGCAGCGGGAACAGCTGGCAGAACAGCCACCTGGTGTACACCCACGGCTACGGGGCGGCGGCGGCCCTGGTGAACAGCGCATCGGCCGAGGGGGCGCCCGCCTTCACCCTGGGCAACCTGCCACCCGAGGGCGAACCGGCGATAACCCAGCCCCAGATCTACTACGGCGAGCTGAACGAGGTGCCCTTCGTCGTCACCAACACCGACGCCCCGGAGTTCAGCCCGGTCATCGGGAGCGACAGCGACTCCTCACCGGGAGGGATCGAGCTCGGCAACCGGCTGCAGCGGGCCATGTTCGCCTGGCGCTACAACGACCTCAACCTGCTGATCTCCGGCCTCATCAAGAGCGAGAGCCGGATCCTGCTGTACCGCCAGATCCAGGACCGGGTGGAGAAGGCGGCCCCCTTCCTCACCTTCGACGCCGACCCCTACCTGGCCGTGGTCGACGGCGGGAAGCTGGTGTGGATCTTCGACGCCTACACCACCACCACGGCCTACCCCTACTCCCAGACCATCGATCTCGGCGCCGCCACCCAGGGCGACCTGGCCGGCCGGGCCAACTACATCCGCAACTCGGTGAAGGCCACGGTGGACGCCTACACCGGCGAGGTCCGCTTCTACCTCGTCGACGACAACGATCCGATCGCCCTGGCCTGGCAGAAGGTCTACCCCGACCTGTTCAGCCAGGAGCCGGCCTCGGCCAGCCTCCAGGCCCACTACCGGTACCCGGAGAACCTGTTCCAGGTCCAGGCCAACCAGTACGCCACCTACCACGTCACCATTCCTTCCGAGTTCTACCAGAAGGAAAAGGTGTGGGCCGTCGCCGCCAACCCGACGGCTCCCGGGGCCAACCAGGGCGAGCTGCCCCCGATGCGGCCCTACTACGTGCTGATGCGGCTGCCCGGGTCTGAGGAGGAGCAGTTCGAGCTCATCCTGCCCTTCACCCCGGTGGGCCGGGAGAACATGGTGTCGTGGCTGGCCGCCGGGTCCGATCCCGGCGCCTACGGCAAGATCCGCAACTACGTGTTCCCCAGCGACTCCCCGGTGCAGGGTCCGAGCCAGGTCAACTCGCTGATCAACCAGGAGCCGAGCTTCTCCACCTTCCGCACCCAGACCGGCCAGCAGGGCTCGTCGGTGTACTTCGGCGACCTGTTGGTGATCCCGATCAATGACGCCCTGCTGTACGTGGTGCCGGCCTACGTGCGGGCCGATCAGGAGAACGCCATCCCTGAGCTGAAGCGGGTGCTGGTGGTCAACAACGGTGTGGTGGGCGTGGGGGCCAACCTGAACGAGGCGCTAGCCGCCGCCACCGGGGCCGAGCCGCCGACGCCCGAAGACAGCGGGGGCGGCGCCACCGGCGGCGGGGAGGGGAGCGGCTCCGGGGCCGGCACCGGCACGGTGAACGCCCAGCTGTCGGAGCTGTTGACCGAGGCCCTGACCCACTTCACGGAGGCCGACGCCGCCCTCAAGGCGGGCGACCTCGCCACCTACCAGAGCGAGCTGGCCCAGGCCCAGGCTCTGGTCGAGCAGGCCGACGAGCTGGCGGCCGCGGCCGACACCACCGGGCCCTCCGTAGACGGCGCCTCCACGGAGCCCACCATCGCGTCGTCCGCCCCCACCTCGGCGTCGTCCGACAGCGGGGCGGGAGGCGGCTCCACCACCACGGCGCCCGGGGCCACCACCAGCACCACGGCCAGCGGAAGCGGCGCCGGCACCACCACCGGCTGACCCTCAGCCACCACCGAGCGGAGGTCGTCGTCACCATGGCACCACCCAGCCCGGCCCGGCACCGGGCGGAGGCGTTCTGCGCCGACATGGGTCTGCGGGCCCCTGTCCTCCTGGCCCCCATGGCCGGCGCCTGTCCCCCGGCGCTGTCGGCGGCCGTGGCCGGAGCCGGGGGCATGGGAGCGTGCGGCGCCCTGCTGATGAAGCCGTCGTCGATCACCCGGTGGGCCGAGGAGGTACGGGCCGCCACCTCGGGCCCGTTCCAGCTCAACCTGTGGATCCCCGATCCTCCGGCCCGGCGGGACCCCCCGGCTGAAGCGGCGGTGCGGGCGTTCCTGGCCCGCTGGGGCCCCGAGGTGCCGGTCGACGCCGCCGACGCACCGCTGCCCGACTTCGACGAGCAGTGCGAGGCCATGCTCGGAGCCCGACCGGCCGTGATCTCGTCGATCATGGGCCTCTACCCGGCCCCGTTCGTGGCCGCTCTCAAGGCGCGGGGTGTCCGCTGGTTCGCCACGGTCACGACGGTGGCCGAAGCGGTGGCGGCCGAGGCCGCCGGGGCCGATGCCGTGGTGGCCCAGGGCATGGAGGCCGGCGGCCATCGGGGCGCGTTCGACGCCGACCAGGCGGCGCGCCGCATGGTCGGTCTGTTCTCGCTGGTGCCGGCGGTGGTCGACGCCGTGGCCATTCCCGTGATCGCCACCGGCGGGATCGGCGACACAAGGGGCGTGGCTGCCGCCCTCACCCTCGGGGCCTCGGCGGCCCAGGTCGGCACCGGGTTCCTCCGCTGCCCCGAGGCCGGCACCGCCGCCCCCTGGGCCGACGGCCTTACCCGGACCCGGCCCGAGGACACGATCGTCACCCGGGCCTACTCGGGGCGGGCGGGGCGGGCCATCGCCACCGCCTACGCCGTCGCCGCCACCGGGCCCGACGCCCCCGAACCCGCTCCCTACCCGGTCCAACGGGCCCTCACCGGGCCGATGCGGCAGGCCGGCGGGGCGGCCGGTGACCTCGACCGGATGCAGCCCTGGGCCGGCCAGTCGGCCGCCCTGGCCCGGGCGATCCCGGCCGGCGAGCTGGTGGGCGAGCTGTGGGCCGGCGCCCAGGAGCTGCTGCCGTGACGATGGCGGCGGCCCGTACCTGCCCGTGCGCCTCGCGCTGAGCGCGAGGCGGACGGGGAGAGCTGCTGAGCGTCAGCCCTCGTAGAGGGGGCCGCGGAGGAGCTGGCCGGGGTAGGCGCCGGTGTGCTCGCCGTCCTGGATCAGCACCTGGCCGTTGACCACGGTGGCGGCGATGCCGCTGGCCTTCTGGACCAGGCGGGTGGCGCCGCCCGGCAGGTCCCAGGCCACCTGGGGCATGCCCGGGCCCACCGTGTCGGGGTCGAACACCACCAGGTCGGCCGCCATGCCCTCGCGCACCAGGCCCCGGTCGTGGAAGCCCCACGCCGTCGACGGCTCCAGCGTGAGCATCCGCACCGCCTCCTCCAACGTGAAGGCCTGGCGCTCCCGGGTCCAGTGGCCCAGCAGGTGGGTCTGGATCGAGGAGTCCATGAGCTGGCTCACGTGGGCCCCGGAGTCGGAGAACGTCACCACGCAGCGGGGGTGCTTCATGATGTCGAGCACGATGTCCTGGTCGCCGTTGAGGATCGGCTGGAGGAAGAACTGCTCGAAGTCCGACTCGACGGCCAGGTCGATCATGCACTGGGCGGGGTCGACGCCCCGCTCCCGGGCCACCTCGGCCACCGACCGGTAGGGCGGCATGGGCCCGTCCATCACCCGGATCCAGTCGTAATCGGGCTTGCGGGCCTCGGCCCCCACGCCCTTGGGCCACGAGCCGTCACGGGCGGCGGCCAGCAGCTTCTCCCGCATCGAGGGGTCCCGCAGGGCCCGGAGCTGCTCGTCGAGCGGCCACCCCCGGAACTCCTTCCATTCGGCCAGGGCGTCGAACGGGATCTGGGTCTTGAACGACAGCACCACGTTGAACTCGCGGGCGTGGGCCTGGCCGAACATGCGACCGCCCTGGGCCGCAGTGGAGTCGAGCAGGTCGAGCATGGCCAGGTGCTCGCCCTGGGGCTTGCGGCCCGACGCCACGCCGAACGTGATCGGGATGCCGGTCTCGACGGCCAGGCGGCGGAGACGGCCGTAGTAGTCGGCCTGCTTCTCGGGGTCGCGGCCCACGTCTTCTCCCGCGATCTCGAAGATCCCGCCCCCCATGTCGCCCATGACCCGCACCAGCGCATCCACCTCGCCCCACGAGGCCAGGCGGCTGGCCACCGGCCGGTCGTCCGACGTCTGGTGGTTGAACGTGCGGCTGGTGGTGAAGCCGAGGGCGCCGGCCTTCATCGAGGCCCGCAGCTCGGCCGCCATCACCTCCAGATCGGCCTCGGTGCCGGCCTCCTCGAAGGCCCGCTCCCCCATGGCCCAGGTGCGCAGGGCCGAGTGGCCCACGTAGCCCGAGTAGTTGATCCCCTTGGGCAGCCGCTCCAGGGTGTCGAGGTATTCGGGGAAGGTCTCCCACGTCCAGTTGATCCCGGCGGCCATGGCCTCGGCCGAGATGTCCTCGGCCCGCTCCAGGTTGCGGACCACCAGCTCCCGCTCGGTGGCCCGGGCCGGGGCCAGGGTGAAACCGCAGTTGCCCATCACCACGGTGGTGATGCCGTGCCAGCACGAGCAGGTGCCGAGCGGATCCCAGGCGATCTGGGCGTCCATGTGGGTGTGCCCGTCGACGAAGCCGGGGCTCACCACGTGGCCCTCGGCGTCTATCTCCTGCTCCCCGGAGTCGGTGATCCGACCGATCTTGGCGATCTTGCCGGACACCACCCCCACGTCGGCCCGGAAGCGGGGCAGACCCGATCCGTCGACGACGGTGCCGTTGCGTACCACGAGGTCGTAACTCATGGACCAACACTAGTTCGGCTCCGAAAGTACCGCCCCTTCGCCGGCGATCAGTTGGCGACGCCCACCGGCCGGGCCTCGGCCACCTGCACCGGGAAGCTCACCTGGGTGGAGGGCACGGCGAACGTGCCGGGCCCGCTCGAGCTCTCGTACGACCCCTGCCACAGGATGTAGAGGGTGGCGGTGAACACCCCGCCGGGGGCGGTGGCCGACGAGTCCAGATAGGTGTGGCTGCACTCGCTCGGCGCCGCCGGATCGAAGTGGGCCTCGCTGACGGCGCAGGCGACGGCGGGCGTGCCGTCGCCCGGGTCGAGGATGTAGTAGGTCGGCGTGGCCGTGGCCTCGATCCAGATCGTGTTCCCACCCGGTGCGGGGATCTCGGCGTGGGCGAAGGGGGGCGCCAGCGAGGCCGGGGTGGCGGTGAAGTCCGTCGGCACCTGCACATAGGCCCAACCCCGGTTCCGGTCGAGCGGCTGGATCTCGGCCGTCGGGTCGGGCAGCAGGTCGATGAACAGCTTCTGGACGTCGGGCAGGAAGGCCCGGGCGTTGTCGTTGCGGGGCACGTAGATCAGGCGGGACGGGCACTGGGGGCGGGTGAGCGCGTCCTCGAGGCTGATGTAGTACGGGTCCCACCAGTCGTCACCCCGCTGGATCTTGGGGTACAGGGCGTTGTTCTCGTAGATGTCCTCGACCTCGAGGGCCAGCGACCCGTCGGGGTTGGTCACCGGGGTCTGGGCGTTCTTGGCGTCGGAGAGCAGCTGAGCCTGCTGAGGGTTGTCGATGAACACGCCCAGCGGCTGGGTGCCGAGCACGTAGAGCACGAACTGGTTGATCCAGTTGACGTTGCGGCCCTGGTAGGAGCCGACCACGATGTCCTCCGGATTGCGGCCCACCACCTCCCCGATCGGGGTGACCGTGGTGCCGTCGGGGGCGGTGGTGCCGTCGGGCACCACCTCCACCGTGGCCGGATCGGTGGTGCCGGGGTCGACGTTGCCCGAGAACCAGCTCTGGAGGATCGAGGCCAGCGACTCGAGCGGGCTCGCCGCCTTCCACACCGACTGCCAGGGGCACCCCACGCTCTCGGCCCCGCCGCCGCTGCCCCGGTGCCCGGGGCGTACGGCGTTGGCGTAGATCCCGCCCGGCAGCCCGCCGGCGTCGGTGCCCCCGCCGCCGGTGGGCCCCTCGGCGGCACCGGCGGCCTGGGGCGCCACCGTCACCGCGGCCAAGGCCAAGGCCAGGCCGGCTGCTAGCGCGCGTACTGATCGCATTGGCCGTACTCCCCCTCCAACGTGACGAACTCGGTGCTGGCGATGTCGCCGATGCGCAGTGCGCCGTCGGCACCGGCCTGGATGCGGTACACCACGAAGTAGGTCACCTGGCTGTCGTCGACGATCTTCTCCGGCTCGGCGCCGCTGGCCGGGACGTAGCGGACGGCCTTGTCGACCACGCACAGGCTGAGGGCGGCGTCCGCCGGGTCCTCCTTGAACAGCTGGAAGCCCTGGTAGTACATCGTGCCCGGATCGATCCCCCGGGACCGGATGCCCTGGGCGGCGGCGGCGTCGAGGTTCGTGCGCACCTCGGTGAGGGCGGTGCCGGTGAGGTAGTCGCCCACGGTCGAGTCGAACGTGGGGGCGCAGGCCACCGGGTCGGCGAAACAGGCCGACCGGGCCTGGTTGAACCCGGTGCTGACGGCCAACAGCTTGTTCCGCCACTCGATCGTTGCCGGATCGTCGGACCCGCCGATCACGCTGGGCGACGGGCTGGTGGACAGCGTGGTACCGGCGGCCGCCTCTGTGGTGGCCGGCGCCGCCTGCTCGGTGGTGGCCGGGGGCACGGTGGTGTCGGCACCGCTCTCGCCGGAACCGCCGCACGCCGCCAGGGCCAGACCGGCGATCGCCACCGCCGCTACGAGCCGGATCCGGCCAGCCGAGCGCGTCATTCCGAGGTGCCTCCCGTGCTGCCCCAGATGTGTGACGTCGAACCGACGGGATCCTACCGCCAGCAGGGTGCAGCGTGTGCCCGGCCGACGGCACAGCGTAACGGAGCCGCTCATTGACCACCTCCTCTCGGCCCGCACCCTAGGGCCGGCACCGCCGGCGGTACATCGGGATCGATCCCGGGGCGCGGTTGGGCCACACTGAGCCGATGACCGACGTCGACCAGATGGTGCTGCTGGAGCGGGAGGGCCCGGTGGCCCGCCTGGTGCTGAACCGGCCGGAGAAGGGCAATGCGCTCCCGTTCGACGCCCTCGACCACCTGGTCGAGCTGCTCCACCGCTGCGAGGACGACGACGACGTGAAGGTGGTGGTGCTGAAGGGCCGGGGGGCGTCGTTCTGCGTCGGCGACGACTTCGAGGACATCGCCGTCGCCTACGGGCATGTGGGAGCGGAGCCGGGCAAGCGGCCGCCCCGTCTCAGCCAGCGGGCCCGCCTGGCCATCGACCGCCGCCTGGGCGGCGCCATCTGGGCCGTCCAGAACTCGGTGAAGCCGGTGATCGCCCAGGTCCACGGCAACTGTGTGGGGATCGGGATCATGCTGGTGGAGGTGTGCGACCTGGCCCTGTGCGCCCACACCACCCGGTTCAGCCACGCCGAGCAGCGCCTGGCCCTGGCCGGCAACACGTTCAACCTGGCCACGCTGATCCTCATGTACGGGCCGAAGAAGGCCCGGGAGCTGCTGTTGCTGGGCGACATCTTCGACGGTCCCGAGGCCGAGCGGATCGGTCTGGTGAACCGGTCGGTGCCGGCCGAGGAGCTGGAGGCCACGGTGGCCGAGTGGGCGGAGAAGGTGGCCCGCAACGCCAAGGACGCCCTGGTGATGGGCAAGGCGGCGCACTCGATGGCGCTGGCCTCGCTGGGGGTGAGCGGCTATGTGCACGCCGGCGTGGTGGCCCACGCGCTGGCCACCAACGTGAAGTACGACGAGGGCGAGTTCAACTTCTTCCGGGCCCGGCGCGACGGCGGCACCCGGGCCGCCTTCGAGACCCGCGACGCCTTCCATCGGGAGGGCGATGCCGCCGGCGACCAGAAGGGCGACAGCGGTTGAGCCGGCCGGGCGATCAGCGGATGAAGTTCGGCGGGCGCTTGTCCCGCATGGCCTTCACGCCCTCCAGGTAGTCGGGCCGCTGCATCATCTCGTCGATCAGCTCCTTGGACCGTTCCACCGACGAGCGGGGGTCGTCGTGCAGGAGGTCGCCCCACAGCTGGCGCTTGGCCGTCGTCACCGAGTCGGGTGAGACGCCGGCCAGCAGCCTCGCGTACCCGGTCACGTGATCCCGGAACCGGTCGGGCGGGAGCACCTCGTTGAACAGGCCCCAGTGCCGCATCTCCTCGGCCAGCACCACCCGGCTGGTGTAGAGCAGGTCGGCGGTGTGGGTGACGCCGATCAGGCGGGGCAGGATCCACGACAGCCCGTACTCGGCGGGCAGGCCGAGGCGGGAGTTGGCGGTGGTGAACTTGGCCCCCTCCACGGCGAAGCGCAGGTCGCAGAAGGCCATCAGGGCGATGCCGATCCCGGCGCAGGCCCCGTTCACGGCGGCGATCATCGGCTTGCTCAGGCCGAGCTGCCACACCATGTCGCCGTCGAACTCCGGCCGCACCCCGTAGCCCGGGTTGGCCGCCTCCCGGGGGAGGGCGGGGTCGTAGTGGTCGGCCTCGGCGTAGTGGTCGAGCGCCTTGAAATCGGCACCGACGCAGAACGCCTTGCCGGCGCCGGTCACCACGATCACCCGCACCTGAGGGTCGGCCTCCAGCGTGGCGCAGATCCAACGGATCTCGGCGTGCATCCGCCCGGTCCACGAGTTGCCCCGCCCGGGCCGGTCGAGCCACAGCGTGGCCACCCCGTGCTCGTCGATCTCGTAGCGGGTGACCTTCAGCTCCATGGGCCCAGGTTCACCCGCGGCCCGAGCCGACGTCAACGCCGACCCTCCCCCCGACGATCACCGCCCGGCTCAGGCCCCGGTTCCGGCCTCGGCGGCGAAGACCGGCACGTCGGTGCGGTCCTCCAGCATGCCCGGGCCCTCCTTGGGCAGGTTCTCGAAGTACATCATGGCCTTGGGTAGGTCGCCCTCCCAGACCTCGGCCGGCAGCTCGTACAGCACCTCGATGCCGTTGCCGTCGGGGTCCATGACGTAGGCCGAATGGGTCATGCCGTGGTTGCCCCGCAGGGCGATCGGCACCTCGTTGTCCTGCAGGTGGTGGAGCATCTGCAGGAACGACTCCCGGTCGGGGTAGGCCACGGCGATGTGGTTGACGCCGGCCCGGCGGGCCGACACCCGGTAGCGGTCGGGCACCGGCGGCTGGTCGGCCGGGTCCTTCACCTGGGCCAGTGCGATGTCGTGGTGGTGGCCCGGGCCGGAGCGGTAGAACCGCATCTCGGTGCCCAGGTTGGCCTCCACCACGGGCTCGAAGCCCAGGATCTCGGTGTAGAAGCGGTGCGACGCCTCGATGTCGCGCACGTTCAGCACCAGGTGGTTCACTCCGACCGGCCGGGCCGGTCCCTTCGACGGACCATTCGACGTCATGGCGCTCACACTCCTCGCCTCGTCCCCCTGTGCCCCCCGAGGTTAGCGGCGGCGCCCGAACGGATCGAGCCGGCTGCCGCCGGACTGTCACACCCAGCTGGCAAGATGCCCCGATGAGTAGCGGACTCGACGCCGAGCTGGATCTCCGAAGCCCCAAGCCGCCGGAGCCCGGCCCCACGGTCATAGTGGATGATGACGACCCGTACGACAACGACGGCTGGGGGTTGTCCGATCTCGATGCCGACCTCATCTACGACGCGGTTGCCGAGCTGGTGGAGGCAGGCCCCACCACCATCGAGGCGCTGATCGAGGCGTTGACCAGCCGGGGCGAGGTCCTGTCGCACGTCGATGCCGACGAAGCGGGAGACCTTCTCGGCCCGCTCTTGGCCGACATGCCCGGCATCTGGACACATCGATCGTCGGTCGCCCGCATCGTTCACCTGCTCGAGGGCCGGGCGTTCACCCACCGCTTGACGGCCACCGACCTGCGCAACGGGGGCGTTGAGTCCGAGCCCGACCTGCCGCTGCTCGGGTGCACGGCCGGCACCACCACCTTGGCCGACGGCACCGAGCTCGCCAGCACCGAAGACCCCGAGACCGGCTGGCATGGCTACGTCGGCCCGCCCCGATGGCTGGACGGCTTCCAGCTCGGCGATCTCGTAGCTCTGCGCTACACGGCCGGCCGCTGGTCCCTGGAGGAGGTACCCGACCCGGGCGACGGGTCGGCCGAGACCAGGGCCCTCCTGGAGAGCTTGGCGCCGGCGCTCCAGGCCGGCGCCGGCGATGAGCTCCTGAGCCCGGTGCTCGACGGACTGAGCGCCGACGACACGCTGTTCCGGACCCCTGTGCTGCCCGCCAGCGAGTTGCTCACCGCCGCCGGCCTCCTGCGCGACGGGCCCTTCGTCGGGCCATCGGATCAGATCTGGTATCCCCACCGGTCCACGCTCGAGCTCCGCGTGTTCCGGGTCGCCTCGCTGCACGACGTCACCGGGTGCTGCCTGGCTGCGCTGCGGCGGGTGGCCACCCGCTGGCGGGCCTACGAGCTCGGCCTCACGGCACTGTCCGGTGTCCCGTCGACGGCTGAGGCCGTATCGGCGTTGGACCACGACGGGGTGGCGACGGCGCTGGTCGATCTGATGGTGCTGCCTCGGGCCGCCGATCGGGCCGCCGCATTCGTCGACGAGCTCCTGGCCCCGGACCCCGAGTCGGCGGGGCCCCTCGCGCTCGGCGGGGCGCTGGCCGATCGCCTCGCCCGCCACGAGGAGGCCGAAGATCGGTACCGCCGGGCGCTGACCGCAGACCCGACAACAGTGTCGGCGGTCACCGGCCTCGCCTGGCTGGCGTTCGACCGCGGCCAGTTCGCTGCTGCGGGCCGGCTCCTGCACCAGGTTCTCGAGCCCGGTCACCGGCACGTGAAGCTGGTTGCCGACATCGCCCGGGTCTTCCCCGAGCCCGGACGGAACGCCCCGTGCCCCTGTGGATCGGGCCGCAAGTTCAAGGCCTGCCACCGGGAGCAGGTGATCGTCGCTCCGGAGGCAAGGCCCCATGTCCTGTTGGCGAAGCTGAGCCGCTTCGCCGCCACCGGCTCGTTCGACATGGCCCGGCTTCAGATGCTGGCCGCAGGCCTGCCCCACGACGATCCGGCCATGAGGGCGATCGCGTCAGAGCTCCACCTGTTCGACCGGGAGAGCGCGACCTCATACCTCCGGTGGCGGGGCGCCCTGTTGCCGGAGGAAGAACGTTCGCTCCTCGCTCGGATCATCGACACGCCGCTCCGGCTGGTGGAGGTGGCGGATGGGCCGGCCGACGGGTCGGTGACGTTCGGAGACGCCATCACCGGCGAGGCGATCGACTGTCGGCTGCCGCTGCCCGACGCCTCCGTCGCTCCGGGAGCCGTCGGGCTGGCCCGCATCATCGACGGGGCGCTGGTGGGCCGCTTCGTGCCTGTACCCGGTCGAGAGAACCAGTTGCTGGTCGGCACGGCGCTCACCGAGAACGGCCGTCGTCCCGAACAGCAGGGTCACGTGGCCCGGCTGTTCGCCGCCATGGCTCCCCTCACCTGACCGACCGTCCCTGCGAGCCGGGCGAGCTCAGATGACGGGCGACAGGCCGCCGTCGACGTTGGTGGAGGTTCCGGTGATGTACGACGCCTTGTCGGAGGCGAGGAAACAGGCCAGGTTGGCGAACTCGGCCGGGTCGCCCATCCGGCCCAGGGGCACGGCCTTGCCTTGGCGCTCCAGGAACGCCTCGAACGTGAGCTCCGGAGCCCGCTCCTGGTGGAGGCGGTGCCACTGGCTCGTCACCAGCACGCCGGTGTTGATGCCGTTGACCAGGATGTTGTGGGGGGCGAGCTCTGAGGCCAGCGACTTGGTGAGGGCCATGCCGGCGGCCCGGCTGACCGACGTCGGTGTGGAGCGGGCACCGGGGGCCTTGGCCCCGATGTTCAACACGTTGATGATCCGGCCCCAGCGCTGCTCCTTCATGTGGGGCAGGCACAGCCGGATCAGGCGAACGGCGGCCAGGAACTTGAGGTCGAGGTCGTGTTGCCAGTCGTCGTCGCTCGACGCCTCGAACGGGCGCCCGGCCGAGGTGCCGGCGTTGTTGACCAGGATGTCGATCGGGGCCCCCACGGCGGCCACCGCCGCGGAATGGGCAGCGGGAAGGGCGGCGCCGTCGCTCACGTCGCAGCTCACGCCGGCCACCTTCGAGCCGGGCGCCGCTTCGGCCTCGATGAGGCGCACGGCCTCGTCGATCGTCTCGGCGTTGCGGGCCACGATCGCCACCGACGCCCCCGATCGGGCGAACTCGAGCGCCATCGCCCGCCCCAACCCGGAACTTCCCCCCGTCACCAGCGCCGTCCTGCCGTCGAGCCTCACATCCATAGTTCGGACGCTATCCCACCCAGCGGCGGAGCCGCTGCCGGTGGGTGGGCCCACCGGCGATGGGGGAGGCGAAGCCGACGGGGGCGCGAGCCCCCGAAAAGTACTGAGGCGCGTCACGTGGAACCGGAGCGACGCCGGTACCTACGATTGCCCGATGTCGAGACGTGACCAGATCCGCATGACCGACGAGGAGATCGCCGCCTACCTGGGCGAGCCCCACCTCTGCACGATCGGGACCATCGGCCCCGGGGGCACGATCCACATGGTCGCCATGAACTACGGGTTCCTCGACGGGGCGCCAGCGTTCTGGACCTACCAGAAGGCCCAGAAGACGAAGAACCTGGAGCGCAACCCCACGATCTCGATGCTGGTGGACTCGGGCCGCAAGTACTCGGAGCTGAAGGGCGTCTCGATCCAGGGCCGGGGCGAGCTGATCACCGACACCGACTCGGTGCTGGCCCTGGCCGACTCGATGGGCCAGCGCTACGGTCGCCTGCCCGACGACGCCCGGGGTTCGGCCCCCAAGCGGGCCGTGGTCAAGGTCGTGGCCGACAAGATCCTGAGCTGGGACCACTCGAAGCTCGGCGGCGGCTACTGAACGACCGCGCCGGTCCCACGCCGGGACCGGCCACAACGTCAAGGGGGATGATCACATGAACATGACCGACACCGAGAAGGGTGCGGCCCACCGGGCCTGGTCGGGCCAGACGGTGGAGGCGGCGCTGGAGCCGGACCTGCCGATCTGCGACGCCCACCACCACCTGTGGCTCGACACCGGCCACACCGGCTGGCCCTACACCCTGGCCGACCTCCACGCCGACACCGGCGCCGGCCACAACGTGGTGCGCACCGTGTTCCTGGAGTGCGGGGCCGAGTACCGCACCGATGGACCGGAGCACCTGCGCTGCGTGGGCGAGACCGAGTTCGTGGCCGCCCAGGCCGAGGTGGCCGCCGGCTCCGGCCAGGCCGAGATCGCCGCCATCATGAGCTCGGCCGACCTCGCCCTGGGGGCGGCGGTGGAGGAGGTGCTGGCCGCCCACGAGGCCGCCGGCAAGGGCCTGTTCCGGGGCGTGCGCTACATCACGGCCAACGACGCCCACCCGCCGCTGTCGATGGGGGCCAGCGCCCCCATGGACTCGCCCGACTACCGGGCCGGGGTCGGCACGATCGGGGCCATGGGCTACACCTACGACGTGATGGTCTACCACCCTCAGCTGCCCGAGCTGGCGGCGGTGGCCCGGGCCTGCGAGGGCACGCCGATCGTGGTCAACCACCTGGGTGGGTTCCTCGGCGTCGGGCCCTACAAGGACCGGCGGGAGGAGAACCTGGCGGTGTGGAAGGCGGGCATGACCGAGGTGGCGGCCTGCCCCAACACCTTCCTCAAGCTGGGCGGCATCGGGATGCCGATGCTCGGCTTCCGGTGGGACCGCCAGCCGGCGCCGCCCACGTCGGAGGAGCTGGCCGCGCCGTGGACCGAGCCGGTCCGGTGGGTGATCGACCAGTTCGGCCCCGATCGCTGCCTGTTCGAGTCGAACTTTCCCGTCGACATGCGGGGCGCCGGCTACGTGGTGCTGTGGAACGCCTTCAAGCGGATCGCCGAGCCCTACTCGGCCGACGAGAAGCGCGACCTGTTCCACAACACCGCCGCCCGGGCCTATCGCCTGCCGATGGTCTGATCCCGTTCTCATGCCCGGGGCCGTCACCCATGACGCCCCGAGGCATCAGAACGTGAATGGTCGGATCTCGTGCCTGGGGCCGTCATGGGTGACGGCCGGGGACACGAGAACGGAGGTCACCGGTCGCGTTCGACGAGGACGCCGGCGGCGGTGGCGGCGCCCACGTCGTCGGCCGACCAGCCCAGCAGGCCGGCGAGCACCTCGGCGTTGTGCTGGCCCAGGGCGGGGGCGACGAGATCGGGCTCGACGGGCCGGCCGTCGAACTTGATGGGGAACCCCGGGGCGTGGAACGTGCCGATGAACGGGTCGTGGATCTCCCGCACCGTGCCCCGGGCCACGAAATGGGGATCGTCCACGGCGTCGGCCGGGCTCATCACCTTGCCGGCCGGCACCCCGGCGGCGGCCAGCGCCTCCACTGCGGCGTCGGCCGAGGCGAACGTGGCCAGCCACGCCTCCACGATGGCGGTCAGCTCGGCCCGGTTGGTGAGCCGGTCGGCGTTGGTGGCGAACCGGGCGTCGGTGGCCAGGTCGGGGCGGGCCATGGCCTGCCACAGGGCGTCGATCTGCTGGTCGGTGCACAGGATCACCACCCAGTCGTCGCCCACCCGGAAGGTGCCGGCCGGCGCCGCCGGCTGGTAGTGGAGGCCGGCCCGCTGGGGCAGCGTGCGGTCGCCCGTGATCGACGACGCCTGCACGGCGAACTCGTGCATGTGGAACATGGTGTCGGTCATGGCCACATCGACGTGGGCGCCCCGGCCGGTGCGGTCCCGGCGGAAGAGGGCGGCCATGATGCCGGCGAAGGCGTGGACCCCGCTCGAGACGTCGGCGATGCCCACGCCCACGAAGTAGGGCGGCCCGTCGGGCTCGCCCGTCATGTGCATGAGGCCGGTCATGGCCTGGGCGATGAAGTCGAACGAGCGGCGCTCCCGGTACGGGCCCCACTGCCCGAAGCCGGAGATCGACGCCATCACGATGCCGGGGTTGACGGCGGCCAGGTCGGCGTAACCCAGGCCCTTGCGCTCCATGACCCCCGGGGTGGCGTTCTCCACCACCACGTCCACGTGGCGCACGAGCTCCTTCACCAGCGCCACCCCCTCGGGGCGGCGAAGGTCGACGGCGAGGCTCTTCTTGCCCCGGTTCTGCTGCACGAACAGGCCGGCCCGGCCGTCGACCTGAGGGACCCGGGTGCGGGTGGGATCGCCGCCCGGCGCTGCCTCCACCTTGATCACCTCGGCCCCCAGCTCCACCATCAGCCGGGTGCAGGCCGGCCCGGCCAGGTACTGGGTGAAGTCGAGCACCCGTACCCCGTCGAGGAATCGGAGGTCGTCGTCGGCAGGCGCCGCCGTGTCGCTGTCGGGCATGGCCATCGAGTGTGGCGACCCACGGCTGGCCCGTCCAGCGGGTGTCTCCCAGGAACCCAGGCTTCGGCGCACAGTCGGCAACCGATGCGGTTCCCGACCTCGATGTTGGCCGATGTTGACACGCTTGTAGTTACAGTGATGTAATACCAACGAACAGTTTCACTGAAACTGTCGAGGTCGAGGTTGAACGTGAGGAGCAGTGAAGTGGCAGTTGACACCGATCCAATCGAGCTTCTCGAGATCCAGGGTTCGACTGATCTGGTGACGAAGGCAGACCTCATGCGAGCCGTTCGAGGCACAGGTCGTTCGATTAGTGATCGCAACCTGACCTTTTATGGAACCCTCGGGCTCCTTCCTAAGGCGCTACGTGTCGGCGCTCGCTCTGGTGCGTACCCCAAGATCGTTGCCGAGCTCGCCTGCTGGGTGATCGACGCACGGGAACGCGATCTTCCTATTGAGGCGATCAAGGAGCTTCTTCCCCTCTGGCGCTACCTCGCCCGAGCCCAGCGCACCGGCCGGTTCGACGTAGGCGAGATCGAGTTCATCGCTCGTCAACACATCAAGCGTGAGGACGCCAACCGGGAGGTTCCATGGCTCATCGGTGAAATGACGCACAGGGGGCAGTTCCGTCCCGACGGTCGCACGCAGGTGACGTGGACTCTGAAAGACGGTCAGACACAGCAGCCGGAGGAACGCGAGAACTTCAGGCTCAGCTTTGTTCTGACCGAGTTCGACCCCCGAAAAAATGAGGCACGAGTCGTAGCCTGGACCCAGCTCGTTCTGCCCGGCTTCGGCCTTCCCACCGAGGATGACCCGGCGACGATCTGGCTTGGCGCTCCGGTCGGAGTACGTGTCTGCCGTGAGCCCTCGCCGAGAACTCAGACCGAGTTCGCCAACGAGACGGCAGAGGCGCTGGCTGCCGCACGGTCGCTTGCCTGACCCCTAGCATCGAACACGAGCCAGAGACCTTCGATCACATGACCAACGCCGATCCGCCGCCGACGCGACCGGGGAGCCGCCCGCTCCATCTGCTTGCCACCACAGCAATGCGTTCCGTCGTCGAACGCCCCACCGAGCTCGCCGACGTAGACCCAGCCGTCCTCTACCAGGAACTCATTCAAGGCGTTGTCAACGCCGAAGCGTTCTGGGACATGTTGGTCTCGCCCAGTAGAGCACCCGAGAACTGGCGGGAGTACACGTTTCGCCCGACTCGGGCCGGAAGCCGGGTACTCCTGATGCTCATGGTGGTACGCACCACGTTTCTGGACTACGACGCCTTCGTCGCCGTCAGTGCGAAGGTGCTACTCGTTGAGAGTGAGTAGCCCGAGGCTGCGGGCCTCTTCGACCATCTCGTCCAGAGCCGCCCACATCCCAGGTGTGTAGCGCTCACGTGGAACCCACTGAGCCTCAGCCCGAGCCCGAACGGTGTCGCGGTCGTGTTCGCTACGGTCGGACGGCTGCTCCGTGGACATGCGGCCCAGGTTACAGGATGCCAGTGACACGCGCCCGGTCGAACGAGGTCTCTTCCCGCACGAACGTGGTCGCAGAGCCGCCGATGGCTCCGCACCGGTAGGGTCGGCCGATGGCAGCTCCTTCGCTCGACACCGTGCTGGCCGAGAACCGTGACGGGGTCGCCCTCGTCACGATGAACCGGCCGGAGAACCTGAACGCCTGGAACGCCCAGCTGGCCCACGACCTCGACGCCGCCCTCGGTTGGGCCTCCGCCGATCCGGCCGTGGGCGCCGTGGTGATCACCGGCACCGGGCGGGCCTTCTGCGCCGGGGCCGACCTGTCGGCTGGCGGCACCACGTTCTCCCGCAACACCGGGCGGGCCGGCGACTCCTCGGCCGACCGCACCCCCCGCCGCCTCCCGTGGGACGTGCCCAAGCCGGTGATCGCCGCCGTGAACGGCCACGCCGTCGGTGTGGGCGCCACCTACGCCCTGGCCTGCGACATCCGCCTGGTGGCCGACGAGGCCAAGATCGGCTTCGTGTTCACCCGGCGGGGCATGCTGCCCGAGCTGGCGTCGCACGCCATCCTCCCGTCCGTGGTCGGCTTCTCGGGCGCGGCCGATCTGCTGCTGTCGGGCCGGCCGATCACGGGCGCCGAGGCCGCCGCCATGGGGCTGGCGTCGGCCGCCGTGCCCGCCTCCGAGATCGTCGAGCGGGCCCTGGCCCAGGCCCGCGACATGGCCGTGAATGCCGCCCCCATGTCCATGGCGATCGCCAAGCGCCTGCTGTGGGAGCGGATCGGGGTGCGGGAGATGATGGCCCGGGAGCAGCCCCTGTTCGACTGGGTGGCCGAGCAGCCCGACTCGGTGGAGGGCGTCGAGTCGTTCCTGGAGAAGCGGGACCCGGCGTGGAAGCTCACGGTGGACGAGGCCAAGCTCGACGAGCTGTTCGGCCGCTGACCAGCGGCTTGGGAGGCTGTCACAGGCCTGATCTAGCCTGTCCGACAAGCCACACGAACCCGCGGGGGGACCGCCATCATGGCTCCGATCGTCGACGCCGATTCCCATCTCTACGAGCAGCCCGACCTGTGGCGGGAGCACGCCGACCCGGCCGACCGCGACGATGCCCTCCACCTCCAGCGCGACGAGAACGGCTGGGACTGGGTGAGCTGGCGGGACCGCCGGATCCTGGAGACCTGGATCTCCACCGCGGGCGACTTCACCACGCTCGGCCCCTCGATCGAGGCCTGCCGCCGGGGTGAGCCCTGCCCGTTCGACTATGCCCGGGACCTGCCCGAGCACTACTGGTCGGGTGGCGCCCGGGCCGCCATGCTCGACGAGATCGGTACCGACGAATCGATCGTGTTCCCCCACTGGGGTCTCAACTGGAACCTGGCCCTGCGGGACCAGCCCCGGGTCCGTCTCGTCAACGAGGCGGCCTGGAACCGGTGGGCCGTCCAGGTCCGGGCCGATGGCGGCGGCCGCCTCCACCCGGTCGGCCACTTGGAGATGTTCGACCACGAGTGGCTGGAACGGCAGCTCAAGATGTTGTCGGCGGCCGGGGTGAAGCTGGGCTGGATCCCGGCCGGCCTGATCGACGGCAAGCCTCCGTCGCATCCCGATCACGAGCCGGCGTGGGCCCTGTTCGACACCTACGGCATCAACCCGGTGTTCCATGTGGGCGCCAACCCCAACCGGCCCTTCGCCGACGCCTGGTACGAGGGCCACCACTCCTACCAGACGCCGCTGCTGTCGTTTCCCCTGCTGGGGATGGACGTGTTCATCACCCTGCTCGACCTGATCCTCAACGGCGTGATGGACCGCCACCCCAGCCTGCGGTGGGGGGTGATGGAGGTCATGACCGACTGGTTCCCCATGCTCCTGCGCCGGCTCGACACCACCCGCTACTCCGAGCTGATGATCACCGGCCGCAACTCGATCGAGCTGGAGCTGACGCCCAGCGAGTACGTGCACCGGTCGGTGCGGATCTCGTCGTTCGCCACCGAGAAGCCGGGCGAGACGATGGACCGGGTCGGTCCGTTGCTCATGTGGAGCGCCGACTACCCCCACGCCGAGGGCGAACCCCATGTCGACGTCTACCGCCGCAAGGCCGGCCTCATCGCCCACGACGACGCCGATGCCTTCTGGGGCGGCAACGCCGAGTTCCTGCTCGGCCGCTGATGGCAAGACCCTTCGGGTTCCCAATCACCTACAACCAGGAGACCACAAACGATGAGTGAAGGCATCGACGCCGTCCGTCGCATCTGCGAAGGCTGGAACGAGATGACGTTGGAGGAGTGGCGCTCGATCTGCACGCCCGACGTCGCCTACCAGAACATGCCGTGGGACCGGACCACGATCACCGGCCCCGACGCCATCCACCAGACGCTGGAGGGCTTCGCCGGCAACTGGAACGTGCAGATGGAGGTCCGCCAGCTCGACGGTACGGCCAACGTGGCCTTCGCCGAACGGGTCGAGCACTTCAGCCCCAAGGCGCCGGGAGGCACCGAAGAAGGGGCCCCGGCCAAGGAGCCGTTCGACCTGCCCGTCACTGGCGTGTTCGAGATCACCGACGAGGGCAAGATCTCGGCCTGGCGCGACTACTTCGACCGTCGGGCGATGAAGAGCTGATTCGGAGTGCGATCTGTGGCGCCAGCGCTGGGATCACAGCAGCTGGCGCCACAGTTCGCGGAATGATCAGCGGCGGTCGGGGCCGGAGCGCAGGAGCGAGCCGGCCAGGGCGCCGGTGTGCTCGCCGTGGTCCATGAACACCTGGCCGTTGACCAGCGTGTAGTCGTAGCCCGTGGCCTTCTGCACCAGGCGGCCGGCGCCACCGGGGAAGTCGTGGACGTAGTCGGGCATGTGGAGCCGCATCCCGTCGAGGTCGATCACGTTCACGTCGGCGAACGCCCCGGGCCGCAGCACGCCCCGGTCGGCGATGCCGAACACCTCGGCCGTGTCCGATGTGAGTCGGCGGATGGCGTCTTCCAGCGTGAACGTGCCCGTGTTGCGCACCCAGTGGGTGAGGAACCACGTGGGCTGGCTGGCATCCATGATCTGGCCCACATGGGCGCCGGCATCGGCCAGGCCCAGCACCACCAGCGGGTCGCTCAGCATCTCCTCCACCGCCTCGAACTCGGGGTTGAGCAGCGGGTGGTTGAAGTACGCCGCGCCGCCGGAGGCCACCATGATGTCGAGGTAGGCCTCGGCCATGCTGACGCCTCGGGCGGCGGCGATGGCCGGCAGGGACCGAGTGGGGTCGGGACGATAGTCGGGGTCGGGGCCCTCCAGCAGGTAGTGGGCCTTCAGGTCGTCGGCGAAGGGGCCGTTCTGCTCGGCCTCGGCGATCAGCACCTGCCGTCGGGCCGGGTCGGCGTAGGCGGCCAGCTTCTCGGCCAGCGGCATGCCCCGCATCGCCTTCCACGACGGGCTGCGGTCGAACGGGGACCGGATCTGCGCCCCGGCCAGGATGCCGATGCCCCGGGCCGTGCTCTGGGGCCGCACGTTGGCCCCCGCCGCGTTGCCCTCGTGGGTGAGGCGCATGATCTCCCGGTACTGGTGGCGCAGGTGGGGGAACTGGAAGAAGGCGAACGTGAGGGGCCGGCCGCTGGCGCGCGACACGTCGCTCATCCACTGCACCTCGGATCGGGCCTGGTGCCACTCGCCGTCGGTGTCGGTCTCGAAGCGGGGGACCACCTCGTACACGCCCCGACCGTGCTTGCGCAGCGGGTCGGCCAGAGCCAGCAGCTCGTCGGGCAGGGCGAAGGTGCCGGGCACGGGCCGCCCGTCGGGCGTCCGGTGGCCCAGCACCCGGGAGGTGGAGAAGCCGAGGGCGCCGGCGGCGATGGCCTCGTCGACCGTGTCGACCATGACCTGCAGCTCATCGGCGTTGGGGTGGGCGTCTTTGTCGATCGAGCGCTCGCCCATGGCGTAGAACCGGACGGCGCAGTGGCCCACCATGCCACCCACGTTCACACCCTTGGGCAGGGCGCCGAGGGCGTCGTAATACTCGCCGTAGGTGTGCCAGTTCCAGTCCAGTCCCTGCATGATCGAATCGGCCGGGATGTCTTCCACCGACTCCATCAGGTTGGCCAGCAGTTGGTGGTCGGTCGGCTTCACCGGGGCGAAGGTGACGCCGCAGTTGCCCACCACCACCGAGGTGACGCCGTGCCAGCACGACGACGAGCACTGCGGGTCCCACGCCACCTGGGCGTCGAGATGGGAGTGGATGTCGACGAAACCGGGAGTGACGATGCGGCCCTCGGCGTCGATGGTGCGGGTGGCGGTGCCCGACACCTCGCCCACCTCCACGATGCGGTCGCCCTTGATGGCGACGTCGGCCTGGCGGCCGGCGGCGCCCGTACCGTCGTGCACGGTGCCGCCCTTGATCACGATGTCGTAGGTGCTCATTGCTGGTTCGTCCCCTTACCCGGTGCGAGTTCGGGGGCCAGTCTCCCAGCCGCTGCCGGTCGCCGTCGAAGCGGCGGAGCCCGAAGGGGTTGCCTCAGTCGGCGTCGAAGCTTCCGGGGGACTGGCCCAGGGGCACGTCCTGCGAATGCTCCACCTCGTCCTTGGTGATCTTCAGGTGGACGGCGTCGCCGTAGTGGTCCACGGCGGCCAGGGGCACGGTCACCTTCTCCCGCTTGAACAGGTGGCGGCGGCTCAGCACGAGGTGGGTGACCTGGTGATCGGCGGGGTCGACCAGGAGCTCGTCGACCTGGCCCACGTTGTGGCCCTCACGGTCCACCACGGGCGAACCGAGATAGAGGGCGGCCTCCCCCGCCGGTACCCGCTCATCGCCGGCGAACTGCCAGCCCTCCAACGGCAACAGGAACGGAGCCAGGAAGTTGTGCTGCATGTCGGGATCGGTGATGGCGTGGCGGCCCGGACCCCGCTGGTAGCGGGACTGGACGAACCAGGGGAGCGAGTGGAACTGATCGGTGGTGAGGCTGAGGTGGACGTCGTCGCCAGCGGCCTGGGCCACGGTGTCTATCGGGGTCAGGCGGGGCGCGGCCGAAGCCCCGTCCTCCACCACCAGGTGGCTGACCTCGCCGGTGATGGGATCGATCACCAGGGCCGCCACTTCGCCCAGCTCCTCGTCGCGGCCGTGGACGGTCGCCCCCACCCGGTATTCGTTGGGTGTCGTTGTTGTCACGCCTGGGGAGTTCCCGCTCCACGGCAGGACAAACAGTCGCTTCAGACTTCGGGGGGTCGGCGCCCCCGCCCAACCTCGAGGGCTCGGCGCCCCCGCCGCTCGGCTGGCGCCTCACTCCCCCATCCCCGGCGGGGCCCCAACCCCACCGGCGCGCCTCACGGCGCCCAACACCTCGGCGGCGTGCACGGGGGGCCGGCGATCGGCCCAGGGCAGGGCCTGCTCCAGCCAGGCCGCCACCCGCACCAGGCGGTCGTCGTGGCCCAGCGGGGCGACCACCTGGATGCCGAGCGGCAGCCGGGTGGCCGATCGGGCCAGGGGCAGGCTCACCGCCGGGTCGCCGGTGGCGTTCCACAGCGAGGTGAACACCTCGAACGACGCCACCCGCTGCAACCACTGCTCGAACGTGGCCTCCTCGTCGGCCGGGTCGAGGAACGAGAGCGGTACCGCCGGGGTGGGCGACGTGGGCGTGACCAGCAGGTCGAAGCTCTCCCAGAAGCGGCCGACGGCCAGGCACACCTGGTCGTACACACCGAGCGCGGCGCTCAGCTCGACGGCCGTGAACCGCCGGCCGGCCTCGGCGTAGCGGCGGTTGGCCGGCTCCACCGTCTCGGGGCCGACGGCCCGCCCGGTCACGGCGGCCAGGGCGTCGACCTGCTCGGCCGCCCCCACGGCCCAGATCACGGCGGTGGCGTGGTCGTAGGCGTCGACGTCGATCGACGGGGCCGTGTCCGTGACCTGGTGGCCGGCGGCCGCCAGCACCTCGCCCACGGCCAGCACCGCCTCCCGGCTCTGATCATCGGCTGGGATGCCGAGCCAGCCGTCGCCGGTGACAGCGATCCGGAGCCGCTCAACCGGGGCCCCGACCTCGGCGGCATAGGGGCGGGGCGGGCGCCGGACGTCGTAGCGCTCCCCGGCACCAGGGCCCTCGAAGGCGTCGAGCAGGGCAGCCAGGTCACGCACCGTACGGCAGACGGCGAAGTGGACGCCGAGGCCGAAGACCCCCTCGGCCACCCGGGGCCGCAGGGTGATCCGACCCCGGGACGGCTTGAGCCCCACCAGCCCGCAACGGGCGGCCGGCATGCGGATCGAGCCGCCGGCGTCCGACGCGTGGGCCGCCGGCACCGCCCCCGCCGCCACCAGGGCGGCCGAGCCGCCACTGGACCCGCCGGCCACCATGGTGAGGTCCCACGGGTTGCGGGTGTCGCCGCGCAGGATGCTCTGGGTGGTGCCGAACAGCCCCATCTCGGGGGTGGTGGTGCGCCCGAGCATGGCGAGACCGGCCCGGCGCATGCGGGCCGTCAGATCGGAGTCATAGGTGGCCACGGCGGCGGGCGAGCCGGCCAGGAGCCGCGTCCCCATCTCCACCGGGTGGCCGGTCACGCGGAGGCTCAGGTCCTTGACCAGGAACGGGACGCCGGCCAGGGGCCCGGTGGCGTCGGCCGCCGGGATCTCGTCGAACAGGGGACCGGCCAGGCCGTTGAGCACGGGCTCGACCGCATCGATCACGGCCCGGGCGGCATCGGCCGCCTCGGCGGCCGTCACCTCCCCGGCGGCGATCAGAGCCGCCAGCCCGACAGCGTCCAGGGTCGAGTACTCCGCCGGCTCCATGGCCGGCGAGGATACCCGTCACACCGCTTCTGGTGCGTGGAAACCGGCGCAGGGCGCAAGCGGAACGGAGAGGGACGGCGAGAGGGTCAGTCCGCCTCGCCCGCCTTGGCCGCCCGGGCCCGTTCGATGCCGGGCATCTTCTTGATCGAGCCGTAGGGCTTGTCCTTGGAGAAGATGGCGCCGCCGAGGCTGGCGATCATGTAGGCCGAGTGGCCGGCCGCGATGGCGCTGCGGAATCCCTGGGCGTCCTGGGCGTCGTTGACCTGGCGCTTGATCATCTGAGCGGCCAGCGGGTTGAGCTTGGCGATCCGCTCGGCCTTGGCCATGGCCCGCTCGTCGAGCTCGGCCCGGGGCCACACCTCCGACACGAACCCCAGCTCCTTCGCCTCACCGGCGGCGAGCAGCCCCTGCTCCCACATGATGTCCTTGGCCCGCCGGAACCCGATGTCCCACGGGGTCGACTGGTACTGGAACATCCAGGGGATGAACTGGGCGTCGTCGGCCGCCACGATCAGGTCCATGGCCGCCGCGATCATCCACCCGCCGTAGATGCACAGGCCCTGGACGGCGGCCAGCGTCGGCTTGGGCAGATCGCGCCACCGCATCGTGTTCTCCACGTTCCAGTCCCACGACCGCTGATGGTGGCCCAGACCCCCCTCGGGGTAGGGGCGGGCGGCCCGGTCGGCCTGCTCCTCGGGGGTGCCGATGTCGTGGCCCGACGACCAGTGGTCGCCCTCGCCGAACAGCACGCACACCCGCACGTCGTGGTCGGCCATGGCCTCGGCGAAGGCGGCGTCGAGCTCCTCGAGGAGCTTGCGGCTCTGTGCGTTGCGGTAGCGGGGGCGGTCCATGGTGATGCGGGCGATGCGGCCCGCCTTCTCGTACCGGATGTCGGCGCTGTCGGCAGCGCCGGTGTCGGGGGCGTCGTCGGCCACCGCTCAGCCCTCCTGTCCGCCGTCGGCCGGCGGCTGGCCCGTGAACCGGGGCGAGATGACGGCCAGGTAGGTGCACCCGTCGGGTGTGGTGGGCTGGTGCCACGAGCCCGGTTCGTTGTGGATGAACGTGCCCGGCCCCGACGCCCGGTGCTGGTCCACGAACGTGCCCGACAGGATGTAGAGGAACTCGTCGTGCTCGTGCTCGTCGCGGTACGAGATCGTGTAGCCCGGGTCCCACTGCACGAGCAGGATCCGCCGCTTGGTCACCGGGTCGTAGTGCAGGGTCCGTCGACGGCTACCGGGCTCGTTGTCCTTCCACTCGCTGGCCTCGGGGTCGAGGTAGCGGATCAGGTCGAAGACCACGGCGGCATCGGCCGGGCTGGGGGCGCTGCCGGCGGTCGTCATGCCGTCGCCGTCATGATCCAGTTGACGACGTCGTTCTCGTCGCGGCTCCCCCATACCCCGAGGGTGCCCCGGAGCTTGCCGGCCGGCACCGGATCGACCCGGCGCCATTCGGTGGCCACCACCCGGTGGGCGATCTTCCAGGCCTCGTCGTGCTTCTCGAACCGGTCGACGTAGCGGATGCCGAAGACGTCGTCGTGCCCCGAGCCGTCGGCCAGCTCCTTGCGGTGATAGGCCACGGCGTAGGTCTCGGCCCGGGCCTTGTCGCCTTCGACCTCGATCAGCATGTTGCCCAGGAAGTGCTGGGTACACACGAAGCGGGGCAGGAACCCCTTGCACATGGCGATGAATCCCGGCACGTCGCCCTGGTAGGTGCCGTGGTCGTCGTAGGCGCCGGGGTGATAGCAGCTCTCGACCAGCTCGAAATCGAGCCGGTCGATCCCCCGGCAGTAGCGGAAGAGAACCTCGCGGATCTCCTCCTTGGCCAGCAGGTCGTCGAGCGTCAGTCCCATGGGCCAAACGCTACGCGGCGCCCGGCCGGCGGGCGAACGGGACGCCGCCCTCAGGGGCTACTCGTCGTAGCGGAAGCCGATCTTGAGGGCCACCTGGTACTCGCCCACCTGGCCGTTGGCGCCGATGGAACCCCGCACCGACGTCATCTCGAACCAGTCGAGGTTGCGCAGCGTCTTGGACGCCGTGGCCAGCGCGTTGGCGATGGCTTCGCTGATCCCGTCGGGGGAGGTGCCCACCACCTCGGTAATCGCATAGGTGTTCGATCCGGCCATACCTGCACCATCCTTTGGTCGTCGTCCTTGGACCGGGGGATTACCCCGGGCGTCAGCGGGGCAATCTGCATTCGGCGTGCGCCGCCAGGGAGGTCCCGGAATGACTGAGCAGATCGACGTGTCGACGATGATGGAAACGGCCAAGGACGCATTCAGCGTGCGCCGGGTGTTCGGCGACCCGGTCACCCACAACGGGATCCAGGTCATCCCGGCGGTGCGGGTGCGGGGCGGCGGGGGCAGCGGCGGCGGACCCCAGACCGGCCCGGACCCCGACGGGATCGGCGGCGGTACCGGCACCAGCTCGGGCGGCGGCTTCGGGCTCGTGGCGTCGCCGGCCGGGGTCTACGTGGTCGACGGCAACGAGGTGCGCTGGCGCCCGGCGGTCAACACGGAGCGGGTGGTGCTCAGCGGCATGGCCCTCGTGGCCTTCGCCCTGTGGATGCTGCGCTCCATCCTGCGCGACTGACCCGGGGGAATCCACCAAGGATCCCCGGGATCTCTGACACGGAGCGCGTCCCGGCGGTACCCCATGTCAGAGTTCGCGGTCAGCGCCCCGGAGGTAACCGGAGGTAGGGGATCAGGTGCCGCGGACGCGGATGACGCCGGTCTGCTCGGCGATGGCCAGCAGCTCGCCGTCCTGGCTCCACAGGTTCACCACCCCGTGGGCGAAGCCCCGGGCCACCGCCCGCAGCTCGACGTCGGCCAGCACCCACGGCGTGTCCTTGGGCCGCACCACCCGCAGGGTGTTGTCGACGCTGGGGGCCTGCATGTCCTTCTCGATCACGGCCGACGTCCCGGTGGACACCTCGTCGCCGATCACGGCCAGGGCCGCCGCCGTGCCCGGCACCCCGCCCGGCATCGTGATCCACACGGCGCAGCGGCCGTCGGGATTGCGCATCACGCCGTCCGGGTCGTCGGTGACGGCCAGCTCGGTGATCCGTTCCCGGATCCCGCCCTTGTTCTGGGCCCGGATGTAGCGGGCCGGCAGGCCCTCGGGACCGGGGACGTCGGGCATCGTCTGCCACACGCCCTCGGCCGGGAAGTCCCGCTCCCCCACCGACACCAGGGCGGCGAACACCTCCTCCTCGCCCACCCGGGCGATGACCCGGGTGTGGCTGACGGCCCGGCCGGCTGCCGGCACCAGCACCTCCAGGTCCACCACCGAGCCGAGGTGGGCGGGGCGGAGGAACTGGCAGGTGGCCCAGGCCGTGGGACGCCCGGTGTGGGCCTCGGCCGCCTCGATGGCGGCGGCCAGGGCGCATCCTCCGTAGATCGAGTCACGCCCGCCGCAGATGTCTCGGATGACGGGCAGCTGGAAACGGGCGGGGTCGTTGGTCGGCTCGAGGCCGAGGAAGGAGGCGACGTCCATCGCCCGACATCTTGGTGCAGGCCCGGCGCCCGGTGCGAGACGGCCCCTGGACAGTGGGCCTATCCTCGGCCGGTGCCCCCCGACGAGTTGCTCCTGGCGTGCGACGCCGTGCTGTTCGACAGCGACGGGGTGCTGGTCGACTCCCACGTCCAGGTGGTGGCGTGCTGGACCCGGCTGGCCGCCGAGTTCGGGCTCGACATCGACCTCCTGCTCACCGAGCTGGTGGGGGTGCGGGCCGTCGACACCCTCGGCCGGTATCTGGCCGGCGACCGGCTGGCCGCCGCCTGCGACCGCCTGGAGGACCTGGAGGTGGAGACGGCCGGCGGCACCGTGCCGATCGCCGGGGCCGCCGAGCTGCTGGGGGCGCTACCCGATGGCCGCTGGACGATCGTCACCTCGGCCACCCGCCGCCTCGGCACCGCCCGCTGGCAGGGGGCCGGGCTGCCCGTGCCCGAGCGGCTGGTCACGGCCGACGACGTGACGGCCGGCAAGCCCGATCCGCAGCCCTTCCTGGCCGCGGCCCGGGTGCTGGGGGTCGAGCCGGCGCGGTGCGTGGTGTTCGAGGACTCGGCCTCCGGCGGCCGGGCCGCGGTGGCGGCCGGCGCGGCGGTGGTGGCAGTCGGCCAGCAGCCGTGGCCGTTCGAGCCGGCGGCCCGGGTGCCCGACCTCCGATCGGTCTGCGTCGTCCCCGGTGCGGGCGACGGCACCGGCGTCACGCTGGCGGTGGCCATCGGCTGACCCCGCTGCGGCCTGGCTCGCCGCCGGAGGCGGGACCGAGCAGACTGCCGGGATGGACGTACGACGGATCACCGAGGTCGGTATCGCGGTGCGGAGCCTGGACCAGGCCGTGGCCATGTTCACCGACCTGTTCAACGCCGACGTGGGTCCCGTGATCGACGTGCCCCTCTACGACATGCGGTTCCGGATGTGCCGGGTGGGCAAGGTGGATTTCGAGGTGATGGAGCCGACGGCGGAGAAGGGCGTCATCCACGACTTCCTGGTGAAGCGGGGTGAGGGCCTGCACCACATCGCCTTCGCCGTCGACGATGTCACCGACACGATGGGGACCCTGGGGGCCAAGGGCGTGCGGTTCGTCACCGATCCGCCGATGACCAACAACTTCCCCATGGTCGACTACGCCGGCCGCCACATCGAAGGCGACATCACGTTCACCTTCTCCCACCCGGCGTCGTTCCTCGGGATCCTCTTCGAGTTCATCCAGTACCCGCCGGAGTACGAGACGCCGTGAGCCGATGCCCCGGGTGGACGGCGGCTCGGCGATCGCCTCGCGGTTGAGCGCGCCGGGATGGACGAGCCCCGCCAGATCGGCGGGGGAACCTCCGACGAGTTCACCGCCTGGCTGGCCGAACCCTCCGTCGCGCCCTGTTGCGCTACGCCCAACACAATCCGCTATGGACACCCGGCCCCGGCGGTGCTTTACTGCCGGGCGACGGTGGTCGTTCCTCACGAGCGCGAGCGCCGACTACGTGGCCCGGCCCGAGCCCCACGCCCTAGGGTGCAGGCGTGATCGACTTCGAGACTCCCCCCGACCTGGCCGAGCTGCAGGAACGCACCGCCACCTTCATCCGCGAGCAGATCATCCCCCTGGAGGCCGACCAGCCCCGGGACCACCACGGCCCCACCGAGGAGTTCCGCCTCCACCTCGTCGGCCTGGCCCGCGACGCCGGCCTGCTGGTACCGCACGTGTCGAAGGAGTTCGGCGGCCTCGGGCTCAGCCACGTGGGCAAAGCGCTCGTGTTCGAGGAGTCGGGCTACTCCCTGCTGGGCCCGGTGGCCATGCACATCGCCGCCCCCGACGAGGGCAACATGCACCTGTTGGAAGTGGTGGCCAGCGCCGACCAGAAGGAGCGGTTCCTCAAGCCGGTCACCTCCGGTGAGCACCGCTCGATGTTCATGATGACCGAGCCCGAAGGCGGCGCCGGCTCTGATCCGTCGATGATGAAGACCCGGGCCGACGAGCAGGCCGACGGCTCCTACAAGATCAACGGCCTCAAGTGGCTCATCACCTCGGCCCTGGGGGCCAAGGTGTGCATCATCATGGCCCGCACGTTCGACCGGGCCGGCACCGACCTCGGCGCCACCATGTTCCTCACCGAGTCCGACACGCCCGGCATCGAGATCGCCGAGGTGCTGGGCACGATGGACCACAACGCGGTGGGCGGCCACGCCGTGATCAAGCTGACCGACGTCCACCTGCCGGCCGAGTCGGTGCTGGGCGAGGTGGGGGCCGGCTTCCGCTACGCCCAGGTTCGCCTCGGCCCGGCCCGCCTCACCCACTGCATGCGGTGGCTGGGGGCGGCCCGCCGCTGCCACGACATCGCCGTCGACTACGCCAAGACCCGCCACGCCTTCGGCAAGCCGATCGGCGAGCACGAGGGCATCGGGTTCCAGATCGCCGACAACCTCACCGACATGCAGACCTCCCGCCTCCTCATCCAGCACTGCGCCTGGGTGCTCGACTCGGGCAGCCAGGCCCGGGAGGAGTCGTCGATGGCCAAGCTGTACGTGTCGGAGGCGACGAGCCGGGTGGTCGACCGCTGCGTGCAGATCCTGGGCGGGCGGGGCATCACCAACCGCACCGTCGTCCGCCAGGTCTACGAAGACATCCGGGCGTTCCGCATCTACGACGGCCCCAGCGAGGTGCACCGGATGGCCATCGCCCGCCGGGCCCTGCGCTGAGGGATTCTGAGGAGCCTGAGTGGCGCTCAGCGCACCTCAGGCTCCTAATTTCGGCTGGGCCTCGGGGGCCTCGGGGCCCGGTCAGCCCCGGGGGAGGTGGGGCAGGACCTCGCTGGCGAAGAGCTCCATGGAGCGCATGACCTTGTCGTGGGGCATGTCGCCCACCTGGAACTGCACCATCAGCGTGCCCGCCCCGCAGGCCGCCATGTTGCGGTGGATCCGCTCCAGCACCTGCTCCGGGGTCCCGATGAGGGGCTCACCCGCCGACAGCACCGGCCCGCCGGTGGCCTGGAGCTGGCGGGCGATCTCGATCCGGGTCCGGTAGGAGCTCTCCCCCGTGTACCCCGGCGGGAAGAACATCGGCAGGGGCAGGGTGAAACACCGCTCCCGGAAATAGCGGATGTGGGGCTCCATCTCCTCGGTCGCCTTGGCCTCCCCCTCGGGATGGACGTACACGATCGAGTTGAAGGCGAACTGCTCGGGCCCGGCCTCGTAGCCGAACTTGTCCGACGCGTACCCCCGGTAGCCGTCGTAGAACTGCTTGAGCCGCTCCATGGGCACGAACACGCAAGCCAACGGGTACCGCCGTTCGGCCGCCCATTCCAGCGTCTCGGCCGACCCCTGCGACGGCACGAAGATCGGCGGATGGGGCTGCTGGAGCGGGCGGGGCCACACGTTCACGTTGCGGAAGGCGAAGTGCTCGCCGTCCCAGGCGAACGGGCCGGGCTCGGTCCAGGCCTTGACGATGAGGTCGTGGGCCTCGAAGAAGGTGTCTCGGCTCTTGGTGGGGTCGAGGTTGAGCGAGTGGTACTCGGCCCCTATGCCCCGCACGAAGCCGGAGATGATGCGCCCGCCCGACATCACGTCGAGCATGGCCACCTCCTCGGCCACCCGCAGGGGGTTGTGGCGCAGGGCGATCCCGTTGCCCAGGATGGCGATGCGGGCCTGCTTGGTGCGGCTGACGAGGGCGGCGGCCATGATGTTGGGCGCCGGCATCAGCCCGTAGGCGTTCTGGTGGTGCTCGTTGACGCAGATGGCGTCGAAGCCAACCTCGTCGGCGTAGACGAGCTGGTCGAGGTACTCGCCGTAGAGCTTGTGGCCCAGCACCGGGTCGTACTCGGTGTTGGGGTAGGTGACCCAGGCCGACCCGCCGCTCTTGGCCAGCACGTCGGGGTCGATGTTGGGCCACGGCATCAGGTGGAAGGAGTAGATCTGCATGGGGTGCTCCTGAGGTCGATCGTCAGACGCCGGCCAGACGGCGGGCGGCGGCGGCCACGGCGGCCGGGTTGTCGAGGGTGACGAGGTGGCCGGCGTCGGGCACCACGTCGAGCTCGGCCCCCAGCAGCT
This sequence comes from Acidimicrobiales bacterium, assembly GCA_041394285.1. Taxonomy (GTDB): domain Bacteria; phylum Actinomycetota; class Acidimicrobiia; order Acidimicrobiales; family SZUA-35; genus CADEDH01. Next base: position 153,477 of record JAWKIL010000008.1, on the reverse strand, counting down.
CGGCCAGGCGGCGGCCGTGCTCGACCGGCAACAGCCGGTCGTCGGCCCCCCACACCACGGTGGCGGGTACGGCGGCGAGGTGGGCCCGGCGCTCGAGGCGGCGGTCGTAGGGCCGCTCCCACATCAGGCGGGCCTGGGTGGCCTGCTCCACCCACACCGCGGTCACGAGGTCGACGTCGCCGGTGAGCGGGTCGACCCCGGCCGCGTCGATCGTGCGGGCCAGGTAGCCGAACGCCTCGGGTGCGGGCTTGAGGAACAGGTCGGGCATCGGTTGATGGGGCCGCAGCCCGAGCGCGCCCACCAGGACCAGGCCGGCGAGCAGGTCGGGCCGGTGGATGGCCAGGTCGAGACCGATCCAGCCGCCCAGGCTGGCCCCCACCACCAGGGGCTGATGCAGGCCGAGGACGTCGATGGCGTCGACATAGTGGAAGGCGAGGTCGGACACGTCGTGCAGCCAGGCCGGGAGGGGGTCGCCCCCGAAGCCGGGGTGGACGGGGGCGGTGACGGTGAAGTGCTCGGCCAGGGCGTCGTGCACGGCCCCCCAGGCCGACGTGTTGGCCTCGGCGTGGAGGAACAGCAGGTCGGGGCCCTGCCCGCCCCGTCGGACGACCACCGTGTGGTCGTGGACCTGGACCTCGCTGGTCGTGTGCGGCATCGGCTCCCCCGGGTTGGCGCTCCCCGCCGAGGTTAGGCAGCGGCCGGCCCCCCGGTCGAGACCAGACCGCCGGCCGTTCTCATGCCCGGAACCGTCACCCCTGACGGCCGGTGACATCAGAACGGGGGCCGGCCGTTCTCATGCCCGGAACCGTCACCCGTGACGGGCCGGGGCAGGCATCGGGCGGGAGGTGGTGGGGCGGGCGACGGCCGGGACCCGCTTGCGGCCCTTGGTTCGATGGGCGTCGATGCTGGCCACGGTGAGCACGGCGACGAGCGCCGAGGCGCCGGCCATGGCGGCGAACAGGGGACGGCTGGTCCCGTCGGTGCCGGCCAGCAGCCCGTGCACCGTGCTCAATGCGAACAGGGGGAAGCTGAGCAGGTGGGTGGACCGCCACACCCGCTTCGACAGGCGCTTGCGGGCCAGCGACGTCAGCTCCACCGCCAGCAGCAGGTAGAAGCCGACGATGCCCCAGGCCACGGCGCCGGGACGGTACGAGCTGGTGAGCGGCACCAGCAGCTGCACCAGGCCGAAGTGGACGTAGGAGTCGAGCACGAACGACACCAGGTGGATGCCGGTGAAGGTGAGGGCGAGGCCCCCGAGGAAGCGGTGCAGGTCGAGCAGCCAGGCCGGGCGGGGCCTGGAGCCCAGCACCTTGGTCGACAGGAACAGGCCCCACACCACGCTGGCGGCGACCAGGGACCAGGCCACGATGCCACTCGAGCGGGCGAGATACCACCACAGCTGCGACGTCATGCCGGGACCTCCATCGGACGGAGCGGGCTGGGCCGGCGCCCGCCGGTGAACCGGGTGAAGCCGGGCGACACGGTGACCACCCCGGTGAGGTCGGCGACGAGGCCCTCGGCTCCGGCGTCGGCGCTGGTGAACACCGGGCCGTCACCACCCCGGAGCAGGAACGCCTTGGCCATGGCCTCGGCCTGCCAGCCCTCGGCGGCGAGGGCCGAGGCGAAGACCAGGGGGGATCGGGTGGGCTCGCCGGTGTGCGGATCGAGAAGGTGGTGGCGGCGCTCGCCGTCCACCCGCCACTGGCGGCGCAGCGTGGTGGAGCTGGCCACGGCACCGTCGTGGAGGCCGACGAGGGCGATCGGGCCGTCGTGGCGGGGGTGGTCGATCGAGATCGTCCACGGTCCGCCGTCGGGACCGAGCCCCCGCACCCGGAGGTCGCCGCCCAGGTTCACGCAGGCCCCGGCGGCGCCGGCGGCCAGCAGCTCGGCGGTCACCAGGTCGGCGGCCAGGCCCTTGCCGATGCCACCGGGGTCGATCCCCAGCCCGAGGGGCAGGGCGACCGTGTTGCCGTAAAGCTCGATGTCGCCCGGGTCGCCCCCGTAGATCCGGCGCAGCGTGCCGGTGGGGGCCGGCCGGTCGGCCGGGAGCTGGTCGAACGGGCGGTCGTAGCCGGCCCGGAGCAGATCGTCGAGCAACGTGCAGTCGACCAGGCCCTCGGTGAGGTGCCAGGCGTCGACGGCCCGAGCCACCAGGGCGGCGGTGTCGTCCGACACCACGAGCGGGGTGCCCACCGCGCCGTTGAGGCGGGACACCTCGCTCTGGGGGATGAAGCGGCTCCAGCGGGCTTCGAGCTGGGCCACGCGGGTGACGGCCCGCTCGACCAGCTCGTGCTCCCGGTCGCCGGCGGTGCCGCCGGGCCCGACCACGATCACGTGGAGGTCGGTGCCCATGGCCCGGGTGTGTCGCTCTGCGGCCATCGTCGCTCAGCTCCCGTGGCTCGACGTGGACGCCGAGGCCGAGGGTGTGGCCGACGAGGCACGGGCCGAGCTGGATCTGCTGCTCGACGAGGCTGTGCTGCTGGTGGCCGACGTGCCGTTGGCGGCCGACGCGTTCTCGCTGGAGGTGCTGGTGCCGGCGGCGGCCCTGACGGCGAAGACGCCGGCCAGGGCGAGGGTGGCGCTCACGGCGGCGGCGGCCACGGTGGTGCGGGCCCGGGCCGCAGGATGGGGGCGGCGGGAGCCGCTGCCGGCGGAACGGGTGGGGCCGGCGGGGCGGGGGTTCGTGTGGTCCATGACCATCTCCTTTGGGGTCATCTTCAACCCTGAGGCCGAAAGCTGAGAGCAAGCTGAGACCGGCCTGTGAACCTCAGGTGGATCTGCGGCGCCGCCCGTGATGGACTGCGGCCATGACCGGACGCACCGCCCGCCGGCGGGCCGAGCAGGCCCGATCCCTCGGCCGAGATGACCTGGTGCTGAGCACCCTCACCGTTCCCCGGGCCGGGTTCGAGGAGCGGGTGGCGGCGGCCGCCGCCGGCGGGTACGCCGGGATCGGGCTCCACCTGGCCAGCTACCGGCGGCTCCTGCGCGAGGGTTGGACCATCGCCGGAATGGCGGCCGCCCTCGACCGCCACGACCAGCTGCTGGTGGAGATCGAGTTCCTGCAGCTGTGGGCCGGCCCACCCGGGAGCGAGGAGGAGGCGGCGGAGCAGGAGCGGCTGGCCTTCGAGCTGGCCGACGGCCTCGGCGCCCGCCACCTCCAGCTGGGTGGCCCGTATCACGGGCCGGTGGAGCGGGCGGCGGAGGCGTTCGCCGGGCTGTGCGACCGGGCGGCCGAGCGTGGCGTGCTGGTGTCGCTCGAATACCTGCCGGAGATGACGAACGTGGCGTCGTCGGCCCAAGCCCTGGCCATCGCCGGGCTGGCCGACCGGCCCAACGGCGGGATCTGTGTCGACGCCTGGCACCACGAGCGGGGGCCCGACTCCCTGGACGACCTGGCCGCCATCGACGGGGCCCGGGTGACATCGGTGCAGATGGACGACGGGCCGGCGGTGCGCACCGAGCCCGACTACATGACCGACACGTCGACCAACCGGATGGCCCCGGGCGAGGGGGGCTTCGATCTGGTGGGCCTCATCCGCACGCTCGACCGGCTGGGGGTCGATGCCCCGCTGGGGTTGGAGGTCATCTCCCCGTCACTCGCCGCCTCCGGACCGCCCGACGCCGTGGCCCGCCGCTGCGCCGAGGGCATGCGGGGCGTGCTGGACCAAGCCCGGGGCTGAGGTCAAAGGCTGAGGCCGGGGGCTGAGGGCGTGCCGCGGTTTCAGCGGGCGAGGGCGGCCAGCACGGCCTCCTCCACGCCGCCTGGCGTCACTCCGAGTGCGGTGAGGGGGCCGCCGCCCGCCTCCGCCTCGATGTCCACAAGGGCCAGCAGGATGTGCTCGGTCCCCACGTAGTTGTGGCCCAGGCGGAGGGCCTCGGCCAGCGTCCGCTCCAGGACTGCCTTCGACGCCTCGCTGTAGGGCACGAGCTCGGGCGGCTCACCGTCCGTGCCCCCGGCGGCCGGCTGCGGCGGCAGGGACTGGCGGGCCGCCGCCGACAGCGCGTCCATCGTCGCCCCGCCCGCCACCAGCACTCGAGCGGCGATGGCCTCGGGCTCGCTCAACAGGCCGAGCAGCAGGTGGGCCGGTGTCAGCTCAACGTTGCCGGTCTGGCGGGCGTCGTTGTGGGCGGCCACGAGGGCGTTGCGGGCGCGGGGCGTGAAGCGGGCGAACGGCGACGTGCCGCCGCCGTTCGCCCCCTCGGTGGCGGTGCCGGCGGCGCCCGGCACCTTGGGCACGAAGCGCTGCTGGGCCGCCTGCTTGCTCACGCCCATGCTCGCTCCGATCTGCGTCCACGAGGCGCCCGACCGGCGGGCCTGATCCACGAAGTGGCCGATGAGGGAGTCAGCCAGCTCGCCCAGATGGTCCGACACGAGCACGGCGTTCGACAGCTGGGCCAACGCATCGTCGCTATGGGCCTGTTTGATCGCCCCGATCAGGTCGTCGAGGCGGGGCGTGGGGACCAGACGGGCGGGCTCGGGCATGCGTCAATCCTGCCTTGACGACCACCAATCGTCAAGGACTCGTTGACGGGAGGCGCAGTGTCACAGGGCCCACCTATGCTCCCGGCCATGGCTGTAGTCGAGTACGAGAAGCAGGGCCACGTGGCCCTGGTCACCCTGAACCGCCCCGAGGCCCGCAACGCCATCAGCCCCGAGGTGGCGTGCCGCCTGGCCGATGCCTGGGACGAGGCCCAGGCCGACGACGGGATCCGGGTGATCGTGGTCACCGGCAACGGCACGGTGTTCTCGGCCGGGGCCGACCTGGGCCGCCTCATCCCGCTGATGACCAGGACCCGCCAGCCCGAAGACGAGTACGACAACCGGGTGCTGGCCGACAAGTCGATCACCGACCGGGCCCTGCTGCGGGTGATCGACCTCGACAAGCCGATCATCGCAGCCGTCAACGGCACGGCGGTGGCCGGCGGGTGCGAGCTGGTGCAGGGCACCGACATCCGTGTGGCGTCCACCGTGGCCCGCTTCGGCGTGCAGGAGGTGCAGCGGGCCCTGTTCCCGGCGGGCGGCTCCAGCGTGCGCCTGCCGGTGCAGCTGCCCTACGCCGTGGCCATGGAGTGGCTGCTCACGGGCGAGCTGGTCGACGCCGCCCGGGCCTACGAGCTGGGCTTCGTCAACCGGGTGGTCGAACCCGACCAGGTTGTCCCCGAGGCCATGAAGATCGCCGAGCGCATCGCGGCCAACGGGCCGCTGGCGGTGCGGGCCATCAAGCGGTCGGCCAAGGCCTGCCTGGGCCTGCCCGAGCGCCAGGCCATGGACGTGGAGCTGGAGATGAGCGCGCCGGTGTTCCGCAGCCAGGACGCGGTGGAAGGGCCGAAGGCGTTCATGGAGAAGCGGGCCCCGAACTACACCGGCCGCTGATGGCCATCGAGCTGAGCCTCAGCACGGGCATGACGCTGGCCGTGGAGCACCACGGCGACGAGTCGGCCCCGCCCCTGATCCTGCTGCACGGCCTGTCGGGCCGGCGCCAGACGTGGGACGCCGTGGTGGAGCACCTCCTGCCCCGCTACGTCGACTCGGGGCAGCTCCAGCTCCTGGCGGTGGACCAGCGGGGTCACGGGGAATCGAGCCGGGCCGAGTCGGTGACCGGCTACGACGCCCTGAGCTACGCCGCCGACCTGGCCGCCATCATCGAGTTCCTCGGCGCCGGCCCGGCGGCCGTGGTCGGCCACTCGCTGGGCGGGGTGGTGGCGGCGGCCCTGGCCGCCACCCGTCCCGAGCTGCTGCTCGGGGTGTTCCTGGAGGACCCGCCGCTGTACGAGGGCGACCGGGCCCGGCGGGAAGCCAGCCCGGTGGCGGCATTCTTCCCCAAGCTGGTGGCCGCCGTGCGTGACCTGCAGGCTCGCGGCGCCCCGGCGGACGAGTACCGGCCGGTGGCGTCGGCGATGACGCCGCCCGACGAGCTCGACGAACGCTGCCAGACCCTCCACGCCTGGGACCCCACCACGATGGAGGCGGCGATCGAGGGCATCGTGTGGCAGGGCTACGACCCGTCGGTGCCGCTGCGGTGCCCCGTCACGGTGGTGCGGGCCGATCCCGAGGTGGGAGCGGTGTTCGAGCCGGGCGACGTCGAGCCGTTCCTGGCCGCCAACCCCGATGCCGAGATGGCGGTGGTGCCCGGGGCCAGCCACAGCGTCCATGCCACCGCCACCCTCACCCCGTTCCTGCGGGAGCTCAACGACTTCCTCGTCAACCTGTGACGCAGCTGACCCCTCTGCCGTCTCCCCAGGAGTAGTATCGAGGCGTGGCTACCGACTGGGCAGACGTGATCGCAGAGGCTCGTCGGCGGGGCGTCGATGCCACAGCGGAGATGAGCGCCTCAGACTGGGCCGAGTATCGGGGCCAGTGCCGGGCCTGGCTCGAGACCGAGGTCGGCCACGCCCACAAGCTGCGGGCGCTGGATCGCATAGCGGCAAAGCGGGCGATCCTCGACGAAGCCAGCTGACCGGGACCGCCTCGGTGCCCGATCTGACCGCCTACCCAGGCCCACAGTTCTGGGAGGACGTTCGGCGTGAGCTGGATCGAACCGGAGTGACCTCGATCGAGTTGTTCAGCCGGGACGAGATGCCCTGGGTCCTCGCTCGCTTTGCCATGACGTGGGATGCCTTGGAGATCCTGGATGATTCCGTACCTCATGCCCGGTTCGGCTCGTTCGTCGCGCTAGGCGGCTACCGGTATGTCGTCACCGGTTACCGCTGGGGGTCGGATGTGGTCGAGCTGATCGAGTTCGAGATCATCACCTGGGACCACCCTGCGATCGAGCCGGGCTGACAGGTAGTGCCCGCCGATCGTCCCTCGAGGCGATCTCAGGGTCGGGGCACACGCATGACGACTACGGCTGGGGCGGGGGGCTGTAGGTCTCCTCGGTGGTGCGGGCGGCGGCGTCGAAGGCCTCGGCCGTGGCCAGGCGCATTGTCCGGAGCTCCTCCACCGCACCGCCGGCCTTGAACGCCGCCATCATGCGGGCGGCGGCGGCGTTGTCCATGCCGTCGGGTAGCTCGTGGGTGATCACGAGATCCCAGTCGCCGTCGGCCACCATGTAGTAGTCGCGGAGCGCGCCTCCGTGGGCCACCACCACCTTGTCGAGCACGGCCCGCCGGGCGACGAACCCGTCGCCCAGGGCCGCCTTCATACCGGCGGCGGTGTAACGCACGAGGAGTTGATGCATCGCCATGTCCTTGCGTCCTTGCGAGCGCCCACCCGCAACCTGATCGTGGCCCGGGGCGCGCCGCAGCGGCAGAGAACAAGGTCCAGAGGACACGGTCAACGAGCAGCCTCGGTTCGGAGAGCGGCGTCAGTTCAACTGGGGCACGACTTCGTGGGCGAGGCGCTCGATGAACCGCCGGGTGAGCTGGGGCGGCATCCCGGCCAGCAGACCCATGGCCAGATGGGTGGTGGCGGTGCCGTCCATCGAGTGGTTCAGCGCGGCGGCCACGGTGGCCGGGTCGCCGATGGCGGGGCGGAACATGAGCTTGTTCTTCGGGTCCCGCAGCTCCTCCACCGGCGGCACCTGCCCCGGGCGGGGCCCGCCCTGCCCGCCGGAGGCGTTGGCGAACTCCTGATACACGCTCATCAGGTGGTGGAAGTGGGGCCCGGCCTCGTCCCACGCCTGGTCGGTGGAGTCGGCGACGTAGCCCCACTGGAGGTTGAGCACCTTGGCGTCGTCGGCCCCGAACCCGCCCTCCCGGCGGGCCTCCACGTACTCCCCCATCAACTTCCGGCCGCCGGCCATCAGCAGGTTGGCCCCCCGGCGTCCGGCCCGGCGCACCCCGGGCGACGTGGTAGCTCCGATCCACAGCGGCATCGGATCCTGCACCGGCTTGGGCACGAGCCGGGCGTTGTCGATGTGGTAGTGGCGGCCCTCGTAGGAGAACGTGTCCTGCGACCACAGACCCTGGACGACGTCGAGCCCCTCCACGAACCGGGACAGCCGCTCCGACAGCGGGATCCCGTAGCCGGCGAACTCGTGGGGGGCGTAGCCCTGGCCGAAGCCTGGGTCGATGCGCCCGCCCGAGATCACGTCGGCGGTGGCGATGTCCTCCGCCACCCGCACCGCGTTGTGCAGGGGCAGCAGAAGCAGGTTGAACCCGATCCGCACCCGCTCGGTGACCGCGGCGATGGCCGCCGCGATCGTGACCACCGAGGGCGAGTAGCCGTCGTCGACGAAGTGGTGCTCGGTGAGCCAGATCGTGTCTATCCCGATGGCCTCGGCGTGGCGGATGAGGGCGAGCTCGTCGGCGTAGACCTCGGCGAACGGCCGGCGCCATTGCGCCGGGTTGCGAAACGAGAACATCAGGCCGATGTCCAGGCGATCGTGCAGCACCGTCTTCTCCCCTTCGAGCCGTGGGCGACCACAGCCTCGCGGCGGCGGGATCATCCCGTCCAGCTCCGGCCGCCTACGCTCGGACGGAGACAGGAGGGTGCCGGGTGGACGGGCGGATCGAGGTCGAGGACGGGTACTCGGTGTGGTACCGGATCGTCGGGGCCGGGCCCACCGATCCGGGCCGCGACCAGACACCGTTGCTGGTGCTGCACGGCGGGCCGGGGTGCGGGCACGACTACCTGGAGCCGCTGGAGGCCCTGGCCGCGGAGCGGCCGGTGGTGTTCTACGACCAGCTCGGCTGCGGCCGCTCCGACCGGCCCGACGACGACCCTGGCCGGTGGGTGATCGGTCGCTTCGTGGCCGAGATCGACAGGGTGCGGGCCACCCTCGGGCTCGACCGCGTCCACCTGCTCGGCCACTCGTGGGGCGGCTGGCTGGCCGTCGAGTACCTCACCACCCGCCCCGGCGGTCCGGCGGCAGCCGGGTGGAGCGGGCGGTGCTGGCGTCGACCTCGGCCAGCCTGGCCGCCTTCGAGCGAGACCCGGCGCCTGCGGACCCTGCTGCCCCTGATGTGCAGGCGGCGCTCGACGAGGGCGACGCCACGGGCGACGTCACTCCGACACCTACAACCGGGCGGCCGACGAGTTCTATGCGAGGCACGTCTGCCGGCTGGCCGAGTGGCCCGAACCCATGCTGCGCACGATCGCCAACCTCGACCGCAACCAGAGCTACGAGGTCATGCAGGGGCCCAACGAGCTGGTGATCACGGAGCAACCTCCGCTCCTGGGACCGCACGGCCCACCTGGCCCGGATCGACGTGCCCACCCTCGTCACCTGCGGCCGCCACGACGAGATGGGGCCACCCTGCGCCACGCCCCTGGTGGAGGCGATCCCGGGAGCGGAGCTGGCCGTGTTCGAGCACAGCGCCCACACCGCCCACCTGGAGGAGCCCGACGCCTACCGGGCCGCCGTCGCCGCCTTCCTCCGTCCCTGAGCTGTCACCTACCGCAACACGGTTCGAACCTTGTAACGAACTGCCGCCAGAGCCGGCATTTCTCGACACGGTTCGACCCCACCTAAGCTCGACCGACACGTCAACGGCGACGGCAGGCACGCACGCCGGGTTACCACACCCCGGGCAAGGGGGATCGCCATGACCGAGACGACCGAGCGGGAGCTGATCCTCGAGGGGGTCACCGTTCTCGACCTGACCAGTACCTGGCGGGGGCGGGGATCACCCGGATGATGGCCGAGCTGGGGGCCGACATCATCAAGATCGAGCTGCCCGACACCGGCGACGGCGCCCGCTTCCTGCCTGTCGTCCTCGACAACGGCCGCTCGGCCTGGTTCGTCCAGCACAACCGGGGCAAGAAGAGCCTCTGCGTCGACTGGAACACACCCGAGGGCCTGCAGATCATCAAGGACCTCGTGCCCCAGGTGGACGTGGTGGCAGAGAACACCGGCACCCCCGAGATCCTGGCCAAGCGGGGCCTCGACTATGAGAGCCTGCGCAAGCTCAACCCCAACGTGATCATGGCCTCGGTGTCGGCCTTCGGCCGCACCAGCCCCTACGCCCACAAGACGGGGTACGACTTCATCGTCCAGGCCTTCTCCGGCCTCATGCACATGACCGGCGACCCGGACGGCCCGCCCTACTTCGTGGGCTCGTCGATCGCCGACACCGGCACCGCGGTGCACGCCTTCGCCTCCCTCGGCTACGCCCTCTACCACCGTGAGCGCACCGGCCGGGGCCAGCACATCGACATCGCCATGGTCGACTGCATGTTCCACATGCACGAGGGCCACCTGCAGTGTGCCCACTTCGGCGACTACGAGCCCAAGCGGATGGGGGCCCACCACGAGCTGGTGTTCCCCGTCGGCACGTTCAAGGGACCCCAGGGCTGGGTGGTGGTGCTGTGCCTCGATCTCCAGTGGCCGAACTTCTGCAATGCTCTGGGCCGCCCCGACCTGATCGACGACCCCCGCTACAAGACGATGCCGGAGCGGGCGGCCCGCCGCCACGAGCTGATCGAGCTGACCGAGGCGTGGATGGCCACCTTCGCCACCGATGCCGACCTCATCGCCCACCTCGAGTCGTTCCGGGTGCCCTGCTCGCCCGTGCTGTCGCCGCTCGACGCCATCGGCCACCCCCACTACGAGGCCCGGGACATGGTGCGCTGGGTCGACGACCCGCTGGCGGGCAAGGTGCCGATCCCGGGCTACCCGTTCAAGTTCGGCGATCAGCCCCAGCTGCCCGACCTCGTGGCCCCCACCCTGGGCCAGCACAACGCCGAGATCCTCGGCGGTCGACTCGGGATGTCGGCCGAACGGGTGGCCGAGCTCACCGAGGCCGGCGTGCTCCGCCAGAGCAACACCTGAGCTCGATCCCAACCCGGGATCTGTGGCGCGAGCGCGCAAAATGCAGCACGGGGCGCCACAGTTCGCAAAGAGGTCTGGGATCTGTGGCGCCAGCGCGCAAAATGCAGCACGGGGCGCCACAGTTCGCAGAGGGGTTCGGGGGTAAGGGGCGTCAGCGGGGGGCGAGGGCGGTGAGGGCGGCCCTGGTGGCGTCGAGGCGTTCGGCGTTGACCGGGCTGACGGCCAGCACGGGCATACCGGCCCCCGCCTCCCGGAAGGCGTCGAGCTGGTCCCGGCACTGGCCGGGCGGGCCGAACACGCAGACCTGCTCCACCATCCGGTCGCTGGCCAGGGCGGCCACGGCCCGCCGGTCCTTGCCCCGCCACGCCTCCTGCATGGCGTCGACCTCCTCGGTGAACCCGCTGCGGCGCCACTGGCGGCGGTAGTTCGGCAGGCGGGCGAAGGCGGCGATGTTGTAGCGGGCGGCGGAGCGGGCCTGGTCGACGTCGTCGGACACGAAGGTGGGGATGCTGATGATGCAGTCGAGCGCCGCCGGATCCCGGCCCACCTCGACGGCGGCGGAGCGGGCCTCGCCCACCAGCTCGGTGAGGTAGGACCGTGACGGCAGGAACGGCATGATCCCGTCGCCCACTTCGCCGCCGACCCGGGCTGTCTCCGCTGTGAGGGCAGCGGCCAGCACCGGCACGTCGTGGGCGGCCCGGCGGGGCCGGAACAGCCCCTCGGCCGACTCGCCGGCCAGGCCCTGCTTCACCTGCTGGACGTAGGACCGGAGGTACTCCCGGGGCTCACCCATGTCGATGCCGAGCGACTCGACCATGCGCCGATGGCTGATGCCCAGCCCCAGGATCAGCCGACCGTCGGACAGCTCGGAGATCGTCCAGGCGCTCATGGCGGCCAGGAACGGGTGGCGGAAGTAGATGTTGGCGATGTTCGTGCCGACCTTGATGGTGGAGGTGGCCAGGGCGATCGCCTCGGCGCAGGCCAGGGCGTCGCCCCGGCCCTCGTTGACCAGCACGGCCTCGAACCCGTTGTCCTCGGCCATCCGGCCCAGCTCCACGAACTCCTTGGGCGGAGCCGCAGTGGCCGTCGACAGCACGATCCCGAGCCGTTCGGATGCCATCGCCAGACCTCAGCTCTCGGGGAGGACCCACTCGTTGGTGGGGTCGTCGCCGGCCAGCGTGGTGCGGACCATGGTGCGGGGCTGGTCGTCGGGCCAGCGATGGCCTCGATGGAGCACACAGCGGTTGTCCCACATCGCCAGGTCGCCCCGCTCCCAGTGGTGGGTCCACACCCGGGGCGGCTGGCACGCCTCCTCGGTGAGCAGGGCCAGCAGGATGCGGCTCACCTCCACGTCCTCGCCCACGAGATGGCTGGCGTGGCGGCCGACGTAGAGGTTGCGCCGCCCGGTGGCGGGGTGGGTGTACACCACCGGGTGCTCCACCGGGCCGAGGTGGGCCAGGTCGCTGGCACCGAGCATCTCCTGACCACCGTGCCAGGTGTGGCTGAAGGCGTAGCTGTGCACCGCCACGGCTCGCTCCAGCTGCTCCTTCATGTCGGGGGCCAGGGCGTCATAGGCGGCCCGCATGTCGGCCCACTCGGTCTCGCCCCCTTCCGAGGGCACCACGCGGGCCGACAACAGCGAGGCCTTGGCCTCCACCCGCTTGTAGGAGCTGTCGGCATGCCAGTAGGTGTTGCCCACCAGGAACCGGGCCTGGAGCTCGGTGGGCGGCACCACCTCGCCGTCGCGCCCGACGTTGGACAGCACGGCCAGCTTGGAGTCCGACGTCTGGCGCAGGCCCCGCTCGAAGCGGCCGAAGTGGGCGGAGAAGGCGATCTGCTCGGCGTCGGTGAGGTGCTGGCCGGGGAAGACCAGCACGGCCCGTTCGTGCCACAGGTCGAGCAGGGCCATGAGCTGGCTCGGGGTGGGCTCCCGGAGGTCGATCCCGGTGACGACGGCGCCGAAGGTGGTGCCCGGCGGATAGTCGACGGTGAAAGGCAGGACGGCGTCCATGCCCAACCGTAGCCGGGGTCCGGCCGCGGCGCCCCTCGACAAGATACCGACTGGTTGGTATGTTTCCGAAGCACGCCGATCGAAGGAGGCACCGATGCCCACCATCACCCCCAACCTGTGGTTCGAGAACAAGGACGGCCTGGAGGCGGCCGAGCTCTACATCAAGGTCTTCCCCAACTCCGCCATCTCCAGCGTGAACCACCTGGGCGACGGATCGGTCATCACCGTCGACTTCACGCTCGACGGCCAGCCCTTCACGGCCCTCAACGGCGGCCCACACCAGTCGCCCAACGACGCCGTGTCGTTCAGCGTGGTGTGCGCCGACCAGGCCGAGGTCGACCGCTACTGGTCGATGCTCACCGAGAACGGGGGCACCGAGGTGCAGTGCGGCTGGCTGAAGGACCGCTGGGGCTTCTCCTGGCAGATCGTGCCCCAGCGCTTCTTCGACCTGGTGGGCGACCCCGACCCGGCCCGGGTCCAGCGGACGATGGAGGCCATGATGGGCATGGTCAAGCTCGACATGGCCGCCCTCGAAGCGGCGGCCGACGGTCCCGGAGCCTGAGCCGGCCATGGCGGCGGGCGACATCGCCACACCGCGGGCCACGGCCCGGGTGGCCCGGGGCCAAGCCCGGGGCCGGCTGCTCGACGCGGCGGTCGACGTGATCCGGGCCCGGGGCCTGAGCGCCACGTCGGTCGACGACCTGTGCGCCGCCGCCGGTGTCACCAAGGGCGCCTTCTTCCACCACTTCGAGTCGAAGGAGGCGCTGGCGGTGGCGGCGGCGCAGCACTGGGGCGCCACCACCGGCGCCATGTTCGCCGCCGCCTCCTACCACCAGGGGGCCACCGCAGCGGAGCGGGTGCTGGCCTACGTGGATCTCCGGGCCGAGTCGATGCAGGGGCCGCCGCTGGCGGCCATCAGCTGCCTGGCCGGCACCATGGTGCAAGAGGCGTACGGGACGAGCCCGGCGGTGCGCGACGCCTGCGGGGCCACGATCCTCGACCACGCCCGCACCCTGGAGGCCGATCTGGCCGAGGCCCTGGCCGACGCCGGGAACCCGCCGGGGGTCGACGCCCCGTCGCTGGCCCGCCACATGGTGGCGGTGGTCCAGGGGGCGTTCGTGGTGGCCAAGGCGGCCGACGATCCCTCGGTGGCGGTGGAGAGCCTGGTCCACCTCCGCCGCTACCTCGCCCTGCTGTTCGGAGCCTGACCGGGAACTCTGACCGGGCGTCCCGCTTCCCGCTTCCCCAGGTCAGAGTTCCAGTCAGCTGTCCGGCCAGCAGTCCGGCCAGCAGTCCAGGGTCAGCGTCGGTTTCTGGCGCCGGCCGGGTCGGTGTGATCCAGTGTCGGGATGACCGGAGCGACCCCCGACGACGCTGCACCGCTGCCACCCCAACCGCTGGCCGGGCTGCGGGTGGTGGAGCTGGCCACCGGCGTGGCCGGCCCCTACGCCGCCAAGCTCCTGGCCGATTTCGGGGCCGACGTGGTGAAGGTGGAGCCGCCGGGCGGCGACCCGGCCCGGCGGGAGGGGGCCCGTCCCGGCCCCCGGCCCGACCCCGAGCGCAGCCCCCTGTTCCTCCACCTCAACGCGAACAAGCGGTCCGTGGTGGCCGACCTCGCCACGGCCGAGGGGGCCGACCTGGTGCGGGCCCTCGCCGCCCGGGCCGACCTCCTGATCGAGTCGCACACCCCCGGCGCCCTCGACGCCCTCGGTCTCGGGCCCGCCGCCCTGCGGGAGGTCAACCCCCGGCTGGTGGTGGCCAGCGTCACGCGTCACGGGCAGACCGGCCCCTACGCCGGCCTGGCCGGCAACGACCTCACCGCCTACGCCCTGGGCGGGCCGATGCTGGCCACCGGCGACCCCGACCGGGAGCCGATGAAGCTGGCCGGCCGCATCGTCGAGTACCACTGCGGCGCGGTGGGGGCGCTGAGCGCCCTGGCCGCGGTGACCATGGCCGAGGCGTCGGGCCGGGGCACCCACGTGGACGTGTCGAACGTGGAGACCCAGGCCGCGTCGATCGACCGCCGGGCCGCCATGTTCGTGGGCTGGCAGTTCGACGGCCGCATCGGGTACCGGGCCGGCGGCGGCCGGATGGGGGCCATCCCGGCCGGCATCTACCCCACGGGCGACGGCTACTGCCAGATCGTGTTCACCCCCAACTGGATGCCCCGGGTGGCCGATCTGCTGGGCGACGAGGACCTGATCCGCACCGTGTCCAAGCCCGACTGGTTCGACGACGACGACTTCCCCGAGCAGCTCAACGCCGCCATCTTCGGCTGGACCATGCAGCGGACCAAGCAGGAGACGATGGAGGACGCCCAGCGGGAGCGCCTCGCCATCACCCCGGTGAACTCCACGACCGACGTGCTCGACGACAAGCACTTCCGCCACCGGGACTTCTGGCAGCGCTGGGACCACCCGGTGGCCGGAACCTACGAGGCCCCGGGGCCGCAGGTGCGCCTGGCCAACGGCTGGCGGGCCCGCCGCCCCGCCCCCCTGCTGGGCCAGCACACGGCGGAGGTGGTCGCCGAGCTGGCCGACCGGGTCGCTGCCGCACCGGCAGCGGCCGCAGCCCACGGTTCCGATCCCCGACGGCTGCCCCTGGCCGGGATCCGGGTGATCGACCTCACCGTGGTGTGGGCCGGGCCCCTCACCACCACCCTGCTGGCCGACCTCGGGGCCGAGGTGATCCGCCTCGACAACCCCAACCTGTTCCCCACCGCCACCCGGGGCGCCGTGCCCCGCCCCCGGCCGGGCCACGAGGCCGACCTGGGTCAGCTGTGGGGCCGCTTCCCCGGGGGCCGGGCCGGGGAACGGCCGTGGAACCAGCCGGCGGCGTTCGTGTCGCACGCCCGGACCAAGCTGAGCATGACGGTGGACCTGCGCACCGAGCTGGGCCGGGAGACGTTCCTGGAGCTGGTGGACCGCTCGGACCTGGTGGTGGAGAACAACTCCATCCGGGTGCTGCCGTCGCTGGGGCTCAGCTGGGACGTGCTGCACGAGCGCAACCCGGAGCTGGTGATGCTGCGCCTCCCCCTCCTGGGGCTCGACGGGCCCTACGCCGGCTATGTCGGGTTCGGGGCCCACATGGAGGCCCTGTGCGGCTACTCGTCGCTGCGGGGGTACCCCGATCTCGACCCCACGTCACTCGACCCCACCTACTACATGGATCCCGCCACCGGCGTGGTGGGGGCGTTCGCCGCCCTGGCCGCCCTGCGCCGCCGGGCCGTCACCGGGGTGGGGGAGCTGGTGGAGGTGGCCCAGGCCGAGAACCTGCTCCAGTACATCGGCGAGTACCTGATCGACGCCTCGATGACGGGCCAGCCCCACGAGTGCCACGGGAACCGCCATCCCCATCGGGCCCCCCAGGGGGTGTACCGGTGCAGCGGCGACGACGCCTGGGTGGCCCTCAGCGTGGCCGACGACGCCCAGTGGGCGGCACTGGTGGCGGAGCTGGGCCGGCCGGCCTGGGCCGCCGAGGCGGCGCTAACCACCGAGGACGGCCGTCGGGAACGCCACGACGACCTCGACCGGGAGCTGGAGGGGTGGACGTCGGGCCGCCCCGTCGGCGAGGTCCTGTCGGCGTGCCACCGGGCCGGCGTGGCCGCCGCCCCGGTGCTCGACGAGCCCGGCCTCGCCGCCGACCCTCATCTCGCCGCCCGCCGCTACTTCCGGCCCAACTCGAGTGACGACGTACCCGAGGTGCTGTTCCCCGGGCACCAGTGGCGCTGGGACGGGCCGCCGATGGCGTGGGGCCCGATCAACATGATGGGGCGGGACAACGACTACGTGTACCGCACCGTGCTGGGCAAGGACGACGCCGCCATGGCCGCCCTCGACGCCGAGGGCCACCTGGCCGACGGCTACCGCGACGCCGAGCGCCGCCCCCTCTAGCCCCGCCAGCCGTCCCCCTCCCCTCCCCGCCCTTCCCGGCCCGCCGGCAGCCTCGGCCGTCGGCCCCCGGCTCCCGGCTCCCGGCTGTATCTCGGTGCACCGCGCACCGCCGGCGGTGCCCCCCGCAACGAGAACTCGGTGTCCACCGCTCCCCGGGGGGTGCCACGCACGGGCGGCGATGCGGGTCGGCGGCGCCACGGGTGGCCCAGTGGCACCGGGACTGGGAGCGGAGCGGGCATACTCGCTGCGATGCACAGACGGGCCCTGTTGGTGCTGTTGCTGTGCGGGGGTCTGATCTGCGCCTGGGCAGGGGCGAGCGGGAACCGGGCCGCTGCGCTGGCGATCGCGGCGGACGACGACGAACGCGCCCAGACGGCGCTGGCCGACGACGGCGCAGACCGGGCGGCCGACGACGGCGCAGACCGGCTGGCCCCCAGCCCCCAGGGTCTCGGCGGCATCCAGGCGGAGGACGGCCAGGTGGCGGCCCCACCGCCGGCCCCCACGGTGACCGGCGGGGAGGTCATCCAAGCCCGGCAGCGGCTGGTGATCAGCGGGGCGGGAGACACGAACCTCGACCCCAACTACATCCCGGCGTTCCGCACCGAAGGCTACGGCTACGCCTTCACCGGTCTGCAGGATCTGTTCGCCACCGACGACCTGACGGTGGTCAACCTGGAATGCGCGGCGTCGCCGCTGGGGGCCAAGGTCCCCAAGGAATTCAACTTCAACTGCGACCCGGCCGCCCTGCCGGTGATGAAGGCGGCCGGGGTGGAGGTGGCCAACCTGGCCAACAACCACAGCGGCGACTACGGCCCCGCCGCCCTGGTGGACACCCGGGCCAACGTGGCGGCGGCCGGTCTGGCCCCCGTCGGCGTGGGGCGCGACGTCACCGAGGCCGAAGCCCCGGCGCTGTTCACGGTCAAGGGTTGGAAGATCGCCGTGCTCGGCTTCGGCGGCGTGATCCCCGACCCGTCGTGGGTGGCCGGGCCCGACCGCCCGGGCATGGCCGACGGCGACACAACCGAGCGGATGGTGGCGGCGGTGAAGCGGGCCAAGGCCCAGGCCGACCTGGTGGTGGTGGCCATCCACTGGGGAGTGGAGCTCGACACCACCCCACGGGCCGACGACGTGGAGCGGGCCAAGGCCATGATCGACGCCGGGGCCGACATGATCTTCGGCCACCACTCCCACCGCCTCAACCCGCTCGAGACGGTGGCGGGCAAGCCGGTGGCCTGGGGTCTGGGCAACTTCGTGTGGCCCCGGCTCAGCGACGCCGGCGCCAAGACGGCGGTGGCCCAGGTGATCGTGGAGCCCGACGGCACGATGACCTCGTGCCTGGTGCCCACGTTCATCGAGCGCAACGGCCACCCCGTGGTGCAGGTGCCCTACCAGGGCGACTGCCGCTGGTAGCTACGGCAGCTCGGCTGATTCAGGGGCCTCGCCGCCTACGGCAGCTCGGCTGTGACAGGGGCCTCGCCGCCTACGGCAGCTCGGCTGTGGCCTCGGTGACGATGCCGCCCCGGACGTGCTGGGTGACCACCACCGTGGTGCGGTGGGGGGCGGCGGCCCGGTGGATCTCGGCGGCGATGGCGGCGGCCAGTGCCTCGGCGAAGATCTGCTGGTCCCGGAACGACCACAGGAACAGCTTGAGCGACTTGGACTCGACGCAGCGCTGGTCGGGCTCGTAGGTGATGGCCACGCTCGACCAGTCGGGCTGGCCGGTGACGGGGCACATCGAGGTCACCTCGTCGGTGGTGAACGTCACCCGCTTGCACGCCGGCGGGGCCGGGAAGCACTCGACGTGGTCCATCGGCTCCCGCACCACGGAGCGCAGCGCCGTAAGCTCTGCATCCACCTGGTCGTTCAGCTCCGGATCAGCGGTGGTGGCCATACGGTTCAGGGTACCGGGGCCGCCGCCATCGGCTGTCGACGGCTACCGGGCGTCGCCTGCGGCCCCTCGCGTCGGCGGCGGTGGGGTTAGCCGGCCGCTCCCGCGTTCACTCGTTGGAGGAACGCCGTGAGCGGTGGAGTGATCTGGTCGGCGTGGCGGAACCAGGGGGCATGGCCGCCGTCGGTGATGTGGAGCTCGACGTCGGTCATGGCGTCGGCCATGCGCTGGCCGATCGGGGCCGCCCCGATCGGGTCGTTGTTGGCGAACACGAGCAGCGTGGGTGCTTCGATCCGGGCCAGCTGGTCGGCGGTGAGCGCCATCTCGGCCCGATTACCCCGGAGCCGGAGGAGCCGGTGGAGTGTGGCGAGGAAGGTTTGGTCGAAGTGTTCGAGGCGCTCGGTGGCCAGGATGAGTTCGGCGATCTCCGGCTGGAGGGGGTGCTCGCGGACCATCTTGGCCAGCTGTTCGACCTGGCGATCGGATGGTGGCTGGAGCTTCATCATCAGTCGACCGAGGGGCCGCACGGAGAGCAGCCGCATCGGCACGGGGGCGGAGCTGTCGAACACGACTGCCGGGCAGCCGATGTGAGCCAACGCGGCGACGCGCTCGGGCCGGTCGAGCGTCAGCCAGGTGGCGAACAGGGAGCCGAGCGAATTGGCGATGATGACCGGACGCTCGAGGCCCAGTCCGTCGAGTACCTCCACGAGGAAACGTACGGCGTTGGACCGCAGGTCGTGGGCGAACCTCGGGGTTGTGTCGGTCAATCCGTAGGCGGGTAGATCGACGGCGTATTGGGTGACACCGTCGAGGCCAGCCATCAGCGGGGCCCATGCGGCCGCTGGTACCCCGATACCGTTGACCAGGACAACCGGGGGTCCTTCGCCGGTGACCAGCACGTGGGCCCGCCCATCGACGATCGGGGTTTCGACCCACCGTTCTTCGCAGGCGACCCGATACCGGTTGAGCACCGCCGCCTGGGCCCGTGAGAAGTCCTCGTTGAGCATCGTCGTCCCCCCTGTCGCTCAGTTTACGCCGTGTAAACTAGCACTATAGATTCGAGGTTTACGCCATATCAACCGGTAGCTCGTATGGAGACCCGTCGACGCGGGCCCGAATTCTCGACGCCACCTGGGAGCTCGTCGCCGAGCACGGGGCCGGGCTCAAGCTTTCCGAGGTGGCGGCCCGGGCAGCGGTCTCGCGCCAAGCCATCTACCTGCACTTCGGTGACCGGTCGGGTTTGCTCGTCGCCCTCGTCCAGCACATGGACACCACGCTCGACCTCGGTGAATCGCTGGCCGCCGTCCACGCCGCACCCGACGGAGCTTCGCTACTGGAGGCGGCCATGCGGCTCAACACCACCTTCTGGGCTCAGGTGCTACCGATCGCCCAGGTGCTCGAAGCAGCCCAACACGACGACGAGGCGCTCGGCGCAGCGTGGCGGGACCGGATGCGGTTCCGGCAGGCCACGTTCCGAGCGATGGTGGAAGCTCTCGCCGCTCGAGGTGAGCTCGACGACGGCTGGAGCATCGACGACGCCGCCGCCACCCTGTACGCCCTCACCCACTTCGACACCTGGCGTGAGCTCGTGATCGAGCTCGGCTGGAGCGACGACCACTACGTCACGGCGATGACTCGGCTCGTCCGCCGCGCCCTCCTCCGACCGTGACCCGGGCCGAGCACGGTGAGCAGTGCTTCGTCGATGCCCCCCAACTCCTCGGAACTGAGGTGTGCGCTTCGACCAGCTTCGGACGCGTTTCGCCTCAACCCCCGTCGGCTGCGTAAGAATCTCCCGGTGCCGAAACGCGAGAGTCCCCATCCCAAGGCGGAACAGCGAGGGGGCCGGCCCGCTGGTCCGGCCCCCGAGGCGGGCCGGGCATGAGCATCACCGACGCGCTGCTGGTGATCCTGGCCGGGATCGGGGCCGGGGCGGTGAACGCCATCGTCGGCTCGGGGACCCTGATCACGTTCCCCACCCTGCTGCTGATCGGGATCTCGCCGGTGACGGCGAACGTGTCGAACAGCCTGGGGCTGATCCCGGGCAGCCTGGCCGGCGCCATCGGCTACCGGCGCGAGGTTCGGGAGCTGAGCTCCCTCGTGCGCCACTTCGCTCCCCTGTCGGTGGCGGGGGCGGCCGTCGGCGCCGTGCTGCTGCTCCGGCTCGACCCCGATGTCTTCGGCGCCGTCGTGCCGGTGCTGGTCATGGCCGGCATCGCCCTGGTGATCACCGGCCCCTATCTGCAGCGCCGTGTGCGGGAACGGCCCCGGCCCGAAGGGGCGGCCCCCAGCGGTCCGAGCAACCTCGCCCGCCTCGGCATCTTCTGCTCCGCCATCTACGGCGGCTACTTCGGGGCCGCCCAGGGCATCATCGTGCTCGGTCTCCTCGGCGTCCTGATGTCGAACCCGGTCCAGCAGCTGAACGGCTTGAAGAACGTTCTCGTCATGCTGGCCAACGCCGTGGCTGCCGTGGTCTTCCTCCTCGTGGCCCCGAACGAGGTGAACTGGGCGGCGGCGGGCCTGATCGCCATCGGATCGGCCATCGGCGGCACGGCCGGGGCAGCGGTGGGGCGGCATCTCCCTCCCAACGTGCTGCGGGGCATCATCGTGATCGTCGGCCTCATCGCCGTGGCCAAGCTGCTCACCAGCTGAGCGGCCGCCTCAACGGGAACGAGGGCCAACCCGGATCGACTCGCCGGCGCCGAGTATGACGACGCCGCCCTCGCCCGTGTCCACCGGCAGCCCGTCGCCGGTGGTCACCGACACGGTGTACCCCTCGTGGTCGATGGCCACCGTGGCCCTCGTGCCGTGGCGGACCAGCCGCACCGTCATCGACGTCCACCGCTCGGGCAGGCGGGGGGTGAACCGGACCCGTTCTTCGTTCTCGTGGAACCCGGCGAACCCGTGCATCAGCGCCGCCCACACCCCGCCGGCGTTGGCGATGTGGATCCCATCGGCCGTGTTGCCGTGCGTGTCGCACAGGTCGAGGTACAGCGACTCCCGGAAGTAGGCCTCGGCCAGCTCCTGCTCACCCACCTCGGCCGCCATGATCGACTGCACACAGGCCGACAGGGACGAGTCTCCGGTGGTGATCGGGTCGTAGTAGTCGAAGTTGCGCCGCTTCTGCTCCAGCGTGAAATGGTCGCCCCGCAGGAACATGGCCAGCACCACGTCGGCCTGCTTGAGCACCTGGTGGCGGTAGATCACCAGCGGATGGAAATGGAGCAGCAGCGGGTACTGGCTGGCCGGCGTGCCTCCGAAGTCCCAGCGCTCCAGGCTGAGGAAGGCGGCGTCCTGGGGATGGATGCCGAGCTCGGAGTCGAACGGGAGGAACATGGCCTCGGCCGCCCGGTCCCACGCCGCCAGCTCGGCGTCGGCCAGCCCGGTGCGACGCACCAGCGCCGCGTGGGCTTCGGGCTCGTTCTTGGCCAGCATCTGCACCGTCTGCAGGGCGAAGCGCAGGTTGAACCGGGCCATCACGTTCGTGTACAGGTTGTCGTTGACCACCGTGGTGTACTCGTCGGGTCCGGTCACCCCGTGGATGTGGAACCGCTCGGCCCCGTTGGCGGCGTAGAACCCGAGATCGGCCCACAGCCGGGCCGTCTCCACCAGGATCTCGGCCCCCTCGGTGGCCATGAAGTCGATGTCGCCGGTGGCGCTCCAGTAGCGCTCGATGGCGTAGGCGATGGCGGCGTTGATGTGGTACTGGGCGGTGCCGGCGGCGTAGTAGGCCGACGCCTCCTCGCCGCTGATCGTGCGCCAGGGGTACAGGGCACCCACCTGGCTCAGCTCGAACGACCGCTGGCGGGCCATGGGCAGCATGTGCCACCGCCAGCGCAGCAGCTTGCGGGCGGCGTTGGGCTCGGTCAGGGCCAGGAACGGGAGCACATAGATCTCGGTGTCCCAGAAGTAGTGGCCGTCGTAGCCGCCCCCTGTGATCCCCTTGGCCGCGATCCCCACCTCGTTGGTGAGGGCCGAGTTCTGGGCCAGCTGGAACAGGCTGAAGCGCACGGCCTGCTGTACCGGCTCGTCACCCTCGATCGTGACGTCGCTGACCGACCAGAAGTGGTCGAGGCACGCCACCTGCTCCTCCCGCAGCCGCTCCATCCCCGTCTCCCGGGCCCGGCGCAGGGTGCGGTGGCACCGGTCGGCCAGCTCCTGGGCCGGCACCCCCCGCGACGAGTGGTACGTCACGTACTTGGTGATGCAGATCCGGGTGTTGGGCTGGGCATCGAAGGTGAACACGGTCTTGGCCAGATCGGCCTCCACCTCGGTCTCCACCTCCACCGGGCAGGTGGCCTCGATCTCGTGCTGGTAGGCGCAGGCCAGGGTCATGCCGCTGTTGGCGCACCGGTACCCCAGCGTCACCTCGCCCCCGGCGTCGTCGGTGCGTTCGGCGAACGACAGCCGGGGCTCCAGCACCCGACGGTCGAACCGGCGGGCCTGGCGGGGATCGGCCCCCTCGCCCAGGGCGGCCGCCACCACGTGGTACTCGTCCTGGCCGTCCTGGCGGTTGAGCAGCTGCGACGAGATCACCACCGGCGCCGCCGCATCGAGCAGCTCCACCTCGAAGGTCATCACGGCCAGATGCCGGTGCGCCAGGCTCACCATCCGGGACGACCGCACCCGGATCCGCTTGGCCGACGGGGTGCGCCACACCAGATCCCGGTACGAGTACCCGGCCCGGAAATCGAGCACCCGCTCGTAGTGGTCGACCTCGGCCTCGCCCAGGAGCAGAGGCTCGTCGTCGACGTACAGCTTCATCAGCTTGGCGTCGGGCACGTTGACGATCGTCTGGCCCGTCTTGGCGAAGGCGTGGGCGCTCTCGGCGTGCTGTATGGGCCACGTCTCGTGGAACCCGTTGAGGTAGGTGCCGTGGGTGTGGGCCACCCGGCCCTCGCTCGGGTTGCCCCGCATGCCCAGGTACCCGTTGCCGATGGCGAACAGGGTCTCGGTGAGGCCGAGGTCGCGCTCGTCGATCGACGTCTCCACCAGGCGCCACGGGTCCACCGGGAAGCGGTGCCGGTCGAGGTCGGGGATGTCGTGGCGCCTCATGCCCGGCCCCCGTCGCCGCCGGCGCCTCCCAGGGTCTCGGACAGATCGCCCACCACCTGGTGGGCTCCGGCCCGGGCCAGGGCCTCGGCGTTGCCACCCCGGTCCACCCCCACCACGAAGCCGAAGCGGCCGGCCACCCCGGCCTCCACCCCGGCCACGGCGTCCTCCACCACCACGGCCTCCGCCGGCGCAACCCCCAACCGTTCGGCGGCCAGGAGGAACCCGTCGGGAGCGGGCTTGGAGGCCAGGCCCTCGTCGGCCGCCACCACCCCGTCGACGATCACCTCGAACCGGTCACCCATACCGGCTGCGGCCAGCACCGACCGGGCGTTGCGGGACGACGACACCACCGCCTGCAGGGTCCCCTGTTCGTCGAGCAGGTCGAGCACGGCCACGGTGCCGGCGTACGGCTCCACCGGCCCCGACGCCACGATCTCGTTGAACAGCACGTTCTTACGGTTTCCCAGGGCACAGATCGTGTCATCACCCGGCGGGTCCGACGGGTCGCCGAACGGCAGGTCGATGCCGCGGCTCTCGAGGAACGAGCGGACACCTTCGTAGCGGCTCTTGCCGTCGACGTAGGCCAGGTAGTCGGCCGAGGTGAAATCGTGCGCGGCGAAGAGCTGCCCCCAGGCCCGCTCGTGGATCTCGGCTGTAGGGGTGATCACCCCGTCGAGGTCCAACAGCACGGCGCGGTAACGATCCCAGGCGACGGTGGCGGGGGGTGACATCTTCGCGAGTGTAGATACGGGACCGGGAGCAACGAGACGCCCGGCGCCCCGGACCGGCATAGGGGATCCTGCCCCCCACCCCTCCAGCCGGCCGTGCCGGTGGGCGTCGAGCGGGCCGCAGGGCCGGGCCGGCGCTCAGCGCCCGATGAAGCCGAACGCTCCCCGGTTGCGGATCCGTTCCATGAACGAGGGCTCGTAGGCCGCCTCGGGGTCGGACCGCACCAGCTCGTCGAGCACCTGGGCGTCGTCGCCCACCAGGATCCGCCACCGGTTGGCCCGTACCCCGTCGAGGATGATCGTGGCCGCCTGGGCCGCGGTGGTGGGCGCCGCGTCCCGGAACGCCTCGGCCCGCTGGACGATGGCGGTGCGCAGGTCCTCGTCGCCCACCGCCGACAGGTCCACCCCCTGGCGCCCCATCCGGTCCCGGATCTCGCCGAGCTGCTCGGCCGTGAGCTCCTTGGGGTTGCGGCTCAGGTACTCACCGGAGTTGAAGGCGATCGACGTTCCGATGTGGCCCGGCATCACCACCGAGGCCCGCAGATGGGGGGCGTACAGCCGGAAGTCGGTGATCAGAGCCTCGGTGAACCCCTTGACCGCGAACTTGGCGGCCG
Organism: Acidimicrobiales bacterium; assembly: GCA_041394285.1. Classification (GTDB taxonomy): domain Bacteria; phylum Actinomycetota; class Acidimicrobiia; order Acidimicrobiales; family SZUA-35; genus CADEDH01. The sequence goes on along the minus strand of JAWKIL010000008.1, from coordinate 128,576 downwards.
AGTAGGCGGTGTGGGCCGTTCCCGGCCCCAGGCTGGCCCAGAACCCGTTCACGCTGGACGTGTTGACCACATGGCCCTCGTCGGCCGCCAGCAGCAGCGGGAGGAAGGTGCGGGTCCCCAGGTACACCCCACCCCAGCACACCCCGTACACCTTCTCCCACTCGCTCCGGTCGTCGAGCACGAAGCTGCCCCCGCCGCCGATGCCGGCGTTGTTGAACAGCAGGTGCAGATGGTCTGCGGCGTGGGTGGCGGTCACGTGATCCCGGAAGGCCACGAGCTGCGCCTCGTCGGCCACGTCGGCCACGAAGGTGGAGATCCGGGGGCCGGAGGCGAAACCGGAACCGGCCGCCTCGGACTCGGCCAGGGCCCGGGTCTCGGCCATGTTGTCGGCCGAGACGTCGCAGATGGCCACGCTGGCCCCGGCCGCCGTGAGCTGGCGGGCCAGCTCACGCCCCATGCCGGTGCCACCGCCGGTCACCACCGCCAATCGTCCGTCGAGTCGTTCCATGGGCGCACAACCTAGCCACCCGCCGCCGGTGGGGCTGGCCCGTCACGGCGTTCGGCCGGTCAGCTGCCGTAGTACCGGAGCGGCCGCCCGGCCAGCGCCCGCAGCTCTCCGACACCGAACCACAGCAGCTGGTGGCCCCGCCAGCGCCGGGCGGCAGGCAGGAATGGCGCCGACAGGGCCGCCCCCACGGCCAGCCGGGCGGCGGCCCGGCCGGTCACCACGATCGGGCCGAGGCCGGGGACCGGCCACCGGCGGGTGAGCCGCTCGACGGCCACGAAGGCGTAGCCGATCCTGGTCTGGCGCTTGCGCAGGGCGGAGGCCGTGAGCCGCTCTCCCGGCGTCCACTCCCAGGCCTCGGCGTCGGCCACGTACACCACCGGCACCCCGGCGGCGTGGAGCTGGCGGCCCAGGAGATGGTCCTCGCCCCCACAGCGGGCCAGGCGCACCTCGAACGGGGGCTCGGGCAGGCGGTCCACGGCGAGGATCACGTTGCCGGTGCGCACCGTGTCGATCAGCTCTCCGTCGGTCCACCGGGGGAAGTCGAGGGCACCGCTGTCCACCAGGCCCTCGGGCGGGGACGATTCGAACCGGATGGGGACCGGACCGATGGCGGCACCGGCCCGGTGGGCGGTGACACCCCGGGCCAGCCCGGCCAACCAGCCCGGCGACGGCTCCATGTCGTCGTCGATGAAGGCCACCCACGGCGTCGCCGCCCGGCGCACCGCGGTGTTGCGGCCGTGGCTCACCCCCGGCTCGGGCTCCACCACGTAGTCGATCGGGGTGGGGAAGCGGCCCGGCGCCCGGAACCCGTCGACCACGGCGGCGGCGCTGCCCCCGGGGTCGTTGTCGACCACCACCGTGGCCGTCCACCGCAGGGCGACCGGCGGCTCGACGCCGGCCAGGGCCCGCAGGAGCCGGCTCAGGCCATCGGGCCGGGCCCGGGTGACGATGCACACCGTCACCTCGGCCGGGGCCGCCGACGTCACCGGTGGGCGGCCCGCTGGCGGGCCAGGCGTCGCACCACCAGGTCGGGGCGCAGGGCGGAGGCCAGCAGCAGGTGTGGCACCCCCCGCCACGGGTGGGGACCGGCCTTCTCGGCCACCGCCCGGCGGTAGTGGGTGAGCGAACCGACGGTGGCCCGGGCGGCCAGCCGACGGTGCGGGGGGAGCGCCGCCCGGCCGGCGGCGAAGCTCTCCTCGGTCGGTTCGGGGCGGCCCGCCTGCCGGGCGTCGGCCCGGGCCCGGGCGAAATCGATGCTGTAGCGCATCCGGGCCATACCCGCCCCGTTGAGCGAACCCCGATGGACCCGGTAGAGCAGGAGCGGCTCGGCGATGTTCGTCACCGTCGTGACCTCACACATCCGCAGCATCATGTCCCAATCGTCCACCAGCGGGAAGGGCCAGTAGCCGCCGATGCGACGCAGCAGCTCGGTGCGCAACATCAGCGTGGGGTGGGACAGGGCGTGGCGGCCGGCCCGGAGGGCGGTGACGATCTCGTGGTGGTCGGTGGGCAGCGCCACGATGCCGTCGGGCCCGGCCTCGCCCAGGATCCGGGTGAACGACCCCACCATGCCGATCTCGGGCCGCTGGTCGAGGAGGCCCACCTGGCGCTCGAGACGGTGGGGCACCGACACGTCGTCGGCGTCCATGCGGGCCAGCAGCTCGCCGGTGCACACGGCGAGCCCGGCGTTGGCGGCCGCCGCCGTGCCCTGGTTGGGCTGGGTGACCAAACGGACGCGGGGATCGTCGAGCGAGGCCAGGTAGGAGGGCGTGCCGTCGTCGGAGCCGTCGTCGACGATCACCAGCTCGGTGTCGGTGTAGGTCTGGGTGAGCATCGAATCGACAGCTGCCGGCAGAAACGGCAGGCCGTTGTAGACCGTCATCAGGATGCTCACTCTCGCCACTTCCCATAACACTACGGGCAGGCGATGGCGTGGCGATGCTTTGCGAATGCGCCCGCCTCGTGGTGCTGGATCGACGGCGGGGCCGCAGCCGGTACGGTGGCCCCGTGATCACCGTGGGTCCTGATCCCCGGGTGCTGGTGGTTGGGCACGACGCACGCCCCGACGACCTGCCCCGGATGCCCGGCTACGTGGCCTTCAGCGAGGCGGCCGACGTGCTGGCCTCGGCCGCCGGGGCCGACGTGGCCCAGCTGTGCATCAGCCCGACGTCACCCTCGATGCGGGTGCGGCGCATACTCGGGCGCCGCTACCGGCGGGCCGCCGGACGGGGCCGCTCCCTGCCGGCGCTCCCGGGCGACGAGCGGGCGGCCACCGTCGATGCCCCGCTGGCCGACCGCTACGACCTGCTCGTGTTCGTGGCCGTCACAGAGTGGGACCTGCCCCTGCTGGAGCGCCTCCACCACCTCCGGCGCCGGGCCGACCGGGTGGCCGTGTGGTTCCCCGAGGTGTGGCCCCGGGACTTCCAGGATCGCCGCCTCGCCCTCGAGCCCTTCGGGATGGTGGACGACCTCTACGTCGGCGTCGCCGACTCCGCCCCCCTGCTGGCCGGCGTGGCCGACGCACCGGCCTGCTACCTCCCGATGGCCGTCGACGTGGTGCGGTTCGCCCCCGACGGCCTCGACGGGTCCCGACCGGTCGACGTGCTGGGAATCGGCCGCCGCCTCCCCGCCCTGCACGAGGCCCTCCTCGACTGGTCCCGTCGCACCGGCCGCTACTACGTGTACGACACGGTGGACGGGGGCGAGGTGCTCCAGCCCCGGGCCCACCGCCAGAACCTGGCCTCCCTCTACCGCCGCTCGAACCTGGCCGTCACCCACTACGCCAAGTTCGACCAGCCGGAACGGATCGGCGACCAGCGGGAGATACCGGGCCGGGTATGGGAAGGGCTGGCAGGGGGCACAGTGATGGCCGGCATGCCCCCCAGCGAGGCGCTCCAGGAGCACCGTCCGGGAGCGGCGGTGGTGGAAGCCCTCCCCGACGCCCCGGCCGACGCGGTGGCCATGCTCGACGAGCTGTGCCGCCGCCCCAATGGGCCCGTCCGCCGCCGCAACCTGCACCTGGCGCTCACGGCCAACGACTGGGGCCACCGCTGGGCGGTCGTGTTCGAGCGCGCCGGTCTGGCGATCCCGTCCGGTCTGCGGGCCCGGCTCGACCATCTGGCCGAGCGGGCCGAGGCGCTCGATCGGGCCGTTTGAGCTCCGGGGGCCGAGCCCCGCCCGATCAGACCGGCACGGCGCCGGGGATGGCGAGGGGCTCCACCTGCCAGCTCTTCAGCTCGGGCAGCACCTTCTCGGCGAACAGCCGCAGGCTGCCCTCGGCCGCGTCGTAGGGCATGCCGCCGTAGCTGAACCCCGGCATCACGGCGTTGCAGCCGATCATGGCCCGCATGGTCTCGAACTTGGCCAGGATCTGGTCGGGTGTGCCCCACGGCATCAGGTTCACGTAGTCGTCGATGGCGCCCTGGGCCCCGTGGCGGCCGATGTAACGGGTCACGTTGGTGTAGAACTCGTAGCCCTTCACCCCCTCGTGGGGCGCCTCGGCGAACTCGTAGTGGCGCAGCACCGAGCCGTAGTTGGCCCCGATCCACTCCCGGGCCATGGCCTCGGCCTTGTCGGCCGAGGCGTCGCAGAACACGTTGCCGCCGCTGAACGGGGGCGGCGCCGGCCGGCCGTTCACCTCCTGGAAGACCTGGTTGTAGGTGGCCATGTCGGCCTTCACCGCGTCCCACGGCTTCTGGGGGATCACCAGCACGCCGATGCCGAGCTGGGCCATCAGCGGCATCGACTCGGGCGACACGGCGGCGGCGAAGGTCCGCTCCCGGAACGGATGCGCCGGGCGGGGCCGGATCTGGCGCCGGGGCTGGGTGCCGAACTCGTTGTCGTACTCCATGTAGCCGGTGTCGAGGGCGTCGAGGATCAGCCGGGCGTACTCCACGAACCGTTCCCGGGACGTGTTCATGTCGATCCGGAAGCCCTCGTACTCGATGCGGGCCAGGCCGCGGCCGATGCCGAGGATCATGCGGCCTCCGCTCATCGTGTCGAGCAGGGCGATCTGCTCGGCCGCCCGCAGCGGATCGTGCCAGGGCAGCACGATCACACCGGAGCCGAGCAGGATGTCGGGGTGGCGGCCGGCGTGGTAGCTGAGCCACTGCACCGGGTCGGGACACATGGTGTAGTCGTCGAAGTGGTGCTCGACCGTCCACAGCGACTCGAAGCCCAGCTCCACCGCCAGGTCGCACAGGCGCATCTCTTGGCGGTAGACCTCGGCGTCGCTGAGCGCGTCGAACGGGTTCTGGAAGGCGGCGGTGTAGCCGACGTGCATGGTGGTTTCCCCCTGGCGTGATGGGCCCGCCCCCCGGCCGGCCCCGATGAGGGCGACGCTACCAGAGGACCCGGGCGGGGCACGCTTCGCCGCCGGCGGAGCTCCCGCTTCCCGGAGAGGCCGACCTAGGCGATGTCGCGGCGCCGGAAGGCCACGTTCGCCGCCACCAGGGCCAACACGGTCCACACCAGCAGCACGACGCCGGCCAGCAGGTAGCCGTGGTCGTCGACCACGTCGGGGCCACCGGCGCTGAAGGCGTTGCCGGCGATCCGCTGCACCGGGCTGCCCGAGCCGAACGAGGCGGCGTTGGTGACCGGCAGCCACACCGCCACCCGGGGCAGGAACAGCGCCACCAGGCCGTTCTCGATGATGAACCAGTAGATGAGGAAGCCGACGATGGCCCCGATGGAGTTGTTGAGCAGCAGGGTGACGCCGAGGCCGAAGGCACAGAACAGCCCGGCGGCCAGCCCGGTGCGCAGCACCACCCCCACCACGTTCAGCCACAGCTCGCCGGTGGTGCCGTCGACCGTGCCGGTGACGGCGGCCAGCCCGTACATCAGGGCGGTGAAGAAGGCGGCCAGGACCATGGCCAGCAGGCCGGCGCTCACGATCCCGATGGCGGTGCGGGCCCCCAGCAGGCGCAGCCGGCGGGGCTCCCAGGTGAGGATCTGCTCCAACATCCCGGTCTTGGCATCGGCCCCGATGTAGGACGCCCCGATCACGAAAGCCATGACCGGCAGCACACCCGACACCGGGCCGAGCAGGCCGCTGGCCCGGTTGTCGCCGGCCATGTCGGCCACGAAGCTGACGTCGGTGTTGTTGGCGGCGATCACGGCCCAGGCGATGCCCACACCGATCACGAAGACCCCGGCCAGGCCGAGGGGGAAGAACCGGGTGATGCGCCGGGCCCACAGGCGGTGGGTCTCGGCCCGCAGCAGAGGAATCATGATCACGCCTCTCCCCGGACGGAGGCGGCCGGGAGCGTCGGGTCGGGTGGGGGCGGTGGTGGCCCGTCGGACGGCGGGGCGTCCCACGGCGGGGCGTCCGGCGGCGGACCGCCGGTGGGGGTCGCGCCCGACGGTGGAGGCGGCATCGACCCACCGGTCAGGTTGAGGAAGGCCCGCTCCAGGCTCGCCTGCTCGAAGCGGAGCCCGCTGAGGTAGAGGCCGCGTTCGGCCAGCGCCCGGGTGACCTCGGCCGAACGGGCCGGCTCGACGTCAACCGACAGCTCCCGGTGGGCCGGGCGGGGATGGCCGGCCAGGCCGGCCTCGGCCAGAGCGGCGATGGCCCGGTCCCGGTCGTCGATCGTGACCACCACCCGGTCCTGGCCGGCGAAGCTGCGGATGTCGGCCAGGGCGCCGGTTCTGATCAGGCGGCCCCCGCTGATGATCGTGACGTCGTCGCAGATCTGCTCGATCTCGGCCAGCTGATGGCTCGACACCACCACGGCCTTGCCCTGCTCGGCGATCCCCCGGATCAGCGACCGCATCTCGGCGATGCCGGCCGGGTCGAGCCCGTTGGCCGGCTCGTCGAGGATCAGCAGATCCGGATCCTTGAGGAGGGCCCCGGCGATGGCCAGGCGCTGGCGCATGCCGAGGGAGTAGGTGCCGAAGTTGTCTTCGTCCCGGCCCACCAGGCCCACGATCTCGAGTACCCGGTCCACGTTGCGGCGGTCCAGCCCGCCCAACTCGGCCAGCAGCGTCAGGTTCCGCCGGCCCGAGAAGTTGGGGAACATCTTGGGGCTCTCCACGATCGCCCCCACCCGGGGGGCCACCTGGTGGAAGCCCGCCGCCGAGTCGACCCCGAACACCCGCACCCCGCCCGCCGACGGCCGGATCAAACCCAGGGCACAGCGGATGGTGGTGGTCTTGCCCGACCCGTTGGGCCCGAGGAAGCCGTGGACGGTGCCGGGCCGGCCCAGCTCCAGATCGAGGCCCTCCACCGCCACCACGTCGTCGCGCTTGCGGCGCCGGTAGACCTTGCGCAGCCCCTGCATCTCGACAATGCCGCTCATCAGGTCACCTTAGGGGAGAGATATCGGTTGGCACTGTCAACGACGTTTCCCAGAACCGGTCGCCGTCATGCGCCCGAGCCGGCGTTCCGGTCCGGCCGGCGTCGGTGGCCTACGTCACCCCGGCTCTCACCCGGCCGTCACACCGCCGTGCGTCACACCGCCGTGCATCACGCCGCCAGGACGCCGTCGGTGATGTGGACGCTGCGGTCGCAGTAGTGGAGGATCCGCTCGTCGTGGGTGACGACGATGGCCGCGGTGCCCCGGCGCTTCATCTCCGTGCGGATGAGGTCCATCACCTGCTCCCCCAGCTTGGTGTCGAGCGCCGAGGTCGGCTCGTCGAACAGGACCAGCTCAGGATCGTTCATCAGGGCCCGCCCGATGGCCACCCGCTGGCGCTGACCGCCCGAGAGCTGCGACGGCAGGTTCTTGGCCCGGTCGGCCAGGCCCAGCTCCTCCATCAGCTCGTCGGCCCGCTGCTGGGCCGCCTTCCCCCGGCGCTGGCCGAGCTCGTCCACCACCAGCAGGTTCTCCCGGGCGGTGAGGAACGGCACCAGGTTGACCGACTGGAACACGAAGCCCACCATCCGCTGGCGGAACCGGGTGAGCTCCTTCTCGTTGTAGCCCGAGATGTCCTCCCCGGCCACCACCACCCGGCCTTCGGTGGCCCGCAGGATCCCCCCGGCGATCGAGCACAGCGTGGTCTTGCCCGATCCCGAGGGCCCGATCAGGGCGATGATCTCGTCGCTGCCGATGGTGAGCGAGGCGCGGTCGAGCGCCACCACCTCGGAGTCGTCTCCCATCTTGTAGACCTTGCGCACGTCGGTGAGCTCGAGGGCGTTCATCGATGACTCCATCTCAAACAGTGGTTCCGATGGCCGACGCCGGGTCGACGCGGAGGACCCGGCGCAGCGAGAACAGGCAGCCGGCGATCGCCGCCACCAGCAGCAGCGCGGCGCTGAGCAGGATCCGCACGGCGGTGATCTGCAGCGGGATGCTTCCCGGAGGGATGAGGGCGTCGAGCACCACCATCAGCACGGCGGCCAGCACCGAGGCGATGGCGGTGACCACCACGGCCTGGATCACCACGCCCCCGAACAGGGTGCCCGACCGGGCCCCCAGGGCCTTGAGCACCCCGTACATGCCCGACCGCTCGACCGTCAGCAGGGCGAAGAACAGGGCGATCACCACCAGGGCGATCACGATCGTGACCCCGATGATCTGGTTGAACGTGCTCTGCTGCTCCGTCACCCCGGGAATGGCGTTCACTGCGTCGTCCACCGTGAGGCTCTCGGTGGCACCGCCGGTGGCGGCGTCGATGCGGCCGGCGATATCGGCGTCGCCCTGGACGACCAGGGCCTGGAACACGCCGTCGGCGAGCTGGGCGTCGGGCCGGTTGGCGGCGAGCACCGAGCGCCAGGTGGCGGCCGATGCCCACAGCGAGCCCTGGCCGTTGTAGGCGGTGTCCTTCACGAACCCGACGATCTCCACCGGGATGCGGGCCGGGCCGAGCTGGATCGTCATGCCCTCGGCCACGCCGTCGGCCTTCAGGATCTCATCGGCGTAGGCCTGGCCGTCGGCCGGCGGCTCGGGCACGCCCTCGGGAGGCAGCTCGTAGCCGAACAGGGCCACGTCGGCCAGGTCCCGCGGGCCGTTGCCCGGCACCCGGGCCCCGAGCTGGGCCGACCCCAGGCCACCCACCGCCGTCACCCCGTCGAGCTGCTCGATCGCCTGGCGGACATCGGGATCGATGCGGCTCCGCACCAGCGATGCCTGCGAGGTGGACGAGTAGACGATGGCCTGCGCCTGCTGGGCCCGCAGCGCCCCGGTGGACGACTGGATGAGACCGTCGAGCAGGCCGCCGAGCAGCATGAGCAGGGCGGCGATCAGGCTGAGGATCACCGTGGCGGTGACGAACCGGCTGGGCCGGCGTCGCATCTCCCGCAGGGCCAGCTTCATCGCCCCACCCCCGCCCCGGTGGTGGCTTCGATGGGGTCGATGGCCAGCACCCGGCGGGCGGCCAGGAGGGCGCTGCCCACGCCCAGGACCAGCAGCAGCACCGCCCAGAAGATGGCGGCCGAGGTCTCGAACCGGAGCTGGATGCCGCCCAGGCGCTGCTGGCTGATCGGGTAGTAGAGCAGGGCGCCGAGGGCGATGCCGGCCCCCAGGATGAGGGCCACCTGGGCGAGGAGCGAGCCGACGAGGCGGGAGCTGGGGGCGCCCACGGCCCGCAGCAGGGTGAGGGTGTTGGCTTTCTGGAACGTGACGATCAGGAAGAACAGGCCGGTCACGCAGGGCACCACCAGCCCGTAGAGCAGGAAGATCAGCTGGAACGACTGGCGCACCTGGCTGACGCCGGGCGTGTTGGCCTCGGCGTCGGCCCGGGTCAGGGCGTCGAGGTCGGGGGAAGCGGCGTTGACGTTGGCCACGAGCTGCTCGGGCGTCACGCCCTCGGCCGGGGCCATGGCCAACACGTTGGGCAGCACGCCCTGGGCGTCGGGGTTGGCCGAGGCCACCGCGGCCGTGTAGGTGTCGTACGAGGCGAACAGGGTGGGGCTGACGTTGAGCTGGGCGTCGTCGGCCAGGCCCACGATCGTGATCACCTCGTCTCCGGGGAGGATGCGGATCGTGTCGCCCAGGTCGAACCCGCTGGCCTGGTCGGACGAGCTGGCCACGGCCTCGTTGTCGGCGGTGGGGTAGCGGCCGGCGCTGAGGGTGGAGGGCGACCCGAGGCCCTGGCCGTCGGGGCCCAGGTCGTAGCCGATCACGGTGGTGTCGAACGTCTCGCTGGCCCCACCCAGCCGTTCGGCCGTGGGCAGGGCGGTGAACGTGCCCTGCCCGATGCGGCCCACCTGGCCGACCCCGTCGGCTCCCCGGGCGGCGGCCTCCAGGTCGGGCGTGAGGATGCTGCCCTGGATGACCCGCTGGCCGTCCACCGAGTAGACGAGCACGGGCGAGCTCTGGTTGCGGATGGCACCGATGAAGCCGGTGATGAGCCCGTTCTGCAGGGACTGCTGGAACAGGATGAGGAAGACGAGGAGGGCGATGGCGGCGACCAGCAGCCCGAAGCGGACCTTGGACCGCGCCATCTCCTTGAGCGCGAGGTACATCGACTACACCTTCGCAGGTCAGGGCCCGATGGAGGCGCGACCAGGGTAAATCCCGCCTGATTTTCGCTCCGGCGGGAAGAGGACGGGGTAATGGAGCGTTTACTACTGTTGACAACAGACAGCCCACGGGGAGTAACCCTCACGCGGCGGCGTCGTCAGCACGGACACGTTCCCCACAAGGGAAACCCAGTCCCGGCGCCGCTGGTCACCGGCCTCCGGCCGGTGGCGGGAGAGACCGGCGGCCTTTGCGAAAGGCACCTGCTTCCATGCGCCCCACCGTCCGCCTCGGACAGTTCTTCGGCATAGACGTCGGTCTCCACTGGACGATCGCGCTCATCGCCGTGCTGCTCACCACCACACTGAGCGGCACGGTCCTCCCTCAGTTCGCCCCTGGCCACACCACCGCTGCCTACCTGGTCACCGCCCTGGTCACTGCGGTGCTGTTCATGGCTTCGATCGTGGCCCACGAGCTCGGCCACTCGCTCGTGGCCGTCCGCGACGGGATCAAGGTGAAGGGCATCACCCTGTTCGCCCTGGGCGGCGTGGCCTCGCTGGAAGGCGAGCCGGCCAGCCCCGGCTCGGCCGCACGGGTGGCCCTGGCCGGCCCGGCCGTGAGCATCGGCGTGGGCGCCGTGTCCATGGGCGCCGCCGTGGGTGCCAGCGCCATCGGCCTGCCCGGCCTGGTGGTGGCGGCCCTGGTGTGGCTGGGCGTGATCAACCTCAGCCTCGCCGTGTTCAACCTCCTGCCCGCCCTTCCCCTCGACGGGGGCCGGGTGCTGCAGGCCTACCTGTGGCGCCGGCGGGGTGACCGGCACGAGGCCACGATCTCGGCGGCCAAGGCCGGCCGCTGGATCGGCTGGGGCCTGGTGGCCTTCGGCTTCTGGGAGCTCACCCAGGGCGGCAACGGCCTGTGGACCATGCTGATCGGCTGGTTCGTCCTGATGACGGCGAAGGCCGAGGGGCTGCGGGCCCGGATGGAGCGTGACCGGGACCGTATGCCGGCTGGGCCCTTCGGGTTCGGTCCGTTCGGCCCGCCCCCGGCAGCCGGCGACCCCTTCGGGTCCGACCGACCCGCCGGCCCCAGCCCCTGGGGTCCCCCTCCCACCAGCCCGCCCTACACCGGCACGCCCGCCGGCAGCGGCGCCAACGGCGGCCAGGCCTGGTCGGGCGCCGTGTGGGGGAGCCGCCTGGGCGGTCCCTTCGTCATCGCCTCCTGGCCGCCGCCCCGGGCCGAGGACCGTCGTCCCGGCGCCGGACCCGGAACCCGGGTGGGCGGCATCCGCGGCGACGACGTCGTGATCGAGGTGACCGAGGTGACCGGCGAGCCGGTGGAGCCCGTCGCCCCCCGTCGCTGAACCCGCACCGATCTCGTTGCACCGGAAACCGCCGGCGGTGCCTGGTGCAACGAGATTCCGGCTGAGGTGGGGTGAGCAGGGCCGATAGGGTCGGGACATGACGGACGGTGGGATCGACGCCGATCAGGTCGACGATCTGGAGTCGGCGGCCGACCGGCTCTACGGGCTCGATGCCGAGACCTTCGTGGCCGCCCGGGATCAGCTGGTCAAGGCGCTGCGGGCGGGAGGGCGCCGGGACCTGGCGGGCGAGGTCAAGGCCCTGCGCCGGCCGACCGTCATCGCCGCCGAGCTGAACCGGGTCCTGCGGGCGTCCCCGGCCGACCGTGAAGCCCTCATCGCCGCCGCCGACGCCCTGGCCGAGGGCCAGCGCCGCCTCCTGTCCGGCGACGTGTCGGACCTGGCCGGCCTCCAGGCCGCCCACCGGGCGGCCGTCGCCATCCTGGCCGACCGGGCCGAGCGGCACCAGGGCGAGGTTCACGCTGCCCTGGAGGCGGCCTCGGTGGACGAGGCGCTCCACCCCCAGCTCCATCGGGCGACCTTCGCCCAGGAACCCACGCCCACCCGGGGTTTCGACCTCCTGGCCGCCGCCGGGCTGGCCCTGCCGGCCAAGCGTCCCGAGCGCCCACCCCGGCCCGCGGGCCGCAGCCCCGCCCCGGGCCGCCGCCGTCTCCCCGGCCGCCGTCCGGCCCCGGAGGCATCCCCGCCCGCTACCCCCGCCCCCGAGGCGGCCGACCCTCAGCCCGCACCGTCGGGGCGGCCGTCGCCGCCGACAGCTGCACTGCGCAAGCTCCAGACCGTGCCGACGTCGAAGGATCTGGAGCTGGCGGAGCGGCGCCTCGCCGCCGCCCGGGCGTCCGAGGAGACGGCCGTCGAGCGGGTGGGCGACGCCGAGGCCCGATTGGCCGAGGCCCGACGCCACCACGAGGAGACAGTCCGCCGGCGGGAAGCGGCCGAAGCCGCCCTGGCCCGCCTCCACCCCGACCGGCACCAGTAGCTCGACCGCCCCCCACGGAGGCCCGGCGCTCCACCCGGTGCGCAGGGCGGCGTAGGGACGGGAGACCCATCGGCGTAGGCGGGAGTCAAGGCCGGGCCCCGGTGGTCGATGTAACACTCGCCCATCCGGCGAGCCCTCCGGTGGGCGCGTCCTCGTCCCCCGACCCCACCCTCCTGCTGCCGTGATCGCACTCATCTCGTTCCTGGTGCTCATCGCCGTCTTCCTCACCGCCGCCCGGGCGGCCACCGTGGTGCTCGAGGTCACCGGCATGGACCGCCAGGCGGCCGAGTTCCAGGCCCGCTCGGCCCTGATGGGCGTGGGGTTCACCACGCTCGAATCGGAGGCGATCACCAACCACCCGGTGCGGCGGCGCCTGGTGCTGTGGCTGATGACGTTCGGCAACGCCGGCGTCATCACCGGCATCGGCTCGTTCATCATCGCCTTCGGCGACGCCCCGGCGCTGCAGACCCTGCTGCGATCGGGCGAGCTGCTGGCCGGCGCCGTGCTGTTGCTGATCTCGGTGCACGTCTCGGCCGCCAACCGGCTGATCGCCCGCGTCACCCGGGCCGCCCTGCGCCGCTTCACCAGCCTGGAGATCTCCAACCTGACCATCCTGCTGCCCCGGGGCGGACGCTGGGTGGTGGCCGAGCTGCGGGTGGAACGGGACAGCGGCCTCGACGGCCGCTCGTTCACCGACCTCGACCTGCGCGGCCACGACATCTCTGTGCTGGGCGTCCGGCGCCGTGACGGCACCTACATCGGCTCGCCGGCCGAGGCCACCAGGTTGGCGCTGGGCGACGTGGTGACGCTCTACGGGCGCATCGCCCAGCTCACGGCCCTGGCCCGGCCCCGGCCGTCGGGGGCTCCGGTCTCCGGGGCCGGTGCCCCGGAGACCGACGAGAGCGCCGGACCCGTCAGTTCCGCTCGATGATGATGGCCGGGGCCATGCCCCCGGCGGCGCACATGGTGACCAGTCCGTAGCGGCCGCCGGTGCGCTCCAGCTCGTCGAGCACGGTGCCGATCAGCATGGCGCCGGTGGCGGCGATGGGATGGCCCAGCGCCATGGCCCCGCCGTTCACGTTGACCTTCTCCCGGTCCAGGTCCAGCAGGCGGATGAACCGCTCGGCCACCACGGCGAACGCCTCGTTGATCTCCCACAGGTCGATGTCGTCGACCGTGAGGCCGGCCCGGTCGAGCGCCTTGCGGGCCGCCGGCACCGGGGCGTTGAGCATCAGCGTGGGGTCGTCGCCCATGTTGACGGCGGCCACGATGCGGGCCCGGGGCGTCCAGCCGTTGGCCTGGGCCGCCTCGGGGCTGGCCAGAAGGATGGCGGCGGCGCCGTCGACCACGCCCGAGCTGTTCCCGGCGTGGTGGACGAACTCGATATCCAGGTCGGGGTACCGGGCCAGCACCATCTGGCGCAGCGTGGTGCCCTGCCCGTCGAGGTCGACGTCGGCCATGGCGGCGAACGACGGGCCGAGCTTGGCCAGGCCCTCGAGCGTGGTGTTGGGCCGGGGGAACTCTTCGTGGTCCAGGGCCAGCGTGCCGTCGGCGTGGTAGACGGGCACCAGGCTCCGCTCGAAGCGGCCCTCCTTGATCGCCCGATCGGCCCGCTGCTGGGACACCACGGCCAGCTGGTCGAGCGCCTCCCGGGAGATCCCGTCCAGGGTGGCGATGGCGTCGGCCGCCACGCCCTGATGGGTCTGGGGATGGCGGGCCCGCAGGCGCTCGTTGCCCCCGTCCATCAGCGCTCCCCGCAACGGCAACTGGGCCTCGCCCAGCGCCGGGTGGAGCGACATCATCTCGCAGCCCCCGGCGATCAGCACGTCTTCCATGCCCGACATGATCGAGGCCGCCGCCAGGTTGGTGGTGGTGATGCCGGAACCGCAGAACCGGTCGAGGGTGACGCCCGAGGCCCTCGTGTCGTAGCCGGCGTCGAGCAGGGCCATGCGGGCCAGATCGCCGCCCTGGGGGCCGACCTGCATGCTGGTGCCGAAGATCACGTCGTCCACGGCGGAGGTGTCGAGGTCGTTGCGGTCACGGATGGCGGCCAGCACGGTGGCACCGAGCTGCTGGGGGTGGATGTCGGCCAGGGCGCCCTTGCCCGCCTTGCCGATCCCTCGGGGCGTGCGGCAGGCGTCGATGATCCAGGCTTCGTTCATGGGGTGCACCTTCTTCTGAGAGCAGCTTGTGAGAGCAGCGTGTGAGAGCAGGGCCGCCGCTGGCCAGCGGCGAGCCGCACTGCGAACCGACCACTGGAAACGGTAGCTCCGTGGTGCACGGGGCGACGATTCTGGGCCACGATGGACCCATGAGCGGAGACATCTCCACCACCAGGCCCGACGGCACGCCCTACCCCGTGCAGCTCGACGACGACGAGCTCAAGCAGAAGCTCGACCCGATGAGCTACCACGTGCTGCGCCAGGCCGGCACCGAGGCCCCCGGGACCGGCGAGTACACCGACACCGAGACGGTCGGCGTGTACAAGTGCAAGGCGTGCGGGGCCGAGCTGTTCCGCAGCGAGACGAAGTTCCACTCCGGCTGCGGCTGGCCCTCGTTCTACGCCCCCACCGAGGCCGACGCCGTGGTGCTGCTGGAGGACCGCCTCCTGGGCTATCCCCGGGTGGAGGCCCGCTGCGCCAACTGCGGCTCCCACCTGGGCCACGTGTTCCAGGGCGAGGGCTTCCCGGTGCCCACCGACCAGCGGTGGTGCATCAACTCGGTGAGCCTCACGCTGGAGCCGGCCGGCGGCGAGGCCGGGCCGGCTCCAGCCTGAGCATCTCTACTTGTTCAGCTCGGCGGCGTGCTTCTCGGTCCACGAGGCCAGGGCCTGGGCCTGCTCCTCGTTGAGCTTGGCCCGCACCGACTGGGCCCGGGCCACGGCGTCGAGCATCCGGGCGTAGGTGTTGCCCTGGAACTTGGGGAACACCCGCTGCGCCATCAGCTCGTAGCTGCGGAACTTGGCCGCCGGGTTGGCGAAGTCGTGGTCCATGCACAGGTAGCCGCCGAAGCCGCCCGACTGCTTCCACAGCGACTCGATCTGGCGGATGCAGTCCTCCGCCGTGCCGATGGCGCCCACACCGGTCTCGTTCACCCAGTCGATCCGCTCCTGGAGGGTGTCGCCCTCGGGGCAGAACTGGGGGGCGGCCGCCGTCTTCTGCAGGTAGTCGAACCAGTGCTCGATGCCGTACTCCACGTCGCGCATCGCCTGTTCCTTGGTCTCGGCGATGTGCATGAGGCCCACCAGGCGCCACTTGTCGCGGCTGGCGGTCTGGTTGTGCTGTTGGGCCACGTCGTTCCACACGTCGTAGTGGAGGGCCAGCACGTCGGCCCCGATCTGCATCGTGGCCCCGATCGAGAGCAGGCCCACGCCGTGCTTGCCGGCGATGCGGGGGCCCGACGGCGAGGCGATGGCGGCCACCGCGATCTCCACGTCGGAGTACAGCGGCATCTGGACCTTGGCGTCCTGCAGCTTGAACCAGTCGGTCTCCATGGTGAGGAGATCCTCGGACCGCAGCAGGTGCATGATGGCCTCCATCCCCTCCTCCAGCATGCGGCGCTGGTCGGTGGGGTGGATGCCGATCATGTGGGCGTCGGTGGGCAGGGCCCCGGGGCCGGCGCCGAACATGAAGCGGCCCCGGCTGAGGTGGTCGATCTGGACGATGCGGTCGGCCGTCCACAGCGGGTTGTGGTAGGGGACCGACAGCACGCCGCTTCCCAGCTTGATGTTGCGGGTGCGCTCGAAGGCGGTGGCGCAGAACAGCAACGGGTCGCCGATGATCTCGGTGCCGCAGGAATGGTGCTCCCCCACCCACGCCTCGTCGAACCCGAGGTAGTCGAGCTGGCGGATCAGCTCCAGGTCACGGTGGAGGTTGGCGTTGGGGTTGGTGGCGTGGTCGTGGAACGGTGCCTGGAAGATGCCGAACTTCATGCGCTGCATGGGTCCCCTTTGACGAGTTGGTTTGGCTTTGGGTCGGCCGGCCACCCCTCCCCTCACCCCCGGGGCACGCCGTGGCCGGCAAACCTAGCAAATGAGGCCGGCCCACCTCTACGCGGGCGGATGGAGCCTGTGCACGATCGGTGGACAAGCACGTGGACAACCGGTGTGTTTCTTCGCCCGTTCTGTGCAGAACAGAGAAATCCTGGGGATGACCCTGTGTATTGCCAAAAAGCTCTTGACCTGGGAAAACGCAGGGAGCAAGGTGACGTCATCACGGATGGCAGCGACGGTCTCCACCGGATCGAAGGGAAAGCGGAAGCGGGTTTCTCCGGGTAACCGGAGCCATCAGCCGAGGCGGAGCCGACGGACCGGCGTGAGCGGTTGCTCTCACCCGTGAGGAACGGGATTTCCTCCCGGATGCTCGGCATCATGTTTCCGCCTCGTCGGGGTCGACACCACGAGCGGAGGCTAGACCGGACGGCTCTCACGCCGGCCGGCGACCGACACCGAGCATCCAACCGGCTCCACTGACTCGCATGCAACTCACTGGAGCGGTCCTGAACGCGAACTGCCCGCCGGGCTTCCTCCGACGGGCAGTGGACAAAAGTGTCGAACGAGATGATAGCGCCATCGAGATCGACGCTGGGGGATACCCGAACCACCCTTCAGACGCCCTCCCACCGTCGGCGGACAGCGCAAGCTGGCCCCGGCATCGGGAGGGCGTCTTTCTTTTTTCCGCCCTCCCGATGGACAATGCACCCATGCGTGGCCTCGAACATCCGCTGAGCGGTGCTCGCTACGAGCTGGAGCCCGACGGCACCGTCACCGTCCACCACCAGGGCCGCACCGGCAGCTTCGACGGCCGGGGCCGTTGGCTGTCCGGTGAGCTGCGCTGGGCCGACCCCCACCTGTGCGGGTGGCTCACGGCGGAGCCGGCCGACCGAGCCGAACCGGCCGACAGAGTTGAGCCGGCCGACAGAGCGGCGAAGGTGGAGCGATGAGCGACGTGCTGGCCCGTTCCAGCGGGCCCACCTACGACGAGATCCTCGACGCCGACACCCACCCGGTGAACCCGGTGCTGCGCCTGGCCGGCGTCGACGACATCGGCCCGGTGACGATCCCGGCCAGCCGCTACACCTCCCAGGCCACCTTCGACGCCGAGGTGGAGCACCTGTGGAAGCGCTCGTGGCAGATGGCGTGCCGGGAGGAGCACATCCCCAACGTGGGCGACGCCTACGTGTACGACGTGGTGGGCCTGTCGATCCTCGTGCTGCGGGTGACACCCACCCGGATCAAGGCCTACTGGAACGCCTGCCTCCACCGGGGACGGGCCCTGGCCACCGAGGCGGGCCCCGTGGGTGACGTGATCCGCTGTGCCTTCCACGGCCTGGAGTGGCACCACGACGGCACCCTGGCCCAGCTCACCACGTCGTGGGACTTCCCCCACGTCCAGGCGGACAAGTTCTGCCTGCCCGAGGTGAAGGTGGGGATCTGGGAGGGGTGGGTGTTCGTGAACCCCGACCCCGACGCCGCCCCGTTCGAGGACCACCTCGGCACCCTGCCCGAGCACTTCGCCAAGTGGGCCCCGGGCAACAAGTACGTGTCGGCCCACGTGGGCAAGGTGCTCCCCGTCAACTGGAAGGTGGCCCAGGAGGCGTTCATGGAGGCGATGCACGTGATCGCCACCCACCCCCAGATCATGGCCAGCATCGGCGACGCCAACACCCGCTACGACGCCTTCGGCCCGTTCAGCCGGGCCATCAGCGCCGGCGCGGTGGCCAGCCCCCATCTCACCTGGAGCCCCACCGAGCAGCAGATCTTCGACTCCCTGACCGACCGCCGCCTCGACGCCGACCCGGTGGCCGTTGTGCCCGAGGGGACGACGGCCCGGGCCTTCGCCGCCGAGGGAGGCCGCCGCCGCAAGGCCCGGACGGTGCCCGACATCGACACCTACTGCGACGCCGAGATGGTCGACTCGATCTACTACACGCTCTACCCCAACTTCCATCCCTGGGGCGCGTTCAACCGGATCAACTACCGGTTCCGGCCGGTGGGGCGCCGGGTCGACCAGTGCCTGATGGAGTGCATCTACACCGACGACTTCGCCGGTGAGCGCCCCCCGCCCGCCCCCTACGTGGAGCTCGGCCTCGATGCCGAGTGGGTCGACGCCGTGCCCGAGCTGGGCCTGCTGGCCCGGGTGTTCCAGCAGGACACGCTGAACCTGCCCGCCGTGCAGCGGGGGCTGGAGGCCATGGCCGCCCGGGGCGGGTCGCTGACCCTGACCCGCTACCAGGAGCTGAAGGTCCGCCACTTCCACCACCTGTGGGAGCAGCAGGTGCCGGCCGGCGACCAGCCCTGAAACCGACTTCACGATTCGGCTCGACGGTGGTGCCAACCACCGCCAGGTGGGTCAATCTATCTGAACGGCAGATGACGGTCTGCCGAGCGATCGTCCTCGGAGCCTCGTCGCGGATTCCCTCCCCACGACGGGGCTCCGAGGCGGGTTCACCGGCTCAGGAGCCCACACCCGCCATGTCGGGGTTGTCCCACACGATCAGGGTGGACCAGCCGTCCGTGGTGGGGTCGGGGAGGTAGTTCTCCAGCCCGCACACCAGGCGGAAGCCGTTGCCCATCTGGAACGTGAGCGTGGCGTCGTACAGCTCGCCCCGGCGCACCCGGTCGATGTACTCCTCGGCGCTGAGCTCGTGCTTGTGGTGGATGAAGCCGGGCATGTGGCCGCCGGCGATGATGCCCCGCTTGCGGTGACGCCGGACCACCTCCTTGCGTAGCTCGTAGAGCCGGGCGCCGATCCCCCGCCGCCGGTAGTCGGGGTGCACCAGCATGTCGGTGCCGTAGTACCACGGGCCGTCGGCCCGGTGGTTGGCGCACTGGTGGGCCCCGGTGATCTCGGCGATCGTGTGCTGGGGGTTGTCGAAGTCGAAGTCGAGGAAGATCCCGGCCCCCTGCCCCACCACCCGATCGCCGTCGAGGGCCACGAAGAACCCTTCGGGGAACACCTCGGCGTAGACCCGGATGTCCTCCTCGGACAGCAGCCCGGCGGGATCGGCGGAGGGGAAGGCAGCCAGCTCCAGCTCGGCACACTGGGCGGCCAGATCGGGCCGCAACGTCGTGTAGGTCAGCTCGCCCATGATTGTCCGCCCATGCGCCGCCAGGGTAACAAAAGCACCTGGCCCGGGCCATGGTCCGGTGCCGGCCGGCGCATCGCCGCCATGCACGCGGCATCCCGCCCGTTCGGACTACGTTTCGGGCGACGGGCCCGTACAAGGGTGACGGCCCGCGAGCAAAGGAGCAAGCACATGGCTGGCAAGTTCGAGCTGTACCAGGACAACGGGGGCAAGTACCGGTTCCGGCTCAAGGCGGGCAACGGCCAGATCATCGCCGTGGGAGAAGCCTACGAGTCGAAGGCGGCGGCCCAGAAGGGCATCGAGTCGGTCAAGGCCAACGCCGGCGACGCCGCCGTGGTCGACCAGACCTGACCCGTTACCTGTCGGGTACTTGGTTCTCGTCGGCGGCGGGCGCAGACTCGGGGGCATGACCGACCCCAGCTCTGCGACCACCGCCGACCCGGGCCTCACCGCCATGGCCCACACCCAGATGCCCCTCACCCAGCTCCTGGGTCTCGAGATCCTGGGCGGCGACGCCGCCGGGGTGCAGGCCCGGTGCTCCTGGGCCCCGGAGCGGTGCACGTCGAACGGTGTCCTCCACGGCGGGTTCCTGATGGCCATGGCCGACTCGGTAGGGGCCATGGCCGCCGTGTTCAACCTCCCCGAGGGGGCCGGCACGTCCACCATCGAGTCGAAGACGAACTTCTTCCGGGCCGTGACCGGAGGGGATCTGGCGATCACCGCCACCCCGGTGCACGTGGGGCGGACCACGATCGTGGTGCAGACCGACATCACCCGGCCCGACGGCAAGCTCGTCACCCGCACCACCCAGACCCAGGCCGTGCTGGCACCGCAGTGAGCATCGGCTGAGACGCCTGGCACGCCCGCCCGATACGTGTGGGAGTAGGGGGTCACCGCTACCGTCGGACGGCGATGGACGCCTGCGACGTGGTGGTGATCGGGGCCGGGCCGGCCGGCGCCGCCGCCGCCATCGAGGCGGCCCGGGCCGGGGCCAGCGTGACCGTGTTCGAGAAGGCCGCCCACGGACGGGACAAGGTGTGCGGCGACGGCCTCACCCCTCGGGCCATCCGGGCCCTGCTCGATCTCGGCATCGATCTCGCCCCCAGCCACCGGATCGACGGGCTGCGGATGATCGCCGGGCGCACCACCCGGGAGCTCGACTGGCCCGGAGGGCGGTTCCCGGCCTACGGCGGGGTGTGGCCGCGGCGCCATCTCGACGCCGCCCTGATCGACGCCGCCTCCGAGGCCGGGGCCAAGGTGGTGTTCGGCACCGAGGCCCGGCCCGTGATCGACGGCTCGGGTCGGGTGACCGGCGTGCGCGCCGGCGAGCGCACCGTGCGGGCCGGGCTGGTGGTGGCCGCCACCGGCGCCCCGGGCGAGGTGGCCCGGATGCTGGGGGCCGAACGGGACCCCGACGAGCCCTTCGGCCTGGCCATCCGCACCTACGCCGAGACACCCCGCCACGGCGACCGCCTGATCGAGGCCTGCCTCAGCCTGCGCGACGCCCAGGGCACAGCCGTGCCCGGCTACGGCTGGATGTTCCCCGCCGGCGACGGCACGGTGAACATCGGGGTGGGCGCCCTGTCGACGATGAAGGGGTTCCGCAAGCTCAACCTCAACACCCTGCTCGACACGTACCGGGCCCAGGTGGCCGAGCCCTGGGACCTCGGCCCGTACCTGGAGCGGCCCCGGGCCTGGCGCCTGCCGATGAGCGCCCAGCGCCGGCACGGCCCCGGTTGGGTGGCGGTGGGCGACGCCGCCGGGCTGGTCAACCCGATGAACGGCGAGGGCATCGACTACGGGCTCGAGTCGGGCATGCTGGCCTCCCGGCTGTTCGTGGAGGATCCCGAGACCGCTCCCGAGCGCTACGACCGGGCGGTGGGCGAACGGTTCGACGCCTTCCTGGCCACCGGCCGCCGCTTCTCGTTCCTCATCGGCCACCCCCTGATCCTGCGGGCCGGCCTGCGGGTGGCGGTGGGCACCCAACTGGCGGCCGACATCACGCTCGAGGTCATGGGCAACCTGGTCGACACCGAACCGGGGCCGGGCGGGGGCGGGCTGTCGGGCCGTGTGCTGCGGGTGGCCGACCGGGTGCTGGCCCTGGCCGACCCGGTGCTTCGTCGCACCCGCGCCGCCGGCTGAGGGCGGCGCCGGAGGCCTGAGGCCTTACGACCCGGGGGGTGGCTGGCCGGGTGAGGTAAGGTGAAAGCTCCATCGGCCCTCCCTCCCTCCACCACCGTGAGCCACAACGTATTCGAGCTCTTCACCACGCGGTTCGTCGACGCCTACTACGAACCCTTCCTCACGATTCCCGATGAGGCCAGCTACAGCTACGCCGACATCGATCGTCGCAGCGCAGCCATCGCCGCCGTCCTTCTCGACGAGGGCGTGCAGGTGGGCGACCGGATCGTGGTCCAGATCGACAAGTCGGCCGACGCCGTCGCGCTCTACTTCGCCTGCCTGCGGGCCGGGTTCGTCTACGTACCGCTGAACTCGGCCTACACCGCAGAGGAGGTCGGCTACTTCCTGGCCGACACCGAGGCCGCCGCCTTCGTGTTCGCCCCCGGCCGGGCGGCCAAGCTGCAGCCGGTGGCCGACATCGCCGGCGTCGCCCGAGCCTTCACCCTGGGCACCAAGGGCAACGGCACCCTGGGCGAAGCGGCCAGCCAGGTGCCGGGCTGGAACCACATCGTCAAGCGGGATCCCGACGACATGGCCTGCATGCTCTACACCTCGGGCACCACGGGCCGGTCGAAGGGGGCGATGATCACCCACAACAACCTGGCCAGCAACGCCCTCGCCCTCCACGGGATCTGGCGCTGGCGGGAGGGCGACGTGCTCCTGCACGCCCTGCCCATCTTCCACGTGCACGGCCTGTTCGTGGCCCTGCACTGCGCCATCCTCAACGCCTCCGAGGTGATCTTCCTCCCCAGCTTCGACGCCGCCACCGTGCGGGCCCAGCTGCCCCGGGCCACCGTGCTGATGGGCGTGCCCACGTTCTACAGCCGCCTGCTGGCCGAGCCCGGCTTCGGGGCGGCCGAGTGCGCCGGTGTGCGGCTGTTCATCTCCGGCTCGGCCCCCCTGACCCCGAACGTCTTCCACGAGTTCACCGCTCGAACCGGCCACACGATCTGCGAACGCTACGGCATGACCGAGTGCGGGATCATCACCTCCAACCCGCCCGAAGACGCCAAGATCGCCGGCACCGTGGGCTACGCCCTGCCCAAGGTGGAGCTGCGGGTGGTCGACGACGACGACCTCCTGCTTCCCCCCGACGCGGTGGGCAAGGTGCAGGTGAAGGGCCCCAACGTGTTCTCCGGGTACTGGCAGCAGCCGGAGAAGACGGCGGCCGAGATGACCGCCGACGGCTACTTCCGCACCGGCGACATCGGGTCGATGGCGGCCGACGGGCGCCTCACGCTGGTGGGCCGCTCCAGCGACATGATCATCTCCGGCGGCTACAACGTGTACCCCAAGGAGGTCGAGCTGCTGCTCGACCAGGTGCCCGGCGTGGCCGAGACTGCGGTGGTGGGCCTCCCCCATCCCGATCTGGGGGAGGGCGTGGTGGCCTTCGTGGTGGCGAGCGACCCGGGACTCACCGAGATCGACCTGCGGGACGCCCTGAACGAGCGCATCGCCCGGTTCAAGCAGCCGAAGGCCTACATCTTCGTGGACGAGCTACCCCGGAACACGATGGGCAAGGTCCAGAAGGTGCAGCTCCGGACCGACCACAACGAAGCGTTCAGCCTGCTCGATCTCTGATCGCTAGGCCGTGGCCGCGGTGGCCGGGGCCGGGCGGTAGAACAGGGCCAGCTGGGCCACGCCGCCGGCCAGGCCGAGGATCAGAGCGATACCCAGGCCGACCCACCCGTTCAGGTCGTCGGCGATGCCCAGGGCGTTGTCGAGCGAGATCTCACCGGCGCCGAGGGCGCCGATCACCACCGCCATCATGGCGGTGACGAAGGTGTACTCCCAGCCGTTGCCCGTGATGAGGAAGCCCGACGAGCGGTGGACCACCCAGGCCGCCACCACCATCACACCCACCACGGCGGCGGCGGCGAACGGGGTGAACAGGCCCAGCACCAGCAGCACGCCGCTGGCCTGCTCGGTCACCGACGCCATCATGGCGTGCATCCGCCCCGGCTTCATCCCGATGCTGTCGAACCAGGCCCCGGTGCCGGCGATCCGGCCCCCCCGGAACATCTTGGCGTAGCCGTGGAAGGCGAAGGTGAGACCCATGCCCACACGGAACAGCAGCATCACCACGTTGAATGCGTCGTTGTCCAAGCCGTTCATACCAACCCCCTTGAAGCGGAATCGGCACACATGATGGCAGGGCTGGCGCCCCCGGTCGATCCGAACGCTCAGCCCGTGGTGGCGGGAGCGGCGGCCGTGGCCCCCTGGAGGTTGAAGTCGATGCGCCGGTTGAGGGCCCGGCCCTCGTCGGTGGCGTTGTCTCCCAGGGGGTTCGACTCGCCCTCACCCCGGGCGGTGAGGCGGGCGGGCGGGACGCCCAGGTCTATCAGGCGCTGCATCACGGCCTTGGCCCGGTCTTCGGACAGCTGCAGGTTGCGGGCGTCGTCGCCCTGGCTGTCGGTGTGGCCGACCAGCTCCACCGCGGTGTTGGGCACCTGACCCAGAGCCGCCGCCAGCTGGACCAGCACGGCGTCGCTGCCGGTGTCGATCTCGGCCGAGTCGGGCGCGAACTCGATGGGCGACGCCGCCAGCAGCGTCTCGATCGTGGTCTGGGCGGTGTCGATGGCGGCCGGGGCGTCGCCGGGGGCGAGGCCCGAGGTCTCCACCAGCACCTTGTTGCCGATCCGCTCGGCGACCAGGGCGGAGAAGGAGGCGACCCGGGGGTCGGTGGACACCACGGTGCCGGCCAACCGGATCTGGCCGCCGTCCCAGGTGGACTCGCCGGTCGAGAGCGCCGTGGCGTCGAGCGCAGTGGTGCCCCACGTCTCGCCGACGATGGCGGTGAGCGTGGACACGGCGTCGGCGTCGGGCAGGGCGCCGGTCAGGGTGACGGCCGTGCCGTCGATCGACACGGTGGCCTGTGCCGGCTTGAGCACGGTCTCCACCGCGCCCACCTCGTAGCCCCGTTCGTCGAGGTCGAAGGCATCGAGCACGTCCTTCTGGAACGCCCTCGGGCGGTCGTCGCCGGTGAGGGCCTGGCCGATCATGCGCAGGGTGCCGTCGTCGAAGGTGGTGGCGGGGTCCACGCTGAGGTTGTTGACCACGTTGCCCTCGCCGTAGATCTCGGCTGCGATCTGGCGCAGGCGGTCGAACGACGCCTGATCCGGCACGGCGCCGCTCAGGTTCAGCAGGTCGCCCTCCACCTTGACCACGAGGCGCACCGGCGGGGCCGTGTTCAGCATGTCGGCCGGGGCGATCGGATCGGCCTCGTTGAACCGGCCGCTGCACCCGTACCCGAAGCCCACCACGAGAACGAACAGGACGCTGAGCAGGCCCAGATAGGCCCAGGCGCTGCGCTGCTCGGCCCCCGACTCCACCCGCTGGATCCGCTCCAGCTCCCGGGAGAACTCCTCGGCGGGGACTGCCGCCTCCCGCTCCCGTGCCGCCGGGGCCGGGGCCGGCTGGGCCCGCCGGGCCTCACCCGGCTGCTCCTCGCCGCCGAACAGGCCAGAAACGTCGGACGCCGGCGCCGCCAACAACCGGGGTTCCCGGGGCAGGGGCGGCAACGGTGCCGGCACCCGCTCCAGGCGCCGATCCGGCGCCGGGGCCGGCGCCGGGATCACCCGCTCCGAGCGGGGGGCGGGCGGCGGGGCATCGACCCGCCGGGGATTGACCGGCGGTGGCACGCCGAGGCGGGTGGTCCGGGACGACGGCAGCGCCTCCGGGTAGGGGCGCCGGCCGTTCTCGGGCTGGGCCTCCGGACCGGGGCGCCGGCCGTGCTCGGGCGGGGGGCCGCCCAACGGCTCGGGCGGTGCGATCCCACCGAGGACCGAGCCGGAACGACGGGAGGTGACGACGGGGTCGAACTCCTCGTCCTCGTCGTCGTAGTCGTACTCGTCTTCGCCCTCAGGGCGGCCGCGGAAGGGCAGTTTCATCCGGAGGGAAGTCTACCCCTCGACTGAGGGCAGTCGGCTCAGCGCATCCTGCACCCGGTCCTGGGGGTAGTCGTAATCGGCCATGTCACCCGAGAAGAAGCGGTCGTAGGCGGCCATGTCGAGCAGGCCGTGGCCGCACAGGGCGGTGAGGATCACCTTCTCCTCGCCGCTCTCCTTGGCCTCCAGCGCCGCCCGCACGGTGGCGGCCAGGGCGTGGGTGGGCTCGGGGGCGGGCACGATGCCCTCGGAGCGGGCGAACTGCACCCCGGCCTCGAAACATTCGGTCTGGTGGATGGCCTCGGCCTCGATCAGGCCCAGCTCGTAGATGTGGGAGATCAGGGGCGACATGCCGTGGTAGCGCAGGCCACCGGCGTGGATCGGGTCGGGGATGAAGTCGTGCCCCAGGGTGTGCATCTTCATCAGCGGGGTGAGCCCGGCGGTGTCGCCGAAGTCGTAGGCGTACACGCCCTTGGTCAGCGACGGGCAGGCCGCCGGCTCCACCGCCCGGACGATCGGGTTCATCCGCCCCGCCATCTTCTCCCGCAGGAACGGGAACGACAGGCCGGCGAAGTTGGAGCCGCCGCCGGTGCAGCCCACGATCAGGTCGGGCGTCTCGCCCACCTTGGCCAGCTGGAGCAGGGCCTCTTCGCCGATGATCGTCTGGTGCAACAGCACGTGGTTGAGCACGCTGCCCAGGGCGTAGCGGATCTCGGGGTCCTGGGCCGCCACCTCGACGGCCTCGGAGATGGCGATGCCGAGGCTTCCGGGCGACTGGGAGTCGGCTGCCAGCACCCGACGGCCCGACTCGGTGAGCACCGACGGGCTGGGGTGCACCGTGGCCCCGAACGTCTCGATCAGCGCCTTGCGGTAGGGCTTCTGGTCATAGCTCGCCCGGACCTGCCAGATCTCGCACTCCAGCCCGAACAGGGCGCAGGCGAAGGCGAGGGCCGTGCCCCACTGGCCGGCCCCGGTCTCGGTGGTGAGCTTCCGGACGCCCTCCTGGGCGTTGTAGAACACCTGGGGGACGGCCGTGTTCGGCTTGTGGGAACCGGCCGGGCTCACACCCTCGTACTTGTAGTAGATGTGGGCCGGGGTACCGAGCGCCTTCTCCAGCCGGTGGGCCCGGTAGAGGGGCGACGGCCGCCACAGGCGGTAGACGTCCTGTACCTCGTCGGGGATGTCGATGTAGCTGTCGCCCGACACCTCCTGCAGGATCAGCGCCATGGGGAACAGCGGGGCCAGGTCTTCCGGGCCGACCGGCTCCTTGGTGCCGGGGTGCAGGGGCGGCGGCGGGGGCGCGGGCAGGTCGGGGATGATGTTGTACCACCGGGTCGGCATCTCCGACTCGTCGAGCAGGATCTTGTGCTGTTGCGCCATGAGCCGAACGGTATCGCACCGGGTGGCGCGATCTATCCCTCGATGGCAGGGGCCTCGTCGAGCTCGATGAAGATGCACTCGCCCGGGCACTCGGCGGCGGCGTGGATCACGTTCTCCTCCTGCGAGGGGGGCACCACCGCCAACTGGGCCGATCCCCCGGGGTCGTGCAGGATCTGGCCGTCTTCCACCACGTAGGCGATGCCGTCTTCCAGCAGGGCGAACACGCTGGGCGCGTGGTCTGTGCACAGGCCGTCGCCGGTGCACAGGTCCTGGTCGATCCAGACCCGGAGACGGGCCTGCACGGCTCCACCGAGGCTGCTGCCCCGGATGCCGTAGGGCAGCTGGGTGTCACGAACGGCATCCATTGACACCAGCGTAGCTGGGGGCGGGGCAGGGGCCCCGACCGGAATGGGGGTCCGGGGGCGCAGCCCCCGAAAGACACTGCGTAGCTGGGGGCGGGGCAGGGGCCCCGACCGGGATGGGGTCCGGGGGCGCAGCCCCGAGGACTGCGTAGCTGGGGGCAGGGCAGGGGCCCCGACCGGGATGGGGTCCGGGGGCGCAGCCCCCGAAGGACACTGCGTAGCTGGGGGCGGGGCAGGGGCCCCGACCGGGATGGGGTCCGGGGGCGCAGCCCCCGAAGGACACTGCGTAGCTGGGACGGGCTCTACGCTGGACCAGGTGAGCAGCTCGTTCGGCCAGATCTTCCGCCTCACCACCTTCGGGGAGTCGCACGGGGTGGCGGTGGGGGCGGTGGTGGACGGCTGCCCGGCCGGCCTTCCCCTCGGCCTGGACGACATCCAGCGTGACCTGGACCGCCGCCGGCCGGGCCAGAGCCGCCTGGTGACCCAGCGGGCCGAGAGCGACACCGTGCAGGTCCTGTCGGGCCTCTACGAGGGCCTCACCACCGGCACCCCCATCGCCATGATGGTGACGAACGCCGACCAGCGCCCGGGGGCCTACGACCACCTGAAGGACGTGTACCGCCCCAGCCACGCCGACTGGACCTACGCCGCCAAGTACGGGGTGCGGGACCACCGGGGCGGCGGTCGGGCGTCGGCCCGGGAGACGATCGGCCGGGTGGCGGCGGGGGCCGTGGCCCGCCAGCTGCTGGCCCGGGCGGCCGGGATCGAGGTGCTGGGCTGGGTGAGCGAGGTGCACGGGATCACGGCCGAGGTCGACGCCGACGAGGTGACCCTGGCCCAGGTGGAGGCCGACGCCACCCGCTGCCCTGATCCGGCCGCCGCCGCCCGCATCACCGAAGCCATCGAGGACGCCCGCCGCCAGGGCGATTCGCTGGGCGGCGTGGTCACCATGGTGGCCCGCAACGTCCCGGCCGGGCTGGGGGAGCCGGTGTTCGACAAGCTCGACGCCGAGCTGGCCAAGGCCATGCTGTCGCTGCCGGCAGCCAAGGGGTTCGAGGTGGGCAGCGGCTTCGCCGGGACCCGCCTCACCGGCGCCGCCCACAACGACCCGTTCGAGCCGGGGCCCGACGGCCGGCCGCTGCCCACGGCCAACCGGTCGGGCGGGATCCAGGGCGGCATCTCCAACGGGGCCGACATCGTGTGCCGGGTGGCGTTCAAGCCCACCGCCACCATCGCCACCGAGCAGAAGACCGTCACCACGTCGGGTGAGGCCACCACGCTGGCCGCCCACGGCCGTCACGACCCGTGCGTGCTGCCCCGGGCCGTGCCCATCGTGGAGGCCATGGCCCTGCTGGTGCTGGCCGACCACTGGCTGCGCCAGGCAGCGGCGAGCTCACCCGATTTTCGCCGCTAGCCGAACCCGGGCCGCCCGCCAGGGCGTACTCAGTCCGTGCCGCCGGCCTCGCCTGACTCGCCCGACTCCCCGCCGGCCTCGCCGCTGGTCGGGCCGCCGCTGGCCGGCCCGTCACCGGGGCTTTCCTCCGGCCGCTGGTCCCGCAGGAACGCCTCGAGCTCGGCCGCCAGGTCGTCGCCCGAGGGGAGCAGTTCCTCCCGGCTGTCGACCTGGCGCTCCAGGTGGGCCACGTAGGCCTGGCTCTCGTCGTCGGCCGCCACCGCCTGGTCCACCCGGTTCGTCCACTCGCTGACCTCCTTGTCGAGGTCCTCGTAGGACGTGGTGACGCCGGTGGTCTGCTGGAGCCGGCGGAGCAGGGCCCGGGTGGCCTTGGGGTTGGGCGGGCCGGGCACGTAGTGGGGCACCGACACCCGCAGCGAGATGGCGGGGATGCTGGCCCGTTCCACCCGCTCGCTGATCACGCCGACCAGGCCGGTGGGTCCCTCGTAGGTGGGGCGGGACAGGCTGAGGCGGCGCACCAGCTCGGGGTGGACGGCCGAGGCGGTGACGCCGAAGGGGCGGGTGTGGGGCACCATGGCGTTGAAGGCACCCACCGTAACCACCATCTCGCAGCCGCTGCGCCGGGCCACCTCCACCACGTGGTCGGCGAAGCTCCGCCAGCGGAGGTGGGGCTCGACGCCGGTCATCACCACCAGATCCCGCATCGAGTCGGTGCGGGCGGCGCTCACCGTGGTCTTGGGCCAGTCGATCACCCGGTTGCCGTCGGAGGCGATGCGGACGTTCGGGCGCACCTGCTGGAAGTCGAAGTAGTGCTCCGGGTCGATCTCGGCGATGGCCGACGACTGGGTGGCGTGGTCGCAGATCCAGCTCAGCGCGTTGGTGGCGGCGTGGGCGGCGTCGAACTGCCCCTCGAAGGCCACCAGGAGCAGGGGCCGCCGCAGTACCGGGATCTCGGACCAGATCAGATCTGTCGTCACGTCTCCTAGCCTCGCGCAGATCCGACCCTGGTGGAGAAAACTGTTCCCTGTCGCCGGGCGGCACCCCCGACCCATCGCCGCCGGGGCCCCAACCCGTCGGCAGGCGCTGCAACCCCGGCTGCGCCTAGCCTTGTCCGCTGTGAGCTCGACCCCCACCACCTCCACCCGGGACACCGCCGGAGACCGCCCCGTGGCCGACTGGGGCGACGCCCAGGTGCGCCTCACGCCCACGGTCTCGGTGCTGGTGGGCCCGGACAACGGGCTGTACCCGTCGGGCAACTCGCTGCTGATCGAGGGGGCGGCCGAGACGGCCCTGATCGATCCGTCCGTGACGCTGGTGCAGCGGGGCGGAGCCCCGATCCCGGTCGACGCCGTGATCAACTCCCACGGCCACGAGGATCACATGGCCGGCAACGGGCTCCTGGCTCCGGCCCGGGTCCACGTCCACCACGACGACCTGCTGGCCGCCCGCTCGCTCGACGGGCTGATGGACGTGTACGGCTTCAGCGGCCCCCTGGCCGAATCCTGGGGGGCCACGGTGCGGGAGGAGTTCTTCTACACCGGCCGGCCCGACGCCCAGGGTTTCGGCGACGGCCACGTGTTCGACCTGGGCGGCGGGGTGACGGTGGAGGCCGTGCACCTGCCCGGCCACACCCGGGGCCACAGCGGGTTCGTGATGGACGGCGTGTTCTTCCTGTCCGACATCGACCTCACCGGGTTCGGCCCCTACTACGGCGACGCCTGGTCCGACCTGGAGCAGTTCGAGGCCAGCATCGACCGGGCCCGGGAGATCGACGCCCGGTGGTACGTGACCTTCCACCACCGGGGGATCATCGACGGCCGTGCAGCCTTCATCGAGCTGATCGACACGTTCCACGCCGTGATCGACCGGCGTCACCAGGCCATGCTCGAGTACCTGGCCGAGCCCCGCTCGGTGGATGAGATGGCCGAGCATCGCTTCGTGTACCGGGCCCACGTGGACCTGCCCTACGTGGGCATGGCCGAGGCCCGCACCGCCCACCTCCACCTGCAGCGGATGCTGGCCCGGGGCGAGGCCCGGGAGGTCGATCCCGGCCGCTTCCAGCGGGTCTAGCAGTTCCCGGCGGCCCGGCGGGCCCAGTCGGCCGCCGTCATCCGCCACGTCCAGCCGACCCCGGTGTGGCCCGGGGCCAGCGGTTCCCGGTCGGTGGCGCCCACCCGGGTGTAGCCGAGCCGCTTCGGTACCCGGCCGCTGATCACGTTGGCCTGGTCGTGGTGGATCTCGATGCGGTGGACGCCAGGGTGGGCCAGGCCGGCGCTGGTGAGGGCGAGGGCCAGCTCGGTGGCGTAGCCCTGGCCCACGTGGTCCACGTGGATCCAGTAGCCGATCTCCAGGCCCCCGGGGCCGAGCCGGCGGTGGAGCCCGGTGCCGCCCAGCACCTCGCCGGTCCCGTCGTCGTCGCGGGCGAAGACCCCGTAGAGGGCGTCGCCCCCGTCGAGCCAGTCGTGGCGCCACTCGGTGATCAGGGCCTCCCGGTCGGCGATCGACAGCGGCTCACGGGCGATCCACGGCATCCACGGCCGCAGATGCTCGAGGCTGGTGACCACGGCGGCGTGCAGGGCCGGTGCGTCCCTCGTGGTCCACAGCCGCAGCGTGAGCCGCGGTGTCTCCACCATCTCGGGCAGGCAGTCCATCCCTGCCAGCATGGCGCAGCGAACCCCGCCAGGTGGGCGATTTCCGCCCAGCGCACCCCGAGTCGGCGGCGGCTACACGTAGGTGGAGCCCTTCATGGCGCCCCGATCCTGGCGCATCTCCACGTTGACCAGGGCCGGCTTGCCCGAGGCGAGGGCCCGACGCAGGGCGGGGGCGATGTCCTCGGGGCGGGTGACATGCTCGCCGTGGCCGCCCAGGGCCTCCACCACCTTGTCGTAGCGGGTCATGTTCAGCTCGGTGGCCACCACCCGGTCCTGGCCGTACACCGTGGCCTGGGGCCGGATCATCTGCCCCCACGCCGCGTCGTTGCCCACCACGCCCACGATCGGGAGACCGAAGCGCACCGCGGTGTCGAACTCGAAGCCGTTGAGCCCGAACGAGCCGTCGCCGTAGATGATCAGCACCCGGCGGTCGGGGTGGGCCAGCTGGGCGGCCAGGGCGAACGGCATACCGACGCCGAGTGTGCCGAGGGGCCCGGGGTCCATCCACGTGCCCTGGGGCGGGACCTTGATGACCTTGGAGCTCTGGGCCACGATGTCGCCCCCGTCGCCGATCACGATCATCGTGTCGTCCTCGGCGATCACGTCGGCGATCTCCTTGGCCAGCCGCAGGGGGTCGATCGGCACCTCGTCCGACGTGAGCTGGGCGGCCAGGGCCTCCTCGGCCTGGACCTCCACCGCCCGCAGCGTGGCCGACCAGTCGCTGAAGTCGAAGACCTTGCCCGACTCCCCGATGGCGTCGAGCAGGGCGTCGAGGTTGGCCCCCAGGTTCCCCACCAGGCCCACGTCGACCGCCCGGTTCTGGCCGATCAGGGTCTCGTCGAGGTCGAGCTGGATGATCCGGGCGTCGGGCTTGATGGCCCGGCCGTAGCCCATGCGGAAGTCGAGCGGGGTACCGGCCAGGATCACCAGGTCGGAGCCGTCGAGCGACTGCTTGCGGCTGCGGTTGAAGAACTGGGGGTGGTCCATCGACAGCTGGCCCCGACCCATGCCGTTGGTGAAGCAGGGGATGTGGGTGGCCTCCACGAACCGCTGGAGGGCGGGGCCGCCCTCGGACCACTTGAGCGAGGTCCCGGCCATCACCATCGGCCGCTCGGCTGCGGCCAGGAGGGCCACCGCCTCGGTGATCTGGTCCGGCGCCGCGGCGCTGGCCACCCGGTAGTCACGGAAACGGGGCACGCCCACCTTGTCGATGTCGACCCGGCCCGCCAGCACATCGATCGGGATCTCCAGGAACGCCGGGCCGGGCACACCCGACAGGGCGGCCCGGATGCCGGCCTCCACGTACTCCCCAATGCGCTCGGTCTGGTAGCAGGCGTCGACCCACTTGGTGATGGGCCGCATCATCGACACGTGGTCCATCTCCTGCAGCGAGCCCCGCCGCAGCATGTTGAACGGGCCCTGGCCGCCGAACACCAGGATGGGGGAATTGGCCCGCCAGGCGTTGGCCACGCCGGTGACGCCGTCGGTGACGCCGGGACCGGCGGTGACGATGGCCACGCCCACCTTGCCCGGGTGGAGCCGGGCCCAGGCGTCGGCGGCGTGCACCGCCGCCTGCTCGTGACGGACGTCGACCACCTTGATGCCCACGTCGAGGCAGCCGTCGTAGATGGCCATCACGTGCCCGCCCGACAGGGTGAACACCACCTCCACCCCGGCCGCCTTGAGGGCGTGGGCGGCCAGCGTGCCGCCGTGGGTCTTTCGTTCCTTGTCGCCGTCGGCCATGGCTTCCTCCCGAGTTCCGGTGCTGGGCTGCAGAGGCAAACCTAGTTCCCGCCAGGGCCCGGCTCCCAAAGGCGCCCGGCCAGCGGGCGGCCGGGACCGACGGCACGCCGAACGACGTCGGCATGCTGGCAGGGTGAGCAGCATCGTCGTGTCCGGTCTCGAGTACGCCCCGCCGGGGCGGGACTCGCTGTTCTTCGACCTCAGCTTCGGGGTGTCCCCGGGCGACCACGCGGCCATCGTCGGGCCCAACGGGGCGGGCAAGAGCACGATCCTGCGGATCCTGGCCGGCCAGCTCCAACCCGACGACGGCGATGCGGCGGTGACCGGCACCGTGCTGTCGATGACCCAGGACGTCGGGATGGCCCGCCACACCGACACCCTGCGGGAGATGCTGCTGGAGGTGGCCCGGCCCGAGCTGCGCACCGCCGGCCTCGCCCTGGTGGCGGCGGAGCGGGCCATGGCCGCCGGCACCGACGACGGTATGGGCTACGCCGAGGCCCTCACCAACTGGGGCGACCTCGGCGGCTACGAGCTGGAGACCCAGTGGGCCGCTTCGGTGGAGCGCAGCGTGAAGAGCACGGTCGACGACGTCTCGACCCGCCTGGTGGGCGAGCTGTCGGGCGGTGAGCGCAAGCGGCTCGTGCTCGACGTGCTCCTCAACGCCGGGGCCGACGTGCTCCTGCTGGACGAGCCCGACAACTACCTGGACGTGCCCACCCGGGCCTGGCTGGAGGACCAGCTCCGGGCCTGCCCCAGCACGATCCTGATGGTCAGCCACGACCGGATCCTGCTGGAGCGGTGCGCCACCAAGCTGATCGCGCTGGAGGGCTCCACCTGTTGGGTCCACGGCGGCTCGTACGCCACCTTCCCCGAGGCCCGCGAGCACCGCCAGCGCCTCCTGGGCGACGCCCTGAAACGCTGGAACGACGAGGAGCGCCGCCTGTTCCACCACATGAAGGTGATGAAGCAGCGGGCGGCCCAGAACTTCAAGAACGCCACCAAGGCCAACGCCGCGGAGACCCGGTGGGAGCGCTTCGTGAAGGCCGGCCCGCCGCCGCCCCCGGTGCCGGACCAGCAGATCCACGTGAACCTCCGGGGGGCCGATTCGGCCCGGCGGGTGCTCAAGCTCGACGGCGTGGGCATCGACGGCCTGTTCTTCCCCTTCGACGACGAGGTGTACTTCGGCGAGCGCCTCGGGCTGATCGGCCCCAACGGCACGGGCAAGAGCCACCTGCTGCGGGCCCTGTCGGGCGAGGGCGAGCCGAGCGACGGCACCATCACCCTCGGCCCCCGTACCTCGATCGGGACGTTCACCCAGATCAACGACCGCCCCGACTTCCTCGGCCGGGCCGTGTTCGACCTGGCCCGGGAACGGGTGGGCGACGACGAGCGGGCCATGAAGAGCCTGGCCCGCTACGGCCTGGCGGCCCAGTTCCGCCAGGAGTTCGACACCCTGTCCGGGGGTGAGAAGGCCCGGTTGGAGATCCTGTGCCTGGAGCTGGAGGGTCACAACGTGCTGCTGCTCGACGAGCCCACCGACAACCTCGACATCGACTCCTCCCAGGCGCTGGAGCGGGCCCTCGACGGTTTCCAGGGGACGGTGCTGGCGGTGAGCCACGACCGGGCCTTCCTGGCCCGCCTCGACCGCTTCCTCCTGGTGACCGACGACGGTGAGGTCTACTCCCTGCCCGACTACGACACGGCCATGACCGCGCTGGCCGACCCGGCCCACGTGAGCCGCATCAAGCTGGCCAAGCCGCTCACGAGCCTCTGACGCCGCGCTTTTCGGGGGCTCGGCGCCCCCGCCGCCTCGCTCCCCCATCTCGGCTCCCCTCCGGGGAGCTTCGGGCCCCAACCCCGCCGGCGGTCGGCTCCGGCGACCTAAGATCCCGCCCTATGGCATGCGTCGAGATCACCACCCCCAAGCCGGGGATCGCCCAGATCACCCTGAACCGACCGGAGCGGCTCAACGCCCTCACCTACGAGCTGGTGGACGAACTGCACGGCGCCCTCGACACGATCCACGCCGATCACAGCGTCCGGGCCGCCATCATCACCGGCGCCGGCCGCGGGTTCTGCGCCGGGCTCGACCTCACCGGCTTCGGCACCGTTCCCGGCACCGAGGACGAGGGCCGGCCCCAGCAGGGCATGGCCACCCAGCAGTTCATCGCCCGGCTCGTGCCCCACATGCGCTCGGTCCGCCAGCCGATCATCGCCGCCATCAACGGCGCCGCCGCCGGCGGCGGGTTCGCCATCGCCCTGGCCAGCGACGTGCGGATCTGCGCCCGCTCGGCCAAGTTCGGCACCGCCTTCATCCGCCTCGGGATCTCGGGCTGCGACATCGGCGTGTCGTGGATGCTGCCCCGCCTGATCGGCGCCTCCCGAGCCTGGGAGCTGATGCTCACCGGTCGGGTGTTCGGCGCCGACGAGGCCGACAAGCTGGGCCTGGTGAGCCGGGTGGTGGACGACGACGCCCTCCTCGACGAGGCCATGGCCACGGCCGAGCTGATCGCCGGCAACAGCCCGATGGGGGTGTGGATGACCAAGGAGGTCATGTGGTCGAACCTGGAGACCAACTCCCTCCAGGCCGGGATCGACCTCGAGAACCGGAACCAGATCCTCACCAGCCTCACCGAAGATTCCCGCCGGGCCATGGCCGGCTTCCTCACCAAGGCACCCATGAACTGGCAGAACAGGTAGAGGCCGCCCGACCGGGCGGTTTTTGACGGTTCTCACAACTGCCCGTCATGAGCCGATCGTGAGGGCGTGAGATCTCCGGCGCCGCCGCCGCCCGGCCGTGGATCGTCCGAACCGGACGGGACATCGGCCGCTCGCGCCCAGGACCAGGCCGCTGCGGCCCGGTTCAAGGCGCTGGTCACCAACGCCCGGGACGTCTTCGTGGCCCTCGGGCCCGACCTCACGATCAACTGGATCTCCCCGTCGGTGCAGGGCCACCTGGGCCACGAACCAGCCGATCTGGTGGGGGTCCGCCTCCCCGAGCTGATCACGCCGACCTACCGCCCGGTGCTCGAGGCGTTCCTCGACAACCGCAAGGAACGCATGGTGCAGGAGACCGTGGAGCTGGAGGTCCACACCCAGACCCGGCGTACCCGCCTGGTGGAGGCCACCCTGTCCGACGTGCCGCCCGAGACGGCGCATGCCACCGGCGACGCCTGGGTGATGGCGTGGACCGACCGCACCGAGCAGCGCCAGCTGGAACAGGCCCTGCGCAAGCAGAGCCTCTACGACGCCCTGACCGGCCTGGCCACCCGCACCACCCTCCACTTCGAGCTCCAACAGAAGCTGCAGACGCTGTCCCGCCGGGAGTACCTGGGCGTCATCCACCTCGACCTGAACGACTTCCGCCCGGTCAACGAGTCGATCGGCTTCGAGCGGGGCGACGAGCTGCTCCAGTCCGTGGCGGCCCGCCTCCGCTCCAGCCTACGGGCCACCGACGTGCTGGCCCGCCTGGGCGGTAACGAGTTCGGCGTGGCCACCGCGGCCGAACACCCCAAGGCGCTGGTGGCCATGGCCCGGCGGGTGGCCGGCCTGTTCGAGCACCCGTTCGACGTGGGCGGGCGCCAGGTGACCCTGGCCGTGTCGGTGGGTATGACCCTCACCGGCGATCGCCGGGCTGTGGCCAGCGACCTACTCGACCAGGCCGCCCTGGCCCTGGGGGCGGCCAAGGGCAACCCGGTCGAGCCGATCCGGGTCTACGAGTCGATGATGCGGGTGACGGCCACCGAGCGCTTCGAGCTGGGAGCCGACCTGGTGGGCGCAGCCGAACGGGGCGAGCTGCGCCTCGTCTACCAGCCCATCGTGGCCCTCGGCACCGGGGTGGTGGAGGAGGTGGAGGCGCTGCTGCGCTGGGTCCACCCCGAGCGGGGCCCGATCTCGCCCGCCACCTTCATCCCCCTGGCCGAGCGGTCGGGTCTCATCGTGGAGGTGGGACGGTGGGTGATGGGTGAGGCCTGCCGCCAGGTCCACCGCTGGCACCGGCAGCGCACCGACGACGCCGGCGCTCTGAGCGTCAGCGTGAACGTGTCGGCCCGCCAGTTGGAACTGGCGGGCGAGGCCGAGCGGCTCATCGACGTGGTGACGGCCTCCGGCCTCGACCCCCGGTTCGTGACGGCCGAGCTCACCGAGTCGACGTTCCTCGACGACCCGAACTGGATGCACGACCAGCTCGACCTGTTCCGCCAGGCCGGCATGCGGGTGGCCATCGACGATTTCGGCACGGGCGCCGCCGGCCTGGGCCACCTGCGCGATGTGCCGTTCACCATGGTGAAGATCGACAAGACGTACGTGGACGCCCTGCGCCGATCCGACGAGGGCGCGGTGCTGGTGCAGGGCGTGATCGAGCTGGCCCACGCCCTGGGCGCCCGCACGGTGGCCGAAGGGGTGGAGGAGGCGGCCGACCTCGAGGTGCTGGCCACCCTGGGGTGCGACCTGGTGCAGGGCTTCCACCTCGGCCGGCCCATGGAACCGGCCCAGCTCGAGGACTGGCTCACCACCTGGCCCGAGCGGGCGGCGGCCCTACCGTCCCAAACCAGCCCGGTCGCCGGGGCGTTCGCCGGAGGCGAGCCCTAGGCGTAGAGGCCCTCGATCTCCTCGGCGTAGCGGGCGTGGACCCCGCGCCGCTTGAGCTTGGAGGTAGGGGTCAGCAGGTCGGTGTCGGGCAGCCACTCCTCGCCCAGCACCTTCACCCGCTTCACCCGCTCGGCGTTGTTGAACTCGGCCATCACCCGGTCCACCTCGGCCTCGATGGCCGCAACCACCGCCGGGTCGGCGGCCAGGGCCTCCAGCGTGGTGAAGGCGATGCCGTTGCGGGCCGCCCACGACGGGGCGACGTCGGGATCGAGCACCACCAGGGCCGACACGAACGGGCGGTTGTCGCCGATGGCGCAGGCCTGCCCGACGAGCGGGATCGTCTTCAGCGCCGCTTCCAGGTTGGCCGGTGACAGGTTCTTGCCCCCGGCCGTGATGATCAGCTCCTTCTTGCGGTCGACGATGCGCAGGTAGCCGTCGGCGTCGAGGACGCCGATGTCGCCCGAGCGGAACCAGCCGTCGGCGTCGAGCACCTCGGCTGTCTTCTCCGGCTGGTTGAGATAGCCCCGGAACACGTTGCCCCCCCGGCACAGCACCTCGCCGTCGTCGTCGAGGCGGACCTCGATGCCGGGGCAGGCCGGCCCCACCGAGCCCGGCTTGACCTGGTAGGGGGCCCAGGTCATGGGGCCGCAGGTCTCGGACAGGCCGTAGATCTCCGACAGCGGCACCCCGATCGTGCGGAACCAGCTCAACAGCTCGGCCGGGATGGGGGCGGCGCCGGTGATGGCCACGATCAGCTGGTCCAGCCCCACCAGGCCCCGGATGGTGGAGAAGGCGACGGCGTCGAGGAACTCGTAGTTCGTGACATCGTCGTCGGTGGCGGTGCCCCAGGTCATCCGCTCCCGGATCGGCCCGGCCATCTCCACCGCCTCCCGGACGGCCTTCTCCTTGTCGGGGTCGGCGGCCAGGGCGGCGGACACCCCGGCGTGGATCTTCTCCCACACCCGGGGCACGCCGAACATGATGTGGGGGTGGACCTCGCCGGCGTAAGCGGCGAACTGGGTGACGTCGGGGCAGCACGTGACCTCGAGGGCGTTGGCCAGGCCCTGGTAGTGGCTCGTCACCCGCTCGGCGATGTGGGCCATCGGCAGGTAGCTGACCATCCGCTTGCCGGTCAGATCGATCTCCATGCTGCGGCGCAGGCACTCGATCGTCCAGCACACATTGCGGTGGTCGAGCATCACGCCCTTGGACGGCCCGGTGGTGCCCGACGTGTAGATCAGGGTGATCAGATCGTCGGGCCGGGCCGTGGTGGAGGCGGCCTGGAGGTCGATGGGGTCGTGGGCCACGAGCTGGGCATAGGTGACGTCGACCCCGGCGGTGTCGTCGAGCCCGGAGGCGTCGACCACCCCCACCGCCTGCAGGCTGGGGATGCCCTGGCGGACCTTGGACAGCGACTGGTAGAAGCCCCGGTCTTCCACCACGGCCGCCTTCACCGCCGCGTCCTTGGCCAGGTACTCGATCTGGTCGGGCGACGACGAGTTGTAGATCGACACCGGCGTGGCCCCCAGGAACAGGGCCGCCGTGTCGAGCACGTGGAACTCGGGGCGGTTGCGCAGCATCAGCAGCAGCCGGTCTCCGGGGCCGAGCCCCAGGGCGGCCAGGCCGGCGGCGGCCCGGGCCACCTGATCGGCGTAGGCGGCGTAGGTGAGCTCGTGCCAGCTGTCGTCGGCCGCCTTCCACCGCAGGGCCACCTGGTCCGGGTGGGCTGCCACCGTGGCCAGGAACAGCACCGGGACGGTCTGGCCCTCGATGACGGCGTCGATCTCTGCGCTGGTGGTCATGCCGCACCTCCGGGGTGTGCTCCGCTGTGTGTCACAGGGTACCGGTACGGTGTGACGGGTGACCCCGCAGCTCTCCCCGAACCCCGTGCTCGTGGACGCCGTGCTGGTGGATGTGGTGCGCACCCCGATCGGAGCCCGCAACGGCCCCCTGTCGGGCTGGCACCCGGCCGACCTGACCGGTTTCGTGCTGCGGGCCCTGGCCGAGCGCAACGGCCTCGATCCGGCGGCGGTGGACGACGTGGTGGTGGGCTGCGTCACCCAGGTGGGGGCCCAGTCCCTCGACGTGGGCCGCAACGCCGTGCTGGCCGCCGGCTGGCCCCACTCGGTGCCGGCGGCCACGGTGGACCGCCAGTGCACCTCGGGCCAGCAGGCCGTCCATACCGCGGCCCACAGCGTGGCGGCCGGCGCCGCCGGCGTGGTGGTGGCGGCCGGGGTGGAGGTGATGAGCCTGGTGCCGCTGGGGGCGGCGGTGGCCGTTCGGGATGTGGGCCAGCCGTTCCCGCCGTCGATCCACGAGCGCTACGAGGCGGTGGGCGGGCTCCAGCCCCAGGGGATGGCGGCCGAGCTGGTGGCCGAGCGCTACGGCCTGAGCCGCAAGGCGCTCGACGAGTACGGTGTGGCCAGCCAGGAGCGGGCGGCCGCCGCCATGGCCGCCGGCCGGTTCGGGCCCGGGGCCGAGATCGTCGCCGTACCCGGCCGCCTGCTGGACCGGGAGGGCCACCGGGTGGTCGACACCGGCACCACCGTGTCCACCGACGGGGGTGTGCGGCCCACCACGGCCGAGAGCCTGGCCGCCCTCAGGCCCGCCTACACCGAGGCCGGTGTGATCACCGCCGGCAACAGCGCCCAGATCAGCGACGGGGCGGCGGCCGCCCTGATCATGAGCGAGGCCCGGGCGGCCGAGCTGGGCCTGGCCGTCCGCGGTCGGTTCCGGTCCTTCGCCGCCGCCGCCGTCGACCCCGTGCTGATGCACACGGGCCCCGTCCCGGCCACGGCCGC
Organism: Acidimicrobiales bacterium; assembly: GCA_041394285.1. Lineage (GTDB taxonomy): Bacteria > Actinomycetota > Acidimicrobiia > Acidimicrobiales > SZUA-35 > CADEDH01. Next base: position 88,221 of record JAWKIL010000008.1, on the reverse strand, counting down.
CGCCCTGGCCCGGGCCGGGCTGACCATGGCCGACATCGCCGTGGCCGAAGTCCACGAGGGCTACGCCGCCGCCGTGCTGGCCTGGCTGGCCGAGACGGGGGCCGATCCCGAGCGGGTCAACCCCAACGGGGGCGCCATCGCCCTGGGCCACCCGCTGGGGTGCTCCGGGGTGCGGATGCTGGCCACGCTCACCTGTGAGCTGGAGCGGCGGGGTGGCGGTCGGGGCCTGCTCACGATGGGCGGCACCGGTGGCCTGGCCACCGCCCTCGTCATCGAGGTCGGCTGAGCCCCACGCCCGTACGTCCCAACCGCCCCAACCGCCCCAACCGCCCCAACCGCCCCAACTGCGCGACGGAAAACGCGCTCGAGGGCGAACCGACGTCGCGAAACCCTCGGAATTCGTGGGAACCGTGACGCAGTTCGGCGGCGGGGCGCGCCGGGGGCGCAGGTGCTGTCGCTACTGCGACGGCTCACGGCAACGGCGACGGGTGGCTGAGCGCCGTCGACATGGGGGTTCTAGGCTGGACAGCGGTGACCGACTTCGAGCCCACGATCGACAATCCCGATCGGATCGACGACGACGACACGCCGGTCGAGTCGACGGCCCGCTCCCGCGACCTCCTGATCCGCCGTCGCCGCAAGTGGATCATGCGGGCCCTCGTGCTGGCCGTCGGCGTGGTGCTGTGGGTCCAGGGCCAGCCGCTGTGGCGCACCGCGATCGCCGTGGTGCTGGGCTATGTGATCATCTCCACCGGCCTGGCGGTGCTGGGCGCCTTCGCCCGCCCCCTGCCCGAGCCTCCCCCGCCCGGTGAGCTGCGCCGGGTGAAGCTGCAGTACCGGTGCTCCACCTGCGGGGCCGAGCTGCGCATGACGCTGGCCAACGACCGCCTACCGGCTCCGCCCCGGCACTGCGCCGACGAGATGGACCTGGTCACCGCCCTGGAAGACCTCTGAGTGCTTCGCTTCGCGGAAACTCCGTGCGTGTCCACAGCTGTGGACAACGGGTGTGGATAGCGTGAATAGGCCTGTGTAGGCCGTGGAGGGCTACTCGTACTGGGTGGCGGCCACGATCCCGGCCAGGATCAGTGCCAGGCCACCCAACAGGTACCAGTTCGACGGGGCGCCGAAGCGGTCCTGGATGATGTAGTTGGCCAGGATCACGATCAACCCCAGGCCGATGAGGCCGAACATGAGGATCGGGATGGCGGCCTGGAACCGGCCCCCGCCCACCTTCATCGGTGTGCGGCTGACCCCCGACGGCCCGGCCCCGGCCGACGTTCCCGCCGGTGGCGTGCCCTTCGGCGTCACTCTGGACCTTGTCTTGTCCTGACGTACCACAATGCCAATTTATCCGGGCACGGGCCCCAGGGGGTGCCGGTACCGTGATCACCGTGAAGCCCCGTGTGCTGGTGATCGACAACTACGACTCGTTCGTCTACATCCTCGTCCAGTACCTGGGCGAGCTGGGGGCCGATCCGGTGGTGGTCCGCAACGACGCCATGACCGTGGCCGAGCTCGACGCCATGGAGCCCGACGCCGTGCTGGTGTCGCCCGGGCCCGGCACCCCCGACGACGCCGGGGTGTCGAACGACGTGATCGGTCACTTCGCCGGCCGGCGCCCGGTGCTGGGCGTGTGCCTGGGCCATCAGTGCATCGGCCAGATCTACGGGGGCCGGGTGATCCGGGCCCCCGAGCTGATGCACGGGAAGACCTCGGTGATCGATCACACCGACGCCGGCGTCTTCGCCGGGCTCCCCCAGCCGCTGGAGGCCACCCGCTACCACTCGCTGATCGTGGAGCGCGACACCCTGCCCGACTGCCTGGAGATCACGGCCGAGACCAGGGGCAACGGTCTGATCATGGGGCTGCGCCACCGGGAGCTCGACGTGGAGGGCGTACAGTTCCACCCTGAGTCGATCCTCACCGTGGGCGGGCGCGATCTGCTCGCCAACTTCCTGGCCCGCGCCGCCCGGGCCGCCACGGCCTGACCCCGGAACTGATGCCCGCCACCGTCACCGGTGGCGGCTGGGGGCATCAGAACGCCCGCTCGCCGGACCGCTAGTTGCCGTTGGGGCTGCTCGGCGTCGAGCTCGTCTGCTGGGTGGTCGACGTGGTCTGCGACGAGGTGGTGGCGCCCGCCTTGCCCACGGTGATGACGATCTCGCTACCGATCGGCACCTGGGTGCCGGCCTGGGGCTGCTGGCTGATCACCTTGTCCACCAGGCCCGAGCCGGCCTCGACGTCCTGCAGGTCCACCACCGGGACGAACCCGGCGTTGGCCAGCTGCTGCTCAGCCGCCGCCTGGGTGAGGTTCTGCACCGGCGGCACGGCCTTCAGCTCAGGGCCGCTGGACTGGTAGACCGTGATCGGGGTGGTCTTGGGCACCTGGCTGCCGGCCGGTGGATCGGTACGGGTGACCGAGCCGGCGGGCACATCGGGGCTGGCCTCCAGCTCCACCTTGACCGAGAAGCCGAGCGCCTGGAGCTGGCTGGTGGCGGTGTTGAGCGGCTGGCCCTTGAAGTCGGGGATGGCGGCCTGGGAGGTGCCGCTGGAGATGACGATCTCCACCTCGGCCCCCTCGTTCACCTGCTGACCGGCCGGGATCGACTGGCGGATCACGAGACCTTCGGCCACCGTGTCGCTCTCCTCCCGGGTGACGCTCACGGTGAGGCCCTGGGCGTCGAGCAGCTGCTCGGCTTCCTGCTGGGTCCTGCCGGCCACATCGGGCACCTCGACCGTCTGGGCCGTCGCCACCACCGACAGGATCACCGTGCTGCCCTCTTCGGCCTGCTCCCCACCCTTGGGGTCCTGGTCGAACACCGTGTTGGGCTCCTCGCCCGTGCGGGGCTCGAACTTCGACTGGACCACGAAGCCCTGATCTTCGAGCTTGTTGGTGGCCGACGTGAGGTCTTCGCCCAGCACCGTGGGCACGTCGACCAGCACGGCGGTGCCATCGGTGGTGTCGGTGCCGCCGCCGTTGTCGCCGAGCTGCATCGAGATCAGGAAGATCAGACCGATCAGCAGCAGGAGGAGGCCGGCCAGCATGGCCACGAAGACGCCGGTGCGGCTGGGCGGCTCGTAGTACTCCTCCACCGGCTCGTGTTGGCGCACGGCGGCCGAGGCCGGCATGGCCCGGGTGGTGTCGATGATGGCCCGGCTGGAACCGGTGTCGGCCGCCGGCCGGGGCATGGCCCGGGTGGCGCCCGGATCGGGCGGCAGGGGCGGGCGGTAGGCGGCGGTGTGGGCGGCCCCGCCGCCGTTGCCGTTGGGCATGGCCCCGGCCCCCATGAGCGGGTGGCCCTCCCGGAACCGGCGCAGGTCGGCCCGGACGTCTTCGGCCGTGGGATAGCGGTGATCGGGGTTCTTGGCCAGGAGCCGGGTGATGATGGCGTCGAGGGCCGGGGGCACCGACGGGTTGCGGTCGCTGGCCCGGGGGGCCGGCTCCTGCACGTGCTTGTAGGCGATCGACACCGGCGAGGAGCCGGTGAACGGGGGCTCGCCGGTGACCATCTCGAACAGCACCACACCCAGGGAGTACAGGTCCGACCGGGGGTCGACGGCCCGGCCCTGGGCCTGCTCGGGCGAGAAGTAGCTGGCCGTGCCCATGACCGACCCGGTCTGGGTGAGCTCGTCGTCGTCGCCGCCGAAGGCCCGGGCGATACCGAAGTCGGTCACCTTCACCTGGCCCGACGGCGTGATCATGATGTTGCCCGGCTTCACGTCACGGTGGACGGTGCCGTTGCGGTGGGCGAAGCCGAGGGCGGCGGCCACGTCGGTGGCGATCTCGGCCGCCCGGTCGGGGTGGAGGTGGCCCTCGGCCGCCAACACATCGGCCAGGCTGCGGCCCTCCACGTACTCCATGACGATGAAGTACGTGTCGTCGTGGGAGCCCCAGTCGTACACGGCCACCACCGACGGGTGGTTCAGGTTCGCCGCCGCCTGGGCCTCACGGCGGAAGCGGGCCACGAACGTGGGCTCCGCCGCGTACTGCGGGAACAGCACCTTGACCGCCACCGGCCGGTCGAGCAGCTGGTCACGGGCCAGGAAGACATCGGCCATACCGCCGCGGGCGATCCGGCGATGAAGCTCATAGCGTCCGCTGAGCACCGGGCGCGCAGTCGAGGCATCAGTCACAGCAGGGTCAGCCTACTCATTGCGCCGCACCAAACGGCGCACGCCTTCAGCCTCGGTTGAACCACTCGGTGAACAGGGCCTTGGCGATGGGCCCGGCCACCGCCCCGCCGGTCTGGTCGACCGATCCCTCCTGGCCTTCCACCAGCACCGACACCACCAGCTCCGGCTCGCCGTCGGGCCGGCCGCCGAATCCCACGATCCAGGCGTGGGACCGGGGCGGGTCGGTGCCGAGCTGGGCCGTGCCGGTCTTCACCCCGATGCGGAGGCCGTCGACCGTGGCCGTCCGGCCCCGGTCGGCGGCTTCGATCATGGCCTGCTGGAGGATGCGGGCGTTCTCGGTACGCATCGACATGCGCCACTCCTCCCCGTCGTTGGTGCGCACCACCTTGCCCGTGGCGTCGCGCACGTCGGCCAGCACGTGGGGCTTGGGGATCACGCCGTCGTTGGCCACCCCCGCCGCCACCAGTGCCATCATCAGCGGGCTGGCCTGCACGTCGTTCTGGCCGATGGCCGTCTGGGCCAACTTCGGGGTGTTCTCGTACAGACCGGCCGGGCGCTCCGCCGTGGGGGCCTGGATCCTCTTGCCGTAGTCGGTGGGATAGTTGCTGACGGCGGCGCCGGGCAGGTCGAACGGGACGTCGGTGTTGAACCCGGCCGCCTCGGCCTGGTTGACCATCACCAGCGGGCCCAGCGTCTCGGCCGCCAGCTTGGCGAACGGCGTGTTGCAGGAGCGGGCCAGGATGGTGGTCAGGTTGCCGCCGCAGGGCCCGCCGCTGAAGTTGGTGATGGGGTTGGTGGTCAGCGGCGGGGTGTAGGAGCTGGTGGCCTCGAACACCGGCTCGTCCAGCGTGGCCGCCCCCGACTCCAGAGCGGCGGCCGCCGTGATCAGCTTGAACGTGGACCCGGGGAACTCCCGGTCCTTGTAGGACTTGGCCCGCAGCGGGTTGCCGTCGGCGTTCAGCAGCTCCTGATACGAGGTGTTGGCGGCGCCGCCGTCGTTCGTGGCCAGCAGGTTGGGGTCGAACGACGGGTAGCTCCACAGGGCCCGGACGGCCCCGGTTCGGGGGTCGAGGGCCACCACCGACCCCGGCCGGTCACCCAGGGCGTCGCGGGCCACCTTCTGCAGCTTGTCGTCGAGCGTGAGGGTGATCGAGCCGCCGTCGGGGTCGGGGTCGAGCAGGCTGGTGAAGTCGGCCAGCTGCTGGGCCGCGGTGGACCCGGTGAGCTCGGTGTTGAACACCTTCTCCGCCCCGTCGGCCCCCAGGTTGAACGACAGGAAGCCAACCGAGTGGGCGTACAGGGGCCCCTCGGGATAGGTGCGCTGACGGCCGAACCGCTGACCCGGCGTCTCCACCGAGGTGGCCACCACCACACCGTCGCTGGTGACGATGTCTCCCCGGGGCCGGTTGAACTCCCGCTGCACGGTGCGGGTGTTGGCCGGGTTGTCCTTGAGGGACTCCGCCTCCAGGATCTGCACCCGGTTGAGCTGCACGAACAGCAGGGTGAAGCAGCCCAGCAGGACCACCATCACGTGGCGCAGGGAGCCGTTCACACCAGCACCGGCTGGGCCGTGGCGGCGGCGGCCGCCGCCTCGGAACGGGCCGAGGAATCCGAGATCCGCACCAGCAGCGCCAGGATCACATAGTTGGAGATCAGCGACGACCCGCCGTAGGAGACATAGGGCAGGGTCACACCGGTGAGGGGCAGCACCCGCAGCACACCGCCGATGATGATGAAGGCCTGGAAGCCCAGCAGAGCGGTGAGCCCGGTGGCCAGCAGCTTCTCGAACGGCACGTTGGCCGACGCCGCCACCCGGAAGCCGGAGGCCACGAGGAACATGAAGGCCGCCAGCACCGCCGTGGCCCCCAGCAGCCCCAGCTCCTCGCCGATGGCGGCGAAGATCATGTCGGTCTCGGCGTAGGGGATCTTGGTGGGCAGGCCAGCCCCCAGACCGGTTCCGGTGACGCCCCCGTCGGCCAGGGCGAACCACGCCTCGACGATCTGGAACCCCTTGTCCTTGGGGTCGGCGAAGGGGTGCAGCCAGATGTCGACCCGCCGCTGGACGTGGGAGAAGAGCTGCCACGAGACGAACGAGGCGGCGGAGAACAGCACCAGGCCGACGCCCACGAAGGCCGCCCGGCCGGTGGCCACGTAGAACATCACGAGGAACAGGGTGAAGAACAGCAGCGACGAGCCCAGGTCACGCTGGAGGACCATCACCATGAGGGCCACGCCGAGGGCCAGCAGCATGGGGCCGAAGTGCTTGAAGTCGGGCACGTTGACCGGCCCCAGCCGGCGGTTGGAGATCGTGAGCAGCTCCCGCTTGTCGGTGAGGTACCCGGCCAGGAAGGCGGCCAGCACGATCTTGGCGAACTCGCCCGGCTGGATGGAGAAGGGCCCGGCCCGCAGCCAGATGCGGGCCCCGTTGATGGTGCGGCCCAGGCCCGGGATCAGGGGCAGCAGCAGCATGACGACGCCCAGCAGGGCCAGCGTGTAGCGGTAGTCGGCCAGCCAGCGGAGGTCGGGTAACAGGAGCAGCACAGCGCTGAAGGCGCCGATGCCGATGAAGGTCCATGCCGCCTGGCTGTCGGCCAGGCCGGGATCGAGGCGGGCGATCACCACGTAGCCGAGCCCGTTGAGGAGGGCGGCGAGCGGGAGGAGGAGGCCGTCGGCGTTGGGGGCCACGAACCGGATGACCAGGTGCGCCCCCAGCAGGAGCAGGAGGATCACGCCGAAGAACACGGCCACGTCGGCCCGGGCGTTCACCGTGTCGTCGATGTTGAGCAGGCCGTAGGCCAGGGCCGTTATCAGCGTCCCCAGAATGAGCAGGCCGAGCTCCAGGCGCCGGGGCGCCATCTCAGCCGGCGGAGGTGGTGGGTGAGACGGCGTTGGCGGCGTTGGCCGTGGCGGGATCGGTGGTGGCGGGAGAGGCCGGTGCGGCCCCGCCGGCGGCGCCGACCGACCCCGGAACCGTGACCAGCCCGCCGGCCGGGACCGTCGTGGCGGTGGGGTCCACCGGCACGGTGGTGGATGCCTCCACCCCGCCCAACTGCTCGGCCTGGTCCTTCACCATCTCCCCGGCCAACATCAGGGAGTCGACGAAGGCCTTGGCCTCGGCCTCGGACTTGAACGTGGGCTGCTGGGCCACCTCGTCCTGGTCTTCGGGGATGAGATCGCCGACCTGGGGCCCCTCGTCGGCCTGGCGCTCCGGCTCCAGCCACAGCAGGCCGCCGGGGCGGCCATTGAAGATCGCCACCTGGCCGCCGTCGACCTGTTTCACGAACCAGATCGAGCGGTTGTAGTAGCCGATGCCGAGGTAGGCCGCCGCCACCAGCGCTCCCAGCAGCACCCCCAGGGCCACCAGGGTGACGGCCCGCCGGCCCCGGCGGGGCTCGTCGGCGTCGGGCTCGAAGGTGGTGTAGGTGCCGGGAGGCTCGTTGGCGATCTCGGCCGTGGCCACGGCGGCGTCGGGCGCGGGGCCGGTCGGGGCGACCATCGTGTGGTCCGGGCCGCCCGCCCCGAGATTGACCGCGGGCTGCGCTTCCAGCCCGGCGACCCCCGATGACGACGCCGTATCGAGCTCGAGCACGGTGCCCGCCGGGCGGGCCAGCGACGGCGGGCGGTGGCTCTGGCCGGCCTCGGCGTAGAGGCCCGCGCCGGGGGCGGCCCCGTTGGGGGCTCCGGCGGCGGGGGGCACGGCGGGCCCACCCTGGCCGTTGTCGAACCCGGCGTCGGCCAGCGCGGCCGGATCGGTGTCGACCAGGATGGCCGGCATGGCGGGCACGGTGACGGCCTCGGCCGGCGGGGTGAGTGATCCGCCGTGGCCGTCTTCCACCACGTCGACCACCACCACGGTGATGTTGTCTCGGCCCGCCCCGGCCAGCGCCGAGGCCACGAGCGTCTGGGCCGCCTCCAGCGGCGAGGCGTAGCTGGTGAGGATGCGGAGGATGTCGTCTTCCGAGACCTCGTTGAACAGGCCGTCGCTGCAGAGCAGGAACCGGTCCCCGACCCGGGTCTGGCGGAGGAACTGGTCCACCTCGACGTGGGACGAGATCCCGAGGGCCCGGGTGAGGATGTTGCGCTGGGGATGGTGGGCCGCTTCCTCCGGGGTCAGCCGCTTCTGGCGCACCAGGTCTTCGACCAGGCTGTGGTCGTTGGTGAGCTGCTGGAGCGCATGCCCGTCCACCACGTAGGCCCGGCTGTCGCCCACGTTGACCACGCTGATCTTGCCCTCGGCCGGCCGCAGCGTGAGGGCCACCAGCGTGGTGCCCATGCCCCGCAGGTCGGGGTCGGCGGCCCGCTCGAACACGGCCCGGTTGGCGTCTTCCACCAGCTCCACCAGACCGCTCGGCCCCACCGGCTCGGTGATCCCCACGAACTCGGAGATGGCGATGGTGGCCGCCGTCTCCCCGCCCTGATGACCGCCCATGCCGTCGGCCACCACGGCCACGTAGCCCCCGAAGTGGCCGCGGTCCTGGTTGGACTCCCGCACGTTGCCCACATGGGTGACGGTGGCACCGAGCAGTTCCATCAACGGAGCTCCATCACGATCCCGCCGAGGCGGAGCTGGTCACCGAAGGAGGCGAACTGCTTGGTGGTGACCCGCTGGTTGTTGAGATAGGTGCCGTTCGTGGAGCCCAGGTCCTCCACCGCCACCTGGTCTCCGTCGAGCCAGATCCGGGCGTGGAGCTGGGATATGTACGTGTCGTCGAGCGTGACGTGGCAGCTGGCGGCCCGGCCGATGGTGAGCTCACCGTTCACGACATACTCCCGACCGGCGAGACCCTGCGGCTCGACCACGACCAGCTTGGGCGGACCCTGGCGTCCCTTGGCGGCACGACCCCCGCCGCCGCGGCGCGCCCGCCCCCGGGCCGGTGCTCCGGCATCGGGCACCGGCGCCGCCACCCGCCGTACTGCGGCCACAGGACGTGATCCCGCCCAGGTGGCCTGGAGCACCCGGAAGAAGAACAGATAGAGGAGACCGAGCAGGCACCACTTGAGAAGCGTGAGTAGGGCATCGGTCACCAGTGCGCAGGCTAGCCAGGTTCAGGCCCACCGTGGGCTCAGAGCCGTCTGAATCGCAAGGTGATCGCACCGAACGTCACCTGGTCGCCGTCGGACAGGGCACAACGTTGGATCCTCTGACCATTCACCTTGCTTCCGTTGGTGGACCCGAGATCGATCAGCTCGTAGCCGTCGCCCACCGCATGCAGCTCGGCGTGGCGGCGGGAGACGTTCTGATCGTTGATGACGATGTCGGAGTCCGACAGGCGCCCGATGGTGGAGATCGTGCCGGTCAGGAGGTGGTGGGCACCGTCGGGCCCCTCGAGCCAGGCCGTGGGTTCGGCCACCGGGATCCGCTCGTCGTAGGAGGGGTGGACCCGGAACAGGCCCACCTTGAGGTTGTGGTCGGCCTGGAGCTCGACCGAGACCCGGCCCAGGAAGCCGAGACCCTCGGCCTTGGCGTGATCCCGCACGATGGCCGTGAGCTCGTTGGTGAGCGACTGCTGCACCTGGCCGAATCGGGCATGGTCTTCGACCGACACCCGTATCACGAACCGGTTCGGGGCCAGGGCCTGACCCCGCACGTCGATCGTGCGGCTGGTGTCCATCTCCTTGATGAGCCGACGACCGATCTCCACCGGTTGCAGGCCACTGCGGAAAGCGCGGGCGAACATCCCCTCCACCAGTCGTTCCAGGCGATCCTCGAAACTTCGTAAGACCACTGCCATCCTCTACCAAGGGGCTTGTAGCTGGCGACCAGCATGCCACGAACAACGTCCGGCTTGCGCTCGCACGGGCGGCTCCTTCCCCCGCTCCGTTCGCGAAAGATCGGTGTCGAGCGATCGAACCTCCGCTACGATGCCTCCGCACCACTCGCGCGAGTGGCGGAATTGGCAGACGCGCAGGATTCAGGTTCCTGTGTCCGAAAGGATGTGAGGGTTCAAGTCCCTCCTCGCGCACAAGGGAAATGACCGCCGCGATCTCCACATCCCGCGAGATCCGCGGCTGGCAGATGTACGACTGGGCCTGGTCGGCGTTCGACACCACGGTCGTCACCGCCCTGTTGGGCCCGTACCTGCTGGACCTGGCCGAGAAATCGGGCGGTGTCCACCTGGCCGGGCTGCGCATCGCCCCCGCCTCGTTCTTCCCCTTCGCCGTGTCGCTGTCGACGATCGTGCAGGTGCTGTTCCTGCCGGTGCTGGGGGCGGTGGCCGACCACACCACCCACAAGAAGCGGCTGATGATGACGTTGGCCTACACCGGCAGCGTGCTGCTCACCGGCCTGTTCGCCGTCACCGGCTCCACCGTGGTGCTCGGCGGAGCCCTGTTCGTGCTGGCCAGCGTGGCCTTCTCGGCCGCTTCGGTGGTGTACAACTCGTTCCTGCCCGAGCTGGCCCCCCCGAGCGAGCGGGACCGGATCAGCTCGGTGGCCTACGCCTACGGCTACGCCGGCGGCGGCCTGTGGCTGGCCGCCAACTTCGCCCTGATCTCGGTCATGGACGACACCGCCCTGGCCGTGCGCCTGTGCCTGGGGGGCACCGGGCTGTGGTGCGCCCTGTTCTTCTGGCTGTACCCCGGCCGCCGGCTCCGGTCCCGGCCGGCGATGCGGGCCAAGCCGGCCGGCCTCGGGTGGATGCGCTTCAGCTTCGGCTCGGCGCTCGCCACCCTGCGGGAGATGCGGCGGAGCCAACCCGAAGCGTTCCGCTACCTCGTGGCCTACCTCCTGTTCGCCGACGGGATCCTCACCGTCATCACGGTGTCCACCTCGTTCGCCGCCGACGAGCTCGACGCCAGCGCCACCACCCTGCTGGGCGTGGTGCTGCTCATCCAGTTCGTCGGCATCGGCGGCGCCCTCGCCTTCGCCCGGGTGGCCCGCCGGGCCGGGACCAAGCGCACCCTGATCGCCAACCTGGTGGTGTGGATCGCCCTCGTGGTCTACGCCTTCGCCGCGCTCGACTCCATCGCCGAGCTCTGGGTGCTCGGCGTGTTCCTGGCCCTGGTGCTGGGCGGGGCCCAGGCCCTGGCCCGCTCCCTGTTCGCCCAGATGATCCCGGCCGGCCGGGAGGCCGAATACTTCGGGTTCTACGAGATCTCGTCCCGGGGGACGTCGTGGCTGGGGCCGGCGGCGTTCGGCATCGCCAACCAGGTGCTCGGCTCCCAGCGCCAGGCGATCCTGTCGCTGATCGTGTTCTTCGTGGCCGGCACCGCCCTGCTGGTGCCGGTGGACGTGGCCCGGGGCATGCGCCAGGCGGGGCAGGACCCGACCGGCGTGCGGCTGTAGCCCGCCCGCCGCCATCCCGCCACCCCGACGGGACGGCCGGGACCCGAACCGCCGTTCAGCCCGTGGGGGCGGGGGTCGGGTTGGTGGGGGCCGGGTTGGTGGGGGCCGGAGCCGGCTCGGGTGCGGGCGCCGGCTCGGGTGCCGGGGTCGGTTCGGGTGCCGGGGCCGGGGCGGTGTCGGCCGGGGCGACGGCGGTGGTGGTCGTCGTCTTGCGCTTGGCCTTCGGCTTGGCCTTGGCCTTCGCATGGGTGGCAGTGGTCCGGGTGTCGTCGGCTCCCCGCTGGCCCGTCTCGGCCCGTAGCGCCTCCTCCGCCACCCACAGCTCGGTGGCCTTCGGATCGAGGGTGAGCTCGCTGTTGCAGCCCCTGATCCGGACGCCGAAGGTGTCGTCGTCCACGATGAGGGACCGGGGGGCGTTGCCGTAGGCGGTGACGTCGTGGAGCATGGCGCCCCGGAAGCTGACCACCTTCTCCCACCGGCATCCGGAGGGGACCTGCCACACGCCGGTGGCAAGGTCGCCCACCCAGTAGTCGCCGTTGCCGGCCCGGTTGAGGGGCACGGTCAGCGGCGTCCAGCGGTACCAGGCGCCACACCCGCTGCTGGAGGTGAACCAGTCGGGCTCGATGTCGTTGATGTTCACCAGCATCCGGCCCGAGGCCAGCGAGTCCTCGCCGATCACGGCGATGCGGCGATCGGCCATGATCCGGGTCAGCTGGTAGCTGCAACCGGACGCGTCGTAGGCGGTGGCGTAGAGCCCCGGCTCGATCTCACCCCGGTCCACCATCGGCTTCGGCGCGCCGGTGCCGCCCTCCACGTGGAGGTCGACGTTGCCCGGGGCGGGGACCGGGCGGGGGGCGCCGCCCCGACCCAGGACAGGATCGGCGCCCTTCTTGGCCTTGGTGGTCTTGGTGCCGGTCTTGGTGCCCGCCTTGGTGGTGGAGGGCACGGTGGTGGAGGGCACGGTGGTGGCCGCCTTGGTGCGCTTCCCCTTGGCCGGCTCCAACTCCGTCACCCGGTACAGGCCGGCTTCCAGGCCGGGGCCCACCGGCACCAGCAGATCGGCCCGGCTCTCGAAGCCCGAGTGGGCCAGCACGTCGACCAGGTCCGAGCTGCCGCCGTCGGCCGCCGGGTCGGTAGCGCCCAGCGCTCCCCCGCTCGCACCGCCGGGGCCCGCCCCGCTCCCGGTCTGCTCGTCGGAGAAGGCCAGGGTGACCGTGGGCTCCGGCATGTTGGCCACCGACCAGGTGATCGACACCAGGGCCAAGCCAACGAACAGCAACACTCCCAGCGGTCGAGCCATGTCCGGCCATCGGCGGAATCAGGCCGGTGTTGAGCCGTCCGGCCCATGACGGCCCCCGGGTGATGCCACCCGCCGGCCGGCGGACCTCCGGTGATCAGAGCGGCACGACGCCCCGACGACGGCGGCCGGATACAGGCGCCGCCAGGATCGCTATCGTCGGGGGCGATGTCATCGACCTCGTTGCCCGCCAGTGCCGCCCGGGTGGCGGACGCCGCCGCCCGCCACGGCCTCACCCTCGCCGTGGCCGAGTTCCCCGACGGTACCCGTACCGCAGACGACGCCGCCGCGGCGGTGGGCTGCGCCGTGGACCAGATCGTGAAATCCATGGTCTTCGCCGCCGACGACGAGATCGTGCTCGCCCTCACCAGCGGGGCCCACCAGGTGGACCCCCGGGCCCTGGCGGCGCTGGCCGGCGCCGCCCGCTGCGGCCGGGCCGACGCCGACCGGGTTCGGGCCGTCACCGGCTACGCCATCGGCGGCGTGCCCCCGTTCGGCCATGACAACCCGGTACGGACCTGGATCGACCCCCACCTCCTCGGGTTCGCCGAGGTGTGGGCGGCCGCCGGCACCCCCCGCCACGTCTTCCCCATCGCCCCCGACCGCCTGGTCGCCATCACCGGAGCGGTGGCCGCCCCGTTCACCGTGCCGGCCGGCCCGGCCTGAAGCCGGCCGGGCGACGCCAGGATCAGCGGGCTCTGCGGTGGACGCCCCGGACGGGATCAACGGCGACGACGACCGCGACGACGAGACCGGCACGGCCGGCGGCGGTGAGACCGAGCCGGGGATCGGCGTCGGTCCCCATCCCCGGCCCTGGCCCGACGACCCCCGGCTCGATCCCGAGCTCCTGGCCGGGGGCGACCGCCGCAACGTGGTCGACGCCTACCGCTACTGGACGGTGGAGGCGATCCGGGCCGACCTCGACCGGCGCCGCCATCCGTTCCACGTGGCCATCGAGAACTGGCAGCACGACATGAACATCGGCACCGTGGTGCGCACGGCCAACGCCTTCCTGGCCGCCGAGGTGCACATCGTGGGCCGCCGCCGCTGGAACCGCCGGGGGGCCATGGTCACCGACCGCTACCAGCACATCCGCCACCACGCCACGGCCGAGGACCTGGCGGCGTGGGCCGACGGCGAAGGTCTGCCCCTGGTGGGCATCGACAACCTCCCCGGCTCCCGGCCGCTGGGGGAGGCGCCGCTGCCCCGGGCCTGCGTCCTGGTGTTCGGGCAGGAAGGCCCCGGCCTGTCGGCCCCCATGCGGGCGGCGGTGACCGAATGCCGCTCGATCCCCCAGTTCGGCTCCACCCGTTCGATCAACGCCGGCGTGGCCGCCGGCATCGCCATGCACACCTGGATCGCGCAGCATTGTTAGGGGGCTCGCGCCCCCGCCGGCTGCGCCGGCCCCCCATCCGCCGGTGGGACCCCACCCACCGGCCCGGCTGCGCTGGCGCGGCGATCCCTGACCGGGGAGGCCCGGAAGCGGTACCGGGCGTCAGAGTTCCGGGGACGCCGGGTCAGAGAACGCGGAGCTCGACCCGGCGGTTGACCTCCTGGGTCAGGGGCGTGTCGTCGGGAACGACGGCGGGGCGGCTCTCGCCGAAGCCCCGGGCCGCCATGGGGTTGGCCACGCCCCGCTCGAGGAGCGCGGCGAGCACGGCGTCGGCCCGGGCCTGGCTGAGGGCCCGGTTGGCCTCGGCGCTGCCCCTGGTGTCGGTGTGGACCCCGATCTCGATGGCGGTGCCGGGCGCCGCGGCCAGCAGGTCCGTCATCCGGTCAAGCACCGGAAGGCTCTCCGGGACGATGTCGGCCGTCGCCGGCACGAACTCGATCGAGGGCAGCCCCATCAGCGCACCCTCCAGCTCGCTCGGCTCATCGAGCCGGAGCCCGGCCAGCTCGATCGTGTCGATCCCCACGATCCCGGTGAAAGCCGAGGTGAGCCGGTTGAACAGGGCCGGATCGGTGGTGGCGCCGTTGACCACCACCACGATGGGCGAGCGGGTGGCGGGATCGGCGGCCAACTGGTTCTGCACCTGATCCGGCGTGTAGACGGCACCGGCCCGCCCCACCAGCTCCTCGGCGATGGCCTGGCTGGGCACGGCACCGGCCACGATCACGGTGGACTGGCTGGCCGACACGGTGACCACCGAGCCGGGCACGACCGACGTCGACGCCGAGACCGTCGACGTCGAGACCGGCGACGACGGGGCGACCGCCGGTCCGGCGGGCGCAGTCGAGGCCTCCGGGCCGGACGAGGCGGCGGTAGAGGCCTCCGGGCCGGACGAGGCGGCGGTAGAGGCCGGCGAGCCGCCGCCGGCCCAGGCCAGGGCGCCGGCGCCCAGAGCGGCAACGGCCACGACGGTCAGCATCACCGCCAGCCGGGGGGAGCGGCCACCGGCGCCCTCGGCCGCAGGGCTGTCGGGCCCGGTGGTCCCGGGCCGGGCCGGGTGGGGCGAGCCGGCGTCGGCCGGAGCGGAAGGAGCCCCGAGGGGGGCGGTAGCGGGCCGGTGGGCGTGGGGCCGGGCGCGGCGGCGCAGCGGTTTCTCGGTCGGCGGCGGGACAACCATCGCTCGGATCCTAATGCCCCCGGCGACACGCCCGGGCTTGCCCAGGGGGGGCTGGCCTACCCTCGGGCCCGCTTCGACACCAGCTCGCGCGACGAGCTCCCGGCCCGCCGGATCGCCTGCTCCGCCAGCACCACCCCACCCAGCACCACGGCCAGGATGAGGACGGCGAGGACGGTGCGGCTCACCACCGCCGGCACCGACCGGGACGGCTCGGCCAGCACGGTGTCTATGTAGACCTCGGTGGCGAGCACGGGATCGGCCTTGGACCGGGCGGCCGACAGGGCCCGCAGGCTCTGCGACTGGAGATCGTCGGCCACGCTCGCCTCCAGGCCGCCTCCGGGCGGGAACACGAGGGCCACGTCGGAGTCGGTGGCCTCCAGCACCCGGCGGGCGAACGCCTCGGCGTTGGGCCGGGGATCGTTGGGCACCACCACCACCAGCCGCAGGCCCAGGGCCCGGGCGTGGCCGGTCTGCTCCACCAGGTCGGCCTCGCTCACGTCGGTCCGTTCCGGAGCGACGTAGGCCCCGTCGATGGCCAGCTCGGCGGCCAGCACGGTGGGCGACTCGGCCCCGGCCGGCGGCGGCGCCAGGAGGGCGGCCATCACCGTGGCGCCGAGCGCGGCCAACCCTGCCGTCAGCCGTGGGCGCCGACCGGCGCGGGCCCGCCTAGTCGAGCAGGAAGCTCCGGATCTTGGCATGCACCTCATCGTAGGCGCCGTAGAAGTCGTCGAACGCCTGGGCGTCCTCGTCGTCGTCGTCGAAGCAGTAGATGCTCACCAGCTCGTCCCGCACCGCGGTGAGGCGGTCGAGCTGGCGGCGGAGCTCGTCGATCTCGTGCTCGAGGGCGGCGACGTGGTCGTGGGTGAGTTCCATGGGCCCCCTGTCGGCCACTGTCGCCGGCCGTTGAGGGGGCACCGGCGGGCAGATCAGAGTTTCCGCGAAGCGAAACTCCAGGTCCCGAAGGGACACATCAGAGTTTCCGCGAAGCGAAACTCCAGGTCCCGAAGGGACACATCAGAGTTTCCGCGAAGCGAAACTCCAGGTCCCGAAGGGACACATCAGCCGAAGCCGAACATCATCATCCACTGCTCCAGCGAGCGGGGGCGGTAGACCACGTTGAGGGCCCGGGTCTGGCCCATCGACTGCGACGGCTCGGCCGAGTAGAGGTGGCCGGGGTAGAGGGTGGCGCTGTCGGGCACCCTGGCCAGCCGGTCGGTCAGCGACCGGTACAGCTCCTCGGGATCGCCGCCGGGCAGGTCGGTGCGGCCGCAGCCGTCGAGGAACAGGGTGTCGCCCGAGACCAGGCAGTCCCGCACGAGGAAGCACTGGCTGCCCGGGGTGTGGCCGGGGGTGTGGATCAGCTCGATCTCGATCCCGCCCACCGTCACCGTGTCGCCCGAGTGGTGGCCGCTCAGCACGTCCCGGGTGAGGCCGGTGGTCTTGGTGACGAACTCCACCTCCGGCTCCTGGAGATGGATCGGCACGTCGGCCCGTTCCAGCAGGTCGGACACGCCCTGGATCTGGTAGCCCATCATGTTCCCGCCGATGTGGTCGGCGTGGTAGTGGGTGCCGAGCACGCCCACCAGCGTCATCCCGTCGGCCTCCAGCGCCTCGAAGAGCCCGCCGACGTCGTAGGCCGGGTCCACCACCACCGCTTCCCCGGTCTGGCGGTCCCCGATCAGGTAGCTGAAGTTGACCATCTGACGGGCGATCATGTCGGAAGCGGCGAAGTCTCGGCCGCTGAGCAGCTGCCGGAAGTACAGGCGTTCGTCCATACGTCGACTCTAGGGGAACCCTCCGGCTTCCTAGGATTCGTCGCCGACGAACACCGGGGCCACGGCCGCCGCCGGCTCCCCCTCCAGGCGCACCGACGGCTCGGGCCCGGCGGCCGGCACGATGACCGGGCCGGCCGGCAGCAGCGCCGGCCCCTCGGGCCGGGGCACGATGGTGGGGCCGACGTCGGCCGGCACGAAGTCCGGCGCTGGAACAGCCGCCGGCGCCACCGGCCGGGCGGGCGGCGCCACGGACCCGCTGACCAGGTCGATCACCTCCCCGTCGTGGGGCTGGTGCCCGGCGGGGGCGCCGGCGTCGGCCTCGTCGGAGCCAGGGCCGAGATACCCGATGGCGAAGGCGAACAGCGCCATGACCACCGTGATCGACACCCATCCCGTCGTGCCCAATGGCCAGATCCGCAATGTGGACGAAGCGGCGGAAACGGTGAGCCCGGCGGCCGCTCCACTATGGAGAAAGCGAAGGCCCCGGGCGAAACGGTGGGCGGGCAGCAGGCGCTGGCCCAGGCGGTACAGGTTCCAGCCGAAGCTGGCCACCGCCACCGCCAGCAGCACCAGGTTGAACGTCACCATGGTGGCCCACGGCCCACCCCGGCCGTCGAGCACCACGGGGACGGCTCCCAGCGGCTCCCGGTCGTCGCCATACAGGCTCACCTTGCCCCGCAGCAGGCCGTGGGCCTGGCCGTTCAGGTCGAAGAAGTCGATGTCGAACCGAACCAGCTTCTCCTGACCAGGGGCAATGGAGGTGTGGACGCCGGTGTCGTAGGTGAGGAAGATCAAGTCGAGCAGCTCGCCCTCGAGGCGGACGTGCCCCACGGTGACCGGCTCGTCGCCGACGTTGGTGAGCGTGAGCTCCAGCGTCGTGACCTGATCCGGCCGCAGCTCGATGGGGCTGTCGGCGCTGGCCGAGGCCAGCTTCCGGTCACCCAGACGGCCCGTGACCTGCAGGGGGCCCGACTCGTGACGGCTGGCGCACCCCGACACCGATACCGCAGCGACAACGAGCAACAATTTGAGCCAAATTGGCATTCGCTTGGACGAACCCTTTGATGGTTTTGCGACCACTACTTCTGCCTCTATTGTGCGTACCGGCTCGGAGCGTACAACACCCGTCTGCGGTGGAGGGACCGTTGCTGACAATCTCGGAGAGGCGCCCGTTGGCGACATTGAGCGTTGCCGCAGCGCTGGCGCTGATCCTGGGGGCCGGCCTCGGCCGACCGGCCGGGGCCCAGGGCGATCCACCCCCGAACACCGCTCCCGACGTCGGCCCCCCACCCACCGCCGCCCCCACCACGACCACCACCATCGAGCCGAGGACCACCACGACCGCCCCCACCACCACGGCCGCCCCCACCACGACGAACCCCCCACCGTCGCCCGCCCCGACCAGCACGGCGGCGCCCACCACCACCGCCGCCCCCACCACGACGACGACCACCACGACCGCCCCCACCACCACGGCCAAACCCGCGACCACGGCGGCCCCGGCGACGGCCAGCCCTACCACCACGGCGAGACCCACCACCTCCAGCGCCGCTCCCACGGTGTTCCCTGTCGTGGCCACCACCCGGGCCACGCCGTCCACCACGGCCGCCCGTCACACGCAGACGCTGATACCCAGCGCGCCGGCGGACCGGTGGCTACCTGGCTCCCGGCCTCGGTGGTGGTCCAGCTCACCCGGGAGCCGGCGACCCGCCGCCCACCGATGCCGTCGCCGATGCCGTCACCGATGCCGCCACCGATGCCGCTGTCAGCGGGTCCGCCCGCCGGAGGGCCCGGTCCACCACCGTGAGCTCGTCCCCCTCCCCCGGCCGGGCCGACTCCGGGCCGTTCGCCCCCCAGGCCACGCTGTCCACCGCCCTCGTGCCACCGGGCGCCCCGCTCAGCGCCGCCGATCCGCCCGGCCGGTCCCCGGGGCCCGGCGGGGCGGCCCCGGCGTCCACCACGTCGCCCGCCGACCCCGCCGGGCCGGAGCTGGCGGCCCGCGGCGGCGATCCCCTGACCCTCGCGCTCCCCGGGGGGTGCGACGGCGTCACCGGCGTGATCGCCGCCCCGTCCGACACCGCCGACGGCGGGCCACCGGTGGCGCTGCCCCTGCTGACGTCGCCCGATCCGTCGGCGTTCGTCGTCGACACCGGCGGGCTCGCCGTGGGCCGCCATCTCCTGCGGCTCGACTGCGGCAACGGCCCCCCGGCCGAGGCGGCGGTGGGCATCTTCCGCCAGAACGGAGCGGCCCGGGGCGAGGGCAACAGCATCGTGCTGGCCGGAGGTGTGGGGCTGGCCTCGATGGCCGCCCTGGTCGGTCGACCGCGACCGGGCGGTCGACGCCCGTCCGGCCCGACCGCGGAGGAGGGGTCATGACCGCCGCCACGATCAGCCCCCACCGCACCGGCGCCCTCATCGCCGTGAGCCAGGACGGCCGCACCCCGCTCCACGTGGTCGTGGTGGACCGGCTCGACGTGGGCCGGGAATGCGACGGCCTCCTGCTGGCCGACCAGCGGGTGTCCCGCCTCCACCTGCGCCTGGAGCTGGTGGACGGGCGCATGGTGGTGGCCGACCTGGGCTCCAGCAACGGCACCTTCGTCGACGGCTTGCGGGTGCGGGCGCCGGTGGTGCTGGAGCCGTTGTCCACCATCACCCTCGGCTCCACCGCCATCCGCCTCCTCGGGGTGGCCCCCCTCCCCGGCCGGGATCCGGGGGCGGCGTCACCGCCCGCCCCCGGGCGGGAGCCCGGGGGCGAGGGCCTGCGCCCCCGCCAGCAGACCACCAACCTCAGCGGCGTGTGGCGGGCCGACGCGACCGCATCGCCCACCCCAGGCTGAGCCCGGCCAGGGCGCCGAGGGCGGCGCAGGCCGCCAGGGTGGGCACGGCCAGGAGACGGTCGGCCGCCACCCAGGCGAAGCCGGCGACGGCCGACCCCAACACGGCTCCGGCCAGGCCCAGGCCGAGGAGCGCGCCGACGGCGTCGGGCCGATGGACCAGACCGCGCCGGTGCGACGAGGCGCTGGCCAGCCCGAACAGGGCGAGCAGGGTGACCACGAGGGCGGGGGCGGTGGTGAGCCAGGGCTGGGTGGCCCGCACCTCCAGTCGTCGTGGCGTGGCGGTGCCGCCGGCCGGCTGGGCCCAGGCGTCGACCCTGCCCGCCACCGTCCAGCGCAGGTAGCCGGGGACGAAGCTCACCTCGTCGCCGCCGCTCACGACCTCGCCGCGGACCCGGCCCAGCGGTATGCCGAGCACGCTGAACCGCACCACCCACTCACCGGCTTCGGCGCCGTCGCCGTCGCCGTCGCCGTCGAGGGTCACGGTTGCGGCCGGGGCCGACAGATCGAGCCCCACGGAGCCGGGGCCATCGCCGGCCGCCGCCCCGGGGCCGCCCACCAGGGCCACGGCCGCCACCGCGGCGGTGAGCAGCGCCGCCACGAGCCGGGCCAGCCGCGCCCCGACCGGGCGGCGGGCCCGGGCCGAACGCCGGCCGCGGCGGGCGACGCCGGCGCCGGCGCCGGCCCAGCGGCCCGGGATACCCCGGATCGCTCCCGCCGCCGGTGGGGTCCGCAGCGGCGGATCGGCGGCCTCTGGCCTCCGACCCGTCCCGCTCCGGAGACGAGGCCCGGTGGGCCGGGAGCGACCGGCACCCACGTGGCGCACGTCGAGCACCTGTGATGGCGTCACCCCGGTCAGATCGACCGCCGCCGGGGCCGGGCCGTGGTCCACCACGGTGGCCGCCGCCGGCCCCCGATCGAGTGGGGCCGACACGCCGGGGGCCAGCGTGCCGCCGCCCCCCCGGCTCGGTGTGCGGCAGGCCCAGGTGATGGCGTCGGACATGGCCACCGACAGACCGGTGGCGGCCAGCCAGTTCGACCCCCAGGCCCCGGCCGCCGCCTGCCCCAGCGCCACGGCGAAGTCCTCCACCGTGGGGTGGCGGTCGGCCACCGACCGGGCCAGGCCCCGGTCGACCACGGCGGCGATCGCCGGCGGCACGTGGGGGGCCCGGGGCCCGAGGGGCGGGGCGTCGTCGCGGATGCGGGCGATGAGGGTGGCCATGGGCGTGGCGGCCCGGGCGAAGGGCAGCAGGCCGCACAGCATCTCGTGCAGCATGGTGGCGCAGGCGTAGACGTCGGCCGCCGGCCCCACGGCCAGGCCCTCGGCCTGCTCCGGCGCCATGTAGGCCGGGGTGCCGAGGATGGCCCCGTCGGCCGTGGCCAGGGTGCGGTCGCCCCCCATCACCTTGGCGATACCGAAGTCGGTGACCTTCAGCCAGCCCTGTCCGGTGAACATGAGGTTGTCGGGCTTCACGTCACGGTGGAGCACGCCGTGGCGATGGGCGTGGTCGAGGCCGGCGGCGGCGGCCAGGATCAGCCCGCAGGCCACGGGGGCCGTCACCCCCCGGGAGGTGAACCCCTCCCACACGGTGCCCCCGGGCAGGCGCTCCATGATCAGAGCCAGGTGGCCGGCCCGGTCGACGAAGTCGAACACCTGGACCACGTGCGGGTGGTTGAGGGAGGCCAGCGTCTGGGCCTCGTGCACGAACCGCTGGCGGACGGTGTCGTCGAGGGCGAAGCCGAACGGCAGCTCCTTGATGGCCACCTCACGGTCGAGGGTGCGGTGGCGGGCGGCCAGCACCACGCCCATGGCCCCCCGGCCCAGCTCGCCCTGGATCTCGTACTCGGGGAGGACAGCCTCCAGCGGGCTCCGAGCGGCGGCATCGGAAGCCATGATCTCCTTCCAGCCGCGCCAGGCCTGCCGAACTCTAGCCCGGCTGGGGAAGCCGGCGGCGCAGGGTGCGCTAGCCCAGGAACCGGGCGGCGAGGGCGTGCAGGCCGTCGACCCCGCCCGCGGCCTCCACCAGCAGCTGGCCGGCCAGATCGGCCAGGAGGAGGTGCTCGTCGGTCACGAGGCGATGGCCTCCGGTCGAGCCGGCCATGATCGTGCCCACCACGGCATCGCCGGCCACCACGGGCACGGCGAAGGCCGAGGTCAGCCTGGTCCGGGCCAGCCCCTCCACCGCCACCAGGTCGGCCTCGTCGGGGCGACGCCACAGCACGAGGTCGCCGGTGGCCAGAGCCAGGGCGTCGGGCGAGCCCGGATCGAGGGACGGGATGGGCGATCCGTGGCTGGAGGCCGAGGCCACCGTCACCAGCTCGCCCCCGGAGGCGACCACGCACACCCGGCACACCTCGATCCCCCGCAGGGCGGCCAGCTCGCCGGCGGCCACGGTCACGGCGTGGCCCACGTCGAGCCGGTCGAAGGCGTTGGCCACCACGTGGAGGGCGGCCAGCTCGTCGGCCCGGCGGTCGGCGATGAGGGCCGCCTTGGACCGCTCGGTCTCGGCCCGTTGGGCGATCTCGGTGGTACGGCACAGCTCGAGGGCGGCGGCCACCACGGCGGCCGCCTGGTCCAGGGTCATGAGGTCGGGCCCGGTGAAGCCGATCGTGGCCCGGGCGGCCAACAGGGCGCCCACCGGGCGGTCGAGGAAGCGCATGGGCACCACCACGGCGCTGACCAGGCCGCTGGCGGCCAGCTCGGCCACATCGGGGTAGGGCGACACCGCGGTGTCGGGCTCGTAGATCAGCTCGCCGGTCTCGGCCGCCGTGCGCACGGCCGAACGGGGGTGCCAGGTGCCGTGGTCGAGCACCCCGACCACCAGGTGGTCGAGTGGGCAGCAGTCTCTGATCCGACGGGCTGCCGCCCCGATCAGGGCGGCTCGATCGGTCGTGTTGAAGGTGTCGGCGGCCAGGGCGCCCAGCTCCTCGACCCGGCGGGCCAGCTCGCCGCTCAGCCCACCGCCCGTGGGGCGGCCCGGCTCGTCCGCCAGCCCGGCGGGAGGATCGGTCACTGCCAGCTCGTGTGGTACCACCCGCTGCCCATCGGACGTTCGGCCCCGGCCCTGAGCACAACGGGCGGCCGGCCTGGGCCCGGGGGCCCGGGCCCGGGGTGGGTGATGGCTCCGGGATCGGCCGCCGGAGCGGTGGTCCACCCCCGGCATGGTCCACAATGGGGCATGGTGCGCGCCGTGAACGCCCGGGAGCTGGGCACGAAACGGGAGGTGGCGGCGGAGTTGGCCCGGCACGGTTCGGGCTATGTGCTGCTGGCGGCGATCGCCGGCGGGTTGGCCCTGCGCCGACGGGGTCCCCGGCCCGGGCGGGGCGACGCCGCCGCCGTGCTGGCCGTGGCCGCCCTCCAGCCCCTGATCGAGTGGGGCCTCCATCGGTTCCTGCTCCACATGCCGGCCCGGAGCGTGGCCGGCCAGCGGTTCGATCCGGGGGCGGCCCACCGGGGCCACCACCGGGTGCCCGACGACGTGGGCGGTGCCCTCCTCGGCACGAGCTTCGCCGTGTCCAACGGGGCGGTGGCGGCGGTGGCCGCCGCCGGGATCGGGGCGGCGGTGGGAGGGCCGGCGGCCGTCGGGTCGGCCGTGGCCGCCGGGGAGGCCGGGCTGCTGGCCTACGAGTGGGTCCACCTCCTGTCCCACAGCGGCTACCGGGGGCGCACCGCCTGGTTCCGTCGCCTGCGGGCCAGCCACCTCCGCCACCACCATCGCGACGACGGCAAGAACTTCGGCATCACGTCCCGCTTCGTCGACCGTCTCCTCGGCACCGCCGCCTGACAGCCCCGCTGTCTGACAGCCCCGCCGTCTGATAGCCCCGCTGTCTGACAGCCCGCCGAGGCCGGCGGAGGCGGCGATTTCACCCCGCCGGTCAGGCGAGAGAGACTGGCGGGCACCGGGTCCCAATCACGTTTCGAAACGAACGAGGAGAACGAGATGCGCTTCGGGGTGTTCTACGAGCTGCAGCTGCCCAAACCGTGGGGCGAGGGGGCCGAGCACCAGCTGGTGCAGGAGGCGATCGAGCAGGTGGAGCTGGCCGACCGGCTCGGCATCCACCACGCCTGGGCCGTCGAGCACCACTTCCTCGACGAGTACTCCCACTGCTCGGCGTCCGACGTGTTCCTCACCGCCCTGGCCGCCCGCACCAGGAACATCCGGGTCGGCTTCGGTATCCGCCAGGTGATCCCCAAGTACAACCCGCCGGCCCGCACGGCCGAGACGGTGGCCATGCTCGACCTGATCTCGTCGGGCCGGGTGGACTTCGGCATTGGCGAGAGCGCCACCCGCATGGAGCTGCGCGGTTTCGGCATCCCCGCCCGCCAGAAGCGGGACCTGTCGCTGGAGGCGGCCGAACAGATCGCCAACATGATGGTGATGGACCCCTACCCCGGTTACGAGGGCGAGGGGTTCTCCATGCCCTGCCGCAACGTGCTGCCCAAGCCGTTCCAGAAGCCCCACCCCCCGATGTGGATCGCCTGCACCAACCGGTCCACGATCGAGGTGGCGGCCCGCAACGGCCTGGGCGCCCTGGCCTTCAGCTTCATCGACCCCGACGAGGCCAAGCGCTGGGCCGACGTCTACTACGACATCATCCGCTCCGAGGAGTGCGTGCCCCTCACCCACGTGGTGAACGCCAACATCGCCATGGTGGCCCCGTTCTCCCTCCACCACGACCCCGACCAGGCCGTGGAGCGGGGCATCCACGGGTTCCGCTTCTTCAACTACGCCATGGGCGCCCTCGTGACCCAGGACAACAAGCCGGGCCGCACCACCCTGTGGGCCGACTACATGGCCCAGGCCAAGGCCAAGCCCCTCACCCGCAAGGCCCCCGGCATCGGCACCCCGGCCGACTTCGGGGCCCTGGTGCGCGACTACGAGGCGGCCGGCATCGACCAGGTCATCTTCCTCCAGCAGGGCGGCCTCAACCGCCACGAGCACATCTGCGAGAGCCTGCAGCTGTTCGGCGACGAGGTGCTGCCCGAGTTCGTGGATGCCCGGGAGCGGGTTGAGGCGGAGAAGGCCGAGCGGCTGGCCCCCTACGTGGAGGCGGCGCTGAAGCGGAAGAAGCGCATGCCCGAGCTGGCCGACGAGGACATCCCGGTGGTGGGGGCGTCGGTCATGAACGCCAACGTCTACGCCAAGGTCAAAGAGGTCGGCCGGGGCGACCGCTGAGCTCTCCGGGGGCTGCGCCCCCGCCGGCCCTACGGGCCTCCCCCATCAGCGCTGGGGCCCCAACCCCACCGCCGGGGCTCCGCCCCGAGCGGCCTTCTCGGCAACGTTCGGCCGCGGGTACTGTCGGCCGATGGCGAACGATCACGGGCTGCTGCCCAAAGCCGACCCGGACGACCTCGATCCCGAGCTGCGCAAGCGGCTCGACGTGTGGTTCGAGAAGGCCTACACCGACGACAACCTGTTCCTCACCCTGGCCCGCAAGCCCGAGGTCCTGAACCAGTTCCTCAACTGGGTGACGTTCATCTACACCGACAGATCCAGCCTCGACCCCAAGATGGTGGAGCTGGGCCGGATCCGGCTCGCCTTCCGCAACCAGTGCGTCCATTGAAGCCTCGCCCGTAGCGCATCGTTGGTGCGCAAAGGACTCACCGCCGCCGAGGCCGACGCCGCCGCCGGCGATCTGGCCGAAGCCGAGGGCATCCTGCCCCCGGCCACCATCGCCGCCCTCAAGCTGGCCGACGCCCTCACCGAGCACGGCAAGCCTCAGGTGGCCCCTGGGCTCATGGCCGAGCTGCTGGAGCACTTCGACCACGGCCAGATCCTGGAGCTGGGCTACGCCCTGTCCGTCGCCTCCGGCTGGCAGCGCATGATCGAGGCCTTCGACGTGCGCCCCGACTACTGGAGCGAAGCCACCCCCGCCCCCCGGCGCCCGCCGTCCACTTCCTGAGAACGCCCTACGGGCTGGTAGGATTGAAACTTGTGCCTAGTGCGAGGTGAAGACGGTATGGCTGCGCGCCACGACCTGCGAAACGTGGCCATCGTGGCCCATGTCGATCACGGCAAGACCACTCTGGTGGACGCCATGCTCCGCCAGACGGGGGTGTTCCGGGCCAACGAGGCCGTGGTCGACCGCGTGATGGACTCCGGCGACCTGGAGCGGGAGAAGGGCATCACGATCCTGGCCAAGAACACCTCGGTGCGCTGGAAGGACTTCACGTTCAACATCGTCGACACCCCCGGCCACGCCGACTTCGGGGGCGAGGTGGAGCGGGCCCTGACCATGGTCGACGGCATCGTGCTGCTGGTCGACGCGGCCGAGGGTCCCCTGCCCCAGACCCGCTTCGTGCTGCGCAAGGCCCTGGCCCGGGACCTGCCGGTGATCCTCGTCATCAACAAGGTGGATCGGGCCGACGCCCGGGCGGCCGAGGTGGTGGACGAGGTCTACGAGCTGTTCTTCGACATCGACGCCCGCGACGACCAGGTGGACTTCCCGATCCTGTACTGCGCCGCCCGCGACGGCTGGGCCTCCACCGTGCTCGACGACGCCGGGGGCGACCTCGGCCCCCTGTTCGAGACGATCCGGGACACGATCCCGGCCCCCTCCTACGTCGAGGGCCACCCGCTCCAGGCCTGGGTCACCAACCTCGACGCCTCCCCCTACCTGGGCCGCCTGGCCCTGTGCCGGGTGATGAACGGCACGCTGAAGCGGGGCCAGACCGTGGGCCTGCAGCGGGTCGACGGCCGCATGGAGCAGGTGAAGCTGTCGGAGCTGTACCTCACCGAGGCCCTCACCCGGGTCCCGGCCGACGAGGCCGGCCCCGGCGACCTGGTGGCGGTGGCCGGTATCGACGACATCATGATCGGCGAGTCGCTCGTCGACATGGCCGATCCCCGCCCCCTGCCCGTGATCGAGGTGGACCAGCCCGCCCTGTCGATGACGATCGGGGTCAACACCTCGCCCATGGCGGGCAAGGAGGGCTCCAAGGTCACGGCCCGCATGATCCGCAACCGGCTCGACGCCGAGCTGGTGGGCAACGTGAGCATCCGGGTGCTGAACACCGACCGGCCCGACGCCTGGGAGGTCCAGGCCCGGGGCGAGCTGCAGCTGGCCGTGCTGGTGGAGACGATGCGCCGCGAGGGCTTCGAGCTCACCGTGGGCAAGCCCGAGGTGGTCACCCGGGAGATCGACGGTGTGATCCACGAGCCGGTGGAGCGGGTCACGATCGACGTGCCCGAGGAGCATCTCGGTGCCGTCACCCAGCTGCTGGCCGCCCGCAAGGCCCGGCTGGCCGACATGGTCAACCACGGCCTGGGCTGGGTCCGTCTCGATTACCTCGTGCCGGCCCGGGGCCTGATCGGCTTCCGCACCGAGTTCCTCACCGAGACTCGGGGCACCGGCGTGCTCAACCAGTCGATGGAGGGCTTCGAGCCCTGGTGCGGGGAGATCCGGACCCGTCGCACCGGCTCCCTGGTGGCCGACCGCATCGGCCCCGCCACCGCCTACGCCCTGATCAGCCTGCAGGAGCGGGCCGACATGCACGTGTCGCCCGGCACGCCGGTGTACTGCGGCATGATCGTGGGCGAGAACTCCCGTTCGGAAGACATGGACGTCAACGTCACCCGGGAGAAGCAGCTCACCAACCACCGGGCCGCGGGATCCGACAACACGGTGAAGCTGACCCCGGCCCGGGTCCTGTCGCTGGAGCAGGCACTGGAGTTCATCGCCCCCGACGAGTGCGTCGAGGTCACCCCGGCCAGCGTGCGGCTGCGCAAGGTGGAGCTCGACCCCACGGTCCGGGGACGGGCGGCCAAGCAGCGCAAGAACGCCAACGCCTCGGCCTGATCGGCCCCGCTCGCCGATCAGAGCGTTCTGATTGTCGTTCCATATCGATACGATCCTCCGCTTGGCCCGTACCGGCCAGAGGGGGAGGGGACGACATGGCGAACGGGGATGCTCACGGGGTGGACCGGGCGGACGCCTGGCTCATGGTCACGCCCACCTACCGGGGTGACCGGGAGCAGTTCGCCCTGCTCACCGAGTCGTTCCAGCGCTACGCCCCGGTCGGGCTGATCCATCAGGTCATCGTCGACCGGGCCGACGTCCCCCTGTTCGAACGCTTCCGGCACGACCGGATGCGGCTCACGACGGCCGAGGACGTGCTGCCCGGCCGGGTGCGCAAGGTCACGGTCGCCGGCCGCTCGGCCTGGGTCGGCACCCGGTTCCCGCCGGTGCGCAACTGGATCGCCCAGCAGTTAATGAAGATCGCCGCCGCCTGCGCCTCGGACCGGCCGTTCGTGCTCTTCGCCGACTCCGACGTGGTGTTCCTCCGGCCGTTCGGGATCGACCGCTTGACCGACGGCCGCCAGGTGGCGCTATCGCGGGTCCGGGCCGAGTTCGACGACCTGCCCCACTGGCGCGCCGCCAGCTCCCGGCTGTTGGGCCTGAGCGACCCCGGCTCCCTGGCCACCGTCAACTACGTGTCCAACCTGATCCCCTGGCGGCGGGACGTGGCCCGGGCCATGGTGGCCCGGGTGGAGGCCCACCACCGGGGCGGCTGGGCTGCCGCCGTGGCCCGGGAGTTGCGGTTCTCGGAGTACACGCTCTACGGCGTCTTCGCCGAGGCGGTGCTCGGGCTGGACGCCGCCGGGCACTACGCCTGGGACGACCCGATCCTCAACCTGTGCTGGGACGAGCCCATGGGCAGCCGGACCGAGATCGACAAGCTGCTGGAACGCACCCAGGACGAGCACATCGGCGCCATGTTCCATTCCAAGGCCGGCTTCGACAAGGCCGACCTGCGGGCGGCGGTGGAAGCGTGGTGGTCGGGCGCACCCGCCTGAGCAGCCCGTTCGATCGCGCCGCAGGTCCCGCGATAGGTTTGCCGGCGACGCTCGGCCCGACGCGCGCCCCCGGTAGCAGCACTCCGGGGCGTCTGGGGGGCGCACCGACGAGAACGGCACCGATGAACCCCAAGGAGATGGTGTGAAGTATCTGGCACCGAAGACGGTGGAAGAAGCAACGACACTGCTGGCGGAGCACCCCGGAGCCAAGGTCTTCGCCGGGGCCACCGATGTGATCCCGCAGCTCAAGGCGGGCCGGCCCGAGCCCGAGGCACTGGTCGACCTGAAGAAGATCAGCCAGCTCGTCTCGGTGTCCGACGAGGGTGGCCACTGGTCCATCGGGGCCGCCGCCGCCACCGCCAAGCTGACCGGGAACCAGGCGTTGGCCGCCGAGTTCCCCGGTCTGGTGGAAGCGGCCGGCCTCATCGGGTCGGACCAGGTGCAGAGCCGGGCCACGCTCGGCGGCAACCTGTGCAACGCCTCCCCGGCGGCAGACTCGGTTCCGGCCATGATCGCCAACGGCATGCGGGCCGTGATCGCCGGCCCCGGCGGCACCCGCACCGTGGCCGTGGAGGACATCCCCACCGGCCCCGGCAGCACCCAGCTGCAGCCGGGTGAGTTCGTGGTCAGCTTCGAGCTCGACCACGCCCCGGCCCGCACCGGCGACGCCTACCTCCGCCTCATCCCCCGCACCGAGATGGACATCGCGGTGGTGGGGGCGGGGGCCCGCATCACGCTCGACGACGCCGGCAACGTGGCCTCGGCCACCATCGCCATCGGCGCCGTGGCCCCCACCGCCCGCCGCGTCCCGGCGGCCGAGTCGGCCCTCGTCGGCAACGCCATCAACGACCAGACCCTGGCCGCGGTGGCCGAAGCCGCCTCCGCCGCCTGCGACCCCATCGACGACAAGCGGGGCACGATCGCCTACCGGCGCCAGGTGGCCGGCGTCCTGGCCCGCCGGGCCGTGGTCGCCGCCGCCGAGCGGGCCGCTGCCAGCACCAACGGAGGAAACTGATGAGCCGCACCCACGTCACCTGCATTGTCAACGGCGACGAGGTGGAGTTCCTGTGTGAGGACGACACCACCCTGCTGAACGCCCTGCGAGACGAGGTCGGGCTCACCGGCTCCAAGGAAGGCTGCGGCACCGGCGACTGCGGCGCCTGCTCGGTCATCCTCGACGGCGCCCTCACCTGCGCCTGCCTGGTGTTCGCCCCCGAGGTCGACGGCGGCACCGTCGTCACCGTGGAGGGCATCGCCGACGGCAACCAGCTCCACCCCCTGCAGCAGACGTTCCTCGAAGGCGCCGCGCTGCAGTGCGGGGTCTGCACCCCCGGGTTCCTGGTGGCGGCGAAGGTCCTGCTCGACGAGAACCCGCACCCCACCGAGACCGAGGTGCGCTACGCCCTGGCCGGCAACCTCTGCCGCTGCACGGGCTACGACAAGATCGTAAGGGCCGTACTGGCCGCCGCTGACTACAACGGATCTGAAGGGTAAAGGGGACCGCCATGGCGATCATGGAACAGGACACGACCAACCCGGGCTTCAAGCAGATCGGCACCCGCCCGATCCGGCCCGACGGCTACGAGAAGGTGACGGGCAAAGCCCGCTTCGGAGCCGACATGATGCTGCCGGGGCAGCTGGAGGGCGCCGTGCTGCGCTCGCCCCACGCCCACGCCCGCATCGTGTCGATCGACACCAGTGAGGCCGAGACCATGCCGGGGGTGAAGGCCATCGTCACCGGGGCCGACTTCCCCGACCTGAAGGAGGCCGGGGCCAACGCCGCCGACCAGGATCTGGCGGTCAACGTCATCGCCCGCGACAAGGTCCTCTACGAGGGCCACGTGGTGGCGGCGGTGGCGGCCGACACCCGCAAGCAGGCCCAGGCCGCCCTGAAGGCCATCAAGGTGGACTACGAGGTCCTCCCCCACGTGCTGACCGTGGATCAGGCGATGGCCCCCGGAGCCCCCATCCTCCACCCCGGTACCCGCACCAAGAACGTGGAGCCGGCCCCCGAGGAAGACTCCAACGTGGTCAGCCGGGTGGTCCAGCAGCTGGGCGACGTCGACGCCGGCTTCGGCGCCGCCGACGTGATCGTGGAGCGTACGTTCACCACCAAGCCGGTGCACCAGGGCTACATCGAGCCCCACGCCGCGGTGGCCGACGCCCTGCCCAGCGGCCGGGTGCACGTGTGGTGCTCGTCGCAGGGCCATTTCGCCATGCGGACGATGACGGCCGCCGTGCTCGGCTGCGATCCCACCCGGATCAAGGTCACCCCGGCCGAGATCGGCGGCGGCTTCGGCGGCAAGCTCGTGATCTACCTCGAGCCCCTGGCCGGCCGGCTGTCGCAGAAGACGGGCCGCCCGGTGCGGATCGTGATGAACCGGGACGAGGTGTTCAAGGGCACCGGCCCGGCGTCGGGCACCAAGATCACGGTGAAGATCGGGGCCACCAACGACGGCAAGCTCACCGCCTGCAAGTCGGAGCTGTTCTACGAGGCCGGCGCGTTCGCCGGCTCCCCCGTGGGCGCGGCCACGATGACCATGATCGCCCCCTACCAGTTCGAGAACCTCCTGCTGGAGGGCTACGACGTGCTGGTCAACAAGCCCAAGGTGGCGGCCTACCGGGCCCCGGGCGCCCCCATGGCGGCCTACGCCGTGGAGAGCGTGATCGACGAGATCTGCCAGAAGATCGGCATGGACCCGATCGACCTGCGGCTCAAGAACGCCTCGGTGGAGGGGAGCCAGGCCGCCTACGGGCCCAAGTTCCCCAAGATCGGCTACGTGGAGACGCTGGAGGCGATCAAGAACCACCCCAACTACCAGATTCCCCTCGGCCCCAACCAGGGCCGGGGCGTGGCCAGCGGGTTCTGGTTCAACGCCGGCATGAACTCGTCGGCCACCGTGCACCTCAACGAGGACGGCAACGTCACCGTGGTGGTGGGCTCGCCCGACATCGGCGGCAGCCGGGCCTCGATGGCCCTGATGGCGGCCGAGACCTTCGGGATCGACGTGTCCCGGGTGCAGCCGTTCATCGGCGACACCGAGACCGTGGGCTTCAACGACGTCACCGGCGGCTCCCGCACCACGCTGGCCACCGGCCAGGCGGTCACCGAGGCCTGTGAGAAGGTCAAGGCCGACCTGATGGCCCGGGCGGCCAAGACCTGGAACTGCGACGTGACCGACGTCGAGTGGGTCGACGGCCAGGTGCAGAAGCTCGACGGCTCCGAGCCGCCGCTGAGCATGGCCAAGCTGGCCCGGGGCTGGGGCCGCACCGGCGGCCCGGTGTCGGCCACGTCGTCGCTCAACGCCCGGGGCGTGGGCTCGGCCTTCAGCACCCAGGTGTGCGATGTGGAGGTCGATCCCGAGACCGGGGTGGTGCGGGTGCTGCGCTATCTGACGGCCCAGGACGCCGGGCGGGCCATCCACCCGAGCTACGTGGAGGGCCAGTTCCAGGGCGGTGTGGTGCAGGGCATCGGCTGGGCCCTGAACGAGGAGTACGTCCACACCGACTCCGGCACGATGGACAACCCGTCGTTCCTCGACTACCGGATCCCGGTGGCCTCCGACCTGCCGATGATCGACACGATCATCGTGGAGGTCCCCAACCCCGGCCACCCCTGGGGTGTGCGGGGCGTGGGCGAGGTGGGCATCGTGCCGCCGCTGGCGGCGGTGGCCAACGCCGTGTCGAACGCCACCGGCTGCCGTCTGACGGACCTGCCGATGTCGCCGATGCGGGTGCTCGACGCCCTGAACCAGAAGTCAAACGGCGGCAACGGTCACTAGGTGGCTCGGCCATGATTCGGGTGCACTTCGGCCAGGCCCTGCGTGATCTCACGGGGGGCCAGGCCAATGTGGAGGTCGAGGCGTCGACGGTGCGGGAACTGTTCCGCACCCTCGACACGAGGTTCCCCGGCATCGGGGAGCGGCTGGAGAACGGCACGTCGGTGGCCATCAACGGCGAGATCATCGCCGACGCGGTGTACGAATCGCTGCCGGCCGACGCCGAGGTGCACTTCCTGCCCACCCTGGCCGGCGGCTGACCCACAGCCTCTCGACCACAACTGAACGGCTGAAGGACGGCCCGGGGCTCCAAGCCCCGGGCCGTCGTCTGTTCGTGGTTGTTGTTGCCTGCTCACGCTTGTTCGTCGAAACTGGCGCCACCTTGTCGTAAGGGGGATGGATGAGCAAGAAGTTGCTGTTCGCACTCGTCGGCTCGCTGAGCCTTCTGGCCTCCCTGCTGGCCTCGGGGCCGGCCGGCGCCCAGACGAACGGGTCACCGCCACCGGACGACACCGAGCACCCGTCGATGCAGGTGCTCAACGGCACCCTGCCCCTGGACGGCATCGAGCTGAAGGCGCCGGCGGCCGCCAACCGGGCCGCCGCCCCGCAGGCGGCCGCGGCCGCCGCCACCGATCCCGCGGTGGGCGAGGTGCGGAACTGGATCAGCCTCGACGACACCTTCGGCATCCTCTACCGCAAGGGCTACACCCTGCGGGCCATCCGCGACAACGTGGAGATCTGGGTGGCGTCGGAGGCGGACAGGGCGACCCCGTCGGGCGGCCAGTCCTCCGGCGTGGCCTTCCTCGACACGGACTGCCGCAACGGCTCGCGCACCGAGATCTCCGATGCCCAGGCCGGCTACCTGGCCGACCAGTTCCAGACGAACATCCTGCCCAAGGAGTCGGCCGCCTTCAGCGTCGCCCCCGACCGTGACGGTTCCAACGCCCTGGTGGGCGAGCCGTTCAACCCGTCGGGACCCGGCCAGCGCACGGTGGTGCTGGTGGACAACGTGCGGGACGACAACTTCTACGACCTGAACAACACCCAGCAGTCGTCGTACATCGCCGGCTTCTTCTCGTCCCAGCTCAACACGCTGCTCGACCGCAACGTGATGACCATCGACGGGTTCGACTGGCTGCACCGCACCGGCGCCACCCCGCCCAACGAGCCGGTGGCCAACGACGGCTGCACCAGCGCACCGGCCCGCCCCTTCCTCTACGAAGGGGTGTTCGCCCACGAGTACCAGCACCTGCTGGAGAGCTACGAGGACAGCGACGAGGTCAACTGGATCAACGAGGGCCTGTCGGACTGGGCCCAGACCCTCACCGGCTACGTCGACACCACCCGGCCCATCACCGACCTCGGCTTCGACAGCCACATCCAGTGCTTCCTCGGGTACCTGTCGCAGCAGACGCCGGCCAACCCCAACCCCCGGGCCGCCAGCGGGCCGGAGAACTCCCTCACCCGCTGGGAGGACCAGGGACCCGGCGAGATCCTGTGCGACTACGGCGCCGCCTACAGCTTCATGCTGATGCTGGCCGGTCGCTACGGCACGCCGTTCATGTCGGCGCTGCACACCGACGACGGCAACGGCTTCGCCGGCCTCCAGGCCGTGCTCGACCAGTTCGGCGTGCGCAAGCAGAAGGCCATCGACGTGTTCCACGACTGGACGATCATGGTGGCGGTCGACGGCCTGCTCGACGACGGGGCCACGATCAACAAGGGCGGCCCCCGGGCGGCCAACCTGTCCACCCCCGCCCTGCACGCCACGATCAACTGGGACACGCCGGAGGCGTACTCCACCCCGGGGGCGCCCTCCAACGGCAGCGACTACGTGCGCCTGCGCGACGCCCGCGGCACCTACCTCAAGGGCAAGCGGATCAACTCGCTCAGCTTCAAGGGGGCCACGTCGCTACCGCCGAAGCCGCTGGCCTGGGTGTCCGACGCCAACCCGCCGGGGCACCCCGGCGACCCCGCCCTCCTGGCCGGCACCGTGAGCAACGCCGACGAGATGGCCATCCAGCAGGTGACGGTGCCGACCACGGGGGCGGCGGTGACCTTCGACGCCCGGTGGAACACCGAGCTGGGCTGGGACTTCGGTTTCGTCCAGGTCTCCACCGACGGGGGCACCACCTACACCAGCGTGGCCTGCACCGACACCACCACCCAGACCGATCCCGACGCCCTGCCGACGGCCAGGGACAACGTGCCCGGGTTCACCGGCGACTCCGGCGGCTGGCGGCCCCAACGCTGTGACCTGGCGGCCTACGCCGGCCAGACCGTGCTGCTGGGCTTCCGGGCCTTCACCGACCCGGTGGCCCTCGGCACCGACCCGGCCACCCCGCCCGGGTTCTGGATCGACAACGTGACGGTGGGGGCGACCGTGCTCAGCGACGGCTCGTCGACCGCCGGGTGGAGGTCGTTCACCGAGGTCAAGCCGGTCCCGGTGTCGGGCTACGTGGTGACGCTGATCAGCGTGCGCACCCGGGGCGACAGCGGCGACGTGTCGGAACGCAACCGGGGCACCCGCCGGGGAGCGAAGATCACGATCAAACGCCTCCCGCTCACGGCCGACTTCCAGCTCCGCCGCAAGGCCGAGGTCGACAAGTACATCGACGAGGAGGCCGACTTCGTGGCCGCCGTGGTGACCTACGACGACCCGGCGGAGACTGCCACCCAGTACGCCCCCTACACCCTCACCGTCAACGGCGTGGTGCAGCCGGGCGGGAAGTAGCTCCCCCCCCTCCGTCCCGGTCGGGCGGCGGGTGGTTTCCCGCTCGCCCGACCGGGTAGCCGCGATGCTTCGATCGCGAGCAAGGAGTGTGAGCATGGCTGACGAGCTGAGCGGCAAGCGGGTGGCCTTCCTGGTGGCCAACGAGGGTGTGGAGCAGGTGGAGCTGACCCGGCCCTGGCAGGCGGTGGAGAAGGCCGGCGGTGAGCCGGTGCTGATCTCGCTGGAGGCGGGCGAGGTGCAGGGCTTCAACCACCTCGACAAGGCCGACACCTTCCAGGCCACCGAGGCGGCCAAGGAGGCCGATGCCGCCCGGTACGACGCGCTGGTGCTGCCGGGCGGGGTGGCCAACCCCGATCAGCTGCGCATGGACCCCGACGCCGTGGCGTTCGCCTCGTCGTTCTTCGAGCGGGGCAAGCCGGTGGCCGTGATCTGCCACGGGCCCTGGACGCTGGTGGAGGCCGACCGGGTGCAGGGCCGTCGGATCACCAGCTGGCCCAGCCTCCAGACCGATATCCGCAACGCTGGCGGGGAGTGGGTCGACGAGCAGGTGGTGGTGTGCACCAACGGACCCAACGTGCTGGTGTCGAGCCGCAAGCCCGACGATCTCGACGCCTTCGACGCCGCGCTGGTGGAGCAGTTCTCGCGGGAACCGGCCTCCCAGCGCTGAGGGCCTCTACTGCTGCACCTGCTCCCGCTCCCGCTACCGGGGCCGGAACCGCAGGAGCGTGATGCCATCGGGGCCGTGGTCGTAGACGGCTTCCACCGGGAGCCCCACCACGAGGTCGTCGGGCCCGAGATCCACGAAGGTGGTGGTGAGGCGGGGCCCCTCGGCCAGCTCCACCACCCCGAGCAGTTGCGGCACCTCGTCGGCGAAGGCGGGGTGTGTGGCCTGGCGGGCCACCGTGTAGGTGTAGATCACGCCCCGGCCCGACGTGTCGTGCCAGGTCAGGTGATCCGACAGGCACGACGGGCACCGCCGCCGGGGATAGTAGACCCACGTCTGGCACTCGTCGCAGCGCTGGAGGCGCAGGCGTTCGTCGGCGAGCCCGTCCCAGAAGGGACGGGTGACGTCGATGGGATGGGGTCGGGGCTTGTCCGGTGCGGTCCGTGCCGTGTCGGTCATCGTGCTCACGCCCCCTGGAGCAGCAGGGCCGTCTGCTCGCTCATGATCCCGCCCGTGCCCGAGCAGTAGGCCGTGTCGCACCCGGCCACCTGCCGGGCATCGGCCTGGCCCCGGATCTGGCGCACCCCCTCCAGCACCTGGGTGAAGCCGCCGGCCAGGCCGGTCTGGCCGTAGCTGAGCTGGCCCCCGTGGGTGTTCACCGGGAAGTCGCCCCGGAACGTGAGGTCGTGGTCCCGCACGAAGGCCATGCCCTCGCCCTTGCCGCAGAACCCGGAGTCTTCGATCGAGAGCAGCACGGTGATCGTGTAGCAGTCGTACAGCTGCACCACGTCCACGTCGGACCGCTGGATGCCGGCCATCCCGAAGGCCTGGTCGGCCGCCGGGCCGATCGGGGTGTGGAGCAGGTCGGGTGAGTAGGTGGGCGTCTTGTGCATCAGGTGCTCGCCGAACCCGGTGACGAAGGCGGGGCGGTGGTTCGTGCGCCGGGCCACCTCCTTCGACGTCACCACCACGGCCGAGCCGCCGGCCACCGGCATCACGATCTCCAGCAGGTGGAGCGGGTCGGCCACCATCTTGGAGGCCAGCACGTCGTCGATCGTGATCGGTTCGTGGCGGAAGATGGCGTCGGGATGGGCGGTGGCGTTGAACCGCTGGTCGGCGGCGATCTTGGCCGTGGAGCGGGGGTCGTAGCCGTACTCGGCGGCGTAACGGTTGGCGATCATGGCGTAACCGCAGTTCTGGGCCAGGTTGCCGTAGGGGATGTCGAACTCGGCCTGGGGCGAGCCCATGATGTTCGACGACGCCCCGAAGGGTGACCAGGCCCGGGGCATGTGGGGCGGCAGCGACGGCGTGGGCCGGCCCGGGGCGGCGCACACCACCACGTCGCACAGGCCGAGCTCGATGGCGGCCGCCGCCCGCCACACCATCCCGATGGGGGTGGCGCCCCCCAGGTCCACCCGCTCGGCGAAGTTGACCCGCCAGCCCATGTACTCGGCGATGGTGGACGGCACGAACATCTCCGATTCCCGGAGGTTGGCGCACACCAGGCCGTTGACGTCCTGGCTGGAGAGCCCGGCGTCGGCCAGGGCCAGGGCGGCCAGCTCGGCCCACTGCTCCAGCATGGTGTGGCGCTCGCCGGTGAAGCGGCGCTCCGGTGGATGGTCGGCGATACCGACGATGGCGGCGTCTCCTGCGAGTCCCATGGACGGCACCTTACGTGTCCCCCGGGCCCGGGTGCGAAGCGACAGCGGCCGCTCGGGGGTTCGTCGACGACCTACGACGTCGGAGCCTACGGAGCCCGGCGGGCTCCCGCCCAGGGTGGGGGCGAACCCCAGGTGTCCCAGCTCGTGGTCTCGGCGGTGGGCCGGCGCCGGGTGGGGCCGAAGTTGCCCCGGGGGCGGCCGAGGGGGATGCAGGCGTGGAAGCTCACGTCGTCGGGGACGCCGAGCAGCGCGTGGACCCGCTCCATGACCGACGGGTGCAGGGTGGTGAGCACCGAGCCGAGCCCGAGGGCGCGGGCCGCCAGCATCAGGTTCTGGATGGCGGGGAACACCGAGCTGGCGGTGGCCTCGGGCCGGCGGCCGGGGGCGAAGGCCAGGATCACCACCGGTGCCTGGCGCATCTCGGCCGCCAGCACCGCCGCCATGCGGTAGGGGGAGTCGGCCGGGACCTCCTGGTCGACGGTCCAGCCCAGCTCGTCGGCCCGCTTGGCCCACCACGCCTCGTGGTACAACCGGCCGAAGGCCTCGATGCGGGCCCGGTCCCGGATCACGAGGAAACGGGCCGGTTGGGTGTTGGCCCCGCTGGGGGCCTTGGAGGCGGCGTCGAGCACGAGCTCGAGCTCGGCGTCGGTCACCGGCCGGTCGGGGTCGAGGCGGCGGATGGCCCGCTGGGTGAACATCGCTTCGGCCAGGGGCATCGCCAGCTCGGCCGGCGGATCGAGGTGGATCACGCCCCGACCTTTCCCCGCTCCGGTCCCCGGCGCAAGTCTTTGCTAGAACGTGAGCGGCCCGATTCACGCCGTCACGTTCACCGACACTCCGGAGGCACCCATGCCCACCCAACTCCGCCGCTACACGATCGCCGACGGCCAGATGGACCGGTTCGTCGCCTGGTTCCCCACCATCGTCCCGGTACGGGAGGCCTACGGCTTCACCGTCGACTGGGCCTACGCCGACCGCGAGCACAACCAGTTCGTGTGGTCGGTCAGCCACCCCGGAGACTTCGACGCCGCAGTGGACATCTACAACGGGTCGCCCGAGCGCAAGGCCGCCTTCGAGGGCTTCGAGAGCCCGGTGACCGAGATGGTGCTGGCCATGGTGGACAAGGTCTGCTGAGACCGGGCCGGCCGACCGGAGCCCGGCGGTGACGAGCCACTGGGTGCGCTGGCACCAGGCCTACGACGACCCGGCGAGCATGAACAGCCGCCGCCTGGAGGCGGTGGTGGCCCTGCTGGGCGAGGTCTTCACCGCCGCCCCGGCCGGGCCGATACGCGTGCTGTCGCTGTGCTCGGGCGACGGGCGGGACCTGTCGGGAGCGCTGAGCGGTCATCCCCGGGCCGGCGACGTGAGCGGCGTGCTGGTGGAGGTCGACCCCGACCTGGCGGCCGGGGCGGCGGGCAACCTGGCGGCGGCCGCCCCCGGGCTGGCCGTCCGGTGCGCCGACGCCGGCGATCCGGCCTCGTTCGCCGACCAGCTCCCGGTCGATGTGCTGGTGTTGTGCGGGATCTTCGGCAACGTGGCCCCGGCCGACATCGCCGCCACCGTGGCCGCCGTCCCGGCGCTGGCGTCGCCCGGCGCCGCCGTGCTGTGGACCCGCCACCGGCGGGCGCCCGACATCACGCCCTGGATCCGCCAGCGCTTCCACGACGCCGGCTGCCCGGCCGAGGGGTTCGTCTCCCCCGGCCCCGGCGGGTTCGCCCTCGGCCTCCAGCGGCGGCGGCCCGAGGCCGTCGCCCCGCCCCTGCCC
Source organism: Acidimicrobiales bacterium (assembly GCA_041394285.1). Taxonomy (GTDB): domain Bacteria; phylum Actinomycetota; class Acidimicrobiia; order Acidimicrobiales; family SZUA-35; genus CADEDH01. The sequence continues at coordinate 48,928 of JAWKIL010000008.1, read as the reverse complement.
CCCCGGCTGTTCACGTTCACCACCACCGCCGACCAGTGGGGCTCCCGGCCCGGCGCCGGCGCCCCCTGAGGGCCCCCACCCCCTTGACGGCCCACCCCGCTGCCGTTCTGCGCGACGCAAACCGCGCCCACCCAGCGAACTGGGTCGCGAACTCGACGGAAAACGGCGAGAACGCGACGCAGATCACCGGCGCGGCGCGAAATCCGTCGCGCGGTACGGCGTCAGGGAGCCGGGGCGGCGGTGGCGACAAACGCGCCGCGGAACGGCGCCGGGGTGGATTTCGCGGTGGGGGACGGGCGGGCTTACGCTCGGGGGACACGTCGAGCAGGGGGTGAGACGGGATGTCAGGCACGACCGGATCGAACGGGCACGGGCATGTACCGGCGGCCGAGCTGCGGAGCCAGCTGGGCCACCCGGTGATCGACGCCGACGGCCACTGGGTGGAATACGGCCCGGTGCTACGGGAGGCGATGCAGCGGATCGGCGGGGAGGCGGCGGCCCGGGGCTTCGCCTCGTTCTCGTCCACCGTGGAGCGGTCGCTGGCCATGGGGGTGGCCGAACGGCGCCATCGGGGCCTGTCCCAGGAGGCGTTCTGGGGTTCGCCCACCGCCAACACGCTCGACCGGGCCACCTCGATGCTTCCCCGGCTCCTGTACGAGCGGCTCGACGACCTCGGGATCGACTTCGCCGTGCTGTACCCCACCGCCGGCCTGGGCACGGTCCGGATCGCGGAGGCCGGCGACCGGGCCGCCACCTGCCGGGCCTTCAACACCTACTCGGCCGAGCTGTTCGCCCCCTTCGGCGACCGCATGACCCCGGCCGCCGTGATCCCCATGCACACCCCCGACGAGGCGCTGGCCGAGCTCGACCACGTGGCCGAGCTGGGGCTCAAGGCGATCATGCTGGGCAGCCTCATGGCCCGCCCGCTGGGTGAGCTGGCCGACACCGACCCGGCCCTGGCGCTACGTTTCGGCTGGCTCGATCCCCTGGGGATCGACTCGGCCCACGACTACGACCCGGTGTGGGCCCGCTGCGTGGAGCTGGGCTTCGCCCCCACGTTCCACACCGGAAGCCGGCGCTACGGCCTGCGCACCTCGCCGTCGAACTTCGTCTACAACCACATCGGCCACTTCGCCGCCGCCAGCGAGGCCGTGGCCAAGGCCCTCTTCCTGGGGGGCGTCACCCGCCGGTTCCCCCAGCTCCGGGTGGCGTTCCTGGAGGGCGGGGTGGCGTGGGCCTGCACCCTGTTGGCCGACCTGGTGGGCCACTGGGAGAAGCGCAACCTGGCGGCCCTCGAGGCCACCCGGCCGTCCAACCTCGACGTCGACGGCCTCATCGAGCTGGCCCGGCGCTACGACCCCGACATGGCGGCCGCTCTGGAGGCCCGGGCCGACCACCTCCGCCACCCCCGGGAGGACCTGGTGGGCGGGATCGACGACCTCGACGACTTCTCGGCCTGCGCCGTCGGCGACGAGAGCGACATCGTGCGCCTGTTCGTCGACAACTTCTACTTCGGGTGCGAGGCCGACGACCGCACCAACGCCCTGGCCTTCAACCGGGCCCAGAACCCGGGCGGGGAGCAGGTGAAGGCGATCTTCGGCTCCGACATCGGCCACTTCGACGTGCTCGACATGGCCGAGGTGCTGCCCGAAGCCTACGAGCTGGTGGAAGACGGGCTCATCGACCACGACGACTTCCGCCGCTTCACGTTCGAGAACCCGGCCCGGTTGTGGGCCGAGGCCAACCCCGCGTTCTTCGAGGGCACGGTGGTGGCCCAGGAGGTCAAGGAGCTCCTGGGCTGAGTGCGCCCGTGCGGGCACACCCCCCCGGGCTCGCCTGAGGCGAACGCCAGGGGCACCGGTCCGCGCCCTCGAAGACGGGGGAGGATCAGCTGGCGGCCGGGGGCAGGAGCACGCCGTCGATGATGTGGATCACGCCGTTGCTGGCCATCACGTCGGGGGTGGTGACGGTGGCGTCGTTGACCATCACCCCGTCGGTCAGATCGATGGTGAGCTCGGCCCCGTTGACGGTGGGCGCCATCATGCCGTCGGTCAGGTCGGTGCTCAGCACCTCACCCTCCACCACGTGGTAGGTGAGGATCGACGTGAGGGTGGCCTGATCGGCCAGGAGCTCATCGGAGGTGAGACCGAGGTCTTCGAGGGCGGCGGCGAACGCCTCGTCGGTGGGGGCGAACACGGTGAGGGGGCCCGGCCCGTTCAGCGTGTCGACCAGGCCTGCGGCCTGGGCGGCGGCCAGCAGGGTGGTGAAGTCGCCGGCCTCGGTGGCCACATCGACGATCGTGCCCTCGGCGGCCTCGTCGCCGGCGGCCATGCTGGAGTCCGTCTCGGCGGCGGTGGAGGCCGTGGTCTCCGACCCGGCGGCTTCGGTGGTGGCCGACGACTCCCCGGCCGCTGGGGCGGCCTCCGTGGTGCTGCCCCCGAGGGTCTGGGAGGCGGGGTCGTCGCCACAGGCGGCGACGGCGAGGGCGGTGGCCAGAACGAGGGCGGCGGTGCGGGTGCGCTTCATTGCGGTAGCTCCTTTGACGAATCACACATCGGCAGATGCCGTCATGTACACGGTCACTCCGCCCCCGGCCCCGCCGCAGATGCGCGGCGGCCAGGAACCCGGCAGCCACTAGCCTGGCCGCGGGCAGGTCGTGGGGAGAGGACAGGGCATGCAGGCGTCGATACCGGTGGGCACGCTCGTGGGCGGGCGGTGGCAGATCACCGGGGTGCTGGGCGAAGGCGGGTTCGGGCAGGTGCTGCTGGCCGTCGACACCTCCGAGGTGGCCCTGGGGGAGGCGGCGGTGAAGGTCCTGCATCCCGGCACCACGCCCCAGGAGCGGGCCGACTTCCTGACCGAGGTGAAGAAGATCGCCGGCCTGCGCCACCCCAACCTGGTGGGCTATCTCGACTCCGGCCAGCTCCGCCTACCGGCGGACGGCGTCTCCCGCCTCGACGACGAGGTCCGCCCGTTCCTCGTGACCGAGCGCTGTGCCATGTCGTTGTCGGACCACGGGCGCCGCTCCTCCACCGGCGCCCTGTCGCCGGCCGAGACCCTCGCCGTCCTGGCCGACGTCGCCGCCGGCCTGGCCCACCTCCATCAGCAGGGCCTGATCCACCGGGACATCAAGCCGGGCAACGTGCTGTGGTCGGATGGGCGCTGGAAGCTCGCCGATTTCGGCCTGATGCGCGACCTGAGCGCCACCGGCAGCTACCACCGGGCCGGCACCCTGATCGGCACCCCCCTGTTCATGGCCCCCGAGCTGTTCACCGCCATGTCGGCCACGCCGGCGTCGGACATCTACGCCATGGGCGTGCTGGCCCACGTGGGCGCCACCGGACGCCACCTCCACACCGGCGCCGGGCCGATCCTCGTCCACAACGTGGCCACCCAGCCCCCCGCCATCGATCCCGGCATCCATCCCGCCCTGCACGGCATCGTCAGCCGCTGCACCCACCCCGACCCGACGCTGCGGCCCACGGCGGCCGAGCTGGTCGCCCTGGTGGCGGCGGCCCAGCGGGGCGAGGTACCGGCCCGCTCCGCCCCGGCGGCGGCCACCCAGGTCACCCCCGGCCCCTTCCACTACCCGCCGGCCTCGGGCCCGCCGGATCCGGCCGTCGTCGCCGGTCCGCCGCCCGTCTCGCCCTACGGCCCGGCGCCGGCGCCGTCGGGCCCCACCCTCCACAGCGGGCAGCCGGCGGCCACGCCCTACGGCTACCCGGCGCCCGCCCCGTCGGGCCCCAGCGGCCCCTACAACGCACCGGCCGGGGCGGCGGCCCCGCCGATGGCCCCGGGGGCTCCGGCCGCGGCCAACTGGCCCTACGGGCCCCCGCCGGCGGCCAGCCCGGGCGGCGCCACGCCCTCAGGCCCGTGGGGGCCGCCGGGGAGCGGCACCCCGGTCGACGGCCCGCCGCCGGCGTCCACGCCCCGGCCCCGCACCGGGGTCATGGTGGCCGGCTCGCTGGCCGGCCTGGCGCTGGTGGGGGCCATGGGAGCCGGCCTGTGGGCCGCCACCAGCACCGGCGACGACCCCGGGCAGAGCACGGTGGCCGACGTCAACGAGGTGGTGGTCGACGTGCCCGGCGGCGGCGTCGGCACCCCCGGGGTGAGCACACCCGACGTCCAGGTGGGCAACGGCGTCACCGTCGGCCCCGGCGTGTCCATCGGCTCCAACGCCACCGCACCCGGCGCCGGCATCGACGCCCTGTCCCACGTCGTGGGGCCGGCCTGCGACGACAGCGCCGGCGCCAAGCCCGGTTTGATCCAGGTGGTCAACGCGGCCGACACCGCCGTCAGCTACAGCCTCCACTCCTACCAGTTCGACGCCGCCGGGGTCCGGGTGGGCGAGGGGTACGACTCGGTGGTGGGCGTCGCCCCGGGCCAGGCCGCCTGGCTCAGCGTGGCCGGGACCGACGCCACCGTGGTGAGGTGCGAGATCGACTCGCTGTCGGCCACCCCCATGCCGGCCGCCGTGGCCGCCGGCGCAGCCAACGTCACGATCAAGTCGTGCGAGCTCGACACCTTCTTCGGCGACTACTACGACATCACCTTCACCGTCACCAACCCCGGTACGACGGCCATGAATGCCGACGTGACGTTCTCGGTGGTCGACGCCGACGGCGCCATCATCGACCAGTCGTTCGAGCGCAGCGTCTACGACATCCCGCCGGCCGGCACCGTGCAGGACCAGACCGGCGACTTCTACAACAACATCGAGCTGGCCCCCAAGCCGCCCGACCACTGCGTGGTCAGCTCCGTGAGCTTCACCACCCCCTGATTGCCGGCCCCCCGGGCTCAGGCGGTGGTGGAGGCTCGGGCCCGGTCGTCGAGGCGGCGGGCCAGGTACTCCATGCCGAGGAGCGGCATCCGGCGGCTGGCCCGGGTACCGGAACCGGGGGTGGCCAGCTCGGCCGCCCGCTCGACCAGCTCGTCGTCGCCCAGGCGGGCCAGGGGGCGGCCGTCGAGCTCGCCCCGTCGCCGTTCCTCCACCGCCTGGCGGGCGCTGGCCCAGGTGGGCAGCTCCTGGGCGGCGCTGGCCAGGTGGGCGTAGCGCGACGCCCCCATCTCGGCGATCAGCCCCTGGTAGTCGTCCTCGCCGAGGTAGAGCGCGGCCACCAGCGGCAGCACCGTGCCCATGTCGGACTTGTCTCGGTCGGTCATGGCCAGCGCCTCCCGCAGCAGGCGGTGCACGGCCGGCCCGTCGAGCTGGGCGAAGGCCAGCCAGAAGAACAGCGTGGCCCGGCGGCGCAGCGCGCTGTGGACCAGCAGCTCCCCCACCAGGCCCCCGGCGGCCGTGAGGTCGATCGTGTGGCGATGCTGGAACAGGTAGAGGAGATCGTCGCCGTCGAGCAGCTTCTCCGGCCGCTGGCGGAACAGATCGACGGCCCGGGACAGCAGGAAGCTCGGCTCGTCCCGCACCTCGTCGCCTCCCACCACCCGCACCAGGGCCGACTCCGGCGCCTCCACCAGCATCTGGAACTGCTGCAGCAGGCGGTAGCGCAGCTCCTGGCGCCAGCGGAGGTGGTCGACCCGGCGGGCCGGTTCAACCCGGCCGTTGCGCCGTACGACCACGGCGTGAGGCCCATAGGAACCACCGTCGGTGACCACCAGCGGCGGGTCGTCGCAGCGGGGGACGTCGATCTCCACCACCGCCCGGCCCGGGGGCAGCTCCACCGGCGCCACCGTGACGTCGAGATCGAGCCGATCGGGGGCGATCAGCGGATCCAGCAGCGCCGCCAGCTCCGCCCGGGTCCAACGGGGGCCGTCGGCCGCCCCGATCCCCACCGCCAGCCGGCCGCCGCCGGAATTGGCCAGCGCCGCGATCTCCAGGCCGAGGCGCGCCCTGGCCTCGCCGTCGTCGAGATCGACCGCTTCGACCCGCACCACCTCCGGTGCCCGCCCCAGGGTTGTGTCCATCGCATCATCCTGCCACGGCGACCCCCGACACGCGCCCCGGGACCTTGGGCACTGGACGAACGGGGGCTCGGGGCATGTGATCAAGGTGTGGCTCACCATCGACTCAGAGCGCACGAGGAGGTCACGACCATGAGCCCGAAACCCCGCCGGGAACCCGGCAAGCGACCCGACGACCGCCAGCCCCGCCCGCCGGCGGCACCCAGCACCGACAACGGCGGCGAGCGCCCGGCCCCGCCCGCCTTCGAGCCGTTCGCCCGGTTCCCCCTCCACCGGCTCGGTCCGGAGTGGTTCGGTCCGAACTGGCTCACCAACACGAACTGGTTCGGCCATTGGGACGAGCTGTTCCCCACCCGGTTCCCCCTCCCGGCGCCCCCCGGTGCCGGAACCGAGACGTTCCGCATCGAGGAGTACGAAGAGGACGAGCGGACCCATGTCATCCGGGCCGAGATCCCCGGTCTCGACCCCGACACCGACATCTCGGTGGAAGTGGAGGACGACGTGCTCACCATCGCCGCCACCCGCCAGCGGCGGAGCGAGACCCAGGGCGAGGTCTACCGGTCCGAGTTCAGCTACGGCACGTTCCGCCGCCGGGTCCGGCTGCCGGCCGGCGCCACCGCCGACGACGTGACCGCCACCTACGACGCCGGCGTGCTCGAGATCCGCATCCGCAAGCCCGAACGGGCCGACTCGGTGTCGATCCCGGTGCGACGCCCGGAATAGGGACCATGGTCCCTACTGCGGTCCCGGCGGCCCAAGGATGATCGTGTCCATGGCAACCGCAGTCGCTCCCACCACCACCACCGTGACCGCCACCAAATCGGCCCGGCCCATGTCGCTGACCCGCCGGGGCGCATCGGCCCTCGTCGCCGCCTGCGTGGTCCTGTTCGCCTTCACCTTCTTCGTGTCGTCCACCATCGACGGCGTGCCGCTGGGCGGCCGCCTGGGCATGGCGCTGTTCTGCACCTTCTGGCTCGGCGGCGGCTTCGGCCTGATCGCCGCCGGCTCGGCCATCGCCGACCACCTGCACAACACCCCCGAACACCACTGACCGCAACATAACAGCACGCAAGATCGCCGTCTCTCGGGGAGCGAGGGGCGCGAAACTGGTGGGCGTCGGGCCTGGGTCGGGCCCGACGCCCACCTCTGTTTTCGCCACTGTCTGGCCGCCGGTGCCCCCGCTAGCCTTCCGCCTGTGCAGGTGCTGGTGGTCGACGGGTTCGAACCCGGGCAGGGGCGGGACGCCATCGATCAGGTGACGGCCTGGATCAGCGGCGCCGGGCACCAGGTCCGCCCCTTCCCGCTGGCCCAGCGGGGCTTCGACGCCTGCATGACGGCGGCCGAGCGCGAGGCCTACCACACCGACGAGCCGCTGATCACGCCCGAAGCCCGGGCCGCAGCCGACGCCGTGCTGGCGGCGGACGCCATCGTGATCTGCTACCCGATCGTCCACGGCACCGCCCCGGCCCGGGTCAAGAGCTGGCAGGAGCGGGTGTTCGTGCTCGGCCTGGCCTTCCGCTTCGCCCCGTCGGGTCGCATAACCGGCGCCCTCGACCATCTCCACCGGGCCCTGGTCCTCGGTGTGGCCAGCCAGCCGACGCCCGGGTGGCGGCGGGATCCGGGCCGGCGCAACGCCTTCGGCCCCTGCCTGGCCCGGTCGTTCTTCCTCAGCTCGAACCGCACCTGCCGCTCCCGGTACGTCACCCTGCCCACCGGCGCCGACCGCACCCGCCGCCTGATCGGCCGCTGGCCCGTCACCCCCAGCTGATCCCCTCGGCCCCGCGGCCCCCCTTGCCCCCCGGCCGCGCCCGGCCCGATCTGGGCTACGGAAATCGCGCCTCGCCGACCTTCTGCGTCGCGTTCTCTACGGAATCCGCAGGTTGCGCGACACAGTTCGCCGCGGGGGCGCGTTTTTCGTCGCGCAGCTCGGGCCGGGCGCGGCCGCAGGACCGCGGGACGGTCAGCGGGGGGTGAGCGCGGCGGCCACCCGATCGAGGTGGGACGCCATCTCGGTTCGGCTGCGGCGGTCGACCTTGTAGAGGCACAGCCAGCGGAACCGGGCTCCCGGGGCGCACCGTCCCAGCAGCTCGGTGCGCAGGTAACGCCGGCCCCACTCCCCCTGGACCCGGTTCACGAACTGCGACGACCCGCACGTCGTCACCGCCACCAGCTCGGTGGCCCGCTCCGGGCCGACGCCGCCGTCGAACAGCTCGTGGAGCCATCCCAGCAGGTGGGAGGGCAGGCCGCCGCTCCACGTCGGATAGACCAGCACGATCCGTCCGGCCTCCCGCAGGGCCCCGATCGGAGGCCGTTCGCCCTGGCACAGCCGGTAGCAGGGCGTATCGGCCCGGCCCAGCGCCGCCAGCACCGCCTCCCGGAGCGCGGCGCTGTAGCTGTCCTCCAACGGATGCACCTGCACCACCAGATCCGAGCCACGGGTTGCCATGCCCCAGGCTGGCCCCACCCGGGCGGCGGCTCCACCACCCAATCTGTTAAGAATGTGTCACAGGCGGGAGAACACTCGTCGTGCGGGCACCTGCGGGGTGAGATCACGCAGCGTGACACTGTACAGTTCGTTGTCGCTGGCTGCGGTAGCGGGAGGTGACATTCGATGACTGCGCTCGCCTTCGACCGGGTCGGCATGGTCTTCCCCGACGGCACACGTGCTGTCGACGAGGTGACCCTCACCATCGAGCAGGGTGAGTTCGTCACGATCGTGGGCCCTTCGGGCTGCGGGAAGTCCACCCTGCTCAAGATCGCCTCCGGCCTGCTGGAACCGACGTCGGGCACCATCGAGGTGGACCGGGCCCGGTTGGGCTACGTCTTCCAGGACGCCACCCTCCTCCCGTGGCGCACGGTCCGCCAGAACGTGGAGCTGCTGGCCGAGCTGCACGGCATCCCCAAGCCCGAGCGCCAGCAGCTGGCCCGTGAGGCCATCGCCACCGTGGGCCTGGGGGGCTTCGAGAACCACTACCCGAGGTCGCTGTCGGGCGGCATGAAGATGCGGGCCTCACTGGCCCGCACCCTCACCCTCAAGCCACCCGTGTTCCTGTTCGACGAGCCCTTCGGGGCGGTCGACGAGATCACCCGGGAGCACCTCAACGACGAGACCCAGCAGCTGTTCCAGGCCGAGGGCTTCGCCGGGCTGTTCATCACCCACTCCATTCCCGAGGCCGTGTTCATGAGCACCAAGGTGCTGGTCATGTCGGCCCGCCCTGGGCGGATCGTGGCCGAGTACGAGGTGCCGTTCCCCTACCCCCGCGTTCCCGACCTCCGCTTCGATCCCGAGTTCGCCAAGCTCAGCGGCGAGGTGTCCCACGCGCTCAGAGGAGCCCACCAGTGACCGACGTCGATCAGCGCATCGTCAACGCCGCAGCCGACGTGGCCGCCGAGTTGGGTGAGCTACCGCCCGACGCCCCCCGGTCCGCCCCCCGCATCAGCCCCGGCCGGTGGTTCGCCACCACGGTCCTGCCCCCCATGGTGCTCGGCGCCATCCTCCTGGGCATCTGGTACTTCGTCAGCTATGTGGTACTCGTGCCCAAGAAGCGGTTCCTGTTGGAGCCGCCCCACCGGGTGCTCACCGAAGGCTTCCTCGACTGGGACTCGTTCTCCGAGATCCTCCAGGCCCTGTGGTCGAGCACCCGGGTGGCCATGATCGGCCTCGTGTTCTCGATCCTGATCGGGTTCGCCATGGCCATCGTGATGAGCCAGGCCAAGGTGGTGGAGCGGGCCGTGTTCCCGTTCATGGTGACCCTGCAGGCCATCCCCATCCTGGCCCTCGTGCCGCTCATCCAGTTCTGGTGGGGCACCGGCCAGACGGCCCGGGTGATGGTGTGCATCATCATCGCCGTGTTCCCGATCCTGGTGAACACGCTGTTCGGGTTGTCGTCGGCCGAGAAGGGCATGCACGACCTGTTCACCCTGCACAACGCCAGCCGCTCCACCCGGCTGCGCAAGCTGATGTTCCCCTCGGCCCTGCCGGCCATCTTCGCCGGCCTGCGGATCTCGGCTGGGCTGTCGGTCATCGGCGCCATCGTGGGCGACTTCTTCTTCGGCAAGGGCGACAAGGGCATCGGTCAGCTGCTGCGCAAGTTCGCCAACGACCTGTCGGGCGAGCAGCTGCTGGCCTCGGTCATCATGTCGTCGCTGCTCGGCATCAGCGTGTTCCTGGCCTTCGGTTGGCTCCAGAACCGCGTGATCGGCAAGTGGTACGACTCCGCTGGAGGCGGCGGCCGCTGAGCTGACCACCCGAGCCGAACGATCCCGGGGTGTCGCCGCGCCCCGAGAGCAACGTCCACCACCCAAGGGAGAGACACAGACATGAGAGCAAGACACGGGACACGGGCCGCGGCCCTGTTGTTCACGCTGGGCCTGGCCGCGTCGGCCTGTGGCAGCGACAGCGACTCGACGGCGACCACCGACTCGGCCGGCACCGACTCGAGCACCGCCACCACCGAGGCCAGCGGCACCACCGAGGCCTCGACCGACACCTCGGAGGCGGCGGGCGGCGCCGTCGACCTGTCGGCGGCCTGCCCGGCCACCGTCGTGGTCCAGACCGACTGGTTCCCCGAGGCCGAGCACGGCGCCCTCTACCAGCTGCTCGGTGACGACTACGAGATCGACGCCGCCCAGAAGGTGGTCACCGGCTCCCTCACCGCCAGCGGCGGCGTGGACACCGGGGTCGACATCGAGATCCGGGCGGGCGGCCCGGCCATCGGCGACGGCAACGTGGAGTCGGTCATGTACACCGACGACGACGTGATGCTCGGTTACGCCACCACCGACGGCCAGATCCTGACCGCCGACAAGACCCCCCTGTTGTCGGTGATGGCTCCCCTCGAGCTCAACCCGCAGATCATCTACTGGGACCCCGAGACGTACCCCGACGTCAAGACGCTGGCCGACCTCGGCGCCAAGGACATCACGATCAACGTCTTCGGCGGCGGCACCTTCTCCGAGGTCTTCGTGGCCAAGGGGATCTGGAAGGAAGACCAGATCGACCCGTCCTACGACGGCTCGCCCAACCGGTTCGTGGCCGAGGGCGACATCGCCCAGCAGGGCTTCGCCTCGGCCGAGCCCTGGATCTACAAGAACCAGGTCACCGAGTACGGCAAGGATCTCGCCTTCCAGCTGCTGAACGACGCCGGCTTCCCGGTGTACTCCCAGACGCTGGGCATCGTCCCCGACCGGCTGGAGGAGCTGACCCCCTGCCTGACCGAGCTCATCCCGGTCATCCAGCAGGCCACGGTCGACTACTACGGCGACCCGGCGGCGACCAACGCCAAGATCGTCGAGACGGTCAAGACCTACGACACCTTCTGGACCTACCCGGCCGAGCTGGCCGAGTTCTCGGTGGACAAGCAGCTCGAGCTGGGCCTGGCCGGCAATGGCCCGGACGACACGGTGGGCAACTTCGACACCGCCCGGGTCCAGGAGGTCATCGACGCCCTCACCGAGGCCCAGATGGACTTCCCGGCCGGCATCACCCCCGACGACCTCGTCACCAACGAGTTCATCGACACCAGCATCGGTTTCTGACCGTTTCGGGGCTGGCGCTCCCGCCCCGGATCGCGCTCAGCGTTCGACGATGTAGTTGCCGGCGATCAGCGACACCGGTGGGGCGTCGGGCTCGAAGCTCACCCCCACCGGGTCGCCGCCGGCCTCCACCACCGCCACCTGGTCGAGGAACTGGCGGCGGACCAGGCTCACCCCCCGGTCCGATGTGGCCAGGCGCTCCTCGGTGTGGAGCGTGATCGGCCCCTGGCCCACCTGGGTCTCGTAGTCGCCGGGGAACCGCTGGTGCTCCTCCTCGCTCAGGTCGAACCAGCTCCGGCCCTCGCCGTACACCGGTAGCCCCTGGGGCGGCTCGCTGCGCCTCTTGCGCACCAGGGCGTAGACCTTGGTGTGGGTGTCGTCGATGGGGACGGCCCAGCTCATGTTGTTGGTCTTGCCCAGCACGCTGAGGGTGGGTGTGGGGATGACCCGGATGGTGGGCACCCGCACCTCGGTCACCCGGTGGAGCACGGTGCCGTCGGGGAGGTCCCGGTCCTGGGCCGACGTCACCCCCCACGGGTGGCGCTCCCAGCTCACCCGGGGCCAGATCTCCAGGCGGGGATCGAACTGGGGGCCGCTGATCGTGTTGTGGAGGATGAACACGTGGTAGGCGTCCATCGAGTTCTCGTGGGTCTGGAACCAGTTGCACGGGGCTTCGGTGGGGCCGCCGAAGGCGAAGTGGTCGACGACCACGATCTCCTCGTCGTCGACCAGGTCCTCGAAGATGTCGTAGCGGGGGAACACGGGCTGGCGGCTGGCCGGGCCGAGGTAGGCGAACACCAGACCGTGGTACTCCACCACCGGGTACCAGGGCTGGCGGAACCGGTTCGGCTCCCGCAGGCCGGCCCCCCGCTCCGGCTCGCACGGCTGGTCCAGGCAGGTGCCGTCGGCGGCGAACAACCAGCCGTGGTACGGGCAGCGGATCCCGTTCTCCTCCACCCGGCCGAAGTAGAGGGTGGTGCCCCGGTGGCAGCACCGCGGGGTGAGGAGGCCGGGGGTGCCGTCGGCGGACCGGTACAGGATCAGGTCCTCGCCCAGCAGGCGGACCTGGCGAGGCACGGCGGTGGCGTCCGACGACCGGGCCACGGGGTGCCAGTAGCGGCGGAGCAGCTCACCCGAGGGGGTGCCGGCCCCCACCTCCACCAGCCGGGGGTCCCAGGTGCCGGGCTGTCGCCCGTAGGCCCGCCCATCGTCGATCGTTGCCGCCATGGGTTCGCATTGTCGCAGGTCGGGCCGGAGGGCGGCAACGGACCTCGGTCACCTGCCCCCCCGGCTCCGGCCGACGGGAGGCGGGCCGGCGCCAGGTCGGCCCGGCGCCCTCAGCGGTGGAGGCGGAGCTGCTGGTCGCAGGAGGCGACGAGGCGGCCCCGGCGGAACACCCGCCGGGAGCGGGGGGCGTCGGCGATGGCGGCCCGCACCGACGGGGCGTCGATGGCCACCAGGTCGGCCGGGTCGCCCACGGCGAACGTGACCGGCTGGAGGCCGAGCGCCCGCCGCACCTGGTTCGACACCAGGTCGTAGGCGTCGTCGGGAAGCTGGTGGGCCGCCATCACCAGCAGCGACGCCGTCTCCAACGGATCGCTCCGGCCCACCAGGTTGAACGGGTCCTGCACGTTGTCGCCCCCGGCGGCCACCACCACGCCGGCCTGGCGCAGGGCGGCGATGGCGGTGAGACCCCGGGGGGTTGCGGCCGGGTGGCTGCGACCCTGGAGGAACAGGTTGGTCTGGGGCAGGGGCACCACCGAGATGCCGGCCGCCGCCACCTCGGCCGCCACCGCCGCCTGCACCGTAGGCGGCTGCATGCCGAGGCTCACACAGTGGCTGGCCGTCACCGGCAGCTCGAAACCCCGGTCGACCACGGCCCGGGCCAGGTCGCGCAGGGTGAGCATGCCGGGGTCGAGGGTCTCGTCGACGTGGAGGTCCACCGGCAGGCCGGCCTCCCGGGCGGCGTCGAGGCAGACCTTGATCACGCCGGCGCCGTCGCCGTTCTCGTCGAGGTGGGGGCAGCCCCCCACCAGGTCCACCCCGGCGGCCAGCGCTTGGGCCAGGGCGGCCCGGGTGGGCGCCCCCTCCGGCCCCACCACCGGCGTGCCGCACAGAGCCACCAGCTGGACGTCGATCAGGCCCTCGAAGGCGGCGGCCGCTTCCCTCACCGCCACCACACTGCGGGCGCCAACGTCGGCGGTGACGTTCACATGGCTGCGCACGGCGGTGACGCCGTGGACCGCCAGGAGCTCGAGGGCGGCGGTGGCCCGGGCCACCGTGCCCTCGTGGGTGAAGCGGCCGGCGGCGGCCGCCGCCACCCAGGCGTCGATCGCTCCCAACAGGTCGCCGGTGGGGTTGGGCACCATCTCGGCCGTGAGGGCCTTGTCGAGGTGGGCGTGGGGCTCGGCCATGGCCGGCAGCACCAGCCACCCCTGGAGATCGACGTCGTCGGGCCCGGCCTTGGCGGCGGGGGCGGCGGCGGGGACGAGGGCGGCGATACGGCCGTCGGTCACCGTCACGTCCACCAGCCGGCCGTCGGCCAGCCGACCGTTGCGCAGCGTCTTCGCTGGCGCTGCTGTCGCCGTTGTCGTGGTTGTCGCCGTTGTCGTCGTTGCCCCGAGGGCCTCGTGGGGTGCATCACCAGCCGCCGTCACCATGGCGCCCCACGGTACCGGGCGGGGCTCAGCCGCCGTTGACCAGGGCCTCCTCCGGCCCGTCGAGCACGGTCACCTCACAGTCGGGGGAGGCGGCGAACAGCTCGGGACGGCCGAACCAGTGGCTGATGGTCGCGGTCTCGCCCGGCTCCAACCAGTCGAGCAGCCGGCGCCCCTCGGCCCACGAGCCGTCGAGCTGGCGCACCCGGATGGCGGCGTCGAAGATCCGACGCCGGGGGCCGGTGTTGCGCACGGCCCCGGTGACGGCCAGCCGATCCGGTCGGCGCTCGCAGCCCACCCCGGTGAGCTCGAACTGGGCCGGGTCGGCCGGCTGGCCCTTCAGCCGCCGCTCATACTCGCCGGCCGCCTCGTCGCTGGTCTGCATGCGCTGTCTCTCCTGTCCCTGTCCCTGGCCCTGGCCCCGGCTTCGGCCCTGGCCCCGGCCCGCGGTGCTACCCGTCACGGTGTGATCGACACGTCGACCGCCGTCGACTGCCCGCTGGCCGTGTACCCGGCGGCGTCCACCGACTGGAAGTAGGCGTCGAGGCCGGGATCGCCGGAGCCGAGGTGCTCGATGTAGTTCGACTGGGCGTGACCGGCGCCGGCCCACCCGCCGCTGAACCGGTCGACGATGGCGCCGTTGGTGCCGGGGAACGGCGTGGTGGGCACGTGGCCCAGCTGTTCGGCCAGCACCGGCACGTCCTTGTTGTTCTGCAGCACGAGCACCTCGGTACCGGGCTGGACGTGGGGCAGCTGGGGCTGGGAGTAGTAGGCGGCCGCCACCACATGGGTCACGTGGTAATCGCGACCGTTGAACCCGGGATCGCTGGCCAGGTCGAGGGCGGTGTCGGCCCCGAAGCTGTGGCCCACGATCATCAGGTTGGCCCCGGGCGGCACGTCGGCCCGCTGGAGGTGCTCCCGCACCATCTGGGCGTACCGGTTGCCATCGATGCCGGTGCTGCCGGCGGAGACGGCCGCCACCTGATCGGTGTCCCGCACCGACTGGTCCACCGGGTCGAACCCGGCGTGGGGGTCGCTGAGGTCGGTCACGCCGGGGAGGACCACGGTGTAGTTGCCGTTGCCGTGGTCGATGATCTGGAACTCGTCGCTGCGGATCCGGCCGCTGTCGCCGGTGGCCTCGAAGGCGTCGACCACGGCCGCCCGGCCCCGGTCCCGGTCGGTGGCGCCGCCCACCTGAAAGGTGCCGTTGGGCCGGGTGTCGAGCCGACCGCCGGGATCTCCGGTGCGGGGCTCGGGTGGGCCGGCGAACGCGTCCACCAGGGGTTCGGCCACGAACCGGTCGAGCAACTGGACCTCCACCGGGGTCACATAGCGGTTCTGGAGATCGGCCAGCACCAGGTAGAGGAAGGGGTTCATGCCGCTGAGGGCGAGGGCCCGGGTGCTGGCGAAGCCCTCCCGCCGGTAGAACAGGCCGTCGAGGAGGATGTCGTCGGCGTGGTCGGCCACCCACCGGCCGCCGTCGGCCGCCTGGTCCCCCACCCAGCGGGCCCCGTCGGCCGCCCGGTCGCCCAGCCAGCGGACCCCGTCTCCCATCCCGCCGACGATGTCGCCGAAGCCGAAACCGTGGCCGCCGTCCCCCGCCGGAGCCGGCGGGCCGTCGAGGGACCCGCTGGCCCGCTCCTGCTCCCGCCGGTTGCGCTCCATGGTGTCGGCCGCGGTGCCCAGAGCCCGGACCGCGGCGGCCAGGGCCGGGCGGTGCCGGGCCGACCACAGCCGGGCGAACTGCCCGGCGTCGGGGCCGTCCCAGATCCGGCCGAGCTCCCCCACGGCGCCGTCGGCCGCTCCCACCAGCCGCTCCAACTCGCCGCCGTGGCGCCGCACGCCCGACGCCAGCGCTCCGAGCCGCTCGAGGTCCGCTCCCACCAGTCCCGGTGCCGTCATGGTCGGGACGCTACGCTCGCCGCCCGCTGCCGCCCATCGGGATCGATCCCTGGGCCAGCCCGATCTGGTGCCCCCACCCGTCACCGGTGACGGCGTCGGACATCAGATCGCCCGAATGGGACGTGGCCGGCGGCCGGGCCCTGGGCCATGATGGGTCGGGTGACGGCACTCGACGACCTGGAAGCGGAACTGGCGGCGGTGGCCGCCCGGGAGCCGGCGGTGCAGGCCTGGACCGCCCGGCACGGCGACGACGAGTTGCGGGCCCTGGTGGCGGAGGCCGCCGCCGGCGGCGGCCCGCTGGCCGGATGGACCCTCGGGGTGAAGGACGTGATCGACACCGCCGACCTGCCCACCGGGCGGGGTTCCCCCATCTACACCGGGCGCCGGCCCAGCGAGGACGCGGCCTGCGTGGCGCTGGCCCGGGCCGCCGGGGCGGTGGTGGCGGGCAAGACCACCACCACCGAGTTCGCCCTGTTCACCCCGACAGCCACCACCAACCCCCACAACGGCACCCGGACCCCGGGGGGTTCGTCGAGCGGATCGGCGGCGGCGGTGGCGGCGGGCATGGTGCGGGTGGCGTACGGCACCCAGACCGTCGGCTCGGTGCTCCGGCCGGCCGCCTTCTGCGGCGTGGTCGGCTTCAAGGGCAGCCACGGGGCGGTGCCCATGAACGGAGTGGGCGCGCTGGCCCTGTCGCTCGACACCCTGGGCTGGCACACCCGGTCGGTGGCCGACGCCGCCGTCCTGCAGGCGGTGTTGACCGGGGCGGCCCGGCCCGGCGGGGATCCGGCCGGCGGACAGTCGGGCCCGCCCCGGTTCGGGCTCTACCGGTCGCACGTGTGGGACCGGGCCCAGCCCGAGCTCGAGCCCCTGCTAGTGGCGGTGACCGACCGGCTGCGGGCGGCGGGGGCCGACGTCATCGAGCTCGACCCCGCTCCCCACCTGGCCCCGGTGGTCGACGCCGGCGCCGTGATCCTGGCTGTCGAGTCGGCCCTGGTGTTCGCCTGGGAGCGGGCCCACCATGCCGACCAGATCCACGAGAAGATCCTCCGGTTGCTGGCCAAGGGCGACCGCACCGACCGGGCCCAGTACCACGAGGCCCAACGCGCGGTGGCCGCGGCCCGGGCGGCGCACGACCGATGGCTCGACGACCTCGGGGTCGACGCCCTGCTCACGCCGTCGGCCCCGGGCGAAGCGGTGCCGATCGACACCACCGGCGACTCGATCTTCAACGCCACCTGGAGCACCCTCGGCGTGCCCGCCATCCAGATCCCGGCCGGCACCGGCCCCCTCGGCCTGCCCCTCGGTGTCCAGCTCACCGGCCGTCGCTGGGCCGACGCCGCCCTCTTCGCCCCCGCCGCCTGGGTGGAAGCCGCCCTGGCCGAAGCTGCCCCCATCGAGATCACCAGCGGCTGACCCGGCCCCGCCCCCTCATCCCGATCTGATGTCCCCGGCCGTCACCGGTGACGCCCTCCGGCATCAGATCGGCGATCCCGCCAACTTCTCACCCACATCGCCACCGGTGACGCCCTCCGGCATCAGATCGCTGCGGACCGGGGCGGGCGGTCAGGCGGGGAGGGGGAGGCGGCGCCCGGCCCGGCGGGCCACGGCCAGCGGCCGGCGCAATCGGCCCTGCAGATCGGCCCGCACGGTGTGGGCCGTGTTGCGGCCCGACGCCCCGAAGATCCCGGCGCCGGGGAACGTGGCGGCGCCGGTGAGGTACAGGCCCGTGATCGGCGTCCGGTACCGGCTCAGCTCCCGGTTCCGCCCGGTCAGCGTGGCCAGGGGCGACGCCACATAGGACGGGGCGTGGCCCCGGGCCATGAAGAACTCGCTCTCGTACCGGTCGGGCGTCATGGCCCGCCACCGCACCAC
The DNA here is from genome assembly GCA_041394285.1 of Acidimicrobiales bacterium. Lineage (GTDB taxonomy): Bacteria > Actinomycetota > Acidimicrobiia > Acidimicrobiales > SZUA-35 > CADEDH01. The sequence continues at coordinate 31,043 of JAWKIL010000008.1, read as the reverse complement.
GGTCTCGGCGAAGCCGGGCTCGGCCAGGTCGCCCCACAGCTCCAGCCACCGGGCCGGCTCGGCCGACCCTGGCCAGCCGCCGGGCAGGGCGTACGGCGTGAACAGTGTCTCCAGGCTGAACACGTGCTGGCCCAGGCCCGGGGCCATCGTCGGATCCAGCACCGACGGGGCGTTGACCAGGTGGGTGGGATGCTCGGCCACCCGGCCCTCGGCCTTCAGGCGGTGGGCCTCGTCGAGCTCGGCCGGGGTGGGATTGACGGTGGCCGTCGGGGTCAGCAGGTTGACGCCGGGGAACAACCCCTCCAGCTCGGCCAGCGCGGCGAAGCGGGGCGGGGCGGAGAGCACGGCGTCGAGCTTCGACTCGTAGCCGTCGAACGTGGGCCGGGCCCGCCACCGGGCCGCCGTTCTGGCTGCCGCCGGGGGCAGGGCCCCGTCGAGCCAGTGGAGGAACACCTCGTGAGGGTCGCAGGCCGCCACCACCGCCCGGGCCGGGATCTCGGTGCCGTCGCTCAGCCGGACCCCGGTGATGGCGCCGTCGCGCACGGTGAGGGCCGACACCTTGGCGTCGCAGCGGACCCGGCCCCCGGCCGCCTCGAACGACGCCCGGGTGGCCGCCGGCAGCATGCCGCTGCCGCCCTGGGGGCGGCCGGTGCCGACCAGGTGGCGGGTGGCGTAGTTGAGGGCGGCCAGCCCGGTGTTGGGGGTGGTGGCCGGTATCCCCCACACGGTGGGGCCGGTGCTGATGGCGGGCAGGCGGAGGTGCCAGTCGTCGAAGTAGGAGGCCAGCACGTCCTGGGCGCTGCGCCGTGCCCATCGCATCAGGCGGGTCGCCGCCTCCCGCCGCCGGTTGAGGGCCCGGGCCGACAGCCGGGCGGCCGAGGGCGGGGTGCGCACCACGTCGAGCACGAAGCGGGACACGGGCAGGGCGTCGGCCAGGTAACGGCGATAAGCGTCGACCTGGTGGGGGTAGTGGTGGGCCAGCCCGTCCACCGTGGCCTCGGTGGAGTGGAACTGGACCCAGGGCGGGCTCTGGTCGTGGAACAGATGGACGTTGACGGCGTCGGGCGACAGGTAGCGCAGCCCGTGGGCCTCCAACTCCAGCTCGTCGACGATGGGCAGGGCCCGGATCATCGTGTGGTCGCAGTGGCAGATGTTGAACCGGGCCCCGAGGTCGGTCACGGTGGAGGCGCACCCGCCCACCTCGCTGCGGGCCTCCAGCACCAGCGTGTCGACGCCGGCCCGGGCCAGGTAGGCGGCGCAGATGAGCCCGTTGTGCCCGCCCCCCACCACGATGACGTCGGCCCCGGCCCCCGTGGCCGGTCCGACGTTCGCCGGCGACGAGCTCGACGTCCCGGAAGGGGACACTCCCGAAGGGGACACCTACGGCTCCCAGCCGGCGAAGGTGTCGATCATCGTCCGCACGTCGGGCCCCAGCGGGTACAGGATCGGGCAGGTGCAGCCGGTGGCGATGTACTCCGCCACCTTGGCCCGGCACTCGTCGGGGGTGCCGGCGGCGCAGATCATCTGCACGATCTCGTCGGGTACCCGCTTCGACGCCGCCACCACCTGCTCGTGGGTGGCGGGCCAGGTGAGCACCTCGCCCACGGCGTCGAGGATGCTCTGGGGCACCCCGCTGGCCTTCATGATGTGGGGCTGCTGGCCCAGGTACTGGGTGACGAGGAGCCGGGCCCCGTCGAGGGCGGCCTGGCGATCCTCGTCGACCGAGCACACCACGAGCTGGGGCCGGTCGATGTCGTCGATCGAGCGGCCGGCCTTGGCCGCTCCGATGGCCAGGTGCTCCAGCGCCTCGGCGTTGTAGGTGGGCGACACGAGGTAGTTGAGCACCACCCCGTCGGCGATCTGGCCGGTCAGCTCCATCATCTGCATCCCGGTGGCCCCGATGTAGATCGGCACGTCCTTGGGCCGGCGCTCCTGGTGTACGTAGTCGAGCTCCACCCCGTCGAGATCCACGAACGTGCCGTGCATGGTGACGGTCTCGTTGTTGAGCAGGGCCCGCACGGCGGTGACGATCTCGCGCATGGCCAGCAGCGGCCGCTCCCGGCTGATCCCCACCTTGGCCGCCAGCGGATCCCACCAGGCACCGAGCCCGCAGATGATGCGCCCCGGGGCCAGGTCGTCGAGCGTGGAGAAGAGCGAGGCCAGGCGGGCCGGGTTGCGGGTCCAGATGTCGATGACGCCCGAGCCCACCTTGATCGTGCCGGTGGTTGCGGCGAAGGCGGCCATGGCCACCCCGGCCTCCCGCACCAGGCGGGAGTCGGCCTGCCACACCGCCTCGAACCCCTGGCTCTCGGCGTAGCGGGTGTGCTCGATGGCTTCGCTGAGCGGATGGGCGTCCTGCAGGTAGAGGGCGAGGCGGGTCATGGGAGGCGGGCTCCTTCGAGGCCCGCCAACACGCGGGCCGGGGTGAGGGGGAAGGCGTCGAACCAGACGCCGGTGGCGTCGTGGAGGGCGGCCACCACGGCCGGGGCGTACGTCATCATCGGCATCTCGGCCATGCCCCGGGCCCCCCACGGGCCGATCGGGTCGGCCAACTCCAGGATCACGGGCTCGATCACCGTCGGCACGTCGCCGATGCCGGGGATGAGGTAGGTGCTGAGGCGGGGGGTCTGGATCCGGGCCTCGTGCACCTGCAGGTTCTCGCTCAGCACGTAGCCGTGGGCCTGCACCACACCACCCTCGATCTGGCCCACCACCAGGTCGGGGTTGATGGCCCGGCCCACGTCGTGGGTGGAGACCACCCGGTCCACCCGGATGTGGCCCGTGCCGGTGTCGACCGTGATCTCCACGGCCTGGGCCACGTAGCCGTAGGTGAAGTTGGGCACGCAGATCCCGGTCTCGGGGTCGAGGGCCTCGGTGGGCGGGGGCACGTAGCGGAAGGTCCCGACGGCCGGGCGGTCGCCGTTGCGCCACGCCTTGTCTGCCTCCTCGGCCGCCCCCAGGATGGCGTTGCCGGCCATCCAGGTGAGGCGGGAAGCCGAGGCCGAACCGGAGTCTCCGGTGATGGCGGTGTCGGAGAAGTGGCCGTGCACCCGCTCCACCGGCAGGCCCAGAGCCTCCGCCGCCATCTGGGTGAACACGGTGTGGGCGCCCTGGCCCACGTCGGCCCCGGCGTGGAACAGGTCCGCCCCGTGGGGATGGTCGTCGCCCGCCTCGCCGTGCAGCACGATCTCGGCCTCGCACCGCTCGGGGAAGCCGAAGCTGAACCCCACGTTCTTGAAGGCGCAGGCGAACCCGCGGCCCCGGCGCAGGTCGCCGGCGGCCGGGCCGAGGGTGGCGAACGGGGTGAACGGGCCGGGCGGAGGCGCCGACGCCGGCGGCCGGGCGGCCGCCTCGGCACAGGCCTCCACCACCTGGGCGATGGTGACGCCGTCGGGCATCGGCGTCTGGGTGACGCCGATCGAGCCGTCGCGCAGCACGTTGCGGCGGCGGATCTCCACCGGGTCGAGCCCCAGGGCCTCGGCCAGCTTGTTCATCTGGCTCTCGGCCACATAGGCCGACTGCGGGCCGCCGAACCCCCGGAACGCCCCGCCGGGCACGGCGTTGGTGTAGACGGCGTGGCTGGTGATGTGGGCGTTGGGCACCTCGTAGCAGCCGCCCTGGCCCAGGTGGAGGTTCCCCAGCACCTTGTTCGAGGTGTAGTTGTAGCCGCCGGCGTCGAGCCAGGCCTCGCTCTCGACGGCGGTGATCCGGCCCTCGGCGTCGGCCCCCCACCGGGCCCGGATCCGGCCCCGGTGCCGCTTGTGGTGGCCGACGATCGACTCCTCCCGGCTCCACACGCAGCCCACCGGGCGGTGCTCGCCCCGCTGATGGAGGCGCCAGGCGGCCAGCGCCAGCACGATCTGCAGTGACGTGTCTTCCCGGCCGCCGAAGGCCCCGCCGATGGCGGGGTAGATCACCCGGATGTCTTCCTCGGGCAGGTCCAGGGCGTGGGCGATCTGCTCCCGGTCCTCGTGGGTCCACTGGCCGGCGATCTCCACCGTCACCCGGCCGTGGTCGTCGATGTAGGCCATGCCGGCCTCGGGCTGGAGGTAGGCGTGCTCCTGGTAGGGGACCTCGTAGGTGGCCTCCACCACAGCGGTGGCGGCGGCCCAGCCGGCGGCCATGTCGCCCTTGCGGATGTTGTAGGTGGTGTAGACGTTGTGGCCGAGCCCGTTCTCCGGGTGGAGCAGCGGGGCGCCCGGGGCCATGGCCTCGTCGATCGTGCCCAGCACCGGGAGGGGCTCCCAGGTGGCGGTGATGGCGGCCGCGGCCTGCTCGGCGGCGTGGGCCGTCTCGGCCACCACCAGGGCCAGGTGGTCGGCCTCCCACCGGCTCACGTCGCACGGCACGGCGGTGCGGCCGGTGTGGCTGGTGCCCACGAACACCGGCTGGTCGGGCAGGGTGAGGCCGTAGACGTTGACCGGCACGTCGGGGGCGGTGAACACGGCCACCACCCCGGGGACGGCCTCGGCCGCCGACACGTCGAGCGAGGTCAGCCGGGCGTGGGCCTGGTTGGTGAACACCACCTTGGCCACCAGGGCGTCGGGCGGGATGCGGTCGGCCGGGTACTCGGTGACACCGGTGACCTTGCCCTCGCTGTCGATCCGCCGGGTGGCGCCGCCGACGCTCATGGCTGCCCGCCCTGACCGTCGGGGGTTTGCGCCCGGCTCCCCTCCGGGGAGCTTGGTGCAGCGCCGGCGGCGCTGTGTATCGCCCGGTGGATCGCCCCGTAGCCGGTGCAGCGGCACAGGTTGCCGGCCAGGCCGGCCTCCACCTGGGCCAGGGTGGGGTGGGGGTGCTCCTCCAGCAGGGCGGTGCTCGCCATCAGCAGGCCCGGCGTGCAGAACCCGCACTGGACGGCGCCGCAGGCCACGTAGGCCTCCTGCACCGGGCTGAGCAGGCCGGTGTCGGGAGCCAGGCCCTCCACCGTGGTGACGTCGGCCCGATGGGCCCGGCCCGCCGGGACCAGGCACGACATCACGGCCGCCCCGTCGAGCAGCACGGTGCATGCCCCGCACTCCCCCTCGGCGCATCCTTCCTTCACCCCATTGGTCCCGGCGTGCTCCCGGAGCCAGTCGAGCAGGGTGGCCGAGGCGGCGCCGTTGCCCCGCACCGCGTAGCCGTTGACGGTGGTGGTGATGGGGGCGGCGTCGTCGACGCTGGCTTCGGTCCCGGGCCCCGACGGGAACCGACCGGTGAACCCGGGGCGCCACAGGCGGGGCGGATCGTGGGGCCGGTGGGCCAGCTCGACCCCGGCGCCCAGGGTGGAGAGGGCCCGGGCGGTCATGGTGGCCGCCGTCTGGAGGCGGTAGCCGGCCGTGCCCCGCAGATCGTCGATGGGTTCGATGGCGCCCCGCACCGCCTCGGCGGCGGCTGCGGCGGCGGCCGCATCGAGCGGCCGGCCGACCACGGCCCCGGTGGCCCCGGGCACGAGCACCACGGTGGCGGCCACGCTCCCGATGGCCAGGCGGAGATCGGCCACCGGGGCATCGGTGGGGCCAGCGGGCAGGGGCTCATCGGGGGCGCCGCCGCCCTCCGGGGCGAACGTGACCACGGCGGCCAGGTGGACCACCGAGATGGCCTGGGCCCGGCGGAGGCCGAGCTTCACGAACACCCCCCGCTGGCGGGGACCGAGCGTGGGTACCCGCACCGCCGTCACCAGTTCGCCGGGGGCCAGCGCGGTGGTGCGGAATCCGGTGACGAAGTCACCCACGGGCAGGCTCCGCACATCGGCGGCCGAGGTGAGCGTCACCTCCGCCCCCAGTGCCAGCAGGGCCGAGATCGTGTCGTTGGCCGGGCTGGCCGTGATCAGGTTGCCGGCCACGGTGGCCCGGTTCCGGAGCTGGGGCGAGCCGACCTCCCAACAGGCCTGGGCCAGCGGGGTGGCCCGCTGCCAGGCGGCGTCGGCCGCCACCACCTGGTTGTGGGTGACGAGACAGCCGAGCTCCAGGTGGTCGTCGGTCACGGTGACGTCGGCCAGGCCCGGGATGCGGCCCAGGTCCACCAGCACCTCCGCCCCGGGGCGGGCGCCCCGGTCGAGCTCCACCAGCAGGTCGGTGCCGCCGGCCACCGGGCGGGCGGCCGGGCCGTGCGTAGCCAGGACCTCGAGGGCGGCCTCCAGCGTGGCCGGCGCCTCGTACCGGACGATGCGCTGGCCTGGCCGTTGGACCGGATGGAGCAGGCTCACCTCCGACATCGGCTCACTCTAGAGCCCTCGTGGCCTGCCCCGACGCCGATCGATGGCCCTGGATTGCACGGTGGATGACACTTTTCTGACCCCGATCTGACACCTCACCCCCTGGAGGCGGGATCGGGGATCAGGCCGCAGCGGCGATCACCTGGATCTCCAGCAGCCAGGCCGGCTGGGCCAGCTCGGGCACCACCAGCAGGGTCGACGCCGCCCGGTGGCCGGCCAGGAACCGGTCGCGGGCGGCCATGACGTCGGCCAGCACCTGACCCGGGGTGACGTAGGTGGTCACCGACACCACGTCGGCCGGGCCCATCCCGGCCTCGGCCAGCATGGCCCCGATGTTGGCCCAGATCACCTCGGCCTGGGCCGCCACCCCGTCCGGGACGGTGCCGTCGGGGGCCACCGGCACCACACCCGAGGTGTGGAGCCAGCGCCCGGCCCCGGTTGTGGCCACAGCGTGGGCGTAGTTGGCGGCCGGCGGGGCGATGGCGGCGGGGGCGATGGTGACGTTGACCGGGCTGCTCACACGGGCACGCTACCCAACGGGTAATCGCCGCCGCGCCGGCCCGGGAGGAGAGTGGATCTCATCACCCGGCCGGGCGCAGCGCCCGGCCCGAGCAAAGGAAGCGAACCAATGACCGACACCGCAACCACGATCGACGCCGAGACCACCGTCGGCCGCTACCTCGACGCCTGGAACGCCTCGCCCCAGGACCGCCCGGCCCTGGTCGAGGCCGTGTTCAGCCCTGACGCCTACTACTGCGACGGTGCCTCCGAGGTGGCCGGCCACCTGGGTATCACGGCCATGATGGACGGCATCGCCGAGCGCTTCCCCGGCTCGACGTTCACCCGGTCCTCGGCCGTCGACACCCACCACAGCCAGGCCCGCTTCGCCTGGACCCTCACCGGGGCCGACGGCACCACCATCGTCGACGGGATCGACGCCATGCGCCTGGCCCCCGACGGCCGCATCACCGTCACGCTCGGGTTCTTCGGCATCGCCGTCCCCTGACCCCCGGGCGAGCAGCGGGCCAACCGAGGCCGAACTGTGGCGCCAACGCGCAGATGGCAGCACCTGGCGCCACAGTTCGGAGGTTGGGCGGGCCCGCTGGCCGGCGGCGGGGCCAGGTGGCAGGATCGGCCCGGGCACCCCACCGGGGTGCCGCACTCTCGGCAGAAGGGACCGGACCAGATGAGCGACGGCAGCGGGAACGGGCAGCTAGCGGGCAAGGTGGCGGTGATCACGGGCGCCGCCAGCGGCATGGGGTTGGCCACCGCCGAGCGGTTCGTGGCCGAGGGGGCGAACGTCGTCATCGCCGACTTCAACGCCGAGGCCGGACGGGCGGCGGCCGAGGCCCTGGGCCCGGCGGCCCGCTTCACCCGCTGCGACGTGAGCGTGGAGGACGACGTGGCCGCCGCCGTGGCCCTGGCCACCGACGCCTTCGGCCGCCTCGACATCGTGTTCAACAACGCCGGCATCGGCGGCGCCTTCGGCCCCATCACCGAGATCGAGGTGGACCACTGGGACGCCACCTTCGCCGTGCTGGTGCGGGGCGTGTTCCTCGGCACCAAGCACGCGGCCCGGGTGCTGATCGAGCAGGGCGAGGGCGGGTCGATCATCAACACCGCCTCGGTGGCCGGCCTCGGCGGCGGGGCCGGGCCCCAGGCCTATTCGGCGGCCAAGGCGGCCGTGGTCAACCTCACCACCACCACCGCCCTGGAGCTGGCCCCCCACAGCATCCGGGTCAACGCCATCTGCCCCGGCGTCATCTTCACCCCCCTGATGCACGGAGGCGACGTGGAGGACGCCGAGGCCATGGTGTCCGAGCTCCAGCCCCTGCCCAAGCGGGGCGAGGGGGCCGACATCGCCGGCGCCGCCCTGTGGCTGGCCGGCGACGACTCGGCCTTCGTGAGCGGCCAGTCGATCGCGGTGGACGGGGCGCTGCTGGCCGCCGGGCCCCGCATCTTCGGCCGGCTCAAGAACACCCGCAACGTGCACCGCATGGTCGGCATGGCCCACGGCACCACCGGCCAGGCCCCCGTCGCCCGCCGCCTGTGACCGTCGGCGCCACCGAAGCGGCGTGGGCGGCCGAGGTGCACGACGTCCTGCGACGCCACGAGCTGACCCAGGTGTCGTACGTGCCCGACGCCGGCCTCAGCGCCGTCATCACCTCGTGCCGGGCCGACCCCGCCATCACGCTGGTGCCCCTGTCCACCGAGGAGGAGGGCATCGCCCTGGCTGCCGGGGCGTGGCTGGGCGGGCAGCGCAGTGCCGTGCTCATGCAGTCGAGCGGGGTGGGCAACTGCGTGAACATGCTGTCGCTGTGGCGCAGCTGTGGGGTGGCCGGGCTGGTGATCGTGACCATGCGGGGCCAGTTCGGCGAGGCCAACCCCTGGCAGCTGCCGATGGGCCAGATCACACCCGAGGTGCTGCGGCTGTGCGGGCTCGTGACCTTCGAGGTCGACGACGCGAGCCGCATCGCCGAGACGGTGGAGGCGGCGGCCACCATGGTGTTCCGGGGCGGCACGGCCTGCGCCGTCACCATCGGGCAACGGGCCATCGGAGCCAAGGCGTTCGCCCCGGCGCCGGCCCCCGGCGCCCAGGCCCGCGGGAGCCGGCCGTGACGGCGGCCGGGGCCCTCGACCGGCGGGCCGTGGTGGCCCGGCTCCTGGCCGACCGGGACGACGACCTGCTGGTGGTCACCGGCCTCGGCTCCACCGCCTGGGACGCCACCGCCGCCGGCGACCACGACGCCACCTTTCCCCTGTGGGGGGCGATGGGCGGGGCCGCCTCGATCGGCCTCGGCCTGGCCCTGGCCCGGCCCGACCGCCGGGTGCTGGTGGTCACGGGCGACGGCGAGGCCCTGATGGGCCTGGGCTCGCTGTCCACCATCGGGCGGATGCAGCCGGCCAACCTGGCCCTGGCGGTGATCGACAACGGCCACTACGGCGAGACCGGCATGCAACCCACCCACACCAACCGGGCCGATGGCGGCCGCACCGACCTGGCCGCCGTGGCCGCCGCCTGCGGCTGGCTGGTGGCCGTCACCGTCACCGCCGAGGCCCAGCTGGCCGACGCCGTCGACGCCGCCCGCCACCAGCCGGGGCCGGTGTTCCTCACGGTGGCCGTGTCGGCCGATCCGGTGCCGCTCGTGCTCCCACCCCGCGACGGCCATCACCTGGCCGCCCGCTTCCGCCGCCACCTGGGCGTCACCCCCCTCTGACTCTCGAACTGCGCGACGGAACTCGCGCCCGTCCGCCGATCTGCGTGACGTTTTCGCCGTCTTTCAACCAGAACGCGACGCAGTTCGTTGGCGGGGCGCGATTTCCGTCGCGCAGTTCGCCCGGGAGTGGGCGGCGGCGGCCGGACGGCGCATGCACGGCCCGGCGGGCCCGGCGTCGGCGTTCGCCGGGGCGGGCGGGACGTGTCAACATGCGGGCCATGGCTACCGATACCAGCCCGGCCGCCGGGCCCACCGTCGACCCGCTCGCCTCGTTCCGCCTCGACGGCAAGGTGGCCATCCTCACCGGGGCCAGCTCGGGCCTCGGTCACCGCTTCGCCCGGGCCCTGAGCGCCACCGGGGCCTCGGTGGTGATGGCGGCCCGCCGGGTCGACCGGCTGAACGACCTGGCCGGCGCCCTACCCCGGGCCCTGGCCGTGGAGTGCGACCTGGCCGCCCCCGGCGCCCCCGCCGCCCTGGTGGCGGCGACGCTGGAGGAGTTCGGCCAGATCGACGTGGTGATCAACAACGCCGGCATCACCCGGGTGCTGGCCGCCATCGACGACGACCTCGACGAGTTCCGCCGGGAGCTGGAGATCGACCTGGTGGCGCCGTACGAGCTGGCCCGCCTGAGCGCCCGGTGGATGATCGAGAACCAGCGGCCGGGGTCGGTCATCAACATCGGCTCGGTGCTGGGGGCCGGGGGCGGGGGCCGGCTCAAGATCCCCGGCTACTCGGCGGCCAAGGGCGGCCTCCACAACCTCACCCGGGAGCTGGCCTCGCAGTGGGCCCGCAAGGGGGTGCGGTGCAACGCCATCGCCCCCGGCTGGTTCGAGACGGAGATGAACGCCAACATGTTCGCCACCTCAGGGGGCATCGCCTACATCGTCGACGGCACCCCGATGGGCCGTCCCGGCAACGAGGGCGAGCTCGACGGTGCCCTGATCTTCCTGGCCAGCGACGCCTCAACGTTCGTCACCGGCCAGGTCCTGTTCGTCGACGGCGGCTGGACCGCCATCTGATCGCACGCTATCCGACCGCACGGTCGCCGCCGGCGGCCAGGGGGAACCACATGACCGAATACCGTCACCTGGAGGTCGAGACCGACGGCGGCTGCTGCCGCATCACCCTCAGCCGGCCCGACCGGCTGAACGCCCTGAACATCCGCATCGGGATCGAGCTGCTCGACGTGATCGACACCATCGAGCGGGACCGCTCGGTGCGGGTGGTGGTGCTCACCGGGGCCGGCCGGGCCTTCTGCGCCGGCGACGACCTGCGGGACATGGCCGACGCCGACACCCCCCTGCGCCCCCTGGCCGACCCGATCGAGCAGTACACCCGGGGTGAGGGCCGCTGGCCCCTGATCGTGCACCGGCTGCGGGCCATGCCCAAGCCGGTGATCGCCCGCATCAACGGCCACGCCCACGGGGCCGGGTTCAACCTGGCCCTGGCCTGCGACTTCCGGGTGATGGCCGAGACGGCCACCCTGGCCATCCCCTTCGTCCGCCGGGGCCTGGCCACCGGCACCAGCCTGCTCCAGCAGTACGTCGGCATCGGCAAGGCGCTGGAGTGGGCCATGCGGGGGGCCACGCTCAGCGCGGTCGAAGCCGAGCGGTGGGGACTCGTCACCGCCGTCGCCCCCGACGACGAGCTCGACGCCGCAACCGGCGCCCTGGTGGCGGAGCTGGCCTCCGGGCCCACCAAGGTGCTGGGCATCACCAAGGCGGCGGTGTACCACAGCTGGGAGGCGTCGGTGGACGACGCCTACCGCCAGCAGGGCCTCGCCCTCCACCTGGCCCGGGCCACCGCCGACTTCGACGAGGGCCGCCAGGCGTTCATCGAGAAGCGCCCACCCAACTTCAGCGGCCGGTAGGGAGAGATCATGTCCGACGAGAACGAGCTCACCGAGTACGAGGCGGCCGAGCGGGCCGCGATCCAGCGCCGCACGCTGCGGGTGCTGATGCTGGGCCAGATGGTGGGGGCCGGAGCGCTGGCGTCGGCCATCGTGGTCGGCGCCTTCGTGGTCCAGGACATCCTGGGCCAGAACACGCCGTGGGCCGGCATCGCCACCGCCACCACGACCACCGGCACGGCGGTGATGTCGCAGATGATGGCCCGCCGGATGCGGCGTCTGGGCCGGCGGCCGGGCCTCCAGATGGGCTACATGCTGGCCGTGGTGGGCGGGCTGATCGCCGCCTTCGGCGCCCAGCACGACCAGCTGGCGGTGTTCCTGGTCGGCCTGTTCGTGTTCGGCAACGGCCAGGCCGCCAACCTCCAGGCCCGGTACGCCGCCACCGACCTGGCCCTGCCGGCCGAACGGGGCCAGGCCATGAGCCGGATCGTGTTCGCCTCCACCTTCGGCGCCGTGTTCGGGCCGCTGCTGGTGGGCCCGGCCGAGTGGCTGAGCGAGCACGTGCTGGGCCTGCACCGCTACACCGGCCCGTGGCTGGTCAGCTCGGCCCTGTTCGCCGCCGCCGCCGTCAACATCGGCCTCCAGCTCCGCCCCGATCCCCTGGTGGTGGCGGGCGGGATCGACCCCGACGCCCGGGCCGAGCGGCCCAAGCTGATGACGGCCCTGCGGGTCATCAACGCCCAGCCCCGGTCCCGGCTCGCCCTGGCGGCCATGATGATCTCCCAGGGGGCGATGGTGGGCGTGATGGCGATGACACCGGTGCACCTCAAGCTGCATGGGCACGAAGGGGTGAGCCAGTACGTGGTGTCGCTCCACATCGCCGGCATGTACGCCTTCAGCCCGCTGGTGGGCCGCATCTCCGACACCCGGGGCCGGCTCTACACGATCATGATCGGGGCGGTGGCCATCATCGGCTCCTGTGCCCTGGCCGCCCTGTCGGGCGACGTGGAGCAGCTGCTGTTCCCGTCGCTGTGGGGCCTCGGCCTGGGCTGGAACTTCGGCCTGATCGGCGGGTCCAGCCTGCTGAGCGAGAGCGTGCCGGCCGAACACCGGGTGGCGGTGCAGGGCTCGGCCGACCTGATGATGAGCCTGTGCGGCGGGCTGGCCGGGTTCACCTCCGGGTTCATCCGCCGGGCCGTCGGCTACCACCTCCTGGCCACGCTGGCCATGGTGGCCGCCGGGGGCCTGCTGGTGGCCGCTTTCGCCGCCCGGCGCCGGGAGGAGCCCGCGCCGGCCGAGCCCCTGCCCGCAACCTGAACCGACGGTTGTTTACCGCTTCAGCCCTGCTTGACCAGGATCCAGGTGGCGCAGCCCAGCACGTAGACCTCGCCGTCGGGCCCGAACAGGCCGATGTCGGCCCAGATCTTGCGGCCGTCCCGGCGCCGGGGAGCGGTGACGATCCGGTACGACTCCCCGCCCGGCAGCTCGGCCGGGGGCCGGCGGCGGATCTCGGCGTCGTACGTGCCGAGCAGGGTGAGGGCCAGCTCGTCGGCGCTCAGCACACCGAGCTGGCGGAACGGGATCGACGAGGAGCAGTCGAGCGCCGCCACCGCCGCCAGGGTGCCCAGGCGGTCGCCGTCGAGCCAGCGGGCCTCGGGCCGCCACTCGCTCCAGGCCCGCCGGTCGTCGATGGCCCGGGGCCGCAGGTGGAGGCCCTCGGCGTTGGCCGGCCCGCACCCGAAGCACTCGCCGAACTCCTCGGTCAGATGGTCGACCTGGCCCTCGAAGCACCGCCGCTCGGCGTCGGTCAGCGTGGTGTGGGCGGCCAGATCGGCCACGATGTCCTCGGGCACCACCGGGTCGAGCCCGGCCTCGATCCCCTCGGCCGTGGCCGCCCAGCCCGACAGCACGGTGGCCCCGTCGGGGCCGGTCACCTCGAAGCGCAGACGCTGGCCCCCCTCGGACGGGATGACCTGGTACGGCAGGTCGGTGACCAGCGGAGGCGGGGCGTGGAGCCGCACGTTGAACCGGGCGGTGGGGCCGGCCAGGTGGGCGTCGGCCAGGCACACGATCAGGCCGGCCACCGCTCCCCCGTGGACCGACTCGGGCGGCCCCCGGAACCCCCGGGGCACGTTGAGCACGGCCCGCTCGTGGTCGATCACCCGGTTGGGGCCGGGGGTGCAGCTGGCACAGGCGTGGGCGGTCGGGGTCAGAGGCACGGTGTCTCCCGGGGAGGCAGGGGGATGGGGGCGTGGGAGGGGACGGAGGGGCTACTGGAAGCCGGCGGAGCGGGCGCCGTAGGTGGCCCACTGGCCGTTGTCGGCCGTGGTGCCGCCGTCGACCGGGATGGCCACGCCGGTGACGTGGGACGATGCCGGCGAGGCGAGGAAGGCGATGACCTCGCCGATCTCCCAGGGCTGGGCGAACCGGCCCAGCGGTACCCGGGCGGCCATGGCCTGGCCCTGCGCATGGCCCTGCACCCCGGCCGTCATGGCCGAACGGGTGGCCCCGGGGCACACGGCGTTGACCCGGATGTCGCGGTGGGCCACGTCGAGGGCCGCCGATCGGGCCAGGTTGACCACGGCGGCCTTGGCCGCGTTGTAGGCCCACAGGCCGGAGTCTCCGCCGAGGCCCGAGATGGAGCCGGTGATCACGATCGACGAGCCGGCTTCCATCACCTCCAGGGCGGCCTTGAGACCCAGCACCACGCCCCGGACGTTGACGTCCATCACCCGGTCGTAGTCCTCGATCGAGCCCCGGGTGATGTCGCCCGTCACCACGATCCCAGCGTTGAGCGCCACGGCGTCGAGCCGACCGAACGCCTTCACCGCGGCGGCCACCATCTCGGCGTTGGTGGAGGTGTCGGTGACGCTGCCGCTGACCGGCACCACGCCGGCCAGCTCCGGCACCTCGTCGAGCCAGGCCAGGGAGTCGTCGGTGAGGTCTACGGCCACCACGTTGGCGCCCTGCCCGGCCAGCACCTGCACCGTGGCCCGGCCGATGCCTGACCCGGCCCCGGTGACCACGATCGAGCGCCCGGCGTTGGTGGTGGCGCGGGCCGGCACCCGCCAGCCGTCGCTCACGGCTTCGCCGCGATGAAGTAGTTGTTGGCCCGGTCGTCGGCGATGCCGTCGACGCGGATGTCGACGAAGCCGGCGGCGGTCAGCTTCTCGATGGCGAGCTGCTCGCCCCAGGCCGTGCCCAGGCCGTCGCCGTCGTAGGCCAACGACACCGTCATGCAGTGCATGGTGGAGATCGTGTACATCATCGGCGCCATCGGCAGGTCGAGGTTCTCGTGCAGGTGGCTCGACGCCTTGGGCTCCACGCACAGGTAGGTGCCGCCCGGGCGCAGCGCGTTGAAGATCGCCTTGAGCACGGTGTCGGGCTTGGCCTGATCGTGGATGGCGTCGAACGTGGTGATGAGGTCGAACTCCTCGTTGTGGGCGATCTTGGCGGCGTCGGCCGCCTCGAAGGTGATGTTGGTGGAGCCCCGCTCGGCCGCCATGGCCCGGCCCCGCTCCAGGGCGTGCTCGGCGATGTCGAACCCGGTGAACCGGCTCTGGGGGAACTCGGCGGCCAGCAGGTTGAGGGCCCGACCGCTGCCGCAGCCGACGTCGGCCACGTCGATCCCGGCCGCCAGGCGGTCGTAGCCACCGGGCAGGAGGGGCACGACCTGGCTGATCAGGGCCTTGTCCAGCCGCTGCCCGCTCGACTCGGCCACCAGGGTCTGGAAGGCGGGGAAGCGGTCGTAGGGGACGCCGCCGCCCTCCCGGAAGGCGGTGACCACCTCGTCCTCCACCTGGCCCAGCAGGGCCACGTACTGGCAGTAGGTGGTGAGGTTGAGGGGGCCCGAGGCCCGGGTGAGCAGCCCGGCGTGTTCCGGCGGCAGGTGGAACGTGCCGGCCTCGGCGTCGTAGTCGACCACGCCGCCGGCCGACACCGCGGCCAGCCACTCCCGCACGTAGCGCTCGTTCAGCCCGGCCGCCTCGGCGATCTCGTGCGAGGTGGCCGGCTCCATGGTCGACATCGTGTCGAACAGGCCGGTCTTGTGCCCGATCGAGCACATGAGCGACAGGGCGCCCCCGTTCATGATCCCGGTCATCCGGCTGAGGAACTCGGCCCGCCGCTGCTTGTCCATCGTCGCCATGTTCCGGCTCTCCTAGCTCCAGCCCATGGCCCGGGAGGCCAGGAGGGTGTCGGCGTACTCGTCCATGCGGGCGATCTGCCCGTCCCGGCAGGTGTAGACCCAGCAGTACTCGTTGTCGTAGGCGTTGCCGTTCTTGGCCGTGGCGATCAGGCGCTGCTGGACCACGGCGGTGTCGCCGTCGGCCAGCATGCGCCGCACGTCGAGGGTGAACGGCTGCTTCAGGTCGAACATGGCCCGCACCAGGTCGCCGGCGAACAGCCTGGCCACGGCGTCGCGGCCCTTCACCACCTCCAACGGGGCGGTGGGGGGCGGGTTGAACTCGCAGTCCTCGGTGAGGAGCTCGGCGATCAGCTCGGCCTTTCCCTTGGGCAGCACCTCGTAGTAGCGCTGGATGAGTGATCGGGTCGCTTCGGTGTCCATGTCGGTTCCCCTTACATCAGTGGCGGTAGCGGACGAGGGCCTGTTTGTAGGCGCCCACGTGGAGATCGGTGAGCCACTGGGGCTCGGCCGCCGGCTCCAGGCGCTCCAGCAGCTCGGTGTCGGCCACGGCCCGGAAGGCGGCCCGCAGCTCCCATTTGGCCAGGTTCGACCCGAGGCAGAAGTGCTGGCCGTGGCCGAAGCCGAGGTGTTCGTTGGGGTTGCGGGTGATGTCGATCTCGTACGGGCGGTCGAACACCCGGGGGTCGCGGTTGGCGGCCCCGTACCAGATGCCGACGTGCTGGCCGGCCTTGATCGTCTGGCCGTGGAGCTCGACGTCGACCGCGGCGGTGCGGGCGAACTGGATCACCGGGGTGGTCCAGCGCACCATCTCCTCCACCACGCTCTCGTTGAGGGCGTCGGGGTTGGCCCGCAGCAGCGCCACCTGGTCGGGCCGCTCGATCAGGGCCAGGATGCCCCGGCTGAGGGCGTTGCGGGTGGTCTCGTTGCCCGCTGCAATCAGCACGTTGAGGTAGCCGTGGAGCTGCTGGTCGGTGAGGGGTCGGCCGTCGATCTCGGCCTCCACCAGCAGGGTGGTGAGGTCGTCGCCCGGGTGGCGCCGCTTCTCCTCGATCAGCTGGCACCGGTACTCGTGGAACTCGGCGTGCATCCGACGCCGCATCGTGCGGTGGTCTTCACCCGGGTTGGCGAACCGGTCGGACTCGAGGTCGAAGATGGCATCGGTCCAGCGGTGGATGTCGGCCCAGCTGTCCGCGCTCAGGCCCATCATGGTGGCGATGGTGACCAGGGGGAGGGCCACGGCGTAGTCGTGCACCAGGTCCACCGTCTCGCCCGCCTCCAGCCTGGCCACGAAGGCGGCGGTGAACCGCTCGGCGTTGGCCTCGAGCTCGCCGGCCATGGCCCGGCAGCGGGCCGGGGTGAAGTGGCGGGCGGTGAGCATCCGCATGGCCGTGTGGTGGGGGGCGTCGAGGAAGATGAAGTCTTCCGGCTCGTTCTGGTCCCAGCCCCGGGCCTCGATCTTCTTGCGCCGGGCCTCGGCGAAGCGGCGGTCCCAGTCGGCCGGGCGCAGCCGGAGCCGGCCCCCGCCGTTGAGGAAGCGGGTGGCGTCGGCTCCGATGGCCTTCACGTCGGCGTGGCGGGTGACGGCCCAGAAGGGGGCGATCCCGTCGCGCTCGTACCAGTAGCAGGGAGCGGTCTCCCGCAGGACGTCCCATTCGGCCCAGGGGTAGCCATCCCGTTCGTACTTCTCGATCGAGTGGATGTCCAGGTTGTCGAGGCTCAGCTGGGGGGAGGCTGGGTCAGCGAAGGTGGTCATGGGTTCCTCATGGTGGGGCTTCCAGCCCGCCAGCTTGTCAGACCGGCCCCGGAACTGGCCAGATCACCCGGCGCGGGGGTCGACCAGGATCTTGACGGCGTCGGTGCGGCGGTTGGCCAGGTCGTCGATGGTGGAACCGAGGTCGTCGAGCGTGATCGTGCCGTCGACCAGGGCTTCCAGGTTGATCCGGCCGCTGACGGCCAGGTCGCCGATGATGGCCATCTCGTCGAGGGTGAACACCATCGAGGTCTGGACCGTCACCTCCTTGGCCAGCCACCGCATGGGCACCATCGTGGCCTCGCCTCCGGCCACGCCGATCATCATCACCGACCCGCCCCGGCGGACCATGTCGACCGATTGCTGCAGCGTCTGGGGCACGCCGGCGCAATCGAAGGCGACATCGGCCCGCAGACCGCCCGTGACCTGCTCCAGATGGGCCCGCAGCTCGTCGCCCGGCGCCACGGCGGCGTCGGCCCCCAGGGCCAGGGCCCGCTCCCGCCGCCCGGCGTCGGGCTCGACGGCGACCACGTGGCCGGCACCGGCGATCCGGGCGCACTGCAGGGTGAGCAGGCCGATGGGGCCGCAGCCCACCACGGTGGCCACGTCGCCCACCCGGAGGTGGCTGCGGCGGACGCCGTGGAGGGCGACCGAGGCCGGCTCCACCACGGCTCCGGCGTCGTCGCCCAGGTTGGCCGGCAGCTTGCACAGGCGGTTGGCGGCGAGCGACATGGCCCGGGCGAACCCGCCGTTCTTCGGGGCCCGCTTGCCGGCGTAGAAGCTCTGGGCCACCCGGCAGTACTCGGGCAGGTCGGCCCGGCATTCCTCGCACGTGCCGCACCCGGGGGCCACCCCGGCCGCCACCCGATCGCCCTCCGACACCAGGGTCACCCCGGGGCCGACGGCGGCCACGGTGCCGATCCACTCGTGCCCGCAGATGCCGGGGGCGTAGTTCCAGCCCTCCACGTAGGCGTGGACGTCGCTGCCGCAGATCCCGCAGCGGTGGATCTCCACCACCGCCTCGCCAGCCTCGGGCACCGGATCGGGCATCTCGGCCAGCTCGAAGTTCCCTTTGCCTCTGATCACGCCAGCTCTCATACCTGCAGTCCTAGCACAGGGGTGTGACGGTCACCCTTCTGCTGTCGGCTCATCGGCCGAGGCCTCATCGCGGTGCGCCGGGGCCCATCCCCAGTGCCCTTGCCCCCGGCCCCCTTATGGGGGAACATGTGTTCGATGCCGTGTTCACCCACGGGACGACGGATCCTGCACGCCGACCTCGATGCGTTCTACGCCTCGGTGGAGCAGCGGGACAACCCGCGGCTGCGGGGCAAGCCGGTGATCGTGGGGGGCGGCGTGGTGCTGGCCGCCAGCTACGAGGCGCGCCGGTTCGGTGTGCGCACCGCCATGGGCGGGCGCCAGGCCCAGGCCCTGTGCCCGGCGGTGGTGGTGGTGCCGCCCCGCATGACGGCCTACAGCGAGGCCAGCCAGGCCGTCATGGCCATCTTCCGCGACACCTCGCCCGAGGTGGAGCCGCTGTCGATCGACGAGGCCTTCATCGACGTGTCGGGTCTGGGCCGGGTGTCCGGGCCCGACACCGCCATCGCCCACCGGCTCCAGCAGCGGGTGGCCACCGAGGTGGGCCTACCCCTCAGCGTGGGCGGCGGGTCCACCAAGTTCCTGGCCAAGGTGGCGAGCGGGGTGTCGAAGCCCAAGGGCCTGCTGGTGGTGCCCGACGGCGGCGAGCTGGCCTTCCTCCGCCCCCTGCCGGTGGGCCGGCTGTGGGGCGTGGGGCCGAAGGCCCAGGAGCGGTTGGCCGCCGTCGGCATCCGCACCGTGGCCGACGTGGCCGACGTGGACCGGGCCCACCTGGAGCGCCACCTGGGCAAGGCGTGGGGCCACCACATCTGGGCCCTGGCCCACAACCTCGATCCCCGCCCGGTGGAGACCGGGCGGCGGCGCCGGTCGGTCGGCTCCCAGCACTCGTTCCGGGCCGGCACGGTGGACCGGGCCGGAGCCGAGGAGATCCTGCTCGGCGTGGTCGACCGGGTGACGAGCCGGCTCCGCAAGGGGCAACGGGTGGCCCGCACGGTGGTGCTGCGCCTCCGCTTCGCCGACTTCGCCGGCGCCACCCGGTCCCGCACCCTGCCCGAAGCCACCGACACCACCGCCGTGGTGCTGGCCACCGCCCGGGAGCTGCTGGCCGAGGCCTGGCCCTTGATCGAGCAGCGGGGCCTGACCAAGGTGGGGGTGGCCGTCATGAACCTCGACACCGACGGCGCCCTCCAGTTGGCGCTGCCCTTCGCCCTCCCCACCGCGGCCCGGGGCCGCACCGCCCAGAACCCGGTGCAGCTCGACGCCGCCGTCGACGAGATCCGCCAGCGCTTCGGCTCCGGCTCCCTCGTCCGCACCGCCCTCGTGGGCCAGGAGACGATGGAGATGCCACTGCTCCCCGACCCCGGTCCCGGCTGACGGCGCCCCCCGGAGGCACTAGCGTGCGGCCCATGGAATACAGGTCTCTCGGATCCCTGCAGGTGTCGGTCATCGGGCTGGGCTGCAACAACTTCGGCATGATGATCGATGCCGACGCCACCAAGGCGGTGGTGGACGCCGCCATCGACGCCGGCATCAACTATTTCGACACGGCCGAGAGCTACGGCCGGGGCAAGAGCGAGGAGTTCCTGAGCCAGGCCCTGGGCAGCCGCCGGGGCGATGTGCTGATCGCCTCCAAGTGGGGCCACGACATGTCGCTGGCCGAGGGCGAGCGGGGCGGCGACCCGGCCCAGATACGGGCCCGGCTGGAGGCCAGCCTCAAGCGGCTCGGCACCGACTACATCGACCACTACCAGCTCCACCGGCCCGACCCCGAGACCCCGCAGGAGGAGACCCTGGGCTGCCTGGCCGAGCTGCAGGCCGAGGGCAAGATCCGCGAGATCGGTTGCACCCACTTCTCGGCCGCCGAGCTCGACGACGCGGTGCGGGCGGGCCAGGCCCGGGGCGTGCCGTCGTACCCGTCGGTGCAGAACCACTACAGCCTGCTCACCCGGGGCCCGGAGAACGACGGCGTGTTCGACGCCTGCGCCCGCCACGGGATCGCCTTCGTGCCCTACTTCCCGCTCGAATCGGGCCTGCTCACCGGCAAGTACCAGCTCAACGCCCCGCGGCCGGAAGACGGACGGCTGGTGAAGTGGGGCGATCGGGCCGCCTCGTTCATCGACGACGACAAGCTGGCCATCGTCGGCCGCCTCACCGACTGGGCCGCCGGCAAGGGCCACAGCCTGCTGCAGCTGGCCATGAGCTGGCACACCTCCCATCCGCTGGTGGCCACGGTCATCGCCGGCGCCACCCGCCCCGACCAGATCCTGGCCAACGTGGCCGCCGGCTCCTGGGCCCTCACCGCCGAGGACCGGTCCGAGGTCGACCAGGTGATCAGCGCCAGCTGATCACCCGTGATCAGCGCCAGCTGATCACGGATGGCCGGCCGAGGCCCGTTCTGCGCGACGGAAAACGCGACACGGCGTCATTCTGCGTCGCGTTCTCGCCGAAATCCGTGGAGAACGCGACACAGGTCGGCGGAGGGGCACGGTTTTCGTCGCGCAGGTCGCAGGTCGAGAGGCGGGGACGGCGGGCCCGGCAACCCGGTTGCGGCGAGATCAGCCGGCGATGGTGACGGCGATGGCGCCGGTCTCGCCCGGATCGGTCTCCAGGCCCACCCCGCCCCGGATCATCAGCATCACGGTGGACCCGGGCTCGGCCTGCGACAGGTCGAGGGGCACCGAGAACGGCTCCGGCGTCTCCAGCGAGCCGGCGATGGCCTGCTCGGTGTCCAGCACCTGCTCGGGGTGGCCGGCCACGCTGGCCGTCACCGTCACCGCCCCCTCGAACCCCCGGGCCCGGCCCGACAGGGTGAAGGGCCCGGGAGGCACGGCGTCGCCCTGGGACGGGCTCGTGATCGACGCCGCGTCGTTCACCGCCGCCAGCACGAACCAGCCGTCGTCGGGCCCGAGCTGACGCAGCAGGAGCACGGTCCGCACCACGCCGGGGCCGGCGCCGCCCTCACCGGCGAAGCGCACCTCCATCTCCCCGCTGCGGCTGTCGCCGGCCTGGAACTCGCCCAGGTTGACCGGCACGTCGAGCACCTCGGTGACGAAGGCGGTGGCCGCCTCCTCCGGGGTGGCGTAGGCCACGTCGGCCGCCGGGAAGATCGCCGGCTGCTCGAGCGTGACGGGGGCCGTGGTGGACGAGGCGGAGCTCGGAGACGACACCGACCCCGACGGCGAGGTGGTGGTCGGCGTGGTCTCCGGTGATGTCACCGCCGTCTCGGTGGACGGGCCGGCCGTGGTGTCCGACGACGCGTCGTCACTCCCACAGGCGGCGAGAAGGACGATGGCCAGCAGGGCCGGTGCGATCCGGGAGCGGCGGTGAAGGGACGGCATCGGTCCTCCTGGGACGGGTCGGGCCGCCGGCTCCCTTGCCGGCTGCGCTACCCCACGATGACAGATCGACGTCAGCCCAGGAAGAGGCCAACGTCACCGGCCGGGTCGGGGCCGGTGACGCCGGCCGCGGGCTAATCCGCTTTCACCGCCGAGATCTCGAACTCGAGCGTGACCTTCTCGCCCACCAGCACGCCCCCGGCGTCGAGCGGGGCGTTCCAGTTCAGACCCCAGTCCTTGCGGTTGACCACGGTGCTGCCCTCGAGCCCGAGGCGGGTGTTGCCCCACGGGTCCTGGGCGGTACCGGCCAGCTCCAGCTGGAGCTCGACCGGCTTGGTGACCCCCTTGATGGTGAGATCACCGGTGACCGTGAACGTCGTCTCGTCGATCGGGGTGACGGCGGTGGAGGCGAACGTGATCGTGGGGTAGGTGTCCATGTCGAAGAAGTCGTTGCTCTTCAGATGGGCGTCACGATCGGCGTTGCGGGTGTCGATGCTGGCGGCCTGGATGGTGACGGAGAACTTGGAGTCGGCAGGGTTGTCGGCGTCGAAGTAGCCGGAGCCCTCCACGTCGTTGAACGAGCCGCGGACCTTCGTGACCATGGCGTGGCGGGCAACGAAGCCGACCCGGCTGTGGGAGGGGTCGATGCTGTAGGTGCCGGAGGGTGCGATGGCGGTCATTGGGGTATCTCCTCGGGGAGGGGCCAGGACGGCTCGCCCAGGGTGGGCCGTCGTTAGTTGATGTATCAACCTTAATGCAGTGACGTTGATACATCAACTACCCGGCAGTGTAGGGTGGCAAGCATGGCCGAGACCCGATGGCTGGCGGAGCACGAGCTCCAGGCCTGGCGCAACCTCAACCTCATGTACAACCAGCTCTCGGGCTTCCTGGCCCGCGAGCTCGCCGGTAGCGGCCTGTCGTATCCCGACTACCTGGTGCTGGCCCTGCTGACCGACCAGCCCGATCAGCGGGTGCGCCCCTCCGAGATGGGGTGTCTGCTCGGCTGGGAGAAGAGCCGGGTGTCACACCATGTGGCCCGCATGGAGCGCCGCGGCCTGGTGGAACGGGAGCGGTGCCCCACCGACCAGCGGGGCTGGTTCATCGCCCTCACCGACGCCGGGCGGGCCGCCATATCGGCCGCCGCCCCCGAGCACGTGTCGGCCGTGCGGCGCCACGCCGTCGATCTGCTCACCGACGACGAGATCGCCACCCTGGACCGGATCTGCCGCAAGATCCTCGACGGGCTCCCCCACAACGACTGATCGGCGGAGGGGCCAAGAGGCCCCGCGCCGCCGGAGTCAGGGTCCGGGGGTGGGCACGGCGACGGCACCCGCCTTGATGTCGGCGATCAGGTTCTCACCCCGGGCCTTCACGTCGTCGGGCAGGGCGTAGCCCGGGTTGTACTCGATGACGAGCCCGCCGTCGGCCAGGGTGGCCACCTGGCTGCGGCCGTTGGCGATGCCGGCGTCGATGTCGGCCACGATCGGCCGCAGCAGGACCTCCCAGTGGTACACCTGCGAAGCCACCACGATGGTGGGGGCGAGGGAGGCCTGGTTGGCCTGGGTGCCGAACCACACCACACCCCCCTGCTGCTGGGCGGCGGAGATGGCGCCGGTCACCATCTCAGCCGTGCCGGTGAGCACGTCGGCTCCGGCCGCCATGTGCCCCTGGGCCGCCTCGGCGGCCAGGGCGATGTCGCCGAACGAGCCCGTGTACTTCACCGGCAGGTTGATGCCCGGCTTCTGGGCCGAGGCGCCGGCCTTGAACCCTTCGATATAGCGCTTGGCGTCGGCCACCTCGATCGGGCCTACCACGCCCACCGTGCCGCTCTTGGACAGCATGGCGGCCATGGCCCCCATCACGTAGCCGCCCTGCTCGGCGGCGGCGTCGTAGGCGTAGAGGTTGGGCAGGCCGAACGTGTCGGTGGCGGTACCCCAGGCGAACACCGAGTTCGGGTGGGCCTTGACGATCTCCACCAGCTCGGGGCCGAACTCCACGCCGTGGGCGATGATGAGGTTGTAACCCTCCTCGGCGTAGGTGCGGATGGCGGCGGCCGCCTCGGCCGGCACGAAGGTGTTGTCGGTGATGTCCACCTGCACCCCGCCCCGCTCCGTGGCCACCACGTTGATGGCGTCGATCATGCTCTGGGTGAAGGCCAGGTCGTTGCGGGCACTCGGGGCCACCACCCCGATCCTCATGGTGACATCGGCCGCGGCGGGGGCGACGGCACCGGTGTCGACCACCTCGAGCGTGACCCGCCGCTCCAGGCCGGCCAGGTCCTTCGACCCGGTGGAGTCGGAGGCCCCCATGGCCTCGGTGAGCAGGGTGTCGGGCGAAACCCCCTGGTCCACCAGGTACGCCTTGACGGCGGCGGCCCGGGCGGTGCTCACCGCCAGGTTGGTCTCGGCCGCCCCGGTGGAGTCGGTGTGGCCGATGACCTTCACCGCCGCCCCCGGATAGGCCTGGAAGATGAGGGCGACGTTGTTGAGGATCCGCTTGTGCAGGTCGGTGACGGTCGACTGGCCCGTTTCGAAGATGAGGGGCGTCGCCGCCAACACCCGGTCTATCTCGGCCTGCATGGCCGCGGCGGTGGATCGCGAGGTGTCGGTCCCGGCGCCCGTACCCGAGCTCGGGGCCAGCGTGGTCGGCGCCAGGAGCGAGCTGCCGGTGGGAGCGTTGCTGGTGTCGGCGGTGGTCACCCCGTCATCGGAGTCTCCGCCGGCCAGCACACCGTGCTCCCGCAGGTTCAGGCCCACCAGCACGATGTTCAGGAGGACGAGGAAAACGGCCGCCACCATTCGCAGGCGTGAACTCTCCCGGGAGCGGCTGCGGGTCGCCGTCACGCTGCCGCCTCAAGGCTGGCGGAGCGGGCTTCGTGGCACAGCATGGCGTCGTACCCTAGCAGTGCTACCCAGAAGCGCACGTCCGAAACCGACGTTCCCGGACGACCGGCCGTCGGCCCTGCCCGGACGCGGCGGGGCCCCGCCCGGGGCCGCCTCGGAGGCGCCCCGGGCAGGGCCCGGATCGGTTCAGCCCAACACGCGATGGGCGTTGGGCGAGGTCAGACGACCTCTTCCTTGCGGGCGCTGTTGGCGCTCACCACCTTCACGATCCCCATCGTGGTGGCACCTGCGCCGAGCAGGGCCGCCCCGAGGTAGATGTAGAGATTGCTGTCCACCCCGGTGTTGGCCAGACCGCCGCTGCCCGAGCCGGCCAGCACCAGGAGGCCGAGGTTGGCACTGCGGGTAGCGCCGGCGGCGGTGACGCCGTTCACCTGGACCGTCTGCTCACCGGGAGCCACGTTCACGGCGAACGACCTGTCGAACGTGCCGTCGGACAGCACGGTGGCGGCCCCCAGGTAGGTGTTGGTGGAGGTGATCCAGACGTGGGCGGTGGAGCCGGGCATGAAGCCTTCGCCCCGCACCCGCACCGTGCCCGTGTCCTCCATCACCAGGTAGGGCTTGCCGTCGGTCCCGGTCTTCACCGGGCAGGCGTTGCCGCAGTTGCCCGACAGCGTGAGCGACACCCCGTCGGGCGACGACACCTCGATGCCGGTCTTGTTCTCCACCACCTTCACCTCCACGGCCACCGGGGCGCCGTTGTCGGTCACCTCGGTGCCGCCCTTGGGCAGGTCGGGCAGGTTCCCGTTGCCGTCGGGGATGGGGGTGACGGTGGTGGTGGGGGCCGTCGTGGTGGGAGCGACCGTGGTGGCCGGCGTGCTGGTGACGTTGCCGGTGACATCGGTGGCGTTGCCGTTGCCCAGCACGTTCACCGCCCGCACGTCGAAGGTGTGGCCGCCCTCGGTGAGGTTGGTCAGCACCACCGAGTACACCCCGTTGCCGTCGGGGGGCGAGGTGACCTGGGTCCAGGTGGAGCCGCCGTCGGTCGACACCTCGTACCAGCGGATGGCGGAGCCGCCGTCGTCAGCGGGCGCCTTCCACGACACGGTGCCCTGCAGCGGCTGGGTCAGATCCACCGCCAACTCCTGCACCGGCCCGGGCGGCCTGGCGTAGACGATGTTCTCCGGGCAGTCGATGTTGGAACCGCTGACGGTGAAGCTACGGGACGGCGCCTGGCTCGTGGCCACGCCGGTCACGTTCTGGGTCAGCGTGCCGACGACGCTCTGCACGATCGGGCAGTTGGGCGAGCCCGGTGCCTGGGTGTTGTCGAGCAGGTAGTTGAGGCACAGCTCGGGGCCCCGGCCCTCGTACAGGATGGTGAAGTCGGCCGAGGTCAGCGCCCCGCCGGTCACCCCGGAGAAGGCGATGTTGAACGTGGGCCGGGCGCCGGTGTCGGCCACGGCCAGGTTGGCCAGCGACAGGGTGCTACCCACCGTGACCGGCACGTTCGTCCAGCCCGGCACGGCGTCGCCGTTGCCGGTGCGCACGGTCAACGTCTGGCTGGCCGGCGTGCCGCCGCTGACGGTGTTGAGGGTCAGCGACGTCCATCGGTCTATGCCTCCCGACGAGGTGCACACGAACCGGGGGGCGAAGGCCGACGGCTGGAGCGTGATCACGGGATTGGCCGAGCATTCGCTGGCCCCGGTGAAGGCGTCGAACAGGCCGATCTTGCCCGGGTCGGAGTTGTACCAGATGCAGGCCGGGTTGTTCGGGTCGGTCACCAGTGCGTACAGGGCGGTGTCGGCGGTCGGCGTGGTGTCGAACCCGGCACACGCCGCGTTGGTGGCGTAGTCGAAGCAGTACACCTCGTTGGTCGACAGGACCTTGTTCAGATAGGCCCGGCCCGAGGTGGCCGTGAACTTGCCATAGGTGCCGGACGAGCCGTTGCCGCTGGCGCTACCCGCCCACGGGGTGATGCTGTGGGGGTTGGTCCACGCCTGGACCGCACCGGCCAGGTCCAGGCAGCCGTTCCACATGCAGACGCCATCGATGTTGCCCGAGCCGTCCATGTGGGCTACCGGTGAGATCGTCTGCGCCGTCCAGCTGGCCGAAGCGTAGGTGACCGGCCAAGAGCCGGCGCAGGGGCTGAGGTTGGACGACTCGAAGCAGTAGAGCGTGGTGTCGGTGCTGGCGAACACCTTCGCGCCCAGCCCGTACACGTGGTAGTACTGCGTCTGGCCGGCCGAGCCCGACAGGCTCACCGGCGAGTTGGCGCAGGCGGCGTTGGTGTCGGGATCGAAGCAGAGCAGCTTCTGGCTGGCCGTCTCCACGCCGAACAGCCGCCCCCCCACGCCCTCGGCGTTCGACAGGTACGTGTGGGTGTTGACGTTGGCCGTGGAGCTGAGGGGGGTGAACCCGCAGTCGGTGGGGGGCGCCGTGTTCAGGTCCATGCACAGCGCGCCCGGCTTGTACTGGTCGGCCCCGGCAGCCGACTGCGCCGAGAAGGCGTAGGCCTTGCCGGTGTTGCCGTTCACCCAGCCGCCGGAGCGGTTGCCCGCCATGTACCCGTTGAACCGCGAGTAGGCGGCCCCCGACGTGAGGGTGGGATCGAATCCGGTGCAGCGGGCGCCGCTGGTACGCAGGTGGCAGTCGAGGGCCACGTAGGTGCTCTGGTGATGGAAGATGTTCAGCACGTAGTTGTCGTAGAAGAACACGTCCCAGCCATCACCACCGGTGCTACCGGAAAAGGTGCTGGCCGGTACCGGCGAGTTGACGGCCTTGGTGTACTGCTGTGACGAGCCGTTGATCGCCCCGGCGTCCACCGTGGCGGTGGCCCGCACACTGGTGACGTCGGCCGGCGTGCCGGGCTCGGCGCCCACCCAGTTGGCCCCGTCGTCGGTGGACCACTCGATGGTCCATCCCTCGGGGGCGACCACGCTGCCCGCCTTGTAGACGGTGGCGTCGTCGAGGTCGATCCGCAGCTCACGGGGACCGTTGCCCTCCTCCAGCAGGCCGCCCACGGCGGCCGTCATCTCGGTTCCGGTGGAGATGACCGAATCGTCCCGCACCGTGCCGCCGCTGGTCATCAGCGTCAACGAGGGTGCGGGGGCCACGGCTTCGGCCGGGCTCACCCCGAGCAGACTCAATAGAAGCGCCAGGCACAGGCCGATGGACATGACGGGTATGTATCGCCTGGCAATAGTCGCCCAGGCACGACGAAATACACCCACAACTGTTACCTCCTCGGGCGACGACAATAGGTTCGATCACCCGGAATGTGGTTGATCCATAAGTAGAAATACAGGTCGAATCTGAACGATCTTTTCCTGTATATGGATCAGCCCGTTGGTAGAAGGATGTCCAGGTGGGAGAACAGCACCAGAAGGGGAATTGCCGCCACGATGAGGGCTGGAGCCACGAACCGCGCCCTGGTGCCATGGCGGCGTAGCACCAGGGCCGGAACCGTGGCCGCAGCAGTGAAAGCGGCCCACATCAGCACCTCGTCGAGCTCGTCCCAGTGCCAGCCGAACGGCTCGGGCCCACCGGCCGGCGGCACACCGCCCGCCCCGTCGCCGATGATGGCCGGGACATCGGCGGCTGGGCCGGCCGGCGAGGGCGGCGGTTGGACGAAGACCACGGGGTCGCCCTCGAGCGTGGCGGTGACCACCAGACGCTGGCGGTCCGAGTAGCGGGGGTGGCAGGTGGTGAGGGTGAGGCGGTTCTCGCCGGTGGCGGCGATCACGTCGGCGTCACCCGGGGCCACCACCACGTGTCCGCTGACCGTGCCGTCGGCCGGGTCGGTATGGGCCTCCACCCGGTACACGAACCGGCCGTCCACCGTGTGGAGCACGATGGGGTCGCCCGGCTGGAGCCGGTCGATGTCGGCGAACGGGGCCCCGTGGGTGGTCCGGTGCCCGGCGATGGCCACGTTGCCGGCGTGGCCGGGTAGCGGAGTGACGGGGTAGTGGCCGGGCCCCTCCCGGAGCTGGGCACGACCCACGCCTTCCACCACGATCTTGTCGAGCCCGATCGTGGGGGCGGTGATGCGGCCCACGGGATCGGCCGACCGGGGCGGGGTGCGGGCGGCCACGCCGAGCGCCACCGGAGCATCGGCCGGGGCGCCGGGCGCCACCGGAGCATCGGCCGGGGCGGCCAGGGGACCGGCCGGCTCCTGGCCGGCCGAGATGGCCCGTTCCAGCTGTGCGGCCAGATCGCGCTGCGCCCGATGCTCGTGGACGCCCGTGCCCCAGAGCTGGAACACGAGGAACGCCACCACCAGGCCGCCCAGCACCAGCAGCGACCTCCCGACCAGGCCGGCCGCTCGCACCAGGCCCGGTGCCCGATCGGCATCGGGCCGGCCACCGGGCTCGGGCCCCGGCCCGGGAGCCGGTCCGGAGGCTACGTCGGGGCCCGGCAGGGTGTCGTGGGTCAAGGTTCGCGCTCCGGATCGTCGACGGCTCTCCCCCCGGCCACCGGCCACCGGGCGGGGCCGGTGCCCCGCGTCCCAGCCGGTCGAGCCGGCCCACGCGCGGCCGAGCGTACCGAGTGGCAGCGGCCCAGCCCGGGATCCCCGGCCCCCGGCGCGCCGACCACCCGCCGACCCGTCGGTTGCGGGTTGCCGGGCCGGCCGTGTACACCGGGGACGAGGAGCGGCCGACGGCCGCCGAGGTCGATGCAACGGAGAGGCGGGCCATGGGAGCCGAGTCGGAGGACCACTGGCACGGCACGCTGCGCCACATCAAGGGCGGCGAGCTGAGCGGCGACACCACCCAGACCACGGGTATGCGCCGGTTCGAGGCCATCTCGGGCAAGTCGGTGGGCTCCGACAAGTTGTGGATGGGCGAAACCCACGTGTCGCCGTCCACCGCCTCGGGCGACCATCATCACGGCAAGGCCGAGACCGCCATCTACGTGGTGTCGGGCAACCCCGTGTTCGTCTTCGCCGAAGGTGAGGAGGAGGTGCGGATCGAGACCGAGCCCGGCGACTACATCTTCGTGCCACCCTACGTGCCCCACCGGGAGGAGAATCCCTCCCCCGACTCCGACGCCGTGGTGGTGATCGCCCGTAGCACCCAGGACGGCATCGTGGTCAACCTCCCGAGCCTGTGGACCCCCGTCGAGCCCGACCCGGACTGAGGGCCGCTGCCGCCCGGCCCGGCCCACCCCCGCCCCGCCCCAGGGAACGACGGCCCGCCCTTGCCAGAGTTTCTAAAGACACTTAGGTTCAGAGCATGAACGAGACGCTGGCCCTCGACGACATCGTGCTCCACGACATCGACCGGTGGCAACGGGACGGCTATCCGTGGGAGGCGTGGGCCCGGCTGCGGCGGGAGGCCCCGGTCTACTGGTACGACCGGCCCGGGATCGACCCGGCGTGGATGGTGACCCGCCACGCCGACGTGCGGGCGGTTGAGGCCGACCCGGCGACGTTCGTCAACGGCGGGCCCCAGCTCCGCTACGCCAACCAGGACTACAACCGCCGGGCCACGTTGGCCCGGGAACGCAAGGCCGAGCTGCACGGATGGGACGCCCGGGCCGCCGACGACATGATCTACCTCGACGCCGCCGAGCACGCACGCCTGCGGTCGCTGATGGCCCGCAGCTTCACCCCGGCCCGGTGCCGCGACCTGGCCGCCGAGCTCGACGCCACGGCCCGGGCCATCGTGGCCGACTTCGAGCGCAAGCTCGACCAGCAGGGCGAGGCCTGCCTGGTGAACGACCTGGCGGTGAAGCTGCCGCTGGCCACGATCTGCTCGATGCTGGGGCTGCCCGACGGGGACTGGGCCGACATCCACCGCTGGACCGACGCCATGTTCGACACCGAGACCATGCGGTGGGCCCAGCCGGGCGAGGACCGCCGGGCCATGCGCAAGCGGCTCCACGGCGAGTTCCACCACTACATAGACGACGTGATCGAGCAGCGGCGGCGGGCCCCGGGGAACGACCTGGCGTCCAAGCTGGTGGAGGCCCGGCCCGACGGGGAGCCGCTGGGCCACCAGGAGCTGCACGGCTACATCAAGCTGCTGATCTCGGGCGGCAACGAGACCACCCGCAACGCCACCAGCCGCGGGGTCCTGGCCCTGTTGGACCGACCGGACGAGATCGAGCGGTTCCACGCCGCTCCCGAAGCTCTACTGGAGCCGCTGGTGGACGAGGTGGTGCGGTTCACCTCGCCCGTCATCCAGTTCGTTCGCACCGCCACCCGGACCACCACGGTGGGCGGCCAGACGGTGCAGGCGGGCGAGATGGTGGTGCTGTGGTACCCGTCGGCCAACCGGGACGAGGCGGCCTTCACCGATCCCGACCGTCTCGACATCGGCCGCCAGCCCAACGACCACGTCGGCTTCGGCCACGGTGCCCACTTCTGCCTGGGCGCCAACCTGGCCCGATGGGAGCTGCGGTCGATCTTCCGGGCCCTGGGCGAGGCGGGCACCCTGCGACGCCTGGAGGTGGCGGGCGAGGGCCGCTGGCTGACCGATCTCCACGTCGGGGCCCTGGCCGAGCTGCCGGTTCGCCGCCGGTCCTGAGCACCAGGCCCATCCGACCGGGCCTTCGTACCGCGGGCGGCCGGCGGCTAGACATCCCACGGGCGGAACTGTCAAGCGGCTTGTTG
>JAWKIL010000007.1:0-352691 GCA_041394285.1 Acidimicrobiales bacterium | reverse complement strand
TCGGCGTCGGCCACGGCGTGGGCCCCTGCCGGCAGGTTGCAGTCTCCCCCCAGCTCCACCAGGAACGAGCGCTCGGCCGTGACCGCCACCTCGGTGGGCCCGTGGTTCACGGCGGCCAGCCGCTCGATGGTGGACCCGTCGCCGGCCCGGCACTCCACGGCCAGAGCGCCCTGGCCCACCTGGGGCACGAACCGCTCGGGGTCGAGCGCCTCGACCACACCGGGTTGCGCACCCAGCCGCTCCAGGGCCACGGCCGCCATCACCAGGGCCCCGCACGCCGGCAACTGGGCCAGGCGGGTGCCGATATTGCCGCGCAAACCGATGATCTCCAGGTCGGGCCGAAGGTCGAGCAGGAGCGCCCGGCGGCGGGCCGAACCGGTGGCCACCGTGGCCCCAGCGGCCAGATCGGCCAGGCGGGATCCGACGAGGCAGTCGTGCACCGTGCCCCGCTCGGGGAAGGCGCCGATCACCAGGCCGTCGGGGGTGACGGCCTGCAGGTCCTTGGCCGAATGGACGGCCAGGTCGGCCCGGCCGGCCAGCACCAGCTGCTGGATCTCCTTGGAGAACGCCCCTTTGCCACCGATCTCGCTGATCGAGCGCTGCAGATCGAGATCGGCCGAGGTGTCGGCCGCCACCAGCTCGACGGTGAGAGCGGGGTCGGCCGCCCGCAGCAGGCCGGCCACGTGCTCCGCCTGCCACAGGGCGAGGGGGCTGCGGCGGGTGGCGATGCGCAGCGTGGTCACTGCTCGAACAGCTCCCGCAGCGCCTCCACCAGACGGTCGCCCTTGGCCGTGCCCGCCGCCTCCCGCAGGGCGACGGTGGGGTGATGGAGGATCTTGGCCACGATGGAGCGGGAGATCGCCTCCACGGTGGCCCGGTCGGCGTCGGTCATCAACGCCAGTTTGGCGGCATATCGATCCAACTCGGCGGTGCGGATGCCATCCGCCCAGCCGTGGAGGCCGGCGATCACGGGCGCCGCCTGCCGGGCGCTGGTGGCCGCCTGGTAGCGGTTCAGCTCCCGGTCTATGACGGCCCGGGCCGCTCCCACGTGGGCCTGGCGGGCCTCGAGGCCCTGGTTGGCGAAGCGCTGGAGCTCGGCCAGCTCGATGAGCTCCACCCCCGCCAGCTCGGCCGCCTCGGCCGGAACGTCCCGGGGCTGGGCCAGGTCGAGCACGATCAGGCGCCGGCGGCCGCCGACGGTGGCCGCTGCGAGGGCATCCACCCCGATGACCGGCTCCGCCGCACCGGTGGCGGTTATCACCACGTCGGCCTCGGCCAGGGCGGCGTCGAGCTGGGAGAAGGGCACGGTCTGGCCCCCGATACGGGCCACCAGCTCGTGGGCCCGGCCCGCCGTGCGGTTGGTGACGATCAGCCCCACCGGATACTTGCGGGCCAGGGCCGCAGCCACGTCGGCCCCCAGCTCGCCGGTGCCCACCACCAGGGCGGTGGCGGTGCCCAGCTCGGGCCGGCGCTCCGCCAGCAGCGACACTGCGGCGTGGCCGAGCGAGGCCGTGCTGCGGCCGATGTCGGTGTCGGTGCGGACCTTCTTGCCGCTCTCCACCGCCCGCTGGAACAGCAGGTTCAGCACCGGCCCGGTGGCCCCGCCGGTGCGGGCCAGCTCCCAGGCCCGGCTGACCTGGCCCAGGATCTCGTGCTCGCCCAGCACCAGGGAGTCGAGACCGGCCGTGACCTCGAACAGGTGGCGGGCCGCCTCGTTGTGGTAGTGGGCGTAGAGGTAGGGATCGACGGCGTCGGGGTCGACCCCGCTCAGGCGGGCCAACACGTCCCGCAGGTCACGGAAGCCGTCGTGGAACCGCTCGGCGTCGGCGTAGAACTCGGTGCGGTTGCAGGTGGACAGCACCACCGCCTCGTTCAGCACCTCGCTGGCCAGCGCCTCCTTGAGGACCAGAGCCAGCTCGTCGGCCGGGAACGTCAGCTGGCCCAGTATTTCGAGCGGTGTTGTTCGGTGGTTAACGCCAACGGCGATAACGGTCATCGTCGACTCCCTGCCGTGACCGGGCCGAGATCGTCCGTCAGGCGTGGTTGATAGCTTCGCAGCTGCTGGGCGGAAACAACCACCCAGGCGTACATGATCGTGGTCACGTTCCCCTCCGAGGCAGGGTCCGAGGTCCATCGGCGGGCGGGGGAACAGTCATGAGGTCTCCAGCGGCACACCGACGCCGGTACTGGAGGCGAGGCCCCGCTGCTGGTAGAAGCTGAGGATCTGCAGCTCGGTGGCCAGGTCTACCCGGCGCACCACCACGTGGCCAGGCACGGCGATGGGATGGGCGGTGAAGTTCAGGATCGACGTGACCCCGGCGTCCACCAGGGCGTCGGCCACCTCCTGGGCCGCTTCGGGCGGGGTGGTGATCACCCCCACGGCCACCGCCCGCTCGCGCACCAGCGCCGCCAGGCGGCTGACCGGGTGGACCTCGACGCCGGACACGGTGGTGCCGATCTTGGCCGGATCGCTGTCGAGGAGGAGCCGGATGGGGAACCCCCGCTCGGCCAGGCCGGCGTAGTTGGTGAGCGCCCGGCCGAGGTTGCCGGCGCCCACCACGGCCACCGGCCATTCCTGGTTGAGGCCCAGCTCCACGCTGATCTCGAACACCAGGTACTTCACGTCGTAGCCCACACCCCGGGTGCCGGAGATCCCCAGCGAGGCCAGGTCCCGGCGCACGGTGGCCGAGTTGACCCCCACCCGTTCGGCCAGGTGATCAGACGACACGGTGGACGAATCGGCCGCCGCCAGCTCCACCAGCGAGCGCAGATAAGCCGGCAGCCGGCCCACGGTGGCGGCAGAGATGGCCCCGGAGCTCACCGTTCGAGGCTAGGGAACCCAGGGCCGTGTTCACAAGTGCACGAGCGCGCTTTCACCTGGCGCTTACCGGCCGGTGCGCCCAACCTCGGCCCTCAGGGCCGCAGATGACGCCGGCGCAGCTTGCCCCCGAGGCCCCGGGGCAGCTCCCGGCGCACCTCCACCCGACGGGGCACCTTGTAGCGGGCCAGGTGGTGGCGGCAGTGCTCGATCACCTCGTCCACGTCGATCGTGCGCTCGTCGGCCGCCACCACGTGGGCCACCACCGCCTCGCCGGTGTCGGGGTCGGGCTGGCCCACCACGCCGGCCGCCGCCACGTCGGGGTGGAGCACCAGCACCGCTTCCACCTCGCCGGGGAAGACGTTGAAGCCCGAGACGATGATCAGGTCCTTCACCCGGTCGACCACGGCCAGATGGCCCTGCTCGTCGACGATGGCCACGTCGCCGGTGTGGAGCCACCCCTCACCGTCACGCCGTTCCTCCAGGGGGGCGCCAGCGGGCCGGAAATAGCCGGGCGAGACCATCGGCCCCCGCACCCAGACCTCGCCCGGGTCGCCCACCAGCACGTCGGCTTCGTTGTCGTCGACCAGGCGGACCTCCACGCCGGCCAGCGGGGCGCCCACGGAGCCGGCCAGGGCGTCGGGGCGGCCCAGCGTGGTGGCCACCACGGCGCAGGTCTCGGTGAGGCCGTAGCCCTCGTCGAGCCGCAGGCCGAGGCGGTCGCGCACGGTCTGGTGCACCTCCACCGGGAGCTTGGCCGCCCCCGACAGGGCGATCCGGACCGACGTGAACTGCTCCGGGTTGGCCTCGGGGTGGCCGGCCAGCGCCTGCCACAGGGTGGGCGGCCCGGCCAGGATCGTCACCTGGTGGGTGGCCACCAGGACCGCCACCTGCTGGGGGCTGCGGTAGTCGTCGAGCACCAGGGTCGCCCCCATGGCCAGGCCCAGGTTGACCACGGCGTTGAGGCCGAACACGTGGAACAGGGGGATCACGGCCAGGCCGACGTGGCCGACCCCGGCCAGCGGCACGGGCAGGGCCAGCATGGCCCGGAGGCTGGCGTCGAGGTTGGCGTGGGTGAGCACGGCCGGCTTGGGCCCACCGGCCGTGCCGCTGGTGAACAGCAGAGCGGCGGGGGTGTCGGGCGCAACGTCGACGACGGGGAGGGCCGGGGCGTCGTCCCAGGCCGCCGGGTCGAGCCGGAGGTCGATCCATCGGGTCTGCTCGGCCACCAGGGCGGCCCAGGCCGCCTCGCCCGCCGGCGATACGAGCACGGCGTCGGGATCGACGGCGGCCAACTCCCGTGACAGCTCGGCCGGGGGCGACAGGGGGTTCACCGGGGCCACCACCGCACCCGCTCCCACCAGGGCCAACTCGGCCAGCACGACCGTCTCGTCGTTGCCCGCCAGCACCGCAACCCGGCGGCCGGCCCCGATGCCGGCGGCGGCCATCCCGCCCCGCCACCGGGCGGCCCGGTCGGCCAGCTCCCCGTAGGTCAACAGCCGGGAGCCGCACACGAGGGCCAGGAGATGGGACGGATGGCTCAACAGCCGGTCGGCCAGGTTCACGGGTGGCATTTCAGCACAGTGGCCGCGCCGGCGCTCACCCCTCGTCACAGCCTCGATGTTGGGGCGGATTCCCGGGTGGGAGCGCACTGCGGAGGGCCTAGCTTGGGGCAGGTTGGCCAGGGCGACGGCAGCGCAACGGAGCCGGTGTGGAGCCGGACGGCGATCTCCGGGGTGAAGCCGTTGCTGGCCGCGAGGCAGAGTTGGCGTGCCGGAGAAGGGCTCGAACAGATGACGAGGGAGCGGTAGTGGCCGGACCTCAGGTGTTCGCCAAAGGCGAACCCAAGGACCCTGTAGCAGGCCGTAGGGGTGCCGGGTTCCCTCCGGCGACCAAAGCGGTCGGTGGTGCCCGGGGGCAGTCGTCGCCCCTGATCGACCGGGGCGTCATCCCCATCCTGGACCGCAGCCGGAGCCGGCTCCGGATCCCCCGCGAGATCCTGCCCGAAGCGCTGCGCCAGGCCAGCCGGGAGGGTCTGGCCAGCCCGCTGGCCACGGTGCGGATGGAGACCGGCGGCATCATCGCCGATGGACGGCTCGACCCGATCGTGGCCGCCATGCTCAACGTGATCGCCGAGGCCAGCCTCATGCTCACGATCGAGGTGGAGCTGGAGGGCGACGCCAGCGAGACCACCATCTGGGCCACCCCGGCCCGGGCTGTGATCACCTCCTCACTCGACCCCGAGCTGGTCGACGTGTCGCCGGTGCGCCTGCCCCGGCTGCCCGAGACGCTGACCGACGTGATCATGCTCCGCCCGCCCGACGCCGTGGCCGACCACCCGGTGACCGTGGCGGCCGGGGCCTACCGCCGGGCCGAGGAGGCCCGCCACGAGCCCGAGGCCGCCCGAGAGGCGCTGGGCGAGACCGGCTTGGGCCACGGCGACACGGATCTGCTGCTCACGCTGTTGGCCCCGTCCACCCGGCGGTGGACAGTCGCCTCCACCTGGGCCACCGAAACCGGCCGGGAAACGGCCCAGCTCACCGGCTTCGATGCCGGGGCCCGGGGGCAGTGGCTGCTGGAAGTGGGCGTCGACGCCGACGGCGACGAGAGCAGCCTCACCTTCGCCCCGCAGGGCGATGGCGACACCCTGCGGGCCCTGCGCGACGTGCTCCCCCGCCGCTGGGTCGGTACCCCCCTCAACCCCCGACCGGTCAAGACAGCCCGCCGCTGAGGCGAGCGACCCGGCCTGGGTCTCGCCTCCTCATCGTCTGGGCCGCCAGACCCAGATTGTTTCATTCCCATTGCGGGCCTTCCGAAGGAATCACCTGTGGGCGTCCGGCGGGCGCCAGATCGGCTCCTGAAGGGTTGGCCCCGACAGTGAACTTGACAGCTCTGGTGAAGACGACGGCCCGTGGCTCCCGGTGGATCCGGGCCACGGCGGCGGTGATCCTCCTCGGTGCGCTCCTGGCCCTACCGGCCGCACCGAGCGGAGCGTCGTCCCCCGACGACGAGGCCACGTTCGTGGCCCTGATCAACAACCTGCGGACCTCACGGGGCCTCAACGCCCTCGTGGTGGATCCCGAGCTGACGGCCCAGGCCCGGCGCTGGACCGATGTGATGGCGGCCGACGACCAGCTCAAGCACGCCGGCGACCTGTCGAGCGGGATCTCGACCCGCTGGGATCTGCTGGGCGAGAACGTGGGCGTACACACCGTCCACGACATCAACGGCCTGTTCCAGGCGTTCGTGGCCAGCCCCCACCACCTGGAGAACCTGCTCGATCCCCGCTTCGAGTACGTGGGCGTGGGGGTCACGATCACCCCGTCGGGCAAGGTGTGGACCACCCACCGCTTCATGAGCGCACCCCCGGCACCGGCTCCTGCCCCGCCGCCGCCGCCTCCTCCTCCGCCGGCGCCCGCTCCCCGCCTCCGCCTCCGCCGGCGCCCGCTCCGCCGCCTCCTCCGCCGGCGCCCGCTCCCCGGCGCCCGCCCGCCCGGCGCCGGCGGCTGCGCCCGCTCCGGCCTCGGCGGCTGCGCCCGCTCCAGCCTCGGCGGCCGCCGCGCCAGCGGCACCGCCCCCCACTGGCGCTCCCCGGCCCGCGCCGGCTGCGGCCGCCCCCGCTCCGGCACCCGCGACCGCGGCCGCCCCTCCCCTCGCAAGCCAGCCCCGGTTCCGTCATCGTCGCCCCTGCCGGGCGCCGGCGATCCCGGCCCGAGCCCCGACGCGCTGGCGGCCGGCGGCGCTGCCTCCGCTCGGCCGGCGTCCACGTTGGAGCAGCTGGCTCTCGCCGCCGCCCTCGGCGTGACGGTGGTCGCCGACCAGCAGGCGGGCGACGACGACCCGGCTAGCGGGCCCGACGGCCAACCGTTCAGCAACGACCCGTTCCACCGGGACCCGTTCGACGTACGCCCCCTGGCCGCCCTCCTACTCGACGCGACCACGGCGGACCGCTGACCCGACCGATCTGCTGCCCCAGGCCGTCACCCCTGACGCCCCAGGCCACCAGAACACCGACCCGACCGATCTGCTGCCCCAGGCCGTCACCCCTGACGCCCCGGGCCACCAGAACACCGACCCGACCGATCTGCTGCCCCA
The DNA here is from genome assembly GCA_041394285.1 of Acidimicrobiales bacterium. Classification (GTDB taxonomy): domain Bacteria; phylum Actinomycetota; class Acidimicrobiia; order Acidimicrobiales; family SZUA-35; genus CADEDH01. The sequence goes on along the minus strand of JAWKIL010000007.1, from coordinate 345,778 downwards.
GGCCGTCACCCCTGACGCCCCAGGCCACCAGAACATGGGCCGGTGCTCAGCGGGCGAGGATGTAGAGCTGGAGGGCTCCGGCCCCGAGGATGGCCAGCAGCAGCACGGCCAGGGCGATCACGGTGTTGCGCCTCATCAGCTCTCCGGGTTCGTGGTGGTGGGACCGTCGGCGGCCCCCGGTGATCCGGCGGAGGGCGCCTTGCGCCCCAGGCTCACCGAGACGGTGGCCCCCCGGGGCGGTGCGCCCTCCACCGGGGTCAACGTGACCTGCTCGCCCTCGCCGAGACCGAGCTCGGCCGCCACCGACGACCGGTCGGCCACCAGGCTGAGTAGGCCGTAGGCGTCTACCAGGAGGCCGACCGAACCGGTGGGCACCTGGGCGAAGCTCGTCACCCGGTTGACCACCCGGGACCAGCCGGGTCCCTCGGCCCGCACCGTGTCGGGCCAACCGGCGATCTGGCCGGGATCGACGTTGAGCTGGGCGTTCCCGAACCGGTCGACCCACAGCACCTCGGCCTTGATCTCTCCGCCGGGCATCTGCTCCGACACCGGCAGCAGCCCGGGCAGGAGCTGCACCGGGTCCACCGGGGTGCCGAGCTGGCGCAGGGGCACGCCGTTGCACAGGTGGGCGGCCACCGGAGCGAAGACGTCGCGCCCGTCGAAGGTGGTGGAGCCGGGCGACTCGAGCTGGAACTCGGCCCGGTCGAGAACGACGGCGTCGGTCGCTCCGCCCACCAGCGCTACGGCCGGGGCCAGCAGGCCGTTGTCCGGCCCCACCAGGAACGATTGGCCGCCACCGACCTCGATGGCGATCGGCCGCCGGGCCGTGCCCACGCCGGGGTCCACCACGGCCACCACCACGCCGGGCACCAGGTACTGGGCGGCACGGGCCAGGGCCAGGCCGCCGGCCCGGACGTTGTAGGCCTCGATCGAGTGGGTGATGTCGATGACGCGGACGCCGGGGGCGATGGACCGGATCACCGAGTGGACCACGCCGACGAACTCGTCGCCGTGGCCGTAGTCGGACAGGAACGAGATCGTCTCGAACCGCAGGGGGCCGCCGGGCGGCGGGGGCGCCACCGCTCAGCCCGCCCCGAGCTGGCGGGACCGTTCGGCGGCGGCCGCTACGGCGTCGATCAGGGCGGCCCGCACGGCCCGCTGCTCCAGCACCCGCAACCCGGCGGCGGTGGTACCGGCCGGGGTGGTGACCTGCGCCCGCAGATCGGTGGGTGACTCACCCGAGGTGACGAGCAGCTTCGACGCCCCCAACAGGGTCTGCTGGGCCAGCACCGTGGCCAGGTCGCGGGGCAGACCGGCCGACACGCCGGCGTCGATCAGGGCCTCGGCGATGAGGAACACGTAGGCCGGGCCGGACCCGGACAGACCGGTGACGGCATCGAGCAGGGGCTCGGTGACCTCCACCGCCGCCCCTACGGCCGACAGGATCCCGATGGCCCAGGCCACGTCGTCCTGGGTAGCGGCCGATCCGCCGGCCACGGCCGCCGCCCCCTCGCCCACCAGTGCCGGAGTGTTGGGCATGACCCGCACCACCGGCACGCCGGCGGGCAGCGCTGCCTCCATGGCGCCGATGGTGATGCCGGCGGCGATCGAGATGACCCGGGTGGGATTCTGCAGCTGGCCGCAGACCTCTGTGACGAGGTAGGGCTTGACGGCCAGCACGGCGTCGACCCCGGCCCGGGGGGCGTCGACCACCTCGACCCCGGGGAAGGCGGCGGCCAGCGCCGCCTGCTGCGCCGGCGCCACCTCCACCACGGTCAGCTCACCGGCCTGGGCCCAGCCGGCGTTGAGCAGACCCCCGATGAGGGCCTGACCCATCTTGCCGCCGCCGATCATCTGCAATCTGGTCATCAGAGGGCGAGGCTACCCGTCGCCGGCCCGACCCGGGAACGAAGGCCGGGTCGGCGACGGGGCGGGGACCTTGCGGTACCGAGTGGTGCCGGAGTGACGAACCGGAGCTTCCCCAACCTCCGTTGGCGCCCGTCGACTGATCGACACTGCAACAGCAGTATGAATAGGAAAATCAGAGTAGTCAAGAGTATTTCAGAGAACGTTGGCGTGGCGGATCTCGGCGTACACCCCCGCCGGGTTCCCGCTAGGTTGCGCTCCGGAGGTCGCAGCGCATGTCAGCCGGTGGAGAGCACGGGACCAAGGCGGTGGTGGCCGCCCTCATCGGGAACCTGGGGATCGCGGCGGCCAAGGTCGTCGGCTTCCTCATCACCCGGTCGGCGTCGTTGCTGGCCGAGGCCGTCCACTCCATCGCCGACTCCGGCAACCAGGCCCTGCTCCTGCTGGGCAACAAGCAGGCGAGGCAGGAAGCCACCGAGTCGCACCAGTTCGGCTACGGCCGGGCCCGCTACTTCTGGAGCTTCGTGGTGGCCCTCGTGCTGTTCGAGCTCGGTGCCGTGTTCGCCATCTACGAGGGCATCCACAAGATCGAGCGCCCGGCCGCGGTGGAGAACCTGCCGGTGGCCCTCGTCATCCTCGGCATCGCCATCGTCTTGGAGAGCTGGAGCTTCCGCACCGGCATCGGCGAGTCCCGCCCCCTGAAGGGCGACATGAGCTGGTGGCGCTTCATCCGGGCCTCCCGCACCCCCGAGCTGCCGGTGGTGCTGCTGGAGGACTTCGGCGCCCTGTTCGGCCTGGCCATCGCCTTCACCGCCCTCGCCCTGTCCGAGCTGACCGGCGATCCGGTATGGGACGGCATCGGCACCGTGGCCATCGGGGTGCTGCTGGGTGTGATCGCCACCGTGCTGGTGGTGGAGATGAAGAGCCTGCTCCTGGGCGAGGGGGCCAGCCCGCAGGACATGGCGAAGATCCGCGCCGCCATACAGGGCACGCCGGGTGTGACCCAGCTCATCCACCTCCGCACCCAGCACCTCGGCCCCGAGGAACTGCTGGTGGCGGCGAAGCTGGCGTTCGACACCGCCCTGTCGGCCGAGCAGGTCGCAGCGGTGATCAACACGGTGGAGGTGAACGTGCGGGAGCAGGTGCCCTACGCCAAGCCGATGTACGTGGAGGTCGGCGTGTTCGGCCCCGACCCTGACCCCGTCACCGGGCCCTGACCGCCTGACCCGGGCCCCGGAGGGGGGACCCCTGAGTTTCCGCGAAGCGAAAGTCCAAGTCCCCGGAGGGGACCCTCAGGCTGCGTCGGCAGCCCCGAGGAAGGCGATGATCTCGGCGGCGAAGGTCTCGTTGTTGTCGCCGGCCACCATGTGCCCGGCCCCGCTCACGTCGACGAACCGGGCGTGGGGCACGGCCTCCAGCAGCTCGGCCACGCTCTGCTCCGACACCATGTCCGACAGGGCGCCCCGCACCAGCAGGGTCGGCACGGTGAGCAGGGAGGCGGCGGCGTGGAGGCGGTTGGCGAACTCCCCCATCCGGGACTCCAGGGCCTGGCGATCCTGGCCGTCGAAACCGGGCTTGCTGGTCATGAAGCGGGGGTCCCACAGCCAGTGCCAGCGGCCGTCCTCCCGCTGGCGCAGCACCTTGCGCAGCCCGTCGAGGTTCTTGGGCCGGGCCCGGTGGGGGTTGTACTCGGCGATGGCGTCGGCTGCGTCTTCCAGGCGGGCGAACCCCTCGGGATTGCCGGTCATGAAGGCCATGATGCGGGCCACCCCGTCGATCTCCATGCGGGGGGTGACGTCGACCAGGGTCACCGAGGCGAACAGCTGGCGGTCGGGGGCCAGCTCCTGGGCGATCATCGAGGCCATACCCCCCATCGACGCCCCCACCACGTGGGGTCGCTGGTCGAACCGCTCCAGCAGCACGTGGACGTCGCGGCCCATGTCGTCCATCTCGTAGCGGGCCTCGGTGTCCCACTCCGAGTCGCCGTGGCCCCGGGCGTCGACCGTGAGCACGAAGTAGCCGGCCCGGGCCAGCTTGTCGGCCGTCGAGGCCCAGGCGTAGCGGTTCTGGCCACCGCCGTGCAGGAGGAGCACCGGGTTGGCGGCGGGATCACCCCACTCGTCACCGGCCAGCCGCAACCCGTCGCGGTTGACGATGCTGACGGGGCGGTGCTCGATCGTGATGTCACTCATGGCCGGACTCCGGGGGGAAGGAGGGGTTGGGTCGTGGCGAATTGCTTCGCTAGTCAAAAGACTAGCGAACCGGACCCGGGAGCAAGAAACGGGAGCTAGAGAGCCCCCGACGCCACCAGCCCGATCGCCTGGCGGACCGTGCGGCTGAAGGCGTCGACCGCCATGGCCAGGTGTTCCACCGGCGTGTCCTCCTCCTTGGTGTGGGACAGCCCGTTGATGGACGACGAGAACACCATGGCGGTGGGGATGGCCCGGGCCATCTCCGAGGCGTCGTGCAGGGCGCCCGACGGCAGGGCGAACCGGTGGCCCTCCACCGCCTCCACGGCATCGGCCGCCGCCGCCACCAACGCCGGATGGAACGGCATGGGCGGAATGCTCCAGATCGGCTCCCACGTGGCCTCGCAGCCCTCGGCCGCCGCCGCCTCGGCCGCCGCCACCCGGGCCCCGGCCAGCATCGAGGCCAGGGCATCGGGGTCGATGTGGCGGAGATCGAGCGTGAGCCGGGTCTCGCCCGGGACGGCCGTCACCACCCCCGGCTTGCACTCCACCCAGCCCACGGTGCCCACCCCGTCGTGGGCCCGGGCCACCTCGGCCACGGCCAGGGCGAAGCGGGCGGCGGCGGCGAAGCTGTCGCGGCGCAGCCGCATGGGGGTGGTGCCGGCGTGGGCGGCCTGGCCGGTGAGCACGAGGCGCTCCCGCTCGATGCCGACGGTGCCGGTGACCACGCCGATACCCAGGCCCCGCTCCTCCAGCACCGGGCCCTGCTCGATGTGGACCTCCACGTAGGCCTTCACGTCGGCCAGGCGGGCCTGGCAGGCGTCGAGATCGTCGAGGCGGACACCGTGGGCGGCCAGCACGTCGGGCAGGGACTCGCCGGTACGGTCCCGCAGGGTGCGGAGCACGTCGAGGTCGAGCGTGCCCATGGCGGCGGCCGAGCCGAACAGGCTCCGGGAGAAGCGGGCGCCCTCCTCGTCGGCCCAGTCGACCAGGGCCACCGTGCAGTCCGGCGGGGTGCCGGCGGCGGCCAGCGACCGGAGCAGCTCCACCCCGGCCATCACTCCCAGGGCGCCGTCGAGCCAGCCCCCGCTGGGCACCGAGTCCAGGTGGGAGCCGATCACCACCGTCTCGGGGCGGGCTCCGGGCAGCACGGCCCACAGGTTGCCGGCCTCGTCCTGGTCGACCGTGACGGGCAGCCCGGCCAGCGCCTCCCGGAACCAGGCCCGGGCCTCCAGCCATTCCGGGGTCCAGGCCAGGCGGCGGCTCCCGCCCGGACCTCCGGTGCGCCGGTCGAGCTCCCGCAGCAGCTCCACCACCCGCTCCGGCCGGTACGCGCTGTCCTCAACATCCATCCCGCCGACCCTAATCCGCCGGACCCGCCGTCTTTTCACCCGGGCCGCCGTCGCCGGTCACCGCCGGCGGCGGCCCCGGTGGTGAGGTCACCGCCGGCGGCGGCCCCGGTGGTGAGGTCAGGGGCGAGGGCGGCCCATGGGCAGAGGACGGTTCCACCAGCGGCCGCTGAAGCGCCACCGGGGGTCGGCCGAGGCCGGCTCGTCGTCGTCGCCCCCGCCCGAGAGCACCGTGAGCAGGGCGGCGGCGATGGCCGCCGCCTCCTCGTCGCTGGGCACCGGGTGCACGTGCATTTTCTCCCCCATCACAGCGGAACGTTCCCGTGCTTGCGCTTCGGCAGCTCCTCGCGCTTGGACCGGAGCATCTCGAAGCCGGCGATGACCTTGCGCCTCGTGTCGGCCGGGTCGATCACGTCGTCGACGTAGCCCCGCTCGGCGGCGATCCACGGGTTGGCGAACCGCTCCTTGTACTCCTCGATCAGCTCGGCCCGCCGGGCCACCGGATCGGCCGCCGACTGGATCTCCCGCCGGTACACGATGTCGGTGGCACCTTCGGGCCCCATCACGGCCAGCTCGGCCGAGGGCCAGGCGAAGCTCAGGTCGGACCCGATGCCCTTGGAGTCCATCACCACGTAGGCGCCGCCGTAGGCCTTGCGGGTGATCACCTGGATGCGGGGCACGGTGGCCTCGCAGTAGGCGTACAGCAGCTTGGCTCCGTGGCGGATGATGCCGCCGTACTCCTGGTCCACACCGGGCAGGAAGCCGGGCACGTCGACGAAGGTGAGCAGCGGGATGTTGAAGGCGTCGCAGGTCCGCACGAACCGGGCCCCCTTGGAGGCGCTCTCGATGTCGAGCACACCGGCCAGCACCTGGGGTTGGTTGGCCACCACCCCCACCGTGCGCCCACCCAGGCGGATGAACCCGCAGATGATCGAGCGGGCCCAGTTGGCGTGGTACTCCATGAAGTCGCCGTCGTCGGCCACCTCGTGGATCACGGCCTTCATGTCGTAGGGCATGTTGGCGCTCGGCGGCATCAGCTCCGACAGCGCCGGGCACAGGCGCTCGGTGTCGTCGGTGCAGTCGATGGCCGGCGCCTCCTCCAGGTTGTTCGACGGCAGGAACGACAGCAGGAAGCGCACGTCGTCGAGGCAGGCCTTCTCGTCGGCCGACACGAAGGTGGCCACCCCGGATCGAGACCCGTGGCTGCCGGCCCCGCCCAGCTCCTCCAGCGTGACCTCTTCACCGGTCACCGTCTTCACCACGTCGGGCCCGGTGATGAACATGTGGGAGGTCTCGCGGACCATGAAGATGAAGTCGGTCATGGCCGGGCTGTACACGGCGCCGCCGGCGCACGGGCCCATGATCACGCTGATCTGGGGGATCACGCCCGACGCCTGGACGTTGCGGTAGAAGATGCCGCCGTAGCCGTCGAGGCTGACCACGCCCTCGGGGATGCGGGCCCCGGCGCCGTCGTTGAGGCCGATGCAGGGCGCCCCCACCGACAGGGCCAGGTCCATCACCTTGTGGATCTTCTCGGCGAACACCTCGCCCAGCGAGCCGCCGTTGATCGTGAAGTCCTGGCTGAACACGAAGACCCGGCGGCCCTCGATCGTTCCCCAGCCCGTGATCACCCCGTCGGTGTAGGGCCGGGCGGCAGCATCGGGATGGCGGGTGCGGGCCAGCATGTCGAGCTCGTGGAACGAACCCTCGTCGAGCAGATAGTCGAGCCGTTCGCGGGCCAGCAGCTTCCCCTTCTCGTGCTGGCGTTGGACGGCGTGCTCCGGGCCGGCATGGAGGGCTTCCTCCTTGCGCCGGGCCAGATCGGCGATGCGTTCGCTGAGCGGATGGTCTGCCACGTTGGCCAAGGATAGGGGAGGCCGGCGCCCTCCGGCCCGTCCGGTCCACGGCGGTTGCGGAGCGGCGCTCAGTTCGGGCCCGATTCGGCCGACCGTGGCTCTGAACACGACATTGCCGCCGAGGGAGGCCGCCGGTGCCCGAATCTGACACAGTTTTCGAGTTCGCTGTCGAGCGCGAGCGCCGGCTCCTCAAGTTCCGCCTGAGCGGCTTCTGGACGGTGGCCGACGCCGAGGCCTTTCACCACGCCTTCCGTCGCAACCTCACGCTGCTCGGGCCCGGTCCCTTCCAGATCTTCGTCGATCTGGTCGAGTTCACAACCCAGATGCCAGAGATCCAGGACCTGGTGAAGGCGGAGATGAAGTACTCCGCGGAACAGGGCTTGACGAGAGCGAGCCACGTGGTCGACTCGACCTACACCGAACATCAGATCACCCGCATGGGAGGCCAGTCCCACTCGCTGGAGTTCGGCTTCTTCCTGACCGCCCAAGAGGCCATGGACTGGCTCGACGTTCATGCCGCCAGCGATCTTGGCCGCCAAGTCTCTCCGTCGCGTCGCTAGACCGTTGACGGCCCGGCCCATCGAGCAGATCTGGGTCGGCCTGCTCTCCGCAGCGGCCGCGACCGAGGTCACCGCCAGCCTGGACACGACCTCAGGGGCGCCACACTGGATGCGCACCACCATCGGACCGTTGGCTGTGACCCTCCTGGTCTATCTGGGTGTCCACCTCGCTGCGGGATGGCTGCTCGGTGTGGTCCGGCGACGCCCGAGCAGTTCGCCGAGCCCAGCCGACGGTTCCGCTGAGCCCTACCTGCAGGACCAGACCCGTGCCGCCCAGGCCCACGCTCAGTGGTTGAGCGACCGGGTCCACCGGCTGGCTGGCCAGGTCGACGCCGTTCGATCGTCGATCGCCTCGACCGTGCGAGTGTCGGAGGAGTTCACCTCGTTCAACCAGAACCTGGTCACGGCCGCCTCGCAGTCCAACCAGCTGGTCCGACAGACAGCCCGCCGGGCCGACGAAGCCTCGGTCGTCGTTGCCAGTCTGGGCGACCAGAGCCGAGCGATACAGGACGCCGCGAGCGTCATCGCCAACGTCGCCTCGCAGACGAACCTGCTCGCCCTGAACGCGACGATCGAGGCGGCCCGGGCCGGCGAGGCAGGGCTCGGGTTCGCCGTCGTGGCCAGCGAGGTCCGCAACCTCGCCAACCACACCGCGGCGTCAGCGGCCGCTATCGGCGCAAACATCGAACAGGCGCTGGCAACGGTGGCCGCATCGGTCGCTGCGGTGAACGCCATAGCGACCGAGGCCAAAGCCATGCAGCGCCACCAAGCCGAGGTGGCTCATTCCATCGTCCAACAAAGCGAGGCCGCAGGCGCCATTGCGCACGCCGCCCAGGCAGACGTCGTCACCATCTCAGACGTCGCAACCGAGATCGCCCAGATCACCGAAACAGCCGGCCTCCGGGCGACGCACGGGGACGCCGGCGGTGGCGGCACATGATCGATGCGAGCCCGCTCGGGGGCGGCGACGGTGACGCAGCGGAGTGAGCACGGCCTGGGAGCGGATGGCCGGCCGGAGATTCGCTCGGGACCCGAAGTCCGCCAACGGTCGACCGTGATCGGTCAGACCAGGGCGACCTCGACGGTTCCCAGGCCCGAATAGTCGGCCCGCCAGCGGTCGCCGGGCTGGGAGTCCATGCGGCAGAACGCTCCCGTGATGACCCGGTGCCCGGCCTCGATCCGCTGCCCGTGGCGGTGCAGGAGGGCTGCCAGGCGGGCCAGCGACGCCCAGTGGCTGTCGAGGACGTCACGGCTCACGTGCCGGGCCCGCTCCTCGCCGTTGCAGCGCATCACCACCTCCACCGCGCTGAGGTCGCCGACGTCGCTCGTCCCCTCCCCCACCACGATCCCCCACTGGGCCATGCCGTCGGCCACCATCAGCGGGAAGTCGAAGGCGGTGGCGCTGCCGGGACGCCGCTCGTTCAGCTCGAAACCGGCCGACACCAGGCTCACCGCGGCCCGCAGCTGGGCCTCGGTGGGCTCGGCGGCGGTGACGGTGTCGCCGAAGGTGAACACCATCTCCGGCTCCACTCCGCCCTTGGTGAGCAGGGCGGCGTTCACCTCGGCCCCCGACTCGAGGATGCGGGAGGCCAGGATGTGGCCGAAGGGCCGCTCGTCGAAGCCGATCATGGCCCGGGCCCGGGGGGAGGTGAGCCCCACCTTCCACCCGCCCAGGCGCTCACCGGCGTCGAGCTTGCGCTGCAGCAGGCCCAGCTGCACCTGCAGGCCGGCCTCGTAGTCCAGCGTGCCCACCAGGTCGGCCGGGAAGTAGTCGCCCGCCTGGCCCGACGACCACAGCTGCTCGGTGACGGCTTCGATGTCCATGGCCGGAGGCTAGATCACGTCGCCCGCCCGCTTCAGCTCGGCGACGGGGCCAGACCGGCCCCGGTAGGCTCCGACGGTGAGCACGAGCGATCCGAACCCTGCGACCCTTCCGCCCCCGGTCTCCTCCCTCGTGCCGTCGTTTGTGCCCGTCACCGGCCGGATCGCCTACCAGGGAGAACCGGGGGCCAACTCCGATGCCGCCTGCATCGAGGTCTTCCCCCAGCTCGAGACGCTCCCCTGCCCCACGTTCGAAGACGCCTTCGAGGCCGTCACCGCCGGGCGGGCAGATCTGGCCATGATCCCGGTGGAGAACTCGATCGCCGGCCGGGTGGCCGACATCCACCGGCTCCTGCCCGACTCCGGGCTCCACATCGTGGCCGAGCACTTCCTGCCCATCCACTTCCAGCTGGTGGCCCTGCCCGGCACCTCGCTCGACGAGATCACCGTGGTCCGCAGCCACGTGCACGCCCTCGGCCAGTGCCGCAACATCATCCGGGAGCGGGGCTGGTCGGGTCAGGTGGCCGACGACACCGCCGGCGCCGCCCGGGAGGTGGCCGAGCGGGGCGACCGCCATGTGGCCGCCCTCGCCCCCCGCCGGGCGGCCGAGCTCTACGGGCTCGACGTGCTGGCCACCGACGTGGAGGACGAGCACCACAACACCACCCGGTTCGTGGTGCTGTCGCGCCAGCCCTACGACTTCCCGCCCCAGGACGGGCCGATGATCACGTCGTTCGTGTTCCAGGTGCGCAACGTGCCGGCGGCGCTCTACAAGGCGCTGGGCGGCTTCGCCACCAACGGGGTGAACATGACGAAGCTGGAGAGCTACCAGCTCGGCGGCACGTTCTACGCCACCCGGTTCTACGCCGACGTGGAAGGCCACCCCAAGGACACCTCGCTGGCCCTGGCCCTCGAGGAGCTGGCGTTCTTCTCGGTCCACCTGCGGATCCTGGGCACCTACCCGGCCAGCCCGTTCCGGGCCACGATCGCCGAGCCGGCGGCCAACCGGGCCCTGCGCCCCAGCGTCCCCACCCCAGACTGAGCCCAAGGCCCGCGCCGGACCGCCACCGCGCCCCCGCTTCCGGGCGACGAACATCGCGTCACACCGCCGTTCTGCGTCGCGAAACCTGCGTTCTGCGGAGGTTCCGCGACGCAGAAGGCCGCTAGGGCGCGATTTTCGTCGCGCCGCGGCCAGCTGGTGCTGGTTCCCGGCCTGGCCGATCGGGCCCTCGACCCGGCCGCGTCCGACGCCCAGCGGGCCGACGCCCTCGACACGTTCCACACCGCCCACACCTGGCTCGGCACCGCGCTGGGCGAGACCGTCGGTTACACCCTCACCGCCGCCTGGACACTCCTCGTGCTGGCGGCGCTGGACCGGCTGCCCCGCTGGATGCGGGCCCTGGGGGCCGGGAGCGCGGCCCTGATCGCCTCCGGGGTGCTGATCCCGCTCGACGTGGCGGGCACCGACCTGGCCAACTTCGTGGGTTACGTGCTGTGGAGCGGGTGGCTGGTCACCCTGGCCGTGCACCTCGTCCGCCGCCCGGCGAGCGACAGGAGCGACACGTTCGCCCCGTCACAAGGTTCTCCCGGGCGCCGCACCGCGGGCATCAGGTGACTCCGGCGGAGCCTACCCTGGGTGGATGGACCTGCCCGTGAACCCGCCGGTGCGCCCGATGCTGGCCAAGGCCGTCGACGGCATCCCCGACCGGGACGACCTGGTGTTCGAGCCCAAGTGGGACGGCTTCCGCTGCGTGGTGTTCCGCCACGGCGACGAGGTGATCCTGGGCTCCCGCAACGACCGGCCGCTCACCCGCTATTTCCCCGAGATGGTCGACCCGATCCGGGCCATGCTGCCCGATCGCTGCGTGGTCGACGGGGAGCTGATCGTGGCTACGGGCGACAAGCTCGACTTCGACGGCCTCCAGCAGCGCATCCACCCGGCCGTGAGCCGGATCACGATGCTGTCCGAGACCACGCCGGCCGCCTTCGTGGCCTTCGACCTGCTGGCCCTGGGCGACGACGACCTGCGCCCCCTCCCCTTCGCCCAGCGCCGGGCGAAGCTGGAAGAGATCCTGGCCGGGGCCCAGCCCCCCATCCACCTCACCCCGGCCACCGCCGACCGGGAGGTGGCGGCCCGCTGGTTCACCGTGTTCGAAGGGGCCGGGCTCGACGGCCTCATCGCCAAGCCCACCGGCGATCCGTACGTGGAAGACAAGCGGGTCCAGCTCAAGATCAAGCACATCCGCTCGGCCGACGCCGTGGTGGCCGGCTTCCGGTGGCACAAGGACGGCGCCGGTGTCGGGTCCCTCCTCCTCGGCCTCTACAGCGACGACGGCGTGCTCCAGCACGTGGGGGTGGCCGCCAGCTTCACGGCCAAGGACCGGGCGGCCCTGGTGGGTGAGCTGGAACCCTTGCGGGAGGGGGCGGTGGAGAGCCATCCATGGCGGGCATGGGCCGACGCCCAGGCCCACGAGGAGGGTCGGATGCCCGGCGCCCCGCACCGGTGGAACGCCCAGAAGGAGAAGGACCACACCTGGGTGCCGTTGCGCATCGAGCGGGTGGTGGAGGTCAAGTACGGCAGCACGCTCAACGGGCGCTTCCGGGAGGTGACCAAGGTGCTGCGGTGGCGGCCCGACAAGACGCCGGCGGAGTGCACGTTCGACCAGCTCGACGAACCGGAACCGGTGGGGTTGGGTACTGTTCTCAGTGCCCAACCCCACCGTACCTAGCTGATCCGCCGGGTTCGTCCCGATACAGGATCCGCACGCTGTTTGCAGAGGCGTGCGTTTCGGTGGCACCTGGCGGCCGCTGTAACGCCAGCGCCTACCACTTGTATGTGTCGCGTGGGCAGCCCGAAAAGTTCCCGTACGTCGTCAGAAAATGTCGGGAGTCGCCGGACGGGGTTCAGGCCCCAGACGAGATGGGGGCGCGACGCCCAGCTCCCCGCAGGGGAGGGAGCCGGGCGCAGCCCCCCGAGCGGAGGAGTAGCTTGGGACCATGGCCAGCGACCACGTGACCCTCGAGCTGGCGGGTCGGGCAGTGAAGGTGACCAGCCCCGACAAGGTCATGTTCTCCCGGCACGGCGAGACCAAGCTCGACCTCATCCGGTACTACGAGGCGGTGGAGGGCCCGATCATGGCGGCCATGGGCGGTCGGCCCACGCTGATGGAGCGGTATCCCGACGGTGCCTCGGGCAAGTCGTTCTTCCAGAAGCGGGTGCCGGCCGGGGCCCCGGACTGGCTGCAGACCACGGTGGTGTCCACACCCAACGGCACCACGTCGAACGCCATGGTGGCGGCCGATGTGGCCCACCTGGCCTGGGCCGCCAACCTCGGGTGCCTCGGCTTCCACCCCTGGCCGTTCCGGGCCGACAACCCCGGCGCCACCGACGAGCTGCGGATAGACCTCGACCCGTCGCCCGGCATCGAGTTCGCCGACATCAAGGCCGCCGGCATGGACGTGAAGGCCCTGCTCGACGAGCTTGGCCTCCGCTCCCACCCCAAGACCACGGGCAACCGGGGCCTCCACATCTTCGTGCGTCTGGAGCCCCGGTGGGACTCCTACGACGTGCGCCTGGCGGCGGTGGCCCTGGCCCGGGAGCTGGAGCGCCGCCATCCCGAGCGCCTCACCGCCGCCTGGTGGAAGGAGGAGCGGGGCACCCGGGTGTTCATCGACTTCAACCAGAACGCCCCCCACAAGACGGTGTTCGGCCCGTGGAGCGTCCGGGCCCGGGTGGGGGCCCAGGTGAGCACCCCGGTCCGGTGGGACGAGGTGCCCGACGTCGACCCCGAGGTCCTCACGATCCCGGCCGTGGTGGCCAAGCTGGCGGCCGAGGGCGACCCGTGGGAGGGCATGAACGAGCATCCCGGGTCGCTGGAACCCTTGCTGGCCCTGCACCGGGCCGACGTGGCACGGGGCCTGGGCGACGCCCCCTGGCCGCCGGTCTACCCCAAGATGCCCCACGAGCCGCCCCGGGTCGCCCCCAGCCGGGCCGCCCGCAAAGACTGACCCAATCGGCGATCTGTGGCGCGTGATGCTGCATATTGCGCGCCGGCGCCACAGTTCGAGGGTGGGTTCCGGCTAGCGGAGGTGTTTCTCCATCATGCCGACCCGGTGGTCGTCGGTGCCGTAGGGGCTGAACTGGGCCACCATGTCGAACCCGAACAGATCGTGGAAGCGCAGCGACCGGGGGTTGGGGGGCTCGGTGTTGACCTCGGCGCACAGCAGGCGCCGCCCGTTCTCCCGGGCCCAGGCCTCGAACTCCCGGTAGAGGGCCGGCCCCCAGCCCGCACCCCGCTGGCGCTCGTCGATCGCCACCCGGTCGATGTAGGCGAACGACGGGTGCCGCTCCTTGAACCAGCCGAAGTTGGGGCTCCCGTAGGGCGCCTCCTCGGTGAGGCCCACCAGCAGCCCGACGATCCGTCCGTTGACGTCGACCACCCGCAGCACCGGAGCCCAGGCCTCGAACCCGGCCAGCTTGGCGGCGTCCATCGGGCCCACCTCGGGCACGCAGGCGGCGTTCAGGGCCAGCACCTGCTCGGCGTCGGCCGGCTGGTAGGGGCGGATCATGCGCTACCGCCGGCCCGGGCCGCGGCCAGCTTGGCCGTGCGGGGGATGAGGTCGGGGGCGTCGAGCAGGGTGGCGACGGCGGCCAGCTCGTCGACCGGGCCGGGGCCGGTCCAGCGCAGCTCGTCGACCGAGGAGATCGTGGGGGCGTCGAGGTCCAGCGTCGCCAGGCGGCGGAACAGCAGAGCGTCGCCCAGGTTGTCGGCCAGGGTCTTGGCCAGGCGGGCGCCGTTGCGCACCGTGATGTCCCACTGGCCGCCGGCCAGCGGGATGTCCTCCAGGTGGCGGTAGCGGAGCAGCACCGCGCCGGCCGACTTCGACCCCCAGCCCGGCAAGCCGGGGAAACCGTCGGCCGAGTCTCCCACCAGGGCCAGGTAGTCGGGGATCGACTCGGGATACACCCCGTGCTTCTCCACCACCTCGGCCACGTCGAGCACCTTGTTGTTCCTCCGGTCGAACTGCACCACGCGGCCCGCCACCACGCACTGGGCCAGATCCTTGTCGGGCGTGCACAGCAGCACCTTGCTCACCCGCTCGTCGGCCGCTGCCACCGCCGCCACCGAGGCCATGGCGTCGTCGGCCTCGAACTCCACCATGGCGAAGGTGGCCACCCCGACGGCCCGCAGGGCGTCCTCCAGGGGCCAGAACTGGGCCTTGAGCACAGGATCTATGCCGGCGCCCGTCTTGTAGCCGGGATAGAGGTCGTTCCGGAACGACTCGATCACATGGTCGGTGGCCACCCCCACATGGGTGACGCCCTCCTCCAGCATGGCCAGCGTGTTGCGGACCACGGCCCGGGCCGCTCCCACCTCCAGACCCTCGCCGTTCTGGTGCGAGGGGCGGGCGAAGAACTGGCGGAACAGCTCGTAGGTCCCGTCGACCACATGCACCTGCATCGCCATATCTTGCCCCCGAAGCCGGCGCTTTCCCCCCGGGTTCAGGGGATAGGGAGGGCGGCGGTCAGGGCTCCCGGGTCATCTCGATCTCGGCCATGCCGTCTCGTTCCCGCACGATGCGCCGCCCGGTGGGCACGAAGCCCAGCTTGCGGTACAGAGCCGTGGCCCGCTCGTTGCCTTCGGTCACGAGCAGCCGCACCCGGGGCCGGGACTGGGCCGCCGCCCAATCGAGCACCAGATCCACCAGGGCCACGGCCAGGCCGCTGCCCCGGACCTCGGGATCCACCCACATGCCCACCAGCTCGGCGCAGCCCGCCTGCTCGGGGTCGGGGATGCCCACGGCCATACCCAGCAGCTGGCTGGCCAGGCCGAAGCCGCCATAGTGGGGGTTGGCTCCGGGGTGGAGACGGTCTTCCCACTCCGAGGAGGGAAACGCCAGCTCCCGCTCCAGCGTCGAGCCGAAGGCGGTCGGATCGGTGGCCAGGGCCCGCAACCGCAGGGCCCGGAGCTGGGGAGCGTCGGCCACCACGAGGCGACGAACCTCGTACCTCATCTCAACGGATGTCCCGTCATCCCCGCTCCCTTCTCTTCTCTTCGTTCCCCGGCGGCCGCGGCCGGGAGCCGATCGACGGCCCCCGCTCATACTTCCCCGATCGAGCCTGTCCTACAACGTGAAGCGCATGTCGGCGATGAGCGCCCCGGGCAGACGCACGCTGGCCGTGGACCGGCCCCGGTAGGTGCTGGGATCGAGCAGCATCTCGGTCTCCGAGGTGAGGCCCACCAGGTTCGATCCGAGCAGGTGGTACGCGGTGTCGTCGAAGCGCAGCACGTTGGCCGGGGCCACGATCTCACCCCCTTCCACCCAGAACGTGGCGAACCGGGTCATGCCGGTGGTGCGGCACGCCGCCCGGTCTGAGAAGTTGAGGTACCACAGGTTGCCCACGTAGAGCCCGGTGCCCAGCTCGCTCAGCACGTCGGCCGCCGGCAGGTCGCCGGGGGCCAGCGACAGCGAGTCGGGCGACTCCCAGGCCGACGCCCCGTTGGTCGGCACCCCGTACTCGCGGGCCGACCGGGGCGACACCAGACAGTCCCGGTACATGCCCCCCTCCACCAGCACCACCTCGTCGGGCCGGGCGAAGCCCTGCTCCTGGAAGTTGGGGGCCACTCCGCCGGCGGTGTGCTCGCTCAGGCGGACACCGTCGGCCAGCGTGGCCCCCTCGGTGACCATCTTGAGCAGCGGGGTCTGCTTGGTGCGGTGGGCCTTCAGGCTGAACCCGCCCCAGCTCATCATGTCCACCAGCTCCTGGAGGGCGGCGGGGGCGAGGTAGGTGCGGTACCGGTCGGGCTTCAGCTCCACCGGACGGCGGGCCAGCACCTCGAGCTGGCGGCCCGACCACTCCACCTTGGCCGTGAACGCCTCGTCGTCCCAGCCCCGGCCGGCGTAGAGGTTCTTCACCGCCTTGTCGGCCTGGAGGTAGAAGCTCCAGTCGAAGTTGAACGTGGTGGACTGGAACCAGTTGCGCTGCCCCAGCGAGTTGGCGAATCCGGCGAAGGTGTCGCCGGCGGCGTAGATCCCCACCAGGTCCCGCCCGGTGCCGGCGGCCTGGATGCGGCTGACGGCCCAGTCGGGCTCGGGCGGCGCCCCGGCATGGATCCGCTCGCCCGACCCGCCGTCGTCGGTGGCGTACGACAGGTAGGGGTCCGCCGGCACGAGCCGTCGGGTCTCCCGCAGATCCTCCAGCGTACGGGCCAGGCGGGCCCGGTCGAGCTCGGGGTCCTGGGCCAGCTGGATCGAGACCTGGGCGTGGCGGTCGCCCTCGATCAGGTCCACCAGCATCTCGCGCTGGCGCACCGAGCCGGCCTGGCGGACGGCTCCATGGTTGAAGCGGACGAAGTCGGAGTCTTCTCCCGCCAGGGAGGCGGTGAGCACCTCGTCGCCGCTGAGGTGGGCGGTGGCCCAGGCGATCAGCTCGTCGAAGTAGTCACGAACGGCCGACGGGCCCGCCGCCGGGGCGGTCACTCCTCGCCCCCGAACACCTCGACCCCGGCGAAACGGCAGGGGGGCGAGGCGTGGCCGGTGCCCACCTCCTGGTTGGGCTCGCCCTTGCCGCAGTTGGGGGTGCCCATCACGGTGAACGTGTCGGCGTTGCCCACCCCGTTGAGGCTGCGCCAGAACGTGGCCGAGATGCCCCGGTAGCCGGGGTTGCGGACCACGGGGCCCAGCTCGCCGTCGGTGATCAGGCGGCCGTACTCGCACCCGAACTGGAACTTGTTGCGGCTGTCGTCGATCGACCACGAGTTGTTGCTCTGGAGGTAAACGCCCCGCTCCACGCCGGCGATCAGCTCCTCCAGCGTCGACGCGCCCGGCTCCACGTTGAGGTTCGCCATCCGGTCGATGGGGGGACGGTTCCACGAGCAGGCCCGGGAGTTGGCCACCCCGTCGATGGCGACGCCGGCGGCCCGGGCCCGGGCCTGGCTCACCGCCCCGCCCAGGGGCCGCTCCAGGATCCCGTTGCGGATCAGGTGCTGGCGGGCGGCGGGGCTGCCGTCGTCGTCGAAGCCGTAGCTGGCCAGCTGGCCCTCGACCGTGGGGTCGAAGGTGACGTTCAGCAGGTCGGACCCGTAGCGGTAGGTGCCGAACATGTCCAACGTCACGAAGCTGGTGCCGGCGTAGTTGCGCTCGTCGCCCAGGATCCGGTCGAGCTCGAGGGGATGGCCGATCGACTCGTGGATCTGGAGGACCATCTGATCGGGGGCCAGCACGAGGTCCATCACGCCGCTGGGGCAGTTGTCGGCCGCCAGCAGCTCCAGCGCCTCCCGGGGCACCCGGCTGGCGGCCTCGCCGAAGCCGTAACGGTCGAGCACCTCCCGGCCCCCCTGGCCCACGTAGGCCCCGGCCCCGTAGGTCCGGGTCTGTGTGTTGGAGCCGTCGTTGGCCGTGACCCGCAGCCCGGGGTAGGTGTTGCGGATGCTCTGGGCCACCCGGCCCCCGCCCGAGGTGAGGATGAGGGAGTCGGTGTCGACCCGGGACAGCCAGGCCGCCCAGTCGACGATCCGCTCGTCGGGGGTGGAGGACCCGTCGGGCCGGTTGAGCCTGGCGTCGGTGGCCCGCAGCAGATCCACCCGGTCGGCCAGGGTGGTGGTGTCCCACGGGTCGGCCACGGGGGAGGCGTAGGTGCCCACCGGGTGGTCGAGCGGGACACCCTCGGCCACCACGAAGCGACCGGCGGTGACAGCGGCCCAGTGGCGGGCCCGGTCCACGGCGGCGGCCAGGCCGGCCGGCGACAGGTCGCTGGTGGCGGCGTAGCCGTGGCCGCCGCCGACCCAGATCGAGACCATCACCCCGGCATCGAGGCTGGTGGTCACCGGCTCCACCACGCCCTGGCGGACGAGGAGGTACTCACCCCGGCGTTCACTGAAGCGGATGGAGGCGTAATCGACATCGGAGGGCAGGGCGGCCCGGAAGCGCTCCTCCAACGGATGGGTGGCGGCATCGGCGACGGCCCGCGAGAACACGGTCATCGGCCCACTCTAGGGCTTCCAAACGGACCCGGCCGGGCCGGGCGGCGGCCGGGAGTAGCCTGCTGCCATGGCACGGAAACTGGCAACCGAGGACATCGTGGAGCGGAGCGAGCTGCTCGATTTCGTCCGCCCCCGCCATCAGTGGGTGCTGGTGACCCTGCGGGCCGATGGCCGGCCCCAGACCTCACCCGTCACCGGCGGGGTGTCGCCGGCCGGCAAGCTCGTGATCTCCACCTATCCCGAGCGGGACAAGACGGTGAACGTGGGCCGGGATCCCCGGGTGTCGGTGTGCATCCTCAGCGATCACTTCGGCGGGGCCTGGGTGCAGGTCGACGGGCAGGCGGTGATCACCTCGGCCCCCGAGGCGGTGGACGAGATGGTCGACTACTACCGGGCGGTGTCGGGCGAGCATCCGGACTGGGACGAGTTCCGCCAGGCCATGGTCCGCCAGGGCAAGTGCCTCATCACGATCGACATCGAGCGGTGGGGTCCCATCGCCACCGGCGGTTTCCCGCCCAGCCTGGCCTCGATCGACGCCCTGTCCGAGTTGCTGGCCAGCGACGAGGAGGACGACGAGGGCTCCGACGACGAGACCTGGCACAGCGACGACGACGAGGAGTAGCCGTCAGACGAGTCGGTTCAGAAGCTGGGCCAGCGGGAGCCGTGGTCGGTGGCGGCTTCCAGGGCCTTGGCCGCCCGGAGAACGGCCAGGTCGCCGTGGGGCGGGCCGATGATCTGGGCCCCCACCGGTAGGCCGGCGGCGGTGAACCCGGCCGGGAGCGACAGGGTGGGCAGGCCGAAGGCCGAGATCCGGCAGTTCGACAGCATCCAGTCGATGTAGTGGTCGATCGGCTGGCCCGCCACCTCGGCCGGCCACTCCTGTTCCACCGGGAACGGCGAGATCTGGGTGACGGGGGCGATCATCACGTCGTAGCGCTCGAAGAACGTGCAGGCCCGGCGCCACAGCTCGGCCGCCCGGGTCTGGGCCCGGCCCACCTCCATGGCCGTCATGGCCCGGCCCCGGTCGACCTCGTGGCGCACCGTGGCCTTCACCCCGGCCAGGCGGTCGTCGCCCAGGCCCTCGCCGATGCCGGCGGCGAAGGCGAAGGCCCGGATGGCCAGGAACACCTCGTCGGCCCCGTCGAACGACGGCTCGTCCTCGGCCACGTGCCAGCCCAGGCCGGACTCCACCTGTCCCATGAACGCCTGCAGCACCCCGGCCACGTCGCTCTCCACCGGCAGGCCGCCCAGCGTGGGGCTCCAGGCCACCTGCAGGGGCCCGTCGGCAGGGGGCAGGGGGTCGGGCACGGACACGTCGCGGCTGAGCGGGTCCCGGAGGTCGGGGCGGCCGATGACCCGGAGCAGGAGGGCCAGGTCGTCGACCGAGCGGGCCATCGGCCCTTCGATCGACAGGACCGACCAGGCGTTGCCCGGCCCCACTCGGGGGACCAGGCGGGATGACGAGCGGAAGCCCACCACGTTGTTCCATGCCGCCGGGTTGCGCAGCGAGCCACCGGCGTCGCTGCCGTCGGCCACCGCCACCATCCCGCAGCGGAGGGCGACCGCCGCACCACCGGACGAGCCGCCGGCCGAGCGGCCGAGGTCGAACGGGTTGCGGGTGACCCCGTAGACGGGGTTGAAGCTGTGCGATCCGGCCCCGAACTCGGGGGTGTTGGTCTTGCCGATGGCCACCGCCCCGGCCGCCTTCATGCGGGCCACGAGCAGGCTGTCGGCCGCCGGGCGGTTGGCGGCGAAGGCGGCCGAGCCGAAGGTGGTGACGAAGTCGGCCGTCTCGGTCAGGTCCTTGTGCGCCGTCACCAGGCCGGCCAGGGGGCCGGGGTCGTCGCCGGCGGCGAGGCGGCGGTCGACGTCGGCCGCCCGCCGGCGGGCCACGTCGGCGTCCATGCCCACCACCGCGTTCACCGCCGGGTTGACCGCCTCCACCACGGCCAGGTGGGCCTCCAGCAGCTCGGTGGCCGACACCGCCCGCTCGGCGATCAGCCGCCGCTGATCCACCGCCGAGCGCCGGGTCAGCTCCAACGCCGCCGCCGGCGGGGTGGCGATCGGGGGCGGATCGGTTACGGGCACGGTGCTGGGCTCGACCATGGCCGCCATGGTGGCCGCCCCCGCCCGCCCGCTCAACCCCGTCGCCACCCGGGCCGGCGCGCCCGACCCGCCCCGAAGGACCCCAACGGCCCTGAAGGCCCCATCCGCGCGACGGTAACCGCGCCCCGCCGCCGACCTGCGTCGCGTCTTCGACGGATTCCGGGGGTTTCGCAGCGTCGGTTGGTTGGCGGGCGCGGGTTTCCGTCGCGCAGCTCGGGCGGCTCAAGCCCGGGCGCCGGGGCGGGCGAGCGGGCCACCCGCCGCCAGGGCGGGCGGCGGGTCGAGGTCGACGGTCAGCCCGCCGGCTGCCAGGTACCGGCGGCGACCGAGCGGAGCCAGGCGGTGATGGAGCCGACGCCGCCGTAGCGGGAGCCCCGCATGGCCAGCATCTCGGGCGACCAGCCGTCGATGGCGTCGGCCAGACGGCCGGCCAGATCGGGATAGGCGACCAGGGCGGGGGCCGGGGCCAGCTCGACCTTGATGGTGAACAGGATCGCCCCCGTGTCAGGCAGGGCCCGCAGGGTCTGGCGCTCGCTCCGCAGCCACAGATCGGGCGGCTGGTACCGGTCGGAGGTGTCGAGCACCCCGATCTGGGGCACGAACAGCAGCGGGTGGGCGACGAACCCCCAGTTGCGGCGGCTCACGATCCGCCCGGGGCGAAGTCGGTCGAAGAAGCGGGTGACGGTGATTGCCAGGTCGTCGGCGTAGTGGGGCACCGGGCCGTGGATGGCCTCCTGGCGGTGGCCCAGCTTCTCCAGGATCCGCCAGTAGCTGGGGAACAGCACCACGCCCGCCGTCAGGTCCCAACCTCCCGTCCCGGCCGAACGCTCCATCAGGCACAGGTCCTCCTGCACCGACAATGCCGCCCGCTCCAGCGCCCCCAACCCGATCTGGTGCTCCGGACCGTCACCCGTGACGTCCCCCGACATCAGATCGGGACCGTCACCCGTGACGCCCCCCGACATCAGATCGGGACCGTCACCGATTTGGTGCTCCGGACCGTCACCCGTGACGCCCCCCGACGTCAGATCGGGACCGGCCGGCTCGGGGCGGTGGGCGGCGAGCCAGGAGGCGACGAGGGCGGCGGCCTCCTCGCAGGCGGCCTCGCTGCCGGGCACCGCCGCCGACACTTCGGGGCGGGCCTCGGCCAGGATCCGGCGGCGCAGGGCCAGCTCGGGCTCCCGCAGGCCGTCGATCCGCAGCCAATCGGCCTCGTCGACGGCCCGGGTGGCCATCCGCTGCTGCGGGGCCCCGGCGTGCACGCTCAACCCGTCGAGCTCGGCCAGCCACCCGTGGTCGGCAGCCCGATAGGCGTCGGCGTCGACGGCGAACCGGTGCGGCTCCCGCCCGAAGGGCCCCGTCCGGTCCTCCTGCATCCTTGCCGCCGCCATGGGCCCCCTCCCGCTCAGTCCACCGGGCCGGCCTCGGTGAGCTGCTCGTCCCGCACCAGCCGGTGGTACAGGTCGGCGTAGAGCCCGCCGCTGGCCAGCAGCTCCCGATGGGTGCCCCGCTGGACCACCTGGCCGGCGTCGACCACCAGGATCTGGTCGGCCTGGGTGATGGTGGACAACCGGTGGGCGATGACGATGGCGGTGCGGCCGGCCAGCGCCTTGGCCAGCGCCTCCTGCACCAGGGCCTCGTTCTCGGAGTCGAGATGGCTGGTGGCCTCGTCGAGGATCACCACCGTCGGGTCCTTGAGCAGCATCCGGGCGATCGAGAGCCGCTGCTTCTCCCCGCCCGACATCCGGTAGCCCCGCTCCCCCACCACCGTGTCGAACCCCGACGGCAGGTGCTCGATGAGGTCGAGGATCTGGGCCGCCCGGCAGGCCTCGGCCAGCTCGGCGTCGGTGGCTTCCGGCTTGGCGTAGCGCAGGTTGTCGGCGATCGACTCGTGGAACAGATGCGGGTCCTGCACCACCACCCCCATGGCCGCCCGCAGCGACTCCTGGGTGAGCTGGCGCACGTCGTGGTCGTCGAACAGCACCGCCCCGCCGGTCACGTCGTAGAGCCGGGGCACGAGCGAGGTGATCGTGGTCTTGCCCGCGCCCGACGGCCCCACGATCGCCACCAGCTGGCCCGGCTCGATGACGAAGTCGACGTCGTGCAGGACCGGCGGCATCTCCTCCTCGGAGGCGGTGGAGCCGGGGGTCTCCAGGCCGGGCACGATCATCTCGTTGGAGCGGGGGTAGTGGAAGCTGACGTTGCGGAACTCCACCCGCCCCTTGGGGTCGGTGAGCTCGGTGGCGTCGGGGGCGTCGACCAGGGGGCTGGGAGCGTCGAGCACCTCGAACACCCGGTCGAAGCTGACCAGGGCGGTGAGCACGTCGATCCGGGCGTTGGTGAGGCCGGTGAGCGGCATGTAGATCCGGCCCACCAGCAGGCCCATGGCCGCCAGCTCGCCCACCGAGAACGTGCCGTTGATGGCGAACAGGCCGCCCAGGCCGTAGATGAGGGCGGTACCCATGGCCCCCAGCAGCGACAGCATCGTCATGAAGCCCCGGGTGAACAGGGCGGAGCGGATGCCGATGTCGCGCACCCGGGCGGCCCGGCTGCCGAACGTGTCGACCTCGTCGTCGCCCCGGCCGAACAGCTTCACCAGCAGGGCACCCGAGACGTTGAACCGCTCGGTCATGGTGGTGTTCATCTTGGCGTTGAGGTCCATCGATTCCCGGGTGATGGACTGCTGCACGTGGCCGATCCGCTTGTAGGGCCACACGAAGAACGGGGTGAGCACGAGGGCCAGCAGCGTGAGGCGCCACTCCAGCACGAACATGGCGATGAGCGTGGTGATCAGCGTGATCACGTTGCCCACCACCGTGCCCAGGGTGCCGGTGAGGGCCCGCTGGGCCCCGATCACGTCGTTGTTGAGGCGGTTGGTGAGGGCCCCGGTCTGGGTGCGGGTGAAGAACACGAGGGGCAGGCGCTGGACGTGGCGGAACAGCGAGACCCGCAGGTCGTAGATCACGCCCTCGCCGATCACCGACGACCAGTAGCGCTCGAACATCCCGACCACCCCGGTGAGGAGGGCCGACACGACGATGGCGGCGGCGTAGATCCCGAGGAGCCGTCGGTCCTCGTTGGGGATGGCCTTGTCGATGATGCGGCCGAACAGCAGCGGCGGGAGCAGGCCGACCACGGCCTCCACCACCACCGTGGCCAGGAACCCGATGATCATGCCCCGGTAGGGCCGGGCGAAGCGCCAGATCCGCTGGAGCGAAGCCCGGTCGAGACGCGCCTCCTTCACCGAGCTCGCGTCGCGGGGCCACATCATGTGCATCGCCATCATCGCTTCTCAGGCTAGACGCCAGCCCCCTGAGGGCGACGAGCCCGGCCCTGCCGCCTGGCCGGTCCCTTTGCCCTGGTGGGAGACCGGGGGCGGTTCGCGGTCTACAGTGGAGGGGCCGGACGTGGAGCCCTCCGTGGGCCGGGGCGGGCACGATCGGCACGCGCCCCGAGGAACGACGCCCCGTGAAGCTGCACAACTCCCAGACGAGACCCGTGCCCACCCGCTTCGACCCGTTCCTCGACGACGCCGCCCTCCGTCGGGGCTATCAGCTCCTGCTGTCGGCCGCCTGGGACGACTTCCTGCTCCCGCTGGACCGGGAGCCCGACGCCTGGCTGCTCACGTCGATCCTCACCGCCGACGATGCCGCGGTGGAGACCGTGGTGTTCCGCCAGCTGCACGGCGCCCGCCCCTCGGCCCGGACGCTGGGCCTGTTGGGAGGGGCCCTGGTGCGGGACGCCGAGCTGCTGCTGCTCGGGCTGCGGACCGATCCCCGCCGCCCCCACCGGGTGATCGACCTGCCCCCCTCGGTCGACCACAACGAGGCCGAGGCCCTGCTCATCGACGCCGAGACCACGCTGCAGGAGGCGGTGCGGATGCGGCCCGGGCTGGTCGATCCGTGGGTCCACCTGCTGGCCAGCGGGCGGCTGCTCGGTCTGGACCTGCCAGAGCTGCGGACCCGCTTCGAGAACGCCCACAGCCGGGTGCCGTTCCGCCCCGACGCCTGCCGCCAGTACCTCCTCGGCCTCAGCGCCCGGGGCGGCGGGTCCGACGACGCCATGTTCGAGTTCGCCCGCTGGGTGGCGGCCGAAGCCCCGCCCGGGTCGGCGGCCCAGATCGTGCTGCCCATGGCCCACCTCGAGCACGGGCTCGGGCCGATGGCGCACTCGCTGACCGAGCATCTGGCCAACCCCGAGACGGTGCGCCAGCTCACCCCGGCCCTCACCCGCTTCCTGCAGGCCACCAGCCCCGAGGCCGGCCCCATGGAGCTTGGCCCGCTGAACGCCTTCGCCCTGGCCATGACGATCGACGCCGATGTCCCGGCCCGCCTCGTCACCGAGACGTTCCGCCGGATCGACAACCGGCCCACGTCGTACCCGTGGTCGCTCTACGAGGACGAGCCGATCGCCGAGGTGTTCGCCGAGGTCCAACGCACCCAGCTCCGCAGCGCCGGCCGCTATCAGTGACCGGGCGGGCCCCGGGCGGAGCCCGGCCGGCCGGTACGCATATGCTGCTTGGCGTATGACGTCGACCGCCTACAACCTCGTGATCGTCGGAGGCACCGCCGGTGCCCTCTCGGTTGCCATCTCCTCCCAGCGTTCCGGCCTCGGCCTGGTCCGGGTGCTGGCGGCGGGCAACGAGGTGGCCTTCCCCGCCCTGGTGGGCTCCGAGCAGCTCGACATCGGCTACGGCGAGCCGGTCAGCTCGATCGATCTGGCCGCCGACGGCGAGCACCTGGTGGTCACCACGGCCAAGCAGACCTACGACACCCGGGCGGTCATGGTGGCCCAGCGGCCTCCCACCACCGACTGGAAGCCGCCGCTGCCGGTGCCGGAGCAGCGGGTCCATGTCGACCAGGTGCCCGACGACGTGGGGGACCTCGACGTCCTCGTCATCGGCACCACCGATCACGCGGTGGAGGTGGCCACCGCCCTGTCGTCCCGGGGGGCGCGGGTGGTGTTGGCCGCCGGGGGCATGGACCCGGGCCGCCTGTCGCCGTCGGCCGAGCGGATGCTGCGCCGGCTGGAACGCGACCGGCGGGCCACGCTGCTGTACCGGTCCACGCCCGAGTCGATCGGCGAGGTCGACGGCTACCCGATGGTCTACTTCGGCGACCGCCGCACGCCCGACCTGCAGTTCGACCACGTGGTGTTCGCCCCGCCCCGGCGCACGCTGGAGCCGGCGGCGCTGGGGATCACGGCGGCAGCCGTGGGCTCGGGCCGGGTGTGGTTCCAGGGCACGTCGGAGGCCGAGACGGGCCAGCAGGTGTCGCCCGGCTGGCGGATCGGGCTCGACATCGCCCGGTCGTGCTTCCCCGAGCTCGATCTGCCCGAACCCACCCCGCCCACCGAGCGCCTGCGCCGCCACAGCGGCGCCATCGAGGAGCTGCGGGCCGAGCACTACAACGCCACCATCACCCAGTTCGAGCCGACCCACTCCGACCTGTGGGTGCTGCGGGTGAAGGCCGACCTGGGCGACACCTCACACATCCCCGGCCAGTACGCCTCGCTGGGGCTCGGCTACTGGGAGGACCGGATCGACAACGCCGAGGACCCCGGGCTGGACCAGCGCTGGGACAAGCTGATCCGGCGCAGCTACTCCATCTCCAACCGGATCTTCGACGAGCACGGCTATCTGGCCGACGACACCGCCGGCGACGAGCTCGAGTTCTACATCGTGTTGGTACCGCCCACCGACGACAACATCCCCGCCCTCACCCCCCGCCTGGCTCTCAAGCGGCCGGGCGACCGGATCTACCTGGGCCCCAAGGTGGCCGGGCGCTACACCCTGAACCACGTGCTCGACCCCGAGGCCACGGTCCTGCTGTTGAGCACCGGCACCGGCGAGGCGCCCCACAACTCGATGGCGGTGGAACTGCTGCGCAAGGGCCACGTTGGCCCGATCGTGGCGGCGGTGTCGGTTCGGCAGTGGGCCGATCTGGGTTACCTCGACAAGCACCGGTCGCTGGAGCGGCGCTACGCCAACTACCACTACCTGCCGATGCCCACCCGGGAGCCCGACGTTCCCAAGCGGTACATCCAGGATCTGCTGGTGGAGGGCACCCTCACCGAGCAGTTCGGGGTGACGCTCGATCCGGCCACCACCCACGTGTTCCTGTGCGGCAACCCGGCCATGATCGGGCTGCCCGCCGACGGGCCCGACGGCTCGCCGGTGTTCCCCGAGACCACCGGCGTGGTGGAGCTGCTCACCAAGCAGGGGTTCACCCTCGACCACCGCAACCACCCGGGCAACATCCACTACGAGGAATACTGGTAGAACCGCCCGGTCCTCCACGATTTGGCTCATTGGGGCTGCGTGGCCCAGCTGTAGCGATTAGACCTGCTCTGACCGATGGTTGGTGAACAGCTCAGCACCCCGCCGCCTGAGCTGTCCACCGCCCATCTGCGGCGTGTCGGCAAGCACTCCTGCCGCACCCCGATCCACTGGTCCCCAGCCCCGCCCGAGCGGGGCGGGGCCGGTGGCTCGTCCCGCCACCGAGCCTCAGCCCGACAGCTTCTTCTGTAGCGGCGTGGGGAAGGCGGGCCGGACCGGCGTCGGGCCCACGAGGCGGTACAACCGCTCGACTTCCCCCTCGATCAGGGCCCGGTGGTCGGCCCCCACGTCCTCCAGCAGCTCCACCGCGATCTCGCCCCCGGGCCGCTGACCCCACCCGCCCACGATCCGACCGTCGGCCCACACGGTGGGCCCGATGTTGCCCGAGCGGTCGAACAGCGGCTCCCGGTGCTGGCCCAGGTACCAGCCGCGCTCCTTCCACCCCATCGGGGTGGGGTCGAGGGCCGGCAGGAGCGCCACCCACGGCTGGTCGTCGCCGTCGCCTGCGGGGTCGCCCACCGGCTCCAGATCGTCGACCAGGGCCAGGCCCACCGTCCCGCTCTCCAGGGCCACCTCGGCCACATCGAGACCGGCCAGGGCGGCCTTCAGCTGGCGCACCGTCCATCCCGTCCACCATTTGAGGTCGTCGAACGGGGCCGGCCCGAACGCCCGCAGCCACCGCTCCACCAGCTCGGCCGAAGCGGCCCGGGCGACCGCTTCGCCGGCATCGGCGGCCGGAGCCGGCGGCGCATCGGGCCCCAGCCACTGATGGCGGAGGTGCCACTGGTAGCGCCGGGTGGTCCAGCCGCCGGCGGTGCGCCCCCGGAGCAGCCGGCCCTCGGCCGCCAGCACGCCCAACACCCGCGACGTGGCCCCGGTGGTGACCTCGTTGCGGCTCCCGGCGCCGATCGTCATGCGGGCCGCCAACCGGGGCACCCGGGCCGTGATCTCCCGGGCCGACAGCCCCCGCTCGCCCGCCTCCAGCAGCGCCGCCTCCACCTCCACCGCCGCCCCCGCCAGCCACGCCGCCGGATCGTCGACACCGCCGTCGGCCAGGTAGCCCACCAGGCGGCGCCGCTCGTTGGCCGCCACCGTCACCGACGACGACGCCTCCACCGTGGCCAGATGCGGTGTGGGCACCACGAACAAGGTGCGGCGCATGGCCAGCACCCGCACCAGCGAACGGTCGTCGTGCAGGGCCCGGTCCATCGCCGCCAGCGACGCGTCGGCCGTGCGGGCCAGCGACGAGAGGTACACGGTGGCCGGATCGGTGGCGTGGAGGGCCACCATCGACGCCGTGGCCTCCTCCACCGAGGGCGCCGCCCACGGGCCGAGGCGGTGGCGACGGGCCAGCCGGCGCCGCCGTTCTGCAAGGTCGAACCGTCGCACGGTCTCCCAGGCTACGGGTTCACAGCCGGTACATCAGCCCTGGTCGTAGCACTGGACGGACAGCGGTCCTACGACCACGGCACCCTTGACTTACCCCCCTGATTCAACAAGTTTGAACCGTGACGTCACGCCAGGACGTCATGGGGGACACCCGCCGATCACCGGCCGAGGAGAACAATGAACCGTCGCTTGCTTTCGTTCGCGGGCGCGGTGGCTGCCGCCACCGCGCTGCTCGGCATCACGCCGGCCGGAGCCCTCGGGCCCCGGGTGCCGGACCCGATTCCCGGGTTGATCCCCACCGGCGATGTCACCGTCGCCCTCGACACGGTGGCCGACGGGTTCGTGAACCCGGTGGGCGGCGTCACCGCCCCCGGGCAGGACGACACCCTGTTCGTGGTGGAACAGCGGGGCTTGATCTGGGCCGTCAGCACCGACGACCGTGACGGTGACCGTGACAAGGGTCGCAATGGTGGGCGCGACGGTGGCAGGGACGACGGCAAGGCATCGGCCGCACCCCGGTTGTTCGCCGACCTCAGCTCGTTCGGGCTCAACCTCGGCTGCTTCTTCATCAACTACGACGAGCGGGGCCTGTTCGGGGTGGCGTTCAGCCCCGACTACAAGAAGTCCGGCTTGGTCTACACCTACCAGTCGATGCCTCGGGCCGGCACCACCGCCCCGCCGGCCAACCAGTGCAACGGCACCGTTCCCGACCATGACAACGTGGTGACCGAGTGGCGGGTCCGCAACCCCCGCTCCGAGCGGGCCACGATCGACCCGTCCAGCCGGCGCGAGGTGCTGCGGGTGGCCCACCCCCAGTTCAACCACGACGGCGGCGAGCTGCGCTTCGGCCCCGACGGCATGCTCTACATCACCATCGGCGACGGCGGCGCCGCCGACGACCAGGGGCCGGGCCACGTGCCCGGGGGCAACGCCCAGGATCGGAGCTCCCTCCTGGGCAAGATCCTGCGCATCGATCCCCGGGCCTCGGGTGGCCAGCCCTACACCGTGCCGGCCGGGAACCCGTTCGTGGGCCAGGCCGGCGCCCGGCCCGAGATCTGGGCCCTCGGCTTCCGCAACCCCTACAAGATGTCGTTCGACACCAGGACCGGCGCCCTCTACGTGGCCGACGTGGGCCAGAACGACCTGGAGGAGGTCGACGTGGTGGTCAAGGGCGGCAACTACGGCTGGCCGCTGAAGGAGGGCACGTTCGCCTTCGACCAGAACGGGGCGGCCAACGGCTTCGTCACCGCCGACGCCGTGGCGGGCGACTACATCGACCCGATCGCCCAGTACGACCACTGCCAGGGCCCGGTGGCGCCCGACCTGGCCGGCCCCTGCCCGTTGAAGGAGGGCGTGGCCACCGTGGGCGGCTTCGTCTACCGGGGCAAGGAGATCAAGGAGCTCCGAGGCCGCTACGTGTTCGGCGAGTACTCCACCGACTTCTTCGCCAGCGACGGCCGGCTGTTCTACCTCGACGACCACAACCAGGTCACCGAGCTCCGCCTCGAGGGCCAGGCCGAGCTCGGGTTGGGCCTGCTCGGCATCGGCCAGGACAGCGACGGTGAGCTCTACGTGCTGGGCAAGTCGGGAGCGGTAGCGGGCAACGCCGGCATCACCGACGCCGCCAACACCAGCGGCGTCGTGCGCCGACTGGTGGAGGCCGGCGACCACCACTGATCGGCAGCGGGGTCGGGTCCGAGGCGATCGGGCCCGGCCGCCGCTCAGGTCTGCAGAGCGAGCACGGGGGCCACGGCTTCCACCGCCTGGGCCCACGACGGCGGGTTGACGGCCGGGCGGATCACGAACTTCGAGATCCCGGCGTCGAGAAAGGCCTCGATCCGCTCGGCCAGGCCCGTCGGCCCGACCCCCACCGTGATCCCGGGGTCGAACCCCGGACGCCGGGCCTCGATCCCGGCCCGGACCTCGTCGGTGATCCGGTCGGGCACCCACGACAGGTTCATGCCGAAGTGCTCACGGTCGATCGAGCGGCCGTTGGCCGCCGCCTCGGCCTGGATGCGCTGTACGGCGGCACCCGCCTCCTCGGGGGTGCACAGACCGGGCATCCAACCGTCGCCCACCCGGCCGCAGCGCCGCAGGGCGGCCGGCACCTGGCCCCCCAGCCACACCTCCAAGGGCTGTTGCACGGGCCGTACGGCGAGGCGCACCGCGTCGTAGCGGCGGCCGTGAGCACCCTGGCGCTGCACGGTCTCGCCCGCCCACAGCGCCCGCATGACCTCCAGCGACTCCTCCAGCATGGCCGTGCGCTCGGCGGCCACCACGCCCTGGGCGTCGAGCTCGTCGGGCTGGTTGAGGCCGATCACGGCCAGGAGCAGGAGCCGCCCGCCCGACAGCTGATCGAGCGTTGCCAGCTGCTTGGCCAGCCACACCGGGTCGCGGCCGGGCAGGATCAGGTGGGTGCCGATCTTGAGCCGGGCCCGGCGCCCGGCGGCCACCCCCAGCGCCGCCACCGGGTCGAACACCGCTCCGGTGACCACGTCGGGCACCCAGATCGAGTCGAAGCCGAGGTCGTCGAGGGCGTCGACCAGGCGCAGGTAACCGGCGGGGTCGTCGATCACGCCGGCGCCGGCGGCCACCCCGATGCGTACCTTGTAGCCCGGCTCCCAGCGGGGCGTGTCCGCCCCGTCGGTACCGGTCGTGGCGGTGGCGCCCGCCGTGGCCACCACCGATGCCGCCGTCGCGCTGGCCACGGCGATCAGCTCCCGATGGCCAGGGGCAGGGCCCGGGGCCCCCGGATCTGACCGGTGGACCAGCGCACGGCGCTGCCGGGAGCGAGGGAGAACTCGGGCACGGCGGCCAGCCATTCCTCCAGCGCCACCCGCAGCTCGAGCCGGGCCAGGTTGGAGCCCAGGCAGCGGTGGATGCCGAGCCCGAAGGCGGCGTGGCGGTTGCGGGCCCGGTCGAGGATGACCTCGTCGGCGTTCTCGAACACCTCCGGGTCCCGGTTGGCGGCGGGGAACGGCAACAGCACCCAGTCGCCCTCTTTCACCGGGCATCCGCCCAGCTCGTGGTCCTTGGCCGCGATGCGGGCCATGGTGACCGGGGCGTAGGCCCGCAGGAGCTCCTCGATGGCGATGGGCATCAGCTCGGGCTCGGCCACCAGCCGGTGCCGGTCCTCGGGATGGGTGGCCAGGTGCCACAGGGCCGAGCCGATGGCCGACCAGGTGGTGTCGATCCCGGCCAGCAGGATCAGCAGCACCGAGCCCCGCACGTGCTCCGGGCTCAGCTTCTGGCCGTTCATCTCCACGTTCATCAGATAGGAGATGAGGTCGTCTCGGGGTTCGGCCTCGTGCTCGGCGATCCGCTGGTTGAGGTAGTACTCGAGTGTGTCCTCCGGGGCCAGGTCGAACTCCTCGCCCGGGTGCTCCAGGATCCGGTAGATGAACTGGCGGAACAGGTCGCCGTCGCTCTCGGGCACACCGAGCATGGCGGCGATCACCTTCACCGGGATGTGCTGGCTGTAGTGGGCGGCGGCGTCGACCACGCCGTCGACCACCGGGAGCTCGGCCATCAGCTCCCTGCACAGGGCCCGGGTGGTGTCCTCCCACCCTTCGATCACCTTGGGGGCGAACGGCGGGAGCAGCAGGCGGCGGGCCTCGGCGTGCACCGGTGGGTCCGACGTGATCGGCGGGGCCCCGCCCCAGGGTCGGGCCGCCTCGGGCTTGTGGGGCGACACCACCACACCTTGCGAGGTGTAGTTCTCGGTGTCGTGAGCGATGGCCGACACATCGGCGTGGCGCACGGGCAGCCAGGTACCCCCGAAGCTGTCGGAGTGGGCCACGGGGCACCGTTGCCGCAGATCGCTCCAGATGGCGTGGGCGTTCTCGTTGTAGGCCGGGTCCGTGTGGTCGAACTCGGTGGCCCAGTCGATGGCGGACCGGTTGTCGCTCGTCGTGCTCACACTGTAAGTCTGGCACAACGGCGCGGCGCCCTGTCGGCCGGACCGACCGGCGGCCGCCGGCGGCGCAGCGGGGTCGGGGCCCGCAAGCCGATGGGGCCCGGCGGCGGAGGCCGGCGGGGGCGCCAGCCCCCGGACTGGCTAGGGTTCTGGAGATGGCCCGACGGGTGGCGATCGTCAAGTTGCTGTCCCGCATGGATCCACCGGTGGAGGACCCGGAGGGCGCGCTGGCCGACCACCGGGTGCTGGTGGACGGGGCGGTGGTGACCAACCCGGCGTCGCAGGTGCTGCCCTCGGCCCGGGTGGTGGTGAAGCCGCCCCGCCGGCCCCGGGGCACCCACAAGTTGGGCGCCGCCCTGGACCGGTTCGAGGTGGCGGTGGCCGGACGGGTGGGCCTCGACCTGGGGGCCTGTACCGGCGGGTTCACCCGGGCCCTGCTCGATCGGGGCGCCACCCGGGTCTTCGCCGTGGACGTGGGCTACGGCCAACTCCTGGGATCGCTGCGCCAGGACCCCCGGGTCGTGTCGCTGGAGCGCACCAATGTGGCCGACGTGACCCCCGATCTGCTCGGCGCCCGCCCCGGGGTCGTGGTGGTCGACGTCACCAAGCTGTCGCTGCGGGAGGTGGGCCGCCAGCTGGTGGACCACGACGTGCCGGGCCCCGGGACCGAGCTGGTGGGGCTGGTCAAGCCCCTGTTCGAGCTGGGGATCGGCGAGCTGCCGGAGGGCGAGGAGCTGGCCCGGGCCCTGCGGCTGGCCGAGGAGGGACTGGTGGACGCCGGGTGGGACCACCTGGCGTCGATGGAGTCGCCCATGCGGGGCCACCGGGGCGCAGTGGAGTTCTTCGTCCACGTCCGCTGGCCGGGCTGAGCGCCGCCCCAACGGCGAACTGTGGCGCGCCCGCGCAAAACACAGCACGGCGCGCCACAGTTCGCAGTAGTTAGGAGCAGTAGTTAGGAGAGGTGGCGGCGGAACAGGCTGTGGACGCGCTCCCAGTGGAGCTCCGAGGCGTCCCGGTTGTAGCGCTCGGTGCCGGGAGGGGCGTAGCCGTGCACGGCGTCGGTGAACCAGTCGAGCGTGTAGGTGACGCCGGCCTCCTCCAGCGCGTTGCGCATCACCGGTACGTGCTCCTCGGGGGCGGTGGCGTCCTCGGCGCACCACCCCAGGTAGACCTCGGCCTTCACCGCGTCCAGCCCCAGATGGGGTGAGTCCGGTGTGTCGCGCACCAGCCACGCCCCGTGGATCGAGGCCACCGCCGCCACCCGCTCGGGCATGGCCCGGGCCACCGAGATGGCCAGCCCCCCGCTCATGCAGAACCCTACGGCCCCGACCTTGCCCCCGACCTGGGCCGCCGGGTCGGTGGCGGCGAAGCTCAGCAGCGACTGGCAGTCGCTCACGATGTTGGTGGGGGTGACGGCCCCCATCAACTCCCGCCGGGCATGCATGTCCTCGTCCGACATCCCGAACTGGCGGAACGGGCCACCCCGGTAGAAGAGGTAGGGCAGCAGCACGTAGTACCCGGCCGACGACAGCCGCATGGCCATGTCCTTCAGCGCCGGACGGATGGAGGGGGCGTCCATGAGGTAGAGCACCACCGGGTGGGGCCCGTCGTGGGTGGGGTGGTAGACGAAGGTCTTCATCTGCCCCTCGGGCGTGGTCACGTCCAGCTCGCGTTCGATCATGGCGCCAGTTTTACCCCGGGCGGCGCCCCGGCGAGACTCAGCGGATGCACCTCGAACCCCTGCAACTGGAGACGGTCCGGGTGGACGGCGACGGCCCCGTCCGCCATCTCGTCCTCAACCGCCCTCAGGTCCACAACGCCGTGAACCCCCAACTGGTGGCCGACGTCCTCCAGGCCCTGCTGGCGATCGACAACGACACCTCGATCCGGGTGGTGATCTTCCGGGGCGAAGGCAAGAGCCTGTGCTCGGGCGCCGACCTCAAGGCACCCCGGGCCACCCCGCTCGACGCCATGCTCGGCTCCAAGAACGGGGCCCGCATGTACGACACGCTGCTCAACCTGAACGCGGTGACGATCATCGCCTGCCACGGCTACATGATCGGCGGGGGCGCCGTGCTCCCCGCCGCCTGCGACTTCCGGATCGGAGCCCCGTCGATCAGCCTCACCCTCAACGAGGTCAGCATCGGCTTCAACCTCACCTGGCACTCGATTCCGGCGCTGGTGAACCTGGTGGGCCCGCACAAGGCCAAGGAGATGCTGATCCTGGGCCGCACCTACGGCTTGGAGCAGCTCGACGCCATGGGCTTCTTCACCGAGACGGTGTCCGACGAGGCCGAGCTGGTGGCGGCGTGCGAACGGCTGGCGGCCGAGGTGGTTCGCCAGCCCCCGGTGCCGGTCACGGTGTCAAAGGCCTCGATCAACGCCCAGGCCATGCCCCTGGGACGCGCCATCCAGCACCTCGACCATGTCACCGCCGGCTACATGGGCAAGAGCGAGAGCTCGAAAACCGCCCGGCTCACCTACTTCTCCGACGAGCCCCGGGTCTTCGGCACCGACTGAGGACGGGGAGGCCGAACGGCGTTGCGTCGCCGCCTCGGGGGTGCGGCGGCGCAACGCGGTCGGCGACGGCGGGCGCAACCGCATGGCGAGGGCCATCAGCGACGCCAGCGCCGTCATGCCGGCCAGGGCGGTCAGGGGCCGGCGGAGGGGGGCCGAGCTCACCCGCACCGGGAAGGCGTAGCGGGGGGTGGTGGCGCTCACCGTCAGCTGGGCGGTGGTGTCGGCCCACGTCGGACGGTGGGCCACCACGGTCACCGGCGTGTCGCCGGCGGCCAGGTTGACACCGGTGATGAGGGCCAGCCCTTCGGCGTCGGGTACGGCGGTCACGCTGGTGCCGGCGATGGTGAGCGTCACGTCGCTGATGGGGCCCGGGTCGGGGCGGCGGGTGCTGGCCACCCGCAGCTCCACCGTGTTGTCGCCCGGGCGGCCGGGGATGGCCCGCAGTTGCACCAGGAGGTCGTCGGCCGGGGTGGCGGGCGGGGCCAGCGGTGCCCGACCGGCGGCCAGGAAGCCGGGGTCGAGGGCGGGGGTGGCGGTGGCCATGGCCGCCCCGGCTAGCACCACCAGGCCCAGCAGACCGGCCTCGACCCCGGCCCACCGCAGGTGGCGGCCCCGGGCGGTGGCCAGGCCCAGGGCGACGGCCCCGGCGCCGAGGGCCAGCTTGGCCACCAGGGCCTGCCCGTAGGGGGTCGACAGGGCGGCCGTGGCCGACACCACCAACCGACTGGCCAGCAGCAGGCCCGAGACGACGGTGGCGGCGGCGCCGGTCAACGCCATCGGCCGCACCCCCTCCAGCGCCGCTCGGCGCGGGCCTCGACCCCGGACCGCCACCAGCACGGCGGCCAGCGGTCCCAGCCACAGGGCCAGACCGGCCAGGTGGGCCGCCTTCACCGTGGCCAGCAGCACCTCGGGCGCACCGCCGAGAAGGCTGTGGCCCCCGAAACCGGCCACCCAGCACAACGACACCAGACCCAGCCAGCCCAGCCACGATCGACGGACCAGCGGATGGTCGACCCCCAGCCCCCGGGCCAGCGCCGCCGACCGCTGCCGCTCGCCCACCAGCACCAGCGCCGCCGCGCCGAGCACCACCGCCAGGCGGCGGGTGTCGTCGAGGGCGATCACGGTGCGCAGGCCGGTGAGCCGGTGGCCGTCGAAGGTGACCACCCGGGCCGCCAGCACGCCGAGCCGGCCGGCCACCGCCGCCCCGGCACCGCCGAGGGCCAGACGCAGGAGCGTGCGGGAGGGGGCGGCGATGCCGGCGCGGCGGAGGGTGAGGGCACCGCCGAGCGCCACCAGACCGGCGGCGAACAGCCAGCGGGCGGCGGTCTCGACCGGCTCGGGGGCGGCGATGACGGGGGGGCTGGGCGGGGGCGCGGCTTCGCCCACGGCGAAGCTGGTGCGGGCCACCACCTGGTGGAGGTCCTCGCGGTCCCGGGCGGTGAGACGGATCTGGTAGGTGCCGTTGGGCAGGGGGTCGAACCCGATCACCACCCGGGTGGCGTCGGCCGGGTCGGGCCCCATCGAGCGGGGCGCCACCGGTTCACCGTTGCTGGCCACCACGTCCACGGCCAGGTCGTCGGCCAGGATCGCCTCACTGAAACGGAACGTGACCTGGGCCGGCGGGTCGTCGAGGGCCGAGCCGTCGGCCGGGGCCACCTCCTGCAGGATGGCGTGGGCCGACGCCGGGGCGGGCGCGGCGGCGGCCATCATGAACCCCAGCGGGCCCCCCAACGCCACCATGGCCAGGAGGGGTGCCAGCAGCAACCGGCCGACCGCGCCGGCCCGGACCTTCGGGGCGAGGGGATCCCGAGCGGGTCCGGGCCGGGGGCAGCAGCGCTGCGGCGGCCGGCGGGTGGGGCGGCGAACAGCCATCACACGCCGATGGTGGAGCTGACGGTCGACACGAAGCCGTCGAAGTACTCCGTGCCGCCCACGCCCCGGGGGATGCCCTGGGGACCGAGCCGCACGGCGTCGATCCGCTGGGAACCGTTCCTCAGCCGGGTCGCCGAGGCGGCCGATGCACCGTCCAGCCAGAGGGAGACCGAGCCGTCGGACCGGGAGGCGGTGGAACCGGCGGCGAAGCCGACCTCGATCGTGTGCCGGTCATCGCTGAACGAAGCCCAGGCCGTCCAGGCGGTGGAGCCGCTGTTGAGCCGGGAACCGGCCCGCACCTCGTAGCGCCCGCCGGTGCTCCGGCGCAGCTCCACGGTGAGGATGGTGGTGCCGCTGGCGTTGCGGGCGGTGAACACCTGGTGGTGCTTGCCCGAGGGGATCGTCACGCCGTTGGGGTCGAACCGGAAGCGGGCGTGATAGGCGGCGAGGTTGGCCGGCGTCACGTCGCTCACGTAGGCGTCGCTGCGGTTGCTGATCACGGCCTGCAGACCCCGGGTGCCGTCGAGGGCGGCGGCGGAGGTCACCGACAGCCGGCCGCCGTTGCTGGCGGCCGAGGTCCAGGCGGCGAAGCCACCCGACTCGAATCCGTCACCGAACACCAGGTCGGCCGGGGACGGCGCCGTGGTCGTGGTGGTCGTCGGAGCCGCCGTCGTCGAGGTCGTCGTCGGCGCTGCGGTCGTCGTCGTGGTCGGAGCCAACGTCGTCGAAGTCGTCGTCGGCGCTGCGGTCGTCGTCGTGGTCGGAGCCAACGTCATCGAGGTCGTCGTCGGCGCCGCGGTCGTCGTCGTGGTCGGAGCCAACGTCGTCGAGGTCGTCGTCGGCGCCGCGGTCGTCGTCGTGGTCGGAGCCAACGTCGTCGAGGTGGCGGTGGCCGCCTCGGTCGTCGTGGTCGTGCCCGACGGCACCGTGGTGGAGGTGACGCCGGTGGTGGTCGTCGTCTCCGGCGCCGTGGTGCTGGTGGTCGTCGTCGCCGGCTCGGTGGTCGTGGTGGTGCCGGGCGAGGCGAGCGACGCCGCGGCCGCCGCCACGTCGATGCGGCCCAGGCCGAAGGTGTTGTCGGGCCCGGCCGGGCCGAGGTCCACGGTCGAGGCCAGCAGGGCGGCCTCGGCCTCCCCCGGGGTGGGGGCGGCGCTCGTGCTGAGCAGGAGGGCCAGGGCGCCGGTGACGGCGGGGGCCGACAGCGAGGTGCCGTCGCGCTCGGACCACAGGCCGTTCAGGTCGGTGGTCCAGATCCTCGTCCCGGGGGCGACCAGCTCGGGGTAGGTGGCGGGCGCCTCGCCGCAGGCCGACGGGCCCCGGCTGCTCGACGCGTAGATCGAGCCCGCGTTGTCGACCGCCCCCACGGCCAGCGCCTCCGGGTAGTTGGCGGGGCTGACGCTGGAGCCGGCGCTGGACCCGAAGTTGCCACCGGCGAACACCGGCACGATCCCGGCGGCCCGCAGGGCCTGCACATCGGGCTGGAACTCGAGGTTGCAGCCGGTCGAGCCGAACGCCCAGGAGTTGTTGACCACGGCGGGGGCGTCGGCCGTGGTGGTGTCGCCATCGGGGTTGAGGGCCCACTGGAAGGCCTGGTGGATGGCGGCCACGGTGGCGTTCCCGGCGTTGTCGAACACCCGGGCGGCGATGAAGTGGGCGTCGGGGGCGACCCCGACGGTGGTGCCCCCGGTGCCGCCGCCCAGGATCACGCCCATGGTCTGGGTGCCGTGGCCGGTGGTGTCACCGGGGGCCGCCTTCTGGCCATAGGGGTCGAACCAGGCGCCGGCACCGCCCTTCCACCGGGAGGCCAGATCGGGATGGGTGACGTCCACGCCGGAGTCGAGGCTGGCCACCACCACGCCCTGGCCGGTGGCGCCGTCGGCCCAGACGGCGGGGGCGCCGATGGCGGCCACGTTGGGCTCGGCCGGCGCGGTGGGAGCCGCCCCGGCGGCAGCCGGGGTAGAGAGACCCGCCGGGGCGGAGATGGCGGTGGGGACGATGTCGATCGCGTTGGGCGTGATCGCGGCCACCTCGGGCCGGGTCGACAACCACTCGATGACCGACGGCCGGGCCGTCACCACGAGCGAGTTCGAGATCCACAGCGGTTCGATGGCGTCAACCGTGCCCTGGGCCCGGCGCCGCAGCAGCTGGGTGCGGAGCGGAGCCTGGGTGCGGTCGGTGTGGCTGCGCAGTGACTGGACGACCTCGCGCTGGCGCTGACCCCGGGTCCGCCCCCGCCCGTCGGGCAGCACCGGCTGGTCGGCCAGCTCCACCACCACGGTGACGCTGGCACCGCCCGGGGTGTCGGCCAGCAGCCGGAGCGCGCCGGCCGACAGCACCGGGCGGGCGGCCGGGGCCGACGCCGGCGGGGTGGCCGCCGCCGCCCCCGCAGCCGGGGCGAGCGACGCCGCCGCCAGGGCCACCGCCATGACCAGAGATGAACCGAACCGTCGGGACACACGAACCTCCTGGAGCCGAACCGTCAACTGCTGAACCGGGGGCGGGCTACTTCTGGACCACGAGATGGGGCACGCGGTAGCCGTTCATGACGAACGACACCTCGGTCCCCTTGTGGACCGCGTCGGCGGGGTTCGGGTACAGGATGAAATAGGAGCCGCCGTTGACCAGCTCGAATTTGTGGCCCATGCCCCGGGCCGACTGGAGGACGAGATCGCTGTCCTCCAGCGCCAACTTGGGCATGTCCTCCACGTCGCCGAACAGGGCGCGGGCCTTGTCCTTGTCGACCACCTGGAACCGGAGCTCGATGAGGCCGCCGTTGGCCAGGAGGGCCACCAGGTCCACCTTGGCCCCGTAGACCGACTCCAGCTCCTCGGCCGACACGCGGGTCGTGCCCTCGATGGCCGGGTTGGTCGGCGGCCGGGACCGCCAGGCCCACACGCCGCCCACCAGGAGGAGGGCGGCCAGCCCGGCCGCCGCCAGGCGACGGCGGCCGAGCTGGGGGAGGCGGCCGGCCGGGCCGGCGGCCGGCGGCGCCCCGTGGGGTGCGGTCTCCGGTTCGGGACCGGTCTCGGGAAGGTCGATGACGCTCATGGTCTGCTCCTCGTCCCCGCTCAGCCGATCAGCGGCGTGATGGACCGCTTGGCCGAGAAGGCGTCGAAGTACATGAACGTGTTGCTCCCGCCGCTGGTGACCGAGCCGAGGCGGAAGGTGGACACCGAGCCGTTGGCGGTGGTGGTCACGGTCTGGGCCAGGGTGCCGTTCACGTAGAGCTGGAGCGACGTGCCCGACTGCCAGACCACCTCGATGCGGTTGGCGGCGTTGTTGGTCACGTTGGTCCAGGTGGTGTTGGTGTTGCCCGAACCGACCTGGATCTGCACCTGCGGCTGGTTGCCGCTACGCCGGTAGCGGACCCGGAACACGGTGTTGAGGTTGCTGAAGTTGGTGTTCGACGCCGCCCGGAAGATGTCCTGGCCGCTGCCGGCGTTGTTGTTGGGGTTGAACGAGAACGCCGCATCCAACGTCGGGGTGGCCGGGTTGGTGCCGCCGCCGAAGTTGTACTGGACGTGGTTCGTGTTGTTGCCCTGGGCCCGCAGGCTGCGGGTGCCGGCCAGCGGGGAGCCGGTGGTGACGGTCAGCCGGTTGTTGTTGGTGGTGGAGGCGGCGCTCCAGCCCCATGGCCGGTTGCCGGTGTCGAACCCGTTGGCGAAGACCGCGTCGGGCGACACCGTCAGGTTGGCCGTTCGCACACCGCCGGTACCGGTGCTCCAGTTGCCGGCCGCGTCACGGATCCGGACCCGGACCGTGGTGGTGCCGACGGGAAGCGAGCTCACGTCGATGGGCACGTCGCTCGTGCCGAGGAACGGCGTGCCGGTGCCGGCAGCGATGTTGGTCCCTCCGAACCAGTACTCGCCGCCCACCACACCGGTGCCGGTGCCGTCGCTGGCGTTGGTCAGGTTCAGGCCGACGGTGGTCGTGCCCTGGAGGAACGAGGCCGGGCTGAGGGTGATCCCGGCGAAGGTCGGGGCCGCCTTGTCGATGGTCAAGGTGGTGTCGGTGGCCGCCCCCCAGTTGCCGGCGGCGTCCTTGCCCCGCACCCAGATCGTGTGGTCGCCGTTGCTGAGCGATGCCACGGTGGCGAGCGGGATGTCGCCGTAGACCGATTCCGTCGTCTCGTCCCACGCCCCGTCGCTCACGA
Organism: Acidimicrobiales bacterium; assembly: GCA_041394285.1. GTDB lineage: Bacteria > Actinomycetota > Acidimicrobiia > Acidimicrobiales > SZUA-35 > CADEDH01. Next base: position 304,860 of record JAWKIL010000007.1, on the reverse strand, counting down.
GCATGGCCACCCCGGTGCCCGGGTTGCCGGGCTGGCATCCGCTGGTGGCGGTGCACAGGAACATCTCGGCGGCCACGATCGGGGTCCCGGTGGGCCCGTCGGACGGCATGCCCGTCACCCGGACGGCGGCGGTGCTGGTGTTGACGGCCAGCGTGCCGTTGTTGGGGCTGGGGCTGGCGGCCACGTTGGTGGTGGACGGCCCGGTCCGGTCGACCGTCAAGGTCACCGCGGTGGTGGGCCCCCAGTTGCCGACGGCGTCCTGTGCGTGGATCAGCACCTGGTGGGGACCCTCGGTCAGCCCGGCCAGGGTGGCGTTGTCGATGGTGCCGTCGATGCTGGCCACCACGGCGGCGGCGTTGGCCGCCAGGGCCGTGCCGGTCCCGTCGGGCCCGGCGGTGTCGACGAACAGCTCGCCGCCGGTGATCGTGGCACCGCCGGTGGCGGTGTCGTCGGCCGTGGCGTGCACGGCCACGGTGACCGTGGCCGGGGTGTGGTTGGTGGCCGCCGGGGTCACCGTGGCCCCGGACACGGCGGGCCCGGTGCTGTCGGTGGCGCTGACGTTGACCACCACGGCGGCCGCCGGACCCCAGGCCCCGGCGCTGTCCTGGCCCCGGACGTACAGGGTGTGGCTTCCCGGCGCCAGCATGATCGGCGCAGGAGCCGAGGTGACGTCCTCGGTGGCCGAGTCGAAGGCGGCGTCGGTTGCGGCCAGCGCCGTGCCGGAGCCGGTGGCCCCCACCGAGTCGACGAAGTACTCGGCGGCGGCGACGGTGTTGGTCCCGCTGGCCGTCACCGTGGCGGTGAGCGTGCCGGCGTTGAAGGCCACCGTGCTGGTGGCGGGCCCGCCGGTGGTGCCGGTCGACGTGCCGACCTCGATGAAGGTCATCATCCCGCCGAAGGCCCGGGCCGTGGCCAGGTTCGTCTTCTTGCCGTTGTTGAACAGGCTCATGCTGCCGTCGAACAGCGTGAACCTGGTGCCGGTGGCGGCGGCCGCAGGCACGTGCACCAGCACGTCGGCCGTCTCGCCGGGGCCGAACGTCTCGGCCACGAAGTGCCGGTCGAACGGGAGCCGGTGGCCGTCGGTGGCGAGCTGGGTCTGGTTGGCGCCCAGGAGGCTCATCGAGTGGTAGAGGCTCCCGGCGTTGACGTAGCGAAGCAGCACCGTGTCGTTGGCGGCGGCCGGGATCGGCGTCGTGGCCGGGAACGGCATGCCGTTGATCAGGCCCCACCTGGGGGCGAAGTTGCGCATGTCGAAGCCGGCGTAGCTCGTCGGGTTGAGCGCGGGATCGAGCTCGCTCAGCACGAGCACGCTCTCTGAGTCGTAGGCCGAGCGGGCGTCGCCGTAGGCCTGGCCGGCCGCAGCCGGGCGGACCACCAGGGCGCCGTACAGGCCGAGGGCCACCTCCTGGGGGCCGTTGGCGGTGAGGCCGGCCTGGTAGATGAAGGTCCCGGCCCGGCGGGCGGTGAACGCGTAGTCCCTACTCGTGCCCTGGGCGGTGCCGGTGCGGTCGGTGTCCATCGTCTGGCCGCCCACGTCGAGCCCGGTCGTCTCGGCCAGGTTGTTGTGGAGGTGGATGATCACCGTGTCGCCCTGGTCGACCACGAGCGTGGGCCCCCCGGGGTGGGTCACGGTGGCGGCGCCGCAGCCGGCCGAGTCGGCTTCGGCGTAGCCCCAGAAGCTGACCGGCGTGAGGCCGGTGGAGGTCTGGGTGGCCACGTTGCCCGCCGGGAACTGGGCCGTGCCGGTGGTGGCGCAGAGGTCGAACTCGGCGGTGGCCGTCTGGGCCCCCGCCGGATCGATCGGCCCCAGGCCGGCGAGGCCGAGCGTCCCCAGGGTGGCGGCGGCACCGGCCGCCGCCAGCCGGCGGGCGAGTGACGAGATGTTGCTGCTGTGGTTCATGGCTCGTTCCGTCTCAGTCGCTCGGTCGCTCACGGGCAGGTGGTACCGGGAGCCGGGGTGTCCGGATCGATACGCATGTAGGTAATGGGGCCGGTCATGTTCACGCCCCAGGACGTGATCTGATACAGGGCGTGGTTGTGGGAGATGATGTAGTACTCCCCGCACTGGTTGAGCGTCTGGTTGCCCGGCGGTTGGTCGCCCACCACCCCCAGGTAGGGGCTGCCGCTGTAGAACACGCCGAACACCTGGTTGGCCACCTGGGGCACGGTCACCGGCACCGGGTTGGTCTGGGGGTCGTAGTCTTCGGCGTCGTGCCAGCTGAACTGCACGTCGTAGGTCTGGCCGGGTCCGATGTTGATCACGAACGCCTCGTAGGAGGCGTCGGCCCCGCTGCCGTCGGTGACGGGGTGGCCGTCGCGGCCCACGATCGTGCCGTTGTTGGCGTGGGGGTGGAACGGGAAGTCCTCGGTACCCACGTTGAGGTAGTGGGTGAGGGCCAGCTCGTTGGGCTTGACCCGGGCCAGGGCCCCGTAGGGCTGGGCCGGGAGCCACGAGGCCCCGTTGTCGGCGATCGAGTCGGGGAAGCCCCGCCCGTTCACCAGCCAGTACCGGGGGTGGAAGTTGCTGAGGTTGAACTTCGTGCCCTGGGTGAGGGTGCCCTTGTTGTCACCGTTCTCGATGGACTGGTTCAGGTACGGGTCGATCTCCGACAGGAGCACCATGAACTCGTTCTTCGTCAGGAACTCCGAGTCGGCCGAGCCGTCGTAGGCCCGGAGCCGGTCCGACGCCGAGGGGGCGGCGGTGGGCCGCACGATCAGGGCCCCGAACAGCCCCATGTGGACCTGGATGTCGGGGTCGGTGCCCGACTCGTAGATGAAGGTGCCGGCGTGATCGGCGGTGAAGGTGTAGGTGACCGTGCCACCGTCGGCCGCCGCCACGTCGGTGAGCGAGGTGATCTCGTTGGTGGTGCTCGAGATCTGGGGCTGGGCCGCCTGGCCGTCGGCCTGCACGTTCTCCTGGCCGGGGAAGATGATCGAGGTGTCCCGCCGCAGGGTGTTGGTGAGGGTGACGGTGACCTCGTCGCCCTCGGTGACGCACAGCACCGGGCCGGGGTGCTGGAAGTCCTGCCCGGCCACGTTGTAGCCGTACATGTAGGCCGTGTTGCCGTCGGGAAGGTTGATGTAGCCGCTCGACGTCTCGAGGTTGAACGTGGCGTGGCCCGGGTTGGCGGTGTCGGTGGTGCACACCACCCCGATGGGGTTGGTGTCGGTGGAGGCGGCCGACGCCGGCGTGCCGGCCTGGGCCGCGGTGATGAGCCCGAGCCCGCCGAAGGCGGCCAGAGCCACCGCCTTCCTGCGGCGACGGGGAGCGTGGTGGTGCATCGTCGTTCCTCTCTCGTTCCGTCGCATCTCAGGTGTTGGGCAGGATCTGGGCGGGGACGTCACCGGCACTGACCCGGATCTCGGTGGCCTGGCCGCCGACGTCGTCGCTCGACTGGTTGTCGGACCGCTTGAACGAGCGGTTGTAGAGCATGTAGGTGCCTTCGGGCTGGTCCTCCGGCACCTCGACGATCACGTCGTAGCTCTGGCCCGGGCCGATGTTGATCGTGTCGGTGGTGTAGCTGGTGTCGATCCCGGTGCGGGCCCCGCCCGCCACCCGGCCCCGCATGGGGGTGGCGTCGCGTCCGACCACCCGCATCGACAGGCCACCGGTGATGGTCATGGCCGCTTCCCGGAACCCGAGGTTGGCGAAGCGGAACGCCAGGCGCTCGCCCCGGTTGCACTCCACCAGCGACGAGATCGGCTGGTAGCGCAGGCGATCGTCGCTCCCGGCCGCCACCAGATCGCCCGAGGCGTCGGTCTGGGCCGGCAGGTAGGGGACGGTGTCGGCCCAGGTGCCGGCGTCGAACGGGGTCACCCCATCGGGCATCGTGGACGGGAAGGGGGCGCCGGGGAGGATCGTGTCGGGGTAGACCCGGCCGTTGAGGAGGGCGAAGTCGGCCCGGTAGTCGCTCCACTCCGGGAGCTGGATGTGGGCGTCGGCCCAGTGCGACTCGGCCCACACCTCCGACAGGAACATCACGTACTCCCGGTCGTAGCCGGTGGAGCCGTCGCCGTCGTTGTAGAGGTACTTGCCGCTGTCGTAGAAGGCGGTGTTGCCGTCCTGGCGGGGGCGGACGAACACGATGCCGTTCATCCCCATGTGGACGTGTTCCACGTCCTCCACATGGCAGTGGTACATGTACGTTCCCGGGTCGTAGGGCCGGTAGACGTAGCGGAACACCGTGCCCGCCGGCACCGACACCGAGCCGGTGGGCTCGCCGTCGAAGAACGGGATGGCGTTGCGGAACCCGTGCCAGTGGAGGGTGTGGGCGTCGAACAGGTCGGGCCGCTGGGCCAGGCCGAGGTTCGTGATGTCCACCACGAAGTCGGTGCTGGGATCCCCGGGGATGCTCTCCTTCACCCAGAACAGGGGGGCCTGGTGCTGGGCGTGGTTCTTCTGGGCCTGGCGCTGGGTGGCCGTGAGGTCGGTGATGTTGCGGAACCCGAAGATGTAGGTGGTGAGGCCGGTGGGGGCCAGGTTGTCGGGATGGAAGATCCCGACCGGCGGGTCGGGCGGCAGGTACATCCAGCCGTCGGTGCCGCCCAGGAACACGTCCGGGGCCCGGGTGGCGGTATCGCTGCCCTGCGCCGCCCGGAGGGTGACCGGGCCGGCCGCCGCCGGGCGGAGGAGCTTCATGCCGCTGCCGGCGGCGGCGGCGGTGACCGCCGCCATGCCGCCGTAGCGGAGGAGCTGGCGCCGGCTCATGATGCCGGCGTTGGGTTGGATGGGCTCCATCTGGTGATCCTGTTCCCGCTCAGGTGATGACGTCTGCTGGTGTGATGACGGAGTGACGGACCGGCGGCGCATCAGAGGTCGCCGCCGGCGAAGTCGTCGACCCGGGCGCCCCGGGCGAGATGCATACCGATGGCGCCGCCCCCGGTGTTGGGGGTGGCGGCCGATCCGACGAAGGTCGTGGTGGTACCGCTGACCTTCCAGACCGTGACGGTGCCGTTGGCATCGGCCGCCGCCAGGAGCCGGTCACCGTTGGCGAAGCCGGCGCTGAACGTGCCGACGGTGGTGGCCGCTCCGCCGCTGACCGACACCACGGTGACCTGGCCGCTGGCGTAGGACACCCGGATGCCGTCGAGGTAGGTCCCGAGGAGCTGGGTTCCGCCCGCCTTCAGCCACAGCCAGTTGTTGTTGACGGTGGAGTTGGCGAAGGTGAACGCCGCCGCCTGGTTCGGGCCGTAGCTCGCGGTCCAGTAGGCGTTGGCCCCGACGGCCGAGGTGCACAACAGGCTGGCCGCACCGCTGTTGGCGCAGAACGCCCGGTTGCGGTTCACCCGGATCCCGGCGTTGTTGAGCACCACGAGCTGGTTCCAGTCACCGCCGAGGGTGTTGGCGTTGGTCCGGTCGAAGGTGTCGAGCACCGCCGGGTCCGGCACGGCGGCACCGGTGCCGGTCAGGGTGACGGGCGAGCCGGTGATGGGCACGTTGGCGCTGACGGCGAGCGTGGCGGTGGCCGGCCCCGACGCCGTCGGGCTGAACGTGACCCCGATGGTGCAGCTCTCGCCGGCCCCGAGGGTGGTGCCGCAGGTGCCGCCCGACCGGCCGAAGCCGTCGGCGATGGCCACGGTGATGCCGTCGAGGGCACCGGTGGCGTTGTTGGTCAGGGTCACGGTCTGCGCCGCGCTGGTCGCCCCCAGGTAGACCGGGCCGAAGTCGACCGACGTCGGCGCCAGCAGAGCCGAGCCGGTGACGACCGCCGCCCGCTCGTCGGCGCCGGCGTCGGGGCTGGCGTCGCGGGGAGCATCGTCGTAGTCGGTGGTGGGAGCCGGTGCGGTCCCGAGGTCGATGGCGGGCGAGCCGCCCTGGAGGTGGTAGTCACCCTGGCGGGTGGCCGCCGGCGACAGCGTGGCCAGGAGCGCCCCCACGAAGTTGGGGTTGGTCCGCCAGGCGTCGAACGACACCTTGGTGGCGTAGGCCTCGATCACCAACGGATCGGCGTGCACGTTGGAGGCGCTGTCGGTGTAGCTGCCGGCGTGGTTGGGGTCGCTCTGGATCACCGAGTCGGCCGGCTCCGCCGGAGCGGCTCCGTCGATGGACCCGATCTGCCACGTGTCGATGACGGTGTCGCCCGACTGGGTCTGGCCCAGACCGGTCACCAGCGGGCCCGCCTGGCCCGGCCCCTGCTTGGTGCCGGTGCGGTTGTCCCAGAAGACGTTGTTGCGCAGCACCGGCGGGCTCGTGTCCGGGTTGCCGGGGAGCGACTGGCGGAGCGGGTCGCTGTTCCTGGTGAACGACAGGCCGGCGGCCGCCGGTTGGCCGTCGCTGGTGGCGGCGGTGGCGGTGGCCAGGTTGCCCATCACCGTGTTGTTCACGAACCGGACGTCGGGGGCGCCGTCGATGGAGACGCCGCCGCCTTCGTGGGTGGTCACGTTGTTCACGATGATGTTGTCGAAGACCTCCATCGGGAAGTTGCCCGACATCAGGAAGCGGAGACCGCCACCGTCGTCGTTGCCGAGGTTCTCCTGGATGAGGTTGTGGTGGATGTTCACCGGGCCACTACCGGGCGACAGCGACGTGGGCGATGCCGGCAGCTCCCCGGCGATCATGACCCCACCGGCCTCGTCGTAGGAGTTGTTGAACCAGATGCGGTTGTGGTCGATGGAGTTGCTACCGCCGCTCAGGCCGTAGACGGTGAGGGCGCCGCCGTACTCGGCCGAGAAGTTGCCACAGATGTCGTTGCCGCTCACCGTGTAGTTGTCGGAGCCCTCGAACAGGCCGATCGCTCCGGCCAGGTTGGTGCCGGCGTTGGCCACGATCCGGTTGTTGGCGATCCGGATGTGGTCGTTGTTGGCGTTGGCGTCGGGTCCGGTGAGATCGGGGGTGCCGATCCGGATCGTGCCGTAGGCCCCGCCGTTGTTCTGCACGGTGTTGTTGGTGATCTGCAGGTAGCGGGCGTAGCCGTTGGCGAAGACGGCCCCGCCCTGGGTCTGCACGTTGGCCGGCAGGCCGGTGGTGCCGCCGCCGATCACATTGATGTTGTTGGGGAAGCCGAACTGGTCGCCGCCCCGGAGGTCGAAGCCGTCGATGGCGGCCCGCCTCGTGTCGGAGAAGGCCCGGGGGCCGGTGTCGGGAGCGAAGACGGAGATGATGGCACCGTCGTTCACGTTCTGGTTGCCGGCCCAGGTGAGCCCGTTGAGCGTGGTGTACCAGTCGGTGGCCACCGGGCTGTCGCCGCCGAAGCCGCCGCCGTCGATGATCGAACCCTTCACCGACCCGTCAGGGCTGCCGGGGCCGACGCCCTGGAGCGAGATCGGGGCGTTGAGGATCAGGTTCTCGTAGTAGGCCCCCCGGGGGTTGATCCGGGGATCCGAGGTCGGGTTGTTGGGGTAGACCACCACCAGCGCGTTGCCCGGCTGCTGCTGGGCGTCGTCGATGGCGTCCTGGATGGCGTGGTTGGCCGTGGCCGGCAGGGTGTTGGCCGGGGCGTAGGTCTTGCCCGGTCCCACCTCGTACACGGTCGGGCTGTAGGTCGACGTGGTGACGTTGCCGCCGCCGAAGTCGTCGAACCGGGCACCGACGTTCGTGTTGCCGGGGTTGCCGGAGTTGGAGCCGGTGTTGACCGCCCGCACGCCGATCCGCCCGGTCAGGGCGCCGACGGCGTCGTTCGTCGCCACCGAGACCAGCAGCGCACCGTCCTTGTAGACGGCCACCGTGCCGTCGGACAGCACCCTCGCCCCCAGGACCCCGGGGCTCGTGCCGAAGCTGCCGATCGTCTGCGGCGCCGCAGCGGCGCTGTTGCCGGTCTTGTACTGGAGCACCACGTCGCCGGCGGCGGTCACGGCGATGGACACGTAGCGGGAGTTGGAGTTGGTCAGGTTGGTGTTGCCCGAGACCTTCAGCAGCAGACCCTGCTGGGCGCCGCCGTTGAGGGTGCTGATGGCGGCGAGGTTGACGAAGGCCTCCTGGCTGGCGCCGAACTGCGACTGCTGGCCCTGCCACACGGCCGTGCCGGTGCCGTTGCCGGTGCGGGCCCGCAGCTGCTGGTTGTCGATGGCGAAGCCGCTGCCGCTGGTGCCCCAGGGCCCCAGGTTGGTGCGGTTGCTGCGGTTGAAGTCGTCGAGCACGCCGTTGGCCGGGAAGGCGGGGAGGCTGGAGCCGAACACGTGCAGGCTGAGGCCGGCGGTGGTGCTCTTCTCGTTGTCGGCCCGCTGGACCGAGAGCTGATGCACCCCGGCGTTGCCGCTGGGGACCGTGAAGGTGATCTCGCTGTTGCTCCACGAGGCCACCGTCATCTCGGCGGTCTCGTCGAGGAGCACCTTGCCGGTGTCGGCACCGAAGTTCGCCCCCTGCAGGGTGAAGGTGTGGGTCTCGTTGAGGCCGAGGTACGGCTTGTCGATCGAGTACAGCTGGGGCTGGTCGGCATCGGGCGAGCAGGCCAGCGGGGCCACCTGGCCGCCCGGCAGCTGCACCTGCACGCCGACCTGGGTGGGTGCCAGGTCAGCCGGGACGATGAGGCCGGGGAAGGTCTCGAAGTCGGCGGCGATCGTGCGGTACCGGGGGTTGTAGTTGAGGTTCAACCGGCCGGGCACGCCGGGGTCGTTGCCGACGAAGCGGAACAGGTTGGCGCACACGCCCGACGGGGTGGGGCAGTTGATCCGGTTGGTCGACGGCATCAGCACGTCGAACAGGCCGGAGTAGTCGCTCTCGGTGGTGTACACGAGGCGGTTGTTCTGGTCGTAGATGCCCACCGGGGCGAAGGGCACGCCGGCCTTCTCGCCGTAGTTGATCTGGTGGGGGTCGGTGGAGAAGCCGAGGTCGTTGACCACCAGGCCCCAGAACCGGCCGGCCACGGGCACGTCGGTGAACACGTTGAACGTGGGCACGATCGAGCGGCCGTTGGCCAGGGGCACCAGCTTCATGTCGCACAGCGGGCGGGCCAGGCCCTCGTAGGGCGAGCCGCCAACGTCGGCGGTGAACGTGGGGTTGTCGGTGGGGGTCGAGGCGGGAACGGTCACACCCACCGGCAGGCCGTTGGCCCCGTCGCCGACCTTCTCGAGGTAGCCGTCGGTCGTGGCGCCGCCGGACACGTCGACCGTGTGCAGGGCGCCGGCGCAGGCCGGCGGCGGGATCTGGGGCACGATCTGGTCGCCGTTGGCGATGTTGATGTCTTCTTCACGCGTGAACTGGTAGATCGAACGCCCGTCGTTCTGGACGGTGTCCTCGGGCACGTTCACCTTCACCAGGTAGTCGGCGCCGCCGGGCAGGTCGTCGAAGCCGACGTCGACACCGGTGGGATCGAGGCAGACGGGGGTGTCGGCCGGAGCGTCGGGGTCGAGGTGGTTCGGGGCGAAGCAGCCGTCGCCGAAGCCGTAGTTGCCGTCGACGGTTGAGAAGCCCTTCTGGAACTGGACGCCCATCAGCGGGGCTTCGAGGCAGTCGGTGTGGCTGTCGGTGATCTGCTGCTTGTCGGGGTAGGTCAGCTCGTTGCCGTCGACGTCGCGGGGGATGCACTCGCCGTCGTCGTTGAGGCCGGGCCGCTGCCAGGTCTCGGTGACGTAGGTGTTGAGCTTCTGCCCGGTCAGGTACGAGCCGTCGGCGGCCAGGGCGTACATGCCGCTGGCGTCGCACGGGAGGTACCCGTCGGTGCCGGGTGTGAGCGGATCGCCGTTGTCGTCGAGCGGGCAGGCGGTCGGTTCGTAGAGATCGACCACGAGGCCCGACACGCCGGGCTGCCAGTCCTCGACGGCGGCGTAGCGGGGATCGAGCTCGTTGCGGGTGGTGTCGTAGGAGACGGTGCCCACGATGCCGCCGTTGCGGGGGTCGAGGCCGTTGGTGGTGCCGCGGGCGTCGTAGGAGTGCACGCCCCAGTCGATCCGGCCGCTCAAGCCGATGACGGGCAGGGTGCTGACGTCCACCCCGGCGCCGAGCACGGTGGTGGGCTGGGGCTGGTTGTCGGCCTGATAGGTGATGCCGGTGGTGTAGTAGAGGTCGTTGTAGGCCTCCATCACCAGCCACTGGGTCATGGGATAGGCGCTCTCGAAGCTGTAGTAGCCGTTGGCGTCGGTCGACACCGCCGTGGTGCCCCGGTCCATCAGCGAGTTCTCCCGCTTGCGCATGGTCAGGGTGTAGTTGGGCACGCCGGGCTCGCCGGCGTCCTTGCGGCCGTTGCGGTTCAGGTCGTTGAAGACGTAGCCCTCGTAGGTGGTCCACCACCCGGTGAGGGGCAGGATGCCCATGTCGACCGACTGGCCGTCGACGATGGTGACGTTCTGCCAGTCGAGGATGTAATTCTGGGGCTCGTCCCACCAGGTGAGCATGTAGTTGCCGTTGGGCACGTTGGGGATGGAGAACGTGCCGTCGGCGTTGCCCCGGTCCACCCACACCATCGTGTCGCCGTTGTCGAGGTCGGTCAGCGAGACCCAGGGCTGGTCGATCGGCTTGTCGATCTTGGCCCCGTTGAGGCCGCCCCAGATCTGGCCGGCGGGAACGGTGGTGCCGCCGATGGTGGGCACGTAGACCTTCATGGCCTCCACCACGCCGGAGATGGTGGCGCCGGAACCGGTGAGGTTGTTCTGGGATGCCGGTGTGTAGCCGAAGATGATCGAGGGGAACGGCTCGCCGGCCACCACGAACTCGGTGTCGAGGCCGGTCTGGCCCTCCATCACCCAGGCGTCCCAGTCGTGGTTGCCCTCGAGCGTGGTGGTCTGGGCCCAGGTGGTGCCGTCGGGGGCGGTGAGGGTCATGGCGTAGCGGTTGGGCCCGAGGTTCGGGATCTTGACCTTGCCCTCGATGGCGGCCGTGGTGGGCACGGAGTTGGTGTAGGTGCCGGGCGCCGGCGGGAACGTGGTGGTGTAGGTGAGTCCCGAGGCAGCGGCGGCCGGATCGACGGTGGGGCAGCGGCCCGAGGAGTTGGGCTCGGTGATGCCGATGTCGATCCCGTTGTCGACCACGTAGCAGTAGCTGAAGCAGTTGCCGCCCGGATCGCGGATGGCGTCGATGTTGTCGACCCGAGCCGGGTCGAAGTAGCTGGAGCCGGTGAACTCGTAGACGGTGCAGAGGGGGTTGCCGAACACGTCGGTGCTGATGTCGCCCAGGTAGTCGAGGAGGCCGGCCCGGAAGCCGGCCAGACCGTGCTCGGCCGGCAGGTCGGGGGCCCCGTTCACGGGCGAGATGTCTTCGAACACGGCGGCCTGGATGGTGGCGGCCTTGAGCGGGGTGGCGATCATCGGCAGCGTCAACGTGCCGTCGAAGGGCACGGTGACGTGGAGGCCGTCGAGCTCGTAGCCGTCGGCCAGCACCGAGATCAGGTAGCGGCCGACGGGCAGGGTGAACCCGGCCCCGTCCAGGTCCGACTGGTCCCCGGTGGTGACCACCGGCGACGAGCTCGGTGTGCCGTTCGACGTCCACGGGCACGAGTCCGGATAACCGGAATCACCCGGCGAGCAGGGCCCGTCGGGAGTGCGCTGGCTGGTGGTGCCGGTGTTGTCGAGGTTGACCACGAACCGGAACTGATCGATCGGGGCGCCGGTGCCGTCGTCGACCACCTTGAAGTTCCCGCTGTTGAGAGAGCTCGTGGCCGCCGCCGCCGGGGAGGGGGTCGAGACCTCGGCCGTCACCAGCAGCGCCACGATCGTGGCCAGCGCCGCCAGCATGCCGATCACCCGTCGAACCGGCCCCCATCGGCCGTCTGACCGCGACGAAGCAAGGTACCCGCCGTTCCGCACCCTTGTCATGACTGCGCTGCCCTCCGCTACCGGGGCGACGCGAGCCCTCTGCCCGCACGTGCCCCGTACGGCGACTGAGGTAACAGGTTGCTGCTCCTGTCAAAAACCTGTCAGCCGAGCTGTCAGTGTGGTCGCATGGGGATGGTTGCTCACGCAGGGGTGGGAACCAAACCGGCCGTACGGCGGTCCGGCTGGGCATGACTACCCGCCTCCGGCGTCGGCCTCCGTCGGGCGCGCCGGGGCGGCACTGGGCTCGTCGCTCCGCTCGGTTGGCGTGACGTCAGGCGCAGGCGGCGAGCCAGCGGCGGAGGAGATCACCGGCCAGCTCGAACGTCCGGCCCCCCTCGTCGAGCCGGCGGGCCAGGTGGAGAAGCTCGGGCCCCTCGAGGAGCTGGCCGGCAGCCGCCGGTGCCAGGCCCAGGCGGCGGGCCACGTCGTCCACGGTGAAGGAACGCTCGAGCTCGGCCGCGGCCTGGAGCAGCGTCCGTCCGCCCGGACCCAGATCGTCGACCCAGCGGGACAGGAGATCGAGGCCGTCGTCGCCCAGGCTGCCGTCGCCCTGCTCCGAGATCATGCAGGCGGCCAGTAGGCCGGGATGGCCACCGGTCTCGTCCCAGGCGTGCTCCACCGGCAGCGCCGCCAGCACCGGCGGGGGTAGCGGGGCCAGAACGAGCGCTACCGGCGCCGGATGGTGGACAGCACCGGCCCGGGGCTCGGGGTCGGCGGCGCCGGCCCGGAGGCGCCGGGTGGCCACCATCAGCAGGGGGTGGGCCAGCGCTCCCGGCTGGAGCAGGGAGGACAGGACCGCCAGCGAGGCCTGATCGGCCCACTGCAGGTCGTCGATCAGCAACGCCGTTGGCGCCTCCCGCCGATCGAGCGCGTCCACCAGGACGTCGTACAGGCCCGGGGCCGACGGCTCGGATCCTATGGCGGGGCGCCGCTCGGGCCAGGTGAGCAACCGGGCCAGGCGGCTGGCGACGAAGAGCGGCAGACCGGGATCGGACGGAAGACAGGCGAATCGGACCACGTGGTCGGGGCCCAACCCGTCGTCGAGCAGGGACCCGCCCTCGGCCAACAGCCGGCTGCGCCCGAGCCCGGCGGCCCCGTCGATGGTCACCAGGCCGCCCAGGCCGGCCCGCAGCCGATCGGCGGCGCGCCCGATGGCGGCCAGCTCCCGATCCCGGCCGAGGAAGGGGAGCTCGCTCGGTGCCCGGTCCGTCGTCCGGGTGAGCACCGGGACCCGGCCCACCACCCGACGCCCCTCACCGCCCTGACGCAGGAGCGACCCCACCAGCACAGCCCGGGGCGACAACGCAGCCCCGAACTCGTCGGACATCCGGCGCTCCAGTTCCGCCATCCGCACCATCGCCTCGTGGCGGCGCCCGAGCTGCTGGAGGGCCGACACCCCGAGAGTGGAGGCCTCCTCGTGGACGGTGGGCGAGTCCTGGCGCGCCCGGTCGGCGAGGTCGAGCGCCAGCTGGGGCCGGTGGAGGCTCAGGGCCAGCGAGGCGGCGTCGAGCCGGGCCCGCTCGATCTTCTGGCGGTAGCGCTCCCGCACCGCCTCCGCCCACGGCTGGTACGGCTCGTCCTCCAGCACGGTGCCCCGCACCAGGTCGAGGGCCGCCAGCAGGCTGTCCAGCGCCGCCTCGGCGTCGAGCCCTCGTACGTCGACGAGGGCGTCGAACTGGACCGTGTCGATCTGCGACACGCTCAAGTCGAGCCGGTAGTGACCACGCTCAGTCACAATCGGCTGCGTTCCCGCTGCGGTCTCCAGCGAGCGCCGGAGCAACGACATGGTGTGGTCGACGGCGCCCGTGGGGTCCTTCGGCAGCCGGTCGCCCCACAGCAGCTCGATCAGCCGCTCCTTGGAAACCGGCCGGCCGCCAGCCACCGCGAGCAGCTCGCACGCCTGCTTGGCCTTGCGGCTCGGGAAGCCCGAATCGCTCAGCCGACTGCCACCGCTCTCCACACGAAGCGCTCCCAACAGGGAGAACGCCACCAACACGTCGCCTCCTTTCCGCGGGCGCGCTGCGCCCAGCGGGAGAGAGTACCGGCTCGGCGGTGGCCCGCCAAAAGCCCGGCGCGGGACGTTCACCGAGGGCATGGGTCGTCGGGACCAGGCCGGGCTTCGGCCTCGGCGCCCGCCGCCTCGGGATCGGCGTCAGTTCGATACCGGTTGAGGGTGGAGGTTCGCCGGTCGTACCGCCATTGCCCTTTGGTCGTACCGGTACTGCCCTTTGGTCGTAGTACCTCCGTCCGCTCCGGTCACGGAGCGTGAGGGGGTGGGATCCAGCGCCCCGAGGTGGAGCGCCCGGGGTCGGCCGACATAGGGTGCGGCATGGCCGACACCGATTCCCCAACCGACCCGCCGCTCGCGCTGGCCAGCATCGACGCCATGGCGGCCGAGATCCAGGCCACCGGCGTGGGGCCCGTCACCGAGTCGTTCAACACCTCGCTGATCGACGCCTACCGGGCCAACGGCGGCCAGCTCCCCGGCGACCTCGCCGTCGGCCGCTTCCTCCTGCTCACCACGACCGGTGCCCGGTCGGGGAAGCGGCGAACGGTGCCGCTCGGCTACGTGCGTACCGAGGGCAGGACCTTCATCCTGGCCTCCCTGGGCGGGCGGCCCGAGAACCCGGCCTGGTACCACAACCTGGTGGCCAACCCCACCGTCACCGTGGAGCTCGGCCCCGACACCTACGAGGCCGAAGCCGTCGTGCTCCAGGGCGACGAACGGGACCGCATCTTCGAGATCTGCGCCCGCAAGGTCTCGAACTTCGGTGACTACCAGCGACGCACCAGCCGGATCATCCCCGTCATCGAGCTCCGTCCCCTCACCGGGGACTGACCATCAGGCCGCAGGCACCGGGCGGCCCGACGCCCGCCGATAGGGTGGCGTGATGGCAGACAAGCCCGTCATCACCGTGCCCGACACCCCACCCCCCGCCGATCTGGTCACGATCGACGATGTGGTGGGCAGCGGGGCCGAGGCCACGCCCGGCACCACTGTCACCGTGCACTACGTCGGCGTGTCGTGGTCCACCGGGCAGCAGTTCGACGCCTCGTGGGATCGCAACGACCCCCTCCAGTTCGGCCTCGGTGCCGGCCAGGTGATCGAAGGGTGGGACGCCGGCGTGGCCGGGATGAAGGTCGGCGGACGCCGCACCCTGCACATCCCGCCCCACATGGGCTACGGCGCCCGCGGTGCCGGCGGCGTCATCGCCCCCAACGAGACCCTCATCTTCGTCGTCGATCTGCTCCACGTGAGTTGATCCACCCGCAGCGGCAACCATCGGGACCCCTCCAGGCGACCTGAAGGCGAGGGTTGCCGCCCGCCCAAACCCCACGGGGAGGGCGGCAGCCCGGCTCGCCCGAGATCCACCGCACCGAACCCCCCATGGAGCTCCCTCCCGACCCCGACCTCGGACCCGTGGGCCTGACCGATCCGGTCGCCGTCGCCGGGTTGCTGGCGCCCAGCCTGGCCCCGGGAGCCGAACCGCCCCGGCTGCGGCTGCGCTACCTCGAGCACGAGGTGGGCCGGTCCCTGCTGGCCTGGTACCGGGCCGAGACCGGCCCCACGGCCACCGACGTGGTGGTGTCCCGGGGCCGCCGGTCGTGGGATGCCTCCCCGCTCGACGCCGCCGGCCGTTTCGGCACCTCGCCCCCGGCCGACGCTGTGTCCCTGCTGGAGGCGGCAGGGGTGGTTCGACCGGCGACCGACGCGGCTGGAACGACGGTGGCCTGGTATCCCTTCGATCCCGGCCTGCCTGGCCTGGCGTGCGATCCGGGGGGCCATCTACCGCCCGGCGCCGGGCGACCCACCGGCCCGTGGCGGCGGCTGGCCTGGATGCCCCAGCAGCGGGCGGTGCTCGCCAGTGGCGACGTGGTGGTCAAGATGGAGGCCGAGTCCGAGCGCCTGCGAGCCGGCGTGCAGTACCTCGACCTTCTCCGCCCGGTGGTGAGAACGCCCGAGGTGCTGGCCGTCGACGAGCGGGCCGGTGTCTATGTGCAGGAGCTGCTGGCCGGCCGCCCCTTGGGCCCTCCCGATGCGCTGGCCCAGGCCGCCGCCGCTGGCGCTCTGGTGGGTCGCATCGTTGCGGCCGGCGGGGACGACCCCGGCGCCCGCTGGCCCGTGCCCCGGGTCGAGCCGCCCGATCTGCTGTCGGCCACCGTTCCCGTCCGGCGCCTCGTGGCCCACGCCGCCCCCGAGCTGGGGGCGAGGGTCGAGCGGGTGGCCACCGGGCTGGCGGCGGGCGCCGTGGCGGGGCCGGTCGCCACCGCTCCGCTCCGCCTGACCCACGGCGATTTCAACGCCGGGCAGCTCGTGGCCCGACCCCGGGGCCAGCTGGGGCTGGTCGACACCGACACCCTGTGCCTGGCGCCGCACGGACAGGACCTGGCCACCTATGCCACCAACCTGCTGGCCGGGCGACCGGGCGATCTCGCGGCGGTCGATGCCGCCCTGGCCGGCCTGGAGGAGGGATACGGCCCCGCCCCGGCGGCTCTGCCGTGGCTGGTGGCGGTGGCCGCGCTGCGCCGCCTCGACCGGCCGATTCGCCGATACAAGTCCACCTGGCACCGCCGGGTGGCCCAGCTCCTGGCCGACGTGGAGATCCTGGCCGCCCGCACCTGAGGTGTCCCGCCGCCCGGGGGCGGTGCCCTCAACGGCCGGCGGGCGGCTCGGGTAGGCGGTCGAGCCAGTCGAACACGATGTCGACCAGGACCACGGTGTCGTCGGGGGCCAACCATCCCACCACGAGGTAGCGGTACGACCCGAAGCGGGTGACCGCCTCGAACTGGCGGTAGGCCGGGTAGTCGGTCAGCACCAGGGGCAGCTCGTCGAACCAGCGGGCGAAGGCGTGGACGATCCCGGGATGGTCCATCGCCATGAAATCGTGGAACGACGGGCGACCGTCATCGGTGAGCTCGCCGTGCACCGTCTTGTAGTACCCGCTGCTCGGCTCCACCACCCGGGGCGGCGGCGGCCCCACCGGGAGGCGCTCGGGCACGGGCAGCTCCTCGTCATCGGCGGTCACGGCGGCGCGGTCCGGGCCGGTTCAGGCGCTGTGGGGCAGTTGGGAGGCGACGTGCTCCAGCACCGAGCGCTGGGCCGCAACCCGACCCCGACGGGCCCCGGGGCTGGCGCAGAGCCGGGCCTGCTCCTGGCGGGCCCGCAGATCGGCTTCGATCTCGTCGTCGGTCATCGTGGCCGCCAGCTCGTACACGGCGTCGATACCGCCGCTGGCCATCACCGCCGCCCACACCTCGGGCCAGCGCCCGGCGGCTCGTAGCTCGGCGACATCGGTCGTTGCCATCACGGACAACACTACCCGGGCAGGCCCCGCTCTACCAGGGCCGGCCCGCCACCACCGGCCTCACGCCGCGCCCTCGGCCGAGGAGCGAGCAAGATCCCGGAGCGCGGTGGAGATCTCGGTCAGATCCTGCACGGCGGTGGCCACGTGTTCCGACACCGACGTGACGGCCGAGATCACCTGGCCCAACCGGTCGACGTCGCTGGTGAGCTGCCGGGCCAGCTGATCGATGGCGTCCACCGAGGCCTTCGTCTCGCCCGCCAGGGTCTTCACCTCACCGGCCACCACCGAGAAGCCCTTGCCGTGCTGGCCGGCCCGGGCCGCTTCGATCGTGGCGTTCAGGGCCAGCAGGTTGGTCTGGCCCGACACCCGGCCGATCGTCTGCGACATGGCCTTGATGTCACCCAGCCGGCCGTTCAGCTCGTCCACCAGGGCGATGGCCTCGTCGAGCCGGCCCATCAGGCCGCCGCTGCGGGCGTCACTGGTGAGCAACGACAAGCTGGAGGCCTGGTCGAGCAGGCGGGCGGCCTGGGCGTCGATCGTGCGACCCTGCTCGTAGCGCACGGTGACGTCGCGGCCGATCGACACGATCGTGCTGATGGCACCGCCGTGATCGAAGATGGCCCGGTCCACCCACTGCTGCCACCGGTCGCCGCCGTCGGGACCGCGCACCGAGTGCTCGTTCACGGTCAAGGGATTCTGAGGCGTGAGCCTCGCCAGTAGGCGAAGGTTGTTGGCCACTGCGCTCCGGGAGGCCGGGTCGATCAGGTCGATGAAGCGGGTGCCCACGAGATCGGCCCGGGTCCGGCCGTGCTGGGCGGCATAGGCCAGGTTCATCCACACCAGCGTGCCGTCCAGACGGAACTGGCAGATCATCTCGGGCAGCAGATCCAACAGGGTTGCCAGATCGACGTCACTCTCCTCCCGGCCGTCGACCGGCCATGATCCCGCCGCCGGTGCAGGCGGCGTCTCGACAGCGGAACGGCGGCGGAACAGGACCATCGATGGCACCAATCGGCATCGCCGGCCCGATAGTTAGGCAACGGGCCACCGGCCTCCAGCGAGGTGACTCCGGTCCCCCGGGCTCACGATCGGCGCCCTGGTCGGCTAGTGTCAGGCGGCCATGGAGTCCAGTACCAGCCGCCTCACGATCACCCCCTCCGAAGAGGACCCCCGGCATCTCGTGCTGAGTGGCGACATCGACTCGTACACCGCCCCCGATCTCGACGCCGCCCTGTTGGCCCTCGGCCCCTCGGCCGACGTGCACGTGGAGCTGCCGGGCGTCGCCTTCATCGACTCGTCGGGTCTCCGGGTGCTGATCTCGGCCCACACCGCCCTGGAGGAACGGGGACAGCGGCTCGTGCTGAGCGCACCGAGCCGGGCCGTCAGCCGCCTGTTCGAGATCAGCGGCCTGACCGAGCACTTCCACCTCGCCTGACCGGTCGCCGGCGGCGAGCTGAGCTCGGCCCTGGCCCCTGATGCCGCTATGACGCGGCGCTACGTTTGCGCTGGTAGAACGGTTGCGAAGCGGTTACGCGCCGGGTGCCATCGTCACCGTGCGGGCATAGGGACGACGAGAGGAACAGGGCGATGGGGACGCCGATACCCGAGGGCGGCAGCGATGAGCGCGGCGCGGTACCCCGGCGTCCGCCGTCGCTCAGGCCCCACCTGGCGGCGCTGGCCGAGCGGGTGGGCCGGCACGACTGGAATCCGGCCGCCAGCGAAGACGACGAGACGGCCGTCGCCGCCTCCTGCGTGCGCCCGCTGGCGGCGGAGGCCGGCACCGAGCCCAGGGCGTTCCTCGACCGCCTGGCCGATGCCTGCCTCCCGGCCGGTCCATGGGCCGCGTACGGCGCCGACCGCCTGGCGTTGCGCTTGTTCGGGCCGAGCAGTGAACTTCGCCATCACCCGGCGTGGTCGGCCCTCCTCGACGCCGCGGTGAGCCTGTGCCGGGCCCGCCTGCTCCCCTATCCCCTGCTCCCGACGTACCTGGCGGAGCGCTTCGAGGCCGCCGGGGGCGACCCGGAGAGCTGGCTCCCCTTCATCGAGGCGCCGGAGCCGGGCGAGGCCCGGATCACCCCCCTGCGCCCGGGCGACGTGCGCACGGTGGTGGAGGGTAGGGCCGACAGCGGCACCAGGGTGACCGTCCGGCTCGACGGCACCGAGGTGATCGGCCTGGTGGAGCTGGCCGTTCCCGCCGGCCAGAGCCGGGCCACGGGCACGGCGGTGCGGGCCACTGTGGAATGTTGGCGAGCCGACGATCTCTACGATCTCTACCTCGACATCGCCTGGGCCTTTCCCTTCCGCTCGTGGGCCGATCCGGAGCTGGAGCCCTTCTTCCCGGGCCCAGCGCCCCGGATCTGAGCCGAGGACGAATCAGGCCACCGAGGAGGCGCTCCCCGCCTCGCCGTACCCCAGCCAGCGGCCGGCGTCGAAGTCGTAGAGCTTGCACACCCGGGTGGTGTGCAGGTAGTCGCGCAGCCGGAGGCGGGTGTCGGTTACCGTCGCTCCCAGCTCGGCCTTGATCGCTTCCGCCGCCCGGGGCAGCCGGTACCACGGGATCCTCGCGTCGACGTGATGGGGCACGTGGACGAAGATGTGGTGGAGGAACAGGTTGAGGTACCAGGGTGCGCGCAGGATCGTGGTGGATTCGGTCTGGGCCCGGCGCCGGGTCCATTCGGCGCTCGTCCACCAGCGGATCTCGGGCCCCACGTGGTGCAGGTACACCACCCAGCCGATCACCCCGCTGAAGAGCAGGAACGGCACCACCACCAGCTCGATCGGCAGCAGGATGGCCCACAGCAACGAGCCGCGGACCCACCATCCCAGCGCCGCCGAGCCGCCCAGTGTCAGCACCATCCAGGCCGACACCAACCGGAAGTCGGTGCGGACGGCGGCGGCGTGCTTCGGTGGCGGGTCGAAGCGGATCATCTTGTTCCACCAGACCTCGCGCAGGTAGTAGGCACCGCACCCCAGCCACGACCACTCGAGACGGTGGCGGAGGCGGCCCACCCGGCTCAGCCGCTGGTACTCGGGCGGGGTGAGCGGATGCCACACGAAATCCATGCCCTGTCGGGTGGTGAAGCCGTGGTGCACCCGGTTGTGGCCCACCACCCACGCCTCCTGCACGTGGAGCGACGGGAGGAACAGCATCCGGGCCACGTTGGTGTTGACCCGGCGACTGTCGAACAGTGCCTGGTGGGCGGCGTCGTGACCCAGCACGAACAGACCCGACACGGCCAGGCCGGCCAGCAGCTCGAGGGGCACGATCAGCCACCACTGATGGGCGAACACCAGGGCGCCCAGGGCGACGGCGTACAGCACGACGTCCTGAGCCACACCGATCGAGCTGCGCATCCGCGAGCGGGTGAAGCAGGTGTCGGGGATCATGGCTCGAATGGGCGCCAGTGAGCGGTCGCCCTCTGCCGGGGCGGGACGGGAGAGTTGGGCCACGGCGGGAACCTATCCACGCCGTGGCCCTGGCCCTAGGGCCCAAGGTCCCGAATCGCCGGAGGCCCGGGCCGCCCGCCGCTCAGCTGCTCGACGCCGGCTCCAGCACGCAGAAGCTGCCCCCGGCGGGGTCGTGGAGGATGGCGATGGTACCGACCCCTTCGGCCGGGAACGGACCATCGATCACGGTGCCGCCGGCGGCCCGGACCTTGTCCAGCGTGGCATTCATGCTGGACACGCTGAAGTACACGGCCCAATGGTTGGGCACCATGTCGGGCATCTCGGCCGGGATGGCCATGGTGCCGCCCAGGCCGCCGTTGTCTCCGCCCTCGATGACGCCGTACTCGCCCATCTCGCCCATGTCCATCATCTGGTAGGTCCAGCCGAAGACCTTGGCGTAGAACTCCCGAGCGGTGGCGATGTCACGGCTCATCGACTCGTTCCAGGCCCAGGTGTCGGGCTCGTTGCAGATCTGGGCGCCGATGTGCTCGATCGGGCGCCACACCGAGAACACGGCGCCGGTGGAGTCGCTGAAGACGCCCATCTCG
The DNA here is from genome assembly GCA_041394285.1 of Acidimicrobiales bacterium. GTDB lineage: Bacteria > Actinomycetota > Acidimicrobiia > Acidimicrobiales > SZUA-35 > CADEDH01. Next base: position 283,874 of record JAWKIL010000007.1, on the reverse strand, counting down.
CCGGCGCTCATGACCTCCATCGGGGGCATGACGACGGTGCCGCCGTTGGCGGCCACGGCGTCGGCGGTGGCCTTGGGATCGCGCACGGCGATGTAGGTGTTCCACACCGGCGGCATCCCTTCGGTACCCGGGGGCTGGCCCCCGATGCCGCAGACGTTGAGCCCGTTCTGGCGGGCCATCACATAGATTCGGTTGCCCTCGTCATCGAGCTGGTCTTCCAGGTCCCAGCCGAACACGGCGCCGTAGAACGCTTTCGACCCGTCGACATCGGGACTCATGAGATCGACCCAGCAGGGTGAGCCGGGAGCATGGGACGTGAACTGGGGCATGGATGACCTCCGTTGGTCGGGTTGGCGATCAACCTAACCGGAGGCTGTGACAGTGGACGGGGCGCGCTACCAGCTGCACAGGCCGCTGGCGTCGTGCGCCAGCAGCTCCCGGTCGATGCGGGCCAGCAGCTCCTCGCTGCGGACGGGGTCCATCTTCCGGGCGAACAGGGCAGTCGAGGCCGCCACCTTGTCGAAGTCCTCCATCTCGAGGATGCGGGGCGGCGTGGGGTTCGGGTTGGTCCAGTCGACGTAGCGGCGGAAGTCCTGGTCCACCTTGTCGGCGAAGGGTGAGCTCCCCACGATCGTCTGGTAGAAGGTCTCGTCGGCCAGGAAGGTGTGCCGGAAGTAGCGCTCGATCTCCGGCTGGCGCTCGACGGTGTCGAGCACATGGTTCACGCAATCGCCGGTGAGCGACCACCAGAAGGAGCCGCCGTGGGGGAGCAGGCCGGCGGGCAGGCGGCGGCCGGGGAGCGGAACGTCCCAATGGATCCGCGACCGGTAGAAGAAGTGCCAGTGCTTGATCCGCCGCATGGGCGCATACGGACCACCCTGGGTCTCGAACCAGTTCGCCTGGTCGAGGCGGAACATCTCCATGAACTGCTCATCGGGGTGCTCTTCGAAGAAGGCCCTGATCTCGTGCATGGGGCGCACCGGGTAGTCCTGGCCCGACATGAGCAGCACCCGGTCGAAAGGCCCCAGGGTCCGGAGGTGGCGGAGGCAGGCCAGAGAGGCCTCGACGACGCTGTACTGGCCCCAGCGGACCCGGTACCGCTCGTCGATGAAATGGACGTGATCGTCGTCGGCCAGACGGCGACGCCCCTCCAGGTACACGTTCTCGGCCACGGTGTTGGCGTGGATGACCACCTCGTCCACCGCGGGCCGAAGCCGCCGGACCAACCGCTCGAACTGAGCGGGATGGGTGTGTACGAGCATGGCTACTGCGAGCCGCATTGCCCCTCCGCATCAAGACATCTGACCGCCCGGCACAACGGTAGAAGACGTGCTGTAACGATGTGTAGGCAAATGGGCGTACGAAATACGGCAGTGGCGGGAGGGTTGCTCGCCCGGCCGCCTGCGATTTGCCGCCCGGACCGACCTCGGTCAGGCTCGATACCGGGTTCCGGGGGCACCCGCAGAGGAGGGACGTGGGATGAAGGTCGGTGTGCTGCAGTTCTTCTCCTGGCCCGAGAGGCGCATCCCGCTCAACGAGGTCTACGGGCGGGCGCTGGACCGGATCGACGTGATGGAGCAGACCGGCTACGACGCCGTCTGGCTGGCCGAGCACCACTTCAACACGTTCTCGGTGTGCCCGTCGGTGCATCTGATGGGCATGCACGTGGCCGACCGCACCTCGCGTCTGAGGATCGGTATGGCCGTCACCCTCGCCGCCTTCTACCACCCGTTGCGGATCGCCGAGGAGATCGCCCTGCTCGACGTGCTGTCCGGGGGCCGGGTGCTGTGGGGTGCCGGCCGGGGATTCGACCGCACCGAGCACACCGCCTTCGGCGTCGACGAGCAGGACAGCTACCCCCGGTTCCGGGAGCACGTGGAGATCGTGCGGGCGGCGTGGACCAACACCCGCCTGACGTGGCACGGCGAGCACTGGCATTTCGACGACGTGGAGGTGCTGCCCAAACCGCTCCAGGAACCCCACCCGCCGATGTGGGTGGCATCCTCCTCACCCGACGCCATCGCCTGGTCGGCCGAGCGGGGCTACCCCATCCTGATGGATCCCCACTCCTCCAACACCGAGATCGGGCGCAAGCACCGTCTCTACCGTGAGCAGCTCCGGGCTGCCGGCCACGATCCCGACGACGGGCGGGAGACGCCGATGGCCCGGCTGCTGGCGGTGGCCCCCACGCGCCAGGAGGCCGAGGCCATCGCCCGCCGGGGTGCCATGTGGACCGTCGGGTCCTACGCCGGCAAGGGCCGGGGCAACATCGGCGGCAAGGGGGCACAGGAGGCCGCCGCCGGCGACGGTTCGGTGGATCCGGTGCAGCGCTACATCGACGACGTGGTCCTGTGGGGAACCCCGGCCGAGGTGATCGACCGGATCGCCGAGCTGCGCGAGACGATCGGCCTCCACTACCTCATGTGCGCCCCGTTCAGCCACGGGTCGTTCCAGCTCTTCACCGACGAGGTGCTGCCCGCGCTCCTCTGATGATCCGCCGGCTACTCTCGGCCTTCGGGGCGGAACCGAGGAGGAACAGCGTGAGGCGGAGATTCACGACGGCGGGCCTGGTGGTGGCCTTGATCGTGTCGGTGCTGATGGGCACCGGGGGTTCGGCCTCGGCCGACAGCCCGGGCGACCGGCGGGACCGGGAACAGATGGCCGGGGTCGGCACCGTGGCCTGGGGGCCATGTGAGCCGGGCAGCACGCTCGACCAGTTCGGCGCCGAGTGCGGGATGCTGAGCGTCCCGCTCGACTGGTCCCGGCCCAAGGGGGAGAAGGTCCAGCTCGCCCTGTCCCGCATGAAGGCCGATCCGTCGGTCCCCTACCAGGGCATCATGCTCGTCAACCCCGGCGGGCCGGGTGGCTCGGGCACGGTGTTCGCCGTCCTGCAGGCCTTCGTTCCCGACGGCGCCGGCATGGCCTACGACTGGATCGGTTTCGATCCCCGGGGCGTGGGCGCCAGCGTGCCCGCCATCAGCTGCGACGCCGACTACTCGGCTCCGGTCAGGCCGCCGTACGAGCCGGCCAGCCTCGCCATCGAGAAGGCGTGGCTCACCCGGACATCGACCTACGCCGCCGACTGCGCCCGCAACAACGGCCCGCTGCTCGCCCACGTGACCACGGTCGACAACGTGAAGGACATGAACGCCATCCGCTTCGCCCTGGGTCAGCGCCAGATCAACTTCTACGGCTTCTCCTACGGCACCTACCTGGGTCAGGTGTACGCCACCCTGTACCCGGAGCGGGTGCGGCGCATGGTGCTCGATGCCAACGTCGACCCCCGCCGGGTCTGGTACGACGGCAACCTCGACCAGGACCCGGCGTTCGAGGTCGTGATCGATCGCATGTGGGACTGGGTCGCCCGACACGACGACACCTACCACCTGGGTGCCACGGCCACCGAGGTGGAGCAGGCCTACTACGACGCCCTCCACGGGCTGGCGGCCGAGCCCGAGGGGATGATCGGGGCGTCCGAGTGGAACGACGCCTTCGTGATCGCCGGCTACCTGCAGGTGGCCTGGCCCGACGTGGCCGCCGCCTTCGCCGCCTGGGTCAACGACGGCGACATCGGCCCGGTCACCGATCTGTTCCTGGGCAACACCGACGTCGCCGACGACAACGGCTACGCCATGTACCTGGGAACCCAGTGCAGCGACGCCCGCTGGCCCCGGGACTGGAAGGTCTGGCGGCGAGACAACACCCGGGTCGCCGCCGAGGCGCCGTTCATCACCTGGAACAACGCCTGGTTCAACGCCCCCTGCGCCTTCTGGCCGGTCCGGGGCGGCCACCCGGTGGAGGTGAAGGGCAAGGACGCACCGCCGATCCTGCTGCTCAGTGAGACCCTCGACGCCGCCACCCCCTATTCGGGCACGCTCGAGGTCCGCAAGCGGTTCCCCCGGGCTTCCCTGATCGCCACCGACGGCGGCACCACCCACGCCAACAGCCTGGCCGGCAACCCCTGCGTCGACGATCCGATCGCCGCCTACCTGGCCGACGGCACCCTGCCAGCCAGGGTGAAGGGCAAGGGCCTCGCCGATGTCGTGTGCCCGGCGGCACCCGAACCGGACCCCAACCCGGCGGCGGCCACCGCCGCCAGCGGGGCCGCCCGGAGCCTGGGCGTCTCGTCGGCGGAGCTCCACCGGCGCCTGGCCACGCTGAACTGAAGTCACTGAACTGAACACACTGGACTGAACACACAGGGCTGGACCACCGGCGATCCCGGCGGCCGTCCCGCTCCCTATCCCGTTCGCACTTTCGCCCCCAGGGGCAGGAGGCCGGCGGGGGCGGGAGCGGGGCGGCCGAAGTACCAGCCCTGGGCCAGACGGCAGCCCAGCTCGGACAACAGCTTGGCCTGGGCCGGGCTCTCCACCCCCTCGGCGATGGCCGACGCCCCCAGGCGATCGGTCAGGGTCACCACCGCTTCCAGGATGGCGGCCGTGTGGCGGTCGGATTCCACCCCCTGGAGGAACCCCCGGTCGATCTTGATCCCGTCGATCTCCAGGCGCTGCACGTAGGCCAGCGACGAGTACCCGGTGCCGAAGTCGTCGAGCATCACCTTCACCCCGATCGCCCGGAGCTGGCCCAGGATGGTGGTCACGTTGTCGGCCAGAGCCACCCGTTCGGTGACCTCCAGGGCCAGGCGCTCCAGGGGAAAGCCGTGGGCCAGGGCCACGGCCGCCGCCTTGTCGGCCGCTCCGCCCGCCGCCAGCCACGCCGGTGACACGTTCACCGACAGCCGGGCCTCGTTGCCGGCCTCGGCCGCTTCCCGGACGGCGGTGGCCAGCACCCAGTCGTCGAGGCGGCCGATCATACCGAGCTCCTCGGCCACCGGGATGAAGGTGTCGGGCGGCACCCGGCCCAGCACCGGGTCCACCCACCGCAGGAGGGCCTCGTGGCCCACCACGGTCTCGCTCTCGATGTCCACCACCGGCTGGTATTCGAGGTGTAGCCCTCGCCCGGTGGAGACCGCGTTCTCCAACCGCTCGGCCAGCTCGGCCTGGTGGCGCAGCTCGCTCTGGATGCTCTCGTCGTAGCGGCCCACCTGGTTCCGACCGCCCGACTTGGCCTGGTACATGGCCACATCGGCGGCGTTGATCACGTCGTCGGCCGTGCCCACTCCCTGGGCGGTGGCGATGCCGATGCTCACGCTGAGCGGCACGGTCCGGCCGCCCACGGTGGCCGGGCCGTTCAGGCGATGGCGGATCCGCTCGGCGATGTGGCCGGCCTGGCGGAGGTCCACCCGGGAGCCGAAGACCACGATGAACTCGTCGCCGGCCAACCGGCCCACCAGGTCGTCGGTCCGGGTACTGGCGTTGATCCGGTCGGCCACCTCCCGGATGAGCAGGTCGCCGACGTGATGGCCGTAGCGGTCGTTCACCGACTTGAACCTGTCGACGTCGATGTACAGCACGTTCATCTCGCCCCGGCCCCGGGCCAGCCGCGCCGTGATCGTCTCCATCACCAGACGCCGGTTGGCCAGGCCGGTGAGCGGGTCGTGGGTGGCCTGCCATTCGGCCTCCTCCAGCGCCCGCTGGCGCTGGTCGAGGGTGAGGGCGTCGGTGAGCGCCACCGAGGCGTAGCCGGCCAGCAGCAGGACGGTCTCGATCTCGTCCCGGCTGAACCGGCGGCCCGGCTCCCGGCTCGACACGGTCAGCGCCCCCACCACCTCGTGGCGCCGCCGCACGGGGGCGGTGATGGTGGCGGTCAGACCGGCTTGCACCAGCCCGGGAATGGCCCGCTCGTGGTTGGCGTAGTCGTGGGTGACCACCAGCTCCTTGCGCTCGATCGCCAACCCGGCCAGGCCCTCGTCGGCCCGGACCACAGACAGGCTGCTGGAGTAGGCGTTCGGGGCGTTGGCCGATTGCTGGGCCAGCTCCAACATCCCGTCGGGCCGGAGCAGCTGGAGCACCACCACGTCGCCCCGGAGCAGTTCCTCGGCCTGGCGCACGATCGTCTCCAGGACGGGGCCGGTGGAGGCCGTGAGCATGCCCTGGATGTCGAGCATGCGGGTCATGAGCTCGGTATGGCGCTGGGCCAGCTCGTCGGCCAGCTGGCGGTTGAGCTCGACCTCCCGGGCCAGCTGCTCGCTCACCTTCACCTGCTGTTCGAAGGCGTCGATGCTGCGGGCGGCCAGCCGCATGATGCGGATCATGGCCCGGCAGCCCTGGAGCTCGGCCGGGTCGAACGGCCCGGCGGTGCGGATCACGGCGAACCGGCTGGTGCCGTCGTCGTCGATGGGCAGTGACACCACCGTGACCGGCCCCAAGCCCGGGAGCTCCGACTCGACGGAGACCGAGCCCGACGCGGTGGAGCCGCTGGCAGCCACGAGGTCCACCACCGCCTGCTGCAGCTGGGCCGAGCCGCCCAGTCCGGTGGCCTGGGCCAGCCGTCCGCTGGTCACGATGGCCACGATCTCGGCGTCGTAGGTCTCGGCCGCCGTGTCCACCACCCGTTGGCGGACGGCGTCCTCGGAATGGAGCGCGAACGTGTCGAGCAGGCCGATGAGACCAGCGGCTGCCGACCGAGCGATCACTGGACGGCCAGCACGACCATGGTCTGGTTGTGGAACCCCAGGCTGCCACCCCGGCGGGCGATCTCGCCGTAGGTGTACAGGCCCGAGAGGGTGGCGCCCGCCGGCAGCTGGGCCGCCACGGTGGCCGTCTCACAGGCCAGCGCGCCGTCGCCGATCACGCCCCGGCAGGCCACGCAGTCGAAGGCCACCACACCCAGCGGGTCGCCGGTGAGCTGGGCCAGGGCATCGTCCACAGCCGAGCCGGCGGCGGCCACCACCGTGTCGGAACCGCCCTGCATGAGCGTCACCAGCTCGCCTTCGCCGATGGCCACCAGGAACTCCATGGACCGCCGCTCGGGATCGGTACCCCGGATGAACCGCACCTGGTGCCCGCCCCGGCTCTCCAGGCCCAGCGGCCGGGTCTGGGAGAAGCGGGCCAGGTCGGGCCCGACGCTGGCCTCGCTCACGCCCAGCGCGTCCAGGTAGGCGTCGAGCGCGGGGCGGTCGTCGAGGGTGAGGATCGAGTTCCCGTCGGCCGCCGTCACCGTCATGGGGGAGCCGATCGGGCTCCAGCCGTGGCGTACCCCGACCCCCAGCGGGGCCGTGGAGCCGAGGGCCACGCCCACCACGGAACGGGTGAGGAGCTGGTCGCCGGCCAGCTGCCAGGTGGCCGCCATCTCCAGGTTGTCGCCGGCGCAGCCGCCCACGATGGGCACCATGGCCCCGGCCACCTCGTAGGCGCCCCGCACGATGTGGTTGGTGTCGCCGGTGAGGCCGTCGGCCAGGAGGACGAGGGCGGAATGGACCGGGGCGGGATCGAGGGCCTGCACGGCGCGGGCGGCGGCCTGGCCCGCCGTGCGGCTGTCGGCCAGGTCGAGCTGGCCCACGCTCACCGCCGCCGTGATCCCCGGACCGCCGAGCAGCGTGACCTGCACCGGGGCCTCCACCCAGGTTCGGCGATTGACGATGCCGGCCGATGTGCAGCCCGCCACCGCCACCCCACCGGCCACGGCGGCCTGCAGTGCCTCCCCGGTGTCGGCCAGAAGCGCGGGCGAGGCGGCGAAGACGAGGGCCACGGCCCACGGGCCGGCGTCCAGGCCGGCACAGGCGGCCGCCGCCTCGGCCGCCGAGGCGGCGGTTACGGAGGCCATGGCCCGCTCGCCGTCGGCGCTGCGGGCCAGGGCGACGTCGGCCCCCGCAAGCGATTCGTTCTGGGGCGCGGGCGGCGAGGAGGAAACGGTCATGGTTTGTCCATCGGCCCGGTGGCGTCCCGGTTGAGACGACGTTTCCGCCGCCCGGATTCCGGCGAGGTTACGAAATGTGACCGATGTCATCGAACGACTTGCGTCGGGGGCCCGGCTTTGGAAGCGTTGAGCGGGAAATCGGGCCACGCCGACGTAGCCCGACGGACCAAAGGGGAGAGCACAGGCTGATGTCTCGTTTCAGCAAGCTTTTGGCGGCCATGTTGGCCTTGGCGCTGGTTGCCGCCGCATGCGGTAGCAGCGGCGATTCCGCCGACTCGAACGGGGACGGGGGCGACACCGACACGTCGACCGACGTCTCGACCGGCGACCAGACCGGCCGGGACGCCAGCGGCGACGAGGCCGGTGACCCGGTGCGGGGCGGCACGCTCGTCTACGGCATCGAGGCCGACTCGGCCAATCCGTGGGTTCACTACGCCACCTCGTGCGCCATCAGCTGCCGCATGATCTTCCGGGCCATCAGCGATCCGCTGTTCATGACCGACGCCGACGGCACGATCCAGCCCTACCTGGTCGACACGGTGGAGCCGAGCGCGGACTACAAGACCTGGACGATCACGGTCAAGGACGGCATCACCTTCCACGACGGCACCCCGTTCGACGGCGAGGCGGTGAAGTACAACGTCGACGCCTGCCGCAAGAGCTCGCTCACCGGCCCCGCCTTCCTGGGGTTGGCCGACGTCCAGGCCAGCGGCCAGACCGTCACCTTCACCTACGCCAACCCTGATGCCCTGGGCCCGGCCCTCCTGCGGGAGGAGGTGTGCGGGTTCATGTTCTCGCCCACCTGGATGAAGACCCTGGCCAACAACCCGCTGCTCACCGACGCCGAGAAGGCGGCGGCCAACGGCAACCCCGCTGAGCCCGTGGGCCTGGGCGCCTTCAAGTTCCAGTCGTACACCCCCGGCAACGGCAACGCCTTCGTGGCCGTCCGCAACGAGGACTACTGGCGGGGCGACGGCCCCAACTCGGTCACCAACGAGGGCCTGCCCTACCTCGACGAGATCGACTTCGTGGTGGCGGTGGACATCCAGGGCCGGTCGAACGGCCTCAAGTCGGGTGAGTTCGACATCATCCACACGGCCAACGCCGACGAGGTGTCGAAGTACGACGGCGACGACTCGTTCAAGGTGCTCACGGCCGACGCCTACGGTGAGACGAGCTACATCCTGCTCAACGTCGGCCAGGGTGAGAACCCCACGCTGGCCGCGGTGCGGGGCCTGCCCAACCTGCCCATGGATCCGGGCGGGCTCAATGCCGACAGCCCGATCAACATCCTCAGCTGCCGCAAGGCACTGGCCGAGGCCATCGACACCGAGCGCTACGCCGAGGAGCGCCAGGCCGGCCTCGTGCGCCCGGCCAACGGCCCGTTCCCCCCGGGGTCGATCGGCTTCCTGGAGGACTCCGGCTACCCGGCCTACGACCTCGATGCCGCCCAGGCCGACTGGGAGACGTGCAAGAGCGAGGCCGGCACCGACACCATCGAGTTCACCTTCAACACCACCAACGACGCCTTCAACGTGGAGTCGAACACCCTGGTGGCCTCGATGTGGTCCGACGCCTTCGGCGACGAGGTGAAGGCCACGATCGCCCCCATCGAGCAGGGCCAGTACATCGGCCTGGCCCTGGCCGGCACGTTCCAGGCCCAGGGCTGGCGCAACCACGCCGGCGTCGACCCCACCGAGCAGTGGTACTGGTGGAACTCGGCCACGGCCAGCCCCATCGATCCCCAGAAGCCGGAGCTGGCCCTCAACTTCGGCCGCTTCCAGGATGCGGATATGGATGCCGCCTACAACACCATCCGCACCAACCCGGACGAGGCGGCCCGTAAGACGGCGGCCGAGACGGTCAACCAGCAGTTCGGCAAGAACGTGTGGAACTTCTGGCTGTACTGGACGCTGTGGGGCGTCATCGCCAACACCAACGTCAACAACATCACCGACCTTACGTTCCCCGGCAGCGACGCCACGACCATGCCGATCATCGCCGGCAAGCACAACCTGGCCCAGATCTGGTGCACCGACGGCAACTGCCAGGGCTGATCTGAGCTGACGGCCGGTGCGGCGGTGCCCCCACCCGGGTGGCGCCGTCGCACCGGCCCTTCCTTCTTCGACACGACCAGGGGGTACGAGATGGTTCGAAAGCTGACGGAACGACCGAGCCGGATCGCCGTGCCGTTGCTGATCCTGATCGTTCTGTGGGGCTTCGTGGTCGGCCCCCGGATCCGCTGGATCTTCGCCGCCCTGCTGATCGTGGGCACGGCCGCCGCCTTTCTCACCAACGGCCGCTACGCCCTCCGGCGGATCATGGGGATCGTGCCCATCATGCTGGTGGTCTCGTTCCTGGTGTTCGGCCTCATGGCGTCGCTCCCGGGTGACCCCGCCATCAACATCCTCGGCCCCTCGGCCACGCCCGACGCCGTGGAGCAGGTGCGTACCGAGCTGGGCCTCGACCAGCCGTTCTTCAACCGCTACGGCGACTGGCTGGGCGATCTGGTGATGGGCGATCTCGGCACCTCGGTGCAGCGCCGCCAGCCGGTGGCCGAGGGCATCGGCCAGTCGATCACCCCCTCGCTCCAGCTGATGGCCTACTCGGTGATCCTGGCCTCGCTGCTGGCCTTCCCCCTCGGCGTCTACGCCGCCTACAAGCAGGGTCGGCGGCCCGACCGGGTGATCAACACGGTGATGCTCGGCTTCTTCGCCGTCCCCAACTTCGTGATCGCCGTCAACCTGGTGCTGTTCCTCGCCATCGGCGGCCTGAGCGTGTTCGGCACCCGGCTCGGCCTCAAGATCCTGCCCGGGGCCGGCTACGTGGAGTTCGGCGAAGACCCGGTGGAGCACTTCAAACGCATGCTCCTGCCTGCCCTGTCGCTGGCCCTGGGTCAGTCGGCGGTATTCATGCGGCTGCTCCGGTCCGACATGATCGGCACCCTGCGCCTCCCCTTCATCGACCTGGCCCGGTCCAAGGGGTTGTCGACCAACCGGATCCTGTGGCGCCACGCCCTGCGCCCCTCGATGTTCACCCTGCTCACCGTGATGGGCTTCAGCGTGGGGGCCCTGATCGGCGGGGCCATCATCACCGAGGTCATCTTCACCATGCCCGGCATCGGGAGCTTCATGCTCGAGTCGATCACCCGGCGTGACTACATCTCGGTGCAGGGCGGCACCCTGGTGATCGCCACGCTCTACATCCTCACGCTGGTGATGGTCGATTTCCTGTACCTGGCACTCGATCCCCGCCTGCGAACCACCGGCGGGGGACTTGGAGGCGGCAATGGTTAGCCAGATTCCGGTGGACGACGTCGCAACCCGGGCGGACACACCGTCCGCAGTGGAAGCGGCCGAGGCGGCCCAGGCCGGCATACCGGGCGCCCGGCGCCGCAAGCGGCTGGGGATACTGTTCTGGGTGGCGGTGGCCTATCTCACACTGCTCACCCTGGCCGCCATCTTCGCTCCGGTGCTCCCCCTGAAGGACTACGCCAAGACGTTCAGGGGCACGAGCAAGGACGGGCCCTCGCTCACCTACTGGCTGGGCAACGACGGCGCCGGCCACGACATCTTCTCCCGCATCATCTACGGGGCCCAAGTGAGCCTGATCGTGGCCTTCGTCGGCGCCATCTTCGCCCTGCTGATCGGGGGATCGATCGGGCTGGCCGCCGGGTACTACCGGCGCCGGGTCGACACGATCATCACCGCCTTCACCGACGCCACGCTGGTGATCCCGCCGCTCCTGCTGGCCCTGTCGCTGATCCTGTTCCTCGACCCCGACGCCGAGCGCCGGATCTTCATCCTGATCCTGGTGTTCGTGCTGTTGTCGATCGCCCCCATCGCCCGGGTGGTGCGGGCCTCCACCCTGGTGTGGTCGGAGCGGGAGTTCGTGCTGGCCGCCCGCACCATGGGGGCCCGCAACGGCCGGATCATGCTGCGGGAGGTGCTGCCCAACGTGGCCCCCGCCCTCGTCAGCTACGCCCTCATCGTGATGGCCAACCTGATCGTGGTGGAAGGGGCGGTGTCGTTCCTCGGCCTGTCGGTGCCCCCGCCCACCCCCACCTGGGGCGACATGATCAACAAGGGCCGCACCGACCTCGACGTCGCCGCCCACATCGCGCTGTTCCCGGCCATGGCCATGTTCTTCACCGTGCTGGCGCTCAACTATGTGGGCGACCGCCTGCAGGAGCGGTTCGAACCCCGGGAGTCTGTGCTCTGATGGCTGGTACCGGCAAAGCCCATCTGCGGGACCCCGAGCAGACCCTGCTCCGGGCCGAGGACCTGGTGGTCGAGTTCCCCATCGGCGGCACCGGGGCCAAGGTCCACGCCGTAAGCGGCATCTCGATCGACCTGGTGGAGGGCGAGACCCTCGGCCTGGTGGGTGAGTCGGGCTGCGGCAAGTCCACCACCGGCAAGGCCATCATGGCCATCCCCAAGCCGACGTCGGGCTCGATCAAGCTCGACCAGGTGGAGTTGACGTCGCTCGACGACGAGTCGCTGCGCCGCACCCGCCCTGTGCTCCAGATGATCTTCCAGGATCCGATCTCGGCCCTCAACCCCCGGCGCACGGTGCGCGACATCATCGCCGAGCCGTTGGTGGTGTGGTGGGAGGAAGAGGAGGGCCGCCCGGCCACCTCGGTGCTGTTCGAGCGGTACGGGCGGCTGTTCCAGCGGGTGGCCGGCGTCATCACCAAACCCCTGCACTACCTGATGCCGCTGGCCTTCGCCGCCCTCGTGCTGTGGATCGTGAGCGAGGCGGTGGAGCAGCGGGCCTGGGAGGGTGCGCTGGGGTGGACCCAGGTTCCGGCCCAAATCATCGGCTTCCCGGTGCTGGCCGCGCTGGTCGCCATCGGGGCGGTGCTGCTGGCCATGGGCCTGCTGTGGCTCGGCCTGGGCTTCATCGTGCCCTTCGGCGTGGTGTCCAAGGTGCTGGGCAAGGTGTCGCCGGCGGTGGGCCTGGCCGCCGCCGCCTTCGCCACCGCCACCGCCGTGTTCATGGTGTGGCGCACGTGGAACAGCTTCACCGGCTGGCCGGCCTGGGTCCTGCGGTTCCACCTCATCGGCATCGCTGCGGTGGTCGTGGCCTGGTTCGTCGCCTCGCTGCTCAAGCCGTCGCGGGCCGGGGCTTCGGGCATCGCCGCCGCCCTGGTGGCGGTGGTGGCCCTCCAGGCCTTCTACCTGGCCGGGCTGGACGGCGTGCCCAAGCTCGGCGTCTTCGTGCTGTCGGCCGTGATCGATCTCGTGCTGTTCCGCCTGGTCCGCAAGCAGGCCGCGGTCCGGGCCGAGGAGCTGCGGGCCCGGGCCGAGCCCAAGGTGCGGGAGATGCTCGAGACGGTCGGCATCAACCCCGACACGGCGCTCGACCGCAAGCCCTACGAGTTCTCGGGCGGTCAGGCCCAGCGCCTGTCGATCGCCCGGGCCCTGATCCTCGATCCCAAGGTGATCATCTGCGACGAGCCGGTGTCGGCCCTCGACGTGTCGGTCCAGGCCCAGATCCTGAACCTGCTGGAGGAGATGAAGGCCCGGTACGGGCTCACGCTGGTGTTCATCGCCCACGACCTCGCTGTGGTGAAGAACGTCAGCGACCGGGTGGCCGTGATGTACCTGGGCAAGATCTGCGAGGTGGCCCGGCCCGACGAGCTGTTCGCCAACCCGGCCCACCCCTACTCCCAGCTGTTGCTGTCGGCCATCCCCCATCCCGATCCCCTGATCGAGGCCCATGTCACCCAGGTGGCGGCCGACCTGCCCTCCCCGGTTGACCCGCCCAGCGGCTGCCGGTTCCGCACCCGGTGCCCGCTGGCCCAGGAGCGGTGCGCGTCGGAGGAGCCCGAGATCCGCGAGGTGGCACCCGAGCAGTTCGTGGCCTGCCACTTCCCCTTGGTCGGGGAGGCCGCCCAGTGAGCTACACCAACGGCAGCGACCCGATCGGTGGCGTGTCCGACACCGTCGACGACCACGCCCCGGTGCTCGTGGTCAAGAACCTCACCACTACCTTCGCCACCCCCCGGGGGCCCCTCACCGCGGTCGACGACGTGTCGTTCACCCTGAGGCGGGGCACGGCGTTGGGCATCGTGGGCGAGTCGGGCTCGGGCAAGAGCGTGACCGCCCGCTCGATCATGCGGCTCCTACCCAAGAGCAACGTCACCACCACCGGCGAGGTGTCGATCAACGGGATCGACATGATGGCCCTGTCGGCCAAGGAGCTGCGGGCCATGTGGGGGCCCGAGGTGGCCATGGTGTTCCAGGACCCGCTGGGCTCGCTGAACCCGGTGATGCGGATCGGCGACCAGGTGGCCGAGGGGTTGCGCATCCACCACAAGGTGTCTCGCAAGGAGGCCCGGGCCACGGCCCTGCAGCTGCTGCGCTCGGTGGGGATCCCGTCGCCCCAGACCCGGCTCGACGAGTACCCGCACCAGCTGTCGGGCGGCATGCGCCAGCGGGTGGTGATCGCAATCGCCCTGTCGTGCGGGCCGAAGCTGCTGATCGCCGACGAGCCCACCACCGCGCTCGACGTGACCGTGCAGGCCCAGATCCTCGATCTCCTGTCCGACCAGCAGTCCGAGCGCCACATGCCGCTGGTGCTGATCACGCACGACCTGGGGGTGGTGGCCGGCCGCACCCAGGAGGTGATCGTGATGTACGCCGGGCGGATCATGGAGCGGGCCCGCACCCCGGTGCTGTTCCGGGACATGAAGATGCCGTACACCGAGGCGCTGTTCCGGTCGATCCCCAAGGTCGAGTACCCGAGCCACACCAAGCTGGCCATCATCCCGGGGCGGCCGCCCACGATGGTGGGCGCGGTCCGGGGCTGCCGCTTCGCTCCCCGGTGCCGGTACGCCCAGTCCCGGTGCGTGGAGGAGGAGCCGGAGCTGACTCCGGCGGTGGACCGGGACCACGTGTACCGGTGCTTCTACCCGGTGGGGACCCCCGAGGGCGAGCAGGCGCTGGAGATCAACCGGTCGAACGGCCGCCTCACGCCCGAGGGCGAGCTCGTCGGCGTCAGCTGACGGGATCTCATGCCCCGCGGCGTCACCCCTGACGCCCCCTGTGATACTGCTAGGGTCGCCGGCCATGCAGGTCGGGGTGCAGTTCCAGGGCGACGACGTGGGGCCGAAAGCGTTCGCCCGCCGGGCCGAGCAGGGCGGGTTCGACTCGGTGTGGTGCGGCGACCACGTCGGCCACCTGATCGACGGGCTGGCCGCCCTCGGCCTCTACGCCGGGGCCACCGAGCGGATCACGATCGGGCTCAACCTGCTGGTGGCCCCCTACCGGTCGGGGGCGGTCATGGCCAAGGCCCTGGCCACGATCGCCCGGGCCGCCCCGGGCCGGGTGATCGCCGGGTTCGGGGTGGGCGGCGAGTTCCCCGGCGAGTTCGATGCCACCGGGGCCGACATCCACACCCGGGGTCGCTTCACCGACGAGGCGCTGGAGATCATCACCCGGCTGTGGACGGGCGACCCCCTCACCTACGAGGGCCGCTGGGCCCGCTTCGACGGCTTCCGGCTGGAGCCCCCGCCCCGCCCGGCGCCCACCGTGTGGGTGGGGGGCCGATCCGAGGCGGCGATGCGCCGGGCCGTACGGTTCGGCGCCGGCTACACCCCGTACCTCGTGAGCCCGGAGCAGGTGGCCAGCCGGCGCCAGCGGCTCGACGAGCTGCTGGTGGAGGCCGGCCGTCCCGCCGGCAGCCTCGCGATCGGTGTGCTGGCCACCACGATCCCGGCCACCGACGTCGACGCCGCCGTGGAGCGGGGGCTCACCAGCCTCAAGCTGAGCGGCCTGTCGCCCGAGAGCGTGAAGGCCCGCTACCTGCTGGGCGACGACGAGTCGATCCTGGCCCAGGTCCGGGCGTACGCCGAGGCCGGCGTCGACCACATGATCCTGGGGTGCCTGCCCGGCACCGAGGCCCAGCGCGACGAGTTCTTCGCCACCTGTTCCCGGCTGCTGCCCGAGATCCGGGCGCTGTGAGTCGACCAACCGGCGAACTCTGACACCAGCCCGCACAAACCGGTACCGGGTGTCAGAGTTCCGAGCCGGCCGGCCGGCCCCACAACGAACTCTGACACCAGCCCGCACAAACCGGTACCGGGTGTCAGAGTTCCGGCCCAGCCGGGGCCGGGAGTAGGTTGGCCCGAGACGACGCTGGCGGAGCCGAGGGGGACACACCGATGGCCGACACCGCAACCCAGGCCGCCATCCGCCGCGACGTGCGGGCCTGGCTCGACGCCAACTGGGACCCGGAGCGGTCGCTGGCCGAGTGGCGACCGCTGCTGGTGGACTCGGGCTGGGGCTGCCCCACCTGGCCCGTCGAGTGGTACGGCAAGGGCCTGTCGAACACCGATGCCGCCGTGGTCACCGAGGAGATGCGCCGGGCCGGGGCGGCGGGGGTGGCCGCCGGGGGCGGGATGAGCCTGGCCGCCGCCACCCTCCTGGCCCACGGGTCCGACGAGCTGAAAGCGGCCCACCTACGCCCGATCCTCACCGGCGAGCACCACTGGTGCCAGCTGTTCTCCGAACCGGGCAGCGGCTCCGATCTGGCCGGGCTCACCACCCGGGCCGTGCTCGACGGCGAGGAGTGGATCGTCAACGGCCAGAAGGTGTGGAACACCGGCGCCCACAAGGCGGACTTCGGGATCCTGCTGGCCCGCACGAACTGGGACGTGCCCAAGCACCGGGGGATCACGTACTTCGTGATCGACATGCACCAGCCCGGGGTGGAGGTGCGCCCGCTGCGCCAGATGAACGGCCACGCCAGCTTCAACGAGGTGTTCCTGACCGACGCCCGGGTCCCGGCCGACGCCGTGGTGGGAGAGCCCGAGCTGGGCTGGGCGGTGGCCATCACCACGCTGATGCACGAGCGGAACCTCACCGCCCCCCGGGGCCGGGGTGGGCCCCGCAAGGCGCCCGAAGGCCGCACCCGGATCGAGGCGGCAGCGGAGGCGGCGGCCTACAACGCCACCTACTCCTGGTATCCCCAGCGGGCCGGCCGGGCCGATCTGGTGACGCCCCGGGCCGAGGCCACGGGCCGGATCGCCGACCCCCTCGTGCGCCAGGACATGGCCGCCCTCACCGCCTTCCGCCGGGCCACCCGGTGGACGGCCGAGCGGGCCCGGGCAGCCCGGGCCTCCGGGCGGGCCCCCGGCCCGGAGGGCTCGCTGGGCAAGCTGTCCTCCAGCGTGGTGGCCCGCCGCTGCAACGCAGTGCACACGGCGATCGCCGGGGCCGAAGGCATGCTCACCGGGCCCGACACGGCAGCGGCGGGAATGATCGCCGAGGTGCTGATCTCCACCCCGGCCCAGTCGATCGCCGGCGGCACCGACGAGATCCAGAAGAACATCCTGGGCGAGCGGATGCTGGGCCTGCCCAAGGAGCCTTCGGTCGACAACGACGTCCCCTTCCACGAGGTCCGCGTCAACACCAGCACCCGCCGCCCCGGCTGAGTCCCCGGTCGGCACCGTCCGGCTCCCCGCTCGATCCGCGACACGGTTCCAGCCGTGTCACACTGTGCGCTGAGCGCACCCTTCGCGTACCCGCTTCGTTCCGTGTCGCGGTTCGAGCGGGCGGCGCCCGGTAGCGTCGGTCGCGGAAGGAGCGCCCATGCCGACCCGAACCCCAAGCGTGGCGATCGCTGCCGCCCTGATCCTGGCCGCCACCGGCTGCGGCCAGGGCGACGGCCGGGCCACCAGCGAAGCCACCACCCCCACCAGCGCCGCCGCCCCCGCCTCGGGCGGCTCGGCCACCGGCACGGCGACGACCGCCACCACCGCCCCATCCTCGTCGAGCGCGTCCACCGCCTCGCCGACCTCCCCGACCTCGCCGACGTCCGGCACCGGCTCGGGCACCGGCTGTGCCGCCGGCTCGGCCGACATCCCGGCCGGCGCCGCCCAGGCGCCGGTGATCGACGTCGACGGCGACGGCCGGCCCGACACGGGTTGGATCGTCACCGAGCCCTCGGGGGCGGTACGGGTGGGGATCGTCACCGCCGCCGGCGGCGGGTTCGGTCGGGCCTTCACCTCGGCCAGCCCGGTGACCCGCTCCGTCCTGGTGCTCGACGTCAATCCCGACACCCCGCCCCTCGTCCTGGCCAACGACGGGCGCGCCGTGCAGCTGTGGGCCGTGATCGACTGCTCCATAGTCGACGTGCTCAACAAGGGTGGCCGGCCCTACACCTTCTCGCTCGGCTTCACCGACATCGGCACCGGCGTCGGCTGCACCACGGTGAAGGGCCGCCGGGAGCTGGTGGGGCTCGACGCCGGCGACCCCCAGGGTGACACCGTGCCGTGGTCCGCCACCGTGGTGGAGGTGCGGGGGAACCAGGCCCGCAACGGCGCCGTCACCTCGGGCACCTACACCCGGGGGGTCGACGACGCCGCCATCGAGCGCCTCCGCGGCGTGAGCTGCGGCGACGCCGCGCCCATAACCGCCCCCGAGAGCTGAGCGCCCGCCGCCTTGGGCCGCTGTCACCCCCCGGTAGTAGGATCGGGCCCACAACGCCGGCAGCAGCAGGGGGATCCACGCTCATGGCTTCATATGACATCCACATCAAGGGCGGCACGGTCGTCGACGGCACCCGCGTGCCCCGTTACCGGGGCGACGTCTGGATCAAGGACGGCAAGATCGCCAAGATCGGCGGCCGGGTCGACGGTGGCGCCGACCGTGTGATCGACGCCGACGGGCTGATCGTGGCCCCCGGCTTCATCGACCTCCACACCCACTACGACGCCCAGGTCCGGTGGGACCCGTACTGCACCACGTCGGGCTGGCACGGCGTCACCTCGCTCGTGCTCGGCAACTGCGGGTTCGGCTTCGCCCCGGTGAAGCCCGACTTCCGCGAGCGCTCGATGCTGATGATGACCCGCACCGAGGCCATCCCGTACGAGTCCATGAAGCAGGGCATGAGCTGGGACTGGGAGACCATCCCCGAGTACCTCGACTCGCTCGACCGCTCCCCGCTCGGCGTCAACGTGATCCAGTACATGCCCACGGCGTCGCTGATGATCTACGTGATGGGCCTGGAGGCGGCCAAGACCCGCCCCGCCACCCCGGCCGAGCGCAAGGACATGCAGCGCCTCCTCCACGAGGGCATGGACGCCGGCCTGTGCGGCTTCTCCATCCAGCGCCTGGGCGAGCACTCCACGCAGGCCGACTACGACGGCTCGCCCATGGTCACCGACACCATGTGCGACGACGACATCCTGTGCCTGGCCGAGGTGCTGGCCGAGCGGGACGAGGGCTTCATCCAGATCACCCAGGCCACGGGCGACATCAAGGCCGATCTGGCGTTCCTGGAGAAGCTGGCGGCGGTGGCCCAGCGGCCGATCCTGCACAACGCCATCATCGCCGCCCGTCGCGATCCCGAGGTCCACCGCCGCAGCCTGCGCTGGATCGAGAAGTGCTGGAACCAAGGGCTCCCGATCTACGGCCAGACCGCCACCCTGCGGGCCGGTACCGCCTTCACCCTGGAGCACTGGAACCTGTACGACGCCTCCCCGGCGTGGCGGGCCATCACCACCGGCACCAAGGAGGAACGCATCGCCAAGATGCAGGACCCGGAGCTGCGCCGGGCCGTGATCGACGAGGCCGAGGCGGCCGACCGCAAGCTGAAGGTGATCCAGGCCGGCGTGTCGGGCGCCCCCGACAAGCTGGTGGTCCAGGGCGTGAACCGCCAGCAGGATCTCCAGAAGTACGTGGGCAAGACGCTGGGCCAGATCGGAGCCGAGGAGGGCAAGCACCACATCGAGGTCATGATCGACCTGTCGCTGGCCGGCGATCTGAACGTCGAGTTCCTGATGGCGGAGAAGGAGTTCAACGCCCCGTTCAACGGCGAGCTGCTCACGTCGTCGCAGTACACCCTGCCCGGCGTGTCCGACGGCGGGGCCCACACCAAGTTCTTCAACGGCGGCTCCTGGACCACCGACCTGCTGCGGTGGCTGGTCCGCGACGAGGGCGTGGTGCCGCTGGAGGAGGCGCATTTCCGGATGTCGACGCTGGCCGCCCACGCCGCCGGGTTCAAGGACCGGGGGGCGCTGCGGGAGGGGTCGGCGGCCGACGTCGTCGTCTACGACATGGAAGAGCTCGACATGGATCCGAGCTGGCTGGGCGAGGTGGCCTACGACTTCCCCGGCGGCGAATGGCGCCGGGTCCAGCGGGCCAAGGGCTACAAGGACATCATCGTCAACGGCGAGGTCACGTTCGAGGATGGCGCCTGCACCGGCGCCACCCCGGGCAAACTCCTGCGCCACGGCCGGGGCTGACCCTGGTTCCGATGCCGCCGGCCGCCACGGGTGACGGGCCGGGGCATCAGAACACAGTGCGGATCTTTCGATGTCCGGAGCCGTCACCGGTGGCGGCTCCGGGCATCAGATTCGGCGTCAGATGACGCCGGCGGCTCGCAGCTCGTCGAGGCGGTCGGCGTCGTAACCGATCTCTCCCAGCACGTCGGCGTTGTGGGCCCCGGGAACGGGAGCCGCCCACCGCACCCGGGTGGGGGTACGGGAGAACTTGGCCGCCGGGCCGGTGA
Source organism: Acidimicrobiales bacterium (assembly GCA_041394285.1). Classification (GTDB taxonomy): domain Bacteria; phylum Actinomycetota; class Acidimicrobiia; order Acidimicrobiales; family SZUA-35; genus CADEDH01. The sequence goes on along the minus strand of JAWKIL010000007.1, from coordinate 263,597 downwards.
GCGGGGCGTCGGAGCCGTCGCTGAGGGTGACGGTCTGCAGCATCCCCCGCTCCAGCACGTGGGGTTCCCGGGCGGCCTCGGCGAAGGTGTTGAGCCGGGCCACCACCAGCCCGGCGGCCAGCAGCCGATCGACAGCCTCCTGGACCGGCAGCGGCGCGCACCACTGGGCGACCACCGCGTTCACCGCCTCCCGGTTGGCCAGCCGTTCGCCGTTGCGCCCGAAGCCGGGGGCCCGGGACAGGTCGCCCCGCCCGATCACCTCGCACAGCCGCCGCCAGTGGGTGTCGAGGGCGACGGCCAGATAGAGGCTGCCGTCGGCACAGGTGTAGACGTCGCACGGGTGGGTGACGCTCACCTGGGCGCCCCACCGCTGGAGGGGCACGTCGGTGGCGCCGAGCGACAGCAGGCCGTCGCAGTGGAACAGCAGGGCGTCGAGGAGGCACACGTCCACGTGCTGGCCCTCACCGGTCCGGTCCCGGTGGTTGAGGGCGGCCAGGGCCGACAGGGCGCCGTGGAGGCCGGCCAGGTCGTCGGCCAGGAAGGTCGGGGCCTTCACCGGCGGGCCGTCGGGGCTGCCGTTGAGCGACATCCATCCGCCGGCGGCCAGGGCCGCCGGGTCGTACCCCGCCCGATCGGCCCACGGGCCGTACTGGCCCCAGCCCGAGATCGACACGTACACGATGTCGGGCTTCACCGCCGCACAGTGCTCGTAGCCGATGCCCCAGTTGGCCAGGGTGCCGGGCCGGAAGTTCTCCACCACGGCGTCGGCCGTGGCCACGAGGTCGAGGAACACGTCCCGACCGTCGGGGCGGCGGAGGTCGAGGGCGAGGCTGCGCTTGTTGCGGTTGACGGTCTGATTGACGAAGTTGAGCGAGGTGCCCCCGATGAGGGGCGGCACCTGGGGTGGCAGATCGCCCGGCAGGTCGATGTGAACCACATCGGCGCCGAGATCGGCCAGGAGGCAACCGGCCATGGGGCCGGCCCAGGCGGTGGTGCAGTCGACGATACGGACCCCGTCGAGCGGGCCCGCCACGTCCCCCCGGGCGTGGCGGAAGAATTCATCGGCGTTCATCGGTGAATGGTAGGTCGGCGGCGTCGGCGGCACGTTTTCGAACCGACCGGGTGCCCCGTGGGAGGATGGTGGGGCCAGGGGACAGCACCGGGGGGACATCGACATGGGCCGAGCAATGTTGGAGGGCTACCGGATCCTCGATCTGTCGCAGTACCTGGCCGGGGCCGGGATCACCCGGCTGCTGGCCGAGCTGGGGCCCGAGATCATCAAGGTGGAGCTCACGCCCGACGGCGACCCCAGCCGTTTCATCCGCTGGGTGAAGGACGGGCGCTCGAGCGTGTTCATCCAGAACAACCGGGGCAAGCGGAGCCTGTGCCTGAACTGGGACAGCGAGGAGGGCATGCGGATCCTGCGGGAGCTCGTGCCCCGGTGTGACGTGGTGGTGGAGAACTTCGCCGCCGGCGTGCTGGAGCGGCGGGGTCTGCACTACGAGGCGCTCCGGGAGCTGAACCCGTCGATCGTGATGGTGTCGGTGACGGCCTACGGCCAGACCGGGCCCTGGTCCGACCGCCCCGGCTTCGACGGGATCATCCAGGCCACCTCGGGGGTGATGGCCTTGTGCGGCGATCCGTCGGGCCCGCCGGTGCCGGTGGGGTTCGCCGTGGCCGACAACTCCACCGCCGTCCACGGGTTCGCCGCCCTGGGCTATGCCCTGCTCCACCGGGAGCGCACAGGGGAGGGCCAGCACATCGACATCGCCATGGCCGACGTGATGTTCGGCCTGCAGGATCAGATGGCCCAGTACGAGCTGTCGGACCGCACGTGGCGGCCCGGCCGTTACGCCCGCCACCATCCGATGTACTGCCCGATCGGGGTGTACGACCTGCCGGATGGCAACCACGGCTACCTGCTGGTGCTGGAGCGCCAGTGGGCCAACCTGTGCCGGGCGATGGGGCGGCCGGAGCTGATCGACGATCCCCGCTTCGCCACGCTCAGCGCCCGGGTCGACCATCAGGACGAGCTGGTGCCGATGGTTCAGGCCTGGCTGCTGAGCTTCACCGACAACGAGACGCTGGTGGCCCACTGCCTCAAGCACCGGGTACCGCTGGGCGAGGTGTTCGACGCCACCGACGCCGTGGGCCATCCCCACTTCGAGGCCCGCCAGATGGTGCGCCGGGTGCCCGATCCGGTGCTGGGCGAGGTGACGGTGGCCGGCTACCCGTTCAAGTTCTCGGCCCAGCCCGAGCTGCCCGACATCCATGCCCCCACCCTGGGCCAGCACAACCACGACGTGTTGAGCCAGGTGCTGGGCTACGACTCGGCCACCATCGAGGAGCTCCACGCCGCTGGTGTGCTCCAGGTCCGCGACCGCTGAGCTGTGCTTGTCGGGGGCTCCGCGCCTCGGATGCGGGCCCCCCCATCGTCGCCGGGGCCCCACCCCCGGCGACCGCCTGAGGCTTCGCCTCAGTCGGAGACGATGCGGTAGCGGAGCTCGCCGTCGACGGGGCGGGCGGTGGCCCGGCCCGTCTGACGCAGGTATTCGAGGTGGGCGAACGTCTCGGAGTCGGCCATCACGCCCCAGGCGTGGGGACGGAACAGGTGCTGGGAGTACTGGGGCACCGTGAGCTCGTTCTCCGGGGCGTCGGCCGCCGCCTTGGTGAGGGTGGCCAGGCGCTGGTGGTGGTGCTCGACGATCTCGTCGGACCGGCCGGGGAGGTCGTGGAACTCGAACCCGTGGGCCGGCAGCACCGTCTTCACCCCGTCGAAGCTGTGCATGCGCTCCAGCGAGCCGAAGAAGTCGGTCAGTGGCTGGCGCTGGGTGGTGAGGCCCGAGATGTGCGGGGTGATGGTGGGCAGCAGATGGTCGCCCGACACGAAGATGCCCTCGGTGGGGTCGAGCAGGCACAGGTGGTCGTTGGTGTGGCCCGGGGTGAACACGGCGTGCCACTCACGGTCGGCCAGCATGATCACGTTGCCGTCGACCACCCGGCGCGACGGCTTGGGCGGCTGCCACACCTTCGAGAGCAGCAGGGGCAGGATCCGCCACTTGAACCGCTCCTTCCACTGGTTGTCGGGCGGCGGGCCGCCCCACGGCACGGGCCGGTCGAACGGCGAGTTCTTCTCCCGGCCCGCCATCTTCATCAGCGTCTTCTCGATCGCGCTGAGCTGTGCCTCGTAGTCGCCGGGGACGGCCACCTCGCGGACGAAGTCGTCCTCCTCGTGCGGGTCCCAGTAGGTCTTGAAGTTCTCGTGGGTGACGATCTCGGCCCCGGTGAGCCGGCGCAGGCGCTGGGCCGCCCCGTAGTGGTCGGGGTGGGAGTGGGTGACGAGCACGGTGTGCACCCGCTCGATGGGGAGGTCGGCCTCGGCCAGCCGCTTGTTGAGCGCCCGCCACGAGGCACTGCTCGGCACCCCGGGATCGATCAGGGCGATGCCCTTGGAGTCCTCGATGGCGTAGCAGTTCACGTGGCCCAGACCGGGCATGTTCATCGGCAGCTGCATCCGCACCACGCCCGGCGCCACCTCTTTGGGTGTGCCCTCGGGCGGGAGTCGCTCTTCTCGTACGGTTGTCGTCGTCCCCATCAGAAGATCAACGGTACGCGATCTTCGCCTTTCGAAGGAAATGCCGGCTGCGGCTCAGGCCGGTGACCCGGCGGCGGCGGCGTGACCGAACATGGTGCACAGCTGGCTGCTGGTCCGCACCATCACGCCTCCTCGGGCGGGCCCGTGGCCCGGGATCAGCCGGCTGAGCGCCAGCGCGGCCAACCCGGTGAGGGTGGTCACGAACTGCCTCTCGACGGCGCTGAACGTCGGCGGGGTGTCGAACACGAACGAGACGGCGCCGAACGGCCGGCCGTCCGACAGCAGCGGCGCCGCCGCCCATCCCTGTGACGAGGGGAGGGCGTTTCGCAGGTTGGCGAACCGGGCCAGGCCCTCCTCCCGGCTGGTGACCCACACCGGCTCCCCGTGTACGAGGGCGTGGCACATGGGGAGCTGGCGGTCGATGGTGAGGGGCGAATGGCGGTTGAGCGTCTCCACGGTGGTGCCGACGGCGGCCACGGGCACCAGCTGGTCGCCGTAGCGGAAGACCACCGCCGCCCCCGACGCGCCCATGCCGGCCAGGCCCTGGTGGAGCACGATCTCGGCCACCTCCTGGGCGTCGACGTCTCCCGTGAGGGCGTTGGCCACCATGCCCACCCGCCGAAGCCAGTCGATGGTGTCCCCGTCCATGTCGTTCGCTGGGTCTGGCAATGGAATCCCCCGTACCGGAACAGTGTCCCGACGCTAGCAGTGCGCCGCAGAGCCGGAGCCGGTTGCGTTCAACCATCCAGGGCCGAGACGGCCAGCGCCACCGGCGCCGGGGAGGCGGCCCGGACCGGGCGGGGTTGGGCCAGCGACACGGCGGCCGCCAGGCCGCAGCAGGCGGCGACGAACAGCCAGCCGGCCCGGAACCCGGCGATGCCGTCGGCCGTGCCCTGGATCGTCACCACCAGGGCCACTCCCACCGCCGCCCCCACCTGACGGGCGGTGTTGTTGACCGCCCCGCCCAGGGCGAAGTGCTCGGGGGGTAGACCGTGGACGCTGGCCGCCGCCAGAACCGGGAAGGTCGAGCCGATGCCCACCCCGAGGAGGAACATCAGCGGCAGCCACCGGGTGACCGGCGTGGGGCTCTCGGTGAGGAGACGGGCCTGTCCGACGGCCACGAGGGCGATTCCGAGGGGACCGGCCAGGAGGAGCGGGCGGAAGCCGACGCGGCGCATGAGCCGTCCCGCCACCACCGAGGTGACGGCCACCACCACCGGCGCCAGCACCGAGAACAGACCGGCCCGCACCACGCCGTAGCGCCACACGGTGCGCAGGAACAGCACGTTGTTGAGGAGGTTGGCCGAGAAGGCGATGCCGAACACGACGGTGGCGAGGTTGGCCGCGGTGGCCGTGCGACGGGTGAACAGCGAGGGCGGCAGCAGCGGCCGGGGATGGCGGCGGGACCGTTGGGCCACCACCGCACCGAACACCGCGGCCAGGGCCAGCAGCCCGATCACCGACCGGTCGCCCCAGCCCAGCGTCTCGGCCCGGGAGATGGCCCACACCAGCGACGCCACGGACACCGTGAGCACGACCGAGGCGGCGACGTCGGGCCGGGGGCCGGCCACGCGGGGCGAGTCGGGCACCATCCGCCAGGCCAGGGCGGCCACCACCAGGCAGATCGGCACGTTGATCCAGAAGGCGGACCGCCACCCGAAGGCGGCGACGCACAGCGCGCCCAGCGTGGGGCCGGAGGCCACGCCCAGCGCCCCCACGGCGCCGTTCCAGGCGATGGCCTGGCTGCGGCGGGTGTCGGGGAAGGCGGCGAGGAGGAGCCCGAGCGAGGACGGCACGAGCAGGGCGCCGCCAACGCCCTGGACGGCCCGGCCGGCCACCAGGAGCCCCAGGCCGGGCGAGACGGCGCAGGCCAGCGATCCGGCCAGGAACAGGCCGGTTCCGATCAGCAGCAGGCGCCGGCGGCCCACCCGGTCGGCCGAGCGCCCGGAGACCACGAGGAGCGAGCCGAACAGGATCGAGTACGCCGTGACGACCCAGGAGATCGTGCCCCGGCTGGAGCCGGGAAAGGACCGGGCGATCTCGGCGAAGGCCACGTTCACGATCGACATGTCGAGCGTGGCGATGTAGGCGGCGATGGCGCACACGACGAACGTCGGCCAGGGGTTGGCCGGTTCGGCCGCAGTGAGTTTCTTCATAGAACTGACCGTAGTCCGATGAGTTCCGTCAAGCAACCCACAAGACGGATCCAGTAGGCTGGGGATCATGAGCCGCACCGACACCTCCGGTTGGCCCTGCACCATCGCCCGTAGCGCCGATGTGCTGGGCGACGGCTGGAATCTGCTGATCATCCGCCAGGCCTGCCTCGGCAACCGACGCTTCGAGGAGTTCCAGGCCGCACTGGGCATCGGTCGCAACATCCTCACCACCCATCTCAACCGGTTGGTGGAGGAGGGGATGCTGACCAAGGTGCCCTACCAGGAGCGGCCGGTGCGCCACGAGTACCGGCTCACCGAGAAGGGCCGCGACGTGTTCCCGATCCTGGCCACCATGGCCGCCTGGGGCGACAAGTGGCTCAGCGGGCCGGAGGGTACGCCGCTGGTGTTCCACCACACCGCCTGCGACCACGACATGCAGGCCGAGGTGGTGTGCAGCCACTGCGGTGAGGCGATCGACGTCCGCCGGGTGCAGGCCCGCCGGGGCCCCGGCCACCCCGATCTGAGCCCGGCCGAGGCGCCGGGCGACGTCGAGAGCGCCGGCGTCAGGGAGCCGCGGCCATGACGGCCCGGCGGGTGGTCGTGGCCATGATGGAGCACGAGACGAACACCTTCTCGCCCGTGCCCACCCCGCTGTCCCGGTTCGCCCGGGGCGGGGGTGAGGTGCCAACGGGCGACGAGGTGTACCGGCGCTTCAAGGGCACCGGCACCGGCGTCGGCGCCTGGCGACCGGTCCCGGGCCGAGGCGGCCCGGGACGAGTTGCTGGACGCGGCCTGGGCCGAGCGGGCCGAGTTCGTGTTCCGGAGCCGGCCGCTGGCCGAGACGATCGCCGAGGCCAAGGCCCTGAACGGGGGCGACCAGCGGCTCGACGGGCCGGTGATCCTGCTCGACCACGCCGACAACACGGCCTCGGGCGGCACCCAGGACACGACGGCCGTGCTGGCCGAGGTGCTGGCCCAGGGTCTGCCCGACGTGGCCATGTTCGCCATCTGCGACCCGGCGGCCGTGGCCGAGATGGCGGCGGCCGGCGTGGGGGCCGAGGTGACGGTGGCCCTCGGAGGCAAGATGGACATGCCCGCCATCGGGCGCCGGGGGGAACCACTGGTGGTGACGGGACGGGTCCGCACCCTGAGCGACGGCGTGTTCCCGGTGACCGTGGCCATGGGGCGGGGCACGCTGATCGACATGGGCCCCACCGCGGTGCTCGAGGTGGGGCCGCTCGAATCGGGATCGGCGAAGATCGTCGTGTGCTCCCGCAACGTGGAGCCGTCGGACCCGGGCTGCTTCCGGTCGGTGGGCATCGAGCCCACGGCCATGCGGTTCCTGATCCTCAAGTCCCGCATCCACTACCGGGCCGGCTTCACCGGGATCTCGGCCCGGGACATCCCGTGCAACGGCGTGGGGGTGACCAGCAGCGACAACTCGCTGTTCCGGTTCGAGAAGGTCCGGCGGCCGATCTATCCCCTCGACGAGCACACGCCGGCCACCCCCGAGTACGGGCCCCCGCCGGCCTGACCGCCGGCGCGGGCCCGTCCCCCCGGGCACGGTGGCCCACCTCAGGGCTCGATGAAGATGCACTCCTCGGGGCAGCCCTCGGCCGCCTCCAGGACGTCCTCCAGCAGCGCCTCGGGGAACTCGGCGGCCACCCCGCTCGGCACGGCCTCGCCGGTGGGGCCCACCACATGGGCGATGCCGTCGTCCATCATCACGAACACTTCCGGGCAGGACTTCTCACACAGGGCCACACCGGTGCACAGGTGCCCGTCGATCCAAACCTTCATGGGTTCACTCCTCGCTCGAAGAACTGCCCCATCGGGTGGTTCAACGCCACCGACCAGGTCCGATGTTTGGGTGGGATCGAGTTCATCGTTCATTGATGATCGAACACAAGCGACAATGGGTCTCAACGTGGTACCGTCATCTCTTCACAACAGAGGGCGACGCCGACGTAATTCGCCCTGCCGCCGCTCAGATCAGCCTGGTTCAAGCCTGTCGTACTTCATGACAGAACGAACCTCGTCTTCGATCTGTCAACCGATAAGCCTCCAGCCGAGCTGTTCTGAGCGCGCACAAACGCGGAGCGATCACAAGCCCTTTACGCCGAGGAGGCGCCGTGATCGACCAATCGAACCGAGCTCTGGATCGAGCGGACTACATCGCATCCACCGACCCCACCGTCCTACGCATACCGCCGCGGCGATATGTAGCGATCGACGTCAACGGAGACGTGCTATCTGACCTGCGCGAGCTGCGGTCGACCGCCGACACCATGGTGGCGGCGGCCTGTCCCTGGCGGCGGTTCGGCTACGCCGACATGCCCCTCGAGGGGTTCTGGCACCACGCCGAGCACACCGAGTTCGATCCGACCCTGGCCGGCGTGTGGAACTGGACGGCGGCGATCTGCCTCCCCGACGACTCCGACGACGACGCCCTCCGGCGGGTCATCGCCCGCCACCGGGATCGGGGCCCGTGCCGGGTGGCGGTCCGCGTGCTGGGCCACGGCCTCGTGGTGCAGGCGCTCCACGTCGGGGCGTACGACACGATCGGGTGGACGCTGGAGCGGATCCGGGAGTACGCCGCCGACCAGAGCCTGGAGGGCACCGGCACCTACCAGGAGATCTATGTCACCGATCCCAGGCGGACCAGACCGGAGGATCTGCGCACGATCGTTCGCCAGCCGGTGCGGCGGCGCACCGGTGAGCGCCGGCCGCCGTCGATCCTGGGCTCGGACGACACCGAGCTCCCCCCGGTCCGCCGCCGTCGCCGGCGGATGTAGGGCCGCCGATCGGGACGGTGGCCCGGCCCGGCTCAACCGGCGGTGGGGTCGGTGACCTGGCCCAGGAACAGGGTGGCCCCCGACCGCTGATCGTAGATGCGGTAGAGGAACGGCCGGTCGAGGGTCAGCGGCCGGGGTGGCTCGACCGGAGCGGAGACGGCGACCATCAGCGCCACGGTGGCAGCCGCCGCTTCGGTGCCCTCCTCGTCCATGGCCACCCACGTCTCGTGGATCACCTTGCTCAGCACGAGCCGATCGTCGGCCGCGATCCCGAGGAGATGGCCCGGTTCGTAGGGGGCGGTGAGTCCGAGCGCCCGGAGGGCGGGATCGAGCTGGCGGTTGGCCCGGACCTCGAACCGGGGCACCGACAACTCGGCCCCAACGGTTCGGTTGGCGTCGAACTCGGCCACCACCCGGCCCAGGTCGGCCGCCACCTCGTCGAAGCGGCCCTCGTCGGGCAGGATGAACTGGGCGGCCAGGCCGCCCACGTAGGGCTTCTCGGCCCCCCGCCAGCCCGCGCCCTGCGACGAGGCCCCGCTGGCGCCACGCATCATGGGGACGGTCACCTCGGTGCCGTCGGCCCGGGTGAAGGGGGCGTCAGCCGTGGCGTCGGCCTCGAACGACTCCAGCCACGACGCCTTCAGATAGAGCGCGTTGACCAGGGCCAACACCGTGTCGGGGCTGATCACGCCGTCGGCCACGAGCTCGGGGATGCGGTCGTTGGTGGCGCCGGCCACGAAGGCGTTGATGGCGTGGGCCACGGCGTCCGGGTCGGCCCGGAAGTCCACCTCGTTCAACGCCGGGCCGTAGTTGGCCCCGATCGTCTCCAGGTAGGCGGACTCGAAGGGGTAGCCCTGCTGGAGATAGGCGGCGTTGGCCAGCCGGACCGTCACCTCGCCCGGATCCTGCTCCTCGTCGCCGTCGTCGTCGGCCACGGGGTCGGGGACCCGGGCCTCCAGGTCCTGCTCCAGGGCGTTCATCGAGGCGTGGTAGGTGCCGGGATCGTCGATGGCGAGCACTCGGCGGAGCTGGGTGGCGGCGTCTCCGGTGGCCCCCGGCTCCAGCATGGCCAGGGCGACCGCCACGGAAGCGGGCGAGATCGTGAGGTTGGCGTCGGGATCATCCGCTCCGGCCCGCACGGCGGCGAACAGCGTGCCCCCGAAGGCGGTGACGGCTCGGCCGGCCGCCGAGGGATCGGCCGAGGGCCCCTGGCGGTCACCGACGGCGACCGCCGACACCCCGTCCTGGTCGGCGGCGACACCGTCGCCGTCGCCCGAGCCGCACGCCGCCCCCAGCGTGGCGGCGGCGCACAACACCGCGGTCCAACGGGCAATGGTGGTTCGCATGATGTTTGGACGATCGCCGCCCGGCTCCGGTTCCCCCGATCCGCCGAATCCATGGAAGGCCGCCGGCCCCCGCTGGTAGACGAATCGGCGCAAGCCGATGGACAGTTCGCCGGCAGCGGGTTCAGATGGACGGCGGACGGGGCCGGAGTGGCGGAAACCCAGCAGCCCCGCCCGCCTGACGTGGAGGGCCCCCGCACGGGCAGCAGCGGCAGACTGCTGATCCCGCGGGCCCACCCCGCTTGGCGGAGATGATCCCAGCCGCAGTGAACGCTGGCAACCAGCTCCGCAATTGCCCAGGTCGGTGCGGTGTCAAGTTGCCGGCGCCGCCATTGCGGCCAAATGGCCCGAACCCGGGGCCGATGATCGGTGCAAATCGAACAGTTCGGACGGTATCGATTTGTAGTTAAACGGTGGCGGCCGGATAGTACTTCCGCTGAGCCGCCAGCGAGACGTAGACCAGGGCCACCAGCACCGGCACCTCGATGAGGGGCCCTACCACGCCGGCCAGGGCCTGGCCCGACGACACCCCGAACACACCGATGGCCACGGCGATGGCCAGCTCGAAATTGTTGCCGGCGGCGGTGAAGGCGATCGAGGCGTTCCGGTCGTAGGGCAGGCCGAGACGGAGCCCGAGGGCGAACGTGCCGAACCACATGATGGCGAAGTACACGAGCAGGGGAAGGGCGATGCGGGCCACGTCGAGGGGCTGGTTGGTGATCTTCTCGCCCTGGAGGGCGAACAGGATCACGATCGTGAACAGCAGGCCGTACAGGGCCACGGGCCCGATCCGGGGGATGAACCGCTGCTCGTACCACTCGGTGCCCTTGGCCCGCTCACCGAAGGTACGGGTGAGGAAGCCGGCGAGCAGCGGGATGCCGAGGAAGATCAGCACGCTCTTGGCGATCTCCCCCACCGTCACGTCGATCCCGTCGCTGTCGAGGCCGAGCCAGCCGGGGAGCACCTGCAGGTAGAACCAGCCGAGGATCGAGAACGCGATGATCTGGAAGATCGAGTTCAGGGCCACGAGCACCGCCGCCAGCTCCCGGTTGCCGCAGGCCAGGTCGTTCCAGATGAGCACCATGGCGATGCAGCGGGCCAGGCCGACGATGATCAGGCCGGTCCGGTACTCGGGCAGGTCGGGCAGGAGCAGCCAGGCCAGGGCGAACATGACGGCCGGTCCCACCAGCCAGTTCAGCACGAGCGACAGCACGAGCGAGCGGCGATCGGCCACCACGTGACCGATCCGGGTGTAGCGCACCTTGGCCAGTACGGGATACATCATCAGCAGCAGGCCGACGGCGATCGGGAGGCTGACCGTGTCGATCTTCACCTTGTCGAGCGTGTCGTTGAGCCCGGGGAAGGCCCGCCCGAGGAGCAGGCCGACGGCCATGGCGATGCCGATCCACAGCGGTAGCAGCCGGTCCAGGGTGGACAGCTTGCCGGGGGTGCGGGTGTCGGCTGCGGTGTCGGTCACGGGCGGTCCTGTCGTGAGTGTCGGGGTCGGCCTGGGTGCGGGAGGACGGCGGCGGGGGCGCCATGCCCCGCGGAGTCCGGCCTCCAGACTGGCGAAGTTGTGGGCGGCGAGCCAAAGCCGCAGCCGATGTCGGCGGGGTCGGGGTCGTCCCGAGGGAGGCGGATGGCGGGCGCCGTGGTGCCGGTGCCCGTCATGGCCCGATCAGCAACAGGTGGACTTCGTCCCCACCGCCGCCGGCTCGGGGGCGGCCGTGCAGGCGCCCGATCCCTCGGGGGCGGGGGCGCAGGCCATGTCGGGGGCGTCGCCCAGCACCGTGTACACCTCCCACGGCTCGGCGTCGGGCCCGTGGACCCACACCTTGTCCTGCACGGCGTAGCAGCAGGCGGTCTCCTGCTGGACCGTGGTGTCGAGACCCTCGCCCTGGAGGCGGACGATGGCGTCACCGACCAACGTGGAGCTCTCCACCTCCACACCCAGGTGGTTCAGCGTGCCCCCCTGGCCCGGGTTCTCGATCAGCACCAGCTTGAGGGGCGGCTCGGCGATGGCGAAGTTGGCGTAGCCGTCGCGGATCTTGGCCGGCTCGGCGCCGAACAGCTTCGAGTAGAAAGCGATGGCGGCGTCGAGGTCGTTCACGTTGAGGGCGAGCTGGACTCGTGACATGGGTTGCTCCCTGCTGCTGGTGTGACGCTAGATTGACGTCTGTCGATGTCTGCATCCTACCCATCCATCGACAGGTGTCAATGTATCCATCGATATTCTTCGATGAAGACCTTCGATGGTGACCTTCGATCAAGTCTTTCGATCGAGTCTTTCGATGGACAGGCGGGCCCGACCGGGAGGAGTTGTGATGGCGAGCACGAAGATCGAGCAGGGCCCCGCGGTGCAGGGCTCGGCGTGCTGCGCTCCGGTCGGCAGCAGCGGCTTCGACGAGACCAGCGCGGTGGAGCTGGCCAAGGGGTTCCACGCGCTGGCCGATCCGGTGCGGCTGCACCTCCTGTCGATGATCACCGCCGCCGGGCCCGCCGGGGCCTGCGTCTGCGATCTGGTGGAACCGGCGGGGCGGTCGCAGCCGACCGTCAGCCACCACCTGAAGATCCTGCGCCAGGCCGGGCTCGTGACCTCGGAGAAGCGGGGCACCTGGGCCTGGTACCACGTGCAGCCGGAGCGGGTGGCCGCTCTGCGGGCCGCCCTCGGCTGACCGCGGGCTCGCCGCCAGGCCGGCCCGGCACGCCCGGAGGGCGGCACGGCGGCCCCAGGCCGCTCAGTCCCCACCGTCCACCGAGGCCAGCTGCACGGTGACGTTGCCGGGCAGCGGTGGGAGCCGCAGCGTGAGCAGCCAGGTCAGGGCCACGAAGCCGGTGGAACCCCACAGGGCGGCGGGAAGCCCGCCCCACAGGTAGAGCAGACCCGACAGGAGCGTGCCGACGAGGCGGCCGGCGGCGTTGGCCGAGTAGTAGAAGCCGACATCGAGGGCCACCTCGTCGTCGGAGGCGTACGCCAGCACCAGGAACGAGTGGAGCGACGAGTTCAGGGCGAACACCACCCCGAACACGATCAGTCCGCCCACGACGGCGGCGGTCGGCTCCACGTCGAGGGCGACCAGCACGGCGATGACCGCCGATACCGCGCCCAACACCATGGCCCACTCCCGGGCCGCCCGCACCTCGTCGGGGGGCCGGCCACCGGCGGTGAGGAGACGGGGGGCCGACGACTGGACGATGCCGTAGCCGATCACCCACGCCGCCAGGAATCCGCCCACCGCCTGATCGGCCCAGCCCAGCCTCTCGGCCAGGAACACCGGCACGGCCACCACGAACCAGATGTCCCGGGAACCGAACAGGAAGAAGCGGGCGGCCGAGAGCCGGTTGATGGCGGTCGACTTCGACAGCACGGACCGCAGCGGGGGCTTGCGCCGGGCCCGGCCGATGTCCCCGTCGAGGGCCACCAGCAGCCCGGCGGTCACCACGGCCAGGACGCCGGCCATGGCCCACAGGGCGCCGTCGAACCCGAGGGAGGCCAGCAGTACCGAGCCGAGAAAGAACCCGACGCCCTTGAGCGCGTTCTTCGAGCCGGTGAGCAGGGCCACCAGCCGGAACAGCGAGCCGTCGCCGGCCGCGGTCTTGACCGCGCTCTTCGAGCTCATCTTGGTCAGGTCCTTGGCCACACCCGACACGGCCTGCAACCCCATCACGTAGGCGACCGAGAGCCACCGGTCCCACGACGGCTGTTCGGCGGTGAGGGCGGCCAGGGTGACCACCTGCAGCCCGAGGCCGGCCACCAGCGTCCGGTTGAGCCCGTGGCGGGCGCCGGCCCACCCGCCGAGCAGGTTGGTGAGCACACCCGTCAGCTCGTAGGCCAGGAACAGGAAGGCGATGGCCACCGGCGAGTAGCCGAGGCGGTTGAAGTGCAGCAGCACCAGCATCCGCAGGGCGCCGTCGGTGAGCGTGAAGGCCCAGTAGCCCCCGGTCACCAGGGCGTAGTTGCGCAGCCTCACGCCGCCGGACCCCGGGCCGACGCGGCCACCCTGGCCGTCAGCTCGGCCAGGCGGTGCACATAGCCGTACTCGTTGTCGTACCAGGCGAGGACCTTCACCATCCGGCCGTCGATGACCATGGTGGAGGGGCCGTCGATGACCGCTGAACGGGGGTCGTTGGTGTAGTCGGCCGAGACCAGGGGGCGGTCCTCGAAGCCGAGGATGCCCTGCAACGGCCCCACGGCCGCCTGGCGCAACAAGGCGTTGATCTCGTCCACCGTGACGTCCCGGGACAGCGTGAACACGCAATCGGTGAGCGAGGCGTTGAGCAACGGCACCCGTACCGCCAAGCCGTTCAGGCGGCCGGCCAGCTCGGGATAGATCAGCGCGATGGCGGTGGCCGAGCCGGTGGACGTGGGGATCAGCGAGTTCAGGGCCGAGCGGGCCCGGCGCAGGTCCCGATGGGGGGCGTCCACCACCACCTGGGTGTTGGTGACGTCGTGGATGGTGGTGATCGCACCCCGCTCGATCCCCACCGCCTCGTGCAGCACCTTCACCACCGGGGCCAGGCAGTTCGTGGTACACGAGGCCGCCGTCACGATGCGATGGACGGCGGGGTCGTAGAGATGGTCGTTGCACCCCATCACCACGTTGAGCACCCCGTCGCTCCTGACCGGGCAGGCCACCACCACCGCCCCCGCCGCCCCCTGCTCCAGGTGGGGCGCCAGGGCCTCGGCCGTCTTGAACGCCCCGGTGGCCTCGATCACCACCTCCACGCCGAGGTCCGCCCACGGGATGTCGCCGGGTGCAGCGTGGTCGCTGAACGTAACGGGCGCGCCGCAGACCGCCAGGCGATCGCCGTCGGTGCCGACCGACCCCGGGAAACGGCCGTGCACCGTGTCGAACTCCAGCAGGTGCGCCGCCGTGTGCAGGCCTCCGCTCAGCTCGTTCACGTGCACCAGCTCCAGGTCGGGCTGGAGGCGCAGGGCCCGCACCACCAGGCGGCCCATGCGCCCGAACCCGTTGATTCCCACCCGAACTGTCACGCTCGCTCCCGGCGTTCTCCGTGACCGCGGAGGACCGATCGGATCCGGGCCTCCAACTCGTCCACCACCGCGTCGAACGCCCGGTCAGACCCGTCGTCCACGGGATCGGGGATCGACCAGTGCCACCACGCCGCCGTGGGCGCCAGCTCCTCGTGGGCGCGGTCGCACACCGTCACCACCTGCGGCCGCTTCGGGATCGCCGCCAACTTCCGGGGCCGGGCGGCGGCCAGCGACAGCCCGACCCGGCGGGCCGCCCGGACCGCCCCCGGGTGAACCCGATCCGCCGGCTCGGTGCCGGCCGAGCGGGCCGGGCGCCCTGACCTCGCTTCCCACAGCGCCGCCGCCAGCTGCGACCGGGCCGAGTTGTGGGTGCACAGGAACAGCATCTCTCGCTGCTGGCGCCGGGGTGGTGGGGCCACGAGGGGCGCCTGATCGGCAACGAGGCGGACGTAGCGGCGGCGGGCGTCGCCGGACGAGACGGAGCGGGCGACGAGTCCCACGCCCTCCAGCACGTCGAGGTGGTGGGCCAGCAGGTTGGAGGTCACGCCGAGCCGCTCCCCCAGCTCCTTGGGTGATCGGTCGCTGACGGCCAGCTCGTCGACGATGGCCAGGCGCAGTGGTTCGCCCAGGGCGGCGTGCACCGCGGCCCGGGCGGGCAGCGATCGGCGCCACCGATCGCTGTCGCTCACCGCCACGGCCCACCGCCCCATTCCATGGGGCCACATCATCACTCAATCAGGCTTGAGTCAACCAACAGCGAGTGAACAGCTCACCTTCGGGATCGACGGGTCACCCGCCGGCCGATCACCGCTGGTGGCCGTCGGTCCCGATGGCCGCCCCCACCGGCGGCGCCATACGCTCGAAGAGGCGGAGCAGTTCCACCGGTACGGGGAACACCAGCGTCGAGTTCCGGTCCGCCGACGCCACCTCGGTCATCGTCGACAGCAGACGCAGCTGCATGGCGTTCTCGCTGCGGGACAGCATGTCGGCCGCCTCGGTGAGGGCCGACGCCGCCTCCTGCTCGCCCTGGGCGTGGATCACCTTGGCCCGCCGGTCCCGTTCCGCCTCGGCCTGACGGCTCATCGCCCGGCGCATCGTCTCGGGCAGCTCCACGTCCTTGACCTCGACCAGCGTCACCTTCACCCCCCAGGGATTGGTGACGTCGTCGATGATCTGCTGCAGCTGGGAGTTGATGTCGTCCCGTTTCAGGAGGAGGTCGTCGAGCTCGACCTGGCCCACGATGCTGCGCAGCGTCGTCTGGGCGATCTGCGACGTGGCCACCAGGTACTGCTGCACCGCCACCACCGCCTTCACCGGATCGACGACGTTGAAATAGGTCACGGCGTTGACCCGCAGCGTCACGTTGTCCTTCGTGATCACGTCCTGGGGTGGTATGTCCGCCGTCACCGTCTGGAGGTTGACCTTCACCATCTTGTCGATGAACGGGATGATGAAGAACAGCCCGGGACCCTTGGCTCCCATCACCCGGCCCAGCCGGAAGATCACCCCCCGCTCGTACTCGTTCACGATCCGTACCGCCGACAGCAGCACCAGGATCAGCACCACCAGGGCGGCACCGATACCGATCAGACCTGCGTTCATGGGCCTTCCTCTCCTTCTCTGGCTGACAGGGGGCCGCCGTCGGGCCCCCTCGCTTCGTTGGCCGGCGATGCCGGCGGCGGTTCGGTCACGGTGTCCGGGTCCGGAGCAGGAACCCGCTCGACCACGAGATCGAGGCCGTCCATGGCGACGACCCGCACCGGCGCGCCGGGATCGAGGGGCTCGTCGGCCCGTACCGACCACCAGGCGCCGCCCACGAACGCCGAAGGCCGGCCCCCCACCAGCCGCACCGACCCCTCGGCGCCGACCAGAGCGTCGGCACCGGTCAACCGCGACGGGCCGGCCCGGGTCCGCAGCGCCAGCTGGCCGGCCACCACCACGGCCCCGCCCATGGCCACCGCGCTCGGGAGGATGACGGCGAGGCTCGTCTCGAGCCCGGGCACGTCCCGGAACAGGAAGACCCCCGCCAGCACGAGGGCCACGGCGCCGCTCACGGCGGCCACACCGGTGCCGGGGGTGAACAGTTCGGCGGCGAACAGGCCGGCCGCCAGCACCAGAAGGGCGATCCCCGTCACGTTCAGCGGGATGACGGCCAGGCCGAAGAGGGCGATGAGGATGCTCGATCCACCCACCACCGCACCGGCCCCCATGCCGGGACTGGCCAGCTCGTAGATCAGAGCCAGAGTCCCGATCGACAGCAGCAGGAAGGCCACGTTCGGGTCCACGAGGAAGCGTTGGATGGTCCGCAGCAGCCCCAGCTCCACCTCGTCGACCGGCGCACCGGCGGTGGCCAGCACGACCTCACGGTCGTCGGGGCCGACGGTCACCGTGGTGCCGTCGATGGCGTCGAGAAGGTCGTCTCGGGTGGCGGCGAGCACATCGGCGGCGCCGATGTCCACCGCCTCGGCGGCGCTGATCGACCGGCCTTCGCGCACGGCGGCCACGGCGAAGTCGACGTCGCGGCCCCGCAGCTCGGCCAACGACCGGGCGTAGGCGGCGGCGTCGTTCACCACCTTGCGGTCGAGGTCCTCGCCACCCTCACCGCCCACGGGCGTGGCCGCGCCGATCGCCGTGCCCGGGGCCATGGCCGCCACGTGGGCCGACAGGGTGATGAGGGCCCCGGCCGACGCCGCTCTCGCCCCCGACGGCGCCACGTGGACGATCACCGGCACCTCGGCGGCCAGGATGTCCTGGATGATGGCCCGCATCGAGCCGTCGAGGCCGCCCGGGGTGTCGAGCCGCACCAGCAGGGCCTCGTAGCCCTCCCGTTCGGCCCGGGCGATGCCATCGTCCACGTGGCCGGCCATCACCGGTGTGATCGGCCCGTCGACGGTCAACGCCAGCACCCGCCCCCCGGGCTCGCCCGGCGGCTCCTGGGCAGCGGCCGGCCCCACCGCTGCGAGGCACCACAGCACCAGCACGGCGGCGCCGGCGGCGATGGTCCCGATCAGTCCAGCGTGCCACCCGGTGGGCCGGCCCCGCATCGATCATCACCTCCGGTCGGTTGGCCGGTGTGTACCGGCCGTTCGATCCCGTTACCCGCTCCGGGCGCTGGCCAACCCCTCAGGGCAGCACGTCGGTGGCGCGGTGGTCGGCGTCGACCCCGTCGATGACGAACACCACGCCCTGGGCGTTCGCCGTACGCATGGGGAGGATGGCCTGGTAGGGCGCCGACTCGTACCAGGCGGAGGCCGCTTCGGTGTCCGGGAACTCGATGACGATCATCGTCTGGCGGAACTCACCCTCCCGCACGTCGGGGGCGCCGCCGTGGATGATGAACCGCCCGGAGAACGGCGCCAGCGTGTCGTCGATGCGCTCCAGATAGGCGGTGATGTCGTCGTTGAGGTCGACGTCGTGCAGCAGGCCAACGGCGTATCCGGCCATGGTGGGGTCCCTTCGAGCGGTGATCGCCGCCACTCGGCGATCTACACCGATCCTGAGCTCTGATCGATGGTCGAAGCGATTACCTGCCGGGTAAGGCCTCCGGCGCCTTGGCGTCGGTCCCGTGGCCGGGCTACTGGTCGGCGCCCTTGGAGTTGTCGTTGATCTGGAATGACTTGCCCTGGTAGTCGTCGCCCGACCGGCTCTGCAGATCCGTCTCCTCGGATTCGGTCTCGTCGTTGATCTCGAATGACTTGCCTTCGTCGTCGCCTTCGGCCTTGGCGCTGGTGTCGGTCCGCTCGGTGTGGTCGGGCATGGTGTCTCCTGTCGTTCCGCTCCGCCCTGTGCGAGCGTGGGAGCGATCAGCTACCCGGGTCGGCCGCAGCCGAACCCCGGTCACGGTCACGTTCCCTGGTGGCGCGTCGCAGACCGAGCGCGGCGTGATCGCGGCGATCATGGTGTTGGCGGACGTAGAGCTGCAGCTCGGCCACCCGCTGGGAGGCCCACCTGTCGTACGCCAGCAGGCGGGGGCCACCGGCCCGCGTCGCGTCGTCGATCACGCCGGTGGCGATCCGCTCGACGATGGTTCGGACGCGGTAGGCGGTGTCGACGGCGATCCGGCGATCCGACGGGTCGCGGTCGATCGCCCGGCCCGCTGCTCCCAGCACGGCGTCGAGCTCCCAGGTCGCGGCGTCGAGCGTGCCCAGACGGGCGAGCACGTGGTCGTCGCCGCTGGCCGATGGGCGACAGGCGTCGATCGTGTGGTCGGCCAGGCCCATGGCGCCACCGGCCCAGCACGCCGCCGGAGCCAGGGCCCCGTGCCAGAACCCGACGCGCTCCAGATACCAGTCGGGCGGTCCGATCACGGCCTCGCCGCTGACCATCTGGCGGGCGAACGTGAGCGTCGACGTGTTGGTCGAGGCGAAGGCGGGGGTGATCCAGTCGCCACCGTCGCCGTCGATTCCGTCGATCCCGTCGGCGACCGCGACGTCGATCAGCAGCACGGCGGTGCCGGTGGCCGCGGTCACGAGCGCCCGGTCGACGATCCCGGTGCCGGTGCAGAACGCCTTCCGGCCCGACAGCTCCCATCCGGCGCCGACGGCTCGGGCCTCGAGCCGGGCGTGGGGCGCGTCGGAGGCCCACACGCCGTACAGCGCTCCGTCGTGAGGGACCCGCCCCGCTTCGCCCAGGATCGTGACGGCATCGAGATGGGCCTCGGCCAGGCGGGCCAGCTCCAGATCCCGCCGGGCCAGCCCGGCGAGGCGGTCCAGCCGCTCGACGCTGCTCCCCGCCCCCCACGGCGGCAGGTCGAAGAACCCCGAACCGGCCAGGTGGCGCAGGCGTTCGACCAGCGGCGGATGGGACGACGACGCCCCACCACCGGACCGACTGCCGGCCTTGCGGGCGTCGTCGCCGGTCACGTCCGGTCCCAGACGTCCATGCGGTACCCGTCACCGCTCGAATGCCAGCGGACGTCGTGATGGATGAGGCGCCATTCCATGAGGACCTCGCTGATGCAGCGCTGAACCTCGTCGCCGTGCAGGACGTGGTCGGGCGAGTGGCCGAGCCAGTGGACGGCGATCAGCCGACCGGCGGGTCGGATGCGCCCGGCCAGCGTCCGGATGTGGTGCTGGAGCTCCGGAAGGGGGTAGTAGTAGCCGACCTCGCTGACGACGACCAGATCGTACGGGGGGCCGGGGGACGGGGCGAGCGTTCCGACCTCGATGCTCACGCCGGGGAGGTGGGCGCAGCGGGCCCGGGCCCGCTGCACGGCCAGCGCCGAGATGTCGGTGGCGTGGACCAGCTGGCAGCGTCGGCCCAACTGCTCGGTGAGGACACCGATCGAGCACCCCGGCTCGAACACCCGCCGGTGGGTCGTCGGGTCCACGTGGTCCAGCACGGCCTGGTAGCGCCCCAGCTCGTAGGGAGAGGTGGCGAAGTTCCACGGATCGTCGGCGACGGCGTACTGCCGGTCGAAGAACTCGGCGCTCGACGGGTCCGTCTCGTCCCGGCCGCCGTTGCTCATCGCCGTTCCACGACGTAGTACTCGTCGCCGGATTCGAGGTGGCCCAGGCGCTCGGGGGTGAGGATCGGCTCGATGTCGGTGGCGGGCGCGGTGAGCTGGGTCTGGTGGCAGCGGATCGCCCGGTGCCGGGCCTGGGCGTGGGCTGCGGTGCCGGCGAACCGGGCGAAGGTCGGTGCGCTGGCGAGGAGCTTCTCGGGATGGTGGTGGGCCCAGAACAGCGACGACCAGACCGGGCCGTCGGTCCCGGCTGCGGCGCCGGTGGCCGCCAGGCCACAGGCCTCGTGGTCGGGGTGCCAGTCGTGGATCGAGGGGGCGACCAGCAGGGTGCGCCGCTCCAGGTGGGGGGCGATGGCGGCGGCGAGCTCGTCGGTGTGGTCGGCCACCGCGCCGTCCGGTAGGCCGAGGCGGCTGAGGGCCGAGGCCGCGACGCCGAGCTCGGCCAGCGCCGCTTCCTGCTCCGCCCGTCTCAGCGCTGCCAGCGCTGCCGGGTCGAGCCCGGGGTAGGCGGCCTCCCCGTCGGTGACGGCGATGACGCGGATCTCGATACGCCCGGCGGCGGCAGCAGCGAGCAGCATCCCGCAGGCCAGCGACTCGTCGTCGGGATGGGGGGCCACGACGACCACCCGGCCGATTCCGTCGAGATCCACGGTGCCGGATGCTGCGATCCCCGGCTCGGCCGCCCGGGTCATGCCACGCCGCTCCACAGGGGCTCCTCGTCGGCGCCGGAGCCGGCATCGACGCCAGCCGCCAGGTTCACGAGCCGAGCCGGCGGTGGCGACGACAGCAGCAGCGCCCGGAGATCCGTGGCGAACCCGCCCTCGACCCGGCTGAAGGTCCGACCGCTGGTCACGACGCGCGCCCGGCTGGTGTGGAGCACCGCGGCCCCGGTCTCGATCAGCCGGTTCCACAGGCCGTGGTCTTCGCCCACCAGCGTCTGGGCGCACCAGCCCCCGGCCCGGAGGTAGGCGTCGGCCCGGACCCCGAGGTTGGCGCCGTGGACGTGGCTGTGGCGCTCGCCGTCGATCCGGTAGGCGGCGCTGAACCGGGCGGCGAGGGTGGCCGCCACCCGGGCCGGATCGAGGTCGACCACACCGGCCACGGCCTGGTAGTGCCGGGCCAGCCTCACCTGCACGTGCAGCCAGCCCGGGGTCACCACCGTGTCGGCGTCGGTGTTGGCGATCCAGATCGACGCCGCTTCGCCACCGCCCGGGGAGGACAGGTCGGCCAGGCCGGCGCCGACCGCAGCCCGGCGGGCCGCTCCCGCCCCGCCCCAGCGGCCCTGACGCACCGACACCTCGCAGTTCAGCATCGGGACGGACTCGGCCGCGGCCACGGTGGCGTCGGAGCAGCCGTCGGCCGCCACCACCACCCGGATGGGCGCAGCGACCTCGGCTGCCGCCACATCGATGGAGGCGAGGCAGGCGGCGATCGACTCGGCCTCGTTGTGCGCCGGTATGGCGACGATGACGTTGGTGATCACGGCGTGGGCACCGCGCTCTCACGGGCCGCCCCGGGGCGCGACCCTCCGCGGCCCGGCCCCGCCGCCGTCGTGCGCTCCTGGCGGGGCGCAGGGTCCGACGTGGCGTATGTTGCGGTGGAACGGCGCGGCGCCATCTCGTCTCCCTTTGCCTCGGGAACCCACTCGGCTGAGGCGGCGGCCCAGCTACCCTCGCCGGGATCGGTCGAAACCAGACAGGCGCCGGCCGTGAGCGGATCGAAGCCGCCGGGATCCACGGGCGAGGCGCGTTCATCGACACCGCCCGCTTCC
Source organism: Acidimicrobiales bacterium (assembly GCA_041394285.1). Lineage (GTDB taxonomy): Bacteria > Actinomycetota > Acidimicrobiia > Acidimicrobiales > SZUA-35 > CADEDH01. The sequence goes on along the minus strand of JAWKIL010000007.1, from coordinate 241,477 downwards.
GCCTGGCGGACGGTCAGACCTCGGGTGGCATGGACTGCCAGAGCTGAACCGGGTTGCCGTCGGGGTCGAGCAGTTGCGCGAACCGGCCGTTGGGGTAGCGCTCGGGGTCGACCGTCACGTCGATCCCGGCCCCCTGCAGCTGTTCGACCATGGCATCGAGATCGGCGACCCGGAAGTTGATGCCCCAGCCGGACGGCCCGATGTGTGGGCTGCCTGCTTGCTCCGCCCCGAACGGAGCGAACACGGTCTCGCCGCGCTCCTGGGTCCAGACGGGATCGTCGTAGCTCTCTCCCGGAGCGACGATCCCGAAGTGCCGCTCGTACCAGCGGGCCAACCGCTCCGGCTGTCCGGAGGTGAAGAAGAATCCGCCGATGCCCAGGACGCGCTCCATCCGGTCCAGCATGCCAGGTCCCCGTCAAGTCGGTCGGCCGGCTCGCCGAGCGTCCAGCCGTTTCCAGCGGCGGTGCGGCGGCGCTGCCCTGGCTCGTCGTCGGACCATCTTCGTGTACGCCAAGCCGGTGAAGCAGATCTGGGCCCAGGTTGGCCACGTGAAGCTCGGGCGGCTGACGGTGCCGCATATCCAGGCGCGAAGCCGACGTCGGCCCCACCGGAGATCGAGCAGCTCGCCGAGTCGCATCCGGTACTTGACCTCCAGCCACACGAGAACCTCCAGCTCGTCGCCCCTCGGCCGCCTTGAGCACTGCGCCCCGCCGCCTCTTCGCCGCGACACTTCTGGAGGCCGGCGTCGCCCCGGAGGTCGTCTCGGCGATCGTGGGGCACTCGTCCATCGGCGTGACGGCCAATATCTACGCCAAGGTTCGTTCGGATCTGAAGCGGCGAGCCCTCAGTGCGTCGCAGGCTGATCGCGTCGACACGATCGCTGGCGTCGCGGTGTGGGAGGGGGCGCCCTGCACGTCGCTATGGCGCCTTCGACGTTGGGGTAGGGTACGAGCGATGGCTGCTCCCCGTTCCGATCTGACATCTGGCCCGTCGACCGGGCAGCTGCGATGGGAGCGGATCTCCGAGGCTGAGGCTCGAGCCGCCATTGGCGACGAGGCGCTCGATGCTGCGCTCGCCGAAGTGGGCGCCAAGGGTCGAGCCTCGGCTGAGCGCTACCGGGCCGCCGGCCACTCGATTGCCGATCAGGCCTGACCCAGCCGGATGGCGCTGAACTGGCGGGCCCTCCGGGTGACCGGCGGGACCCGGTGGGCCATCTACGACGAGGCTTTCCCGCCGATCTGGCCGGCGCCCTCCGACCATTCCCGGCTGAGGTGTCCGCCGCGTTCGACCAGGAGGCAGCGTTGGCCGTGCTCGTCGTCCGCTCCCTCGACCCCTACGGGGCAGGGCAGGACCGGTGGATGAACCGCTGGAAACCCGCCCTCAACGCGTTTGCCATCACCTTCGACGGGAGGCTCGTTTAGACCTCAGCAACCGACGACAACGACAAGAGCCAGGCCAGTTACACCAAACTCCAGACAGTCTCGCCGCTCACTGCGATGGCGAGGGGTCCCTAGTCAGTTGCCGTTTGTGCTGGACGCCGTCGACGACGATGATCTGGTGCTCGAGGTCGTCGATGATGATCTCGTGCTCAAAGTCGTCGATGATGATCTCGTGCTCGAGGTCGTCGATGATGATCTGGTGCTCGAGGTCGTACTAATGGACGATGGAGAGCTGGTGCCAGAGGAGTTGGGCGACGAGCCTAAGCCTGCCGAGTTGGTGGTAGTGGTGGTCGTGCCAGATGAGGTTGTCGTGTTGTCCTGATTCCAGGAGACCGTGTTCGAGTTCAGGTATCCGTCGGCTGTTACCCAGTGTGAAGGCCCGTCGGCGGAGTAGCAGAGCTGCTCTGCTTGTGCGTGACCCGACGCATCGACCTTGACGGTGGTGGCGAAGAAGTCTCGATCGAGGGCGTCGCTGCAGGCGACGACGACAGTCTGATTCGGCCCGAAGCCGTTCAAGGCCACTGAGTACCAGAATCCTGCTGGAGCGGGAGCCCCCTTCGCCAAGCGAATCTCGGCTGAAGGAGGATTCGGGGTCGTCTGCGTACTGGGGAACGTACCTTGGACTGCTGGCGTCGTCGCTGTGAAGGCGTATTCGACATCATCAGACGCTTCCTCGCTGCTACCGCTGGCCGGTAGGGATCGTATGGAGTAGGTGTAGGACCGGCCGGCCTTGATGCGGTCGGTGTAGGCCAGTCCGGTCACGGTGGCGATGGGAGCGCCATTGCGGGAGACTTCGTAGCGGGGTGGCGCTGGTCCAGCTAAGGGCGGTTTCCATGAGAGCTCGACTAAGTCGAGATCTGAGCCCACAGACGCTCGTAGGTCTACCGGTGCGCCATAGCGTGAGACGTAGGTCTTACCGCCCCGAGCCTCGGGAAGTCTCACCACGATCCTTCGACCTACTTCGGCCTCGCCTGGCGCTGGGCGGATCTCATATACGTAGATCGCTCCGGGCTTCGCCCAGAGGTCAGTGAAACCCAGTTCTTTTACGGTCCCGAACGAGACACCATCACGTTCGACTGCATAGAGCGCTGGTTCAGGTGGCTCCTCGGGATGATCCCAAGTCAGCAACACCTGGAACGGCTGTTGCCTGTCCTCACTGTCGCGGACCCAGGCTTTGAGGTCGTTGGGTAGTCCGAACCGGCGGGTGACTACTTTGCCCTTCGAGCCCGGGCCGGTTGTGATGCTGCCCTGCGCCTTGTTTTCTGTTTCTAGGGTGTCCTCTTGTGCTGCTAGTTCTGAATAGCCAGCCGCTGCTGGATCAGGGGGTGGCGTGGTCGGGACCGACACCCGAATCGATACCGCTGTAGGGTCGAACTCGTCGGCGCCCCCACCCCCACAGGCACTGAACAGGAGTGCCAAGCCGACCCCGAACATCGCCCCGGGCCGGCGTAACCTCGCTGTCGCAGCGCCGCCGGACATGCCGATCCGTTTCATTCTTCCCTGATACGGATACTAAAGACGTCGCTGTTGCGCAGGATGATCACCCCGTCGTCAGGACGTTGGGCGGCATAGAGCAGGTACACCTCACGCGACGCTTCAAGTAGTTTCAGATCTGAATAGCGGTAGAGGGTGGAGTCGCCATTGGGGAACGCCTCGGTGGCAGCCACATCATCGATCGCGAGGTTGATCCTCGTTACCACTGTCACGCTCGGGTGATCACCAGCGAACAGGATCGCCCGATCAGCGCTTTGGTCACCGACAGGGCGGGCGTAAAAGGCCGTGGTCACGAACAGCCCTAACGCAAACAGAGTTCCGAACACTGCCAAGCTAAGCCAACCTCGAGCTAGGGGTCGGACTACGGCAGCGATCGGATGGTTCCGCATCGCCAAGCCGGTCAGCGCGAACCAGATCACCGGTATCGCCGCAGTCCAGATGATCGACGCCAGAAGCGGGTCGAGGCCAACGGCCGAGCCCAGCAGGTAAGTGCGATCGGTAGCAACCACCGCGGCCAGGCCTGTCGTCAACATTGCTGGATCGACCCACTTACCATACGAAGGAGGGACGCGGGGACCAATGTAGAGCACGCAAGCCTTGTAGAGCAGGGTCACCAGCGCTGCGGTAACGAAGCCGAGCCGCAGGGGATGGACAAAGACGTCAAGGCTTTGACCAACGAGGTCGGCTGTGGTCAACCCCAAAACCTCGACCGGGACAGCGAACCGCCCGTAGAACGTGGCAGTCCGAACCAAGCCGTAGTAGTAAAGCAAGGCGATCGCAGTCGAGGAAGGAACCAACACAGGCAGGAACAGGTCCCGCAACACCCGTGTCATCGTTCCCCCGCTATCAGTCATCGCAAGCCAAGACTAGTTCCTTCGCTACAGAACGAACTGCATTTAACAAGTCCCAACATGGCCGATCGGCGGTGCGCTTCGGCGTGATCCTTCACGGGTTTGTTGTCCACCCCCCTGCCGTACCGCACAAAATTGGCCGTTCACTGAGATAACGGGCCTAGGGCGATCCAGACGCTGCGGGCGTCAGTCGAGCTGCGCAGAAGTCCTCGTGCAACTCGGGCCGAGCTGGCGGCAAGCTCATCGATCGACTCACAACTCGACTCACATCGGAGCTGTTTTGCCTGGCCAGGGGGCATTGGAGCGGAAGGTGTGGGATTCGAACCCACGGTGACCCGGAGGCCACAACGGCTTTCGAGGCCGCCCCATTCGTCCGCTCTGGCAACCTTCCGGGGTCGAGACTAGCGGCCCCGGTCCCGTTCCACGACGACTTTCGCCGACCCCGGGCCTGCCGCCGGCCCGCCGATTCACCCGCCGGCCGCGAGCTCTGACGGCGGAGACCGTACTGCGGGTCCTGACGTCAGAGATCCGAGCGGCCCGGCCGCCGGCAAGCGAACGTTGACGGGGCGTTGCGCTGGGCGGGATCCCGTGTCAGAGATCCGAGCGGGCGGGCCGCGCCGGCGCTCGACGCCCGCCGCTCAGACGCTCAGCGGGCGGCGGCGGCGGCGGCGGCGGCGGCGAAGACAGCGTCGATGACGCGCATGTTGGCCACCGAGTCGGCCAGCGTGACGTGGGGCGGGGCCCCGTCGAGCACGTGGGCGGCGAAGGCGTCGGCCTGGGTGGCGTACTCGTCGACCGCCCGGAACTCGATCCGCCGGACGGCCGGCTCCTCGGGCGGAGCCCCACCCTGGGTGACCGTGATCCAGGTGGGCCGCTCCAGCGGGATGTTGAACGGGATCCACAGCTCGATGCGCCCCTCCTCCCCCATGATGTGGCACCACTGCCCGTGCTCCATCACCGTGGAGCAGGCGAAGGTGGCCGTGCCGTTGGGGAACCGCAGCAACCCCGCCGTCACCGTGTCGGTCCCGAAGCTGGCGTCACCCGAATGGTGGCGATCGATCGTGGCCCCCACCACCTCGGGCTCGGTCCCGAACAGCCACCGGGCCGAGTTGATGGCGTAGCACCCCACGTCGTACAGCGCCCCGCCCCCGGCTTCCACGATGTTGCGGATGTTGGCCCCGTCGACGTTGCGGTAGCCGAAGAACGTCTGGATGTGGCGTAGCGGGCCGATCGCCCCCTCGTCGACCAGGCGCTTCACCTCCAGCCAGGTCGGGTGCGTCCGGTACATGAACGCCTCCACCACCTTCACGCCGGCCGCCTCGGCCGCCGAGCGCACCTCCTCCGCTTCCGACGAGTTCATGGCCAACGGCTTCTCCGCCAGCACGTGCTTACCGGCGGCGATCGCCTTCAGGTTCCACTCGGTGTGCAGATGGTTCGGCAGCGGGTTGTAGACGGCGTCGATCCCGGGGTCGGCCAGCAGCTCGTCGTAGCTGCCGTAGGCCCGCTCGATCCCCTCGTCCCGAGCCACGGCCCGGGCCGTCTCCAGATCCCGGGACCCGATCGCATCCACCCGGCACCGCCTGCTCTTGGCGATCCCCGGGATCACCTTCTCGGTCCCGATGAGGGCGGTGGAGATGACACCGAGACGCAGCACTGGTTCAGTCATGGCCCGAGTTCTACCACCCCGGCCGGCCCCGACCGCCCGATCGCCCCTGTGCTACACCGGAGCGGTGGCCGCCCTCCCCTCCCCCGCCGACCTCGTCGCCGACCTGCGGGCCGCCCTCGAGCAGGCCGCCGTGCCCGACCAGGCCGAGCCCATGACGGCCTACATGAAGCACCAGTTCGACTTCCTCGGCGTCCCGGCCCCCGCCCGGCGGGCCGCCCAGAAGCCGACGCTCGACGTGCTGGCGGCCGCCACCGGCGACGAGCTGGTCGCCTTCGCCCGCGCCTGCTGGGCCGATCACGGTGCCCGGGAGCTCCAGTACGCCGCGGCCGACGCCCTCCGCCGGCACAACAAGGCCCTCGACGCCGGGCACCTGCCCGCCCTGGCCGAGCTGATCACCACCCGCCCGTGGTGGGACACCGTGGACGCCCTGGCCACCCACGCCGTCGGGCCCCTGGTGGCCCGTCACCCCGAGCTGTCCGCCGTCATGGACAGCTGGGTCGAGGGCGACGATCTGTGGCTGGCCCGCACCGCCATCCTCCACCAGCTCCTGTGGAAGGAGCGCACCGACGCCGCCCGCCTGTTCGCCTACGCCGACCGCCGCGCCACCGACCCCGACTTCTTCATCCGCAAAGCCCTCGGTTGGGCCCTCCGCCAGTACGCCCGCACCGATCCCGAGGCCGTGCGGGCCTACGTCGAGTCCCGGATCGACCGCCTCTCCCCCCTCACCCAGCGCGAGGCCCTCAAGCGGATATGACCCGCTCCCGGCGAGCCGGGCGACGGAGGCACGGCGCACACCAGTTCGCCCCGCTGGCCCTTGCGCACGAGCCAGAAACCCCGGCCCGTCCCGGCCAGCCAGGTGGAGGCCACGAGCAGGCCGGCCACCACCGTGTGCTCCCGCAGGAGCCCACCCAGCACGGTCCCGCCGAGCATCGAGCCCAGCAGGGCCAGCGTCCAGGGCAGATGGCAGGGGCAGGCCAGGAAGGACCACACCAGCCACCGCCGGCCCCGTCGCTCCAACGCCCCAGCCACCGGCGCCTCCGGCGTCCCGGCCGACCACGCTGTCGACCCGGCCGCCGGAGATGCTGTGCCCACGTCGGTCGCCCCGCTCGGCTGCCTCACTGGCCCGGTATCGGCACCAGCACCGGAAACCTTTACCGGCCCGGCGCCTTCACCGACCCCGGCGCTCTACCGGCGGGCCATGGCGGGCGCGGCGGGGTCAGGCCGAGGGGGCGTCGGCGTAGCGGAGGTAGGGCTTGCGCTCCTCGACGTTGGCGAACGTCCGGCGGGCCTCGTCGGTCGGCACCGCCAACGACACGATCACCCGATCGCCGGGGCGCCAATCGGCCGGGGTGGCGATGGGGGCCTTCTCCGTGGCCTGCAGGGCGTCGATCACCCGGAGCAGCTCGTCGAAGTTGCGCCCGACGGACTTGGGGTAGGTGAGCGACAGCTTGATCCGGTTGTCGGGCCCGATCACGAACACCGAGCGGACGGTGCTGGTGTCGCCCTCGCCGGGATGGATCATGTCGTACAGCTCGGCCACCGTGCGGTCAGGGTCGGCGATGATCGGGAAGTTCAGGGCGTTCCCCGTCACCTCGCCGATGTCGGGGGCCCACCCCCGGTGGTCCTCGATCGAGTCGACCGAGAGGGCGATGATCTTCGTCCCCCGCTTGTCGAACTCACCCTTGAGCCCGGCGGCCCGACCCAGCTCGGTGGTGCACACCGGCGTGTAGTCGGCCGGGTGGCTGAACAGGACGGCCCACGAGTCGCCCTTCCACTGATGGAAGTCGATCTCCCCGTCGGTGGTGTCGGCGGTGAAGTTGGGGGCGACGTCGCCCAGATGCAGGCTCATGACCGGTTCCTCTCATTCGGGTGCCATGTGCCGGCCGGGACGGTCAGCGACTGTGCACCAAGCGATTATGTACGGACATACTAACAAATGTCGACGAGCGGGCATTCCCGCACCCGGCGCCCGTAGTGTGCGGGCATGAGCCTTGTCCTGTACGAGCGGGTGGATCATGTGGCCACGATCACCCTCAACCGCCCCGAGGCCCGCAACGCCATCAACGGTGCCGTCCGGGAGGAGCTCAACGCCGCCTGGGCCGCCTTCCGGGACGACGAGGACGCCTGGGTGGGCGTCCTCACCGCCAACGGCCCCGTGTTCTCCGCCGGCGCCGACCTGAAGGACTCCACCGGCTCGGTGGGAACCTTCGGTGGCACGTTCTGGGAGAAGCCGACGATCAACTCGTTCGAGAGCGGCATGGAGCTGTTCAAGCCCACCATCGCCGCCGTCAACGGCCCCTGCATCGGCTACGGCCTCACCGGCGTGCTGTTCTGCGACTTCGTGATCGCCGGCACCGGCGCCAGCTTCTCCTTCCCCGAGGTCTCGATCGGCGTGCCCACCATCGTGGGCGCCATCCGCCTGCCCAAGCGCCTGCGCTGGGCCGACGCCATGGAGCTCCTGCTCACGGGCAAGCCCATGACGGCCGAGCGGGCCAAGGAGGTGGGCCTCGTGTGGCGCCTCGTCGAGCCCGACCAGGTGCTGGCCGAAGCCCAGGCCTGGGCCGCCACCCTGGCCGAGGCGGCGCCCCTGGCCCAGCGGGCCACCAAGGAGGTGGCCTGGCGATCGGCCGAGATGGGCTGGATCGAATCCGTCCGCTTCGGCGAGACCATGCGCAAGGTCGCCGGGGCCACCGACGACGTGGCCGAGGGCCGCCGGGCCTGGGCCGAGAAGCGGAGGCCGAACTGGCAGGGGCGCTGACAACCCGCTCCCTGTCGGCCGGCCCCACCCGCTAGGTTCTCCCCCTGACAAGTCCCCGGCCGCCCAGTGAGGTCCCCCGATGCCAGCGCTGCTCATCGTCGACACCAAGATCAACGATCCCGAGGCCTACGAGGAGTACAAGGCGCTGGCCAAGCCGCTGGCCGAGAAGTTCGGCGGCGTCTACCGGGCCCGGGGAGACGGGATGGACGTGATCGAAACCCAGCTGTGGGAACCGACCCGCCTGGTGCTGATCGAGTTCCCCACCTTCGAAGACGCCCACGCCTTCCTCGACTCCGACGAGTACGCCCCGGTGAAGGCCCTGCGCCATCGCTACGCCGAGTCGACGGCGGTGGTGGTGCAGCTGTCATGACGGCCGTCGGGTCCGGTCGGCTCTCCCGCCGCCGGCACCGGCACCCGGGCCGGGCGGGAGCATCCGTGGCGCTAGCCGCCGCGGCAACGGTGCTGGCCCTCGCCGGTTGCGCCAGCGACGGCACCGACACCGCGGCCGGCGGCATGTCGAGCTCGGCGGCAGCCATCACCCGCAGCGCCAGCGGTGCGGGCCAGGCCGGAGGGGCCGACGGGGCCCGGCCCACCTCGTCCACCAGCCCCACCGCCTCCACCGGCGCCGGGGCCAACGGGTCGGCCACCACCAGGCCCCCGGCCATCACAGCCGGCGGGGGCGGCGCCCCCAAGCCCACCCGGGACCCGTACAACCCGATTGCGATCCCCGACGAATCGGCCTGCGCCCCCGGCCCCGGCCCCCTGCCCGACGGGCTGTACTTCGGCCTCATGGGCGGCGCCTCGGCCGATGGCTTCGACTTCGACCTGGCCTGCTGGTTCGGCGGCGAGGCGGCCATCGCCGCCGCCGCCGAGGACGGCGAGGAGTCGCCCCCGCCCAACGACTACTACATCCGCAACACCAACGAGACCCTGCGCCGGGAGCCGGTGGCCTCGGGCTCGATCTCGGTGGCCTGGATCCCCGACTTCGGCAACTCCGCCACCACCGACATCACCTACACCCAGTGGTTGTCGGAGCGTGACTTCGGCCAGACCTACACGCCACCGGTGTGGATCACGGTGAAGAACGGCGCCGTGGTCGACATCGTGGAGCAGTGGCTGCCCTGACCGCCCCGCCGGCCACCACCGCCCGACGGGCGCGCCATGACCGCCCGGCGGCACGATCGACCGGCCACCGGCCGGGCACCCGGGCCTAGCGTCGGGCCTGGAAGAAGTCGGTGAGCAGGGCGGCGCAGGCCATGGCCTCCACCCCGGCCACCACGTCGAGCCGGTGGTTGAGGCGGGGGTCGTCGCACACGTTGTACAGGCTCAGGCAGGCGCCGGCCCCCAGATCGGGGGCGCCGTAGACGAGCCGGGCCATCCGGGCGTTGACCAGGGCCCCGCCGCACATCACGCACGGCTCCAGGGTCACCACCATCGTGCAGCCGTCGAGCCGCCAGGAGCCGACGGCGGCCGCTGCGTCCCGCAGGGCCAGGACCTCGGCGTGGGCCGTGGGGTCACCGGTGAGCTCCCGCTCGTTGTGGCGGCTGGCCAGCACCTCGCCGTCGCGCACCACGAGGGCGCCCACCGGCACGTCATGATGGCCGAGCGCCCGGCGGGCCTCCTCGATCGCCATGGCCATCAACGTCGCATCGTCCACGGGGACGGAGCCTACGCCGTGGCGGCCCGCACCCGCACGGTGGCCGCCCTCGGGCACACTGAGGCCCATGATGAGGCGAATGGTGCGGGGTTGGCAGGCGGCGGCGCTCGGCGGTGCCCTCCTGTCCCTGCTGGCAGCGGCGTGCTCGGGCGGAGGCGACGGCGGCTCCCCGGTCACCGAGGCCGTGACCGCCGAATCGGTGCTCGACTCGGCGGCCGAGGCGATGGCCTCCGTCGACACCGTCTCGTTCCACCTGGAACGCACGGGCGCCCCCGTCTACCTCGACAGCGGCGGCTCGTTCGCCTTCCAGGAAGGCGACGGCCGGGTGTCGAACTCGGCATCGGCCGCCGACGCCGTGGTGAAGGTGAACGCCCTGGGGATCGACGCCAACGTGGGGGCGGTGTCGATCGACGGTGAGCTGTGGCTGTCGAACCCGCTCACCGGAGCCTGGGAGCCGGCGCCCGACAGCATCACGTTCGACCCCGTCACCTTGTTCGACCCGGAGACCGGCTGGACCCCCCTGCTGCGTGACGACCTCACCGGGGCCGAGCTGGTGGACGACGCGCCCGACGGCCAGTGGCACGTGAAGGGCCAGGCCGCCGGGACCCGGCTGAGCGCCATCACCGGCGGGCTCGTCACCGACGACGCCCCCATGGACCTCTGGATCGACCAGGCCACCAGCCAGGTGGTGACAGCCGAGTTCGTCACCGTGTCCGACGAGGGTGAGACCAGCTGGCACATGGACCTGAGCGACTACGGCGCCGACGTCGCCATCACCCGCCCGCCCGGCGCCCCCGGCGCCGGCGTCGGGGGCAGCTGACCGTGCCCCGGCCCGGCCCGGCCCGCCCCGGCCGCGAGGGAACCGTCCCCAAGGCCGGTGCCGCCGGCGCCCCGGCCCGCTCACCGGGGCTCGTCCTTGCCGTGGTGGGGTTCGGCGCCTTCGTGGCCGCCGACGACCTCACCGTGGTGAGCACCATGCTCCGCCCCATCATCAGCGACCTGGGGATCGTGCTGCCCGACGGTCTCGACGACGCCGCCTGGATCGTCAATGCCTACCTGATCGCGTTCGTGGCCACCATGCCCCTGGCGGGCAAGCTGAGCGACCTCATCGGCCGGCGACTGACGTTCGTGTCGGCCCTCGCCGTCTTCGCCGCCGGCTCGGCCCTCATACCGTCGTCCCACTCGTTCGGCCCGTTCCTGGTGGGGCGGGTGCTGACCGCCATCGGCGGCGGGGCGCTGGTGCCGGTGGGCATGGCCGTGGTGGGCGACGTCTACGCCGAGCGGGCCCGGGCCCGGGCGCTGGGCACGCTGGGGGCGATCGAGACGCTGGGCTGGGTCTGGGGCCCGATCTACGGCGCGGTGCTGGTGCGGTACCTCACCTGGCAGTGGCAGTTCTGGCTCAACGTGCCGCTGGCCGTCGCCGGCATGGTGGCCGGCTGGCTGGTGCTGGCCCCCGGGCGCTCGGAGGAGGTCGGGGCCGTCGCCATCGACACGGCGGAGCCCGGGGGCACGAGGGGCGACGCCATCGCCGGGCCGGGGCGGCAGGGGCGGGGGCGGACCGACTGGGTGGGAGCGGTGGCGCTGGTGGTGGGCCTGGTGGCGGTGAACGTCGCCCTGTTGGGACGGGCCCAGATCCAGAGCGTGACCGGGCTCGACCAGCTCACCGGCTCCGGCGGCGTGGGCGGCCCCTGGCTGTACGCCGTGGCCGCGCTGGCCTTCGCCCTGTTCGTGGCGAGGGAGCGCCGGTCGGCCGATCCGATCCTGGACGTCTCGCTGTTCCGGGCTCGGAACCTGCGGGCCGCCATGGCTGTGAACTTCCTGGTCGGCGGGGCCCTGGTGATCGCCATGGTGCAGGTGCCGCTGTGGATCAACGTGGTCGAGCTCGACACCGGCCGCAGCGCGGTGCGGGCGGCCCAGGTGCTCACCGGGCTGACGGCGGCCATGGCCGTCGCCTCCTGGGCCGGGGGCCATCTCACCGCCCGGTGGTGGTACCGGCCCCCGATCCTGGCCGGGTTGGTGGCCGGGCTGGCCGGGTTCGCCGTGATGGGCACGGTGTGGAGCACGGCCACGCCCTACGTGGCCATGGCCGCCACCCTGGCCCTGGTCGGTGCCGGCCTGGGCCTGGTCATCGCCCCCACCAGCGCCGCCGTGGTCGACCACGCCCCGCCCGACCAGCGGGGGGCCGCCGCCGGGCTCGTCATGCTGTTCCGGCTGATGGGGCTGTCGGTGGGCCTGTCGGGCCTCACCGCCTGGGGTCTGCACCGGTTCAACGAGCTGCGCCGGGGGCTGACCCTGCCCCCGCTGACCGATCCCGGTTTCAAGGCGGCGGTGGAGGAGGCCCAGGCGTCGATCACCACGGCCGCCATCGGCGAGATGTTCGCCGCCACCACCGTGGTGATGGCCGTGGCCCTGGCCGTCGCCCTCACCATGCGCCGGCCCGGCGGCGGCTCCACGACGCCACCCGGGCCCGGAGACGGGCGTCGGCCGCCACCAGGCGAGGGGTGAGCCGGCCCGACAGGGCCCAGCCGGTCAGTGCCACGGCGGCGCCGACCATGCCGTCGATCACGTAGTGGTTGGCCGTGACGACCACGGCGGTGGCCATCAGCACCGGGCCGGCCACGGCCACGGCCCGGATCAGGCGCCGCCGGCTGGCCCGCCACAGGGCCACGCCGATCAGCAGGTTCCAGCCGACGTGGAGGCTGGGCACGGCGGCGTACCGGTTGACCAGCGCCGGCGGCTGCAGCACCCGGTAGCTCGTGGAGTGCTCGGTGACCGTGTCGACGAGACCGATCGGCATCAGCCGGGGCGGGGCCACGGCGTAGGAGGCGAAGATCACGAGGCCGATGGCGCCCGACAGGCACAGGGCGTTGCGGAGCACGAGGTAGGCCCGCCGGTCGGCCCGGTGGAGCCAGATGAGGGTGGCGGCGATGACCGGCCAGTGACCCCAGATGTAGATCCAGTTCCACACCATCGTCAGGACCGGCCGGTCGACGATCAGGCCCTGGGCCCAGTGCTCCCGGTCCAGCCCGAGGCGCCGCTCGATGGCGAGGACGTCGAAGCCGTGGGCCACGGCGGTGGCGTGGTCGCCCTGGGTCAGGCCCCGCACGCCGAAGTAGAGCAGGATGGCCAGGCCCACCACGGTCACCTGGCGGGCCAGCTCGAGCGCCGGTTCGAGAGCGGCCGACCGGCGGCCGGTGTCGGTGGCCGACCCCCGCCAGGGAGTGACGGCGGTGGGGGCGGGTCGGCGAACGAGGGTCATGGATCGACCGTAGGATCCGGCCCGGCTCCGGCCCATCGGGCCTTCCACCGATTCGACCCTGGGACCGACCCCCGGGTGCCCTCAGGGTTATCCCTGAACGGTCAGGCGGCGAGCGTCGGCCGCACCTCGCCCACCAGGGCCAGGGCCGCCTCCCGGCTGCACGCCGGGGCGACGTATCGAGTCGCACCCGGCCCGGCCAGGGGCCGGTCACCGGCGGTCGCCGCCGGCCGCTCCGCCCCCAGGGCCACCAGCTGGGTGGACCTGGATCTCCCGGGGAGTCAGGGCGGGGCCGAGGTCGCGGCGGAGGCGGCGACGCCACTGGTCCACGTCCACCGGACCAGCGGAGGCGACGGTCACGTCGGCCACCAGCCGGGCGCCGAACCGGCGGTCGGGGGCCAGGGTCACCTCGGCCGCCAGCACACCGGGGGTGGCGAGTAGGGCGCGGCGCAGGATCCCGGGGTCGACGGTCTCGCCTCCGGTCACCACTGCGCCGTCGGCCCGGCCCAGCACGTGGACCCGGCCGTCCCGGTCGATCCGGCCCCGATCGCCGGTGAAGACCTGCGGTCCCGACAGCGGTGAGCGGATCTCCAACCGGCCGTCTTCCCCGGCGGCCACCGGCATCCCGACCTCGTCGACCACCCGTACCAGGACCCCGGTGACGGGGCGGCCGACCGTTCCCGGGGCCTCGGCCAGATCACGGGGCGTGGCCACGCAGACCGTGCCGGTCTCGGTCGCCCCGTAGGCGTTGTAGAGCTCGGGGGTGAGCGCCCCGGTCACGGCGGCTGCGGTGGCGGCGTCGAGCCGGTCCGATCCCGACAGCACCCGCCGCACCGGTGTGCCGGCCCAGGTGGCGGGCGGCAGCTCGGCCAGATCGGCCAGCTGGCGGGGGACCCCACTCAGCAGATCGACGGGCCGGCCCCGGTCGGCCAGGAGGGCGGCGGCATCGGCCGGACCGGGCGGCAGGGCGACGAACGTGCCGCCGAGCACGAGCGTGGCGGCCAGCAGGCCGAAGCCATGACCGTGGTCGATGGCGGCGGCCGAGGCCACGAGCGGGCGACGCAACGGCGGAAAGGCGCCCAGCGCGCCCAGCATCTGGGCGGCGGCGCCGAGGCCGGCGGCGTGGGCGATGCTGCGGGCCGGCCCGGTGGTGCCGCTGGTGGCGAAGACCAGGGTCCCGCCCGCCCGCCTCCACCGGCCGGGACCAGCCCGGCCCCCAGGAGGATCGGGCATCATCGGCGGTGCCGGATCCTGATCGGTGACGCACCAGGCGCCGGGGTACCGCCCCCGGGCCGCCGCCAGCGCCGCTCGGCCGGCCCGAACCGGCACCACCACCGCCCGTCCCCCGGCGGCCTGTTCCGCCACCACGGTGATCAGAGCGAGCCGCTGGTCGCCGGTGTGCACCACCACCGTCCCGCCGGCCGACGGCACCCGAGCGGCGATCGCCAGCCACAGCGCCCCGGCCGTCAGCTCGCCGCGGTCGTCGACCCACACCGGGTCGTGGGGCCGGCGGCGGGCCCGGGCCGCCACCACGGCGGCCAGGGTGGCCCCGGTCGACGGCACCACCCGCATCAGATCCGCCGCTCCCGGTGCCCACACCCGGCACACCTGCGCCAATCCCCGGCCGGCCAGTCGCCGGCGTCCCCGAACCGACGCCCCGCCCACCGCCCACCCGCTCTCCCGGCGACCGCTCACCGGCGCGGTCTCCCGCTCGGTCGGCCGGGTCCACCCGGCGGCACGGCGGGGCGGCCCGCAGCCGGGGCGCCCCTCACTGCCGGTGACCTTCGCCCCCGGGCCCGGGCGCGGCGGATGGCGCGCCGGCGGGGCGGGCGGCCCGTCGGGCGGCGCGGAGGGAACCGACGGCCAGGAGCCGGGCCGACACGGTGGGGGCGGCGGCCACCGCCACCTCGGCCGGGCGGGCCCACCAGGGGGCGATCGTGGGCCGTCGGGTGTCGATCGCCCGGACGATCCAGGCTGCGGCCTCATCGGCCGTGAGGGCGAATCGAGGGTCGGGACCGTAGACCGGGGCACTCATGGCCGTCGCCACCAGCGGCAGTTCCACGATGGAGGTGGCGATGCCGGCCCGGCGCAGCTCGGGGCCGGCGGCCCGCAGCCAGGCGTCGAGCGCGGCCTTGGAGGCGACGTAGGCGCTGAACCCGGGCACCGGGATGCGGGCGTTCACGGTGGTGACGCCCACCACGTGCCCCCGGCCCCGGGCCGCCATCGCCTCCAGGCAGGGCAGGAGGAAGGCGACGGCGCCCAGGTAGTTGAGGCCGACCGTGCGCTCGAAGGTGTCGAACCGGTCGACGCAGTCCAGCACGGGTCGGGCGATCGAGTGGCCGGCGTTGGCCACCACCACGTCGGGCGGGCCGAACCGTCGGACGACCGCCCGAGCGGTCTCCTGGGCGGCGGCGTGGTCCCGCAGGTCGACCACCATCACGTCGGCCTCGGCCCCCGCCGCCCGCACCTCGGCCGCCACCGCTTCCAGGGCGTCGCCCCGCCGGGCCAGCAGAGCGATCCGGGCCCCGGGGCGGGCCAGGGCGGCAGCAGTGGCGGCGCCGACCCCGCTCGACGCCCCGGTGATCGCCACCGTCAGCGGCAGCGACGCCGCGCCGTCGTCCCGCCCGTTCCTCCGGCCCGGCCGGAGCGCCCGTCTACCCACCGCCCCAGTGTCCCACCTCAGGACCCGCCCGCGCCCCCGCCGGCGCGCCCCCGCCGGCGCACCCGCCGGCGCGCCCGCCGGCCCCCCGGGTCGACCCGCCCGATCTCATGCCCCCACCCGTCACCCGTGACGCCCCCCGACATCAGATCAGAACCGCCCGATCTCATGCCCCCACCCGCCACCCGTGACGCCCCCCGACATCAGATCAGGCGCTCAGATCGGGCGCTCAATCGGGGCGCTGTGTCAGCCGGCGTCGGCGGCGGTGGGGTCGGCGGCGGCGTCGGTGCAGGCGGTGGGGTGGGCGGCGGCCCAGGCCCGGATCTCGTCGGCCGGGCTGGTGTTGCGGGCGTTACGCCAGTCATCGAGGTAGGGGGCGGGCCAGATCACGCCCCGCCGGACCGCCCACTCCCGGGCCGGGCAGTCGGGCGAGAGGCCGAAGTGGATGTGGCAATCGACCTTCTCGGCGTTGCCCGACCGGCCCACGGCGCCCAGCCGGTCACCGGCATCCACCCGGCTGCCGACACCGAGGCCCGGCTCCATCGACTCGAAGTGCGACAGGTAGTAGCGCACGCCATCGTCGCCCAGGACCGCCGCCGACCGCCCGCCCCGATAGGCGGGGTTGTCGGCCGCCGGGTCATAGGGGTCGTCGGCCCGCCAGTGCACGATCACACCGTCGACGGGGGAGACGGCGGCCGATCCGCAGGCGGCGAAGATGTCGGTGGCCGGGTAGTCGTGGTGGTCGGCGCCATAGGAGGCCGGCTTCCCGGCGGCGGGAAAGACACGGCGTACCGGATCGGGCGCACCGGCCGACGGCGACGACCCGGGCGACGAACCCGCCGTCGGTGGCGGCCCGGCGGTGGAGGCCGGCTGGCCAGTTACGGGCGGGGCGTCGACCGGGGTCGACGCCTCGGCCGCGGAAGGGGCAGGTGCAGGGGTCGACGTCGGAACCGGCGAGACGCTGACCGGTTCGGCCGAGCCGGCCGCAGAAGACGAAGACGAAGAGGAAGAAGACGGCGAGGCGCACCCCGCCGCAGCCACCGCCAGTGCGACGACGGCCAGGAGTCGACGGGGGATCGGCCGGCAGGGCGGAGGGCTGGGTTCGTCGTTCACCGTCGTCTCACGGTAGTGGCGGCTACGAGTGGTGGGCAGCCGCTGCCCGCTTCCAGTCGCTAGCCTGGGCTTCATAACAGGTCTATCAATGGCTGCCGACGCGAGACGTCGATTGCCACGGATGGCTCCCAGTATTCGCTCAATGCTGCTTGATCATGCAACGTCAACAGTCGTTGAGCTTGTGGCTTCTTTTTCCCTGCTCATTGCCCTTTTTCTCGTCTTACAACCCGAAACCTACGGGCTGACGCCGAACAGCACCGATCCGGTGTTCTACAGCGCGCTGGGGATCAACTTCCATGAGGCATCGAGAATCGGCGCCTCCCACTACGCGATGAGCCGTTGGTCGTCGTGGTATCCGCTCTATCTGGCCAATGCCGTGGCCGGCCCGACGGCCGGACGGCTGCTGCTCCGCCTCCTCGGCGTCTCTGCCCTGATCGTGGGCCTGTGGCGGCTGCGGCCGGACTGGTCCTGGGGGCAGCGGACCGTCGCCGCCATCACCTTCGCCACGATGCCGATGTTCATCCGGCCCCTGATGACCGACTACGTGGAGTCGACGATCGTAACCCTGGGCACCGCGCTGGTCCTCATGGCGTTGCGGCGACATCAGTCGGTCGCCAGTGCGTCGATCATAGGCGCATTGACGGCCCTACTGATCGTCGCCAACCCGTTCACCGTCACCGCCACCGTGGCGCCGCTGGCCATCGCCACATTGGGCGGCTCCACCACGTGGCGAGGCCGGATCAAGCTGGCGGTTGCGATCCTCATCGCCGCGGCATCGGTCATCGTCCTGGGGCTGCTGTATTTCCGCTATTTGTACCAGATCCCGAATATCTATCAGCCCACGATCGACTTCCTCCGGGGCGGCGTCGGGCCCGACCCGCTCAAGTCACCGCGTCTGGAGTGGCTGGGGCGGTTCACCTGGCTCTACGTCACCCCGATGGTCCTGGTGGCCTGGGGCGTGGTTGCCCGGTGCGCCCGCCCGGGCCGGCTGGATGCGATCGAAACCCGGGCGGCGATCGCCACCGGCATTCAGTACGGGCTGCACTGGGTCGATCAGTTCGGGCGGGACGGCGCGGGTCTGGAGATCCCGTACTACTGGTCGGCGACCTACTGCACCCTGGGGGTGAGCCTGGCCCTGCTCGTGGGACGTCTGGTGCGGGGCCGGCGGCCGGTCGAGCTGCTGATCGCCGTCGCCACCGGGCTGAACCTGCTGCTGATCGGTGTGCCCGACGGGTTCCGCCTCCCGGCGGGCGCAGCCTTCTTCGCCCTGGCCGCCGGGGTGGCAGCCGGCGTGGCGGCGCTCGTCGTCCGCCGGCGGACGGCCACCGCCGCCGCCGCACTGGTCACCTTCGCCGTCTGGGCCCAGATCGGGGCTCCCCCGTACGACCCCACGGCCTATCACCCGTACAACCTCACCCCCCAGTACGACCACCTGTTCTGGGGAGACGGGGAGGCGTCGGAGAGCGCCTATCGGGAGGGCATCTGGTTCCTGTCGGTGCTGGATCAGGTGGAGGATCAGGACCAGTCCCTGTTCCTGCCGGTCAGCGGCTGGGCCGCGCCGCTGATCGGTCTCTACCAGGCCCAGCTGGGGCAACGGGCGATCTCCACCGACTCGATCGACATCGATGACCCGGCCCAGCGGTACTGGATGCTGTCGGACCCCCATCGCTGGCTCGTGATCCTGGGCCTGCCCGACGTGGTCGGTGAACAGGTGACGAGGGCCGAGGCCCAAGGGCTGGGGCCACCCGTGGTCGACGTCACCCACGACCGGGACATCGGCTACCGGGTGGCCGTCATGGCCCTGGGGCAGCCCCACCTGCCGCTGGCGTTCCCGCCGGCCAAGCTCACGGTGGGCCACGGCACCCGGACGGGCGCCAGCGTGGCGCACGAAGGCGGCGAGGACGGGTTCGTCACGTACGGACCGTACGTGCCGCTCCCTTCCGGTCGGTACACGGCCCGGCTGCGCTACCGGTCCACGGCCCGCTCCGATCAGGTCGTGGGCGCCTTCGACGCGTTCGGGACCAGCGAGGAGTCGGTCGCCGCCGTCGACATCACCGGAACCGGTGGCCGGCAGCGCACGGTGGATCTCGGGTTCACCGTGCACGAGGACGGCCAGAGCTGGGAGTTCAGGACAGTGGCCCTGGGCGGGTTCGATCTGACGGTCGACGGGATTACGGTCGACGACGACCGCTGAGGGGTCGGGCCGGGGCGATCTGGTGCCCGGGCCCGTCACCGGTGACGGGCGGGGACACCAGATCGGGGCGGATCAGAAGCCGGCGCCGCCCGACTGGGGGGCGGAGGTGCCGTCGGCGCCGGCGGCGGCGGGGACCGTGGTCGGCGAGTCGCCGGTGTCGGTGCTGCTGCTGCTCGACCCGCAGCCGGCGGCGGCCAGCGTCACGAGCAGGGCGCAGGCGACGGGGACGGCGCGGCGCAGCATCTTCCGGTTGGGGCGGAGCCCGGGTCGGTTCACTTGGTCCTCCTGATGGGGATGTGGCGGGGTTGGATCGTGGCGGGTCAGTCGGCGGCGGCCGGTGCCGGCCGGGCGGGGCGGAACGGCCCGGCCAGCTGGGCGACGAACACCCGGATGTGATGGGGCCGGTCGCCGACGTGCTCCACGGCCAGGGGCCGGCCGGGCAGGCCGGTGTCGGTCCGGATCGTGTCGGCGGTGGGGAACACGGCGAGGCCGGCCAACTGGTCCCAGATGGTGAGGGTGAAGCCCAGGTTCACGTCCTGGGGGCCGTCGAGCTTGTGGTGGATGCGGTGGAAGTTGGGGCTGACGAAGATCCGCTCCAGGGGCCCGAACCCGAGGTTCGTGTTGGAGTGGGCGAAGGCGACCATGGCGGCGTACAGCACGAGGATGGTGGTGGTCAGCGTGCCGTTGGCCAGCAGCACGATCGCCGGGACCAGGGCGATCAGGTAGGAGACGTGGATGAGGGGGTGGGTGCGGAACACGGTGAGGACGTTCATGTCCTCCTGGGAGTGGTGGAGCTCGTGGAAGCGGTAGAGGACGTCGTTGCGGTGGTTGGCGAGGTGGGCCAGCCAGTTGCAGGCGTCCATGGCCACCACCACCAGGGCCGTGCTCAGCCACCGGGGCACGGTGCTGCTCGCCGGCAGGATGAGCCACGGCATGAACCGGATGACGACGGTGGAGAAGGCGAGACCGAGCACGGCGGTGAACGGCAGCACCACCACCAGGTTGAACACGGTGAACAGGAGGTCCTGGCGGTGGCCCCGGGCCACCAGGGGCCGGCGCTGGGCCGGCCGCACCCGCTCGGCCACGGCGAAGGCGGCGAGGAAGGCCAGGCTCAGGGGACCGGCGATCACGAGACGGAGATCGGACACGGCGAGGGCCGGGTCGGCACCGCCGAAGCCGATCCACCAGCCGAGGGCGAGGACGGCCAGCGCCGCCGCCACGACGGAGAACGCCGGCAGGTAGAGGCGGGTCGTCAGCGGGCGCCGGTACGCCCTCGGGCGGAGGCTCAGCACCTGGGGGGCGGTGACAGCAGCTCCGACAGGCGGGATCGATTGGCGCTCGCGCGTCCCCCTCCAAAGCACGCCGGGCAGCGTAGCACGAGGTCAGCGACCGAACGGAGGGCTTTCGACGAGCCGCCCGGCCGGCCGTGACCGGTTCCCGGCGAGGCATCGGCCACGAGTCACGCCAACAGTGGCCCGCGTCACGCCCGGGTCACGCTGGCGTCACGCCGGTGGGCGTTTGATGAGGACATCCCAGCCAGCGACCGCCGAGCCGGTCGAACAAGGAGCGTCGCACGATGATCACCACCACCTACACCGCCAACGCCCTGGTCGCCCACCGCCAGGCCGAGCTGCGGGCCACGGGCCGCTCGATCGGCAACGCCCGCCGGGCCCGCATCGCCGGGCGGGCCGGCGCCACCCCGACGCCCCCGGCCGCCGGGTGGTCGATTCCGGCGCTGGCCCAGCGCATCAACCTGTCGGCCCGCCGCCGCTTCGCCCTGATCTGAGCGGGGCGATGGTCATAGCCACCACGGTCTGCCGTCACCCTGTGGGGGCGCTCACGGCCCGCCAACGCCAGGTTCTGTCGCTGGTGGCCGAGGGCTGGAGCAACGCGGCCATCGCCGCCAAGCTGACGATCAGCGAACGGGCGGTCGTCTCCCACACCTCCAACATCTACGACTCACTCGGCATCTTCCACAGCCCCGACGGGCACCGCCGGGTGCTGGCGGCGCTGGCCTACCTGAACCGGTGAGCCCGCCTCAGCCCGGCTCCTGCCAGAACGGCACCGGGGCGGGGATCAGGGGCAGGGTGGAGCGCACGGAGCCGAACCGGCCGTCGGGATCGGCCCACGCGGTGCGGGCCTCGTCGATCTCCCGGCGGGTGCGGGCCACGAAGTTCCACCACATCAGGATCTGCTCGCCGAACGGTTCACCGCCGATCAGGATGGCCCGGGTCTGCCCGTGCACCTGGAGGCCGAGCTCGTCCCGGCCGGACCCGAGGTAGGCCAGCTTCCCGGGAGACACCGTCGCCCCGTCCACCACGGCCGTGCCGTCGAGCACCACGAGCGCATGCTCGAAGTCGGCCCGCAGGGGCACGGTGGCGGCCCGGCGCAGGTCCAGGTCGGCGCCGACGAGCGGGGTGTCGTGACGCACCGGGCTGGCCAGATCGCCCAGCTGGCCGACGAGGACGGTGGCTACGCCCCCGTCGAGGTCGACCCGGGGCAGCTCGGCGTGGTGCTCGAAGGCGGCCGGGCCGTGGCGGGTGGCCTCGGGCAGGGCCACCCACAGCTGGATCCCGGCCAGCGGGCCCCGGTAGCGGCCGGTGCGCTCCTCGGCGTGGGCGACCCCGCGGCCGGCGGTCATCAGGTTGAGTTGGCCCGGCTTGATGACCTGCTCGGAGCCGAGACTGTCCCGGTGGAGGACCTCGCCGTCGGTGAGCCAGGTGACGGTCTGCAACCCGATGTGAGGGTGGGGGCCGATGTCGAGCCCGCGGTCCTCGGTCACCGTGGCCGGCCCCATGTGGTCGGCGAAGCACCAGGCGCCCACGGTGCGCCGGCCCCGGCGGGGCAACGCCCGGCGGACGGTGACGTGGCCCACCTGCTCGGTCCGGCTGTCGCTCAGCTCGACGAGGGGGGCGGTCGCCAGGTGGCCGGCGTCGGCCTGGTCGGGTGAGGCGTCGGCGGGATTCACCGGACCGCTCATCACAGCACCTCGTGGCCGTACATCTCGCCCAGCGGGTCGGCGATGAGCTCGATGCGGGCGCCGTCGGGGTCGGAGAAGTAGACGGATACCTCGTTGTGCAGTGCGTACTCGACGCCGGCCTCGTCGAGGCGTTGGACGATCTCGCTCCACCGGGAGGGTTCCATCGAGATCGCCACGTGGTGGAGGCCTCCGAGCACCTCCCGGTAGGGCGTGAGGTCGAGACCGGGGAAGTCGAAGAAGGCGAGCAGGTTGCCGTTGCCGATGTCGAAGAAGAAGTGCGAGGAACCGGCGTAGTCGCGGTTCTCGATGAGCTCGGTCAGCGGGAAGTCCAGGAGATCCTGGTAGAAGCGGACGGTGCGCTCCACGTCGCCGCTGACCAGGGCGGCGTGATGGAGCCCGCGGGCCGACGAGCCGGGCCGCTCACCGGTCGGTCGCAGGTGCTTCTGGCGGATCGCCTGGCGTCGGGCTCCGATGGCTTCCAGGTCGGGAGCGTGGGTCCCGGGGGCCTCGGTCATGGCTGTCTCCAATCGCTGGAACGGGTCGGGTGGCCGTCGCCGGCCAGAAGATGACGGAAGGTGACGGAAGGTTGCTACCCGGAGATCAGGCGGCCATGCCGGCGTGCATCTCCCACACGAGCACCTCGGCCGGCTCGACGGCGGTGAGCCGCTGCCCGCCGGTGGCGGTGAACCGGACAGCGTCGCCGGTGGCCAGGCCGCCGCTGCCTTCGAGGTCGGCGGCGCCCCGGGGGAGGAAGAGGTGCAGATAGGGGGCGTCGGGCAGCTCGACGGTCTGGCCCGGTTCGAGCCGGGCGACGTGGAGGGCGGCGTAGCGGTTCCTGATCCGGATGGCCGCCTCCCCGTCGTGGCGGTCCATGCCCGAGGCCACGACGACGAAGCGCCCGGCGAGCCGCTCGGGCTCGATCTCGAGCTGCTCGTAGCCGGGGGTGATGCCGTCCTCGTCGGGCACCACCCACATCTGGACGAAGTGGACGGGGTTGCGGTGCTCGTCGCCCCCGAGGCGCCAGGAGTCGTTCTTCTCGGAGTGCAGGATGCCCCGGCCGGCGCTCATGCGCTGGGCCAGCCCGGGGTAGATGACGCCGCTGTGGCCGGTGGAGTCCTGATGGACGAGGGAGCCGTCCAGCACCCAGGTGACGATCTCCATGTCCCGGTGGGGGTGCGTGTCGAAACCGGTCCCGGCGGCGACGACGTCGTCGTTGTTCACGAGCAGCAGCCCGTGGTGCGTGTTGTCCGGGTCCCGGTGATGCCCGAACGAGAACGAGTGCTTGGAGTCGAGCCACCCGAAATCGCTCGTGAACCGACGATCGGCCCGTCGGACGTCGACGGTGGGGGTGGGTTCGGTACTGCTCATCGTTGATTCCTCTCGTGGCGGGCGGCCGCCGCGGAGCGGCGTCGTACCCATGACAACATAGATGACGTGTCAACTATTCCCGGATCGAGAACCCGCGCCTCGTCGGGACGATCTCGCAACACAGCCCGGGTACGGTCGGATGACGGAGGGCTCATGACCGACACGCCGACCACACCACCCCAGGGACGGACCGACGACAAGCTGCCGGACACGATGCTGGCGGTGGTCCAGGATCGCTACGGAGGCCCCGAGACACTGGACGTCCGCCCGGTCGACGTGCCCCGCCCGGGCACCGGTGAGGTGCTGGTGCAGGTGCTCGCCGCCGGCCTCGATCGCGGCCAGTGGCATCTGATGAGCGGGCTGCCCTACCTGGTGCGGCTCGGCTTCGGTCTTCGCCGCCCGAAGCAGCCGGTGCGAGGGCTCGACCTGGCGGGGCGGGTGGTCGCGGTGGGGCCCGGCACGAGCCGGTTCTCGGTGGGCGACGAGGTGTTCGGCATCGGTGCCGGTTCCTTCGCCGAGTATGCGGTGGCGCCGGAGGCGAAGCTGGCAGCCAAGCCGGCGACGGTGACGTGGGAGCAGGCCGCCGCCGCCCCGGTGTCGGGCATCACCGCGCTCCAGGCCGTTCGCCACCACGGCCGGGTGCAGGCCGGCCAGCGGGTGCTGGTGCTGGGCGCATCGGGCGGGGTCGGTACGTTCGCCGTGCAGATGGCCAAGGCCGCCGGAGCGACGGTGACCGGCGTGGCCAGCGGGGCCAAGGCCGATCTCGTGAGATCGATCGGCGCCGACCGGGTACTCGACTACCGCCGTGACGAGGTGCTGGCCGACCGCTACGACGTCATCGTCGACCTGGGCGGCCGCCGCCCCCTCCGTGCGCTGCGGAAGGCGCTGACCGAGCGGGGCACGCTGGTGATCGTGGGCGGCGAGGGCGGCAACCGGCTGACCGGCGGGTTCGGTCGGAGCCTGCGGGCCCCGCTGCTGTCGAAGTTCGTGCCCCAGAGGCTCACGATGTTCATCTCACCCGAGCGGACCGGCGACATAGCCGAGGTCGGCCGGATGCTGGCTGCCGGCGAGCTGGTATCCGTGATCGACGGGGTCCACCCGCTCACCGAGGCGGCGGCTGTCTTTCGCGCCATGACCGAGGGACGGGTGGGCGGGAAGGCCGTCATCCAACCGACGACGACGACGTAGCGCCCGCCGCCGCGGCGGGGCGGCCGGTGCTCGCCCCAGCGGACGGAGGGGATGGGGGACGGGTCGGCTGGGCCCGAAGTAGCATCCAGGCGTGCCAGCGGAGGTCAAGACATCCCCCCCGAAGCAGCTGGGGTGGCTTCGCTCGGCGTGGGCCGGTCACCGGTCGCTGGAGCCGGCGGAACGACGCCGGGTGATGGCGGAGCTGGCCGTGTCCGAGGTCTGGCCGTGGGCCCGGTCGTTCGCGGTGCTGCTGACCTTGTCGGTCTTGGTGGCGGTGATGGGGCTGTCGGCCAATTCGGCCGCCGTGGTCATCGGCGCCATGCTGATCGCCCCGCTCATGGGCCCCGTCCTGGCCGTGGCGGCGTCGCTGGCCATGACGCTACGCAAGCACACCGTCGTCTCGCTGGTGAAGGTGGTGGCCGCCACGGTCTGGAGCGTGGCGCTGGCCTATGGGCTGTCCCGGGCGTTGCCTGGAACTGCGCTGTCGGCTGAGGCGCTGGCCCGAACACAGCCGGACGTCCGGGATCTGCTCGTGGCGCTGGCCGCCGGCGCCGCCGGGGCCTACGCCACCGTGCGCCGTGACGTGTCGGCCGCCCTGCCGGGGGTGGCGGTGGCCGTGGCCCTGGTCCCGCCGCTGGCCACGGTGGGCATCTCGTTGGAGGCGGGCAAAGCCGATCTGGTGGCCGGCGCGTTCCTGCTGTACATCACGAACCTGGCGGCGATCGTGTTCGCCGGCGTGATGGTGTTTGTGGCCACCGGTTTCGTTCCTGCCCGCCGGATCACCAACCGGGCGGTGCAGCTCCTGGCGGCCGTCGGGGTCACGGCGGTGCTGGTGGTCGCCATCGCCGTCCCGCTGTACGGCCGCTCGGCGGAGGCGCTGCAAGCGGCCCGACGGGAGGTGCGGGCCGACGAGATCGTTGCCGGCTGGTTGGGGGTGGCCGACCTGGACTACGAGGTCGACGCCACCGATCAGCGCATCCTGGTGACACTGCGAGGAGCCGACGCCCCACCCGACGAGGCGTCGCTGCGCCTGGCCATGGAGGAACAGGTGGGCGAGTCCAACGTCGTCGTCCAGTGGCTGCGGACCGAGCGGCCGACCACCACCACGTCGACGGCGCTGAGCGCGGACCAACAGCTGGTGGCCACGGTGGAGCCGGTGGTGCGGGACTGGCTGGACGAGGTACGCAACGGATCCGACTACGAGCTGCAGCGGATCGTGCCCGTGGACGGCGTGCTGCGGATCGAGCTGGCAGGCACCGGGAAGCAGCCGTCGGCCGATCAGCTCGTGGAGCGGTTGACGGAGGCCGCCGGGTCGGCGCCTCAGGTGCGGATCATCTGGACCCAGCGGGAGACGATCACGCCGGGTACCACGGTGCCGTCGGATCAGGTGCAGGAGGAGTCGGCCCGGGCCGAGGCCAGCCAGTGGTGCGCGGAGCGCAACCTGGTCCTGGAGTCGCTCACGATGGCGGGCGGGCGGCTGTCGTTGACGATGTACGGGGTGGAGGAACCCGACATCACCTCCCTGCTCGACCGCTTGACCGCAGCGATCGGGCCCGATGTGCCGGTGGATGTCTTCTTCGTCGAACGCCGCCCGGTCACGACCACCACCACGCCAGCCACGACGACCACGACCTCCACCACGACCTCCACCACAGCCTCGACCACCACCACCGCCAGCCCGGGCTCGGGCTGACAGGGACGATCGGCTACGCTCGAAACGTAACGTGCCGCCATCGCCTGGGCCCGGTCGCCGGCCTCGGCGCTTTGCCCAGGCAGTACATTCGACGCATCGGGAGCGTCAGGCGAAGGGCTAGGGGTTCAATGGGTTCTGCCGGGTACGAACAGTTGGTTGCCGACCTCGACGAAACGGCGGTGCTGGAGGCCTGGGAGCGCAATCTCGCCGGCTCCGTGCGGGCCCAGGTGGCACCGGACCAGTTGCGGGCCGAGCTGTCGGCGCTCTACCGGGCCTTCGTGGCCGGGGTCCGTTCCGGCGACGGCACCCGATCCAACTCGTTCGACGAGGTCCGGGCCCTGCTGAGCGAGCTGTCGACGTCCCGGGCCCGCCGCGGTTTCAGCCCCACGGAGACCGCCTCCTCGGTGTTCGCCCTGAAGGACGCGCTGTTCGAGGTCATGGGTGTGACCGGATCGAGCGACCAGCTGGAGCTCTCCCGGGCGATCGACGACCTCGGGCTGTTCACCTTCGAGCGCTTCGCCGCCGCCCGGGAGGCGGTGATCCTGAACCAGTCGGAACAGCTCCTCGAGCTGTCGACGCCGGTGGTGAAGCTGTGGGACGGGATCCTGGCCGTGCCCCTGGTCGGCACCCTCGACTCGGCCCGCACCCTGGTGGTGATGGAGACCCTGCTCCAGATGCTGGTCGACACCGGCAGCGCGCACGCCATCATCGACATCACCGGTGTGGCCGCGGTGGACACCCAGGTCGCTCAGCACCTGCTGAAGACCGTGCACGCGGCCCGGCTCATGGGAGCCGAATGCATCATCTCCGGCATCCGGCCCCAGATCGCCCAGACCGTCGTGGCGCTCGGTATCGAGTTCGGCGACATCGCGACGCGGGCCACCCTGGCCGATGCTCTGCGCCACGTGCTGAACCAGGCTGGCTACGACGTGGTCCTCCGGCCGGATCGGGCCAGCTGATGGAGCGCATCCCGATCTACCAGATCGGCAACGTGCTGCTCGTCTCGATCCAGATCGATCTGCAGGACAGCGACGTGATCGCACTCCAGGACAGCCTCTCGGAGAGGATCGCATCGAGCTCGGCCCAGGGGGTGGTGATCGACATATCCGCCCTGGAGATCGTCGACAGCTTCGTCGGCCGCATGCTGTCCACGATCGCCGGGGTGTCCCGGGTGCTCAACGCCCGGACCGTGGTGGTGGGGATGAGGCCGGCGGTGGCCATCACCCTGGTGGAGCTCGGCCTGTCGCTCCCGGGGGTGGAGACGGCGCTCAACGTGGAGCGCGGCATGGCCATGGTCACGGGCAGCACTGCGGCTGCTACGGCCTCCGACACGGCGGCCGATGCGAACGATGACGTTCTCTGACGAGGTCGACGGCCAGATCGTCGCCATCGAGACCGACGCCGACGTGGTGCGGGTGCGCCAGGCGGTGCGGGCTCTGGCGGCCCAGGCCGGCATGTCGCTGGTGGATCAGACGAAGCTCATCACCGCTGCCAGCGAACTGGCCCGCAACACCCTGATCCACGGCAAGGGCGGGGCGGCGCATCTGGAGTTGACGCGAAACGAGAGCCGCGCTGGGGTGAGAGTTGTGTTCGCCGACACGGGGCCCGGGATCGCCGACCTGACGCTGGCCTTCGAGGAGGGCTGGACGAGCGGCACCGGGTTGGGTCTGGGTCTTCCCGGATCGAGGCGGTTGGTCGACGCCTTCGAGGTGGACACCGAGGTCGGCCGGGGCACCCGGATCACGATCGTCAAGTGGGGCCGCTGATGGTCTCCGGCATGCAGGACCTCCGCTGGTTCCGGCTCGACGACGAGTCATCGGTGGGGGCGGCCCGCCGCTTCGCTTCCGGGATCGCCGGATCCCTCGGCTACACCGAGAGCCGGTCGGCCGAGGTGGCCATCGGCGTCACCGAGCTGGCCACCAACGTGGTCCGCCACGGCGAGACGGGGAGCATGCTGGTTCGCCTCGACGACATCGGCCCCCGGGTCTGCATCGAGGTGGTGGCGGTCGACTCGGGCCCGGGATTCGCCGACCCCAGCGTGGTGCTGACCGACGGCTTCTCCACCGGCGGCACGCTCGGCGTGGGGCTGGGAGCGGTTCGCCGCCTGGCCAACCGGTTCGAAGCCCACTCGATACCCGAGCGCGGCACGGCCGTGGTGGCCACGTTCTGCCCCGACGTCACCACCCCCTACCCGGCCTCGGCCATCGACGGTATCACCCGCCCCATCACCGGTGAGGAGGTCTGCGGCGACGCCTGGTCGGTCCGTCACGATCCCGGCCGGGTGATCCTCGTGCTGTCCGACGGGCTGGGCCACGGCGAGTTGGCCGCTCGGGCGTCCCGCCAGATCATCGAGTGTTTCGCCGAGGAACCGTGGGCCGGACCTGGCGCCTTTCTGGAGGCCGCCCACCGGCGGGCCTCCGGCACCCGGGGGGCGGCGGTGCTCGCCCTCGATCACGAGACGGGAAGCTCCACGGTTCGCTTCGCCGGCATCGGCAACGTCGCCGGCCGGATCGTGGGCGGTGACAAGCCGCTGCACATCTCGTCCCAGCCGGGGATCGTGGGGCATCAGATGCGGCGGGTGCGTGAGGTCGAGCTGGCCGTCGACTCGCACTCCGTGGTCATCCTGCACTCCGATGGCCTGACCCAGAAATGGGATGCGTCGTCGATGCGCGGCCTGCTGGCCCAGGGGCCGACGGTGATCAGCGCCGTGCTGCTGCGCGAGGCGGGTCTCCGCCAGGACGATGCCTCGGTGATCGCCATGCGACCCGTGCCGTGAAGGTGAGCGAGCAGGTGATCGCATCGGGCGACGATGTCTTCGCCGTGCGCCAACGGGGGAGGTACCTGGCCGAGGTGATCGGGTTCGACGAGGCCGACCAGATCCGCCTGGCCACGTCGTTGAGCGAGCTGGCCCGGGACGTGCTGGCCATACCGGGGGGCGGCTGGGCGTCGTTCGACGTCGACGACATACGGCAGGAGCTCGTTGTCACCCTGAGCGCCAACCGCGCCGCTGACCTGGCGGGAAGCCCGGCGGTGGCAGCGGCGCGGCGGCTCCTGCCGTCGGTCCAGGTCGATCAGGACCGCGGTTCGTCCCGGGTGGTGATCACCCGGGCCCTGCCCGGGGGCCAGAGTCGGCCCGATGCGGAATCGATCCGGTCACGGTTGGAGAGCCAGGTCGTCACCTCGGCCCTCGACGAGCTGCGGACGCAGAACCGGGAGCTGTTGGGGGCCCTGGAGCAGGTCAATGCCCGCCAGGCCGAGCTGGTGCAGCTGAACCTGGAGTTGGAGGACACCAACCGGGGTGTGATCTCGATGTACGCCGAGCTCTCCGACGAGCTCGACACCACCAATCAAGGGGTGGTCGCCCTCTACGCCGAGCTGGACGACACGACCCGCCAGCTGCGGGCGGCCACCGAGGCCAAGACACGGTTCCTCAACAACATGAGCCACGAGCTGCGGAGCCCGATCAGCAGCGTGCTCGCGCTGTCGCGGCTGCTGCTGGAGCCCGACGGCGGCCTGGCCGGCACCGAGCAGCAACGGCAGGTCGAGCTCATCCAGGCGTCGGCGGTGGAGCTGCTGGACCTGGTCGACGCCCTGCTCAACCTGGCCAAGGTGGAGGCCGGGCGGCTGGAACCGGAGGCGGCGGAGACCGACCTGGTGGCGCTGGCCGTCGATGTGGCCGATGCCCTACGGCCGCTGGCCGCTCCCGGGGTGGACGTGGTGGTGCAGGCGGCCGGGCCGGTACCGACCCGGACCGACTCCGGCCTGCTCCGCCAGGTGCTGCGAAACCTCGTGGCCAACGCGCTGGCCTTCACCACCGAAGGGGCCGTCACGGTGTCGGTGGCGACCGAGGGGGCTTCGGCCGTCATCCAGGTAGCCGACACCGGGATCGGGATCGCGGCCGATGACCTGGACCGGATCTTCGAGGAGTTCTACCAGGTCCGGGGCCCGCTGCAGGCTCGGCGGCGGGGCACCGGCCTGGGCCTGCCGTATGCCCGCACGGTGGCCGAGCTGCTCGGCGGCAGCCTCACGGTCACCAGTAGCCCCGGGGTCGGCAGCACGTTCGTCGTTGTTGTCCCGCTGGCTGCCGAGCCGGTCGACGGCGGCGGCCCGGACGGGTCCCGGTCGGGCGGGGACGGCGGGGTGGTGGCCGATTCCCCGGCCAAAGGGGGCGGTGGTCCCCGATCCCCCGGAACCCCCGACCGGGGGATGGGCCGCGTGCTGATCGTCGACGATGACGCCGCCATGCGGACGGCGTTGGCGGGGATGTTGAGCCCGGTGGCCGCTGCGGTGATCACGGCCGACGACGGGGCGCAGGCCCTGGCCTTGTTGGCCGGGTCGGCCTACGATGTCGTGGTCCTCGACCTGGTCATGCCTGGTATCGGAGGGGAGGATGTCCTGATGGCGATGGCTGACCGCCCGGGGCTGCGGGATGTGCCAGTGGTGGTGGTGACGTCGGGCGATGCCGACCTCGGCCGACTCCAGGAACTGGGGCCGGCGGTGGCCGTCGTGCGCAAGGACGGCCTGGAGCCCGATGCGCTGCGAGCCGTGGTGGCTCACGCCGCCGGGACACGAGGAGGGCAGGGCTGACCATGGATCGGGTCAACGAGATGCTCATCGTGCTCGTGCTCGACGACCGGGAGCAGGTCCGCTACGTGGTGGGAACCTGGTTGACCCGCTCGGGGTTCTCCGTGATCGAGGCCTCGACCGGAGCTGAGGCCCTGGAGCTGCTCGACCGGGAACACATCGACGTCGCTCTGCTCGACGTGAACCTTCCTGACATGTCGGGGTTCGACGTGGCGGAGAAGATCCGGGCCCGGCCCGAGACGGCCTTCCTGCCGATCATCCATCTCACTGCGACCGCCATGACGGCGTCGGAGCGGACCGAGGGGCTGATGCGGGGGGCGGACGCCTACCTGCTGGAGCCGATCGAGGCGTCCGAGCTGGTGGCGACGATCAACGCCGTCGTCCGGCGGTCCGACATGCGGCGGCGAAGCCAGCTGACGGCCGACCGGCTGCGCTGGCTGAACGCCGTGACCGCCGACGTGCACGCCGCCAGCAGCGACATCCAGGTGTTCGATGCCGTGTCGAAGGGCGCATCGCTCCTCGCCGCCGGGCCGGCCGTCGTCCTCGTCTCGTCCCCCGAGGGTCCGGTCGCCTACCGGTGGTCGGAGCCGGATGGGCGATCCCTGGTCTCGCCGGTGGACGAGGACCTCATGGCCCGGGTTCTGGCCCCAGCCGAGGTCGGAGCCAACACGGTTGAGATCGATGATCGGGAGCTGGCCGACCACCCTCTGGTGGGAGCGCCGTTCGTCAACGAGGCGGGCGAGCCGGGAGGAGCGATCCTGGTACCGGCCGACGTCGAGAATGCACTGGACCAGGTCGTCCCTCTGCTCGCTCAGCTGGGCGTGGCGGTCGCCCTGTCCCGAGCGAACTTGAAGGCCCTGGAGGTGGAGCACCGCATCGCCGTGATCCTCCAACAGAACCTCTTGCCCCAGTCGCCTCCGACCATCGAGGGTGTCGACATCGCTTTCCGCTACATTGCCGCCGCCCCTCAGGCCGAGGTCGGCGGCGACTTCTTCGAAGCTTTCGCCCTGGACGACGGGACCGTGGCCGTCGCCGTGGGCGACGTGGTGGGCCACTCGATGCGGGCGGCCACGGTGATGGGCGAGTTGAGGCACGCGCTACGGATCTACGCCCTGGACGGCTACGACCCGCCGGAGGTGATCGAGCGTCTGGATCGGCTCATCCGCCGCTTCCACCCCACATTGTTCGCCTCGGCCATCTACGCGGTGCTCGACCTGGCCAACGACGAGCTCCGATGCTGCAACGCCGGGCACCTGCCGCTACTGCTGCAACCGGCCGACGGCCCGGCCCGGCTCATCAAGGGCGGGGGCGGGCTGATCGGCGTGGCCTCCACCGCACCCGAGCTCACCGTGGTGCCGTTCTGCCCCCGGGACCGTCTGCTGATGTTCACCGACGGCCTCGTCGAACGGCGGAGCGAGCACATCGACGACAGTCTGCAACGGTTCGTGGATGCGGCGGCCGGCGTCGAGGGGATGGACGATCTGAACTCGGTCATCGACCACCTGATCCTGGAGTGTCGGGCCGCTCAGCGCCCCCGAGGACGACATCGCCATCGTCGCCGTGCAGCGCAGCCCGGCCTGAACCTTTTGCCGAGGCGCATGGTGGTCGTCCCGGGCTACGGCCACCACGGGCCTCTTCGGTGACTCCGTCGTCCGTCGTCGCCCGGCGCCGAGGGTCGGGTGGTCCTGGATGGCAATCGGGCGTTACGGCACGACGATGACGGGCCGGTCTGCGTGCTTGAGCACCTGATCGGAAACCGACGGGTCCATCAGCCGCTGCAACAGCCCCTTGTGCGACGTGCCGACCACGATGAGATCGGCACCCCGCTCGTCGGCGACGGTCAGGATCACATCGGCGGGGTCACCACCGTGCTCCACGACGGTCTCAGAGCTCCGCAGGTCCGACTCCTCCACGGCTCGGGCGGCAGCCTCTTCGGTTGCTGCCGCTTGTTCGTCGTGTGCCCGCGTCTGCTCCTCCACGGTGTAGGCGTAGGGATAGGCGCTCCACGACCACGCTCCACCCCATCCCACCATCGGCGGCACCCAGGCGGCGGGACCGCGGCCCACGTTCAGGCCGATCACCTCCACCTCGGACCGATCGAAGAAGTCGTTGACGAAATGGCCGACCCGTACCGAGGCGTCGGTGTCGTCGATCGCGACCAGAACCAAGCTCATACCGGTCCCGCCTACGCACGGCCCGGGGGTCGAAACCGGCACCGGAACGCGCCCCGGAGCGCCGGGGCTATCTCAGCGTCCGGTCTCCCTATCGACGGTGTCGCCCGCCACGCACAGCGGCCACGGGACGAACCCGCCACCAAGTAAAGCGGCTCAGCGAAGGAGGTGGGATTCGAACCCACGGAGGGTTGCCCCTCACACGCTTTCCAAGCGGTGGCGATCGGGCCGAGGGGTGCTGGAGGGGAGATCGGATACGTGCAATGGGGCCGATTGCGGTCGGGCCAGGGCCGCGTGGTGCCGGCAAGTGTGGCTATCAGTTGGGCGATCAGCGCACGGCAGTCTTGGCGGATCGTCCTCTATGAGCGAAGGTCGGTTCCCGTAATTGGCGGTCGCCCAGTGCCAACATTTGGCGGTCAAGCTGCCCACTGCCCACCGACGGCGATGTCGGACCCGTCGCTCGACCACGCACAGGTGGTCAGTGGCTCGTGATTTGCGAGGCTTGGCTCGAGACAACGGGGCCCGCTCGCTAACAACCTCGGCTTCGTAGAGTTCACTGCTACCGCCCACCGGCGGAGATCGCACTCCCTGGACGCTACCGGCGAGGAAGACCACTGTTCGGCGGGCGGGTCGCCGGACAGCCGGCCTGTCGTCAGCGCCGCGAAGAGCGCGTCGTTCTGGTGCCGGTCACGCAAACAGCAACACCCAGTCCGCATGCCACGACTGGCTAGGTGCCCAGATTCAGCTAACGTCGTGTACTGGAGGAGCGACAATGGTAAACCTGGATGGGCAGTATCAGCTCGCTCGTCGAGCGTTTTCTGAAGGCAATTGGGCGGAATGCATTCGCTTGGCCGGCGTCGTGCTGTCGGACGACCCCCGTCACTCCGGCGCCATGGACCTCATCGCCTCCGCCCGCCGGGGACTCGAGATCTCGGAGCGGGGCCAGGGAGAGCGGCGCGTCCTGT
Organism: Acidimicrobiales bacterium; assembly: GCA_041394285.1. Taxonomy (GTDB): domain Bacteria; phylum Actinomycetota; class Acidimicrobiia; order Acidimicrobiales; family SZUA-35; genus CADEDH01. The sequence continues at coordinate 207,441 of JAWKIL010000007.1, read as the reverse complement.
CGATCCTGTTCTGTGATCTCGTGGGCTCAGTGTCGCTGGCGGCGGAGCTCGGCGCCGAGCGCTACCGAGAGTTGTTGCTCGACATCCAGGACCTGTGCGTGCGGGCCATCACCGCGTACGAGGGGAGAGTGGCGCAGTACCTGGGCGACGGGATCCTGGCCTACTTCTCCTATCCCCAGTCGCACGAGGGCGACGCCGCCCGGGCCACGATGGCGGCCCTGGAGATCGCCGACGCCGTACGTACCCGTTCGGAGCGGTATCGCCAGGAGTACGGACGGGACGTGGCGATCCGCATCGGCATCGACACCGGCACCGTCGTGGCGGGAGCCATGGGCAGTGGCCAGTGGACCACGAGTGACAGCATCGTGGGCGACTCGATCAATGTCGCCAGCCGAGTTCAGGGCCTCGCTGGCCCGAACTCTGTGCTCATAACCGACGCCACCTACTCGCTGGCGAGCGCGGCGGTGACGGCCGAAAGCCCGCAGACGGTGGAGCTGCGGAACTTTCCTCGGCCCGTCACAGTCTGGACCGCGGTGGGCGCCAGCGCGATCCACGCCAATGCCCGCCCTACCCGCCCCAGACGGGCGCTGGTGGGCCGCCATGACGAGGTGTCTCTGCTGAACCGTGCCTGGTCGGCGGCCTTGCGGGGCGGGAGCCGACAGTGCTTGATCGTCGGCGATCCGGGGATGGGCAAGACAAGGCTGGCCGAGCACGCTATGAACCTGTGCCACGCCGGTGGCGGCCGCCTCGTCGAGTTGCGGTGCTCGGCCGTGTGGGCCCACTCGTCGCTGTGGCCGGCGGCCGTCGCCCTGCGCCGGCTGCTCGGCCTGGAGCAGCATGACCCCGACAGCTTTCTCCAGTTGCTGCGGGAGCGGCTGCGCACAGTCGGCGGCGACGAGCCCTCTGGCAACGTGGTCGCGCTTCTCGGCCGGCTCCTGGGCGCCCCGGTCGAGATAGACCTGCTACCCGAGCAGATCCGCATCATGACCATGCGGGCGCTCGCCGACCTCGTGGCCGCCGTGGCCGCCCAGGGCCCGGTGCTGCTGGTGGTCGAGGACCTGCACGACGCCGACGCATCGACGGTGGAACTGCTGCAGCACCTGGTGGCCCGCACGGACCTGCCGCTGATGCTGTTGATAACGAGCCGGCGTCCCCATCCCGAGCTGCCCTTCGTCGAGGAGGTGGTGACGCTGGAGCCCCTGTCGGACGGCGCCTCTGCCGATCTCGCCACCGCGCTGTTGCCGGCCGGCGAGCAGAGCGAGATCCAGGCGCTCGTGGCACGGGCCGATGGTGTGCCGCTGTTCATTGAGGAGCTGGCCTACGGGCTGGCCGACGGCATCGGGCTGGATGGTCTGCCGCTCATCGGCCCTGCTGGCCGTGCGCCTCGACGACCTCGATCCGCCCTGTACCCGCATCGTCGAGACGCTCGCCGTGCTGGGCGTGGTCGATCGCGCTGGTGAGCGAGCTGACGGCGCTCGATGCGCCGGCGTTCTCGGCCGGGGTCGACACTCTCGTCGCCCGTCGGCTGCTGGTGCCGGGCACGAGCCAGAGCCGGAAGCTGGGTTTCCGCCACGCCCTCATCCGGGAGGCGGCCTACGACCGCCAGCTGACGGCGCCGCGCCGGTCGCTGCACAGCCAGGCGGGGGCGGCGCTGGCCCGGCTCCGGCGCTCGGGCGACCCGGTCCCGGCCGAGCAGATCGCCAGCCAGTTCGTCGCTGCCGGCGAGCGGGCCACGGCGTTCCAGTGGTGGCAGCAGGCAAGCCGGGATTCGGTCGCGTCGGCGGCCAATGTGGAGGCCATCGAACACTGCCGCCAAGCGCTGCTGCTGCTCGACGTCGTCGACGAGGGGGCACTGCGGGATCTGGCCGAGCTCGAGCTGCAGCTCACGCTCGCCTTCAGCACGTCGACAGCCGAAGGGTACGCCTCGCCCCGGGCCGAGGAGGCGTACCTGGGCGTGACACCGGCCCACCTGTGGGCGACGTCTTCGAAGCCCTGCCGGCGATCTGGGGCCTGTGGTCCTACGCCGTGGTGCGGGGCGACCACGCCGAAGGCCGCCGACCTCGCCGAGCGGGCCGGGCCCTGGCCGACGAGGCCGACGACGAGGCCGCTACCTGGCCGCCAGCATCACCGGCTACCGGGCCTTCTACTCCGGACGGTTCGACGATTCCCGGCGCGACCTGACGCTCGGCACTCGGGGAGGCGGGCACCGCGCTGCCCAACGGCCCCGCCATCGCCTGTCGGAGCCTGCTCGCCGTCATCCACCTCCTGACCGGTGACAGAGCTGCGGCTGTCGAGGGGCTGGAGGCGGCGCGGGTGGCCGCCAGTGAGCTGACCGACCGGCGGGCGGCCTTCACCCCGAGCTACGTGGCGGCGTACGAGGCGTGGTTTCACCAGCTCGACGGCGCACCCGACCGGGCGGCCGACGCTGCCGCCCGCACGATCGCGCTGGCCGCCGAGCACAACTTCCCAACCTGGCTGGGGGCGGGCATGCTCCACTCGGCGATCGCCCGGGCCGCCCAGGGCGAGCCGGGGGCGGCCGATGAGCTCGACGCCGGGATCGAGATGTGGCGCAAGGTGGGTGGAGCCGAGTTGCTCGTCCCCTATTTCCTCTGTCAGCTGGGCCAGGCCCGACTGACAGCCGGTGCTGTCGCCCGCGCCGAGGAGGCTCTGAATTCGGCCATCGCGACGGCCGAGGCCTCTGGGGAACGGTTCTACCTGCCCCCGTTGTTGCTCGTGCGCTCGACGCTCGACACCCCCGATCCGAGCGGCCGTACCCCGGCGGCCATGCGGGAGGCTGCCCTCCAGGCGGCAGCGATCCAGGGGTGGGATCCGGCCCGCCTGGGCCCTGTCCGCTGACCGCCCGAAAAATCTGCCCCCGCACGTATCCACCCGCCCGTTCCGACCTCATGGACAGAGGTCAGCCCGTGATCCATCGCCATGGAGGTTCACCTTGACGATCAGCGCAAACCTGCCTCTCTACGTGGAGCGCGGGTTCGACCCCGTGCCCCGCCCGCCGTTCCAGGCCGGCAGGTCGGACCTGCTGATGGCACTGGTCGAAGCCGACTCGCGGGTCACCTCGGCGCTCGTGAACCGGGCGATCACGGAGCCGTCAGGCGGGACGTTCCGCTACCGGGCCATGGCCAACTGGGTCCTGCTCATGTTCGCCGACCTGAAGGAGATGGGGTCCGCTCACCGGGACGACACCTTGCGGGGCCATGTGGCCGAGAACGAGCTGAGCTTGTGGATCCCCCTTCTCGACGGGGCTAACCGCCCGGCCTGGTACATGCCCTACGTCTTCAACAGCGAGGCTTCGGCCGTGATCACGGGTCGGGAGGTCTACGGCTACCCCAAGATCCACACCCCGATGGTGATGGATTGGCCGGACGGTGAGCTACCTCGCTCGGTCTCCATCGATTTCCCGGTCCGGGTGGGAGACCGGTGGGGGAAGCGGAGGCTGCAGGTACTGACCATGAACGAAGACAAGGTGGAGCAGTTCCAGCCGGCGAGTGCCCTGCCGACCGTCAATGCCGCCACAGAGGCCGGCGGACGCACGTCGTCGCCTCAGTCGGCGCAATCCGATCCCAAGCTCCGCCTCCGTCTCCGGCCCGCGCCGCCCCGCGGGATCCCCGGGAAGCAACCTCGCCCACCGGCCCCAGCGGGCCCCCACGACGACTGGATGTGGGCGGCCGACAAGCTGTCGGCGCCCGGTCGGGAGGCGGCACGGGATCTGCTGGCCAACGCCCCCCTCGTCTTCCTCAAGCAGTTCCGTGATGCCGAGAGGTCGGACCGGGCCTGCTACCAGGCGATCATCCACGCCAAGCTGGTCATGAGCGGGCGGGCTCTGCGGTCGGTCACCCCGCTCGGCGCGGAGTCGTTCTCGGTCAAGCTTCCCAACTCGGCCGACTTCCCACTCGTGCAAGAGGTGGGCCTCATCGAAGCCGACATGGCCGCTGTGCCCGCCCCTCAGCGACTACCGGCCGTCGATGTGGAGCGGAAGAACTTCGAGAACGAGGAAAGCGTGGGGCTTAAGGTGCTCGGGCTCTTCAGCCTCTCCACCGCCTTCTCGATCCAGAGCGGTCACACCTACTGGTCCCGGTGGGGTTGAAGTGGCCAAGCCAAAGGTGACGATCGTCGGCGGCGGGATGGCCTCGCTGGCGGCTGCCTACCACCTCTCGGAGGGGAATTGGCAGGACGATTTCACCAACATCACCGTGTACCAGATGGGGTGGCGTCTGGGGGGCAAGTGCGCCAGCAGCCGCAACGAAAGCGGTCGGATCGAGGAACACGGCCTGCACGTCTGGTTCGGGTCCTACGCCAACTCGTTCCGCATGCTGGACCGCTGCCTACGCGAACTGGGCGGTGAGGCACCGGACGCAGGAGGCCCGAGTCCGCTCGAGGAGCGGTTCCGCCGCGTCGACACCATATCGGTCACCGAGTTCACGCCCGACGGGGTCGAACCGTGGATGGCCACGTTCCCCCAGCGCCCCGACCTGCCCTGGGAGCCGATCGAGGCGCTGCCGTCGCTCACCGAGCAGCTGGCGCTGGCCATGACGCTCATCGCCGCTTACCTGCGCTCCGCTGTCCGCCAGGCGGGAGCCGACCCGGCCATCGACGAAGCCCTCCGGCCGGTGGTGGGAGCGCTCGACAGCCTGGCCCGCACGATCGAGGTCGCCACCCGTTCGGGCGCCGGTGCGCTGTCGGCGATCTCGGACGTTACCACGGTGCTGGGGAGCCGGATCGACCGTGACCCCGACGTCGCCCGGCTCATCAGCGCAGCGGTGTCGCTCGGGCTGCGGGTGGTGGATCGGGCGATCGAGGCCTCCATCGACCGCGTCGACCGCGTGGTGCGAACCTCGACGCCGCTGCGCCGGGCCTGGTACCTCGTCGACGTGGTGCTGGCCGTGACCCGGGGGCTGCTCCGCGACGGGCTCCTCGTGACCGAGGATCTCGACTCCCTCGACGATCACGACTTCGTGGAGTGGCTGATGGCCAACGGCGCCTCGATGGATTCCGCCCGGTGCGCCGTGATCAAGGGCGTGGTCTACGACCTGGCCTTCGCCTACCGCTCCGGTGATCCGAACCAGCCGCGCTGCGGGGCCGGCACCGCGCTGAGGGGGCTGTTCCGGCTGTTCTTCACCTACCGGGGCTCGATCATGTGGAAGATGAACGCCGGCATGGGCGAGGCGGTGGTCGCGCCCTTGTACCAGCTGCTCGAACGGCGGGGCGTGACCTTCAAGTTCTTCCGCGAGCTCCGTTCGATCGAGCTCGACGATAAGAAGGCCCGGATCACGCGTCTCGGCTTTCACCGCCAGATCGATCCGGACGAGGAGAAGAAGAAGCTGACCCCTCGTTTGGTCGGCGCCACAGGCCATGGGCTGGACCTGCCGTACTGGCCGAGCTCGCCGTATCTGGACGGCACCGATGCCGCTGCTCTCGAGCGGCCCAGCAACCACCTGCCGGACGAGCACGTCGCGATTGGCAAAGACGACAAGGTGATCCTCGGAATCTCGCTCGAGCCCCTCAAGGATGTCGGGGAGCCTCTGATGGACGCCTCGCCCCGATTCCGCGCCATGGTGGAGGGGCTACACACCGTCGGCACGGAAGCGGCGCAACTGTGGTTGACGCGGTCGCTGTCCTCCACCGAGAAGGGCGCCCACTGGCGGGAGGGAGCCGTGGTCGGCGGCTTCGTCGAGCCGTTCGACACCTGGGCCGACATGAGCCACCTGATCAGCGAGGAGGGATCGCACGACAAGGTGCAGGCGATCGTCTACCTGTGCAACGCCCTGCGATCGGGTGACGGGGACGTGGCGGACGCTCGCCAGGCCGACGGCAGGAAGATCGCCCTGCAGGACAGGGACAGGGATCGTGTGCGGAATCATCTCGATCGCTACCTGAGGCTTTCAGCCAAGGAGATCTGGGGCGACCTGTTCGCCTCGCCGGAGGGCGAGCTCAAGAAGGAGGTCCTCCTGGGCGGCGATCTCAACTCTCAGTACATACGGGCCAACTTGGCCGGCTCCGAGCGGTACGTGCAGAGCATTCCCGGCACCAGCCGGTACCGCCTCCGCCCCGACGACAGCGGCTTTCACGGCCTCTACCTCGTGGGCGACTGGACCCGGTGTGGGCTGAACTCGGGCTGCGTCGAGGCGGCGGTCACGAGCGGGCTGATCGCGGCTCAACACCTGCGGCCGGACAATCGGTCGTTCACCATCGTGGGAGGCCCACGGAAGGAGGTCGAGAACCCATGAGAATGGAGCCACGCTCCTCGATCGACCAGGTCACTGATGCGGTGGCGCAGGTGGTCGCGGAGTCGACCGGGCTGCTGGGGCGGGCGTTGGAGGCGACCCGGAGCGAAGATCCACCCGCTGGGGAGCGGCGTGACCGGCTCAATGCGTTGATCGATCTCGTTCTGCTGGGCGGCCACCTGCTGGCCGACAGCGGCGGGGCCGTGGTGGAGGCGGCCGTCGATCGGATCGCCGACGACGAGGACGAACCGGTTCTGCGGGCAACCGTCGGGCAGTGGGCCCGGCTGCAGCGGAGGATCGAGATCCAGAACGTCGGCCGGTCCCAAGGCCCCGTGGACTTCCATGCCACCGAGCTGATCGGGCCCGAGGAGACGGCCCGAATCGCCGCTCCCTCGGTGGAAAGCAGCGGCGACCTCGATCCCTTGGAGAAGGCTGAGGTGATGCTGACGCTCGACGTCGGCGATGCTCCGCCCGGCGTGTACGCCGGGATGCTGCGGGCCTACAACTCCGACGCCTGGCTACTGCTCGAGATCACCGTGAACCGGGTGACGGAACTCGAACCGGCGCAGCTCTCGGGAGTAGTCGACGAGCTGACCGCGCGCGTGAGAATGATGCTCGGCGATCGGTTCGCCGCCATCCACCAGGCGAAAGCCATGGGCGACGAGAAGGTCGACACCGTCCTGAAGTCGGTGCTCGAGCCGCATGGCCGGCTGCTCCGGTCCACGCTCTGCGCCGCCGCCTGCGAGGCGATGGGAGGTGCGCCGGACGACGCCCGCGAAGCCATGGTGGGCATCGAGTTGGTGCACACGGCGATGCTGATCCGCGACGACATCGAGGACGGCGCCACACTGCGGCGCAAGAATCCCACCCTTCACACCGAAATTGGCATTCCGAAGGCGCTCGCCATCGCCGATCTGCTGCTCGCGCTGGGGACCGAGGAGATAGCAAAGGCAGCCGAGCGCTACCCCGGTGTCGGCCCACAGCTCATGAGCGCGTACGTGCACATGCTGGGCCGCACCGCCGAGGGTCAGGCCCGGGAGCTGCTGTTGCGGAAAGCGGGTGCGTTCGAGCCCGGTATCGAGCACGCCATCCGCATCATGCACGACAAGACGGCGTGGTACACGACGCTGGCCCCGATCCAGATCGGGGCCCTGATCGGGGCCGAGGCGGCGCCGACCCCGTGCCGCGTGCTGTCCTGGCCCGATCTGATGAGCTACGGTACGCACCTGGGTCTGGCCTTTCAGTTGACCGACGACCTCAGCAACCTCGGTGAGCCCGACGGCAAGAACGCCCGCGGCAGCGACATCACCGAAGGAAAGCCGACGCTGATCCTGGAGTTGCTCCGTGGGAAGCTGACCGACGAGGAGAAGCAGGCTTTCGACAGCGAAATCGAGGCCGCCGCCCTGAGCGTGAAAGGCAAGGAGCAAGCGGCCGCCGACCCGGATGCGGTGCAGGCTGTGATCAACCGCCTGAACGATCACAACATCGTGGGCGAGGCGGCGGATCACGTGGTCGAATGGTGTCGCCAGGCCCGGGCCGATCTTGCCCTAGCGTTCGACGAGCCACTCGGCGAGCAAAGCAAACCGGCCGACGGCGAACTGCCCCAGTGGCGAATCGCCGACTTCCTCAGCTTGCTGCCGCAGTATCTGGAGTTCCTCGTGGCGGACCGGCGTGCCGGGAACGGCGGCGCGCCTGAGCTGAGCCCCTGAGAGTGGTCCAGGTGTTGTGCGGTCCGATTGCCTCCGTCATGGTGGGTGCAGGAAAGGACCACGATGTCTCGTCGACGTCACACACCGGAGCAGATCATCCGCCGCCCGCCGACGAGGCTCGTGCCGGAAGGTGGGATCCCTACCAACTTCCGAGGCGGCTGGTCGAGTGGATCTTGGCGCTGCTGACGCAGCTCGCCGCCTCAGCCAGGCGGGCTGCAGAACCAGACAGCTAGAACCAGAGCGGCTCCCACGCCCTGGGTGCAGCCGGCGCAGCCCGTCAAGCCCAGCCGTCCCGCTACGGCGTCGGGTTGCTAGCCAGGGGTGCTAGCCGGGGCTGTCCATCATGAACCGGGCCCGCACACACCCTCAGGGCTATCACCCGGTTCAACGTGGCTATCAGCCGACATCGACCCTAGACCATCAACGCGCCGAGGAAGCCACCTGACCAGGGGAAACTCAGCGGAGGAGGTGGGATTCGAACCCACGGAGGGTTGCCCCTCACACGCTTTCCAAGCGTGCCGATTCGGCCGCTCTCGCACTCCTCCCGATGCGGCGACCCTCGAGCCGATGGCCCCTGAGTCACCTCCCACCGGCCGTGAAAGCCGAGCGGAGTCGCTAGGATAGCGAACCTCCCCTCTGTTCTGGCAGGTGGTGGTCGGGCCCTGTGCAACTGCGGCTCGTGAACCGAGTCAGGGCCGGAAGGCAGCAGCTCTCAGCGGAACCCTCAGTGTGCCGCAGGTAGCCTGGCCATCACCTCCGAGGACAGAGGGGAGTCACACCGCTCCCGCCCCCCACTCGCTCAGCCAGCCGCTCGGATGGCGACACAGATCGAAGCGGTGCCGCGGTTGATGCGGCGAGCGCACAGTTCGCCCCGCGGTCGGGCGGTGCGCGCGGTCGGGGCTCGAGGCTGGGCCGGTGGCCGCTCGATCAGCGGCCACCGAAACCGCGTCAGCGGGTGGCGTAGAAGTTCTGGGTGCCCCAGGTGCGGGACGACCCTTTGTAGACCCCGACGCCGAAGCTCGTGTAGCTGGCCGACATCATGTTGCAGTAGTGGCCGTCGCTCTCCCGCCACCCCTCGAACAGCACCTGGGCCGCCTGCGCATCGCTGTAGCCCTGGAACCAGGCCACGTTCTCCCCATACGTCCTCGGTGAGATCCCGAGCTGGTTGTAGATCGCAAGGGCCGACGCCGACGACCGGTGGTCCATCGTGTTCCGGCTGTTCATGTCCATCGACCAGGTGCGGGACAGGTTCACCGACACGGCCTCGCTCACGGTCAGCGCCGGCACGGCCACCACCTTGCCGTTTCCGTCGACCTGCACGCACGAGGGCGCCGCCTTCTTTCTGGCCAACGGCCCGTTCGGGTTGGTCCGCAGCTCGTTGGTCATGCGGGCCACCTCCAGCTCCACCCCGCTCATCGCCCCGCTGGTCGGCGGCGGTTGGGTGACCACGGTGGAGCTCGTGGTGGGCGCCGTGGTGGCGGTGGTGGTGGTGGTCGGCTTGGCCGTGGTGGGGGTGGTGGGCACGGTGACGACCGACGTGGGGGCCGTCGCGGGCGCCGACGGTGGAGGCATCACGGGCGGCGGCGGTTTCGGCGTGGACGTGGACGCCGTCGAGGGCGTCGTCACCATCGACGAGGGCACGCGCGAGGCGGTGGTGACCACCTTGGCCGTGGTGGGTGTGGGGCCAGCCGGTGGCAGCGCCGGGCTGTTCGGCGCCTCGGTGGTCGGCGATGTCATCGTGGTGATCACCGGGCGGGGCCGGCCGGGCCGGGGCACACTGGCCCTGTACCTGGGCGCCCGGAACCGCCAGGTCGTGACCCCCGTGCTCCCCGGTATCCGCAGGTCGGCTGCGTTGATCTGCAGGTCCGCCGCTCCCGCCGGCGTGAGCAGGTTGACGCCACTGCCTTCGGTGTCCGTCCCCGACACCACGTTGCCGAGGAGGGCCGCCACGGCGAGCAGGGTGACGAGGGAAACCAGGGCCGCGATGGCCCGGGAACGCTGGGTTGAGCTCATGAATCCGCCTCTGATGGCGCCGAGCCCAACCTCGAGAGGCAGAGGATCCAACGCCGATCGACTCTTGCCCCACTGGTTTTGTAGCAGGTTTGTCACGGCATCGAAACCCTTCGGCCGCAATGACCGCCCCGCTCCGAAGGCACCGGCGGGCGGCCGCCCCGCCCACTGTCACACCCCACCGGTAGGCTCGAAACGTGGCCCACCAGTCTCTCTACCGGCGGTACCGCTCCCAGCGGTTCAGCGAGATCCTCGGCCAGCCCCACGTGACCACCGGCCTCCAGTCCGCCGTGGCCGAGGGTCGCGAAGGCCACGCCTACCTGTTCAGCGGCCCGCGCGGAACCGGCAAGACGTCCACCGCCCGCGTCCTGGCCAAAGCCCTCAACTGCGAGAACCTCACAGACGGCGAGCCGTGCTGCGAGTGCACCAGCTGCAAGTCGATCGAGTCGGGCAACTCGTTCGACATCCACGAGCTCGACGCCGCCAGCCACAACAAGGTCGACGACATCCGGGACCTGATCGGCAAGGTCCACCTCGGCACCCCCGGTCGCACCAAGGTCTACATCCTCGACGAGGTCCACATGTTGTCCAGCGGGGCGGAGAACGCCCTGCTCAAGACGCTCGAGGAACCGCCCGAGCACGTGGTGTTCGTGCTCGCCACCACCGAGCCCCAGAAGGTCGTCTCCACCATCCGGAGCCGCACCCAGCACTTCCAGTTCCACCTCCTCCCGGCCGACGTGCTGGCCGAGCACCTCCGGTGGGTCATCGCCGATGCCGGCCTCGACGTGAGCGAGGAGGGCATCGAGTTCGCCCTCCGCCAGGGCGGCGGCTCGGCCCGCGATACGCTCTCGGCCCTCGATCTGGTGGTCGCCGCCGGCGGTGTCCCCAGCGGGGGCGAGGTGGCCGAGCTCCTGGTACGGGCCATCGGAGACCGCGATCCGGCCCGGGCGATGGCCAGCATCCAGGAAGGCCTGGAGTTCGGCCGCGAGCCCCGCACCATCGGCGAGGACGCCCTCGACCTTCTGCGCAACGCCTTCCTCTCGGCCATGGGCGCCCCCCTGGCCCACCTGAGCGACCGCCAGCAGGAGATCGCCGCCCAGATCGGTACCGCCATCGGCGCCGCCGGGCTCACCCGGGCCCTGGAATCCATCGGGCAGGCCCTGGTCGAGATGCGCCAGGCGCCCGATCCCCGGGTTCCCCTCGAGGTCACGGTCCTCCGCCTGGCCCGCGCCGGCGGGTCCTCGGGCCCCGCGGCCGACGCCGGCGACACCACCGGCCTCCAGGCCCGCATCGAGACTCTCGAAGCCCGCATCGCCGACCTCGAAGCCCGGCTCGCCGCCAGCGCCGCCACGCCGGCCGTTGGCACCACCCCGGCCGTTGGCACCGGCACGGCCGCCGGCACCGCCCCGTCTCCCGGCCGGCCCACCATCCCCCGCCCCGGCCAGGCGCCCGCCGGTCCACCCGACGCTGCCGCCCCCGGCACCCCCGCTCGCCCGCCCCGCCCCCCGAGGCCAGACGGCGGGCCGCCCCGTTCGCCCCGCGCCGGCGCCGCCCCTCCCCCGCCCCGATCGGCCCGGCCCGAGAGCCCGAACGCCGCCGGGCCCGACGCCGGTCCGCAACCAGGCCCCGATCAGGCGTCTCCGCCCACCCCCACGCCCGAGCCGGCCCAGACCGCGCCGACGCCGGCGCCCGCCTCCGCCGCACCCGCTGGCGGCGGCTCACTGTCGTTGGCCGCCGTCACCAACGCCTGGGCCCCCCTGCTCGACTCGCTCAGCCAGAAGGTCCGGGCCCGGTTCAAGGGCGGCCGGGTCACGGCCGTCGACGGCGGTTCGGTCACCTTCGGCGTCCCCAACGCCATCGCCCGGGACCGGTGCCTCCAGGTGTCGGCCGACCTGGAGGGGGCGCTGGGCCAGCACTTCGGCCAGGCGGTCAAGGTCAACGTGGTCATCGACGACCAGGCTTCGGCCCCGATAGACGTGGCCAAGATCGAGCCCCGCCCGGTGGCCAACGCCCCGAGCGACCTCGACGATGACATCGGCCCGGTGTCCGAACTGGTCGACGCCACAGACCAATCGGCCAACGGGATCGACCGCCTCACCAAGGCCTTCCCCGGCTCCGAGGTGATCGATGCCTGAGCCCCGCGTCCTGCGCCCCGCCCACCCCACCACAACAGGAGCCACCCGATGAGCAACGACGGAGGGTTCGACATCTCCAGCCTCCTGGAGCAGGCCCAGGCCGTCCAGCAGCAGCTGCAGGAAGCCCAGGAGGCCCAGGCCGCCACCCCCATCACCGGCTCGGCCGGCGGCGGCAAGGTGACGGTGGAAGCAACCGGCGGTGGCGAGTTCCGCCGGGTGAAGATCGCCCCCGAGGTGGTCGACGCCGACGACGTCGAGCTGCTGGAGGAGTTGGTGCTCGTCGCCCTCCGGGACGTCGCCAGCCAGATCGCCGAGCTCCAGAGCGGCGCCATGGGCAACCTCCAGCTGCCCGACATGGGCGGCATCGGCAAGCTCCTCGGCGGCGGCGCCGGCACGTGAGCGCCTACGCCCGGCCGGTCGAGGTGCTGATCGACGAGTTGGGCCGCCTTCCCGGCATCGGCCCCAAGTCGGCCCAGCGCATCGCCTTTCACCTGCTCAAGGTCGACGCGGTCGACGCCCGCCGCCTGGCCGAGGCGATCGTGGCCATGAAGGAGAACGTCACCTTCTGCGAGCGGTGCTACAACGTGGCCGAAGGCACCAACTGCACCATCTGCACCGACCCGGCCCGGGACCAGTCGATCCTGTGCGTGGTGGAGGAACCCAAGGACATCGCCGCCCTGGAGAAGACGGGTGTCTTCAAGGGCGTGTACCACGTGCTCCTGGGGGTGATGAACCCGTTGGAGGGCATCGGCCCCGAGAACCTCAAGATCCGGGAGCTGGCCCTACGGGTGGCGGCCGAAGACATCACCGAGGTCATCTTGTGCACCAACCCCAACCTGGAGGGGGAGATGACGGCGGCTTTCATCGCCTCCAAGGTGCTGGCCCCGTTCCAGGTGAAGGTGAGCCGCCTGGCCTCGGGCCTGCCGGTGGGCGGTGACCTGGAGTACGCCGACGAGCTCACCCTGGGCCGCGCCCTCGAGGGCCGGCACGGCTTCAGCTAGTTCCCCCCAGGGGACCCGATCTCGGTGTTGCCGGCGTAGGAGCGGCCCATGAACGCCGTCAGGTAGTCGCGGTAGGTGATCGGCTCGTGGCGGGCCCCCACCTCGGCGTCCACGCATGAGGGCAGGCAGTCGATCACCGTGTCGACCCGGGGGTCGAAGAAGTAGGGGATGGCGTAGCGGTCCACCCCCGACGTGTTGCGCACCCGGTGCACGGTGGACAGGAAGGTGTCGTTGCTCCACCGCCGCAGCATGTCGCCCGAGTTGACCACGAACGACCGGGGTTCCTGGTCCGCCTCGAACCAGGTGCCGTCGGGCCGGCGGATCATCAGCCCGCCCACCGGGTTCGACGGCAGCATGGTCATGAACCCGGCGTCGGAGTGGGGATCGATGCCCCACTGGTCCTCGACCGCCGGCAACGGCGGGTAGTGGGTCATCCGCAGGGTGGCGAGCGCCGGGTCGAACCACTGGTCGAACCACTCGGCCGGCATCCCCAACGCCACGGCGTAGAGCGGGAGCAGCTCATGGCCCAGCTGGTCCATCCGGTCGTAGTAGGCCGTGACCACATCGGCGAAGCCGGGGATGGCCTCCTCGTCGGGCATCTGGTTGCGGGACGACCCCGGGCGGGCCATGAAGAAGGCGGCGTTCAGCGACGGCGGCCGCCCCGGATCCTGGGCGCCGCCCAGGCGGCTGTAGCCCATCTTCGTGGCCGAGAACGTGCCGGCCCGCTTCGCCTCGTCGGGCAGGGCGTGAAAGCGGGCGGCCTCGGCGTAGATCCCCTCGACCTGGTCCCACGGCACCCCGTGGTTGACCACCGACAGGAACCCCAGCGTGGTCAGCGCCTCCCGCAGCTGTGCCGCCGCCTTCTCCAGCGCCCCCGGCACCCCGGCCCGGTAGTCGGCCAGGTCGATCACCGGCAGCGGCCCCGGTTCCACCAGCCCCGCCGCTCCTGATCCGGTCGCTCCCGTTACCGTCGTCATGCGAAAACGCTAGCCGGCCCGCCCCGGCCCGGTCATCCCGGGCGCCGGAGCCGGCCGGCCGACGGGGACGGTCAGCGGGGTGTGTGGTCGCCCCGGGAGTGGTCGTAGCGGTCGTGGTGCTGGCGGAGCAGGTCGACGCCGTAGTCGCCGCCGTTCGGGGTGCGAACCACGGTGTGGATGTGGTTTCGTGACGGCACGGGGTTGTCGAACACCACGCCGGGGTGGTGGTCGAACTCGATCAGCACCACCGGGCTGTGGACCCGGTAGTAGAACGGCCCCTCGTCGCCGGTGGCACCCATCCACGAGAACCAGGTCTCGTCGAGGTGGGCCTCCACCTCGGTCATCTTCACCGCAGCGTGGCCGTCACGGGTCCAGCCCACATAGGTGGAGACCAGCGAGGTGAGAAGGTGGCGCTGGGCGTCGCTCATGTCGGCTGCGCTCACCCCCTCGTAGGGGACGACGGCGTTGTCGTGGAACGCCCCGGCCACCATCCGACCGTCGAACGGGTGCTGCAGCTCGTCGGGCAGGTCGTCGGGGTGGATCGAGGGCCGCAGGATGGCCTTGGCCGCCTGCTCGGCACTGAGTGAGCGGATCAGGTCGAGCCCGCCCCGCTCCTCCGGCACGAACAGGCTCACCCCGGCCAGCGGCCCCTCTGTGAAGTGACACGGCTCGGCCCCCATGAAGGTGGGGGTGGTGGCCAGGTAGTCGCCCACCACGAAGGTGTTCATCACCAGGTGGTGGCCGTCGATCTGCCAGCCCCAGGCGTCGTCGCCGGGCTGGCCGAAGATCGTGACGAAATAGGGCCACTCGCCGTACTCGTCGGGGCTGCCCGAGATCTCGCCCAGCAGCTCGTTGACCCGCATGATGTCTCGGGCCTGGGCGAACCCCCGGGCCGACAGTGTGGTTCGCAGCAGGTCCAGCCCCAGCTCCCGGGTGGCCGGCGGCAGGTCCTCCAGCATCACGCCGTGGCGGAAGAAGTTCATGTGGACGTTGATCCACGTCCGCCGCTCCTCGGCCTCCAGCGGCAGCTGAGCCGCCTGGCGCTGGACCGGGCTGAGGGCGGCCAGGAAGGCCTGAGCCGCCTCAGCGATGGGGGCCACGCTCACCCCGGTGGGGGCCAGGGGCACCAGCCCGGAGCGGACCGTGCCGTCGCTCGAGACGCCCTGCAACGGAGCCGACAGCAGCGCCACCCGCTCGTCGACCTTCTCCTTGATGAACGGTGGCATGTCCACCACCAGCGAGCGGGCCGACATCGGCGGCATGTGCCGCACCCCCAGCTCCGTCCAATGCGCCGTCATCGCCGCTCCCTTCGGCCCGGCGGGCAGCACCGGGCAACCGACCTCGTCCGTGTCATCGTCGGCCCCGACCTTAGCCGCCGTAGGCGGCGCGGCGGGGTGGGGGCCCCGACGCCAGCCGGCTCGGGGTATCAGGCCGTGGGCAGGGGCTCGGGCATGGGGTACTCGCCGGCGTTGAGCACCCAACCCGGCTGGTTGGAGAAGTCGAGCCGGGGCGGGGCGAAGATGTCGATCATGTGGTGCGTCCCCTCCCCCACCCCCTGGGTGGTGTGGACCGACGGGGGCGGGATGACGGTGAGCGACGGGCTGAGGCACAGCTGGTGCTCGTCGTCTCGCCACTGGCCCATGTCGGGCACCCACGGGGTGCGGATGTGGTGCACGTAGTCGCCGACGAGGCACAGCGACAGCTGCTCGAAGTCGTCGTGGTGGTGGGGCGACATCTTGGCCGGGTCTCGGGGGCCGGGGTCGGGATAGAAGTAGTTGACCATCACCGTGCTGCAGCGGAACAGGCGCCCGAAGCGGCCCGGATCCTTCGGGTAGTCGTCGAGGGGGTAGACCCGGATCCGGTGGCCATCGGGCGGATCAGGCCACGGGGCGAAGGGGGCGACGTTGGGGTCGGGCTCGGCGTAGAAGCCGGCGTTGGCGCACAGGGCGGCCAGATCGTCGGACTGGGGCGAGAACAGCCGCACCACCACCGCCGCTGTCTCGGCCCGCACCACCGAGTCCCCCGGCGGCATCACCACCACCGCCGCTCCCTCGGCCCGCACCGGCTCGCCACCGTTCCCGGTCAGGCTGAGGGCGCCGGCGGCCTCAGTGGCCAGCACCATGTACTCGTCGGGCTGCCCGGTGCGCACCAGCTCGTCGCCTGCCGCCAGCTCGGCGTAGTTGACGATGCAGGTCTGGCTCCGGGCCCACCACAGCTTCCCGCCTCCGCCGGTGGTCCCCGACGGCTCGGTGGCCCCGAACTCCACATACTGGGGGGCGACGTTGGCCCCGGCAGCCCTGGGGGCTGTGGCCAGCTGGGACCGGATGTCGGTGGGATCGTACGGCATGGCCCGATTCTGGGCCTCGCTCTCGCGCTGGTCAACGACGGTGCGTTCCGTCCCATCCCCAGCCGTCCCCCCCGCCAATGCGAAAGGCCCCCTCACCGGGAGGGGGCCTTTCGGTTTACTTCTGTTGGCGGGGTGTGGCCGAAAGCGAAGATTCCACTTCGGACGCGACGACCGGGTCGGCGGGGAGAGGAGTCACCGACCCGGACGTTACCCCGCTACGACGCCCCAGTGACCGTGGCGCGGGCGGTATGGGTAAACCGGCCACTGGGACGTCGTAACGATGTTGAGATAATATTACGGCGGCAGGCCCCCGATGGCAAGAGGAAATTCGAGATTTTTCCCGAGAAACCCAGGAAAACAGCCGAAGATCCAGGCCGAGCGCCGTCTGACACTTCCTTCAATCCTGTCATTGCTTCGACATACATCTGCAACAATACTCCAGGCGCGCCGAGGCAGAGCCCAGGCGGGGGCGGTGGTGCCGTCAGCGGAACGGCCCCTGCACGCTAACAGACAGAACGGCGGGGTGCACGTGCAGTTCGCACGGCAACCCCGCCTGTCCATCGGTAGATATGCCCATCCCCGCAGGGGGATGATTGTCGATGCAGGATCAGCCCTGCTCGCTCCCCTTGGCGCTCTCCACTGCCCGTTGCATGGCCTCCCGCACCAGGCGGGACAGGGCGTCCTCGTCCTGGGGCTCGATGGCCGGCTCGGCCAGCACCTGCTCGATGGTGGCCACCTCGGTGGCCATCTTCGTGCTGACACCGGCGGCCACCACCCCCACCGGCGTGGGGTCGACGTCGAGGTCGATGACCTCCTCCTCGTCGATCCGGCTGCTCACGGCGGCGATCTCGGTGGGCCGGGAGGCCGACAGCACCCGCTGCTCGGCCTCGGCGATCACCAGGTCGTCGGTGCCTTCGCCCAGCTCGTGGGTGGGTTCGGCGTCGAGGCGGCTGATCGCACTCTGGAGCTCGCTCTGGGCGGCAATGATCCGCTCCCGCGATGCCTGCTCGGTGATGCGCAGACGGGAGATGCGGCGCTCGGCAGCATCGATGTTGGCCCGCACCTTGGCCCGGATGATGTCCTCGGCCTCCTGGCGGATGAACTCGCTCTGGGCCCGGGCCTGCTCCAGCAGGGCGGCCACCTGGGCCCGGGCATCGGCGATGCCGGCCAGAGCCCGGTCCCGCTCGGCCTCGGCCTCGGCTGCGTTCTTGTAGACCTCGCCCTGGCGGGCGGCCACGTAGTCGTCGGCCTCCTGGTGGCGGGCGGCCACGTACTCGTGGGCCTCCTGCTCCTTGGCCGCGTAGTGGGCCTCGGCCTCGGCGTGACGGTCCTGGACGAACGCATCGGCGTCGGCCCGCATCCGGTCGGCATCGGCCATGCCCTCGGCCCGGATCCGCTCGCCCTCGGCATGGGCGTCTTCGTTGACCTTCTGGGCATCGGCCTGGGCCGCCGCCAGCAGCTCGGCGGCCTCGGTGCGATGGTCGGCCAGCACCCGGGCCGCCTCGTCCCGCATCGCCTGGGCTTCGGCCACGGCGTCGGCCCGGATCTGGGTGACCTCGGTGTTGGTGGTGTCCCTGAGGAGGGTGACCTCGGCTTCGGTGCGGCTCTTCAGCTCGCTGACCTCGGCGTTCACCGTCTCCCGGAGGGACGCCATCTCCCGCTCCACCGTCTCGCGATGGTGGGTGGCATCCGCGATCGCCGTCTCCCGGATCTGGTCGGCCTCGATCCGGCCGTCCTCCCGGAGCTTGAACGCCTCGGCCTCGGCCGACGCCCACAGCTCGTCGGCCCGGGCCTGGGCGTCGGTGAGCACGTTGGTGGCCTGCTGGCGCATGTCGGCCGCCTCGGCCTCGGCGTCGGCCAGAAGGCGTTCCGCCTCGGCCCCGGCCGTGGCCCGCAGGTTCTCGGCCTCGGCCCGGGCGGCGTTGCGCACCGAGTCGGCCTCGGCCTCGGCCGTGGTCAGCAGGGTCTCGGACTCGAGGCGCGACTCGACCAGCAGGTTCTCGGCCTCGGTGCGGGCGTCGCCCACCATCGTGTCGGCCTGGGTGCGGGCCGACAGCAGGGTGGCCTCGGCCTCGGTGGTCATCCGCTCCGCCTCCAGGCGGGAGCGGCGCAGCAGGTCCTCGGAGTCGGCCTCGGCCTTGGCTCGCAGCTCGGCCGCCGAGTCGTGGCCGATGCGGAGCAGCTCGGCCACCCGCTCGCCGATGGCCCCGAAGCGATCCGGCTCGATATCGACGACAGGAGCGGGAGCGACCGCGCCGGGCTCGGCGGCCCGACGCTGGACCTCCGAGACCTCGTCTTGCAAGTCGCGCACCGTCTGACCGACAATCTTGAGGAAGTTCCGGACCTCATCGCGGTCGTAGCCGCGCAAGGTCGAGGCGAACTCCCGCCGCTCGATCTCTTCAGGGGAAAGTCCCACCGGGAGCTCCTGTCCAGCCGCGCACGGCCTCGAACCATCTGTGTTGGTGCCCGCCCACCCCCAACCATGTCGGGAAGTGGCTCACGAACAACGACGATAGCCGCTAGTGCAGGGCGAATCCTAGGTGAGTCTCACCCGGGCACCACCGTGGTACACGGCTCGTTCGGCCTATGGCGCCCCTGTTACCGTTGTCCCATGCAGGACTTTCAAGACGCCATTGTCAACGGGGCCAAGGCGGAGGAACTAGCGGCCCTGCCGGTCCCCGACCACTACCGGGCCGCCTACGTACGGCGCTCCGACGCCGCGATGTTCGAGGGGGTGCCGTCCAACGAGAAGGACCCCCGCCTGTCCATCCAGGTCGGCGAGGTCCCCACGCCGGAACTGGCGCCCGACGAGGCCTACGTGGCCGTCATGGCCAGCTCGATCAACTTCAACACCGTCTGGACGTCGATCTTCGAACCGCTCTCCACGTTCGGCTTCCTGGAGCGGCTGGGCCGGGAGAGCGGGTGGGGAGCCCGGCACGACCTCGACCATCACGTGATCGGGTCAGACGGGGCCGGCGTGGTGATCAAGGTCGGCTCGGCCGTGCGCAACTGGAAGGTGGGCGACCAGGTGGTCATCCACTGCAACTACGTGGACGACCAGGACCCCACCTCCCACAACGACTCCATGAAGGCGGCCAACCAGCGGATCTGGGGCTACGAGACCAACTTCGGTGGCCTGGCCGACCTCACGGTGGTGAAGGCCAACCAGCTGATGCCCAAGCCGGCCCATCTCACCTGGGAGGAGTCGGCGGTCAACGCCCTGTGCGCCTCCACCAGCTATCGGATGCTGGTGTCGAACAACGCCGCCACGATGAAGCAGGGCGACATCGTGCTGATCTGGGGTGCCACCGGCGGCCTCGGCTCCTACGCCGTGCAGCTCGTGCTCAACGGGGGCGGGATCCCGGTGGGCGTGGTCTCCTCGGCCGACAAGGTCCAGCTCCTCAAGGAGATGGGGTGCGAGGCGGTGATAGACCGCCGGGCCGAGGACTTCCGGTTCTGGCGGGACGAGCACACCCAGGACGAGTCGGAGTGGCGCCGCTTCGGCAAGTGCATCCGGGACCTGGTGGGTGAGGATCCCGACATCGTCTTCGAGCACCCCGGCCGCCAGACCATGGGTGCGTCGGTGTTCGCCGCCAAGCGGGGCGGCACGATCGTGACCTGCGCCGCCACCTCGGGCTACATGATCGAGTACGACAACCGGCACCTGTGGATGAAGCTCAAGCAGATCGTGTCCAGCCACTTCGCCAACTACGGCGAGGCGTGGCTGATGAACCGGCTCATCGACCGCGGGGCCATCCAGCCCACCCTGTCGGCCAGCTTCGATCTGGACCAGGTGGCCGACGCCACCCGGCTCGTGCACCACAACGAGCACGAGGGCAAGCTCGGCATCCGCTGCCTGGCCCCCGCTCCCGGCCTCGGGATCACCGATCCCGAGAAGCGGGCCCGCATCGGCGAAGACCGCATCACCATGTTCCAGCGCCACCAGGCGGGCTGATCACCTGGCGCGGTGCGGCCGGTTGGGGAAGACTCCTGGCCATGACCGCACCGCGCCCCACCGCACCCCGGATCGAGCCGTTGACCGAGCTGACCGGCGACGCCGAAGAGCTCCAGGGCACCCTGATCACCAACGCCGACGGCGTGCCGATCAACATCTTCGCCACCCTGGCCAAGCACCCCAAGATGGCCAAGCGGTTCAACCTGTTCGGCGGGTTCCTGCTCAACAAGGGCCTGGTGCCGGCCCGGGAGCGTGAGATCGTGATCCTTCGGGTGGGCTGGAACGCCCGGTCGGTCTACGAGTTCGGCCAGCACACGGTGATCGGGCGCAACTGCGGCCTCAGCGACGCCGAGATCAAGGCCCTGGCCACCGACGACCCGTCCGGCGTCGACTGGTCGGCCGACGACCGGGCCCTGATCGACCTGGCCGACGACCTGTGCCGGGACGACTGCGTGAGCGACGACACCTTCGCCCGCATCCGCAGCCGCTGGAGCGAGGCCGAGACCATGGAGCTGATCGTGGTCGCCGGCTTCTACCGCCTCGTCTCCGGCTTCCTGAACTCGGCCGGCGTCCAGCTCGACGCCGGCGTCCCCTCCTGGCCGTAACTCGGGGGGCTCCGCGCCCCCGCCGCCTCCGGCGGCCCCCCATCAAACCAGGGGCCCCAACCCCTGGCGGCGCTACGCGCCACACCCGGGGGCTACGCCCCCGCCGCCTCCGGCGGCCCCCCATCGGCCAGGGGCCCCCAACCCCTGGCGGCGCTACGCGCCGTCGGCGTCGGCGGTGACGTCGGGGTTGGCCAGGTACCGCTTGACCCAGAGGGCGACGGCGGTGTCGAGGTCGACCGGCGGGCTGAGCACGTAGCCCTGGGCGTAGTGGCAGCCCATCTCGTCGAGCTGGACCAGCTGGTCCACCGTCTCCACCCCCTCGGCCACCACCTGCATCTTGAGCGACTCGGCCAGTGCCAGGGAGGCGTGCACGATCGCCGTGTCCTCCTTGGACCGGCCGAGGCCGGCCACGAACGAGCGGTCGATCTTGATGATGTCGGCCATCGAGAAGTGGCGCAGGTAGTCGAGCGTGGCGTACCCGATGCCGAAATCGTCCACCGCGATCCGACAGCCGAGCCCGGACAGCGCCCGCAACGTCGCCGCTGCCACCTCGGGGTCGTCGATCCGCATCGACTCGGTCACCTCGAACCCCAGGGACTCGGGCGCCAGGTCGTGGCGGCGCAGGGCGTCGATCACGTGGGGTACCAGGGTCTCCTCCTCGGCCAGCTGACGGGCCGACAGGTTGATCGAGATCACGGGCACGTCGTCGAGGCTGGGCTCCTCGGGCTGGTGGTCACCGCCGCCATTGCGGCCGACGGGGCCCTTGCCGAACCGGACCCCGAGGACAACGGCCAGCTCGGCGTCGGCGTCGGCGTCGTCATCCGGCTCGTCGCGATCATCGGCGGGGCGGCGGCCCCGGTCGGCCACCGTGAGCTCGTGGACCGCCGCCGTGGCGCTCGTCACCAGGTCGAGCACCGGGTCGGCCGTCCCGCCGGACAGATCCACCACCGGGGCCCCGTCGTCGCCGGCTTCGGCCCCCGAAGCCGGCACCACCCGGCCGGCGGCCCGCTCGGCCATCCGGGACCAGGCGGCCACGTGACGGGCCACCTCGTCGATCAGCCAGGCCCCGATGGGCACGATCAGGCCCGTCTCCTCGGCCACGCCGATGAACTCGCCCGGGCTCACCAGGCCGTGACCGGGCCGGTTCCACCGCACCAGGGCCTCGGCCCCGATCATCCGGCCGGTCGAGATCTCGCACACCGGCTGGTAGTGGACCTCCAGCTCACCCCCGGTGATCGCCGCCGCCAGGGCCTGCTCGAAGGCGTGGCGGCCCTTGGCCACCCGCTGGCGACCGGGATCGTAGAGGGCGTAGCGGCCCCGACCGCCCTCGGTAGCGGCGGCCAGGGCCGACTCGGCGTTGGAGATGATGGCCGTGGGTGACACCCCGCCCTGCTCCACCACCACCACACCGACCGAGGCCGTGATCCGCAGCTCGTTGCCATCGGGGAGGCGGATCGGCTCCTGGAGCGAGCGGATCACGCGGCGGGCCACCACCGACGGGTCGAAGTCGTTGGCCGCCATGCAGATCATCAGGAACTGATCGCTCGAGATGCGGCCCACCGTGTCGCCCAGGCGGACCACCACCAGCAGCCGCCCGGCCACCTCGGTGAGCACGCGGTCACCGACCTCCGGGCCCCAGGTGTCGTTGACCGAGCGGAACCGGTCTATGTCGACCAGGAGCACGGCCAGCGACGACGATTCCCGGTCGAGGCGGGCCATGGCCTGTTCCAGCCGGTCGACGATGAGCACCCGGTTGGGGAGCCGGGTCAAGGGGTCGTGGAGGGCCCGCTGGGCCAGACCGGCCTCGATGGCGGCCCGCTCGATGCCTTCGGCGATCGTGGTGGCCAGCTGGTCCAGCAGGCGAACCTCGTCCTGGGTGGGCATCTCGTCGGCCGTGTGGGCCACCACCAGGGCCCCCCGCTGCTGATTGTTGCGGTCGAGAGCGGGGAACGCCCAAAGGGACAGCACGTCGGTGGCCCGCAGGGGCTCGGCCAGCTCCGGGGGCAGGTGTTCCACCAGGACGCACCGGGCGCTGGTGGGATCGCCCGAGCCCATCACCAGGCGGACCACGTGGCCCACCACCTCGGGATCGTGCCCGGCCGTGATCACCGGCTCCAGGCTGTCGTTGCCGTCGCTCACCCCGATCCAGCACCGGGCCAGGCCGTGCAGCTCCGCCTCCACCTGGCAGGCCACGTCGTGGCACAGCGAACCGAGGTCCTGGCCCCGGGCCAGGGAGGCCAGGGCCTGCTCCTGCTCGGCCAGCATCTCGTCGGTGGCCCGCCGGGTGAGGTCCCGGAACAGGATCAGGCGGTAACGGCTGCCGGGATGGACGGCCGGCAGCGGGGTGTGGGTGGCATGGACCGCCACCGCGCTGCCCGTGCGGTGCCGCAGCACGTGGGAGGCTTCCACCTGGCAACCTTCGGCCAGCCGCTGATCGATCAGTGCCAACTGGTCGCGGGGCGGGTCGTCGCCGAACAGCACCACGAAGGCCCGACCCAGCAGGTGCTCGGCGTCGTAGCCGAGGGTGGCGGCCAGGTTGGCGCTCACGTACATGATGTGGTGCCACCCCGTGGCCGGGTCGGGCAGGGTGACCACCACGCCGTCGTAGGCCGAACGGGCGGAGGCCACCAGGTCGAGGCGCTCGGGGTCGTCGGCGGGCACGGCGGCGACGGCGATCGAGGGGGTGGCGGCTGCGGCCCGCCGGTCGGGTTGGCCGGTGCCGGCCAGCGATGGGAAGGGTGCCGTGGGGTCGGGCCCGGGTAGGGACGAGGGAGCGAATGCGCTGGCCAGCGCCTCACCTATCGACGCCAGGCTGCGATCGGTCACGGGTCGCTCTTCTATGGTCAGCCCGCCGGCCGTCAGGAACCCGATCACCCTACCACCCCACCTCAGGGCAACCACGCAACGTGTCGGAACCGGGCCGGCCCACGCCAGTCGAGCGGAGACAACTACCGGCTAACGTGTTGGAGTGACCGATACGTTCACCGTGCGCGAGCTTTGCACCGCGCTGAGTGCCGCCGTCTCCTCGGCCTTCCCCGACGAAGTCTGGGTGCAGGGGTCGATCTCCGGGCTCACCCGGGCGGCCAACGGCCACGTCTACTTCGATCTGGTGGATCCGGCCGACGAGGTGGGGTCGGCCACCCCCGGCGTGCTGCCCGTCACCCTGTTCGCCTCCGACCGCCAGCGGGTGAACGCCATCCTGCGCAAGGCGGGCAACATCCGCATGTCGGACGGGGTGGAGATCCGCATCCGGGGCCGGGTGGCCTACTACCCGCCCCAGGGCCGGGTGCAGCTCCGGATGAGCTTGATCGACCCGGCCTACACCGTGGGCCAGATGGCGGCGGCCCGCCAGGCCCTGCTCGACACCCTGGCCGCCGAGGGCCTGCTCAACGTCCAGCGGGGTCTGGAGCTACCGGTCCCGCCCCTGCGCATCGCGCTGCTCACCAGCGCCGGCAGCGCCGCCCACGCCGACTTCGCCCACGAGCTGGCCCAGAGCGGCTACCCGTTCGAGATCACCCTGTACGACTGCCGGGTCCAGGGCGTCGACGCCGTGGCCTCGATCGTGGAGGCCCTCACCCTGGCCGCATCGGGGTATCAGGAGGGCTACGCCACCCCCCCAACCGCCACCATCGGGGCCCCAACCCCGTCGGCCGGCTCCACCGGCCCGGTCGACGACGGGCTGGGCTGGCGCCCCCCGCCCGACGCCGTGGTGCTGGTGCGGGGCGGCGGGGCCCGCACCGACCTGGCCGCCTTCGACCACGAGCGGGTGGCCCGGGCCATCGCCCGCTGCCCCCTTCCGGTCCTGGTGGGGGTGGGTCACGAGATCGACCGGTCGGTGGCCGACGAGGTGGCCCACCTGTCGGCCAAGACGCCGACCGCCACCGCCGCCCTGCTGGTGGAGGCGGTCCGGGCCTTCCACCGGGAGGTCGAGCAGGCCGCAGCCCGGCTGGCCGGCCTCGCCGGGGCCCGCCTCGACGGTGCCGCCGGGCGGCTCTCCGGGGCCGGGGGACGGCTGGTGGCGGCGGCCAACGGCCTGGTGACCAGCCATCACACCCACCTCGACCGGCACCGGACCCAGCTCCGCTACCTGGCCGAACGGTGCTGCGAGCGGGCCGGCGCCCACCTCAGCCAGGCCGAGCTCCACCTGCGCGCCCACGACCCGGCGGCCGCTCTGGCCCGGGGCTGGTCCATCACCCACACCGCCGCCGGGGAGCTGGTCCGCGACGCCGCCACCGTGGCGCCCGGTACCGTGCTGGTTACCACGGTCGCCGCCGGGTCGCTGACCAGCTCGGTGACCGGGGCGACCACCGGCGGGAAGCCCGGGAGCGGCCCGGACGACGACCCCTCCTCCCCCGACGCAGCTGACGACGAGACCCCATGACTGACCAACCCGAGGATCTCGGCCTGACCTACGCCGAGGCGCTGGCCGAGCTCGACGAGATCCTCGCCCAGCTCGAGTCGAGCACGGTGGATGTCGACGTGCTGGCCGAGCGGGTGGCCCGGGGGGCCCAGCTCGTGACGTTCTGCCGCCAGCGCCTCCAGGTGGTCCGCGTCGACGTCGACACCGTGGTGGAGCAGCTCCTCGACGACAACTCCGGCGGCCGCAATGGAAGCTGACGGACCGCCGGTGGAGCTGACCCAGGTGGCGGCCGAGGTCGACACCCGGCTCCGCCGCCTGTTCGACGACGAGCTGGCCCGCTGGAAGGAGCTCGACCCCCGCCTGGCCGAGGCCATCGAGGAACTGGCCCTCGTGGTCAACAGCGGGGGCAAGCGGCTGCGGGCGGCGTTCGTCTACTGGGCCTGGCGGGGCCGGGCGGGCGACGCCATGGCCGATCCCGCCCCCGGAGCCGGTCCGGGCGGTGGGCACGTGACCGACGTCGGTGCCGCATTCGAGCTGCTCCAGGCGTTCGCCCTGGTCCACGACGACATCATGGACGACTCGGCCACCCGCCGGGGCCGCCCCACCGTGCACGTGGCCCAGGCCTCCCGGTTGGTGGCCGAGGGCTGGAAGGGCGAGCCCCGCCGGTTCGGCGAAGGGGTGGCGATCCTCGTGGGCGACCTGAGCCACGCCTACGCCGACGCCTTGATGGCGGAGGCCAACCCGGCCGCCCGCCGGATCTGGGACGACCTGCGGATCGAGCTGAGCCTGGGCCAGTACCTGGATCTGCGGTCGGCCGCCTCGGGCCAGCTCGACTGGGAGACGGCCCGGCAGGTCTCGACGTTCAAGTCGGCCCTGTACACGATCGTGCGCCCCCTCCAGCTCGGCGCCAGCCTGGTGGCACCGGCCAGCCCGGACCTCCTGGCCGCCCTGGAGGCCTACGGGCGGCCCCTGGGTCGGGCCTTCCAGCTCAAGGACGACCTCCTCGGCGTGCTGGGCGACGAGCGCCAGGTGGGCAAGCCGGTGGGCGACGATCTGCGGGAGGGCAAGCCCACCGAGCTGGCCGCCATCGCCTTCGAACGGGCCGGGGCCGACCAACAGGGGATCCTGGCCGGCATCGGCCGCCGCGATCTCGACGCCGCCGAGGTGGAGGCGATCGTGGACGTGTTCCGCACCACCGGTGCCGTCGACGAGATCGAGGCCCGGATCGGAGATCTGGTGAATGAAGCGGTGTCGGCAATCGACCCGCTTCCCTTCTGTGAGCAGGCAAAAGGAGCGCTGGCGTCGTTGGCCGACTACGTTGCAGCCAGGAACAGCTGATGGAGAACGGCTGGTGGAGCAGGTAGCGTCATCCCTCGCGGGCTTCTGAAACCTCGTCGACGTCGCGCCGATGGGGGTGTGAATGGTGACCGCACGAAAACCGACCGCTATGGCCGCCGAGGGTGTGGCCGCGCCAGCAGCTCTGCTCGCCGCCGCCGCTGAGAAGGCCGTAGAGGAACGTCTCAGCGCCTCGCTGCGGCTGAAGGAAGCGCTACGGCCGACGTCGGCCAAGGCCCGGCTGCTCGGCCCGAGCGCCATGGCGTCGCTGACGGCCGTGATCGCCGCCCTCCGGTGGGGTGCAGTGATGATCGGTCTGGTTTGGGCCCTGCCCACCGCCACCGACCCCCGACGCGACGACAACCTGCAGGTGATCATCACGATCACCGTCGTCATCTTCCTCACCTCGTGGCGCACGATCGTGCCGCTCCGCTTCGGCGAACCAGGGGCGATACCGCTGACCAAGGCGTGGACCGATGTGGCCGTCCTCGGGATCGCCATCGGCATCAGCGACGGGTTGTCTGGTCCGTTCACCGCCTGCCTGATCGTGGCCGTGGCCGTGGCCGGCTTCGGCTGGGGTCTGGGGGCCGGAATGTTCGGCGGCACCCTTGGTGTGTCGCTGGCCGCCCTGAGCGCCGCCATGCCCTTCGCGTCCGACAGCTCCGCCAACGCCGATCAGTTCCCCGGCCCGATCGTGGTCGCGGCGCTGGTGGGGGCGGCCATCCTGCCCGGCCTGGCCCTGGAGCGGGTGACCGAGGTGGAGCTGCGGCGCAAGGAGATGGCCGATCAGCGGGACCGGCTGGCCGAGGCCAACGACCTCCTGTCGATGCTGAGCGACCTGGCTCGCACCCTGCCCTCGTCGCTCGACCTGAACGACGTGCTCGACGCCACCCGCCAGCAGCTGGTCGACACGTTCGGGGCCCAGCGCCTGGCCATCCTGTCCTACGAGGAGGGCTACTGGTCACCCAGCTTCCAGGACGGCTTCGACATCCCGCCCCAGGCCCGCACCCCCGAGCTGCCCAACCCGCTCCACCTGGCGTCGGTCTCGGGTGACGTGGTGCTGGTGGCCGATCTGGCCACGGTGGGCCGGGAAGGCAGCGGCATCTACTCCCGCCTCGTGGTGAACGGGGTGGACATCGGCCTGGTGGCCCTCGAGCACCGCACCCCCGGGCAGTACCAGCCGGCCGACGCCGACCTGCTGCGGTCCATGGCCGACGTGCTGGCCCTGACCCTGGCCAACGCCCGCTCGTTCCGCCGTCTGCGGAGCCTGGCCGCGGCCGAGGAGCGGAGCCGCATCGCCCGAGACCTCCACGACCGGTTGGGTCAGTACCTGACCTACATCGCCCTGGAGCTGGAGCGGATCAACAGCGAGCGCGACGAGCCGTCGTCCGAGCTCAAGAAGCTCCACGAGGACGTGCAGGGCGCCATCGGGGAGTTCCGCGACACGCTCATCGAGCTACGGACGTCGGTGAGCGCCGACCGCCCGTTGACCCTGGTGCTGGCCGAGGTGGTGGACCGCTTCCGCCGCCGCTCGGCCGTCGACTGCAACCTCACCGTGCCCCGCTCCCCCGAGCGGCTGCCGGCCATCATCGAGAACGAGCTCCTGCGGATCGCCCAGGAGGCGCTGGTCAACATCCAGAAGCACGCCGGAGCCACCCGCGTCCACGTACGCTGGTCGGTCTCCGACGGGCGAGGAGTGTTGGTGATCGAAGACGACGGCCGGGGCTTCGACCCCGGCAAAGGCATCCGGGGGTCGGCATACGGCCTGGTCGGGATGCGGGAGCGAGCGGCATCGGTGGGGGCGATGCTGGAGATCTCCAGTGCGCTGGGCCACGGTACGACCATTACCGTGCAGACGAGTCAAACATCGGAACAGGTGAAGAAACCATGATCAGAATCCTGCTGGCCGACGACCACGCACTGCTGCGAGAAGGCTTGAAGAAGTCCTTCGAGTCGGCGGGCGACGAGGTGGTGGGCGAAGCATCCAACGGTGAAGAGGCCGTGGCCATGGCGGCCGAGCTGTCACCCCAGGTGGTCCTCATGGACCTCTCGATGCCGGTCATGGACGGCATCGAGGCCACCCGCCGTATCCGTGAGGCCCACCCCGGCGTCCGGGTGGCGGTGCTCACCATGCACGACGACATCGACAAGACCCGCGACGCCATCAGCGCCGGGGCCAGCGCCTACCTCAGCAAGGGCACGTCGTTCGCCGAGGTGCGGGAAACCGTGGTGCGGGTGGCCGAGGGCGACACCGTGCTCTCGCCGGCCATCGCCGGCGCCATGCTCACCACGATCCACGACACCACCGACAAAGACGACCTCCTGTCGGACCGCCAGATCGAGATCCTGCAGGCCATCGCCGACGGGATGAGCACCAAGCAGGCCGGCCGGTATCTCGGGATCACCACCAAGACCGTGCACAACCACCTGAACGCCATCTACCGTAAGCTCGACGCCCAGTCGCTCACCCACGCCGTGCTCAGCGCGGTGCGCATGGGCATCATCAACCTCGACTCCAACGAGACCGAAACGGTCTGACGCAGCCCTGCGGGCTGCTCGGCGTTCCGCCTCGGCGAAACTCCGACGACGCAAGCCAGCTTTCCAAGGTCCGGGTGACGGCAACCCCCGGTCGAGCTCTGTGGAGCTCCGGTCCCCTCAGAGACCGGAGCCCCACAGGGCTCGATAGAACGGTTGCCTCAGGCTGTGAGATCGGCCCGCCACAGGTGGCCCACGGTTGCCTTCGCCGCCATGGCAGCGAACAGGTCCATGCCCGGACCCAGCGCCTCGATCCCGACCACCCACAGCGTGGTGCCCCCGGCGTCGACGGCGCAGGCGATGGCCCGGCCCTCGCCTCCCCCGGGTAGCGGTAGCTCCACCTCGTCGGTGGGCCGGCCGGCCGGGTCGTAGCGGACGACGAGCGCCTTGCCCGGGTGACAGACCCACAGGCCCCGGGCCGGGCCGGCTTCGAGGGCCAGGCCGTCGGGGGTCTGGCGGGCGTAGGGCCGGGCCTCCCCGATCGAGCCGTCGGCCCACAGCCGCATCTGGACCACCTGGCGGGCGCCGCTCAGGCCGAGGAACAGCACCTGGCCGTCGGAGTCGGCCGCGATCCCGTTGGGGAACGACAGGCCCTCGGCCAGCACCTCGTGGTGGTCGGGACCGTCGACCCGGATCAGGCGACCGCAGGCCGAGATCGGCTCGCCGTGGAGCACCCGGGCGCCGGTGTCGTCGACGTAGACGCGGTCGGCGGCGTCGACGGTGAGGTCGCCCAGATAGCCGGTGGCGACAGCCGACAGGTCGGCGTAGGGCTGGAGCGGGCTGGCCGGATCGGCGTCCGCCGTGATCAGGAGCTGACGGTCGAGCATGGAGGCGACGACCAGGCGGCCGTCGCTCAGCAGGCCGAGCCCGTTGGGCTGGCCCGGGACCTCGTGGAGCACGGTCAGATCGCCGGTGGCGGGGTCGGCGGCCAGCACCCGGCAGCCGATCATGTCGGAGAACACGAGGCGGCCGTCGGGAAGGACCCGCAGCCCCTCGCCGAACAGGAACCGGGCCGGCTCCAGCCGCCGGGCCTGGTGGCGGCGGACCGTTCGCGGGGGCACCGTCCGGCCGGTGACCACATCCCAGACCCGGGCCGCTTCGGCGCCGCCGGGCTCGGTGCCGGGGCCGGCCCGCCAGGCCACGTGCTGATCGGGACGGACCAGGGTGAGGGTGCCGGCCCCGTAGCGGGCCGCCGCCTCCGGTTCGGGCACGTCGAGCACGACCAGGCTCACACCCCGGCGCTCCGCTTCGGCCACCACGGCTCGGCCCCCGTGGCTCCCGTCGGACGCCGTTCCGGGCCGCTCGGCCGGGCCGCGGCCAGCGTCGGGGTCTGGGCTGGCCCCGGGTGAGAGCGGCGGGGTGCGGATCAGGGTGAACATGGGGCCGAGCTGGTCGAAGATGGAGGCGCCGTCGGCCCGCCAGACGTGGGGCAGGCGGGCCCCGGGCCAGGTCGACTCTTCGTAGTGCTCCAGGGTGGAGGCCGGCGGATCGGTGGCCTCGTGGCAGATCACGGGCGAATCGGTGTAGACGTAGCCGAGCTGGAAGCCGGGACACTCGAACTCGCCCAGGTTGGTGGCCCGGATCCGGGCCCCCAGGTCGGCCCGGGCTTCGGCGCTGGTGGCGAGCCGGGCCGCCAGCTCGTCGTTCCAGGCGGTGAGGCGGTGCAGCTCCCGACCCCAGCGGGCGGCCTGGGCCGCCACCTTGCCCCCGATCGGGGCCCGCTCGGCCTCGTAGGTGTCGAGGATCCGCTCGTCGAGGGTGCCGCCCAGCACGCCGGCCAGGCGCCAACTGAGCGACACGGCGTCGGCGATCCCGGCGTTCATGCCGAAACCGCCCATGGGGATCCACAGGTGGGCGGCGTCGCCGGCCAGGAACACCCGACCCTCCCGGAACTTCGTCGACACCAGGGCCCGGGGTGTCCAGCGGGCCTGGCCCAGCACCTCGTAGGCGATGGGCTGCCCGATGGCCCGGAAGATGGCGGGCTCGGGGTCGTAGCCCTCCCGGGTCTGCCCCGGGGGCACGGGGGTGTGGATCAGCCACTGGTCGCGGCCGTCGATGGCGATCAGCGTGACCCCGCCCAGAAAGCGGAGCATCCAGCCCGGCGTCCGGGCCACGAGCGGGGCGATGTCGGGTGAGCGGAAGAAGGTCGACACGGTGTCGCCCAGGCGGGGCACCCCCACCAGGCGGGCCCCGATGGCGGCCCGGACCACCGAGTTGGAGCCGTCGGTGCCCACCAGGTAGCGGGCCCGGATCTCGTGGCTGGTGCCGTCGGCCAGGTTGCGGGCCTCCACGGTGATCCCGCCGTCGGGCCCCGGGTCGTGGTCGGCGAAGCCCTCGTAGGCCCAGCCTTCCCGCAGGTCGACGCCCCAACGGCTCGTGTGGCGGCGCAGGACCGGCTCCAGGTAGAGCTGGGACAGGTAGTGCTGGGGCTCGGGGGTGGGCCAGTTCGCCGCCACCAGGTCGTCCGGTTCCCGCCAGCCCGCCGCCCGCCGCGGCTGGCCGGCCAGCACCGCCCCGGTGGTGGAACGCCGGTACCGGGTGAGCTCGTGACCGTTGAGCCGGTCGAGGTACACGATGTCGGTGGAGTGGTCGGGCGGGAGGCCCGAGCGGCGAACCTCGTCGGCGCAGCCCAGCCGGCGCAGCAGCTCCATCGAGCGGGCGTTGGTGGTGTTGCACCGGGGATTGGGGGGCTGGTCGTGACGCTGCTCCAGCACGATCGACCCCACCCCGAGCCGGGCCAGGTCCATGGCCAGGGCAAGACCCACCGGCCCGCCCCCGGCGATCACGACCGGCCTATCGTCACCGTCCTGGTACGACATGGCGCCAGTGTGGTCGGCGTCGGCCCGCCACACCAGGCGGCGCCGGAGGCCGAGCGGTGCCGGGCGGGCCGGCCGGGCCCGACGGCGGCGCCGCTACGGTGGAAACGGTGAACGACCCACGGGAGCAGGCGGCTCGGCGCCGCACCTTCGCCATCATCTCCCATCCCGACGCGGGCAAGACCACGCTGACCGAGAAGTTCCTGCTCTACGGCGGGGCGCTGGGGGTGGAAGCGGGGGCGGTGAAGGCCCGGGAGGGTCGGCGGTCGGCCACGTCGGACTGGATGGACCTCGAGCAGCAGCGGGGCATCTCGATCACGTCCACCGTGCTCCAGTTCCCTCACCGGAACCACATCCTCAACCTGCTCGACACCCCCGGCCACCGGGATTTCTCGGAGGACACCTACCGGGTGCTGGCGGCGGCCGATGCCGCCGTGATGGTGCTGGATGCGGCGAAGGGCATCGAGCCCCAGACCCTCAAGCTGTTCGAGGTGTGCCGGGAGCGGGAGATCCCGTTCCTCACGTTCATCAACAAGTGGGACCGCCCCGGCCGCTCGGCCCTGGAGCTGCTCGACGAGATCGAGGAGCGCCTGGTGGTGGAACCCACCCCGATGACGTGGCCGGTGGGGATCGCCGGCGACTTCCGGGGGGTCATCCACCGGGGCACCGGTGCCTACACCCGATTCGAGCGCACGGCCCGGGGGTCCACCATCGCCCCCGAGGAAGAGGTCGATCCCGAGCGGGCGGCGGCCGAGGAGGGCCCGTCGTGGTCCGAGGCCCACGACGAGGTGGAGCTGCTCGATTCGCTGGGCCGGGTCGTCGACGCCAAGACGTTCCTGGCCGGCGAGTCGACCCCGGTGTTCTTCGGCTCCGCCCTCACCAACTTCGGCGTCCGGTTCCTGCTCGACGGGGTGGTGGACCTGGTGCCCGCCCCCTCGCCCCGGCTCCTGGCCGACGGCACCCGCCGGGCGCTCGACGCCCCGTTCGCCGCCTTCGCCTTCAAGGTGCAGGCCGGCATGGACAAGGCCCACCGGGACCGGGTGGCGTTCGTGCGGGTCTGCTCCGGCCGCTTCGAGCGGGGGATGGTGGTGACGGCCGAGCGCAGCGGCCGCCAGTTCTCCACCAAGTACGCCCAGACCATGTTCGGCCAGGACCGCGAGACGGTGGAGGAGGCGTTCCCGGGCGACGTCATCGGCCTGGTCAACGCGAACGACCTGCGGGTGGGCGACGCCATCTACGCCGCCGAGCCCTGTTCGTTCCCACCCCTGCCGGCGTTCGCCCCGGAGCATTTCATGCGGGTGCGGGTGAAGGACACGTCGAAGTTCAAGCAGTTCCGCAAGGGGATCACCCAGCTCGACGAGGAGGGGGCGATCCAGGTGCTGCGCGACGACCAGGGTGAGACGGCCCCCATCCTGGGGGCGGTGGGCCCCATGCAGTTCGAGGTGGCCAGCTACCGGCTGGAGAACGAGTTCGGGGCCCCGGCCCTGCTGTCGCCCACCAACTACATGATCGCCCGCCGCACCGATGCCGCCAGCCGGGACCGGCTCCGGGCCATGCAGGGTGTCGACGTGCTCGCGCGCGACGACGGCACCCTGCTGGCCCTGTTCGAGTCGAAGTACTGGATGGACCGGGTGATCGCCGACTACCCGGAGCTCACGCTGGAACGCATGGTGGCCGAGGGCGGCCTGTAGGTGACCACAAGTCCACCAGGTTCGGCCCGGATCAGCCGGCAGCGGCCAGCTTCTCGGCGAACCAGTCGAGGATGATCTCGGCCCGCATCCGGCGGTGCACGGGGGACCCGCTGCGGGACAGCTCGTGCGACTCGCCCGGGAACCGGTAGAAGGTCACCTCGCGCCCCAGCAGGCGCAGGGCGACGAACAGCTCCTCGGCCTGGCCGATCGGGCACCGCAGGTCGTCCTCGGAGTGGATGATCAGCAGGGGGCAGGTGATGTCCCTCACCCGGCTGATCGGTGAGTGGCGGAGGTAGAGGTCGGGGTCATCGAGGTGGCTGGGCCCGAACTCCACCCGGAACATGGTGGCGGCGTCGCTCGTCTGCTCCAGGGTGAACAGGTTGTTCGCCGCCCGCTCGCTGCAGATGCCCTTGAACCGGGAGCCGAAACGGCTGGCCAGCTCCGTGGCCATCCAGCCGCCGTAGCTGCCCCCGAGCATCCCCACCCGGTCGGGGTCGCAGAACGGGTAGCGGGCCAGGGCGGCGTCGAGCACGGCCATCACGTCGTCGACGTCCACCCCGCCCCAACCGGTTCCCGGCGCCCGGGGGTGGGTGGGGCCGATGATGGCCTGGCCCCACCGCTCCTCCCGGCCGCTGCCGCCCCGGGGGTTGCTCATGAGCACCACAAACCCGGCGGCGGCCTGCATCTGGGCTTCGTCGAAGAACGTCTCGCCGTACTGGGTGTGGGGGCCGCCGTGGACGTTGAGCAGCACCGGATACCGCTCGCCGGGATCGAACCCGGCGGGCCGCATGATCCAAGCGTCGATCTCGGCCGCCTCGTTGAGCCGCCCGCCGCCGCCATCGGGGCAGGGGACGGCGAACCGCTCCCAGCCCAGCGGCCGGACCGCCTCCCGGTACCGGTCAGCGAAGGCCGTGAGGCGTCGGGCCCCGCCGGCAGCGGTGGGGTCGAGCACGAAGGCGTCGGCCACCTCGGCGACGGTGGAGGAGGCATAGGCCACGGTGCCGTCGCCGGCGCCGAAGCCCCGCACGGTGACAGCGCCGGTGGTGAGGGGCTCGGGCGCGGCGGCGCCGTCGAGGGCCACCCGGTACAGGTGGGTGTGGCCCCGGTCCTCGGCCGTGGCCAGCAGGGCGCCGTGGTGCCAGGCCGGGGCCACGATCCCGGCGGTGCACTCGAAGGTCCGGTCGAGGCCGGCCGACAGCCAGGTGACGGGTCCGCCGTCGACCGGCACCAGGCCCACCTTGGCGTTCTGGGGGAAGGTGCCCGGATCGTCGTAGCCGATGCAGGCCACGCCGGCCGGCCCCTCGCTCGGCATCGCGTAGTAGCCGCCGCCGGGGGTGAGGCGGGTGACGGCGCCGTCGAGCCCGACCCGGTAGAGGTCGACGGCCAGATCGAGGTCCCAGGTGTCGTGGCGGGCGGCACTCACCACCAGGCTGGCCGAGTCGGGCGCCCACGACGGGCTGTCGTGCTGGTGGTCGCCGGGAGTGAGGTTGCGGGGGGCGGCGGTGCCGTCGAGGGGGACCACGTAGACGTGCTGGGGCCGGTCGAACACCCAGCCCTCGCCGTTGAGCCGGGTGAAGAACCGTTCGATCTTGCGGGGTGACTGCCAACTGGTGTCGCCGTCGGCCGCCCCCTGGGCCCGGTAGCGCTCGTGCTGGGTCCGGCTGGTGAACGCCACCCAGCGGCCGTCGGGGCTGACGGCGGGGTCGCCCACCCCGTCGGCCATCGTGGCCAGGGTCCGGGTCTCGCCCGGGGCGTCGACGGCCAGGGCGTGGAGCGTCGCCTCCCCCTTGGTGGGGCTGCGGCGGCTGGTGAACACGAGCGTCCGGCTGTCGGGGCTGAACGTGGGGTCGCCGTCGTGCTCGCCGCCGGTGATGGGGCGGGGCGGCGCCGACCCGTCGGCGGCGGCCAGCCACACCTGGGTATGGGTGGTGTTGTTCTCCGGGTCCACCCGGGCCACGGTGAAGGCCACCCAGTGGCCGTCGGGGCTGACGGCCGGGTTGCCCGCCACCTGCACCAGGTGGCCGATGACCCGCTCGGCGATGGCGGTGCGGGTTTCGGCGCCGGGCGCGGCGGTGCTGGCGCCGGACGCCCCGTCGGCCGCCGTCATGCGGTGGTCACCTGGAAGATGGCCTCGATCTCCACCGGGATGTCGAAGGGCAGTTCGGCCATGCCCACAGCGGAGCGGGTGTGCCGGCCGGCGTCGCCGAACACCTCGTGGAACAACTCGGAGCAGCCGTCGATCACCGCCGGCGTCTGGTTGAACCCGGGGGCGCAGTTCACCATGCCGAAGACCTTCACCACCCGCTCCACCCGGTCGAGCGTGCCGAGGGCGAGGCGGACCGAGGTGAGGATCTGGAGGCCGGTCAGGCGAGCGGCCAGCCGGGCCTGCTCCAGCGGTACGGCGCCGTCGGGGCCCACCTTGCCGTTGATGCGCTCGGCCGGATCGTCGGTGACCGGGCCGTGGCCGCCCACGTGCAGGAGGTTGCCGACCAGCACCGACTTCTCGTAGAGGCCGGCCGACGGGTACGGGCGGGGCAGGACGATCCCGGCTGCGGTGAGACGTGCTTCGTGGCTCATGGCCCGCACGGTAGTGGGATGGCGTCGGACGGGGGGCAATTTCTCCCGTCAACCGCTAGGGTTCGGAGCTGATCGTGTGGTGGCGGGCGGTGGAGGGACGACGTCGTTCGTGCTGCCACGAGCTTCCTTGTTGAAGACATACCAACCGGCGCGGCCGATCACCAGGCAGACTGGGCCGGTGCGTCGTCGCCGTCGCCGCTCTCTGGTGCCCTCGTGGCTCCTGCCTGCCCTGCTGTGCATCTGCGCCATGGGCTCCGCCGGCGCGCTCAAGGTCCATTTCGACGAGTTGCTGATCGCGGCCGAGGCGGCCGGGCCGGGCTCGGTGGCCGGCCCCACGGTGGCCGCCCCCGGCAGCGGGCTCAGCGGCTACGAGGACGGCCGCACCTCCGACACGGCGCCCCAATCCGACGACGTCGAGGGCAACAGCCTGGAGAGCGAACTGCTCGAGGGCGGACCGATCGGTGATCCCGGGGCCGCGGGCGGCCCGCCCGGTGGCCGGCCTCCGCTCCAGTCCGGCCTGGCCGACCCGGGCCAGCTGGCGACGGCGGCCGGGATCGGGGCGGGGGCCAACCTCGACCTGTCGGCCGTGCCGGACGGCCTCGACCCCACCGGGTCGACCATCCGGCCCACCGCCGGTTCGGGCGGCGACGGCGAAGGCCGCACGCTCGACCTGGTACGGGCCCAGCTCGGCACCGACCCCACGCAGTGGGTCGACCCCCGGTCGTCCCAGCGGCCGTGGAGCGACATCGGGGCGGTGGAGGGGCTGCTGACGTTCCGGGGGAACCCCACCCGGTCCTGGTACGGGCGGGGGCCGGTGCCCGATCAGCCGGCCGTGCAGTGGTCGGTCGACATCGGCTGCTCCCAGTCGGCCGTGGGGAGCGAAGCCAAGATCTGGTGCGGCACCGGCTGGACGGGCCAGCCGGCCGTGTTCCGCTCCCCCGTCACCAGCCAGTGGACGCTGGCCTTCGGGGCCTACAACCGGGCCGTCAACTTCCTCGATCCGGCCACCGGGGCCACCGCCCTCAGCCCGTTCACCACCGGTGACATCATCAAGGGGTCGGTGACGGTCGACCCCGACGGCTACCCCCTGCTCTACACCGGCAGCCGGGACAACTTCTTCCACGTGGTGGCCCTGGACCGGGGCCAGCCCACCGAGCTGTGGAACCTGTCGGCCGACGCCGTGCAGCCGACCCTGTGGAACAACGACTGGGACGGCTCGGCGCTGGTGATCGACGACTACCTGTTCGAGGGGGGCGAGAACAGCCGGTTCTTCGTGGTGAAACTGAACCGGGGCTACGGGCCCGACGGCAAGGTGACGGTGGCGCCCGAGATCGTGTTCACCACCGAAGGGTGGGACGAGGAACTGCTGAACGCCCTGGGCGATCTGGATGTGTCGGTGGAGAACTCGGTGGCCATCAGCGGCAACACGGTCTACTTCGCCAACTCCGGCGGCCTGGTGCAGGGGTGGGACATCAGCGGGCTGAAGGCGGGGCTGGCCCCAACCCGGGTGCTGCGGTTCTGGACCGGCGACGACACCGACGCCTCGCTGGTGGTCGACGGCGAGGGGATGCTGTACGCCGTCAGCGAGTACGAGCGGGGCAACGCACGGAGCCAGGAAGTCGGTCAGATCATGAAGCTCGACCCGTCGAAGCCCGACGATCCGCTGGTGTGGAGCCTGCCGGCCCGGGCCGGGCTGGAGTCGGGCGTCTGGGCCACGCCGGCGTTGTACACCGAGCCCGGGGGGCGGGGCACCACCCTCATCGTGCCCACCAACGAGGGATCGGTGCTGGCGCTCGACACCGCCAACGGGGCCGAACGGTGGCGCCTGGCGCTGCAGGGGCCGCTGTGGAGCAGCCCGGTGGTGGTCGACGGCACCCTCATCCAGGGCGACTGCGCCGGCTCGCTGCATGCCTTCGACCTGGCGGGACGGCCGGTGGGCTCGGCGCCGGCCGAGAAGTGGTCGGCCTATCTCGGCGGGTGCATCGAGTCGACCCCGGCGGTATGGGAGGGCCAGATCTTCGTCGGCACCCGCATGGGCCGCTTCTTCGCCCTGTCCGATCCCGTGACGGCAGGCTGACGCCAGCGGAACACCAGGTCCCCGCAGGGGACCCAGGGTCGTTCCGCCCCAGCGGAACACCAGGTCCCCGCAGGGGACCCTCAGTCAGCCGTGATCACCAGGGGGGCGGCGGCGCCGGCCGGCATCAGCCGGTCGGTGGATGCGGCGGGGGTGGCGGCGGCCCGGGCCACCACCGGGGTGTTGCCCCACAGGTGGAGGGGGCCGGTGATGGGACCGGCGGCGAGGAACGCCAGGAAGCCGAGGACGCTGCCGATGGCGGCCACCACGAAGGCCACGGTGTAACTCGACCCGTCGTGGACGAAGCCGAGCACGAACGGGCCGCTGGCCACGCCGATGGTGCCGATCAGCTGGTTGAAGCCGTAGATCTGGGCGTACTCCCGGACCCCGTAGGCCTCGGCCAGCAGGAGGGGCTGGAGCATGAGGAGGTTGCCCACGCTGACCCCGAGGAACACGGCGCTACCCACGATGGCGATCGAGCTGTTGGAAACGGAGATGCAGGCCAGGGCCGCGGCCTGCAGGATGACCAGGATCATGGAGAAGACCTTGGTCGGTACCCGCAGCACGATCAGACCTCCCAGCAGCCGCCCCACCACGCTGGTGCCGGCGAGCAGGGCCAGGGCCAGCGAGCCGGCCCGGTCGCCCGACCGCTCCTTGGCCAGGTTGAACAGGTGGGCCAGGCCGCCGACCTGGGAGAAGAAGATCAGGGCGTAGGCCAGGCACAGCATCAGGAAGAACCGGTTGCGGCGGGCGTCGACGAAGGTGGCGCCGGCCAGGACCGCCGGCGACGACGGCTTGCCGGCCGTCATGGCCCCGAGGGGGGTGCCGTCGGGTCCGACGCCCTTTTCGTAGGGGAACGAGCGGATGAGGAGGATGCCGAGGGGGACGATGCCGACGATCCAGATGAGGGCCATGATGGGGCCGGCCCCGCCCAGCTGGTGGGTCTTGATCAGGTCTTTGGCCACCGGGGTGAGCACGATGCCGCCGAGCGACAGGCCGGTGCTGGTGATCGAGATGGCCGTCTTGCGGCGGGCGTCGAACCAGCGGGTGACGAGGGTGATGCTGGGCACCAGCCCGCACACCGAGAAGGCCACGCCGAACAGGGCGAAGAAGAGGTAGTAGGTGAGGATGCTGTCGACCCAGCGCAGGCCGTACAGCGCCAGTGCGCCGAGGGCCCCGCCGGCCAGGTAGAACCAGCGGAGGTCGACCTTGTCCATACGGCGGGCCAGGAGGAAGCCGACGATGCCGCTGATGCCGAAGAAGGTGGCGGGTCCGCCCGACACGGCACCCAGGGAGGCGCCGAGCTCGTCGTGGGCGAAGCTCAGGATGACCGAGGCGTTGTAGAACCCGAGGCCGGAGCCGACCATCAGGATGATGAAGACGGCGCCCACGATCACCCAGCCGTAGAACAACCCGCCGGGGGCGGCCGGGGGGACGCCGGCCTCGTCGGCCGGCGCGAGGTGGTCGCGGTCGTCGATCCCGCTGGGGTCTCCCGGGGCGGTGGCCAGGGCGGGCGCAGCCACCACGGCGGCCACTGCGGTGTTGGCCGGGATCTCGGCGGTGGTGGTGGCTCCGAACGGGAGGTTGGCACCAGGCTGGAGCGTGGCCGTGCCGGCGGCGCCGTGGGCGTCGGCCGGGAAGATCATCACGCCGTCGGCTGGCGACGGGGCGGCGGCCGGCCCGGTACCGGGGTCGCCGCCGGCCAACGACGTACCGGGGTCGGCGATGAAGGCGGCGGCGGAGCCGTTTCCGGCGATCGGGGAGCCCGGGGGCGGGTTCTCGAGTATCTCGTCGAGCAGGTCGTCGATGATCGAGGGCGGCTTCACCGGCTCGACTCCGCCAACGGTCTCGACGGTGGGGGTGGCGGCGGCCGACTGGGGGGCGGCGCCGGGCGAACCCGGGGCGGTGCCGTCGTCGGGCCCCATCTGGTCGTCACCCGGCCCGTCGGACGCCGGGACGGGTCCGGTGACGGTCGGGTCGGCGATCAGTCCGAGGTCGGCATCGAGGCCGATGGGCTGGTCGGTGTCGAGCAGCGACGGCGGCTTGACCGGCTCGGGGGCGCGCTGCTGGTCGAGGAGGGACGGGGGCTTCACCGGCTCGATGTGGCCGGGGGCCAGGTAGTAGCCGGCGGCGGCCGGGCCGCCGTCGGCGCCGCTGTCGAGGAGGGATGGCGGCTTTTCGCTGGCGGGAACACCCTCGGGGCCCCGGGCGTGATCGAGCAGGGAGGGGGGCTTGGCCTCCCGGGCCTCGGGGCGGACGGGGGCGGAGGCGGCGAGGGACGGGGAGGTCTCGGTGGCGGGAATGGGGGTGGCGGCCTTGCCCCGCATGCGGCCGATGGTGCGGTCGAACCAGCTCTGGGAGACCTCGGCCTCGGCCACCGGGTCGGGCTGGCGGCGGCCGCCGTCGACGATCTCGGCGATGCGCTCGGTGGCGATGCGGACCTCGACGCCGGTGCGCTCCTCCTGGAGGAGCATGGCCGAGCGGGAATCGCGCTTGGCCCAGCCCCGGTTCATGGCCTCCGTCATCTCCATGAGGGTGAGGTTGGCCAGCCGCATCGGGACGTCGTACTCCCGGGCCAGCTCCACGGCGAGGGCCACGTCCTTGCGGGCCAGCTCGAGGGCGAAGTCGGGTGGGTCGAAGCGACCGGGGAGGAAGTTGCGGGAGAGGGTGTCGAACGTGCGGCGACGGCCGAGGGCCCCCATGCGGACGGCTTCCCACAGGGCTTCGGGGTCGACGCCGGCCTTGACCCCGAGGGTGAACGTCTCGGCCAGGGCGGTCTGGAGGATGTAACCGGAGCAGTTGTGGACGAGCTTGGCTATCGAGCCGGCCCCGATCGGGCCCACCAGGTGGGGGGCGTCGGAGAAGGAGCGGAGGACGGGGAGGAAGGCGTCGAAGGCGTCGGGATCGCCGCCGGCCCAGATGGCGAGGCGGCCCGAGGCGGCGCCGTCGGGCCCGCCGGAGACGGGGGCGTCGAACACGTGGACGCCCCGAGGGGTCATCTCGGCGTGGATGCGGCGCATGACGGTGGGCGAGTTGGTGGAGAGGTCGAAGTAGGCGAGGCCGGGGAGGGCGCCGCCGATGATGCCGTTGAGGGAGAGGGCGACCGCTTCGACCTGGGGCGGGCCGGGGAGGGAGGTGAACACGACGTCCACCTGGCCGGCCACGGCGGCCGGGGAGACGGCCCAGGATGCTCCCCGCTCCAGGAGGGGTTCGCCGGCGGCGGGGTTGAGGTCGTGGACGACCAGTTGGTGGCCGGCGGCCAGGATGTTGCCGGCCATGCGGGACCCCATGGTGCCCAGGCCGATGAATCCGACTCTCATTCGCTGCGTTCCTTCGGGTCGGTGGGGCCGAACACGTCGAGCGCGACTCGGCCGGCGTTCACGGCGGTGGGCCAGCCGGCATAGAAGGCGATGTGCGTGATCAGCCCTTTGAGCTCCTCTTCGGTGACCCCGTTGTCGAGGGCTCGGCGCATGTGACCCTTCAGCTCGTCGGTGCGGTAAAGGGCGGCCAGCACGGCGACGGTGACGAGGGAGCGGTCCCGCTTGGTGAGATCCGTGCCCTCCCAGACGTCGCCGAAGAGCACCTCGTCCCGCAACCGGCCCAGGTTCGGGATGAACTCATAGACAGGCGAAACGGGCTGGCGCTCCTGGTCGGTCACAACCGAAGCGTAATCTTGCCAGCAGGCCTTGCCCAAAGCTGTCGCAGCAGCGTAACGATCCCCTGGTCAGGGCGGGTGGTCCAGGTGACGCCCCGAGCGGGTCCAGTGGCTGCAGCGGGGCGTACCGCCGACGGCAGGGTGCCGGCGGGGTGCCGGCGCTGGCGGCCGGGCCGCGGCGCCTCTGCGCGACGGAAATCGCGTCACCGGTGCCATCTGCGTCAACTTCTCTACGGATTCCGCTGGTTTCGCGGCGCGGATCGACCGTCGAGCGTTTTCCAGTCGCGCTCGCAGTGGGCGACAGGCGGCCCCGACCGGCGTGCCAGCGCCTACGCCCGCTGGCCGATCGCAGCGCCGGCACCTCGACGACGAACTCGTCGTCGTCGTCGACCAACCCGGGCTGACGCCCGTGCTGCGTTCCAGGCGCTTGTTGTCGCAGCCCGAAACAGCCGGGTCACCGGTCACGGCCCACCAGGTGGATGGCTGTCGCTCGCCAGCGTGATGGGACCACTCGTTCGCCAGTGGCATGGGACCACTTCCGGGGTTCGGTCAGGTCCGGCGATGGGATGATTGTCGGGGTCGGCAGTGGCTCGTCAAGACCGTTGGTGAGGGTGGGCTTCTGTCTCGTTGCCGGTAGGACAGCCATCGAGGACGGGATCGTGGGCGGCGGACTGGAGCCGGTCGATCGCTGATTGCGCGAGGAGCGGGTCGGCCATGAGGCCAAGCCACTCGATCGGTTCGCGGTTCGAGGTGATCACTGTGGACGCTGCCCGGTGGCGTTCGACGATGAGTTCGTAGATGTCGGTGGTGTCGACGATGTCCATGGGTTGGAGTGCGAAGTCGTCGATGATGAGCAGGTCGACGCGCAGCAGCTTGCGGATTTCGTTGTCGTGGCTGTTGTCGAGCCGGCTGGTTCGGAGCCGTTTCAACAAGCGGTCGCAGCGTTCGAAGTGGACGCTGAACCGGCGCCGGACGGCGGCGTGGCCCAGAGCGGTGGCGAGGAAGGTCTTGCCGACGCCGACGGGTCCCATGATGACGGCGTTGTGGTCGGCGTCGACGAAGCGCAGCGAGCACAGCTCGTTCCAGATCGCTCGGTCGTAGGTGATCTTGGCGGTGTTGTCCCAGCGGTCCAGGGTCATGGTCGGGTCGAGGCCGGCGGTCTTCGCTCGTCGGGCGGCGCTGGTGTTCTCGCGTCGGGTGACTTCGTCGGCGAGGACGAGTTCGAGGAACTCGGCATGTCCCATGCCGCCGGTCGACGCGAGGGCGAGGCGTTCGGGGAGGGTGTCGAGGCAGCGGCCGAGCTTGACCCTGCGCAGTAGGGCCTTGAGTTCCGGCGTGACAGTCGGCGTGGTGCTCATCCGGCCATCTCCTGGTCGTCGCCGTCGATGGTGCGGACAGCGAAGTGGCTGTCATCCCGGGCGAACCGGGGCGCCACGACCGTGCCGGGCAGCACCTGCTGGACCGGTGAGGCGGTGGTCTCGGTGCCGCGTTCGAGCATCCGACCGATAAGAGCAACGTTGACCGCTTCGGCGTCGAGGGCTCGTTCGCAGGCGGCGTTGACCCGCTCGGGGCCCCACTTCTTGACGAGGCCGAGCAGGGCGTAGACCTGGCGCATCTTCGTCCAGGGCAACGGGATGTCGAGCAGGGCGGTGGCGTAGGCACCGATGGCCGGGCCGTGGCCGGCGGCGAGACGCTGCAGCTTGTCGAGGTCGCGCATGGCGTAGATGGTCTTGTCCGACGGCAGATCCTCTGGGTCGGTGGAACGTCCGCCCGGTGCCTGGCGTGGATGGACCTTGATCAGCTGGCCCCGGAGGAACACCCGGACCAACTGCCGGTCAGCTCGGACGTCGACTCGAGCGCCGATCAGGTTCCCCGGGATCGAGTAGAGCGCCTTGGCCACCTCGATGTGATGATCCCGATGCACCTTCGCCACCGCGTAGATCGGCACGTCATAGGGCGAGCTCGGTGCCGTCGCCAGCACTGGTTGTTCTTCACAGCGGAAATGCTCGACCGGGCGCAGCTGCGTGGTGCCGTGGATCCGCATTCCGGCCCGTTCCCGACACCACACCTCGGCCCGGCGCTGGGCGTCGGCCAGGTCGATGAAGGTCTCGCCAGCGAAGAAGTTGTTCCGCACATAGGGCACGACCCGTTCAACCCGCGGCTTGTCCTTCGGGGAACGGACCCGGGCCGGGTCGATCACGAACCCGCGGGCTTGCGCGTACTCGACGAACGCCTGGTTGAGGCGGGGCTCGAGTGAGTCGGCACCATCGACGATGGTCTTCATGTTGTCGGGGATCACCGTCGCGAAGATCCCGCCGAAGAACCGCCACGCCGCTTCGAACCCGGCGATCACATCATCGAACGCCTGGCGGTGGGTGAGCCACACGAAGCTGAAACGCGACACCACCGGCGTGAACACCAACGCCCAACAGTCCCGCTGACGGCCGGTCCCCAGATCGGGCAGGCGGCCGAGCTTGCCGAAGTCGACCTGCAACTCGTCACCCGGCTCGCCATCAGCGACCCGGACCGTCGTTTCTCGCGCCGACCGGCCGACGCCCAACTCCTCGAGCGCGTAACGATGCAACGTCCGCGCCGGCACCACCACGCCTTGGCGTTCCAACAGCTCGTGAGCCTTCACCACCGTGAGCCCGTCCTTGTCCTTGTCGAGCCACTCGACCAGCTGGTCCCGGTGCGCATCGAGCAGCCGACGGGCCTCGCCCCGGCCATCGGTGCGATGCGGCCGTACCCTCTCCACAACTTGGCCCAACAACAGGTCGCTCAACTGCTCCTCACCCCCAGCCCGGTCCAGGCCCAGCTCGACCGCAGCGTCGACATAGCGGCGGACCGTCTTGCGGTCCATGCCAGCCAGCTCGCTGATCGG
Source organism: Acidimicrobiales bacterium (assembly GCA_041394285.1). Taxonomy (GTDB): domain Bacteria; phylum Actinomycetota; class Acidimicrobiia; order Acidimicrobiales; family SZUA-35; genus CADEDH01. Next base: position 162,536 of record JAWKIL010000007.1, on the reverse strand, counting down.
CCGTTGCCCCTTGCCACGCAGCCACAACCGCAGAACTTCTCGTACTTCGAACACGCGAACCTCCCGGAACGCCATGCCGCCTCCAGTGGGTCTCGTCGACAACGGCGACGGCAAGCCGAGCGTCCACGACACCGGAACTGGCGGACCCCGGAAGGTGGTCCCATCACTGGCGAACGGGTGGTCCCATCACTGGCGACAAGGTGGTCCCATCCCACTGGCGGAACTCACACCCAGGTGGTCCCATCCAACTGGCGGGCGACACCCACGGAGCGTGAGCGGGCGATGATGCTGTCGCCGTTCGGAGGTGGCTCCCAACGTACCTTGGGGTTCCGACGGGGCTGTTGCCCGGTGCCGCCTCGACGGTCCGCGATGTCAGGAACAAGACTACGGTGAGCGAATCCTCGACTGGGAGGCAAGAGGCGATGGCGTACTGAGCTTACGAAAACTGGAGGGCGAACAGTCACCGGGCGACCGTGCACGAGGGCGCATGTGGCTTCTGCAACGAGGGCTCTGGGACGGCTCGGGGCAATGAGGGCCGGAATGGGAGATGGCTCGGCCCCTGCGGCACCGCGGATCAGGCCGCCACTCTCGGTGAGTCAGCCGCGTTGGCAGCGACGCGCAGTGCACCGTCGTGCGTCTGTGCAGCTCAACAGCCCTCTTGGGCCCTCGGCAGGTTGACCGCTGGTCGCCGTGAATGACCCCACTTTGCCGAGCCCAGTGTTCATAGCGTGTTCGGCGATGGTGAAGGCCCACCCGTACCGACCGGCGAGCATCGGTAGCCCCGAGTCGATCGCAACGAGTCCAACGCCCCCCGTGAGGGGCCCGCAGCGCCGTGGGCTCCACACCATGGTCCCGCTGGACCCTCCGCCTGGCGCGGATCACTGCCGCGAGCAGCGTCGAGGGCCAGCTTCTTGTTAGCTAATGCAAACCCTCCCCGCTAAAACACCAATGTACAAATTCTGCTACTCGACGGACGTGCTCGCTCAATTCTGAGCCGCCCTCAATCATCGGCTTTTGTCGTACCACCTCTGCCGCAATGCGGACCTTATTCGGGTCCTTCAGGAGTGATCGATCGGCCTTCCGAAGGCCTCGAAGCGGATCTTTGGACTTTCCGTAAGGATCAATTGCTATGACCGACGGATGCACCTTCTTGACAGCCTTCAGTAGGAGACTGGAGTCCAAGTAGTTCTCTATGGCATATCCGTCAGTTACCCACACACATCCTCGCGAACTCGCTTCGACTTCGGTTTTCAGCCTTTCCACCCGACGTTTGAGTGGTTCGCGCTTATTAACACGGTCGCGATCGGCAACAATCACTAAATTCTGATTGACCCGTCGGAGGTCGACAAGTTCCACGGGCGGATCCTCGTTGTCAGCTGACATCTCTGATAGCAGAGTCCCACCGAAGAAGACTATTGAGTAGTGAACCCCCTCTACCAGACGAGGGTCTGTGACGGAGAGCCAGTAGTTCAAATAGATGCGATCAGATGGTCCCTCTACCCAAATTATAGAATCGGCCTGCAGAATATCTGATGCGCGATAACCCAAGTCAGAAAGGTGGCCGAATAGCTCCTGAGCCCGGATTGGGGATGAAGTCGAGCGACCCTCGATTGAAGTGAGTCGGACGACGTCATCTGTAGCGGCGTCCACGAGGTGCGAACTATGAGTCGAAACCACGACTCGCGCGCCGACCCCCGATTTGGCACGATCTCGCAATAGCCTCAACAGTTCGCGCTGCAGTCTTGGGTGCATATGCGCATCTGGCTCCTCCAGAATTAGCATCTCAGTGTCCATACCAAGCGCCGCCAATAGTATTATTAATGCATGGGCCGTCCCAGTCCCTACAGATTCCAGGGGGAAGAACTTTCCGCCAAGGCAGAGGCTAAGCGATCTCGCCGGATCTGGAAACACACACTCGAAGCCCGGGTCCCTCAGGAGGATGGCCATGTGATCCTTGATCATGCGATAGCGTTCAAGGTCGCTCTCATCGCCCGAGTTCTTGAGATTGTAGAGTGTAGAGATCACGTCACCTCCGTCGACAATGAGGCCGTCGAAGGGTCCGAGTTTATGCTCAACGCTAGGACGAATGGCGCGCTCGGGTGGAACAAACCTCATCTTCGGCGGCCGGTAGATGCTCCGCCGCATGATCCCGTAGACTTGGTCCACCATTACGCCAATCGAGCCACCACCTGCGCTTCCCGTCAGAGCCTGTAGTGCCTCTCGCCACGCTTGGGGATTCGCCTGTTCAATCTCAGCGGCGCTGGTGCTCTGGAAATCGTCTCGAATAATTGTGTCTTGGCTCCATGAGAAGTCGACCTTTATGTAGAACCCGTTGAATCTGCCCTCCTTCATTAGGCCCGAGCTCAGTAGCACGTCGCTTAGACTCGATGCGGCCGAGTTTCCTAGACGTCCGACAATTTGGTCGAAATCTAGCGGCAGCCAGATCTGGAAATGACTATTCGGTGCCAGGCGTGGCCGGTCCATAGCCGAACTGAACACGTTCGGATTCGTTACGTTCTCGACTGTGAGTCGACAGATCTCAGGGAGTGCTAAAGCAAGCCTGACCAAGCTTGATTTTCCGGAGTTGTTGGCGCCAAGGAGAAGGGTGACGGGGCCTTTCATTGTGACCCAGCTGATCTCGTCGACGAATGAGCGAAAGCCAGTGAATGCAAAGCCGTCGAACTGCATCTGGCAAGGGTACAGGCAGAACTTCCCTTGGTAATCCGCAGGCAACGGTTGCACTGCCCAACACGGAGGGGGTGAGCCGATGAGCCGGCGTCGTCTCGGTAAGTCGGGCCGGATAGCGGTCGCGGACGCGGCCGGGGCTGCGGCACGTCGGGTTGAACGTCTCGACGAGCGGCAGGCATTGCAGACGTTGAACCGGGGCCTGTTCGGCCCGATCAAGGACGAAGAGACCGGGGTGTGGGGGCGCCCGGAGTACCGGTGCGGATCGTGCGGCATGCGCCGAGACACGACAGTCACCTTCGCCCGGGACGCCGACGGTCGGGCCACGGTCCGGGGTCTGGAGACGTGCGGGTCACCGTGGGCGTGCGGGCACTGCGCAGCCAAGATCCGAGCCGGCCGAGCGGAAGAGATCGGAACCATCCTGCGCCTCCACCTCGAAGGCGGCGGCGGGGCCGTGTTCGTCACGCTCACCAACTCCCACACCCGCGACGAGCGTGCGCTGGCGGCCTTCGAGGACGGCATGACGGCGTGGCGCAAGATGGTCAAGACCCGCAGGTGGCGGCGCCTGATCGAACGCCACGGCGTAACCGGTTTCATCCGGGTCACCGAGGTCACCCACTCGTTCGCCAACGGCTGGCACTCCCACCACCACATCGCCCTCCTGCTCGACAAGCCCATCTCCTTCGACGACTTCGACGGCGGCGACCTCGAACAGTTGCGGTGTGGGGTCGGGGAGTTGTGGGCGTTCCAGGTCACCCAGTTTGGGCGGACCGTCCGCCAGTACTACGGCGTCACCGCCGTCATCATCCGAGACGGGGAAGGGATCGGGAACTACGTGTCCAAGATCGAACTGGAGCTGGCCCGCTCCGACATCCAACGAGGGCGCAACGTGTCCCGCTCGGCGTGGCAGATCGGCCTCGACGCCGTCACCAACGGCGAAGCGGTCGACTTCGCCCTGTGGCGGGAGTACGTGGCCGCCACCCACGGCCGGCGGTCGATCTCGTACTCCCGGGGCCTGTGCCAGCGGTACGGGATCACCGAGGTCGACGACGAAACCCTGGCCGAAGAGACAACGGAGGCGGACACGGTGGTGGTGGTCGACGGTGAGGTGTTCGACCAGATCGACCGGGCCAGCGGCGTGGCCGAGCTCCGCCAGCTGATCGAAGCCGGCGCCGAGGTCTACGTCCTGGTGGCCGCCGTCGAACGACAAACCGGGCGGATGATCACCGTGGTCGACGACGACGGATGACAACGCATGCAATGGGCCGACCGCCGACCAGGCGAAGGGGGCCGCTGGGCCGGACCGGTGGTGAACATGGGCGTGGCCCGGGCCCTCATCAGGGACATGCAGGCACGGCTTCGAGCTGAACGGAGGCAGCGATGAGTGCAACACGGGCGGACGAGGTCGTGGTCTATACCGTGGCGGAAGTGGCTGAGCGACTTCGGCTCGGCCGGAGCGCAGTGTACGAGCTGATGCAGCAGGGACGGCTCCGGTCGTTCAAGGTCGGGCGCCGGCGCTTGGTGGCGCACGTTGATCTGGCTGCCTTCGTTGATGAACTCCGGGCAGAGGCGACGTGGTGAGGGCACGCTGATGGCCAAGCCGAAGAGTCTGGATGGCTCGGTGTACAGGGCCCCAGAGGGTGGCTGGATCGCTGCCATAGAGGTACCGGCGGGGCCCGGTGGGCGTCGTACCCGGAAGAAGCGCCGGGCTCGCACCCGGGCGGAGGCGCAGGCGTTGCTGAGATCGATGCGGGCAGAGCTGGATCGCAACGGGTCCCTGCCCGATGGGACACGTACCGTCGCACAGACCGTGGCGCCGTATCGCAGCTACCGCGACAGTCAGCAAGTGGCACCGTCGACCAAGTCGGCGTCGAACTGGATGCTCGACTTGATTGAGGATGGGCTTGGCCACCGTCGTCTCGCTCGTCTGTCCGTTGTCGATTGCGACGAGCTTCTTCGGGCTTGCGCGATGGGGCTAATGCAGGCTGACGGACGCGCACGGAAGCCGGTCGGTCGTGAGCATCTGAAGCGAATTCGTGCGACGCTGATAACGGCGATACGTCATGAGATTCGGGTTGGTCACATCGCTGTGAACGTGGCCGAGCTGTCAGTCATGCCTGAGGCCGGTGCCGCCGCCGGGGGGGCGACGAGCACTCACTCTCGATGAGCTGGGTCGATTGCTGAGCGTGGCGCACGGGGCCATCAGAGTGTTGATCGACCTGTCGGGCCGCAACGGGCTCCGTCCGGCCGAGGCGCGAGGGCTTCAGTGGCCCGACGTCGACTTGGCGGCCGGGGTCTTGCGGGTCAAGGGGCAACTTGATGAGAACGACGAGCTGGCACCACCCAAGACGAAGGCCTCAGCCCGAGCTATCCGCCTTGACTCTGGGACGGTCGACCTGCTTGCTGCCTGGCAGGACGAGCAGGATCGGCTTCAACACCGGGCACGAGTGGTCTGGTCCGATCGAGAACTGGTCGTCACGACCGGCAGGGGCACTCCCATCAACCGGAACAACTATCGCCGGACCCTACGAATGCTGTGCGGGAGGGCGGATATCGAGCCGCCGATCACACCTTACGAGCTGCGCCACACGGCCATCAGCCATCAGGCGGATATGGGCCATTCAAGCTGGCAGATCGCTGACTGGGCCGGTACCTCTGAGCGAATGATCAGTGAGCGGTATCGCCACAAGCTCTCTGGCATCTCGTCCTTGGGGCCCGTGCAGCTAAAGCCCCACTCCCTACCGTCGGATTCCCGTTGACCTAGCTCGCTTCTTCGTACGTCGCATCGCAGAGTTTTCCTTGAGCAGCGTTGGCGACTGCGCTTGCGACGTCGTCTGGGTCGAGACCACCAACTTCATCTGCCAAGTCTTCAGCGAGGAGCTGGATGGTGTCAGGACGACTGCCAGTCACGTACCCGTCCCGAAGCGCACACGACCGGAGCCCGAACTCGATCAACGTCGAGGAGTCCAATTGATCAGAGGCAGCCGGCTCACGTTTCCGGATGCCGTCAAGGTAGCCGGCCTCATCCGGGGGCTCGATCAAATGTGTTCGCACGACAAGGTCCGAGTCGACCCCACCAGACGTAGATGCGGAACGTGCATCCACGGCCTGGTCGTCGTTGCGCCCGGCGGTCCCATCGCCACTTCGAGCGCTCGCTGCTGCACCGATGATCAGCAGGAGACCAACAGCTCCGACTACGTAGGTCCACTTGCTTTTGAACAAGGACCGGCCGGGCACTGAGGTCGTTGAAGCATCCAGCGTTCGGTGCGCCGCGGGTTCAGTGGTCGGAGCGGTGGGGAGATCCGTCATCGCCAGTGCCGGCGGCTGCGGAGGCAGCGGTGCATACGGAGGCGGGGGCGCCTGCGGAGGCGGCGGAGCTTGGGGTGGTGGCGGCGACTGAGCCGATCGCACCCGTTCAGTCCACTGGCTGCCGTCCCACCAGCGGTAGGCCTCGACGTTGTGGGGATCTTGGTACCATCCCGCCGTTGCCTGATCGCCGCTCACTGTGACGCTACGTCCCATAGAAGACGTCGTGCCTCGTTCACCTCGGACCGCTCCCCCTGCTGGCTCCCAGAATGGCTCCCAGCGTCCGACTGACCCCGGCTGAGCCGTCCCGTTAGGGCTTGCTACCAGGGCTTGTGCGGTGGACCGTACAAGACTTGAACTTGTGACCTCTCGCGTGTGAAGCGAACGCTCTAGCCAACTGAGCTAACGGTCCTTGCGGGGTGCCAGCGTAGCGGTCGGCGCAGGCGACGCCACCACGTTTGCCGCTGCGAACTCTGACCTGCGGGCCGACGAGGCGACACGCCGCGTCAGAGTTCGCAGGGGGTGGCTAGTCCAGATTGATCCCCAGCTCGGTCGCCCTCTCGCCGGCGATCCGGGTGTGCCACATCCGGCGGGGCTCGGTCATGTCGAACGGCGTGGCCCGGTGCATGAGTCGCCGGTTGTCCCACACGATCGCATCGCCCACCGTCCACTCGTGGTGGTACACCCGGGGCGGCTGGCAGGCCCACTCGTTCAGCTCGTCGAGCAGCTTCTCCGACTCGTCGGGGTCCATCCCCACGATCCCGTAGGCGTGCCGCCCGATACAGAGGTTGGGCCGCCCGGTGTCGGGGTGGATCTTCACCAGGGGCCGCAGCGACGGCTCCCCGCCGTGGTACCCGTACTGGTTGTACCCGCCCTCCTCGTTGGGCTTGGGCATGTAACCCGCCCGACCCTGGCTGTAGTAGAGCGAGTGGTAGGCGTTGAGCCCGGCGAGGCGCTCCTTCGTGGCCTCGTCGAGGGCCTCGTAGGCGGCCCGCATGTCGGCGAAGCCGGTGGCTGCTCCGTGGCTGGGTATGACCTCGGCCGAGAACACGGCGCCCTTGGCCTGGATCGGCATGTAGGTGCTGTCGTGGTGCCAGCCCTCGTTGCCCCGCAGCGACTTCACCCGGTCGTCGTCGGGAGCGCTGAACACCTCGCCGGCCGCCGTCATGTTCGAGATCGGGGTGGCCTTGAACTCCAGGTCCCCGAAGCGCCGGGCGAACGCGTCCTGCTCGTCCCGGGTGAGGAACTGGCCGGGAAAGATCAGCAGCGCATGCTCGAGCCACGCCCCGCGCAGCGCCTCCCACGTGGCGTCGTCGAGCGATCGCAGCTCGATCCCCCGCACGACGGCCCCGAACGTGACCTCGTCGAGCGGCTCGATCTCCAGGCTCACCGTGTTCGTCATGGCATCAAGCCTACGATCGCCCCCCTCCCCGGTCGAAACCGGCGGCCCATCGGCCGGCGCTGCTCAGCGGGCCGGGGCCAGGCAGGCGTGGACGCCGTTGGGTAGGAGCACGTCACGGGTGGTGCCCAGGGGGCAGGGCATACCCTCCACCCCGTCGATGCGGGCACCGATCACCCGCCACTCAGCTCCGGGATCGCACGGCCGGGGCAGCAGCGCGGGTCCCGTCATCACGCTCACACAATCGTTGGCCTCCACCCCGGCGCCCAGCTCGGGGCCAGCCACCGTGTCGACCGGCCCGTCGGCCAGCGAGCCGTCGTTGCGGGCGTAGGCCGTGAACACGAAGATCGCCGCCAGCAACCCGAACACCAGCACCAGTGGCGCCGCCCGCAGCACGATGGAATGGGAGTGCGAGATGTCGTCGAACTGGGCGTGGCGGCGGGCGGCCAGGAACTCCGGGTCGAGCAGGCGGGGATCGATGCGGATCACGCCGTCGTCGCTACGCACCCCGGCCGGCCGGGGCGCTGCCTCCCGCACCCCACCCTGGCGGAGCTGGCGGTCGTACTCCTGGCGCCGCTCGGGCCGGCCCAGCACCTCCCACGCCTGGTTCACCCTGCGGATCTCACCCTCGGCCCGCTCCGCCTCCTGCGGCGTCAGCTCCCCCCGCCGGTCGGGGTGCCACTGCCGGGCCGCCCGGTGGTAGGCGCGCCGGATGGCCGCCTGGTCGGCCGTGGGTGCCACATCGAGCACCTGGTAATGGGTGGGTCCGTTCATGACCGGAGACGATCGGGAGCCCCGGGCCCGAACCGAGCGACAGGAGCTGGTCGGTCCATCGTAGGACTGCTAAACCCGGGGCACGCCATCGTCCCCAGGAGGAACCATGCGCCTCGCCCTCGGAGCCGGGTACTGGTCGTCGGGCCCGCCCGCCGGCACGGTCGAGCAGATCGCCGCCGCCGAACGTCTCGGCTACGACTGCGTGTGGACGGCCGAGGCCTACGGGTCGGACGCTCTCACCCCCCTGGCCTGGTGGGGCGCCGCCACCTCCACCATCGGGCTGGGCACCTCGATCTGCCAGATCTCGGCCCGCACCCCCTCGGCCATGGCGATGGCCGCCATCACGCTCGACCACCTCTCGGGCGGTCGCTTCCGCCTCGGCCTCGGCGCCTCCGGCCCCCAGGTGGTGGAAGGGTGGTACGGCCAGGCCTATCCCCGCCCCCTGGCCCGGACCCGGGAGTACGTGGAGATCGTGCGGAAGATCGTGGCCCGGGCCGAGCCGGTCACCTACGACGGCGACTTCTATCAGCTCCCCCTCCAGGGCGGCGCCGGGCTGGGCAAGCCGCTGCGCTCCACCGTGCACCCGCTCCGGCCCGACATCCCGATCTACCTCGGCTCGGAGGGCCCCAAGAACGTGGCCCTGACGGCCGAGATCGCCGACGGCTGGCTCCCCCTGTTCTTCGCCCCCAAGGACAACGGCTTCTATCTCGACGCCCTCAACGAGGGGTTCTCCCGGCCCGGGGCCCGCCAGACGCTGGCCACCTTCGACGTGGCCGCCGTGGTGCCGGTGGTCATCAACGACGACGTGGAGGCGGCAGCCGACGCCATCCGCCCCATGCTCGCCCTCTACGCCGGCGGCATGGGCGCCCGGGAGGCCAACTTCCACCTCAACGTGTTCGCCCGTATGGGCTACGAAGCCGAGTGCGCCCGCATCCAAGATCTCTACCTCGCCGGCGACAAACGGGCCGCCATCGCCGCCGTGCCCACCGCCATGGTGGAAGACGTGGCCCTCGTCGGCCCGCCGGCCAAGATCCGCTCCGATCTCGACGCCTGGCGGGAGTCGGTGGTGAACACCCTGGTGGTGTCGGGTCCACCGCCGCTGCTGGAGACCATGGCCGAGATCGTGGCCCCCTGAACGACGCCCGGCGGCGGCCACCGTTCGTCAAGGGGCGACCAGGATCAGCCGATCACTTCCGTTAGCCTCCGCTGCGAGGCGATCCGAAGCCATGCGGGAGGGTTCTGCCATGCACATCGACACCACCACCCCCACGCCGCGCTCGCCGCGGCGCCCGGGCCACCGTCGCTTCGCCGGCCGTGGTGCCCTCGTGGCCGCCGCTCTGCTCGCCACCGCCGGCTGCGCCTCGTCGGTCACCGGCGGCGGCACCAACGCCGACGGCACGGTCGCCACCGCCCCCAGCACCACCACCGCCCCCACTGCGGCCAGCGCTACGGCCGCCTCCGGCGCCTCCACGACGGCCGCCCCCGGCGGCACGGCGAGCGGGGCCATCGCCAACCTGCCGGCGGGGTGGAAGGCGGTCAACGGCGACGGTGCCTCGATCGGCATACCGGCCGGTTGGGTGGACGTGAAGCCCCTGGTCACCGACCCGGCCCAGCGGGCGGCGTTCGAGCAGTCGATCCAGGACCAGTCGACCAGCGCCTACATAGACTCGATCGCTCCCGCCCTCCTCGACCAGATCAGCATCTTCGTGATGGATGCCGCCACCGCCACCACCGGCTTCACCACCACGGCCAACGTGATCGTCGACGACAGCGGCATCTTCACCAACCTCGACACGATCGAGACGATCGTGTCGTCCCAGCTCCAGCAGGTCGGCGGCACCGTCAGCGCCCAGAACCGGGCCCTCGTGGGTGGCCTGGAGACCCTGGTGGTGGACTACACGCTCACCACGGCCACCGGGGTGCAGGCCACCGGCCGCCAGTACCACCAGGTCAGCGGCGACTCGGTGATCACCTCCACCTTCACCGCCACCCCCTCCTACGTGGACCTCGCCCTGTGGGACCAGATGGCGGCCACCGTCACCCTGGGGGGCGGCGCCTGATCACCCGGCCTACCGACTACCGGCGGCGCCTGATGGCAGCCGCCGGGACCCGTCAGAGCTGGCCGCCGACGGCCAGGCCCACGGCCAACAGCACGCCGGTGATCATCTGGAACCGGCCGGTCGCCCCCAGCACCGGGATCAGCTGAGGGCCGGTGGCCCCACCGGTGACGGTGCGCACCGGCGCCACCGCGGCGGCCAGGCCCACCAGGCCGAGCAGGGCCGGCCAGCGGCTCACCCCGCAGGCCACCACGCCGAGCGCCACCACCACGACGATGGCGACATAGAGCCGCCGGGTGGCGGCGTCGCCCATGCGCACGGCCAGCGTCTGCTTGCCCGACCGGGCGTCGGTGGGGATGTCGCGCAGGTTGTTGATCACGAGCAGGGCCACCGACAGCAACCCCACCGGCACCGAGGCCGCCACCGACAGCCCGGTGATCCGCTCGGTCTGGACGTAGGTCGTGCCCACGGTGGCCACCAGGCCGAAGAAGACGAACACGAACAGCTCGCCCAGGCCCAGGTACCCGTAGGGCTTGGGGCCACCGGTGTAGGCCCAGCCGGCCACCATGGAGACGGCCCCCACCACCAGCAGCTCGGGCCCGGCGGCCCAGGCCAGGGCGGCCCCGGCCGCGGCGGCCACGGCGAAGCTCAGCATCGCCGCCCGCTTCACCATCGGGGCCGGCACCAGGCCGGAGCCGACGAGGCGGAGGGGCCCGACGCGGGCGTGGTCGGTGCCCCGGGTGCCGTCGGCGTAGTCGTTGACCAGGTTCGTGGCCACCTGGATCGCCACCGACACCAGCAGGGCGGCGACGGCCCGCCACCAGATGATCGGCACCACACCGGAGGCGGCCGCCGTGCCCACCACCACCGGCACCACCGCCGCCGGCCAGGTCCGGGGCCGGGCCCCGGCCAGCCACAACCGCCAACCCGTGGGCGCCGCCGGCGCCGTCGCCCCCGTCATCGGACCGGCTCCGGCCCACCGGCGGGCCCCGGCGCGCTCGACAGCCCGAACACCGGCTGCAGTCGATCCTGCATGGCGGTCGTCATATCGAAACCACGCTTCATACTACGGCGGGTCATCCGCCGGCCGGGCCGCCATGAGCGGCCACCAGCTCGGCGGCCAGCACCTCGAGGCCGGCCACCCGGCTGCCCTTGACCAGCACGGCGTCGCCGGCCAGCAGCGGGCCGATGGCGTCTGCCGCCGCCGCCCGATCGGGCACGTGGACCGCAGCGTCGCCGTAGGCCGGTGCCCCCACGGCCACCACCGTCACGCCGGCCCGGGCCGCCTCGGCCGCCACGGCGGCGTGCTCGGCCGGGCCCTCGGCGCCCAGCTCGGCCATCAGGCCCAGCACCGCCACCCGTCGCCCACCGCCAGCACCAACGGCGCCTCCACCGGGGGCGACGGAGCCCGATCGGGGCAGCGCCGCCAGGGCCTCCAGCGCCGCCCGCATGGACGTGGGGTTGGCGTTGTAGGCGTCGTTCACCACCACCACGCCGTCGGCGGTGCGGACCACATCCATGCGCCACGGCGACAGTCGGGCTGCGGCCAGGCCGGCGGCCGCCGCCTCCAGCGGCACGCCCACCGCCAGCGCCGCCGCCACCGCCCCCGCTGCGTTCAGCGCCATGTGGGCCCCTCGCACGTCGAGGGCGACCTCGGCCCGGCCGGCGTCGCACTCGATGGCGAACCGGGGCCGCAACAGGTCGTCGAGGACGATCCCGGTGGCCCGCACGTCGCCCCGGGTCCGCCCGTAGGTGACCACCTGGGCCGCGGTGCGTCCGGCCATGGCCGCCACCCGCTCGTCCTCGGCGTTGAGGACGGCCACCCCACCGGCCGGCAGCGCTTCCACCAGCTCGCCCTTGGCCTCGGCCACCCCGTCGATCGAGCCGAAGAGCTCGGAGTGGGCCAGGGCGACGGCGGTGACGATGCCCACCGTGGGCCGGGCGATGCCGCACAGCAGGGCGATGTGGCCCCTACCCCGGGCCCCCATCTCGACGATCGCCACCTCGGTCCCGGCCGGGGCGTTGGCCAACGTCAGGGGCACGCCCAGCTCGTTGTTGAACGACTTCTCACTGGCGTGGGTGGGCCGGGCCCCGGCGCAGGCGGCAAGGGTCAGATCCTTCATCGACGTCTTGCCCACGCTGCCGGTGACGCCCACCACCGCCCCGCCCTCCAGGCCCTCCCGGGCCACCCGCCCGATCTCGGCCAGAGCGTCGGTGGTGTCGGCCACCAGGATGGCGGTTGCGTCATCGGCGGTGCCGTCCACCCGGCCGGTCGAGCTGAGGTAGGCGCCGGCCCCGGCGGCCAGGGCCGACGGCACGTAGGCGTGGCCGTCGCGCTCGGCCACCAGCGGCACGAACAGGTTGCCGGGGGCCACCGTGCGGCTGTCGATCGACACTCCCTCCAGGTCGCGGTCCGGCCCTGACAGGGCCCCCTGGAGACGGCGGGCGAGGTCGCTGGCGTGGAAGAGCACGTGAGTTGGTGTAGCCGATTCCGGGTCCGGTTGCGATTACTGTTGGCGGTCGTGGTCACACCGTCGTCACCCTCTCCCGCCCCCATCCCGCCGGCGGGGGAAACCATCCGCCTGATCGTGCTGTTCGGCGGCATGTCGGCCGAGCACGACGTGTCGTGCACCACCGCGGCCCAGGTCCTGGCGGCGGTCGACCCCGCCCGCTACGAGATCGAGGCCGTGGGCATCACCCGGGACGGCGCCTTCGTCCGGGCCGACGAGGCCATGGCCGCCCTGGCCCGGGGGGCCCGCCACCTGCCCCCGGCCCTCAGTCCCCAGGGTCCCTCCACCGAGCTCACGGCGCTGGTGGCCGCCCCCTCCCGGGCCACCCGCACCGTCGTGCTCCCCCTCCTGCACGGCCCGATGGGCGAGGACGGCACGGTGCAGGGGATGCTCGACCTGGCCAACGTGCCCTACGTGGGGGCCGGCGTGCTCGGCTCGGCCGTGGCCATGGACAAGGCGATGGCCAAGACCGTGGCCGCCGCCCACGGGATCCCCCAGGCCCGGTGGCTGTCGTTCCGGGAGTGCGACATCGCCGCCGACCCCAACGCGGCGATGAAGGCGGTGGCCGACGAGCTCGGACTGCCGGTGTTCGTGAAGCCGGCCAACATGGGCTCCTCGGTGGGGGTGAGCAAGGCCACCACCGAGACCGAGCTGTCGGCCGCCATCCAGAAGGCCCTGGTCTACGACGAGCTGGTGGTGGTCGAGGAAGCGATCCGGGGCCGGGAGATCGAGCTGTCGGTGCTGGGCAACCTGGAGCCCGAAGTGTCGGTACCGGGTGAGATCGTGGCCGGAGCCGAGTTCTACGACTACGAGGACAAGTACCTCGCCGGCAACGCCCAGCTCATCATCCCGGCCCAGCTCCCGCCGGGCGTCACCGAGGAGCTGCAGGCGCTGGCGGCCACGGTCTACCGGGCCCTACGGATCGAGGGCATGGCCCGGGTCGACTTCTTCTACGAGGAGAACGGCCGGGGGCCGCTGCTCAACGAGGTGAACACGATCCCCGGGTTCACGCCCATCTCGATGTATCCGAAGATGTGGGAGGCGTCCGGCCTCCCCTACACGAGGTTGATCGACCGCCTGGTGGAGCTGGCCATCGAACGCCACGACCGCCGCGCCGCTAAACGGGTCACCACCCACTGAGTCCCGGGGAGCTCACGCCCCCGCCACCTCCCGCTGCCCCCAATCAAATCATTCTCGGGCCCCACCCCGCTCGCTCACCAACCGCCGCTGGAGCGCCCGCCGCCGAAGGAGTGGCCGCCGCCCCCGCCGCCGCCGAACGAACGACCGCCGCTTCCGCCGCCGCCGAAGGAGCGGCCGCCGCCGGCGTGGTGGTGTCCGCCCGAGCTACCCCAGCCCCCGGTGGTGGATCCCACCACGATCCAGTTGCTCTGGCGGCGCCGGCGGGCGATGGCCCGCTCCTGGACCGCCAGGGCGGCATCGGCGATGGCGTCGGCCTCGTGGAACCGGGCCTCGGGAGCGGCCGGCAGGCCGGCCAGCCGCCGCTCCAGGAGATCCAGCTCGTCGCCGTCGCTGCCGCCGAAGATCTGCCAGCCCACCGCCTGGCGGGCCCGGGCGATGGCCCCCTGGGCCCGGGCCACCTCCCGCTCGGCCTGGCGCCGCAGCGCCTCCATGTGCTCGTGCTGCTGGCGGGCCGTGGCCAGCAACCCGTCGATCTCCCGGTTCATCCGGTCGGCGGTCTGGGCCACCCGCAGGTGGTTGGGCCGGGCCCCGGCCAGCTCGGCCTCCAACCCATCGATGGCGGCGTCGACCCGGGCCGGGCTGGCCGACACGTCGGGCCCCAGATCACCGGCGAAGTCCTGCACGTAGCGGGCCAGCTCCCCCGCCACCCGGCGCGACTCGGCCACCATGGCCGGCGCCTGCTCCCGGGCCCGTTCCAGGTCCACCAGGAGATCCTCCACCTGGTCGAGCAGCTCGTCGGCCGCCATCAGCTCCAACCCGGCGGCCTCCAGGCCCCGCCCGGCCTCGTCGAAGCTCTGCCGGTCATCGGCGAGAGCCACTGCGGCGTCGGCCTTGTCGGCCGCCGCCCGCAGCCGGGCCAGGGCCTCGTCGGGATGGTGGGCGGCCCATTCCCAGCTCTCGGTGGCGTGGAGCGGAGCGATCTGGGCCAGCCGGGCCGCCGCCTCGTTGGCCCGCACCTCCTCCATGGCCGCCGCCTCCCGCTGTTCGTTGCGCCAGGCGGCGATCGAGCCGGGGCGGTCGGGCAGGCTGCGCAGGTCGTGGGTGGCGGCGAACAGGGCGGCCTCGGCCGCTTCCACCCGCTCCGACAGCGACAACAGGTCGAGGGCCAGGTCGTCCAGGTCCAGCCCGGACAGCGTCGACTCCACCTCGGCCAGAGCGGCGGCCGGCTCGTCGACCTTCCATCCCTCCCCCCGGCGCTGGTCGGCCAGCACCTGGGCCTCCCCCAGCTCGCCGGTGAGCAGCGCCCGCTTCTCGGGCAGGGCCACCCGCAGATGGTCGAGCCGGGCCCCCAGCGCCACCAGGGCGTCGAGCGCGCCCTGATTGGCCTCCAGGTAGGCACCCAGGGCCCCCAGCCGGTCGCGGGCATCGGCCAGCTGGACGGCGGTGGCCGCCCCCACCCCCTGGGGTGTGGCCTGGCTCAGCAGGGCCGCCCCCCGCTCGGTGTCGGCCAGGGCCGAGCGGGCCCGCCGCCGCTGGTCCTCCAACACGTCGAGGGTGCGGCCGGCCGAGGTCCGGGCCCACAGATCGGCCTGGGCCTCCACCCGCTGGCTCCGCTCCCGCAGCACCCCCACCCGGCTCCTGGGTTCGGCCAGGGCGGCGGCCACGGCCCGGCGCTCGTCGTTGAGCCGGCGCCGCCGACCCACCAGCACGGTGGCCGCGGTACCGGCGCCGAGCACGGCCGCCCCGCCCAGCACCCCGCCGGCCACCAGGGTCCCGTTCCCGCCCGACGACGTGCCGTCGGCCTCCGGGACGGACGACGGGTCGGTGGACCCGGTGCCGGTGTCGCCGGGCAGCGCCGGGCTCTCGGCGTTGATCTGGTTGGTCAGCTCGGCGATGGCGTCTTCCACGCCGCCGGTGAAGTCGCCCTGGCGGAACCGGTCGGCCAGGGCGTCGCGCACGTCGGCCGACGCCGGATCGGGAGGCAGGGCCCGGCCCAGCAGCACGTCGCTCTGGCGGTCCTGCACCGAGAACGAGATCAGGGCCAGGTCGGTGGGTTGGATGACACCGTTGGCGTCGGTGAAGCACGACGCCACCAGCTCGTCGATGGCGGAGATGAGGTCGCCGCCGGGCACCTCGTCGTAGCCCCGCACCACCACCGTGGCCCGGGCCTCGGCCGCCGCCGCCCGCTCCACCGCCGCCGTGTCGAGCTCGCCGCTCGTGTCGACCACGGCGGCGTCGCAGCTGGCCGGATCGGCGCCCTGGGCTCCGGCCGGCGTCGCCCCCGCACCGAGGGCGAACAGGGCGATCGGGACGACCAGGTGGGCCAGAGCTGTGGCACGACGTCGGAGCTGCACGGCGCTCAACGCTAATCACCCCCGGTGGTGAAACCCGTGCATGGGCCCCTACCCCGACCTCGTCGGGCCTCACCCATCTGGTGGCCAGCCGAACCTTGTGAAGAAGTGCCGCCCAGGCCGGCAGAAGGTGACGAGGTTCGGCCAGATGCGCGAAATGCCGGCGGCCGGCGTCGCGCTGCTCTCACTCCGACAGGAGGGCGGCCCGGAGGAAGGCCAGCACGGCCCGACGGAGGTCGACCGCCAGCTTGAGGTTGAGCTCCAGACCCACCGCCCGCAGCACGCCGGTGTCGGCCACCACGCCGGTGACGATGGCGTAGGCCGACACCAGCACGAGACGGGGGTCGGAGCGCCGCAGGCGGCCGTCGTCCATGCCCGACTGCAGGGCGCCCACGGCGGCGTCGATCATCGGCTGCAGCAACGACACCACCTGACCCGTCCGCTCCGGGCCCAGCCGGCCCAGCTCCCGCAGGAGACCCACCAGCTCGGGCCGCCGGACGGCCAGCCCGAACGCCGCCCGAACCGTGGCCTCCACCCGGTCCCAGCCGGCAGCGGCGGCAGCGCCGGCCGCCGCCAGCACGCCGATCAGGTCCTGCGCTCCCTGCTCCAGGACGGCGGTGACCAGGCCGTCCTTGGAGCCGAAGTGGTACAGGATGGCCTGCTTGGTCATCCCCACCTGGCGGGCCAGATCGTCGAGCGAGGTACCGGCCACACCCCGGTCGGCGAAGGCGACCATCGCCACCTCGACCACCCTATGCTTGGTCGTCCCTGCGCTCACTTACCAAATGGTAGGGAATCGCCGGATGGTCGGTACGCTCGCCCGGGCAGTGAAAGGGATCCGCCTCGTGACCACGATGACCCCAGCCCCGATGAGCCCAGCCTCATGATCGCCGAGCAGCTTGCGGGCAAGCGGATCGCCATCACCGGGTCCACCGGATTCCTGGGAACGGCGCTCGTGGAGCGGCTGATCCGCTCGGTGCCCGAGTGCGAGCTGGTGCTGCTGGTGCGCCCGGGCAAGCGGTCCAGCCCGGCCGAGCGGGCCCGCCGGGAGATCTTCCGCAACGACGCCTTCAGCCGGCTGCTGGCCGATCGGGGCAAGGATCCGTTCTGGGCCGAGATCGACCGCCGCGTCACCGTTATCGCCGGCGACATCAGCTCCGACGGGCTCGGGCTCGACGCCGAGGGCCGGGAGATCATCGCCGCCTGCGACCTCGTGATGCACTCGGCCGCCACCGTCAGCTTCGACGCCCCCATCGACCAGGCGGTGGAGGTGAACCTCCTCGGCCCCACCCGGATCGTGCAGACGCTCCAGTCGCTCGATGCCAACCCCCACCTGGTGGCCGTGTCGACGTGCTACGTGGCCGGCAACCGGCGGGGCAGCGCCCCCGAGCAGCTGCTCACCGACAGCCCGTTCCACATCGAGATCGACTGGCGGGCCGAGGTGCAGGCCGCCCGCCGGGCCAAGGGCGACTTCGACGCCCAGAGCCGGGAGCCGGAGCGGCTCCGCCAGTACCGCCGCCAGGCCCGCCACGATCTCGGGGCCGCCGGCACCCCTCTCCTGGCGGCCAAGACCGAGCAGCTCCGCCAGCGCTGGGTGGACCAGCAGCTGGTGGAGGCGGGCCGGGCCCGGGCCGCCTCGCTGGGCTGGCCCGACGCCTACGCCTACACCAAGGCCCTGGCCGAACGGGCCCTGGTGGAGAGCCGGGGCGAGGTGCCGGTGTCGATCGTGCGCCCGTCGATCATCGAGTCGAGTTGGGCCGAGCCCTACCCCGGTTGGATCAAGGGCTTCCGCATGGCCGAGCCGATCATCATCAGCTACGCCCGGGGCCTGCTCAAGGAGTTCCCCGGCGTCCCCGAGGGCGTGATCGACGTCATCCCGGTGGACCTGGTGGTGGCGGCCATCGTCAACGTGGCGGCCAAGGGCCCCGAGCCCGACGGCTCGGTGGGCGTCACCCAGGTGGCCTCCGGCACCCGCAACCCACTGCGCTACCGCCGCCTGGTCGACCTCACCAGCACCTGGTTCGGCGACCATCCCCTGTACGACGAGAAGGGCCAGCCGATCTCGGTGCCCGACTGGTCCTTCCCCGGCCGGGGAGCGGTGGAGCGCCAGCTGGCCCGGGTCCAGCGCAACCTCGACTGGGCCGACAAGGGGCTGAAGCGGCTCCCCCTGCGGGGCCCCCAGGCCATGTTCAACGCCCAGCTGGAGGAGAACAAGGAGCAGGTCGACCGGGCCCTCGACTACGTCCGCATCTACGGCTCCTACGCCGAGTGCGAGGCCCTCTACGGCGTGGAGCGGTTGGTGTCGCTGCACGAGGCGCTGCCGGCCGACGACGCCGTCACCTTCGGCTGCGACCCGGCCGTGATCGACTGGGACCACTACGTCACCGGCATCCATCTGCCGTCGGTGGTGGAGCACGCCCGGGTCAAGACCCGCGGCGAGGCCTCCGATCCCGATGCCCGCACCAAGCGCCTGCGGGACCGGGTGCTCGATCCCCGCCGCCAGCTGGCGGCGTTCGACCTGGAGAACACGGTCATCGCCTCCAACGTGGTGTTCAGCTACGCCTGGCTGGCCAGCCGCCGCCTCCCGCCCAAGGAGCGGGCCCTGTTCACGGCGAAGACGGTGATGGAGGCCCCGGCGCTGCTGGCCCTCGACCGCCGGGACCGCACCGATTTCCTCCGTCACTTCTACCGCCGCTACGACGGCGCCTCGGTAGCCGAGATGGAGCGGCTCGGCCCCGGCCTGCTGGCCGACCACATCCTCACCAAGGCCTACCCGGCGGCGCTGCGCCGCATCCGCGAGCACCGCCGCCTCGGTCACCGCACCCTGCTGATCACGGGGGCCCTCGACATCGTGGTCAAGCCGCTGGGGCCTCTGTTCGACGACGTGATCTGCGCCGAGATGTCGCAGCTCGACGGCCGCTACACCGGCGAGCTGCTCAACGTGCCCCCCACCGGCGAGGTCCGGGCCCAGGCCCTGCGCGACTACGCCGAGGCCAACGGGTTCGACCTGGCCGAATCGGTGGCCTACGCCGACTCGTCGTCGGACCTGCCGCTGCTCGACGCCGTCGGCTTCCCGGTGGCCGTGAACCCCGAGACCCGGCTGGCGTCACTGGCCATCAAGCGGGGCTGGCTGATCGAGAGCTGGGCCAAGGCCCCCGGCGGCACCGACAAGCTCCTCCCGTTCGGGCCCCTGCCCTCACGCCGACGGAGCCGCCGGTGACCCCGATACCGATCCCTCCCGACCCGCCCTGCCGACCGTCCGAGAAGAGAGCACTCCAGTGAGCAAGACGGCACGCCCCCGGCCCCGCCCCGGCTTCGTCCTCGATGTCGACCGCTCGACCCCGCCGATCCTGTTCCACCACGGCGAAGGCTTCCGCCTGGAACGCCTGCCGGTGGGACGCAGCCGGGTGATCTACCCTTCCGAGCCCCTGGTCGGCCTGCCCGATCCCGACGAGGCCATCCGGCGGGCGCTGCTGGAGCCGATCGACGACGATCCCCTGCCCGCCCTGCTGCGGCCGGGGATGAAGCTCACGATCGCCTTCGACGACCTGTCCCTGCCCCTGCCCCCGATGCAGCGGCCCGACGTGCGCCAGCGGATCATCGAGGCCGTGCTCGACCTGGCGGCCGAGGCCGGGGTGGACGACGTCCACATCATCGCCGCCCTCGCCCTCCACCGGCGCATGACCGAGCCGGAGTTGCGCCATGCCGTGGGCGACCGGGTGTACGAGGCGTTCGCCCCCCACGGCCTGCTCTACAACCACGACGCCGAGGACCCCGACGGCATGGTGATCCTGGGCACCACCGACCACGGCGAGTCGGTGCAGATGAACAAGCGGGCCGCCGAGTCCGACCTCGTCATCTACGTCAACATCAACCTCGTCTCGATGGACGGGGGCTGGAAGAGCACCGCCACCGGCCTGTCGGGCTACGCCGGCGTGAAGGCCCACCACAACGTGGCCACCATGCGCCATTCCCGGTCGTTCATGGACCAGGACGCCTCCGAGCTGCACCGCTCCAACTGGCGACAGGGCAAGATCATCAAGCACCACGGGCCCCGCATCTTCCAGATCGAGACCACGCTCAACACCAACACCTTCGGCCAGGACGGCCCGCTGGCCATGCTGCAGAAGCGGGAGTGGGAATGGTCGCTCAAGGACCGGGCCTCGTTCGCCGCCATGCAGGCCGGGCTGAAGACCATGTCGGGCCCGGCGCGGCGCCGGTTCTTCCACGCCTGGCGGTCGCCCTACGAGCTGACCTCGGTGCAGGCCGGCGAGGTGGAGGCCGTGCACCGCAAGACCACCGAGATGGTCTACCGCCAGCACCTGGTCCCGGTGGAGGGCCAGACCGACATCGTGACCATGGGGCTGCCCTACCTGTGCCCCTACAACGTCAACTCGATCATGAACCCGATCCTGGTGATGGTGCAGGGCCTCGGCTACTTCTTCAACCTGTACCGGGGCAAGCCGGTGGTGCGGGAGGGCGGGGTGCTGATCATGAGCCACCCCACACCGTGGGAGTTCCATCCGGTGCACCATCCGAGCTACATCGACTTCTTCGAGCAGGTGCTGGCCGACACGACCGACCCGGTGGAGATCGAGCAGAAGTACGAAAAGCAGTTCGCCGAGGACGAGTGGTACCGCCACCTCTACCGCACCAGCTACGCCTACCACGGCGTCCACCCCTTCTACATGTGGTACTGGGGCTCGCACGCCATGGAGTACCTGGGCCAGATCATCGTGGTGGGTGGCGACCCCCGGGCGGTTCGCCGGCTCGGGTTCAAGCCGGCGTCCACCCTCCAGGACGCGCTCGAGATGGCGAGCGACGTGGTGGGGCCCAAACCCACCGTCACCCACCTCCACAACCCGCCGATCCTCATGGCCGACGTGAGCTGAGCGGGGAGGAGCCATCACCGTGTCCGTGCTCCGCTGGATCCGCTTCGTGACCGACCCGCCCACCGCCCCCAAGGGGATGGACAAGCGGGAGAAACCGCCCACCACCGGCGTCTACTACGACATCGAGTGGGCCCACTCCCCGGCGGCCAAGGTGGTGCGCCGGGCCAGCGTGTGGGGCTTCATGAAGCCCGCCATCACCATCTACGGCTCGCCCAAGGTGGTGGGCGCCGACCGCCTCGACGACGTGGAGGGTCCGGTGCTGTTCGCCGCCAACCACCACAGCCACGCCGACACCACCCTGCTCCTGGCCACCATCCCGGCCCACCTCCGGCGTGACCTCGTGATCGCGGCGGGGGCCGACTACTTCTTTCCCAACCGGTTGGTGGCGGCGGCCTCGGCGCTGTTCATCGGGGCCATCCCCATCGAGCGCCAGCGGCTGTCCAAGCTGTCGATCGCCAACACGGTGAAGATGATCGACAAGGGCCGCAACCTGCTGATCTTTCCCGAGGGCGGCCGCAGCCCCGACGGCTGGGGCCGGCCCCACCGTCCGGGGGCGGCGTTCGTGAGCCAGCGCACCGGGGCCCCGGTGGTGCCGGTCTACATCGACGGCACCGGCCGGGTGCTGCCCAAGGGCCAGAACTGGCCCAGCCGGGCGTCGACCGCGGTGGTGTTCGGACGGCCGATGAAGATCGCCGACGGCGAGGACGTGCGGGACTTCGCCACCCGCATCCAGGCCCAGATCGACATCCTGGCCGACGAGTTCTCCCAGGGGTGGTGGGAGGCCCGGCGCAACGCCGCCCGGAAGCACACGGCCGAGCTCAGCGGTCCCGAGGTCGGCGCCTGGCGGCGCCGCTGGGCGCTGGGCCCGAAACCCGGTGAGCGCCGCCGGCCGGCCACCGAGAAGCGCTGGCCCCAACTCTGATCTCATGTCCCGGCCCGTCACCGGTGACGGCTGGGGGCATCAGATCGGCTCGGGTGGTCACCGGTGACGGCTGCCCGCTCCGGTATCAGCCGCCCACCGTCAGCCGCCCACTGTCGGTGTCGGGGCCGCTGCTGCCTCACCGGCCGGCGCCGGGTCCGGCGTGGGAGCGGGCGCCGTGGTGGGAGCGATCGACATCGGCGCCGGCAGCGTGGGCGGAGGCAGCGTGGTGGCCGGCGCGTCCATCTCCTCGGTGCAACGCAGCACGTCGGGCCGGTTGCCGCAGCTGAGCCCGAACGACTCGTAGTCGCTGTTCAGCGGGGCCTGCTGGAAGAGCTGGTCGCAGGCGGCGCCGCTGCCCTGCTCGCACCGGTGCCACAGGTCGTCGAGCACCGGGTCGTCGCCCAGCGTTCTCGGTTGCGGAGCGCTCGACGAGGGGGCGGCCGGAGCCGGCGTGGTGGGGGGTGTCGTGGCCGCCGAGGCGGCGTCGGCCAAGGCGGCGGGAACGGCGGTCGTGCGGTCGTCGTCGGTCGGTGCCGACGAGCCGGCCTGACCCCACGCCACCGCGGCCACCGGGAGGGCGATGGCGAGCGCGGCGGCGACGGTGAGCCGACCCGGGTGGGGGCGGGGCAGGTTCATGGCCTCCCATCGGCCGTCAGAGCCCTAAATCAAGCTCCTCATCCCCGTCCAACCGTGCGACGCAAACCGCGCCGTGCGAGCGATCTGCGTCACCTTCTCTGCGGTTTCCGGGGGTTTCGCGACGCAGTTCGCCGGCGGAGCGCGGTTACCGTCGCGCAGCTCGGCCGGCTGCGGCGCCCGCCAGGCGGGCTCAGCGGAGCTGGCCGGCGCCGGCTTCGACGACCTCCACCCAGGTGCGGCCGGGGGTCAGGCCGACGACCGAGCCATCGGCGGCGGTGAGCGTGACGGCGCTGCGCAGCGTGGGCCGGGTCCAGGTGGCGGCGATGCGCTGGCCGCCGGTGAACACGGTGGCCGGACCGGCTCCCACGAAGGCGAACTCGGGCACCCGGGCCCCGGAGGTGTCGACCATGCCGGTGTCGATCTTGGCCGTCTCCACCACCACCACGTTGGGTACCGCCAGCTGTCCGCCGGCCGCCACCACGTGGGGGGAACCGCCCTGGCTGCGGGCCCACAGCTCACCGTTCCAGGCCCACGACACCCGGTTGGCCCGATAGACCACCGAGAAGCCGGTGGCCGGCTGGCCCCCGGTCGGGGCTTGGCCCTCGGCCCGGTAGGCGAACTGGACCGGCGGCGGGCCCCCGGAGGCCGACGCCCACTGCGCCGCCAGGTCGGTGAACAGGTTCGACGGCGACCGGCGGGACCGCTCCCGCCAGTAGCCCGAGGTCCGCTCGGCGCTGCGGTTCTGCACCGTCGGCTGGCGCAGGAGCAGGGCGTCGATCACCTGGTTGGCGCCGGAGTAGACGAGCAACGGGGAGCCCAGGCCGTCGAGCACCGGGATGTCGGTGGTGCGACCCGAACGCACGGGGCCCACCACCCCACCCTGGCTGTGGAACACGGCAGCCAGGCGGGTGACCCCGCCCTCGACCTCTTCCTCCACCACGATGTCGGCCTGCTCCAGGCCCACCTGGGGCCGGGCCTTGGGCGAGTTGTCGATCTTCACCACCACCGCCGGCCGCTCGGGCACCGGGCCGATCAGGCCGGTGAGCGGCTGCACCCCGGGCCCCACGGTGGGAGCGGGCGCCACCGGCGTGGCCACCGGGTCGTCGAGGCCCAGGCGGGCAACGAGCCCCTGGTACACGGTGTCGGGGTCGATGGCCGACGGCCCGGCGGCCACGGTGGTGGCGGGGCCGGTGGCCCCCGACGGGGGCTCGGATCGGGCGGCGGGGACGGCCGTGGTAGCGGGATCGGGATCGGGGACGGTCGACGCCTCGCCCGTGGTGCCGGCGAAGGCCAGCTCGGCCGGGGCCGGCGCAGTGGCGCCGGCGGTGGCCGGGGCCCGAGCCGTGGTGGTCGTCGGGTCGACGCCGCCGGCCAGGGTGTTGCCGTCTCCTCCCGAGCCGAGGAGAGAGGCCAACTCGTCGGGTCCGAAGCCGGCGATCCGCACACCGCCGAGGGTGATGGCGGCCACGGCCGATGCGGCCACGGTGACCGCCACCAGCACCGATCCGGCGACGACGGCGCTGGCCGGGCGCCAGCGGGAGCGGGCGTCCGGGGCCGGTGACCGGTTGGAGCGCGGTGCCATGCGGTCCCGTCGGCCGGCGTCGCCCCGGCTTGAGCCTCACGGCGGGCCGAGCCCCGTCTGGCGGGCCCGGCCGCTATCGTCTGGCCCGGTGAGCGCGGCGCCGGGCAACCAGACCCCCACCGTTCCCGCCGTCCCGGCGGCGGCCACTCGTCGCCGGGCGCTGTTCGGGGCGGCCATCGTGGTCGGCCTGCTGGTGGTGGCCGGCGGCCTGTGGGCGGTCGGCCGCGGCGGCGGTGACGACGGGCAGGGCACCGCCATCGGCGAGGCCGTGCCTCCCACCGGGGCCGACCCGGCCGCCACCGGCTCGACCCTCAGCCCCGACCCGCCTCCCAGCGGCGCCACCACCACGCCCGAGCCCGGCACCACCGGCACGGCCCCCCTGCTCGACCCGTCGCTCCTCTCATCGGTGCTCATCTCCGCCGACGACCTGGGCGGCCTCGCCCTGCCCCTGGAGGACACCACGGTGGCGTCGGGCCAGGACCCCGAGCACCCGCTGACCGACTACGCCATCTGCAACCGGCCCCTGGACCGCTCCCAGGCCGGTGGGGCGGCCAAGCGGGTGCTGACCACCAACCCGCTGTCGCCCCAGGGCATCGTCGCCTCCACCGCCACCGTCTTCACTTCGGCCGCCGCCGCCTCGGCCGTCATCGACGAGATGACGGCGAACGCGCAGTCGTGCGAGACCTACGTCGTCTCCGGGACCCTGCCGGCCACGGTGACGGTCGAGTCGACCGAGCGGACCGACACCGGCGCCGTCATCGTCGAGCGGGTCGACACGGTGGGATCGACGGCCGACATCCGGGTGATCGTGGACCAGGTGGGCGACCTCGTCGTCACCCTGGAAGTGACGTCGGTCACGGCCGATCCGGCCGGCCTGGAGCGGCTCCTGACCACCCGGGCGGGCGCCCTGCCCCGCTGACGGCCGGGTCGCCGAAAGCTTGGTGCCGCTTCAGATCCAGGTCGAGCGGACATTACCCCTAGAGTTGTCGCTGAAAATCGCACTCGAGGAGTTGAACCCCATGGCCGTCGGACCCGAATCCCCCATCGAGCTGATCGAATCTGTCTATGCCACGCTCGATGAGCGGGTCGGAGGGCTGCGATCCCGGCTCGGCAGACCGCTCACGCTGGCCGAGAAGATCCTCGGCAACCACCTCGACTCGCCCGACGCCGAGGTGGAGCGGGGCCGCAGCTACGTCGACTTCCGCCCCGACCGGGTGGCCATGCAGGACGCCACGGCCCAGATGGCCTGGCTCCAGTTCACCACCGCGGGCCTGCCCGCCGTGCGGGTGCCCACCACCACCCACTGCGACCACCTGATCCAGGCCCGCGACGACGGCAAGAAGGACCTGCTGGCGGCCCTGGACTCCAACGAGGAGGTCTACAAGTTCCTGGAGTCGGTGTCGGCCAAGTACGGCGCCGGGTTCTGGAAGCCGGGCAGCGGCATCATCCACCAGGTGGTGCTGGAGCACTACGCCTTCCCCGGCGGGATGATGATCGGCACCGACAGCCACACCCCCAACGCCGGCGGCCTGGGCATGATCGCCATCGGCGTGGGCGGCGCCGACGCGGTGGACGTGATGACCGGGTTCCCGTGGAACGTGCGCTGGCCCAAGATGATCGGGGTCCACCTGACCGGGGAGCTGAACGGTTGGTCGGCCCCCAAGGACGTGATCCTCAAGGTGGCCGAGATCCTCACCGTCGAGGGCGGCACGGGCGCCATCGTCGAGTACTTCGGCCCGGGAGCCAACAGCCTGTCGGCCACCGGCAAGGCCACGATCTGCAACATGGGGGCCGAGATCGGCGCCACCACCAGCCTGTTCGGCTACGACGACGCCATGGCCCGCTACCTCAAGGCCACCGGCCGGGAGAGCACGGCCGACGCCGCCAACCGGGTGGCCCACCACCTCCGCTCCGACGACGAGGTGCTGGCCGACCCGGAGAGCTACTACGACCGGGTGGTCGAGATCGACCTGAACACCCTGCGGCCCCACATCAACGGGCCCCACACCCCGGACCTGGCCCGCGAGGTGTCGGCCCTGGGGGCCGAGGCCAAGGCGAACAACTGGCCGCTGGAGATCAGCGCCGCCCTCATCGGCAGCTGCACCAACTCCTCCTACGAGGACATCACCCGGGCCGCCTCGATCGCCCGCCAGGCGGCCGCCGCCGGGCTCCAGGTGAAGACGAAGCTGATGATCACCCCCGGCTCGGAGCAGGTGCGGGCCACCATCGCCCGCGACGGCCTGCTGGCCGACTTCGAGGCCCTCGGGGCCGACGTGACCGTGCTGGCCAACGCCTGCGGCCCCTGCATCGGCCAGTGGGACCGCTCGGCCGAGCGCCAGCCCGGGGTGGCCAACACCATCGTCACGTCCTACAACCGCAACTTCCCCAAGCGCAACGACGGCGACGGCGCCACCCTGGCCTTCGTCACCTCGCCCGAGACGGTGATGGCCCTGGCCCTAGCGGGCACGGTGGATTTCGACCCGCTCAACGACACGCTCACCGCCCCCGACGGCACCGAGGTCCGCCTCGACGTGCCGGTGGGCGTGGAGCTGCCCCCGCAGGGCTTCGACGCCGGCGAGAGCGGCTTCGTCGCCCCGCCCGAGGACGGCTCGTCGATCGAGGTCCAGGTCGATCCGAACAGCGACCGGCTCCAGCTGCTGGAGCCGTTCAAGCCGTGGGACGGCAAGGACTTCGCCAACCTCCCGGTGCTGGTCAAGGCCCAGGGCAAGTTCACCACCGACCACATCTCGATGGCCGGCCCCTGGCTCAAGTACCGGGGCCACCTGGAGAACATCTCCGGCAACCTCTACCTGGGGGCGGTCAGCGCCTTCAACGAGGGCATCGTGGGGATGGGCAAGAACCAGATCAACGGCGAGCGGGCCAGCTTCCCCGACATCGCCAAGGCCTACCACGAAGCCGGCCAGCCCTGGGCCGTGATCGGCGACGAGAACATGGGTGAGGGCTCCTCCCGGGAGCATGCCGCCATGGAGCCCCGGTTCCGGGGCGGTGTGTTGATCATCGCCCGCTCGTTCGCCCGGATCCACGAGACCAACCTCAAGAAGCAGGGCATCGTGCCCTGCACGTTCGCCGACCCCGCGGTCTACGACAAGATCGGCGAGGACGACCGCCTGGGCACGATCGGCCTGGCCGACCTGGCCCCGGGCAAGCCGATCACGATCACCGTCACCCAGCCCGACGGCAACGTGTGGACCTTCGAGGCCAACCACACGTTCTCCGAGGAGCAGATCGAGTGGTTCAAGGCCGGTTCGGCCCTGTCGCTCATCCGCCGGCAGGTGCAGCAACAGCAGGGCTGAGCAACCATCCGAAATTAGGAGCCCCAGCGGCGCTCAGCGCGCCCAGGGCTCCTAATTTCGCTTCAGTCGAGCTCTGAACGACGGGGTGGGTCGGCGCCGAGCCGGCCCACCGTGATCGACGCCACCCGGGTGGCGAAGGCCAGGATCGAGGCCCAGTGGTCGGCGGTGAGGGCGTCGAGCGCAGGGCGGCTGAGCACGCCCCGCTCCCACAACTCGGTGAGCACGGCGCCGCAGAAGGCGTCGCCGGCGCCCACGGCGTCGACCACGTCGACCGGGGGCGACGCCACCCGCTGGTAGCCGCCGCCGGCCAGGAACGCCTCCACCCCATCGGCCCCCAGGGTGCGCAGCACCACCGCCGGGCCCGGGCGGTCGGGGGCGGCCACCAGCTCACCGGCGGTGACCTCCATCCATTCCAGGTCCTCGTCCGATGCCTTCACCACGTCGGCCCGGGCCAGCCACCGGCGGGCGTAGCCGAGCCACGCGGCCCGGTCGGTGATGATCTGGGGCCGTACGTTGGGGTCGAACGACACGAGGCCCTGGTGGCCCTCCACCAGATCGGCCAGCACCGCGGCGGTGGAGCCCCGGAAGATGCCGAGCGTGCCCCCGTGGAGCAGGTGGGGCCCGGGGCCCAGCGGCGACAGGTCGACCGACGTCATCGAGGCGTCGGCCGTGCCCTCCCCCTCGAAGCGGAACACCGGCCCCGGCTTCAGCTCCACCACGGCCCGGGCTGTGGGCTCGGGGCCCCGCTGGGCGGCGTCGAG
Organism: Acidimicrobiales bacterium; assembly: GCA_041394285.1. Lineage (GTDB taxonomy): Bacteria > Actinomycetota > Acidimicrobiia > Acidimicrobiales > SZUA-35 > CADEDH01. The sequence continues at coordinate 134,207 of JAWKIL010000007.1, read as the reverse complement.
GATCACGCCCGACGCCCGGAGGTGGGCCCAGATCCGATCGCCGTGGGCGTCGGTCGACACCCTACCCACGAACGCCGTGGGCGGTCCCAGGCGGGCCGCGGCCACCGCCGCGTTCATGGGCCCGCCGCCCGGCACCACCCGGTCGCCGGGCAGCACGTCGACCAGGGCTTCACCACAGCACACGATCATGGCGGCACAACGTAGTCGGCGGACGGCGGCGATGGTCAGGGCCGGGGGTAGGTGAGCGACAACTCCCAGTCGGTCGGGGTCCGCCCCTTCCGGGCCTCGGGCGGCAGCAGCTCGGCGATGCGCCCCATCAGCTCGGCCGTGTCGGCCCCGGGATCATCGCCGGTGGGGCACCACGGCTCGCCCACCCGCACCGTGATCGCCGGCGGGTCGGCCAGGTTCAGCACGTAGGGGTAGCGGCTCGAACGGGGCCACGCCCGCTCCGACCCCCAGATCCCCACCGGGACCACGGGGCAGTTCGATCCAGCAGCCAGTCGCACCGCCCCGGGTCGGCCGGCCAGCGCCGGCTCGAAGAACGCCGGGCCCCGCGGGATCGTGCCCTGGGGGAACACGGCGATCAGCTCACCGGCCTGCAGGGCGGCGTCGGCCTCGACCAGCGGCTGATCCGAGCCCGATCCCCGGTCGACCCGGATCACGCCCAGGGCCCGCATCACAGGGCCGACGACCGGGGCGTCGGTGAGCTCCTTCTTGGCCAGGAAGCGCACGGGACGTCGGGCCTGGCCGGCCAGCAGACCCACCAGCAGGGGGTCGAGGTAGCTCCGGTGGTTGGCCGCCAGGACCGCTCCTCCCGCCGCCGGCAGGTGCTCCAGCCCCTCGATCCGCACCCGCATCCAGGGGAACAGCTCGGGCCGGGCCAGCCGGGTGAGCACCGCCTGAGGCTCCACCCCCACCGGCTTGGGCACGCCGGGCGGGGCGTTGAACCACACGATGGGCCACCGCCGGGTGGAGGCCACCACCAGCAGCCGGGGGTCGGGGTTCACGGCCACGGGCTGGCCGACCCTCGACAGCAGCGGCACGTCGTACACCGAGTCGGAGTAGGCCCAGCTCTCGGCCAGGTCGACATGATTGGCCCGGGCCCACACCTCGACCGAACGGGCCTTGCCCCGGGACCACACGAACTCACCGTCGATCGAGCCGGTGTGGCGGCCGGCGTCGTCGACCTTGTAGCGGGTGGCGAGCACGGCATCGAACCCCAGCTCGGCCGCCATCGGCGCCACCAGGTCGTAGGGGGTGGTGGTGGCCAGCACCACCCGCCGGCCGTGCTCCCGGTGGTCCCGGATGGCATGGTGGGCGAAGGGTTCCACCGCCGCCACCAGCCGGGGGGCGACCTCCTCCCCCACCGCCTGGACGTCGGCCCGGGCCCAGCCCCGGGTCGCCCGCGCCCCCAGCCGGGTGAGCGCGATCGACGGCAGCGTCTCGCCCACCAGGTCGAACGAGCCGAACAGGAGGCGCTCGAGCCCGAGGCGGTCGGGACCGATCATCCCCCGGGCCCGGAGCCCGGCGGTGATGATCGGCCCGCTGGCGCCCAGCAGGAGCGTTCGGTCGAGATCGAAGAAGGCAGCGGCGCCAGCCATGGGCCGCAGCGTAGCTGCGGCCGGGGTAGGGCGGCCCCCGGGGCGTTCGGGGACGACACTGGCCGAAAACGACGAAACCGGCCGCAGAAGCGACCGGTTTCGGTGCGTACATCGGACTGGAAGGGGGGGGACCTGTCCGACTCGCATAGTTACAGCTTCTCAGAGGGGGACCTGATCGCTGTGAACAGTTCTTACTATAACCCCCACCCCGACATCTGGCTACCTGTTGGTAACGATATCTCCGATCATTTCTGGCGATATCTCCTTGCCTTCGGATCGACATCGTTCTAGGCGGACGGGTATTCATACCTAGCCGCAGGGTGTGTATTGGTGGGGGCGATCTGTGCCATCATCAGATGCGATGGATCTCCGCCAGCTGCAGGCCTTCCTGGCCGTCGTCGACCATGGAGGCTTCACCGCCGCCGCCCGGGCCACCCACACCGTCCAGTCGAATGTATCCACCCACGTCGCCCGCCTGGAGCGGGAGCTCGATGCGGTGCTGATCGACCGGGCCACCGGCCGCCCCACCCAGGAAGGGGAGGCGGTGCTGCTCCGGGTCCGCCGGATCCAGAACGAGCTGGCCTCGCTGGAGTCCGACGTCTCGTCGCTCCGGGGGTCACCCCGGGGGGTGGTGCGGGTGGGGATCATCGGCACCACCGCCCGCTGGCTGGCCCCCATCCTGGCCGACGAGCTGGCCCGGTCCGCCCCCGACATCCAGCTCGTGGTGGCCGACGGCACCACCCGGTCGCTCAACCTGCGCCTTCTCGACGGCGAGCTCGACCTGGGTGTGGTGGCGCTACCGGTCGACGACACCGAGGTCACCACGTTCCCCCTGTTCCACGAGGACCACATCGTGGTGGGCCCCAAGGACCACCCGCTGGCCCGGATCGACCGCGAGATCACGCTGGCCGACCTGGCCCGCTATCCCCTGCTGCTCGCCGCCCCCGGCACGCCGTTCCGCCGGGAGGTGGAAGACACGTTCCGGGCCGCCGGCCTGCGGATCAAGGCCCGGATGGAGATCGACGGGATGCGCCTGCTGGCCTCGCTGGCGTTCCAGGGCTTCGGCGTGTCGATCGTGCCCGCCACCGCCGCTCCGGGCTGGATCGGCGGGCCCTGGACCCGGATCCCGGTGAGCGGCCTGTCACGGCGCACGGTCGGTCTGGCCAGCCGCCGCCGGGGCATGCCCACCGTGGCCGCCCAGACCACCGAGCGGGTGGTCCGCCAGATCATCGCCGAACGGGCCCCCGACGTCCCGGGCCTGCATCTCATCACGAGCGAAACCGGCTAGACAGAACGGCGTGAGCCTCCAACTGCGCTCGCGGTCGGGCCCGCTGACGACCGCTGTCACCCGGGACCTCGATGGTCGCGCCGTGATCCTGGTCACCGTCACCCCCACCGACGCCCAGCCCGGCCTCACCACGGCCGACGCCGTCACCCTGGCCGAGGCCATCCGGTCGGCCCGGGACCAGCGTCTGCCGCTGGTGGCCGTGTTGTCGATGAACGGGGTGGCGATCGACGAGGGCCTCGACGCCTCCGACGGCTGGGCCCGGGCGGCCCGCGAGCTGGTGGCGGCGAGCGGGATCATCCCCCTGCTGATGGTGGTGCACGGGCCCCTCACATCGGGCCCGGCCCTGCTCCTCGCCCTGGCCGACGTGGTGGTGTTCACCGCCGACGCCTGCGCCTTCGTCACCGGGCCCCGGGTGGTCGAGGCCTACACCGGCGAACCCATCACCAGCGCCGCCCTGGGCGGCATCAACGCCCACCACCGCTCCACCGGCCTGGCATCGATGGTGGTCGACGACCTCGACGCCGCCCTCGACGCCTGCAGTGCCGTGCTGGCCCACCTCCCCGACCACGTCGATCTCCCGGCGCCCCGGATCCCCACCGACGATCCCGCCGACCGGCCCACCCCGGAGGCCGGCGACCTGCTGCCCGCCTCCCCCACCGGGTCCTACGACGTGCGCAAGGTGGTGGAGGTGCTGGCCGACGACGGCCAGTTCCTCGAGCTGCGGGAGGCGTGGGCCCCCAACCTGGTCACCGGTTTCGCCTCGGTGGCCGGGCACTCCGTGGGCGTGGTGGCCAACCAGACCCAGGCCCTGGCCGGTGCCATCGACATCGCCGCGGCCCAGAAGGGGGCCCGGTTCGTGGCCATGTGCGACGCCCTCAACGTCCCCCTGCTCACCCTGGTGGACACGTCGGGCTTCCTGCCCGGCAAGGATCTGGAGTGGCGGGGCATGATCCGCCACGGGGCCCAGCTGGCGTTCGCCTACGCCCGGGCCACCGTGCCCCGGATCTGCCTGATCCTGCGCAAGAGCTACGGCGGCGCCTACATCGTGATGGACTCCCGCTACATGGGCAACGACCTCATGCTGGCCTGGCCCTCGGCCGAGGTGGCGGTGATGGGAGCCAAGGGGGCGGTGGAGATCCTCCACCGCAAGGCGTCGCCGGAGGAGCGGGCCGAGCTGGAGAAGGCCTACGAGGCGGAGCTGCTCACCCCGTGGGTGGCGGCCGAGCGGGCCTCGATCTCGGCCGTCGTCACGCCGGCCGACACCCGCCGGGAGCTGGCCGCCGCCCTCGACCTGCTGGCCACCAAGCGGGAACGGCTCCGGCCCCGCCGCCACGACAACACGCCGCTCTGACCGTTGTCCGAACTCATTCAGGTCCGGTTCGACGCTGCCGACTACATCACCGCGAACATTGCGAGAACACACGCGTTGCGAGCGTGACTGAACGGCGTCGGTCCAGCTAGATTCCTGGTCCAACCAGCATCGGTCACGGTCACGCACAGCGTGGTGCGGAAGATGGACCTCCAGCGACAGGAGAAGCACGCGTGCCTGAAACCGTAACGATCACCGACAACCGGACGGGGCGCTCGGTTGAGGTGCCCATCGTCGATGGGGGCGTCGACGCCAAAGCCTGGAGCGACGTGCTGCCCGGAGTCTGGTTCCTCGATCCCGGTTACATGACCACCGCGTCGGCCCAGAGCGCCATCACCGAGCTCGACGGCGAGAACGGCATCCTCCGCTACCGGGGCTATCCCATCGAGCAGCTGGCCGAGCACTCCACCTTCCTGGAGGTCTGCTACCTCCTGCTCAACGGCGAGCTTCCCACCAAGGACCAGCTCGAGACGTGGGTCCACGACGTCACGTATCACACGTTCCTCCACGAGAACATGCGCCGCCGGTTCATGGACGGCTTCCACCACGACGCCCACCCTATGGGGATGATGGTGTCGGCCCTGGCCGCCCTGTCGACGTTCTACCCCGAGGCCAAGAACATCGAGGACCCCCACAACCGGTACATCCAGATCAACCGGCTGATCTCCAAGACCCCGACGATCGCCGCCATGGCCTACCGGGCCTCGATCGGCATGCCGTTCGTCTATCCCGACAACGCGCTGAACTACACCGAGAACTTCCTGTCGATGATGTGGCGGGTGGCGGAGCCCCACTACGAGCCCGACCCGGTGCTGGCCAAGGCCCTCGACGTGCTGCTCATCCTCCACGCCGACCACGAGCAGAACTGCTCCACCACGGCCATGCGGGTGATCGGCTCGTCCCACGCCGACCCGTTCTCGGCCGTGGCCGGCGCCACCGCCGCCCTGTACGGCCCCCGTCACGGCGGCGCCAATGAGGCCGTGATCCACATGCTCACCGAGATCGGCTCGTACGAGAACATCCCCGCCTTCATCGAGTCGGTGAAGGGCGGGTCGGACCGGCTGATGGGCTTCGGCCACCGCGTCTACAAGGCCTACGATCCCCGGGCCCGCATCGTCAAGGCCCACGCCGACGAGGTGTTCAAGGTCACGGGCAAGAGCCCCCTGCTCGACATCGCCCTGAAGCTGGAGGAGATCGCCCTCAGCGACGACTACTTCAAGAGCCGGAACCTGTACCCCAACGTGGACTTCTACACCGGCCTGATCTACCAGGCCATGAAGTTCCCGATGGACATGTTCACCGTGCTGTTCGCCATCGGCCGCATGCCCGGCTGGCTGTCGCACTGGCAGGAGTCGCTGGAGCAGAACTCGAAGATCTCCCGCCCCCGTCAGGTCTACGTCGGCCCCGCCGTGCGGGACTACGTGCCGGTCAGCGACCGGTAGCCCCCTCACCGATCAGACGCCGGCCCGCCGGGGGATTCGTTCCCCCGGCGGTGTCGCGTCTGGCACGCTGCGCACCCGGCGCTCGGGGGCCGCCCCGAGGGGGCGCCTACAGGCGGCGGACCTCGGCCAGCGGGTCGGGCCGGACCGACCGGAGCACCAGCTCCACGTCGGCGGCCGCCGTGGCCGGGCCGGCCACCAGGACCGGGTCCAGTCGGAGCAGGGCCAGCTCGGGGGCGGCGGCTCCCAGCCGGGCCATGTGGTCGACGAGGGAGGCCAGTGCCCGCTCGGATGCCGGGTCCAGGTGGAGCGCCCGGCCCAGCTCGCCCGCCATCTCCTCCGCTTCGCCTCCGAGGAGCGGCAGGAACCGGCGCACCAGCGGCCGCATGACGTCACCGGCCGAACCACCGAGCCCGGCCGCCACCCACGCCCCCTGGTAGCGGTCCTGGTGCAGCTCCACCTTGGCGTGGGCCGTGCCCTCCACCATGCGCTGCACCACCACCGGCAACATGGCGGGCCCCCGGACGGCCAGCATCCGCTCGTAGGCGGCGGCCAGCTGGACGGTGTCGTGGAGATCGATGGCGGCCCCGCCGGCCTCGCCCACCGTGCGCCGCACGGGGCTGGCCGCCTTGAGCACCACGGGGAACCCCAGCTCGGTCCCGGCCGCCACCGCCTCGTCCAACGACCCGGCCCGCCGCCACGGGGCCACCGGCAGCTGCAGCGTGGCCGGCAGATCGTCGAGCGCCGGTGACCACAGGGTGTGGGTCTGCTCGGTGTCGCCGGCCAACAGCTCCCGGAGCCTCGGGCGCAGCGCGGCCTCCAGCGCCGCCTCCTCCCCCGCCGGATCGCGGCCCGCCGCCTTGTCGTCCTGCTGCCGGCCCCGCCACTCGGCGTAGGCGGCGAGGCGGCCTAGCGACCGGGCCGCCTCCTCGGGGAAGGTGTAGAGCGGCACGCCCGGGGCAACCAGCCGATCGGGGCTCACCAGGCCGACGGCCGCCACCGGCTTGGGGATCGTGCGGTGGATCCGGTGGAGCAGGGCCCCCAGGTCGTCGACCGACAGCTCGAGGGTGGGCACGAGGGCCACCAGCAGGATGTCGACCTCGGCGCTGGCCGCCACCGTGACCAGCACCTGGTCGTAGTCGGGCCGGATGCGCTCCTCGTCGGGCACCACCACATCGACGTCGGCCACCAGAACTGCGCCCCGTCCGGCGCCGACCCCGGCCTGGTGGCCCACGGCGGGCTCCACCACCTCGAGTCCCTGGCGCCGGCAGGCGGCCACGGCCAGGCGGGCCACCGAGGCGGCGTTGGACACCACCGCCACCCGGCGGCCGGCGGGCAGGGGCTGGCTCGCCGTCACCTGGGCCATCTCGGCCAGGCCGGCCACGCCCTCCACCAGGATCACCCCGGACCGCGACAGCAGCTCGATGAGGTCCTCGTCCGGCGGGCGGAGGGCCACGATCGGCTTGCGGGCCGACACCGTGCGGGCGGTGCGGGCGAAGGTGCGCAGGTTGCCGTAGTTCTCCACGTAGAGCAGCACGGCCGAGGTGGCGTCGTCGGTCAGCCAGTAGTCCAGCACGTCGTTGACCGAGACGTCGGCCCGGTTGCCGGCGGCCACGAACGACGAGATCCCGAGCCCCGCCTGACAGATCCGCTCCAGCACCGCTCCGCCCAGGGGGCCCGATTCCGACATCAACGCCAACGGCCCGGCGATGGGTGTGATCGGCAGGAACAGGGCCCGCAGCTGGACCGCCGGGTCCGTGTTGACCAGGCCGAACGCGTTGGGTCCGACGATGCGCATGCCGTTGCTGCGGGCGGTGGTCACGAGGCGTTGCTCTCGTTCCGCTCCGGCCGGACCCACCTCGGCGAAACCGGAGGAGACGATCAGCAGGCCACCGCAGCCCACGTCGGCCGCCTCCGCCGTCACCGCCTCCACGGCGGCGGCCGGCACGGCCACGACGACCAGGTCGATCGGCCGGCCGATGGCGGTCAGCGACGGCCAGCAGCGGCGGCCCAGCACCTCGTCGGCCGCCGGGTTGACGGGGAAGATCTCGCCCGTGAACCCGCCGTCGACGAGGCTCCGCAGCAGCCCGTGGCCCACCGAGCCGTGGTGGCGGCTGGCCCCGACAACGGCCACCGAGGCCGGCCGTAGCAGGCGGGCCACCGAGCGGGACCGGGCCCGGCTGTTGCGCTCCGCTATCACGTCGGTGGTGTGGGGGGTGAGGGTGATGTCGAGCTCGACCTGGATCACGCCGTCCTCGAACCGGGTCTTGACCCCGAAGCCGGCCTTGCGGAACACACCGAGCATGGCGTAGTTCTCGGGCAGCACGCTGGCCACGAACCCGTCGAGGCCGCGGCTGCGGGCGGCGGCGGCCAGGTACTCGAGCAAGAGGGTGGCCAGGCCCAGGCCGTGATGGCGGTCGTCGACGAAGAAGGCCACCTCGGGCCGGGGGTCGTAGGGCGACGACTCGTAGCGGGCCACCGCCACCAGCTCACCCCCGATCAGGGCCACGAAGGCCATGCGGGCCTCGTAGTCGATGGTGGTGAAGTAGTCGAGCTCCTTGTCGGTGAGCTCGGGGCGGTGCTGGAAGAAGCGGAAGTAGATGCTCTCGGGCGACTGGCGCTTGTGGAAGACCTCGATCAGATCTCGGTCGGACGGGCGGACCGGGCGCAGCTCCACCGGCGAGCCGTCGGACAGCACGGCGTGGGTTTCCCACATCGTGGGGTAGCCGGGCGGAAGCAGCTCCTCACTCATGGATTGAGCGTAGGCGCGGCCGGTGGGGATGGTGACCCCACCGGCCCTGCCTCTGGGCTCTCCGGAAAAGAGCCGGGGGCGACAGCGCCCCCGAACGATCAGGGATCGAGGCGGCCCCGGGCCTCGCCCGAGAAGACCTCCACACCGTCCTGGTTGGTGGTGGAGATCGAGAAGGTGGCCACCGGGACCCCGTCGACGGTGTCGATCGAGGTGATGGTGGCGACGCCCTTCAGGTTGTCGCCGGGGAACACCTGGGAGGTGAACCGGCCGCCGTAGGCCAGTAGCCGGCCGTCGCCCAGGGCGTCGGTCAGGACCCGGCCGGTCATGCCCATCGTGAGCATGCCGTGGGCGAACACGCTGGGGTAGCCGGCCACCTGGGTGGCGAACGGCTCGTCGGAGTGCAGCGGGTTGTAGTCGCCGGACGAGCCGGCGTACATCACGAGCTGGGTGCGCTTGAGGTCTTCCACCAGCACCTGCTCGAAGGTCTGACCCACCGAGACGTTGCTTGCCGACAGTGCCATCTCTCCGTCTCCCTCGTCCTCAGCCGCTGGTGGCCGGCCGCTCGGTGCGGACACCCACACCGCGGGCGGTCACCACCAGCTCGCCGTTCTGGTCCCGGTATTCGGTGATCGTCTCGGAGAAGACGAGCTTGCCGGCCCGGCGGCCCTGCTTCTCCCAGGTCTTGCCCTCGAGCACGGTGGCCGTGAGCACGTCACCCACCACCAGGGGCCGGTGGTACTCGTAGTGCTGCTCGGCATGGAGGCCACCGCCTCCTCCCCCGCCGCCGCCACCGCCGGAGCTCTCCCGCTTGATGCCGGTGGGCTCCTTGCCCGAGCCGAACCACGGCTCCCCGATCTTGGGGCGCAGGAAGTAGTCGGGATCGAATTGGGCGCTGGCCTGCACGAAGGTGGGTGGGGCGGGAATGGCCCCCACCTCGGTGCCGGCGGCATAGTCGGCGTCGTAGAACACCGGGTTCGGATCGCCGATGCTACGGGCGAACATCATGACGTGGCTGGCTTCCACCGGGAAGCGCTCGATTGCCATGCACTGACCCCCTTCTTCGCGTCTGTTCCGCTGGATCGTGTGCGCCAGGTTGGCCGAGAACCGCGGCCGGAGCAAGCCGGCCGGACGAGATCAGACCGGCTCGGGCGACCACGCCCCGTCGGCCGGCGCCGGCTCGACCGGTGCCTTCCACCGGCTCCAGGCCCCCAGGAGCGCCCTGCCTCCCGGCAGCCGGCCGGTGGCCGCCCGATACAGCAGGGACCGCTTCCCCGCCGCCACCCTGGCGGCCAGCAGACCCCAGCGCCGCAGACGCCAGCTCACCGGCCAGCGCCGGTCCCGGGCCACCTGGCGCAGCACGTGGCGGTGGTCGCTGAGCTGCGAGCGGACGCTGCGGGCGGTCCAGGAGTCTCCCCGGACCCGGAACAGGGCGAGCGACTCGGTGAGGCCGTAGAGGTCGCCGCAGCGCAGCAGCCGGGTGGCCAGCTCCAGGTCGAGCGCCCCCACCTGGTCTGAGGCGAAGCCGCCCACCCGATCGAAATCGGCCCGCCGGAACAGCCAGGCCCCGGGCTCACCCAGGGGATTGATCCCACTGCGGAAGATCTCCCGGATGACCTCGTCGGGCCCGTGCCGGCCGGCGAGGCGGCGCAGGCCGCGCTCGGGCACCAGCACCCGTCCGGCGGTGTCGACCAGATCCCGCCGGCAGGCCACCAGCGCCGTCCCGGGATGGCCGTCGATCGCCTTGACCTGGAGCTCCAGGCACTCGGGCCGGATCTCGTCGTCGGCCGGGAGCAGCTTGACCAGCCGACCCCGGCACAAGGTCACCGCCAGGTTCCAGTTGTCGGCCAGCGGCACCGTCGACGGGTTGGTGTGGACCACGATCCGGGGGTCGCCATAGGACCGGGCGATCTCACCGGTGCGGTCCGACGAGGCGTTGTCGACGATGACCAGCTCCCAGTCGGCGAACGTCTGGGCCAACACGCTTTCGATCGAGGACCGCAGATGCGGTTCAGCCCGGTAGGCCGGTATGCAGACCGAGACGTCGGGCGCCACCACAGGCAACAAGCTAGTCCATAACGCAGCCCTGTACGCTGGGCAAACTAATCGGGGGTGGAGGTCGGCGGCACCAGTTCGCCATCCTGGGGCCCGGAGTCGTCCTCCGGTTCGGGGGCGCCGTCGAGCAGGCGGCCCAGCACCAGCATGGCAACCACGCAGGCGGCCAGGCACACCAGGTACCGGCCGAGCGCCTGGGGGAACGAGCCGCTCCCCAGGGCCGCCTCGCGCAGCGGACCGAACCCGATCACCAGCGACGCCAGCAACGCCAGGCCGATCCTGGTGTTGCGGCCGTCGTCGGGGCCCGCCGGTTCCACCAGCTCCAGCCGCCGGCCGGGCCCGGACCTCACGGTCCCGCCGTCGCCCTCGCCCTGCCCGGATTCGGTGTCCCGCCCGGCGGCCGCGTCGGCCATGGCCCGCCGCCCCTAGGCCCGTCGCCCGCAGCTGATGCGGGCGGCCAGAACGAGCTCGGCGCTGAGGGCGTGGCCCCGCACGCTGGCCACCGGCACCGAACGGTCGAGCAGCTCCACCAGCCGCCCGGGGGCCACCGGAGCGGCCAGGTCGAGCACCAGTGGATGGTCGAGGACCTCGGCTGCGGCTATCAGGGTGGCGTCGTCGGGATCGTCGTCGGCGGCCAGGTGGACCCGCACCATGCCGGCCCGGCGCAGGCGGGCCACCAGGGGGGCCAGCCAGCCCGGCAGCGGAACCCCCTCGGCCACGTCGATCACCACGATGGCGGTGCCGGGGCGATGGACGGCCTCGGCCAGGCGGGACCCGTTGCGCACCAGGGTCCAGCCGGGCTCGCACACCAGCTCGGCCCGGGTGGTCAGCACCACCACCTCGCAGCGGCCACCGGCCTCGCGCTGGAGGCGGCGGACCACGCCCAGGGCGGCGGCCAGGGGCCCCACCACACCCACGGTCGCCCCCGGCGGCACCGGTCCGACCAGGGTGGGGCCGGGCGCCGGCCCGGTCGGGCGCAGCTCGTCCCAGAACCCTGCCATGTCAGCTCGCCACCCGTATCGGCATCGCACCCGGCGCCGCAGGGGCCGGTTCGGCCGGGGTCTCCAGGGTCACCACGCCGGCGGTCTCCACCCGCACCTGGGGGCCGAGCTCGTCGGGGCTGAGCACCGGCGATTTCACCTCGGTGAGGGCCAGGAGGCGGCGCAGCGGCCGGCGCAGCGGCCGGGCGGTCACGATCACGGGCGAGGCCCCTCGCTGCTCGACCTTCACCACCTCGGCCCGCACCATCATCGCCAGCTGCTGCAGCATCGACGGGTCGAGCACGAAGTCGGGGCCCTGGGCCCCGGCCTGGAGCGACCCGAGCAGACCCTGCTCCAGAGCGGGTTCGAGGGTGATCGTGTGCAGCACGCCGTTCATATCGGCGTTTCCGGCCGAGATCGAGGGTCCGAGGGCAACTCGCACCGCTTCGGTGAGGTCCACCGGGTCCCGGGTGACCCGGGCCCTCTCCCCCAGCACGTCGAGGATGCGCACGATGTCGCGTATCGGCACCTCCTCGTTCAGCAGGTCCTGCAGGACCCGCTGGACCTCGGCCACCGTGAGGTCGGACGCCATCAGCTCGTCGACCACGGCCGGGTCGCTCTGGCGCACCAGGTCGATCAGCTCCTTGGTCTCCTGCCGGCTGAGCAGGGAGGCGGCGTGGCGGCGGATCGTCTCGGCCAGGTGGGTGGTGATCACCGAGGCCCGATCGACGATGGTGGCGTTCATGGCCTCGGCCATCGGCGCCTTCTCCACCGGCAGCCACTTGGCCGGCAGGCCGAACACCGGCTCGGTGGTGGTGGGGCCGGGCAGGAGGTTCAGGTCCTCGGCGATCACCAGCACATGGCCGGAGGGGGCCGTGCCCCGGCCCATCTCCACGCCGTGGACGATGATCAGGTACTCGCCGGGGGCCAGGTCGACGTTGTCCCGGGTCCGCACCGGCGGGATGATCAGGCCGATCTCGAGGGCGATCTTGCGCCGCAGGGCCCGCACCCGGTCCAGCAGGTCGCCGCCGGCCGGGCCGTCGACCAGGTCGATCATGTCCACCGCCAGCTCCAGCTCGAGGGGCTCGGGGCGGATCTCGATGGCCAGCTGGGTCTGCTCGTTGATCGGCGCCTCGGCTTCGGCGTCGGTCACCCCCACCGCCTCGGCTGCCACGGCCCGGCTCGCCACCCGCTGGCCGAGGACCACCATGGACCCTCCGACCAGGGCGAAGGGCAGGATCGGCATGCCCGGGGCCAACCCCAGGAGCCCGATGGTGGCACCCCCGTAGCGCAGGGCCCGGGTCTGGCCGGTGAGCTGGGTGACGATGTCGGAACCGAGGTCGTTCTCGCCGGCGGCCCGGGTGACGATGATGCCGCTCGACACCGAGATCATCAGCGCCGGGATTTGCGACACCAGGCCGTCGCCCACGGTGAGCGTGGAGTACCGCTGCACGGCGTCGGAGAAGCTCAACCCCATCTGGGTGACCCCGATGATCAGGCCCCCGATCAGGTTGATCAGGGTGATGAGCACGCCGGCCACGGCATCGCCCTTCACGAACTTGGACGCACCGTCCATGGCCCCGTAGAAGTCGGCCTCGGCTGCGATCTCCTTGCGCCGCTTGCGGGCCGTCTCCTCGTCGATGAGGCCCGCCCCCAGGTCGGCGTCGATGGCCATCTGCTTGCCCGGCATGGCGTCGAGGGTGAAGCGTGCACCCACCTCGGCCACCCGGGAGGCGCCGTTGGTGATCACGACGAACTGGATGACCACCAGGATCAGGAACACGACGAGGCCGACCACCACCGATCCGCCCACCACGAACGAGCCGAACGACTCGATCACGTGCCCGGCCTCGCCTTTGGTGAGGATGAGGCGGACCGACGACACGTTGAGGGCGAGACGGAACAGCGTGCCGATCAGCAGCAGCGACGGGAACGAGGCCAGTTCGAGGGCCTGGGTGGTCATGACCGTGGTGAGCAGCAGCAGCACGGCGAAGGCGACGTTGAGGGTCAGCAGCAGATCGAGGACCGCGCCCGGCAACGGGACGATCATCAGGCCGACCACGCCTATGATGCCGGCCGACAGCAGGCCGCCGCCTCGCTTGGATGCGTCCACAAACCCTCTGGGGTGTCCGGGTTCGCCATCCATGGCGGGTACCGGGCGCACCCGTCCGAGGGGGCGCCGAATGACGGCCGGAGAACCGGCCCGCTACCAGCGTCGGCCGCCGGGGGTCGGCCATGAGGGGCCGGCGCCGATTTCCTCCGGGCCCGAACGCCCGTTTCCGTAAAGTTCCGCCCCGTCGGCGCCGATCCAGACCTGACAGGTCACCAGGAGCGCGCCGTGACGGTACTCACCGAGATGCAGAGAGACATGGTGGTGGCCAATCTCGCGCTCGTGGAGCACATCGTGAACCGGGTGGGGGCCACCCTGCCCTCCACCTACGCCCGGGACGACCTGGTGCAGACCGGGATCCTCGGCCTGATCTCGGCCACCGTGCGCTTCGATCCGACCAACGGCACCGCCTTCTCCACCTTCGCCGGGCGCCGCATCGAGGGCGCCATCATCGACATGCTCCGCCAGGCCGACTGGGCCCCCCGCTCGGTCCGGAGCCACGAGCGCCGACTGACGGCCGCCAACGGCACGGCGGCCAGCACCGAGGGCCGGCCCGAGTCCATGACGGCCGAGCGGCTGTGCCGCGAGCTGGGGATGACCCCCCAGCAGCTCGACCGGATCCGGGCCGACATCGACAAGGCCCGGGTCGATTCGCTCGACCGGCCGGTGAACACCGACGGGGCCGTCATCCCGCTCTCTTCCACCGTGTTCGATCCCGGGGTCCCGGTGGAGGACAGCGTCGACAACGCCGAGATGATCGGCTACCTCCGCGACGGCGTGGCCCTGCTGCCCGAGCGGCACCGGATGGTGGTGGTCGGCTTCTTCTTCGAGGGCCGCAGCATGACCGAGCTGGGTGCCCTGCTGGGTGTCACCCAGTCGCGGGCCTCCCAGCTCAAGGACGAGGCCATCCGCATGTTGCGGGCCGGGCTCGACCAGGTCTACGGCGACCGGCCGGCCGAGCAGGCCCCCACCGGCCGCCAGAAGCGCTTCAACGAGGCGCTGGCCTCGTCCCGACCCTGGCGGGACCGGATCGCCGCCGGCCAAGGCTTCTCGGCCGTCAGCCCGGTCGACCGGGTCAACGTCAGGACCTGAGCGTGTGGCCGCCGGATCACCCAGTGCTAACAGTTGGCCGCTTGCTGCCGAGTCTCCAATCATGAGCTTTCCGCCCACGGGCTCGCTGCCCCCGGTTCTCGACGGTGCTTCCGCCCCCACCGTCGACTACAACCGCCTGAACAACCTGCTGTGGCGGTACCGGGCCAGCTTCGACCGCTTCGAGTTCCTGCTCGAGATGCAGATGGCGGTCACGGCGTCGGGCCGGCAGGACTGGCAGCACCACATGGCCGACCTGCTGGAGGAGCTCGCGCTCACGATCGGCCGTCTCGATCTGGAGCGCACGGTGGTGCTGGGCGACCGGACCACGCTGAGCGAGCTGGCCGCCGCCGCCCCGGAGATGTGGTCGGCGATACTGACCGAGCAGCAGGCCAACCTGGCCGCCGCCGCCGCCCAGGTGGCCCGCCTCCGCCAACGCAACGAGCAGGCCCTGGCCGCCGGCTCGGCCGGGGTCCGCACCCTGCTCGACGCCATCGCCGAGGCCAGCGGGGCGGCCACCGGCCCCAACCCCGAGTCCTACGGGGTGGACGGCCGGGTCCGACCTCAGGGGGGCTCGCCCCTCCTGTTCGACGGGCGAGCCTGACCATGGGGAACTTCGGTGGCCTCCAGGTGGCGTACACGGGCCTCAACGCCCACCACAAGCGCATCGACGTCATCAGCGAGAACATCGCCAACGTCAACACCGAGGGGTACCACCGCCAGCGGGTGGAGCTTCGCTCGATCGACCAGGCGTCGGTCGGCCTGTTCTCGGGCCGGGTGGGAGCGGGCGGCGGGGTCGACTACAGCCAGGTCACCCGGCTCCGCAACCAGATCCTGTCCACCGCCGCGAGGGATCAGGCCAACAACGCCGCCACCCGGACCAGGCAGGCCGACCTGCTGCAGCGGATCGAGGACATCGTGGGCGGCCTCGACCCCGGCGGCCTCCACGACAAGCTCACGGCCCTGTTCAACAGCTTCGACGACCTGGCCAACGCCCCGGAGGACTCCGCCATCCGGGAGGTGGTGCTGCGCCAGGCCGACAACGTGGCCCAGGCGTTCACCCGCACCACCGCCGCCATCGACCAGCTGCGGGACCAGGAGCATGCCAGCCTGGTGGACACCGTCCGGGCCGTCAACGCCCTCACCGAGCAGATCGCAGCCGACGACGTGGCCCTGCTGTCGGCCGTCAACTCCGACGCCCAGCCCAACTCCCTGCTCGACGGCCGGGACCTCAAGGTGGCCAAGCTGGCCAAGCTGATCGACGCCGACGTGGTGGAGCTGCCCAACGGTCAGACCTCGATCTCGGTCGACGGCCAGCTCGTGGTGTCGGCCGGGAAGTCCACCCCGCTCACGGTGGCGGTGGAGAACGACCCGGCCCTGGCCCCGCTGGGCTACGACAAGATCAAGGTGGTGGGTACCACCGGGCGGGAGCTGCGGATCGCCAGCGGCGAGGTGGGAGCCAGCCTCGACGCCCTGGCCAACGGCATCCCCGAGCAGCGCCGGGCCATCGACGCCCTCATCGCCGACCTGGCCGACCAGGTGAACACCGTGCACCGGGGTGGGCAGGGGGCCGACGGCTCCACCGGCCTCGATCTGTTCCGGGTGGGCATCAACACCGGCGAGCTGACCGTGTCGACCGACGTGAACGGTCATCCCGAGAAGCTGGCAGCGGCGAGATTGGGAGCCGGCGCGTTCGACGACGGCAACGCCCGGGCCCTGGCCCAGTTGGGCGAGAGCACGACCGGTCCGGTCACCGTGTTCTCCAATGCGGTGGGTGTGCTGGCGGCCAAGGTGGCCTCCGCCACCTCGGTGGCCGACGCCGCCCAGGTGGCGAGCGAGCAGGCCACGAGCCTGGCCCAGTCGGCCGGTGGCGTCAGCCTCGACCAGGAGCTGACCGACCTCATCACGGCCCAGCGGGCCTACGAAGCGTCGGCTCGCATGATCACGGCCATCGACGAGATGCTCCAGACGCTCATCCACTCCACCGGCCGGGTCGGGGCCTGACGGATAGGGGCTGAGCGACCATGAGCGTACGGATCACCGACCTGGGGATGATGGAATCCCGGATGGCCTGGATGCGCCAGGGCCAATCCCGGGTGGCGGCGGCCGAGCAGGAGATCGCCACCGGGCGGCGCATCAACAAGCCGTCGGACAACCCGAGCGAGTCGGCCCGGCTCATGCGCCACGACCTGCGCCTCCAGCGCGTGTCGCAGTTCGCCCGCAACAACGACAACGCCAAGCTGTGGGTCGGCACCGCCGACCAGGCCCTGCAGACCGGCGCCACCTACCTGGAGCGGGCCCGAACCCTGGCCGTCCAGGCCGGCAACGACACCACCCTGGGGGCCCAGGAGGGGCGGGCCATCGCCGCCGACGTCCGCTCGATCGCCCAGGGCATGATGGCCATGGCCAACACCAAGATCTCGGGCCGGGCCATCTTCGCCGGCACGGCCGACTCCGACGGTGCCTACGACGCCACCACCCTGGCCTATGCGGGCGACGACGGCCAGGTCACCCGGGCCCTCGACACCGACGAGACGGTGGTGGTGGGCTATCACGGCCCCGACATCTTCGGCGACGCCAACCCGGGCGACCCCATGAACGGCAACGTCTTCGAGATGCTGGGGGCGCTGGCCGACGCCATCGAGAGCGGTGACAACACCCAGATCCGGGCCGGCATCGAGGCCGTCGACACGGCCATGGCCCGCATCGGCGTCGTGCAGGGCCGGGTGGGCGCTGCCTCCCAACAGCTCGATGCGGCCGAGACCCGCCAGAACGCGGAGAAGCTGAACACCGAGGAGCACATCTCCAAGATCCGCGACGTCGACATCGCGGACGCCGTGATCCGCCTCCGCTCGGCCGAGGTCAGCTACGAGGCCACGATGTCGGCCACGTCCCGGGCCCTCAGCCGCTCGCTGCTCGACTTCATCCGCTAACCCGCCGAAATTAGGAGCCTGAGCGGCGCTGAGCGCGGCTCAGGCTCCTAATTTCCGGAGTTTCTACGCTGGGCGGTCACCGATGATGGTGACGCGCTCCACGCGGCGGTGCTGGCCGCCGTGGTCGGGCACGGCGTAGTGCTGGGTGCAGCGGTTGTCCCACTGGGCCACGCTGTTCGGACGCCACCGGAACCGGCACTGGATCTCGGGGGCGTTGACGGTGGCGTACAGCGAGCGGAGCAGCTCGTCGGCCTCCTTCTGTTCCATTCCGTCGATGCCGACGGTGAAGGCCACGTTCACGAACAGGCAGCGCCGGCCGGTGACCGGGTGGGTGCGGACCATCGGGTGCTTCTGGGCCGGGAACTCCTGCTCGGCTTTGGCCCGCTTCTCGGGGCTCATGTTGCGGCCGAAGGCCTTCATGTAGGAGTGGATGGCCACCCGGTCCTCGATCCGGTCCCGCACCGCGTCGGGTAGCCGTTCCAGGGCCAGTTCCATGTTGGCCCAGCACGTGTCGCCGCCCCAGGCCGGGACCACCCGGCCCAGCAGCACCGAGCCCAGCGGCGGGCATTCCCGGAAGGTCACGTCCGAGTGCCAGGCCTCAGCGGCGCTGAACTTCTCGGCGGTCGACTCGAGCACGATGATCTCGGGGAACCCGGTCTCGTCGCCGATGAACGGGTGGATCTCCAGCTCTCCGAACCGCCGCCCGTACTCGACGTGCTCGGCCCGGGTGAGCTCCTGGTCCCGGAAGAACAGGACCTTGTGGGCCATCCAGGCATCTGTGAGCTCGGCCTGCACCTCGTCGTCCACCTCGCGCAGGTCGACCCCCGAGACCTCCGCCCCGATCGCCCCCGTAATCGGCTCCACCCGGAT
Organism: Acidimicrobiales bacterium; assembly: GCA_041394285.1. Classification (GTDB taxonomy): domain Bacteria; phylum Actinomycetota; class Acidimicrobiia; order Acidimicrobiales; family SZUA-35; genus CADEDH01. The sequence goes on along the minus strand of JAWKIL010000007.1, from coordinate 115,724 downwards.
CCGGGCGTAGTCCCCCACTGCCGTCGCATCTACTCGCATGAACCGACGCTACGAGATTTCCCCGAATTTTTCCTAATGCAACGGGCCCGATCAGCCGAAGCTGGATCTGCCGGGTTCTCCCGGTCCTGGTCCAACGGATTGGACAGGTGAAACCGCTCTCACACGGAAGGATCACGGGAGCATGCGCGTAAACAACAACATCATGGCGTTCAACGCCGCTCGTAACCTGGGCATGTCCAACACCAATCTGGGCAAGAGCCTGGAGAAGTTGAGCTCGGGTTACCGCATCAACCGGGCCGGTGACGACGCGGCGGGCCTCGTCATCTCTCAGAAGCTCCGGGCCGAGGTCTCGGGGCTCCGCCAGGCCACCCGCAACGCCCAGGACGGCATCAGCTTCGCCCAGACGGCGGAAGGTGCGCTGGGTGAGGTCCACGCCATGCTGAACCGCATGCGCGACCTGGCCGTGCAGGCGGCCAACGACACCAACGACACCGCCGCCCGAGACGCCATCCAGAGCGAGATCGACGCCCTGGCCGACGAGATCGGCCGGATCGGCGACGACACCACGTTCAGCGGGGCCACCGTGTTCAGCGCCACTGCGCTGAACTTCCAGGTGGGCTCGGAGGGCGTGGGCAACCAGCTCCAGGTGACGGTGGGGGCGCTCGACAACACCGACATCGGCGGGGCCGACCTGACCGGCCTCACGGTCGACACGGCGGCCAACGCCCGGACCACCATCGAGTCCATCGACGATGCCATCGCCGCGGTGTCCGAGAGCCGAGGCTCGCTGGGCGCCGCTCAGAACCGGTTCGAGTCGATCGTCAACAACCTTCAGGTCACGACGGAGAACCTGGCCGCCTCGGAGTCCCGGATCCGGGACACCGACATGGCCACCGAGATGGTGTCGTTCACCAAGAGCCAGATCCTGCAGCAGGCCGGTACGGCCATGCTGGGCCAGGCCAACAGCATCCCGCAGTCGGTCCTGCGGCTGCTGCAGCAGTGAGCCCGGTGGCGTAGCCCGCCACCCCCAGCCATACCGATGTCCTGTTCACCCCCGGTGTCGGGCCCTTCCGGGTCCGGCACCGGGGGTTCCCTGTTTTCGCCGCACCGGCGGCGCCGGATCACCACACCGGCGGCGCCGGATCACCGCACCGGCGGCGCCGGTTCAGGGCGCCGGTGTGAGCAGGTGCCGGACCTGTTCCTGGCCCAGGGCCAGGAGGAGCGTGGGGATCCGGGGGCCGGTGTCGGCCGAGAGGATCAGCTGGTACAGGAGCTTGAAGAACTCCCGTTGGGCCACCTTCAGCTCGGCCGTCGGGTCGGTGTCGAGCGGGAGCCCGAGGGCCAGCTTGGGCACCCCGTAGGCCAGGGTGCGGGCCCCCTCCAGCGTCCAGTCGTCGTCGAGGTGCTCCATGAGGAGCTCCAGCCAGCGGGCCTCGCTGTCGTCCAGGTGGGCCAGGCGCTCCCGGTCTGGCTCGGGGCGCACCGTGATCCGCTCCGCCGGCGGGGCGTAGGCTTCCATCCACCGCTTGGCCAGGCCCAGGCGAGGCTCGGTGCGGGCCACGTCGGCCTCGTCGAGCTCGGCCAGCACACCCACGATGCGGGTGGTCTGGGTGGGGTCGCCGGCCGCCACCGACACCGCCGAGGCGAGGGTGCGGAACGGCACCACCACGCCCGGGCGCTCGAACTCGCCGGCCTGGGCCGTGGCCCGGGCCCGGTCGTAGGCCAGCCCCATCGACGCCTGGGCCTTGCCGTCGGCCGCCTTGCGGCTGAGGGCGTCCCATTCGTCGTACAGGGCATGGATCCCTTCGGCCAGGTCGATCGAGATGCCTTGCCGGGGCGCCTTGCGCACGTACAGCCAGCGCAGGATCGGCACCTCCAGCACCTCCAGCGCGTCCGACGGCGTGGGTACCGCTCCCCGGGAGCTGCTCATCTTGCCCTCCCCCCGGGTGCCGACGAAGGAGTAGGCGACGTACTCCGGCGGCAGGCCGTCGAAGATCGAGCGCACGAGGTCCGAACCGACGCTGAAGCTCGATCCGGGCGAGGAATGGTCGGCGCCGCCGGCCTCGAACGTCACCCGCTCGTAGGCCCAGCGCATCGGCCAGTCCACCTTCCACACGAGCTTGCCCGGGTTCTCCACGTTCAGGTCGAAGCGGCCGCTGTGCCCGCAACCGTCGCAGGCGTACGACACCCATACGCCGCCGTCGGCGGCATGCTCCACCGCGGTGAGGTGGGTGTGGTCCCGGCCGCAGGCATGGCAGTAGACCTTGTAGGGCCAGTAGCTCGAACCGATCTCGACGTCGCTGTCGTCTTCGGCCTGGGTCTCGGTGGCGGGCGCACCGTCATCGTCGTCGGCGTCGGGCGTGATGCCGGCCTCGGCCTCCAGGGTCCGGAAGCGGGCCAGCACGTCGTTGATGGCGAGACGCTGGTCCAAGGCGGAGAGGATCTGGTTCCGGTAGGCGCCGGCGGTGTACATCTCGGTCTGGCTGATCTCCCGGATCTCCACGCCGAGCCGGGCGATGGCCGCCCGGAACGGCGTCTTGAACCGCTCGGCCCAGCTGTCGAGCTCGCCGTAGGGATCGGGGATACCGGTGAGGGGCCGCCCCACGTGCTCGGCGAAGCTGGCCGGCACCCCGGCCGGAACCTTGCGCAGCCGGTCGAAGTCGTCCCAGCTCAGCAGATGCTCGCAGGGGATTCCCCGGGCCTTGATCTCCTCGGCCACGAAGTGGGGGACCAGCAGCTCCCGGAGGTTGCCCAGATGGATCGGGCCCGAGGGCGAGATCCCCGAGGCGCACACCACCTTGTCGCCCGCCTTTCCGTCCGCCGTGCGCTTCTCGTAGGCCCGGATGACCCGGTCGGCGATCTGAGCGACCCAGTCGGAGCTGGCGGTGCGGGCAGGGGAGGATCCGGTCATGGCCTCCCAGCGTAAAGGTTCTCCTCCGCTGCCGAGACCGGCTCCGATGCCGCCCACACCCGGTCGAACGAGGCGCCGTAGATGCTGAACAGCTCGGCACCGTCGAGCCGGCGGAGATGGATCACCGGGGCGTGGGCCGCCGGGAGGCCGAACACGTGGGTGTTGACCAGCATCTCGTCGTCGAAGCGGAAGATCGAGTTGTAGAGCGTGGTGTCGTGCAGGCGGAGCTGGATACAGCCGTGGCGGGCGTGGGGCTCGAAGAACGAGAGCGCGTTCTGCACCCGGCCCCTCACCACGTCGCCGATGCCCTCCTCGACCCCCCGGCGGGCCACCTGCTCGCCGTCGGGGCGGGCCATGAGGAGGCGCACCTCCACCCCCTCGTTCACCTTGTCGCACAGGGTGGCGGCCAGCGTGGGCATCTGCTCGGGGAAGAACAGGCCGGCGTAGACCAGGATGTCGATCCGCTCTCCGGCCTCCCGCAACAGCCGCTGCCACATCTCCCGGGGGATCTCGGCCCGCCGGGGATAGAAGCGCACCACCTCGGACTCCCACAAGCGGGCTCGCCGGTCCACCCCGTGGCTCTGGGGCCACAGGTAGGCCTCGCTCTCCTGGAGCAGGGTGGCGATCCGGGCCCGGTGCTTGGGATAGGGCATGCGGCCCTGGTTGATCCACCGCTCGATCGTCTTGGGGTCGACCCCGACCTCGTGGGCCAGTTCCACCAAGGTGAGACCGGCGCGGTTGACCGCATCGCGTAGACGTTCGTTGGTCATCCCCGGCTCCGATCGGCGGGACGTCTGAGGACGACTCCACTATTGCCCAACTCTGGGGGCCGTGCACATCGGCCCCGTGCCCAACGTGCACGAAGCGGCACCACGGGCTGGGACCGGCCCGGCGGCAGTGCCGACACGGGGCGGCGCCCCCGGACCCATCCGGCGCCCCGGGCGCCCCGTCCCCCTGGGCATCGCCTGACAGCGAGCACTAGGGTCGGCCCATGGACAACGCGCCGCTCCAGAGCCTGCTCGACGAGGCGGAGGCGGCCGAGCAGGCCGACGACCCGCGGGTGGCGGGCATCGTCGCCCGCCTCGTCGATCATCCCGACACCGCCGGGGCGGCCGGGGCCGATGCCCTGCGGGCCGCCAACCTGCTGGCCCGGTGGGGCGGTTACGAAGACCTCCAGCTGGTGGCCCGCCTGGCCTCCCGGGCCCACGACGACGGCGTGGCCGGCGCCGGGCCGGTGGCGGCCGAAGCCATCGACAAGCTCTCCCTGCTCACGGGGCGCCCCCAGCCCTACGGGACGGTGATGGTGGAGCACCAGGGCGATGTCGTGATGCCGCCGGTGGACCGCCGAACCAGCGACGAGGACCGGGCCGCGTTCGGCGTGCCCCCGCTGGCCGAGCTGCGCCAGCGGACCGTGGAGGCGTCCCGCCGGCTGGCCGCCGACCGGGCGGCCCAGCCCGGCTTCCTGCCTCCGGGCCAGGCCTTCACCCGGGTCTGGACCGATCCCGATCCCACCGCCCTACGGGAGCGCATGGCGTCCGAGGGCCGGGCCTGGGCCGACGGCGACATCCTCACCTTCGTCACCGAGTCACCCGTGCCGGTGGCGCTCACCCCGGTGTTCCAGATGCCGTCGTGGCCGGCCGGCGACGGTCTCCAGGTGCTGAGCGTGCGGGTGGCCCGCCTCGACGAGGCGGTGATCACCTACACCTTCACCCCGCTCGACGGCAGCGTCACCACCAACCTCAGCCGGGGCTCCCACGACGGCCGCTTCCGGGGCCCGGCCGCCCCGACCGAGCTGCCGTCGAACGATCCGGTGAAGGGCACCCTGTTCGACCACGCGCTGGAGTCGTCGGCCCTGGGTGGGCCACGCCGGGTGACGGTGTACAAGCCGCCGGGCCACACCAGGGGTGAGGACATCCCGGTGGTCTACGCCACCGACGGCAACATGTTCGCTCCCTACGCCCGGCGGCTCGACGCCGCCATCGAGGCCGGCACCTGCCCCCGGGTGGTCGTGGTGGCCGCCCATTCGGCCCCGGCCGACCACGTGCGGGGCAACCAGCGGGCGCTCGAATACCTCGCCGGGTTCGACGACCGCCGCTTCGACGCCCACCAGCGGTTCTTCGTGGGCGAGCTGGCGGCCTGGGCCGAGGAGGAGCTGGGGGTCACCACCGACCGGGCCAAGCGGGCCGTGTTCGGCTGCAGCGACGGGGGCGGCCACGCCCTGTCCACCGGCCGGCTCCACCGCCACCGCTTCGGCCACGTGTTCGCCTACTCCACCGGCACCCCGCCCGAGCCCACGCTGCCGTGGAGCCCCGACGACGCCCCGTTCGTCCACCTGTGCGCCGGCACCCTGGAAGGCCCGTTCCACCAGGCCACGGCGGCCTGGGCCGGCTATCTCCACATGATGAAGGCCCCGTACCACTTCACCGAGCGGGTGGCCGGCCACGACCTGATCCAGTGGTGCGAGGAGCTGCCCCCGGCCCTGGCCCGGGCCTGGGGCTAGCTGTACCTTTCGGGGGCTGCGCCCCCGCCGCTACGCTCCCCCATCTCCCGCTGGGGCACCACCCACCGGGGCCGGCTTCGCCGGCGGTAGCGCGGCCGGTGCGGTCAGCGCCGGCTGCGGGCGTCGGCCAGGACCTTGTCCAGCAGCTGGCGGCCCCGGGCCTTGTTCGGCTCCGAGTACATCATCTGCTGGGCGAAGCGGTTGGTCTTGGTCGACGCCAGGTAGTTGCGCTCGTACAGCTCGTTGCGGGCACCGAAGGCGGAGCCCACGAAGTCCCAGGCGGCGCGGTACACGGCCGAGCGCTCCTCGGGGCCCACGCCGTTGGCCCCGGGAAGGAACTCCTCCAGGAGCGGCCGGAGCCGGGGGTCGTCGAGCTGGCCCCGGCTGGCCACGGCAAGCAGGTTGTGGCTGCCGATCGTCTTGATGATGTCGTTGGTGCGGCTCATCCAGATCGGCATGATCGAGCGGATGGAGGTGAGGGCCCGGGCCGAGGGGAACACGCCCCCGTCGGGCCACGTGACGGCCTCCTCCACCGCCGCCACCAGCGCGTTGCGGGTCAGTTCCACGTAGCCCACCAGCTCGCCCAGCATGTCGATCGTCTGGGGCGAGTTGTCGTTCACGATCTCGGCCATCCGCACGCACAGGCCGTAGGCGAACTCGAGCTTGGTGAGGGCCCGGATCGTGGTCTGCTGCATGATGTTCGGCCACCACGAGCTGGGCATCATCACGGTGTTGTAGACGTCGATGTGGCCGTCGATCCACACGTTCTCCTTGGGCACCTCCACGTCGTCGAAGATGCAGTAGGCATCCTGTTCGTCGAAGCGGGTGGAGAACGGGGCGTCGAAACCGTCGGTGCCGGGCCGGGCCCCCGAGTCACGACAGATGAAGATGAGCCCGGGGGCGTCCATGGGCACGGTGAACGACAGGGCGTACTCGGGCGGCGCGCCCTCGGGCAGGGGGTGGCCGGGGTAGACGGTCTGCTCGTCGGCGAAGGGGGCGAGCGTGGCCAGCAGGCGGGCGCCCCGCACGACGATCGAGGTGGCAGTCTCCCCCACCTTGTGCAGGGGCACCGGGTTGCCGGCGAAGTTGGCGTCGGCCACCTTGTCGACCACGGGGTGAACGATGGTGTGGGTCAGCGACAGGTCGTCGCGGCGGAGCCGCTTCTGGAACTCGATCAGGTTGTGGGTGCCCTCCTCGTTAGCCCCGCTGGGGCCCCGCCAGTCGGTGGGGTTGGCGGCGAAGCCGGCGAAGGTCACGTTCATGTAGTCGGGCAGGCGGCCCATCACGCCCATGCTCAGCTCGGCGATCCGGGTGAGGCCCACGGCCCGCCGCTCCAGGTCGTGCTTGGAGCGGGGGATCATGTGGCTGATGTTGATCTTCTCCCCCGTCTCCTCATCCGAGATGAGCAGTTCCTCCGGGTGCTCGAACTGGAGGTCGTACCACGAGGCCATGGCCTGGGCCGCCTGGGCGAACTCGGGATGATCGACGACATTGTCGATCTTCTCGCTGCCCAGCCAGATCTCCCGGCTCGTCGTCTTCAGGGAATCCAGGTACTGCTGGCCGGTGCGTGCACCCATGCTCGTGCGCTCCTCGTGCGTCGGTGTCGGGGGGATATCGGGGGGAAGTTCGAGTTCAGGGAGGGAACGGGATCAGGTGAAGACCGTGAGGAAGCTTTCGTTGACCTCGCGCTGGAGGGCCGAGAGCGCCCGGGGGAACGTGTCCATGGTCCAGGTGATGGTGGGGGTGTCGGCGTAGCAGCGGTAGCTGCCGGTGAACACCTCGTTGCGGTTGCCGGCCGGGTCGAAGAAGTAGACCGTGGTGCCCCGGGTGATCCCGTGGCGGGTGGGCCCGTAGTCGACCGGGGTGTCGTCGTAGGCGAACACATCGCCGGCCCGCAGGATCGACTGCCAGTCCTCCAGCCAGAAGGCGAAGTGGTGCAGCTTGCCCTGCTCGCCCTTGATGAGGGCGATGTCGTGCGACGTCTGCCCGGCGAACAGCCACGTGGCCACCAGGTCGTTCGATTCGATGTCGGTGATCAGCCGTTCCGAGGTGTGGAAATCGAGGCACTCGGTGAACATGCGCTCGGTGAGGGCCGGATCCTCGCCGGCGATCAGCATGTGATCGAGGCGGGGGACGGTGAGGCCGCGCGGATCGCGGATCACGGCGTGGGGGTTGAAGGTGCCGAGCTCGTTGCCCACGTACTCCATCTCGGTGTAAAGCTCCATCGTCTGCCCGGTGGGCAGGAAGACCCGCAGGCCCTCCCCCACCTTGTGCGACTCACCGGCCGCCATGCGCTCGGTGGTGACGCCGAAGCGGGCCAGGTTCGCCTCGAAGCGGGTGAGATCGTCGGCCGAGGAGACCTTCATCCCCAGCTTCACCAGGCCGACGCCGCCCTCCTCGATGACCACCGAGTGATGGTCGAACTCGTCCCAGCCCTTGAAGTAACGGCATCGGCCCTCTTGCCCCATGGCCTGCAGGCCCAGGGTCTTCTCGTAGTGCCGGGAGGCGTCGTCCAGGTCCGTCACCCGGACATGGACGTACCCCAAACGCATGACGGACATGGTCAGCTTCCTTCCTGCTGCAAGCTTGTGATTCGGGCCAGCTCCCGGAGAGCCAGCTCCTTCTGGAGCGGCGACACGCAGCGGATGGAGCCGGCGTCGGCCCGCACCACCACGTCGCCCTGGGGCACCGCCCGGCAGGCCAGCGCCCCGCCAGCGGCCCGCCGGGCCGGAGGCAGGACGGTGGGGGCCACCGGCCGGTCGTCGGTCACCGCGCCGTCGAGCACGGTGATCAGGCACTGGCCGCAACCGCCGCGCCGGCAGCCCTTGCGACGGCGGGCGAAGCCGGCCCGGGTGAAGGCGGCGTCGATGGTCTCCCCGAGGCGCACCGGCAGCCGGACCTCGGGTTCGGAGCCGATCTGGAGTGTCATCACCGGCATGCCGGGGCCCGTCGCAGGCCTAGCTGGCGGAACTGCTGAAGACGGGGTAGTCGGTGGGATCGGTGAGGGCTTCGTCGCCGTCGAGCGGCATGTCCTGCCAGTAGTTGAGCGCACCGTGCACGTCGTTGACCCACACTTCCTCGGGCAACTCGTAGAGGACCTCGATGCCGTTGCCGTCGGGATCCGACACGTACACGCTGTGGGTCATGCCGTGGTTGCCCCGCTGGCGGAACTCCACCCCCTCCTCCTTCAGGATCCGGAGCCGGGTCAGGAACTCCTCCCGGGAGGGGTAGCAGATGGCGATGTGGTTGATCCCCACCCGGTTGTCGAGCATGTTCCACTGGGTGTCGGCGGGAGGGAACGCCGACGGGTCGGGGGTCTGGACCAGGGCGAAGTCGTGATGGCGGTCGGCGGCACCGCGGTAGAAGCGGAAGTCGACCCCGGGGCGGTCGATCGAGGCGCACTGCTCGAAGCCCAGGGCCTTGGTGTAGAAGCGGTGGGAGGCCTCGATGTCACGCACCATCAACGCCAGGTGCTGGAACGACGGACCTGACTCACGAACCTGACCCATGATTTTCGACCTCCTGGCTGGATGTCCACCGAACCTCGACCACCGGCCCGTTTGCCGGGGTTCTGGAAAGCATGGGCGTGGCCGGCGTCACGCCGATAGGGACCTTGGTCCTTGCACTGAGCGGAGTCAGATCGACTCGGCAACAGCCCGGTCGTAGGCTCCGGCCAGGAGGTCAGGCCATGATCGGCAAGCTGTTCCACCTCGCCCACCTCGTCGAGGATCTCGACGCCACCGACCGGCTCTACGACGACGTGTTCGCCTGCCGGCGCTACTACCGGGCCTACGAGAAGGCGGCCCGGCGGGAGGCGTCGCTGCTGATCGTGTGCGACCAGTGCATGGAACCCATCATGCCCTCGGCCGACCCGGCCGACGCCGGCAGCCCCCTCGGGCGGTTCAAGGCCCGGTTCGGCAGCCGCCTGCACTCGATCGCCTGGTACGTCGACGACATCGGGTCGTTCACCGAGCGCCTGCTGGAGCGGCAGATCCGCCTGGTGGGGCTCACTGGGAGGCCGGTGACCAAGCCGGAGGACGCCGTCGCCATCTGGACCCACCCGGGCGACACCGGCGCCCTGCTCGAGTTCTGCGAGGCGGGGTTCGCCGCCGACCCCCGCCTCGACGCCGGGTGGACCACCGAGCCGTGGCGAGAGCACCCGCTCGGCCTGCTGCGCACGGCGTGGGTGACCGTGCTGTTCGACACGCTCGACAACGGCGAGCGGGTCTACGGCGACGCGCTGGCCGGCGCCCTGCTCCACACCGACACCGGCGATCCGGCCGCCCCCCGGGCGTATTGGGCCATCGGTGAAGACACGGTGGTGGAGGTGGTGGCCCCCAGCGACACCTCCACCCCCGAGGGGCGGGACCGGGCCGCCGCCGGCAACGCGGTGCACGCCATCACCTTCGCCACCGCCGACCTGGAACGGGCCGTCGCCTTCCTGGGCGAGCACGGGATCGGCACCACCCGCACCGGCGACGCCGACGTGCGGGTGGATCTCGACCCCGGCCACGGCCTGAACCTCCACCTCACGGCCCGTACCATCCCTGGCGACACCCGGAGCTGACGTCGTACGCGCCGGGGGCGGCCGCCGTAGCGACCGCCCCCGGATGCCTCTCGCAGGGAAGAGGCCTATCGCTCATCGCCCGGTGCTCGCCCAAGGCGAACCCCAGGCACCCGCAGGCGCACTCAGCCGCAGGTGCTGGTCGACTGGTCCCAGGCGCAGGGCTTGGACTTGCCCGACAGCTCGATGATCCCCAGATCCTCCTGGAGCTTCCAGCCCTGGGCGGCGCCGTCGTACACCGAGAACTCGGACCCCTCGGTGTAGTAGGCGTCTTCGCCACCCGACATGTTGTACTTGATCCCTTCCAACAGGTTGGGGTTGGTCATGTCGAGGGTCCGGGCCGCCACCATCAGGTTAGGCCGGCTGAGGCCGCCGTCGAGCTGGCCGGCGATCTTCATCGCCTCCACCAGCGGCCAGGCGAACCCGAAGCCGCTGGCCAGCGAGCCCGAGGTCTCGATGGGGGTGCCGTTCTTGGCCAGCAGGTCGTTGGCGAAGGCGATCCACGGGTCGTCGGCGTTCGCCTTGTCCTGGAAGTCCTTGGCCCCGCCGCCGACGATCCACCAGCCGTCGCTGGCCATACCGTCGCCGCCCACCTTGTCCTTGCCCACGAAGCTCTGGGCCTTGCAGACCGACGGCTGGAACAGCATCTGGGCCGAGTCCCGCAGACCGTTGTTGGCGGCCTCCTGGATGGCCTGGGTGCACGAGGTGCCGGCCGTCATGGCGATGAACACGTCGGGGTTCTTCGACGCCAGCGTGGTCATCTGGTTGGTGATGGTCGGCGCCGAAGGCTCGATCCGCTCGAACACGAAGTTGATCTTGACCTTGGAGGTCTTGATGAACTCGTTGAACCCGAGCTCGTAGGCCTTGCCGAGTCGTTCTGCATGATGAGGCCGGCCACGGTGACCTCGCCCTTGTCGGCGAACTTCTTCTCGATGAGACCGCCCCACAGGATGGCCTCGGTGTTGTAGGCCAGCTGGTGGCCCCACACCCACGGGTGGTTGACCGGATCGCCCCAGGCCGGGTGGCCCGACATCACATAGGGGTCGGGCACGCAGCGCTGGTTGATCTTGTCGTACACCTTCATCGTGGCCGGCGAGCCGATGGTCTCGATGGCGAACGACTTCTCGGAGTCGAGGAGCTCGTCCACGATCGGCACGGTCTTGGCCGGGTCGTAGCCGTCGTCCTTCTGGTTCGTGGTGATCTGCCACGTCTTGCCGGTCACGTCGTCGATCCCACCCTGGGAGTTGACGTAATCGAAGTAGACCTTCTGGGCCACGCCGATGTTGCCGTAGTCGGCCAGCGTGCCGGAGAAGACCATGTTCTGGCCGAGCTTGATCTTGCCGTCGACCAGGCCCTCGTAGGGATCCCAGCCCGCCGGGCAGGTGCTCAGGTCGACCTCGAAGCCGCCGGGTCCGGTCACCTTGTTGGCGTCTGATCAGCCCCAGCCGTTGTCCTTGATGTTCTTGACCACGGCGGCCCGCTCGGTTTCCCAGAGCGCCTCCCAGTCGGCGATCGTCTGCTTGATCTCAGCGGCCGGGGCCGCCGTGTCTCTGCGCCGTGGTGCTGGGTGCTCTCCAGCGCGTTGGCGGCGGCGTCGCCCGGCGTTCTGGTCGAGCACCGTGCCGTCACGCGGCACGTTGGTGTCGTCGCCGCCTCCGCTGCTGCCGCAGGCGCGGCCATGAGGCCGAGGGCGCGAGCAGGGCTTTGGCTTCCTCGGGCCCATGTCCAGGAAAGTCATTGAAGTTGTCCCCCTTGGGTTCAACCGATCTGGTTACGTCGGTGCCGCACCGTCCCCCTGCTGCGGGGGGACGCCTGCACGATGCACCCTAATTGAAGGAGTGACGTCGGACACAGCCCCCGCGTGTTGCAAGCCGCTAAAGGAAGGTTCGAATGATGAATCAACTCGGGCCCGACGAGCCAGGTACAGAACAGAACCAGACATGGAACTACACCGCGCGACTCCGCTGTCCTCTATCTCGCATGCCTATTTTGCGATGACCGGTGGGTACCAGGTTTAGAAACCCGTCAGAGCGATTCGAACCGACCACGACCAAGCCGAATGAGGCGCCGTTTGGCAACGGGGCCAGCAGCGGTCTGCGCAGGCGAGGAGGATCCCTCTGCCCACTGGCCGGCCGGAGCCGTCTGGTTCGCCCGGCCAGGTAGCGGTCAGCCAGCTCGTTGGTGGGGACGTAACCGGACGTCGCCGAAGCCGGCACGGCGGGCCAAGTCGGTCATCTCCTCCGGCGTGAAGAAGCTGATCCACGGGTACCCGAGGCCCGGGCCCCCCGGGCTGCCCCCTCGAGACCGGGCCGGTCGGCCGGGTCGGCCAGCTCGATCGGGAGCATGAACGTCATGGCCACGATCGAGCCGGGATCGAGAGCGGCCAGGCGGCGCAGCGTCGTCTCGGTGGCCTGCCTGGTGATGTACATGGACACCCCGCTAGACGACACGAGCGCCGGAGCCGCCGGGTCGAACCCGGCGTCGACCAGGGCCTGCCACCAGTCGGCGTCGGACTCGAAGTCCACCGGAACGAGGCGAAGATGACCACCCACGCCGTAGCCCAGCGCTTGCAGCCGCCGCCGCTTCCATGCCTGGGGTCCGGGCTGGTCGATCTCGAACACCGTCACCGTGGCGGCCAGGTCGGGGTGACGCTGGGCCGAAGGTGTCGAGTCCGGCCCCAGCAGGACGTACTGCCCGATGTGCTCGTCCCGCACGAGGTCTTCCACGAACCGGGTGCGGGCCACGATGGCGGCCCGGTACCCGGCTGTGCGGCCGGTGCATGTCGCCACGCTGCTGCCGGCGGCGTCGAGGCGGCCAGGGCCAGGCCGATCTCATCGTCGATGAGGTGGGGAGTGGAGCGTCGATCTGTTGTGAAGAGACCCGCCACCAGGGCGGTGCGTACCGCTGCTGTGGGGCGGCACTGGAGGCGGGATCGGCGCTGGAGGCGGAATCGATTGCTCATGGGGTGTCACCCGGCGCCTGGAGGCTCCAGCCCGGCCGTCGGGGTCCCGGACGGTCATCTCCTGCGTGCCCCAGTGCGGCTGGAACAGGGAGACGGCGATGAGCTCCGGATCAGGGACGAACCTGGCGTCGGCCACCCCGAGCACCAGCCGGATGCCCACCGGCTGGCTCTCAGGGACCTCTGACGATGAAGAGGTAGGGGCCGCCGCCACAGAGGCGGAGCTGGCCCGAACCGTGGCCAGATCTCGAAGTCGAGCTCCGCCACCCAGGGACTGGAAGAACCGGGCTGCCCTCCCCCAGTTGTGGGTCTCGAGGAACACGGCCTCGATGCCGTCAGTTTCCATGCGTCCGGTCCTCCCTGGTTCCCGCAGGTACCGTCCGGCGCCGCGGCGACGGAGCCGGGAGAAAGTTCACTCAATCCACCGCGTGATGCTTCACCCGCGTGATCAGCTGCACCGGCGGGTACGTTGAACTGAACGACCTCGTCCCCTGCCATGCAAGGGGATGCTAGCAACGTAGCCTTATCACCACTCTCCGCCGGCCGAGGAGCTGCCCGACGCCGGCTCACCAGGCGGGGGCGACAGGAGGGTCCAGGTGGAATCCGGCGGTCGGCCCGAATCCCGCTCGGGTGGAGCAGCCGCCAGCAGACAAGATGCGACACGGAAGATGGACATGGACGACCGGCTCGCTACCAGCAGCCAGCACCACGGGTGTGGACGGTCATCGCGCGAATCTGTGCACCATGATCTTCGGTGACGACCTCAAGCCAGCCGAGACGGCCGCTCCAGCCGAGTGGCTCGAACGAGCATGCCGTGGGGACTGGTGGACCGTGGGCGCTCTCGTGCCGAATCGGTATGACGCATTCCTGCGTGTCTATGCACCGGCCGCCGAAGCGGATGACTGGTGGCGGTCCTATCGTGCCCTGTTCGAAGTCATTGCCTCGATTGGGGAGCGCCACACCTCCAGCCCCCACTCGGCCTGGTTTGCCGTATGGGAGGGACACGGATTCAAAGAAACCGAGACCCGCATAGCGTGGAGGGACCTCCCAATGGACGAGCGGGAACGACGAGCACGAGATGCTGAACGGGAGCAGCTACGTGATGGAACCCTCCGCCGAAAGCCGGCATCGGCTCACTGCTCAGAGATTCCAGTTCGAGCGGCCTGGGCGCACGTATTACCTGCTGACGGGCCCCGTTGCGGCAGCAGGCAAGTTGCGCTACCCCGATAGCGACGAATGGCGCAATCCCGACTTGTTCTGGCCCGACGACCAACGGTGGTTCGTGGCGACCGATGTCGACTTCTGGTCGCTCTATGTCGGAGGCTCGAATGGCTTCATCGCCGAGTTGGGCGGCACGCTATCCACCCACGCTGAACCCATTGGCCTCGATGCACCCCTGGAGATCGAGGCAGTCGGCCGGCAGGCGTGAGGTTCCGAGAACCGATCGCTGCGGTCCATTACGCAGCTGCGCTCGTCGGCGATCGATCGATCTTTCCACCCGAGGCCCCAAAGCCCGCGCCAGCGTCGCTACTACCGGCGTGGCAGCGCCTGCTGCATGACCCGAACACTGGCGGGTATGGCCGAAAAGGACGAATGTCGGATGCGTTGCGCTCGTACCCGGGGATGAGGTCCCCAGTGGCTACCTACTGGCCCGGCTCGTGTCCGCACCAACGACTGGACTTCCCCAGCCCTGAACGGTCGGCTCACCAACTGCGCCGAGGCGCGCACTGGCCTCGTTGCACGACCTGAACGGGCTGCGGATCTCCGGGCACTCAACGCCGCCCATCGACGACCTGGGTTTCGAACGTGGACACCACGTCCTGCAGATCATCGGCGAGGGCGGCAAACGGCGAGCCGTTTCCCCTGGCGCCCCACCCTGCCCATGTCGAATTTCCCGCGGGAAATCCGCTCACCGTCTGTGAGCCGTGCTCACGCTTTAAGAAGCCCGCATCGATCGTGCGGCCGGTGACCGGCACTCCCGAGAACCTCGGCCACGCCGGCGGAACTGAGCGGCCTGTCGAGAGGTGAGCACCAGCGCCCGAAAGTGGTTGGTGAGCAGGTCAGCGAACCACGGTCGCGGCGTCGACTCTTCGACCCTGGCTCACCACAGCCGACGTCGTTCACGGTGACCTCGGCCCGGTGGCGGGACGCCATCAACAGGCTCAGCGCAGGTGAGCGGCCTTGACGATCGGCCCGACGATCGGCCTTTGGGTCCCGGCCGGTGACCTGGATTGTGCCCGGAGTGGGCCATGAGGGGAATCGAACCCCGACCTCCTCCGCGTCATGGAGGCGCTCTAGCCAACTGAGCTAATGGCCCGGGACGGATCAGGCTAGCAGGTGGTGCTGCCGACCGTGCTGGCGCGGAGCGGGATTCAGGCCGCAGGTCACAGCTGCAGGCCGCTCCCTTGGACCACTCGGGCATCCGCGCCGGAGTGGCCTCACCTTACCTGCTCCCAGCCCGTTCCAGCGCCGGATTGGACCATCCAGCACCCGCGCCTGCGAGGCGGCGCCCCGGCTCACTAGGCTGTCGCCGGTAAGCGCCCGCGACCCGGGCGGCGACTGTGCGAGGCTGGGTGCCAATGAGCGACACCTACATCGGTTGGGACGGCAAGTCATACCCGTGGCCCCCGCCCGACGGGTGGTACCACGCGTCCGACGGCCGATGGTGGGCGCCGAACACCGGCCCCAATCCCCCACCGACGGCGGCGCCCTCCCGATTCGAGCGCACGGAACCGCTCGACCACACCAACCAGTACCCGGAGCACGGCTACGACGACGAGGGCCACGACGAGCACGATCCCTACGCGTCGCAGGCCACCGAGCTGCTGTCACCGGCCCGAGCTGCCGCTGGCCCTGCGGCGACCCCCAGCTACTTCGACGACCCCGCCAGCCTGCCGTCGCCGGCTCCTGCGTCCCAGCTCCCCCCACCCGGGCCGACCGGGTCGCCGGGAGCCTGCCGGGCCAGTGGGCCGGACTTCGGCGACGATGGCCATGACCCGTACCAGTACGGCGTGCCGCCAGCGACGCTGCCAGGCCGGCCGGCGAGCGGCCTCGGCCCCCAAGAAGCTCGTGATCGGCGTGGCCGCCGTGCTCGCCGTGGTGGCCATCGGCGTCAGCGCCCTCCTCGCGGGGCGGCGGCGAGGCCGCAGGCCTGCCGGCTCCGCCACCACCCGTGCCGGCGCCACCTCGGCCTCCCGCCGCTCTGCCCCCGGCCAGCTTGCGCGCCGGCGTCCGTGGTCGACCCGAACGCCACCACCACCGTCGCCCCCGTGGATCCGGCGGCGTCGAGCACGCTGGCCGGCGGCGACGCGCAACTATTGGCCAGCTTCCGGGATCTCCTCGTGCAGCAGGGCCTCACCAGCGACAAGCTGTCCGACACCGAGATCCAGAGCTTCGCCGCATCCTTCTGCGTGTTCGCCAAGTCGAGCGACGGTGGCGACGAGTTCAACGTGTTCAGGGAACAGGCGATCTCCGAAACCCAATCGAGCCTGGACCCGGCGTCGCTGAACAAGGTCATCGACGCCGCCGTGATCCACCTTCCTGCCCCGACGAAGCCACGCCTGGGGATCACCCTCGGCTGAGGATCAGCCGCCGGCCTCGCGGCGCAGGGCGAAGACTCGATGTAGACCAGCGTGGCCGAGGCGTCTTCGTTACGGACAGGCATCTTCACCGCCAGGTCCCGACCCCAGGCCCGCCGCGCTCGGCGATGCTCGGCCCCGTGCCTTACGATAGGCCTTGTACAGCTCGTCGATATCGGCCATGGCGGTGGTACAGCATCGATGAATGTCCGTTATAGGCGGACCGGCAGCGGCGCCCAGCTCCGCTGGAATCGCCCGAGGAACTCGTCCCAGGGGAACCCGGCCCCGGGATCACTGCGGCGGGTGGGATCGAGCTCGGCGTGGCCGATGAATCCGGCTGCGCCCACGCGGTACTCGGCGGCCGAGATCCGGCGGGCGGGGACGATCGCCCCCGTCGACGCCCTCACGAAGCGGGCCATGTTGGCTGCCTCCGCGGCGCCGTTGCGGATCGCCCCGCTGAACCAGCGCTCGGGCAGGACCGGCCACTGAACGGCGCGGCAGGCGAACGACAGGCCGAGTGACCACCGGTTGCCTCCCGTGCCCTCGTGGAACATCTCCCACTCGTAGCGTCCCACCCGGACGATCGAGTCGGAGTCGACCACCGGTGGTAGCTGCCGGCGTCGCGCCGGGTGGAGATGAACCGGGCCACGTCCTCGGCGCTCGTGTCGGCGCCGTCGAGGACGGCCACGTTCTCCGCCGTGTGCACCACGATGGCACCGGTCACGGCGGCCCGGCGAGGTTCAGGTACTGCTGCCGGCCAGCCGGATGGTCCTCAGGTAGACACCCACGTCAGCCGCACTCTCCTGCATGCTCGATCGACAGCAGCGACACTATCAGCACTGGCAGACGCCCCACCCATTCGCACGCCGGAGACGACGTTGAGATCGATCGCCGCACCCTGCGGTACCAGCCCTTCACCTTGGCGTCGTAGCGGTTGTAGGCCGCTCCTTCCACGAAATAGGCATCGGCCGCACCGCTGGTGAGTGAGACCTGACGCCCCGTCCACCAGGGGATGCACCAGGTCAGCGCCGCGCAGAGCCAGCAAAGAGTTGGAGCGGGTCAACCCGCCAGGCATAGCGGCGATCCGCAGGATCTCCACGTGGGCCCACCCGTATTGACCGAACCCCACGCCGAGCAGCTCACGGGTGGGATCGAGATCGGCCGCTTCGAGCTGCTCCACGGCGAAACGGACGAAGGTGTCCTCGGCGTGGGCCGGGTCGTTGAGCGACACCACGCCGGGCCCCACTGGCGTGAGCGCCAAATCGGCGGCGGGACCGGCCGGGTTCATGTAGGCATCGGCACCGGTGCAGACCGAGGGCAAGGAGCCGCACGAGAGCGGTGGCGTCGAGCCGGTGGTGGACGCCTCCTGCATGGCCGAGGTGCAGGCGGGGCCGTTCGTCATGGCCAGGAGGACCTGGGGCTGGCCCTCGGCCAGCTTCGTCATCTCCTGGGAGACCGACGTGACAGCCGGGGCGTGCTTGACCACCGTGATCCCGGAGACCACGTCGGTTGTACGTCGGCCCACTGCTGGAAGGCATCGGCGTAGATCTGGCCGAAATCGTTGTCGATCACGAGCGCCCCCACGCTGACCGGCCCCTTGCCCCCCAGGTTCTGCTTCAGCCAGTTGCCCCACAGCACGGCTTCGGTGGGATACGACATCTGAAGACCGGTGCTCCAGGGATGAGCGACCGGATCGGCCAGCGCCGGATGGCTGGTTACGGCGAACGGCTGGGGAATGCATCCCTTGTTGAGCTGGTCGTACACGGCCAGGCTGCCCGGGGTACCCACTGTGGTGACGTAGAACGGGTTATCGGTGGCCAGCATGTCGGCCAGCGCCGACGGGGTGGTGGCCGGGTCGTAGCCATCGTCTCGGGTGACGAGCTGGATCGTGCGCCCGCCGATCCCAGCATGGGCGTTCACCCAGTCGAAGTACGCCTTCATGCCCAGCCACAGATCGTTGAAGGCGGCCTGATCACCGCTCTGGGGCAGGATGAGGCCGTGTGATGGCAGTCGGTGAGCCCCGACACATCGCTCCAGCCGGCGGGACAAGCGGCCAGGTCCACTGAGAACTGTGACGGGCCCACGAGCACACTGCTCTCGTTGATCCCATAGGAGTCGGCCGACAGCGACGCCACCACCGCCGCCCGGCGTGCGGCCCACCGGGCCTCCAGGTCGTCCATGGTCTCGACGTCCTTGTCGACCGCCGTGGTGGCCGGGCCGCTGCTGGGCGTGGACCGGGCTTCGCTCCCGACCGCTGTCGGCGGGGCGGTGATCGTGGCCGCAGCACCATCCTGGTCTTCGCCGCCGCCGCACGCCGCCGCCAGCAGCAACAGTGAAGCAGCCACGCCGACGATCCGCCCGAGGCGACCCCGGTCAGTCGACCCTCCCATTCGCAGCACCTTACCGGCTGGTTGACCTGCGGCAACGCCGCCGAGCCGGCGTTCGCCGGCCACGAATCCAAGGAACACCAACCGTCATCCTAGAATTGTCGGGTCCACGGGAGCGGGAGCGTGATGACAGACGACTCTCAACCTGACCTTACGAGGGGCCGCCGCCCGCCGTCGGGTCCGGCCCGCCGGCCCTGACGGCACGCCGGGCCCTGGTGGCCGCCCTGGCCGCCACCGGCCTCGTGGCTGCGGTGACGGTGGCCGTCCGGGCCGGGGACGACCCGGGGGTGGGACCAGCGGCCAACCGGCCACCGACGCCGCCTCCGGGGGCGCCGCTCCCGCCGCCCCGCAGGCCACCGTCTCCCCCGGCTCCGCCACCGACACCAGCGGCGGGGCGACGCCCCCACCGGAGCGGCCAGCACCATGGAGGAGCTGGAGGCCCGGTGGGCGGAGGACCGCCAGGCCATGGCGGCGCTCAGCGCCCCGGCCTCGGCGTGGGCGCCGACGCAACGTCCTGCGGGGCCCCGGCGGCTTCCGGCTCGACCTGAACGCCTGCCCCGCCGGCTGGTCGCCGACGGGGATCGACGACACCCGGATCCTGCTCGGCCACACCACGGCCCGCACCGGCGGCCTTTCCTCGTCGGGTCGGGTGACCACGGGCTCCAGGCCTATCTGGACAGCGAGATCAACGCTGGCGGCGGGGTGGCCGGCCGCCGCATCGAACTGGTGGTGAAGGACGACGGCTTCGTCCCCACCGCCACCGCCGAGGAGGTGGGCGAGCTCTTGGCCGCCGACAAGCCGTTCGCCGTCACCACCCTGGGCTTTCCCCACCAGCCTCGCCGTGTACGACACGCTCAACGAGGCCTGCGTGCCGCAAGCCCTTCGTGATCAGCAGCCATCCCGCTTGGGGCGACCCCGTGAACCACCCGTGGACGGTCGGCTCCAGCTGTCTCCCCCACCGAAGCCGTGCTTTGGGGCACCTGGATCGAGCAGAACCTGGCCGGCGAGCTGCCGGTCACCGTCGGCGCCCTGGCGGTGATGGACAACGAAAGCTGGGCCGGCTGTACAGGCTCGCGTTCCAGCGGTGGGCCGAGGCCGACCCGAACGTGGTGTCGTCGTTCGTCCCGGTCCATCACCCGGCAGCGACGGCCTCGGTCAGCGCCGAGATGGATGAGGTGGCGGCGCCGGGACCCCGGGTGTTCCTGGCCATGACGGCCCGGCCGCCCCCTCACCGCAGGCCGTCGAGCAGGCCGACGGCACCGGCCTGCGGTGCCGGCGCTCTGTTCCTGCCGTCGTCGTGCCAGGACGCCGCCACCTTCCTGGCCCCGGCCGGGCCGGCGGCCGACGGCTGGCGCATCCTCGGCGGTGGGCTCAAGGCGACGGCCGACCCGAAGGCCGACGATCCACGCTAAATGCGTTCGCCCGCCGGACCCTCTCCCAGGCCGGCCCCGATCGGCGATCCAGGCCAGCGCCGGGTTCGGCCTGTTCGGCTGGGCCGAGGTGGAGGCCCTGCGGGTGGCGAGCCAGGCTGCCCGGCGGCCTCACCCGACCCAACCTGATCCTGGCCCTGCGGGGCCTCCAGCTCCACCATCCCCTCTCGCTCGACGGGATCGTGCTGGCCACCAGCGGCAACGCCGACCCGTACCCTGGAAGGCTCCGGAGGTCCTGGTCTTCGACGCTGCGGCCCAGGCCTGGCGGGCCGACGGCGGGAAGACCGGTGCTCGACGTCGACGGCTCTGCACCCCCTGCCCCTGGACCGGCGGCTCCTGCGCGGGGACCTGGAATCCGGAAACCGGGGCCCCGGACGCGCCGGTGCCCCGGGGGCGAACCCGGAACGCGGATCAGCCAATCAGGTCAACTGCACGTGCTCAAGCTGCTCACTTGCAGAGACAGCCGTCTGGTCCCAGGCGCAGGGCGACGGCTTGCCCGACAGCTCGATGATGCCGAGGTCGGCCTCGGTCTCCAGTCTGACCAGTACCGTTGAACACGGCGAACTCCGAGCCCTCGATCGGGTACGGGTCGTCGTTGCCCGGACATGTTGTACTTGATGCCCTCGAGCAGGTTCGGGTTGGTCATCTCAGCATCCGGGCCGCCAGCATGAAGTTGGGCCGGCTCGGCCACCGGGCAGATCGGCGGCCAGCTTCAGCGACTGCACCACCGGCCAGCCGAAGCCGAAGCCGTTGCCGAGCTGGCTCGAGCTCTCGGAGGGCTTGCCCGCCGCGGCCAGCAGGTCCCGGGCCCAGGCGATCCAGACCTGGTCGGCGTTCTTCGGGTCGTTGAAGTCGAGGGCGCCGCCGCCCACGATCCACCAGCCGTCGGCGGCCATGCCGTCGCCGCCCACCTTGTCCTTGCCCACGAAGTTGAGGCCCTTGCACACCGAGGGCTGGAACAGCATCTGCACGCTGTCCTTCATCCCGTTGTTGGCGGCCTCGGTGATGGCCTGGGTGCACGAGGTGCCGGCCGTCATGGCGATGAACACGTCGGGGTTCTTCGACGCCAGCGTGGTCATCTGGTTGGTGATGGTCGGCGCCGTGGGCTCGATCCGCTCGAACACGAAGTTGATCTTGACCTTGGAGGTCTTGATGAACTCGTTGAACCCGAGCTCGTAGGCCTTGCCGAAGTCGTTCTGCATGATCAGCGCGGCGACCGTGATCTCCGGCTGGTCGGCGAACTTCTTCTCCAGCAGACCGCCCCACAGGATGGCCTCGGTGTTGTAGGCCAGCTGGTGACCCCAGGTCCACGGGTGGTTCTGGCCGGGTCACCCCAGGCGGGGTGGCCCGACATCACGTAGGGATCGGGCACACAGCGCTGGTTGAGCTTGTCGTACACCTTCATGGTGTTGGGCGAGCCCAGCGTCTGGATGGCGAACGACCCGGTGGAGTCGAGCAGCTCGTCCACCAGCGGCACGGTCTTGGCCGCGTCGTAGGCGTCGTCCTTGAGCGTGTTCTCGATGGTGTAGGTCTTGCCCTCGGAATCGGTGATGCCGCCCTGGGCGTTGATGTAGTCGTAATAGATCTTCTGGGCCGCACCGATGTTGCCGTAGTCGGCCAGCGTGCCCGACTGGGCGATGGTCTGGCCGATGGTGATCTTGCCCTCACCCAGGCCGCCGTAGGGGTCCCACCCGGCGGGGCAGGCCGACAGGTCGACCTCGAAACCGCCGGGGCCGGTGACCGTGTTGGCCGCCTGGTCCCACATCCAACCTTCGGTCTCGGCCTGGGCCACGAGGGCAGCCCGCTCCTCGTCCCACAGCGCTTCCCAGTCCTCGATCGACTTCACGTCGGCCGCGGCGTTGACGGTGTCGGCTCCGGTGGTGCTGGTGTTCTCGAGGGCCGATTCAGCGGCGTTGGCCACATTCTCGTCGACGACGGTGCCACCGGTCTCGGTGTCGGCACCGTCTTCCGAGCCACTGCTTCCGCACGCGCTGGCCGCAAGGCCTAGAGCGAACAGTACAGCAAGCCCCTTTGCTGGTTTGCCTAGTCTCACTGAGAGTCTCTCCCTCGGCTCGAACGTGCGAACCCGGGATTGGGCGCGCACCGAGGGAGTAACGTAGCGCAGCTGTGACGGGCAGCACACCACCACACCATGTGACGAACCGGTGACGACACCGACGCAAAATCACACAGTGGGTGGCGAGCCGCCCGTTTTGCCAGTTAGCAGATCACGCTACGTGACTTCGTTGCTTGCAGTTTCGTGTCCCCCTCTGGAACTCACGAGTGAGAAGTCATCGAACATCAACACTCGAAGGACAAAGTCTTAAGGGCTTCTGTCGCTGATAGCGCTACTTACAGGTACTAGCCGCCTGGTCCCACGCACAGGGCGGCGACTTGCCGGTGAGATCGATGATCCCGATGCTCTCGTCGGCCACCCACCGCTGTTCGGCCCCGCTGAACTGGGCGATCTCCGAGCCTTCAATGGGGTAGGCGTCGCTGTTACCGCTCATCGAGTAGCCGATCCCGTCGAAGTTGTTGGGGTTCGTCATGTCGATGGTGCGGGCCGCCAGCATGAAGTTCGGCCGGCTGAGCCCGCCGGGCAACATGGCGGCGATCTCCAGGGTCTGCCACACCGGCCAGCCGTACTGGAAGCCACCACCCAGGTTGCTCGAGGTCTCCGAGGGCTTGCCCGCCTTCTCCAGCAGGTCCCGGGCGAAGGCGATCCAGGCGTCGTCGAACTCGCTCTTGTCGTTGAAGTCACGGTTGCCGCCGCCGGCGATCCACCAGCCGTCGCTGGCTGTGCCGTCGTCGCCCACCTTGTCCTTGCCCATGAACGTGAGGCCCTTGCACGGCTGGCCCGTGAACAGCATCTCGGCCGACTCCTTGAGGCCGTTGTTCGCCGCCTCCTGCACCACCTGGGTGCACGAGGTGCCGGCCGTCATGGCGATGAACACGTCGGGGTTCGTGGCCGCCAGCGTGGTCATCTGGTTGGTGATCGTCGGGGCCGTGGGCTCGATCCGCTCGAACTCGAAGTTGATCTTCGGCTTGGTCACGTTCTTGATGTACTCGGTGAACCCGAGCTCGTAGGCCTTGCCGAAGTCGTTCTGCATGATCAGCGCCGCCACCGTGATCTCGTCACGGTCGGCGAACTTCTTCTCCAGCAGACCGCCCCAGATCACGGCCTCGGTGTTGTACGCCAGGGCGTGGCCCCAGGTCCAGGGATGGTTGACCGGGTCGCCCCAGGCCGGATGCCCGGTCATGGCGTAGGGGTTGGGGACGCACCGCTGGTTCAGCTTGTCGTACACCTTCATGGTGTTGGGCGAGCCCAGCGTGTGAATGAGGAACGATCCCTCGGAGTCGAGCAGCTCGTCGACCAGGGGCACGGTCTTGGCCGGGTCGTACGAGTCGTCCTTCACGCTGGTCTGCATGGTGAACGTCTTGCCCGTGGAATCGGTGATGCCACCGTTGGCGTTGTCGTAGTCGTACAGGACCTTCTGGGCGATGGCGATGTTGCCGTAGTCGGCCAGCGTGCCCGACTGGGCGATCGTCTGGCCGATGTTGATCACACCGCCGTCCAGGCCCCCGTAGGGATCCCAACCCGCCGGGCAGGTGGAGAGGTCGACCTCGAAGCCGTCGGGCCCGGTGACCTTGTTGGCCTCCTGGTCCCACCCCCAGCCGTTGTCGGCGATCTTCTGGACGATCGCCTCCCGCTCCTCGGCCCACAGCGCCTCCCACTCCTCGATGCTGGCCGGCCTGGTGGTGGCCGCAGCCGTCGTGTCGGACCCGCCGGCGGTCGTCGTGGTGTTGAGCGCGTCGTTGACGTCGTCCTTGGTCTCGGTGAGACCCTTGTCCGATCCCTCGGTTGCGGTGCCGTCACCGGCGTCGCTCCCGCATGCCGCAACCACTATGGCGAACACCGCCAACAGTGCCAGCAGCGCGCGTCGATGCAGCCTTCTCCTCGTTCGCATTCTTGCGACCTCCCCCCCCGGGTGGCTTCTGTGTGTTGTGCTTGCCTCCCCGCGCCACGCGGCTGAGACATCCGACACACTTTAACCCCTTCAGTATCGTTACGCCACTGCATGGCGTCGATTCCCATCGGGCGCGAACCCGCTGGTAGGGTGCCCCGGATCAGCGGGCGCGGGGGCGCGGTCCCGCGGCCCCGCAGGGGACGAGAGATCAGCGAGAAAGCGAGGACCGGCCCTGCAACTCTTCACGCAGCGCATCATCGACGGCCTGGCCAACGGGGCCATCTACGCCTGGATGGCCCTGGCCTTCTCCCTCGTCTACAAGTGCAGCGGCCGATTGAACCTGGCCCAGGGCGAGATCGCCAACATCGGCACCTACCTGGCCCTCGTCTTCGCCACCGCCGCCACGCCGGCGCTGGCCGGTACCGGCCTGGCGTCCACCCTGGTGCCGCTCCACCCCCTACCGGTATGGGCCGCCATCATCCTGGCCATGGCCACAGCCGGCGTCCTGGCGGTGGCCATCGAGCGATGGATCATCCGCCGCAGCGGAGACAACGCCCCGGTGGTCTCGATCGGTCTGACGATCGGGATGCTCCTGGTTCTCAACTCCACCACGATCTTCGTGTGGAAGCCGGTGAACCGGGGCTTCCGCTCCCCGTTCCCCACCGACTCCCGGGACTTCGTGACCATCGGCGGGGCCCGGCTCCGCTACGAGTACATCGGCACGCTGACCACACTGCTGGCGGTGGTGGTTCTGGTGAGCCTGGTACTGAATCGCACCAAGTTCGGCCTGGCCTTCCGGGCCGTCTCGTCCGACGCCGGCATGGCCCGGCTGATGGGGGTACGGAGCGGCCGGGTGTTGAGCGGTGGCTGGGCGGCGGCGGCCGCCATCGGCACGCTGGCCGGCTGCCTCGTGGCCAACCGGGTGATCCTGGAGCCCAACATGATGGTGCGGCTGCTGGTGTTCGGCTTCGCCGCCGCCACCATCGGGGGCCTCGACAGCCTGGCCGGAGCAGTGGTGGGCGGGCTCGCCGTCGGGGTGCTGGAAACGCTGATGATCGGCTACGTGCGCCTGATCGGAGCCGATCTGGCCGTGCCCGTGATGCTGCTGCTCATGGTGATCACCCTGCTGGTGCGGCCCACCGGCCTCCTGGGGACCGCCCGGGTCACCCGGGTATGACCGCCACCGAGGAGCCGTCGGGCGAGATCGAGCTCATCGACGTGACCCCCGCCCGCAACCTACCGCTCGAAAGGGTCGAGACCGTGAAGCGCCACCGCAGTTGGGCCGTCTCCCGGGGTGGCGCCGGCCACCGGCTGATCACCATCGGGATCCCGGTGCTGGCCACGCTCGTGGTGGGCGCCGCCGTGTTCGGCCTGCCCGTGATCGAAGGCCGGCTCCTCACCCGGATCGTGGCCCTCACCGTGATCCTGTGGGGCCTCGACGTGCAACTCGGCCTCGGCGGACAGCTGTCGCTGGGTCACGGCGCCTTCGCCGGAGCGGGCGCCTACACGGCGGCGGTGACCATGGGGGTGCACGGCTGGCCCTTCCCGCTCGCCCTGGTGGCGGCGGCCGTGGTGGGCCTGGCCGCAGGAGCCCTGGTCGGGCTCCCGTCGCTGCGGATCCAGGGCCAGTACCTGGCCATGATCACGCTCGGGACAGCGGTTGCGTTCCCCTACATCATCCGCCGCTTCGCCTGGTTCACCGGCGGCCCCGACGGGCCCCGCATCGACTACCAGTTCATTCCCCCGGGCTGGATGAATCTCGGGGTGAGCCACTACAGCCGCTGGACGCACCTGATCGTGTGCGTGGTCGCCCTCATCGCCTACTTCGCGGTGCGCTGGGTGGTCAAGGGGGCGTTGGGCCGCCGCATCCGGGCCGTGGCCGACAATCCGGCCGCCGCCACCGCCTTCGGCATCCGGGTGGGAATGGTACGGGTGTACACCGTGTCGCTGTCGGCATCGGTGGCGGCGGTGGGGGGCGCCCTCCTGCTGTTCGAGACCCCGGCCGTGAGCGCCGAGAGCTTCGCCGTGTTCTTCTCCCTGTCGCTCTACGCCGCCGCTGTGTTCGGGGGCATCGGCACCCTGGTGGGCAGCTTCCTGGGCGCCCTGCTCCTGATCGGCGCCCCCTGGGCGGTGTCGAAGCTGGGGCTGAAGATCGAGCCCGAGCTGATCGGCGGCGTGGTGCTGGTGGTCTTCACCCTGGTGGCCCGGGACGGCGTGGTCGGCCTCCTCCGCCCCTGGTTCCGGGAGTGGGTCGACGTGGTCGACACCCCGCCCACCCAGAGCTGACCTTCCCGGACGCCGCCGCCTGTCAAGTGGACCGAGCCGCCTCCCGGCCGGGCCGAGACCCCCCTCGACCCGACCGGGACGTCGAGCGGCCCGAGACACCTCGCCGGCCGGGCCGGGTCGTCGCCGGCCGGGGTCGTTGCCGGCCGGGCCGGGAGCTCGAGCGAACCTCTCTCCTGGCGGGGCCGAGCGGGAGCCCGGACGCGACAGAGGCTGTCGCCACCCCCCGCGGCGACAGCCTCTGCGGACTGCTGAGCTATCCGGTTTCGACGGCTCAGTGCGTGGGTGCCACCTCGGGCTCGTTCACCGGCGAGTCGACGTTGGCCGAAGCCACCGCATCGGCGGTGGGGATGGTGGGCACCACCCGGATCAGGCTCGCCCGCACCTTCCGGGCGAGGGACACCACGCCGCCCGGAGCGAAGAAGGCGATGAGGATGAGCGCCAGACCCAGCACCGCCTGGGTCAGCGGGCTGCCCTCGGCGATCTGGAAGAAGGAGGGCCTCCACCCCGCCACCGAGGTGAGGGTCACCCGGGTGCGCAGATCATCGAGGAAGACGTAGAGAAGGCTGCCCACCAAGGCGCCCTGCAGCGTGTAGACGCCGCCCAGCACCAGGGCCAGCAGCAGTGCGATCGCCAGCAGCGGACCGAAGGAGTTGGGGTTGGCCTCGCTGAACAGCAGGGCGTACAGCCAGCCGCCGACGGCGGCGAACACAGCCGAGATGCCGAACGTGATCACCTTGTAGGTGGTGAGCGGGACACCCGACACCGCAGCGCCGATCTGGTTCTCCTTGATGGCGATCACGGCCCGACCAGCCCGGCTCTTGATGATGTTGCGCACCAACAGGAAGCTGATACCGACGACGAGCACCATGAGCCAGTACTTGTAGATCTGCTCCTGAGCCGGGGCGTCGAGCCCGTTGAGCCCGAGGATGCCCTTCAGCCGACCCGGCTGCACCTGCTTGTCGAGCGAGATGTTGCGGCCGAGGTCGCCACCGGTGCGCTTGTCGATGCCCTCGATCTTGAGGATGATGGGGAACGCAAACGACAGGGCGAAGGTCACCAGGGCGAGATACAGGCCCTTGATGCGCAGGGCGGGGATGCCCACGATCACCCCGATGACGAAGGCCAACGGAACGATCACGAACAACGTCTGCCACAGCTTGAACCCGTAGTCCTCCACCAGGATCACCGCCATGAACGCCCCGACGCCCATGAAGGCGCCGTGGCCCAGCGAGATGAGCCCGCTGTAGCCGATGATCAGGTTCACCCCGAGCACCGCCACGGCGTAGTACAAGCTCTTGTTGACCTGTTGCACGCGGAAGCTGTCGAGCAGGTAGGGCGTGGCCACCACGAAGAAGGCGAACACACCCCACCCTGCGGTCTGCCAGGTGCGATGGGCCCGGCTGCCTTCGTTGACGACCAGAACGGGCTCACCCGACCGCTGCGCCAGGGCCGTGGCGGTGCCGAGACCGATCACGGACAGGATGCCGAGATAGGGCCAGTAACCGGCCGTCACCTTGTTGAGGAGGTGGATGACCGACAGGCCGAGAACGATGAGTGACACCGCCCCCAGGCCGAGGATCCACGGACGCTGCATCTTGATCATACTCGCTCCACCCTTGTGGTACCGAAGAGGCCGGCAGGCTTCACCAACAGGACACCCAGGATGAGCAGGAAGGCCACCAGCAGGGCCAGGTCCGAGGTGAGGAAGTGGAACCCGGGCACGTAGTCACGCACCATGGGCTGGATCGGGCTCTCAACCAGACCGATGATCAGGCCGCCGATGACGGCCCCGTTGATGCTGTCGAGACCGCCCAGGGTGGCCGCAGCGAAGGAGAAGATGAGGATCTTGTCCATGAAGCCCGAGTCGAGCTGGGTGAAGTGGGCCACCAGACCGCCGGCCACGCCACCGAACATGGCGGCCAGGGCCCAGCCGAAGTTCAGCGTGCGCCCGGTCTTCACGCCCACCAGCTTGGCCGACTCGGTGTTCGACGACACGGCCCGGAAGGCCAGACCGATCTTCGTCCTGTTCAGGATCAGGTGGACGAGGCCCACCATGATGATCAGCACCAGCACCACACCGAGCCGCTCGTACCGGAGGCGGGCGCCGGCGATCTCGATGTGATCGGTCGGGCCCGACGGGAACGGGCTGGGGAACGACTTGAACTCGGTGCCGAACTTCCAGGCCGCCACCGCTTGGAGGATGTAGGCGATCCCGAACGTTATGAGCACCACCGGTAGGTGGTTGCTGGGGTCGAACGGGCGAATCAGCACCCGCTCGATGCCGGAGGCGACGACAGCCATCACGGCCGCCCCCAGCAGGATGCCCACGATGAGTGGCAGCCCCTGCTCGATGGCGAACACGTTGGCCATGTAGGCGCCGAACATCGCCAGGCCGCCCTGGGCGAAGTTGATCAAGGTCGTGGCCTTGAAGATGATCACCAGGGACACCGCCACCACGCCGTACATGGCGCCGTTGGACAGTCCCTCGATCATGCGTTGCAGAAACAGGCTCATGGTCTCCTTAACCCCCTATACACCCAGGTACGCAGCGCGTACGCCATCATCGTTGCGGAGTTCCTCCGCCGTGCCGGACAGCACGATCTCACCGGCCTCGATCACATAGCCGCGGCTGGCGATACCGAGCGCGAGGTTCGCGTTCTGCTCCACCACGAGCATCGTGGTGCCCAGCTCGGCGTTGATCGAGGCGAACTGCTTGAACAGGTCGTCGATGATCAGTGGCGCCAGGCCCAACGACGGCTCATCGAGCAGGAGCACCTTGGGCCGGGACATCATGGCCCGGGCCACGGCCAGCATCTGCTGCTCACCACCGGACAGCGAGCCCGCCAGCTGGGTACGTCGCTCGGCCAGCCGGGGGAAGATCTCGAACCACTTGTCGATGTCGGCGCCGATCTCTTTGTCCTTGCGGACGTAGGCCCCGACGTTGAGGTTGTCGACCACACTCAGCTCGGGGAACGTCCCCCGGCCCTGGGGCACATGGGCCACGCCCATGCGCACGATGTCGGCGGTGTCGGTGCCGACGATGTTGGTGCCGTGGAGGTTCACCGTGCCACTGGTGGAAACCATCCCGCAGATGGCCCGCAGGGTGGTGGTCTTCCCGGCGCCGTTGGCCCCGAGGACCACCACCACCTCGCCCTCGTCGACGGTGAGGTTGATCCCGTGGAGGGCCTCGATCTGCCCGTAGCGGGCCCGCACGTCCTGTATCTCGAGCACGCTCATGACGCATCCGCTCCCAGGTAGGCCTCGATGACGGCTTCGTTCTTCTGGACCTCGGCGGGGGTTCCCTCGGCGATCTTCTGGCCGAAGTTCAGCACCACGATCTGCTCCGAGATGGCCATCACCATCTTCATGTGGTGCTCCACCAGGAGCACGCTCAGGTTGTGACGGTCACGCAGACCCCGAATGGTGGCCGACAGCTCGTCGACCTCGGAGTGGGTGAGACCGGAGGCCGGCTCGTCCAGCATCAGCAGGCGGGGCTTGCCGATCATGGCCCGGGCGATCTCGATCCGCTTCAGCGTGCCGAACGGGAGCCCGGTGGCCGGATGGAAGGCGACATCGGCCAGGTCCAGCTCCTCCAGCACCTCGTAGGCCCGGCGCTTGGTGGCCTTCTCCTCCGACCGGGCCCCCAGGATCCGCAGGGCGGCCTGGGGGAAACTGGTCTTGGTGGAGGTGAACGCACCCACCATGACGTTCTCCAGCACCGTCATCGTGGGCCACAGGGCCAGGTTCTGGAACGTCCGGTAGATACCGACCCGGCAGATCCGGTGGGCGGGCATGGCCAGTAGATCCTGGCCGTCGTAGGTGATCGACCCTTCGGTCGGCTCGTAGATGCGGCTCACCACGTTGAACAGGGTGGTCTTGCCAGCACCGTTCGGGCCGATGAGGGCGGTTATCTGCCCCTCATCAAGATCGAAGCTCAAGTCGTTGAGCGCGACGATCCCACCGAAGCGGACGGTTATGTCCTTGACCTCGAGTAGCGACAACTGCAGCCAGACCTTTCCCTACGTCGTTCAATGGCCATGTGCACCGCGGTCGGACTCACTGCTGCTGCCAGACCGCCGGGCGATGGAATGCCCCGGAACGATAGGCGTGTGACTCCCGCCACGTCCAGATGACACAATGACAATTCCGTTGAGGTCCGTGCAGCCTTCCCCCGGAGGCGAATAAGCCCAGTTCACGGGCCTTTTGGGCCGGACGTTGCGGTACTGCGCGCTCAGCGCAGATAGACCCGTAGCCCGGCCACCGCCACCTCGTCGTCGGTCACGTAGCACCCCCGGGCACGGGCTCCGGCCAGTACCGCATCGCGGTCCTGGGTGATCACGTCGATGCCGCCCAGGCCCTCGCCCCGGCCGTCGGGATCGGGGACGAAGCGCAGGGTGGCGTTGTCGAGTGGGATCGTCGGGTTGCCGGCGTCGTCCCGGGTGAGGTCGATCTCGGCGATCTCGGCCCACCGGCGGGCCAGGGGCTCGGGATCGGGGCTCTGGATCTCGGCCGCCGAGATGCCACCCACCAGATCGGTGCGCACGTAGGGCTCCCAGTTCTTGCCCGCCGGCCACCACGGACCACCCACGGCGTCGCCCCCCTCCATCGTCATCTGGTCCATCTCGAAGAAGGTGCCGCCGGTGTCGGCCGGGTGGAGCTGGATGCCGTCGTGGCCGGTCTCGGGATGGTGCATGTCGAAGGCCAGCCTGACCCCGAGCTCGGCCGCCCGGGCCCGGCGACGGGCCACGTCGTCGACCTGGGTGATCACCATGTAGCCGGTATCGCCGCCCCGCCGGGTCATGTACCGGCCCCCAGCCGTGTTCTCGGCGATCGGTGTGACGACCTCGAGGAACTGGGTGCCGATGGGCCACAGGGTGTTCTTCAGCCCGAACTGCTTGACGCCGGGGTCGGTGAAGCAGGCTTCAGCGCCCAGCACCGTGCCGATGTCGAGCCCGGTGCGGTGCAGGTCGGCGGCGACCACGGCGATCTGGCGGAGGCGGATCCACATGCTCCGGAGCCTAGGTTCGCCGTGATCCGGGGGCAAAGGGATCGGGGCAGGCCCGGCCACCGCCGTGGTGTGACCCCTGACCGCCTTGGTCGGGCCCGTCCTGGGTTGGGCGGGTCCGGCGGCGAGTGGGATGCTCGAAGCCCATGGAATCGACAGCCGCCAACTCCCTCGCGCCCCCGCGCATCGAACCCGCCCGGGAGCTGGGCCAGCGGGAGCTGATCGCCATGCTGGGGATGGCCACGGCCGCCGCCGCTCTCGGCATCGACACCATGCTGCCCGCCTTCGGCGACATGCGGGCCGATCTCGGGCTGGCCGCCGACTCGGCCGCCATCGGCAACATCATCACCTTCTATTTCGCCGGCATGGCGGTGGGCCAGCTGTTCTGGGGCCCTCTGGCCGACCGGTTCGGCCGCCGCCGCACCCTGCACGTCTCCCTCGTGCTCTACGCCCTGGCCGCCGTGGCCGCCGCCCTGTCCCCCACCCTGGCCACCGTCGTGATCACCCGCAGCCTGTGGGGCTTCGCCGCCGCCGGGCCCCGGATCGTGGCCATGACGGTGGTGCGGGACTCCTTCGAGGGCCTGCATGCCTCCCAGGCCATGTCGTCGTTGATGGCGGTGTTCATCGTGGTGCCCATCGTGGCCCCCTCGATCGGCGCCGGGTTCGTGGCCGTCGCCTCCTGGCGGCTGCTGTTCGGCTTCTGCGCCCTGTTCGCCGTCGTCATGCTGGCGTGGAGCAGCCGGCTACCCGAGACCCTGCGGTCCGAGCACCGCATGGAGCTGTCCACCCGCCGGATCGTCACGGCTGGTCGCCGGGTGTTGGCCAATCGCCAGTCGGCCGGGTACCTGCTGGCCGTCACCGCCCTCATGGGGGCGTTCGTGGCCTATCTGTCGGGGTTCGAGAGCGTCATCGACCAGGCGTACGACAAGGCATCGGCCTTCCCGTTCATCTTCGGCGGCCTGGCGGCGGTGATGGGCGTGATGATGGTGACCAACCGCCGGTTGGTGGCCCGCTACGGCGCGGTGCGGGTGGCCCGGGCCGCCTTCGCCGGTGAGGTGCTGGTGGCGGCGGCCGGTGTGGCCGTGGCCACCGCCACCGACGGGAGGCCGCCGCTCTGGGCCTTCCTGCTGCTGATGGCCGGGCTGCTGAGCTGCCAGGCCGTGCTGCTGCCCAACCTCACCAGCATGGCGCTGGAGCCGATGGGGGCGATCGCCGGCGTGGCCTCGTCGGTGATCGGGGCCTTCCAGACGGCGGGCGGTGCCATCCTGGGCGGCCTGGTGATGTCCACCTTCGACGACACCACCCGCCCGCTGCTGGCCGGGTTCCTCCTGTTCGCCCTGCTCGGCTCGGCCTTCGTCGCCTTCGCGTCCCGGGGCCAGACCGACTGAACCGGCCCGGTTCCCCCGTTCTGCGTCACGCAAACCGCGCCCTGGCGCCGAACTGTGTCACCTTTTCACTGTTTGCCGGACAATTCGCGACGCAGAACAGCGGGCGGGCGCGGTTTGCGTGACGCAGAAGGAACGGAGGGTCAGCGGCGACCGCGGAGGCGGTTGGCCAGCGCCCGGGCGACCCTGGCCTCACGGCCGGTGCGGTTCTCGCGGCGGTCGGCGCCGGTGATGAGGCGGCGGCTGGCCCGGAAGCCGATCCAACGCAGCGGCTCGGGCTCCCAGGGCCGGCTCACGGCCCCCACCCAGGGCAGCGACGTGCGTTCGGTGTCGAGCCCGGCCACCAGCTCGGCCATGGTCCGCCCGGCCAGGTTCGACGCCGCCACGCCCTCGCCCACGTAGCCCCCCAGTACCCCCCGGCCCGTCACCGGGTCGTAGGCCACACCGGGTGTCCAGTTGCGGGGGATGCCCAGGGGCCCACCCCAGCGGTGCGTGTAGCGAACCCCGCCCAGCACCGGGAACAGCTCGGTGAGGGTGTCGGCCAGAAGCTGATGGACGCCGTCATGGATCTCGGCCCCGGCGTCGAGCCGGCTGCCGAACAGGTAGGGCACGCCCCGACCGCCGAAGGCGATACGGCCGTCGTCGGTGCGCTGGCCATAGATGATGGAATAACGGTCGTCGGAGAACGTGGGCCGGGTGGCGAGGCCGATCTCGGCCAGCACGTCGGGCGGGAGCGGCTCGGTCGCCACCATCAGGGAGTAGACGGGCAGGAGGTGGCGGCGGGCGCCAGGCAGGTCCCGGGTGTAGGCCTCGGTGGCCCGAATCACGCTGCCGGCCTCGACCCTGCCCCGATCGGTGACCACCTCGTGGTCGCCGACGGTGTGAACCCGGGTGCGCTCCACGATCCGCACCCCGGCCCGCTCGGCGACGTCGGCCAGGCCCCGGACCAACCGGCCGGGGTCCACTGCGGCCCCGGGCACGAGGTGGATACCGCTCAGCACGCCGGTGGCGTTGACGAGGTCGGCCGCTTCGGCTGCGCCGAGCAGCCGGATCTCGTCGGCGGTGAAGCCCAGGGCCCGGTGGTGGGCCACCTCCTCCCGCTGGCGGCGGGCCTGGGGCCGGTTGCGGGCCACCCGCACCGCCCCGCCCCGGGAGTAGCCGCACTCGATACCCTCGGCCGCCGCCACCCGGCCCACCTCGTCGACGGCGTCGAACACCGCCCGGAGCTGGCGCCGGGCCTCGGACAGCGTCGACCGGGCGGCGTAGCTCTCGACCGAGCCCGCCAGCTCACCGACACACCAGCCGCCGTTGCGGCCCGACGCCCCGAAGCCGCACCAGGCGGCCTCCAGCACCAGCACCCGTAGCTCGGGGGCGATGCGGGTGAGGTAGTAGGCCGTCCACAGACCGCTGAACCCGCCACCCACAATCGCCACGTCCACCTCGGTGTCGCCGTCGAGCGCGGGCCGGGGAACGATGGGCGGATCGCCCCGGTCGAGCCACAACGGCCTGGGGCTGGCCTCCAGCACGGACGGCATGGCGCAGCAGCGTAGCTGCCGGCCGGGGTAGGGCCCCCGGCCAGATGGGGCCCGGGGGCGCAGCCCCCACAACAGCTGGGGCACGGCTGTGGGGGCTACCCTCGGGGCTGGCCCGTCACCGAGGAGGAGCGCGCAGCCCATGAGCGGTTCGATCAAGCTGGTCACCGAGATCCCCGGGCCCGGGAGCCGGGCGCTGGTGGCCCGGCGGGCGGCTGCGGTGTCGGCCGGTGCGGCCCACCTGACCGAGCTGGGCGTGGACGCCCCCCACCCCGGCGGTCTGGGCGGCGCCTACAGCGGCAACCCACTGGCCTGCGTGGCCGCCCTCACCACGATCGCCCCGATCGACGAGGCCCTGACCGTGCGGGCCGAAGCCGTCGACGAGGTGGCCGCCGCTGCGTCCGCCCCGGCCGGCTGAGCAGGGCGGCGATCGGCGTGCCCCAGGTCTGGCCCGGTTCCCCCTTCCCGCTCGGCGCCACCTACGACGGCTCCGGCACCAACTTCTCGGTGTTCTCCGAGGTGGCAGAGCGCATCGAGCTGTGCCTGTTCGACGATGCGGGAACGGAAAGCCGGATCCCGCTCACCGAGGTCACGGCGCTGTGCCATCACGTGCACCTGCCCGGGGTGGGGCCGGGCCAACGCTACGGCTACCGGGTGCACGGGCCGTGGGCCCCCCACGAGGGGATCCGCTGCAACCCGGCGAAACTCCTGCTCGACCCCTACGCCCGAGCGGTCGAGGGCCAGATCCGGTGGGACCCGGCAGTGTTCGGCTACCGGTTCGGCTCCGACGGGCGAGACATCGACACCACGGATTCGGCACCCTTCGTGCCCCGCTCGGTGGTCGTCAACCCCTACTTCGACTGGGGTGACGACCGGCCGCCCCGGACCCCGCTGCACGAGACGGTGATCTACGAGGCCCACGTGAAGGGGATCACGGCCACCCATCCCGACGTCGACCCCGAGCTCCGGGGCACCTACAGCGGGCTGGCGTCGCCCCCGATGCTGGAGCATCTGACGTCGCTCGGCGTCACCGCGGTGGAGCTGATGCCGGTGCACCAGTTCGTCCACGACCACCACCTCCACCAGCGGGGCCTGCGCAACTACTGGGGCTACAACTCGATCGCCTTCCTGGCCCCCCACAACGAGTACGCCTCGTGGGGCCAGCGGGGCCAGCAGGTGCAGGAGTTCCGCCAGCTGGTGAAATCGCTCCACGAGGTCGGCATCGAGGTGATCCTCGACGTCGTCTACAACCACACCGCCGAGGGCAACCACCTGGGGCCGATGCTGGCCATGAAGGGAATCGACAACACCGCCTACTACCGGGTGAAGGCCGAGGACCGGCAGTACTACATGGACTACACCGGCACCGGCAACACCATGAACATGCGGCACCCCCACGTGCTGCAGCTGCTGATGGACAGCCTGCGGTACTGGGTGACGGACATGCACGTGGACGGGTTCCGCTTCGACCTGGCGTCGGCCCTGGCCCGCGAGCTGCACGCCGTGGACCGGCTGTCGGCCTTCTTCGACCTGATCCACCAGGACCCGGTGGTGAGCCAGGTGAAGCTGATCGCCGAGCCGTGGGACGTGGGCGAGGGTGGCTATCAGGTGGGCAACTTCCCGCCCCTGTGGTCGGAGTGGAACGGGAAGTACCGGGACACGGTGCGGGACCATTGGCGGGGTGCTGGGGGCACGCTCGGCGAGTTCGCCTCCCGCTTCACCGGCTCGTCCGACCTCTACGGTTCCACCGGGCGCCAGCCGTTCGCCTCCATCAACTTCGTGACCTGCCACGACGGGTTCACGCTGGCCGACCTGGTGTCGTACAACCACAAGCACAACGAGGCCAACGGGGAAGGGAACCAGGACGGCGAGAGCCACAACCGGTCGTGGAACTGCGGGGTGGAGGGCGCTACCGACGACCCCGACGTGGTGGCGCTGCGCCGCCGTCAGCGCCGGAACCTGCTGGTGTCGCTGTTCCTGTCGCAGGGCGTGCCGATGCTGCTGGCCGGCGACGAGCTGGGCCGCACCCAGGGCGGCAACAACAACGCCTACTGCCAGGACAACGAGGTCTCCTGGATCGACTGGGCGGCGGCCGACGACGAGCTCCTGGCCTTCGTGCGCCGCCTGATCGAGTTCCGGCGGGACCATCCGGCGTTCCACCGGCGCCGGTTCTTCGACGGCCATGACCCCGACGGACCGGCCGGCGACGCCCTGGCCGACATCGGCTGGTACGCCCCCAACGGCCAGCCCATGACGCTGGAGCTGTGGGCCGACGGCAACACGAGGGCCCTGGCCGTGGCCCTCAACGGCGAGGGCATCCAGTCACCGGGCCCCCGCGGTGAGCGGATCGTCGACGACACCTTCCTCGTGCTGTTCAACGCCGGGGAGACCGCCCTCAATTTCACCATGCCCGAGGCGGCGTGGGCCCGCCGCTGGCAGGTGGTGATCGACACCATGGCCCAGGGGGCCAAGGCGTTCCCAGCCAGCGGACGCCGACCCCAGGCCGGCCACCGACTCCGTGTGGGTCCCCGGTCGGTCGTCGTGCTCCGCCGCGTCGACTGACCCTGCAGCCCTGCCGTGCCGCCCTCCCGCCCGCTCCGTCACCCGTCGACCCTCCCACCCACCCACCCAGCGAACTTTGTCGCGCAATGCCGCCGGAGGCGGCACAAGGTGACACGGTTCGGCTCGATGTCGCGGTTTCACCAGGTGCTGGCCGCCCGGCGACGAGCGGCCAGCACCATGCGGCACTCGTCGACCACCGATGCCGGTCGGTGCACGATCTCCTGCCAGCCGAAGCGGAGCGTGATCCAGCCGTGGGCGATGGCCGTCCGATCCCGGCGCCGATCCTCGGCCTGGGCCTGAGCCGTGGCGTGCCACCGGCGGCCATCGAGCTCCATCACCACCTTCAACTCCGGCCAGGCTCCGTCGACGATGCCGCGCACGCCGTCGTACCAGGGCGGCCGGTACTGGGCCTGCCAGCCTTCGAGCCCCTCCTCCCGCAGCAGGCGGGCGGCCCGCCGCTCCAGCTCGGAGACGGCCATAGGCTCGCCGTCGAGCAGCTCGTGATCGAGAGCCCGGATGACACCCGAGCCGGCCCGGCCCCTCCGGCACCAGGCGGCGGCACATGCCTGCAGCGCCCCTGGTGTGACCTTGTCGCTGGAGATCGCCACCTCCAGCACGTGTTGCAGCCGGCCCCGCGCCACTACTGCGGCCAGATCGCACACCGTCCGAGCCACCGTCGTCATGCGCACGCCGTCGATCATCGTGACGTCCTCGGCCGGCAACCAGGTGGTGGTGCGTATCCGCACGCCTTCCATGACCACCCTGCTTCGCCGGGCCGTCGTCACCTCGATGACGTCGCCGGGCCGTACCGGTAGTGCGTGGCCATGGCCAGCCGTGTGATGTGACCCGGCGCTGGCCGGCATGAGGGCCAGGATCGCCCGGAGGCGGACGACCGGAGTCACGTCTCCGATGCCGTACACGCCGCGGGCCAAGGGGTTGAGCAGCCCTCCCCGGCGGCTCTCGATGTGGTGGTGACCGATCCCAGCTCGATTCAGCTGCTCGGTGGTCAGCACCATCCCGTTCGCTCCAGCGAGGGCGATGATGCGGGCGTCAACGGACCGTCTGTCCATATGGGTTCCACGGGTGGTCTCGGGCGAACAGAGGCACGAGGTCGTGCGAGTGTGGCGGGATCGGATGGCGACGGTAGCGGGCTTGGTCCTCCAATCTGGCGGCATTTCGCGCATATAGAAGATCTTTGTCACTTTTTGCCGCCTCTGGCGGTATTTAGTGACAAGGTTCGTCGACCCAGGGTTCGCCGACCGTCGGGGCCGGGCCGGGCCGGAGCGGGTGGGCGGAGCGGGGCAGGGCTTCGGCTGAGCGGGTGGCGGGTAGCGTGGCCCCATGAGGAGGCCCCTATGAGAATCGGGATGGTCGGCCTGGGGCGGATGGGTGCCAATCTCACCCGCCGGCTGGTGGCCCACGGCCACGAGGTGGTGGTGTTCGACCTGGACCGGGCGGCAGTGGAGGCCCTGGAGGGCGAGGGCGCCGTGGGTTCGGCCGATCTGGCCGCTCTGGCCGCCCAGCTCCCCTCCCCCAAGGTGATCTGGGTGATGGTGCCGGCCGCCGTGACGGGCCGGGTGCTGGCCGACGCCGCCGCCCACCTCGACGCCGGCGACATCGTGATCGACGGCGGCAACTCCAACTGGACCGACGATCTGGCCCGGGCGGCCGAGCTCGCTCCGAACGGCGTCCGCTACCTCGACGTCGGCACCAGCGGCGGCGTCTTCGGCCTGGAGCGGGGCTTCTGCCTCATGGTGGGAGGCGACGACGATGCCGTGGCCCACCTGGCCCCCGTCTTCGACGCCCTGGCCCCCGGGCTCGACGCCGCCCCCCGCACCCCGGGACGGCAAGGCCCGCTGGCGCCGGGCGAGGCCGGCTGGCTCCACTGCGGGCCGGTGGGCGCCGGTCACTTCGTGAAGATGGTCCACAACGGGATCGAGTACGGCCTCATGGCGGCGTACGCCGAGGGCCTCAACCTGTTGCGCCAGGCGGGGATCGGCCGGCCCGAATGGGCGGCCCAGCATCCGGCCAACGCCGAGACCGCCCCGCTGCGCCACCCCGAGCACTACCGTTACGACCTCGATGTGGGCGCCGTCGCCGAGCTGTGGCGCCGGGGCAGCGTGGTGTCGAGCTGGCTGCTCGACCTCACCGCCGCCGCCCTGGCCGAGAGCCCGGACCTGGCCGGCTTCGCCGGCACCGTGGCCGACTCGGGCGAGGGCCGCTGGACCGTGCAGGCCGCAGTCGACGTGGGCGTGCCGGCCCCTGTGCTGTCGGCCGCCCTCTACTCCCGGTTCGACAGCCGGGGCCGCAGCCAGTTCGCCAACCAGATGCTGTCGGCCATGCGGGCCCAGTTCGGCGGCCACCAGGAGCCGGCGCCGCCGCCTCCCGCCACCGGACCGGCCGCTCCGTGAGCCGACACCGGGACGAGCCGGCCGACGCCCTGGTGCTGTTCGGCATCACCGGCGATCTGGCCCGCAAGAAGCTCTTCTCCGCTCTCTACGACCTGACCGCCGCCGGACGGCTGGACATGCCCGTGATCGGCGTCGCTTCCCGCCCCTGGAGCGACGACATCCTGCGCCGGGAGGCCCGGGCCGCGCTGGCCGAAGCGGGCGAGGACATCGACGACGGTGTGTTCGCCCGGCTGGCCGCCAACCTGTGCTACGTGGCCGGCGACTACACCGACCGGGCCACCTACGGCGAGATCGAGCACCGCCTGGGCCGCCGCCGCCAGCCCCTGTTCTACCTGGCCATCCCGCCCAGCCTGTTCGACGACGTGGTGGAAGGCATCGCCTCGGTGGGCCTGGCCACCGCCGGGCGCGTGGTGGTGGAGAAGCCGTTCGGACGTGATCTGGCATCGGCCCAGGAGCTGAACGACATCATCCACCGCCATTTCCCAGAGGAGGCCGTCTACCGGATCGACCACTTCCTGGGCAAGGAGTCGGTCCAGAACCTGATGATCTTCCGGTTCGCCAACACCTTCCTGGAGCCGATCTGGAACCGGCACTTCGTGCGCAGCGTGCAGGTCACGATGGCCGAGGACTTCGGCATCGAGGGCCGGGGCGCCTTCTACGACTCCGTGGGCGCCCTGCGGGACGTGGTCCAGAACCACCTGCTGCAGATGGTGTCGCTCCTCGCCATGGAGCCGCCGGTGTCGGACCGGGCCGACGCCCTGCGCGACGAGCGGGTGAAGGTGCTGGAGGCCATCCGCCCCCTGGATCAGCGTTCGATCGTGCGGGGCCAGTACCAGGGCTATCACGCCGAGGACGGGGTGGCACCCGACTCCGACACCGAGACCTGGGTGGCCGTCCGGTTCGAGATCGACTCCTGGCGCTGGGCCGGTGTGCCCTGGGTGGTGCGGGCGGGAAAGGGCATGGCCCGCACCGTCACCGAGGCGGTGGTGGAGCTGCACCGCCCACCCCGCCCCCTGTTCGCCGCCGACACCTGCGACCCGGGAGCCAACCATCTCGTGTTCCGGACCAAGCCCGACGACGAGATCCTCCTCGATGTCCAGGCCAAGGTGCCGGGGGCCGAGCTGGTCAGCGGCCCGGTGCAGATGCATCTTCAACACGACCGGCCCGAGGGTCGCGAGGCCTACGACCGGCTGATCGGTGACGCCCTGCGGGGCGACCCGAGCCTGTTCGCCCGGTCCGACAGCGTGCTCGAGGCGTGGCGCATCGTCGACGGGGTGCTGGCCGATCCGCCCCCCGTACGGCCCTACACCCGGGGCAGCTGGGGGCCCGGCGAGGCCAGCCAGCTCCTCCACGGCGGCCTCCACTTCATCACCAGCTGACGCCGGTGGAGCTGCTCCACACCGCGGAACGGATCGCGGTCTTCGCCCTCGGGGCGCTGGTGGTGGCGGCCACCGTGCTGTCGGCCATCGAGACGGTGGTCGTCCCCCGGGCCTACCAGACCCTGCTCACCACCGTGCACTTCCGCCTGCTGCTGCGCCTGTTCCGCCTGCTGGCCGGCCCCCGCCGATCGTTCGAGTGGCGGGACCGGATCATGGCCCTCTACGCACCCGTGGCCCTGATCTTCCTTCCCGGCCTGTGGGTGCTGCTGATGATGACCGGCTTCACCTGCATCTTCTGGGCCAGCGGCATCCACCCGGTGAGCGAGGCGTTCGTGACCAGCGGCTCGTCGCTGCTGACGCTGGGCTTCGTCCGGCCGCCGGGCACGGGCCGGGTGGCGCTGGCCTTCGCCCAGGCCGTGGTGGGCCTCGGCCTGGTCTCGCTGATGATCTCCTACCTGCCCACGATCTACGGGGCCTTCAGCCGGCGGGAGGCGCTGGTCGGCATGCTCGAGGTCCGGGCCGGGCTGCCCCCGTCGCCCGACCGGATGCTGATCCGGTTCAACCAGTTGTCCTCCCTCGGCCAGATCGTGCCCGACGTCATCCAGCCCTGGGCCGAATGGTTCGTCGACATCGAGGAGAGCCACACCAGCCACCCCAGCCTGGTGTACTTCCGCTCGCCCCACCCTCAGAGGAGCTGGATCACGGCGGCCGGATGCGTGCTCGACACCGCCGCCATCATCCGCTCGACCGTGGATCTGCCCCGCGATCCGCGCTGTGACCTGCTGCTACGCACCGGCTTCCTGGCCTTGCGCCGCATCGCCGATCACTTCGGCATCCGCTACGACCCCTCCCCCACCCCCACCGACCCCATCTCGGTGTCGCGGGCCGAGTTCGACGCCCTGTGCCACGAGCTGAGCGTGGCCGGCCTGCCCCTGGTGCCCGACCGGGACCAGGCGTGGCGGGACTTCACGGGCTGGCGGGTGAACTACGACGCAGTGCTCGTGGGCCTGTGCGACCTCGTCATGGCCCCGCCGGCGCCATGGTCGAGCGACCGGGCCCCGGCGTCGTCCCGGCGTCGGCTCCGGCGCGGTTAGCATCGGGAGATGGCCAAGCAGATCGCGGCGGTCGACCCACCGCCGGCCACCAAATCGGCCCGGAGCCGTCAGCGCATCCTGGACTCGGCAGCCCGGGTCTTCCGGGTGCGGGGCAACGCCGCCCGCCTGTGCGACATCGCAGAGGAGGCCGGCATGCAGACGGGAAGCCTCTACTACCACTTCGACGGGCGTGACCGCCTGGTGGAGGAGGTGCTGCGGCTCGGGGTGGAACGGAGCTGGGATGCCGTGCGATCGGCGCTCGACGCCCTCGGTCCCGACGCCACACCGGCGGTACGGCTGGAGACCGCCATCCGGGCCCATGCCGCCTCCGTGCTGGAGCTGAGCGACTACTGCGCCGCCAACAGCCGGATCTTCTCCCTGGCCCCGGCCGAGGTCCGGGACCGTCACTACTCCCATCAGCAGGCCTACGGCGAGTTCTTCCACCAGCTGATCGTCGAGGCCCTGGCCAGCGGCGAGCTGAAGCCGGGCATCGACCCGGCCGTCGTCCGGATGCTGCTGTTCGGCGCCATGAACTGGACCGTCGAGTGGTACCGCCCCGACAGCGGGCGCAGCCCCCGACAGGTCATCGACGAGCTGGTGGCCATGGTCTTCGACGGCCTGCGGGGGACCCAGGTGTAGGAGGACCGCGTGTAGGAGGACCGCGTGGGGGGTCCCAGGTGTAACGACCCGGGTAGATCGTCCCCGTACCGGCGGCGGAGCGTCCGGGCCGATGGCCCCATTCGTCCCGGGCCTGCTCAACCACCCCCGGCAGCGGCCGATACGGAGCCGGTGAACGACGGTTTCGACAGCACCATCGCCGCCCTCGAGCCATCCTCCGCTCCCGGCGGCGAGCGCCGGGTGAGCCGGTTCACGGTTCGCCGGCGCCTTCTGCTCCTTGTCACCCTGCTCTCGCTGCCGCTGGTGGGCCAGACCGTGGTGGGGCTCCGCAACACCGACAAGGTG
This sequence comes from Acidimicrobiales bacterium, assembly GCA_041394285.1. GTDB lineage: Bacteria > Actinomycetota > Acidimicrobiia > Acidimicrobiales > SZUA-35 > CADEDH01. The sequence continues at coordinate 72,810 of JAWKIL010000007.1, read as the reverse complement.
CTGTTCAGCCAGCAGTCGTTCCGCCATTCGACACCGGCCGCCCTGCTGCTGCTGAACATCGACCGGGACGCCTATCAGGCCCAGTTGGCGGCCGAGCGGGCCTCCGCCCTGGCCGACGGCCCGGCCCGGGACGAGCAGCTGGCCGATTTCGCCGAGAACTCGGGCCAGACCGGCGACCGGTTCGCCCAGTTCGAGGAGCACCTCCTGGGGCTGGAGGGCGAGGAGCAGCTGGTCTCGGAGTTCAAGCAGTTCCGGGAGGAATGGCTCGCCGGCGTGCAGAGCTGGCTCGACACCGGCACCGGTGACGTCGACACCATCCAGGAGTCGTTCAGCCAGATGCGGGACCGGATCGACCTGCTCGACGGCCTCTACGAGGACGCCACCAACGTCCAGCTCGACCTGCTCCAGCACCACGCCGAGACCGAGAAGCGCACGCTGATGCTCCTGTTGGGGCTGGGCATCGCGGCCAGCGCGGCATCGGGGTGGTTCATGGCCCGCTCGATCAACGGCGTGGTGTCGGCCAGCACCCTGAGCCTGGAGTCGGCCTCGATCGCGGTGGAGCGGGCCGTGGCCAGCATCGAGCGCATGAACGCCGCCACCGTGACCAAGGTGGAGGACGTGGCGTCGCTCACCACCTCGGTGTCGAGCCGGGTGGCCGAGGTGGGCAACGTGATCGACGGCCTGTCGGGCTCGATCGAGGAGATCGCCCACAAGACGGCCCGGGCCTCCACGGTGGCCACCGACGCCGCCCTGCGGGCCCAGGACACCAACGCCTCGGTGGCTCAGCTGGGCGAGTCGTCCCAGGAGATCGGCCAGGTGATCGAGGTCATCACCTCGATCGCCAAGCAGACCAACCTGCTGGCCCTCAACGCCACGATCGAGGCGGCCCGGGCCGGCGAGGCCGGCAAGGGGTTCGCCGTGGTGGCCAACGAGGTGAAGGAGCTGGCCAAGCAGACCTCGTCGGCCACCGACCAGATCGCCGAGCGGATCTCGGCCATCCAGGCCGACACCAACCGGTCGGTGGAGGCCATCGAGGCCATCACCGACGTGATGGAGGAGATCTCCAACATCCAGTCGGCCATCGCCGCCTCGGTGGAGGAGCAGACCACGGCCACCACCGACATCGCCCGCAGCGTGGGCTACGCCGTCGACTCCACCGGCTCGATCGCCGGCACCGTGCAGTCCGTGGCCGACCAGGCCCGCCAGGCCGATCCCGAGATCGAGGCCACCCTGGACGCCGCCCGCGAGGTCCGCCAGATCGCCGCCGACCTGCGGTCCTTGGTCGGCTGAGCGCCGTTAGGCGCGCCGGTGGGTTGGGCCCCACCGGCGGATGGGGGAGGCGCGAAGCGCCGACGGGGGCGCAGCCCCCGAATAGCACCGCTACTTGTCTCGGGGGAAGTCGAAGAGCTGGCGGGCGATGACGACGCGCTGGACCTGCTGGGTGCCCTCGCCGATGTCGAGGATCTTCACGTCCCGGTACAGCTTCTCCAGCATCTTGTCGTTGCGGACCCCGGCCTCGCCCAGGATCTCGAGCGCCGCCTTCACCGACTCGAGGATCACGGGCGGCGAGTACATCTTGGCGTAGCTGGCCTCCAGGGCGTTCGACTTACCGTTCTTGGCCAGCCACACGGCGTTGAGGTACATCAGGCGGGCGGTGTGCAGACCCCGCCGGATCCGGGCCAGGCGCTCCATGGCCAACTGCCGGCGCCGGCTGTGCTTGGGGTACTCGGCCTTCACGAAGTCGAGGGCGAAATCGTGGGCGGCCCGGCCCATCCCCACCCCGTGGGCGGTGTGCAGCGGGCGGGTCATGTTGAACGTGGCCATCGAGGCCTTGAACCCGGCCCGGCTCTGGTAGAACTCCTCACCACCGAGGAGGTTCTCGGCCGGCACCCGCACGTCGTCGAGGGTGAAGCTGGCCGTCTCGTACCCCCGGGACCCCATCTTGTGCTCGATCTTGAGGATCTCGAAGCCGGGCATACCCCGCTCCACCACGAAGGCCCGGTGGCCCTCCCGTCCGAGCGACGGGTCAACCGTGGCCCACACCACCACCCACTCGGCCCGGGCCGAGTTGGAGCAGAACATCTTCTGGCCGTTGAGCACCCACTCGTCGCCGTCCTTGCGGGCCCGGGTGGCGATCCGGGCCACGTCGCTGCCGGCGCCGGGCTCGGTCATGGCCATCGCCCCCCACCGGGGCTTGGAGTGGTCGGTGAACACCTCGAGGAACCGCTGGCGTTGCTCCGGTGTGGCCGTGGAGCGCATGGCCGGGCCACCGAGGCCCGGGCCGGGCAGCGACAAGGCCACCCCGCGGTCCCAGTAGGCCGCCTCCTCCCCCACCAGGAAGTTGCGGAACGGCTTCCAGTCCAGCGCCCCGGCGCCCTCGTCGGCCCCCACCATGCGGCTCACCAGACCGTCCTGGCGGGCGCAGATGTAGTAGAACTCGTGGTCCACCGGCGGGGGCATGGCCGACTGGTCGGCGTCGAGTCCCATCTGGCGGATATGGAGGCGGCCCAGCTCGCGGACCTCCTCGATCATCTCCCGGGTGCGGCGATCGAGCTCGATCATGACAACTCCCGTCCCGCGGTCAGCGGATCCTCTATCTCCAGAACGAAGGTGGCCACGTCGGCCTCGGCGCAGTCGCGCCCGCCGACCGACAGCGCCAGCATGCGGGCCTCCCGGAACCGCTTCTCGGCCAGGTGGTCGGCGATGAAGCCGTGGCCCCCGAGGAGCTGGATGCCGGTGTTGGTGGCATTGAAGGCGGCGTCCATGGCCTCCAACCAGGCCTGGGTGGCCCAGAAGCCGGCGTCGGGCTCGTTGCGGTCGTAGGCGGCGGCGGCGTCGCGTACCACCAGGCGGGCCCCGTGCACGCCGGCGGCGGCGGCCGCCAGGTCGAAGGCGTTGCCCTGGTGGTGGGCCACCGGCTTGCCGAACACGATCCGGTCGGTGGCGTACTCGATCGTCTCCTCCAGCGCCGCCTGGGCGATGCCGACGGCCACCGCGGCGCCCCACAGGCGGGCCCGGGACCGCACGTCGAGGCTGGTACGGGGGCCGAGCGTCCAGCTGCCCCGCATCACCGTGTCGGCGTAGGCGATGCTCACCGGCGCCGACGCCTGGAAGGCCAGCACCTGCACCGGGGTGGGTGTGCCGGCCACCTCGTGGAGGCGCAGGGTGTCGCCCTCGCTCACCCAGATCCAGCGCAGCGGCGGCAGGCCCGGCCCCCACGGCAGCTCGTGGGCGCCGTGCTCCGGGTCGATCACGGTGAGGGCGGCCTGGGCCGAGCGGTCGAGCCCGGTCGCCGCCACCTGGGCCGCCAGCTCCCGGTCGGGGCAGGCCATGACGGCGCCCACGGTGGGCCCGGGCCGATCGGCGCCGGCCAGGCCGCTGGCGTCGGCGTGGGCCAGCGTCTCCAGGGCCACCACCTTGGCCGTGGCCCCGGCCTCCACGCCGCCCAGCTCCTCGGGAAGATCGAGGCCGCCCAGGGGCAAGCCGTCGAGCACGTCGAGGACGGCATCGGGCCATCGCCCGGCCGCTTCGGCGTCTCGGACGTTGGGTTCCAGCTCGGTCCGGGCCAGGCGCTCGGCCGCCGCCTGGAGCTCCTCGATCTCGGGGGCCAGGGTGAAATCTCGCACGGCCTCAACATAGAAGACCGGTGACGGCAACGCCCATCGAGTGCGGCCCCGCGACCGGGCGCCACCCCTCCTAGCCCGAGACGGCGTGCTCCAGGGTCTCGGCCGCCTCGGCCAGGCGCTGGGCGGCCTGGCGGACAGCGCCGGCATCGGACGCGGAGGAGGCGGCGGCCCGGTTGGCCACGTCGGCCTGGGCCGAGATGGCCCGGGCCCGCTCGGCCGCCTGCTCGATGGTGCGGGCGATGGCCATGGTGGTGTCGGTCTGCTGCTGCACGGCGGAATCGATCGAACGCTGGAGGTCCTCGATGCGCTGGATCACGTCGGCCACTCCCGTGATGGCCTCGTCGGCGGCGCTGGTCTCGGCGGTCATGGCCGACACCTTCTCCGCCACCGTCCCGGTCGACTCGGCCGTCTGCTGGGCCAGGCTCTTCACCTCGTCGGCCACCACGGCGAAGCCCCGGCCGGCGGCGCCGGCCCGTGCCGCCTCGATGGAGGCGTTCAGGGCCAACAGCTTGGTCTCCTCGGCGATCTGGGTGATCAGGTCCACCACCTGGCCCACCTCGCCGCTGCGCTGGAGCACGTGGTCCATGCTGGTGGTGCTGGTGCGGGCGGCGTCGACGGCGGAGGCGGCCACCATGCTGACCTCGGCCGTGGCGGCCGAGATCTGCTCGATGGCGGCCGTGAGCTCGTCCACGGTGTTCGACAGCCCGCCCAGATCGTCCCGCACCTGGTTGGCCGAGGCGGCGGTGGCCTCGGCCGCCCGGGCCGACGCCTCGGCCGACCGGGCCAGGTGGCCGCTCAGCGCCGTCAGCCCGTCGTCACCGCTCGACACGCGGCGCACGTTCTCCCCCGCTCCCACCACCGGGCGGGTGAGGCGGCGGACCCGGAGCCCGACCAGGATGCCGCCCAGCACGGCCCCACCGAGCGAGGCGGCGCCGATCAAGGCCAACATGCGCGCCCGGCCGGCGGCGACGGCGTCGGACACGGCGTCGAACTCGTTCCGGTGGGCCCGGGTGATGATCACCCAGTCCCACGAGCGGTCGTAGGCGACCATGCCCAGCATGGGCTCGCCGTCCACGTCGGGCAGCTCGATGTCGGCCACCTGCCCCTCGTCCAGAGCGGTGGCGGTGTCGATGGCGGCGCCGAGCCAGGAGGCGGTCGACTCGGCCTTGAGCAGATCGTCGCCCACCTGGGTTCCGTCGTCCCGGCCGGCCAACTTGCGGCCCCGGTTGACGCCTGATCCCTGCACCACGGTGACGTAGCCCGAGTCCCCCACGACCTTCTGCTCCAGGGAATCGGTCAGCAGCGACACCGTGTCCTGCGGTATGCCCACGAACAGCATGCCGATCACGCCGCCTCCGGGGCCCGTGATCGGCTGGTACACGGTCTGGTACCCGGTTCCGAGCACGGTGGCCACCCCCTGGTAGGTCTCGCCCCGCAGCACCGCGGCCAGGACCTGGTTGGGGGTGCCGTCGGCGTTCGTGACCCGGATGGCGGTGCCGATCCCCCGCTTGCCGGTCGAGCCGGGCACGGTGGTGGCGACCCGGAGCATGTCGCCGCCCTCGTTCATGCGCTGGAAGATGGTGGCCCGGGCCCCCGTGACCTCGCTCACCCAGTCCACCACCGGCACCGGCCGGTCCGGATCGGACTGCTGCCCGAGGGACGTGTCGCCCACCATGAGCTGGGGCAGGGTGACGGCCTCCACCTTGTCGCTGCCGGGGCTGGTCACGCTCCACTCGAGCTGGGTCTCGCCCGGGCGGAACGGACCCAGGGCGGCGGCGTACGACGTCATGGCGGCGATGTCCACCGCCAGCTGTTGCGACAACGCCTGCTCGGTCGTGTTGACCAGCGCCGCCGACCCGGTGGTCAGCTCCTGCAGCTGCGCTTCGATCTGGGCGTCGGCCTCGCCGCTGGCCTTGGCCACGAACTCGCCGCTCACGGCGTACACCGCGCCGGACACGGCGATGGCGGTGGCGGCCACGGCCACCACCGCCGACAGTGTGATCTTGGCCTCGAGGTTGCGGAACACGGCCATCCTGTCGGCCGATCGGCCGACAGGATGGAATCAGCTTCCAGGCTGAATTACCGGGGCGGCATGCGGATGCCGCCGTCGACCCGGATCACCTCGCCGTTCATGTAGGGGTTGGTGATCACGTCGACGATCATGAACGCCAGCTCCTCGGCCGAGCCGAGGCGCTTGGGGAACAGGACCGACTGGCCGAGGTGGTTCTTGAACTTGTCCGACTCCTCGCCGGTGCCGTAGATCGGGGTGTCGATCAGCCCGGGGGCGATCGTGTTGACCCGGATCCCGGCGGCCGACAGGTCCCGGGCGATGGGCAGGGTCATGCCCACCACACCCCCCTTGGAGGCGGAGTAGGCGGCCTGGCCGATCTGGCCGTCGAAGGCGGCGACCGAGGCCAGGTTGACGATCGCACCCCGTTGGCCGTCGTCGTCGAGCGGGTCGGTCTTGCCCATGGCGGCAGCCGCCAGCCGCAGCATGTTGAACGTGCCCAGCAGGTTGATGCGGATCACGAAGTCGAAATCCTTCTGGGCCATCGGCTCGTTGTTGCGGTCGATGGTGCGGGCGGCCCGGCCCAGGCCGGCCGAGTTCACCAGGGCCCGCAGCGGCCCCATCTCCGAGGCGGCGAGGACGGCGGCCTGGCCGTCCTCCTCGCTCGACACGTCGCAGCGCACGAACATGCCGCCCACCTCGGAAGCGACCTGCTGGCCCCGGTCCTCCTGGAGGTCGGCGATCACCACCTTGGCCCCGAGAGCGGCGAGCTGGCGGGCGGCCGCCTCGCCGATGCCCGAGGCGCCACCGGTGACGATGGCGGAGGAGTCGGTCAGGTTCAATCGGGGCATGGCGCGGTCCTTTCGGGACGGAGAGCTGGCGCTGGGGAGGATATTCCCGTTGTCAGGCCAGCACGAAGCCGTCGTAGCCGGCGTCGGCGATCTCGGTGCACCGCTGGCGGTAGCGGCCGAAGCCCCCGACGTAGGGCATGAACACCCGGGGCTTGCCCTCGATGTTCGAGCCCAGGTACCAGCTGTTGCAGCTGGGAGCGGTGTACATGGTGCCCTCGGCCAGCTCGTTGACGTGGGCCACCCAGGCCTCCACCGCCTCCGGAGCCGGCTCGATCGTGGTGCGGCCGGCGGCGGCCAGATGGTCGAGGGCGGCGGCGATCCACTCCACGTGGTGCTCGATCGACACGATCATGTTCGACAGCACCGACGGGCTGCCGGGCCCGTTGACCATGAACAGGTTGGGGAAGTCCTCCATCTGGAGGCCCAGGTAGGTACGGGGGCCGTCGGCCCAGACGTCGCTCAGCGGCCGACCGGCCCGGCCGGTCAGATCGATCCGGCTCAGGGCGCCGGTCATGGCGTCGAACCCCGTGGCCAGCACGAGCACGTCGAGGGGCACCTCGCCCTCGGTGGTGCGGACCCCGGCCGGCGTCACCTCCACCAGGGGGCTGCGGCGCAGGTCGACCAGGGTCACGTCGGGCCGGTTGAACGTCTCGTAGTAGTGGGTGTCGATCACCGGCCGCTTGCAGGCCAGCGGGTACTCCCGGGGTTCGAGCCCCGCCGCCGTCTCGGGGTCCTGCACGATCTTGCGGATCTCCCGCCGGAACAGCTCGCAGGCCACCTCGTTGGCCTCGGGATCGGTGTAGACGTCGCGGAACCGCTGGTAAGCGCCGGGTCCGAACCGGTCGAAGGCGGCCTCCCGCTCCTCGGGGGGCAGGTCGAGCAGGCCCCTGCGGCCGCTGCCGCCGCCCTCCCTGGCACCGCTCACACCGTCGCCGTCGGTCCGGGGCGGGCGGGGCTCCTTGAGGGCCAGGGGGCCGAGGAATCCAGTGGCCGAGTTGCGCTGCCGCTCCCGGATCTCGGCGTAGCGGGCCTTGAACTCGGCCGCCGTCTCGGGTCGCAGGGGCTTGTTGCCGGCGGGCACGGTGTACACCGGCGAGCGCTGGAACACCGTGAGGTGGCCGGCCCGTTCGGCCAGCACCGGGATGGCCTGCACACCCGACGAACCGGTGCCGACCACCCCCACCCGCAGACCGGTGAGATCGGGTTCCTCCTTGGGCCAACGCCCGGTGTGGAGCACGGTGCCGGCGAACGACCCCAGGCCCGGCAGGTCCGGCGTGTTGGGGACCGACAGGCAGCCGGTGGCCATGATGCACCACCGGGCCTCCACGTCATGGCCCCGGTCGGTGCGGACGTGCCATCGCTGGCGATCGTCGTTCCAGTGGGCGGCCGTCACCCGGGTCTCGAACGTGATGTCCCGGCGGAGGTCGAAGCGGTCGGCCACGTGGCGGGCGTAGGCCAGGATCTCGGGCTGGGCCGCCATCAGCTCCGTCCACTCCCAGTCCTGCTCCAGGCCGGGGTCGAACGAGTACGAGTACTCCATCGAGGGCACGTCGCAGCGGGCCCCGGGGTAGCGGTTCCAGTACCAGGTGCCGCCGACGTCGGTGCCAGCCTCGAGCACCATGGCGGTGAGGCCCCGCTCCCGCAGCCGGTACAGCATGTACATGCCGGCGAAGCCGGCCCCCACCACCACGGCGTCGACGACGGCGGGCTCGGCCGACGTTGCGGCGGCGGCGGGATCGGCGGCAGCGGCAGGATCGGCGGCGTGGGGGGTCGACGTCGGATCGCTCATGGCTCTCAGTGTGCTGTGTGCCACCACCCGGGGGCCAGACGAGGCGGGTAGTGTCAGCTCTGGGCGCCCCGCCGCCGACGGCGAGGTGCCGATCAGGAGGTGCCGGGATGGCTGCGATCCGCACGGTGGGCCTGACCAAGCGGTACGGCTCGTTGGCAGCGCTCGACTCGCTCGATCTGGAGGTGCCCGAAGGCGACGTGCTCGGCTACCTGGGGCCGAACGGGTCGGGCAAGACCACCACCATCCGGCTGCTGCTGGGCCTGATCCGGGCCACCGCCGGGCGGGCCGAGATCTTCGGGGCCGACTGCCAGAGCGATCCGGTGGCCGTGCACCGGCGGTTGGCCTACGTGCCGGGGGAGGTGGCGCTGTGGCCGTCGCTCACCGGCACCGAGACCCTGCACCTGCTGGGCCGGGTCCAGGGCCGGGTCGACGCCGCCTACCGTCAGGAGCTGATCGAGCGGTTCGAGCTCGACCCGTCCCGCCGGGTGCGGTCGCTGTCGAAGGGGAACCGGCAGAAGCTGGTGCTGATCGCGGCGCTGATGAGCCGGGCCGACCTGCTCCTGCTCGACGAGCCCACGAGCGGGCTCGACCCCCTGAAGGAGCGGGAGTTCCAGGCCTGTCTGGCCGAAGCCCAGGCCCGGGGGCAGACCGTGTTCCTGTCGTCGCACCTGCTCAGCGAGGTGGAGGCCACGTGCCACCGGGTGGCCATCCTGCGGGCCGGCCGGCTGGTGGAGATCGGGCGGCTCGACGAGCTCCGCCACCTGGCGGCCATGCAGGTGGAGGCCGAGCTGGAGGGGCCGGTGCCGTCGTTGGACGGCGTGCCGGGATTGTCGGGCGTGACGGTCGACGGCACCACGGTGCGGTGCCAGGTGGTGGGCGGGATCGGACCCCTGCTCAGCGTGCTCACCCCGGTGGGCGTGCGGCGCCTGGTGAGCCGGGAGCCGTCGTTGGAGGAGCTGTTCCTGTCCCGCTATGGCGGCCGCTACGGCGATCCCGACGACGGCCCGCCAACGGTGCTGGAACCGGCCGCTCCCGACCGGTCGGGAGCGTCGCGATGAGGTTCGTGGTGTTCCGGATGGTGGCCCGCCGGGCCGGCCGGTCCGGGGCCCTGTGGGGGCTGCTCTTCGGGGCCATGGTCGCCGCCACCATGACCACCTACGTGTCGACCTTCCCCACCCCGGCCGACCGGGCGGCGCTGGCCGCCACCATGGAGGGCAACGCCGCCTTCGAGGCCCTGTTCGGTCTGATCCGGGGGATGGACACGGTGGCCGGCTACACCGCCTACAAGACGATGCTGACCCTGGCGATCCTCGCCGCCACCTGGGGCCTGCTGTGGGGCACCCGCGCCCTGCGGGGCGAGGAGGACGGAGGCCGGTGGGAGTTGCTGCTGGCCGGGTCCACCACCCGCCGCCAGGCCACGGCCCAGACCCTGGCCGGGCTGGGTGTGGGCCTGGCCGCCCTCTGGCTGCCCACGGCGGTGCTGTCGGCGGCGGCCGGGCGGGGCGCCGAGGTGCAGATCGGGGCGGGGGCGGCATGCTTCTACGCCACGGCGGTGACGGCCGTGGCCGCCATGTTCATGGCCGTCGGCGCTGTGGCGTCGCAACTCGCCGCCACCCGCCACGACGCCAACCTGATGGGGGCCGGCGGGATCGCCGCCGCCTATGTGATCCGCATGGCGGCCGACTCCGACCCCGGCCTGGGGTGGCTGCGGTGGCTGACCCCGCTGGGTTGGGTGGAAGAGCTGCGCCCGCTCACCGGGTCGCGGCCCCTGGCCTTCGCTCCCATCGTCGCCCTGGTGGCAACGGGGGCGGCGATCGCCGTGGTGCTGGCCGGTCGGCGGGACCTCGGTTCCAGCGCCCTGCCCACCGGGGACGCCGGCCGGCCCCACACCCTGTTGCTGGGCGGACAGGCCGGGCTGACGCTGCGCCTCACCCGCTGGTCGGTGATGGCCTGGGTGGCGGTGCTGGCCGTGACCGGGCTGGTGTTCGGGCTGGTCACCCAGGCCGCCGGACGGTCGCTCACCGGCAACCCGACGCTCGAGGCGGTGATCCAGCGCCTGGGGGCCACCGGGGCCGGAGCCGTCGTCTACCTGGGCTACGTGTTCCTGGTGGCGGCCGGTCTGGTGGCGGTGGCGGTGGCCGGCCAGGTGGCCGCCATCCGCAACGAGGAGGCCGCCGGCCACCTCGACAACCTGCTGGTGCGGCCCGTGCTGCGGTGGCGGTGGCTGGCCGTGCGCCTGGTCGTGGCCCTGGCCCTGGTGACGGCGGCCAGCCTGGGTACGGGGGTGGCGGCCTGGGTGGGGGCCGACAGCCAGGGTGCCGGGTTGGGCCTGGGCCAGCTGGTGCGGGCCGGGCTGAACATCGCCCCGCCGTCGGTGTTCATCCTCGGCGTCGGCGCCCTGGCCTTCGGGCTGTGGCCCCGGCGGGCCGTCGCCGTCACCTACGGGCTGGTGGTGTGGAGCTTCGTGGTGGAGGTGTTCGCCTCGGTTTCCGACCGGATCGGCTGGCTGCGCGACACCTCGCCCCTGCTCCACATCGCCCCCGTGCCGGCGGCCGACGCCAACCTCGGCGCTGCCCTGTGGCTCGTCGTGCTGGGACTGGCCGCCGGCGCCGCCGGCACCGTCGCCTTCACCCGCCGCGACCTCACGTCCGTGTGACCCGCATCCGAAACCAGTCGAAAGTAGGAGCCTCGGTGGCGCTGAGCGCCGCTGGGGCTCCTAATTTCGCCGGGGTAGTCAGCGCCAGAGGGCGAAGGCGAGGCCGGTGCCGGTGGCGGCCGGCGTGCGATACCCGGGCACGTAGTCGAGCACCTCGAACCGGCGGTCGGCGCAGGCCGCAGCCACCGCGATCCAGTTCTTGATCTCCGACGTGCCGGCGGTGAACGTGGCCTCCGGGAGGGAGGTGACGGCGGCCAGGTCGTTGCGCTCCAGGGCGGCCAGGACCGACCGGTCGAGATCCTCCTCCACCAGGAAATGGCTGAGCCCGCCCGAGGCCAGCACCACCACCCGCTGATCAGCGGGCCAGCTCTCGATGGCCCGCCGCAGCATGGCGCCGAAGGCGGCGCAGCGCCCGGCCCGGGGCTGGGCCGGCGGGTTGTAGGTGTTGACCATCACCGGCACGATCGGCACGTCGCCCTCGATCAGGCGCCGCACGGGGAAGGCGAAGGCGTGGCCCATCCCCTCCTCCTCCCGGGGCAGCTGGCGGCTGGCGGCCACGTCGAACCCCTCGTCGGCGGCCACCGTGAGCAGGTGCCGGGCCAGATCGGCCGCCACCCGGTAGGTGCGGCGCCCGTCGGTCTCCTTGTAGCCCGGAAGGTAGTGCTGGGCCAGCGGAGGGAGCCCGTCGAAGTTCTCGATGGCGCCGTTGTCTATCGTGTCGCCCCAGTAGACGAGGAACGGCGGCAGGTTGTCGGCCAGGAGCTGCTCGTCCTGGTCGTCGCCCACGATGACCACCACGTCGGGCCGGGCGTCGGAGATGGCCCGGCGGACCGCGGCCACGGCCACCTGCACCCGCTCGGCGCCGGCCCGGGTCACGTCGGGCTCGGCCAGAGCCACCTTGGTGTCGCCCACGGCCGCCAGGCGCTGCTCGTAGGTCACGTGGATCCCGTCGAGGGTGTACAGCATCGGATGCTTCAGGTCCCGCTGGCCCCACTCCAGCCAGTCGGCCCCGTCCATGGTCACCATCGGGCTGTGGGAGGCACCCACACCCAGCACCAGCTCGGCCATCGCTCCATCCTTCCCGGCGCCGGGGGGACGCCACTCGGGGTCGGCTCGCCTGTCACCGCGACCGGCCAGAGATTAGGGTGCACCCTCGGACGATCGACAGGCAACCGGCCGGCCGTCACCGCCGGCGCCGAGAGGAGACAGCCCAGCGATGTACGGAGACACCCCGGTCCTCGACGTGCACGGCCACGTGAGCCATCCCTGGGGCGGGATGGGCCAGCAGCTGCTGTTCATGCAGGCCCAGAACGCGCCGATGCCGTCACCGATCGGCACGGCCGGGGCCGACGCCGCCGGGTTGGGCGAGGAAGCGTTCGCCGTGTCGGTGGGCCGCCACGTGGACCAGCTCGACGACCGCCAGATCGACCGCCAGGTGATCGGTCCCCGCCCGTTCATGATGCAGGGCTTCATGGCCGCCCACCTGCTGTCGGCCTGGACCCGCCTGGTGAACGACGCCATCCACCAGCAGTGCCGCATGGAGCCCGACCGGTTCCTCGGGGCCTGCCAGCTGCCCCAGAACGTCAACGAGCCCGACACCACCCACTGCCTGGCCGAGCTGCGGCGCTGTGTCGACGAGCTGGGGTTCGTGGGGGTGTATGTGAGCCCCGATCCCGAGGGGCGGCGCAACGGCCCCGGCATGGCCGAGCCCTACTGGTACCCGCTCTACGCCGAGTGCGAAGAGCGCCGGCTGCCGATCGTGGTCCACGGCACCAACTGCCTCGATCCCCGCTTCGCCCCGGTGCCGGCGAACTACCAGCTCGGCTTCGTGGCCGAGCAGTACTGGGCCAACCAGATCCTGTCGCACTCCGACGTGTTCGAACGGTTCCCCGGGCTCAAGGTGATCATCTGCCACTGCGGCGGGGCGCTCGACCGATGGATTCCCAACGACCCCCACCTGTCGCAGAAGGATCTGGCCGACAACCTGTTCTACGACACCTGCGCCCATGACGCCCCCTACCTGGAGTGCGCCATCAAGCAGCGGACGGCGAAGCGGTTGTGCTTCGGGTCCGAGGTGCCGGGCTCGGGCGGCGCGCTGCGGCTGGACAGCGGTCGCCCGGCCGACGACCTCATCCCGATCATCGGCGGATTCGAGTGGCTGAGCGAGGAGGACAAGGTGACGATCTTCCACGACAACCCGGCCCGCCTGTTCCCCCGCCTCGCCGGCTGACGTGACCGCCGACATCGTGGCCCGGCTGCGCCGGCTCGACTCGTGCGCCGTGTCCGACGCCTGCGACCGTCTGGGCCTGACCGACCGGGTGGTGACCGGGCTGGCGCCCCTCACCGGCCCGGCCCAGGTGGCGGGCCGGGTGGTCACCGTCGAGCTCGGCCCGTGGACAGGCGGCGGCGGGGGCTCCCATCTGTGTGCGGCGGCCACCGACTCGGCCACCGCCGACGACGTGATCGTGGTGGCCCACCACGGCCGCACCGACTGCGCCGGCTGGGGCGGCAACCTGTCGCGCGCCGCCCGGGCCCGGGGGGCGGCGGCCACGGTCGTGGACGGCGCGGCCCGCGACGTCGACGAGTCCCGGGCGGTCGGCCACCCCGTGTTCGCCCTGGCCGCCACGCCCCGCACGGCCCGGGGCCGCACCGAGGAGGTGTCGTGGGGCGGACCGGTGACGATCGGCGGCGTGACCGTGGACCAGGGCGACTACGTGGTGGCCGACTCCACCGGCATCGTGTTGGTGCCGGCCGACCGGGTGGACGACGTGCTGGCCGCGGCCGAGGCCATCGCGGCCAAGGAGGCGGCCATGGCCGCCGCCCTCGACGCCGGCCAGCCGGTGAGCGACGTCATGGGCCGCGACTACGAGACCATGCTCCACCGCCCCGGCGACTGAGCCTGCGCCGCCGTCTTGTCACCCGGGGCGCCGCCGGCGGCGGGCGGCCCCATGAAAAGCTCGGGTTCGGGGCGGGTCAGGGGCGGGTGTCGCTCAGGCCCATGGCCCAGGCCCACTCCTGGTGGACCTCGTCGGGCTGGCCCTCGAGGAGGAAGAAGTAGTCGTCGGGGCGGCTGCCGGGCATCACCCGCTTGAGGACGGCCAACCGGGCGGCCAGGCGTTCGGGGGTTGGCGCGGTCAGGAACTGGTTGCGCAGCTCGTTGGGGAACCGGATGCACTCGTTGGCCCCGGGGTCCCGCACCAGACCCGACGGGTCCTCGCCCCGCTCCACCGCCTCCATGTCGGCGATCAGGCGGCGGCGGAACATCTGGACTCCCCGGTCGCTGCGGCCCAGGTGCTCCCTCGTGCGGTCGGCGATCACGCCCTGGCCCGTCCAGCTGACCACGTCCTGGCCCAGCACGTGGCTCGTGATCGGCCGCCCGTCGGCATCGACGTGCTGGCCCCACCAGGCCGGGATCAGCTCCTGGCGGTAGGGCTCCCGCTCCGCCACCACCCGCTCGGACATCCAGATGACACTGAGCGTGCGGTGGTCGTCGATCGGCACCCGCCACTCGAAGTGCAGGGGGGCGAACAGGTTGGGCATGATGCACAGCCGGCCGTTGCGCCACGAGTCGGACGTCTCGTCCTCACCCTCGTGGAGCCGGCGGTACATGAAGCCGTGCTCCCATTCGTCGAACCCGAGCGTGGCGTGCTTGGCCGCGTAGCGCTCGGGGTGGCCCGACCGGCCGGCGTGCCAGTTGTCGTGCAGCCACTCGAAGTGCACCGGGTCGATCGAGTTCTCCTGACACTGGAGCCAGTTGCACTCCACCACGTGCTGCACGATCTGGGTGAAGCAGTTCTCGTAGGTGAACGGCTCCCAGGTCGGGATGAGGGGTGCGGGGCCCGGGCCGAGGTAGGCCCAAACCAGACCGAAGCGGGCCTCGGCCCGGTAGGCCAGGGCGCAGATCTGGTCCCGGAAGCGGGTGGAGCCCGACGACAGGTCCTCGAACGGGGCTTCGGTGCACTGGCCCGTGAGGTCGAACTTCCAGCCGTGGTAGCTGCAGCGGATCCCGCCCTCCTCGGCGTAGCCGTTCACCATCCCGGCCCGACGGTGGGGGCAGTGGGGCTCGATCAGGCCGAAGCGGCCGTCCAGCGTGCGGTACAGGACGAGGTCTTCACCCAGGATCCGCACCGGCTTCACCGGCTCGGCCAGCAGCTCGGCCTCAGCCGCTATCGGATGCCAGTACCGACGAAGGAGGTTGCCCATCGGGGTGCCGGGCCCGACGCGGGTCAGGCGCTCGTTCTGCTCGGCGGTCACGACCATGGCGAGAGCGTAGCTCTTGGCCGGGGATGGGGCCCCGGCCGAGGCGCAGCCCCCGCACGACGAGGACTAGGGTGGTTGTACCTACACGGCCAAAGGGGGGCCCAAGGTCATGAAATCCATCTTCTTCCATCTCATGCCGTACCGCGATCTGCCGGCCGACTTCGAGCAGCGCTACGAGAGTGTGTGGGTAACACCACCGAACACCGAGCTGTGCGATCCGGTGAAGGTCGCCCAGTACTACCAGTGGAACCTCGACGAGCTGGAGCTAGCCGACCAGCTCGGCTTCGACGGGCTCGGCATCAACGAGCACCACCAGAACGCCTACGGGTTCATGGCCTCGCCCAACCTGATGGCGGCCGCCCTGTCCCGCCGCACCAGCTCCAAGAGCGCCATCCTGGTGCTGGGCAACACGCTCGCCCTGTACTCCCCGGCCCTGCGGGTGGCCGAGGAGTTCGCCATGCTCGACTGCATGACCAACGGGCGCCTGGCCGCCGGGTTCCCGGTGGGCACCTCGATGGACGTGAACCGCTGCTACGGGATCACACCGACCGAGACCCGGCCCCGGTTCTACGAGGCCCACGACCTGATCATGAAGGCGTGGACCCAGCCCGGGCCCTTCGCCTACAACGGCCGGTTCAACCAGCTCCGCTACGTCAACCCGTGGCCCCAGCCGCTGCAGAAGCCGCACCCGCCGGTGTGGCTGGCCGGCGGCGGCTCGGTGGAGACCTGGGAGATGGCGGTCAACCACAACTACACGTACTCCTACCTCAGCTTCTTCGGCTACCACTTCGCCAAGCGCCTGATGGACGGGTTCTGGGAGACCTCGGAGCGCCTGGGCGGCACGTTCAACCCCTACCAGGCCGGCTTCGCCCAGCAGATCTGCGTGGCCGAGACCGATGCCCAGGCCAAGGAGCAGTACCTGGAGCACGTGGCCTACTTCTTCTCCAAGTGCCTCCACATCCCCGACTACTACTTCGAGACCCCCGGCTACCGGACCCGGCGCAGCGCCGAGTTCGCCATCAAGACCGGCCAGCCGGGCGAGATCGCCAAGATCGCCTCGCTGGAGAAGAACTGGGACACCCTGGTGGACACGGGCATGATCATCGCCGGCAGCCCGGCCACGGTGGCCGACCGCCTCACCGAGGCGTGCAAGCAGCTGCGGGTGGGCAACCTGATCGCCCTGCTCCAGATCGGCTCCATGCCGCACGAGCTCACCAAGCAGAACATCACCCTGTTCGCCGAGGGGGTGCTGCCCAAGATCCGGGGCCTGTGGGCCGACGACGGCTACGAGCACAAGTGGTGGCCCCAGGGGGCCGAGCAGCCGGCGAGCGCGCCGGCACCGGTGGCGGGGAGCTGAACGATGGCTGATCCAACCGAAACCTACGTCGAGGTCAAGGACGGCGCCTTCAAGATCCGGGTGCTGCAGGCCGGCACCGGGGCGGCGCCCCTGGTCTACATCCACGGCGCCGGCGGCCTGTTCTGGGATCCGCTGCTGGCCGGCCTGGCCGACCGCTTCGCCGTGACCGCCCCGGAGCACCCCGGGTTCGGCCAGAGCCAGGGCCTGGAGCACGTGCCCGATCTGTGGGACCTGGTGCTGTACTACAACGAGCTGCTCGACACACTCGGCATCGAGCGGGCCACGCTGGTCGGCCATTCCTTCGGCGGGATGGTGGCGGCCGAGATCGCGGCCAACAACCCCGAGCGGGTGGACCGGCTGGTGCTGATCGCCCCCATCGGACTGTGGCTCGACGAGCACCCGGTGCCCGACATCAGCGGCATCCCACCGGCTGACCTCCCGGCGCTGGTGTTCGCCGATCCCACCGGGCCGGTGGCCGCCTCCATGCCGGCACCCGACCCCACCGACCCCGAGTCGCTTTTGACGGCGGTGAACTCGCTCAGCTCCGTCCTGCAGTTCATCTGGCCCCTGCCCGACAAGGGGTTGCACAAGCGGCTCTACCGGGTGAAGGCCCCGACGCTGCTGGTGTGGGGGGCGCAGGACCGTCTGGTGGATCCGGCCTACGGGCCCGCCTTCAGCCGGGCCATCGCCGGCGCCCGGCTGGAGGTGATCGAGGGAGCCGGCCACGTGCCGCAGCTGGAGCAGGTGGCGGCCACCCGAGCAGTCATCGACGACTTCCTCGGTTGACCCGCTGATCCACCCATTACGCCAGAATGAACCGAATTGTCCGAAATATTTGCGTCATCCTCGGTTCACGTGGATGACGTTGCTCTGACATTGGCGTGAAATCGCCTCTCCATAGCTTTCGAGTTCTAACACCCGCTCGAAACAGGGAGAGACATGATCACGTTGAGAAGGCTTCGGCTCTGGCATGCACTGGTACTGGTGCTGGCCATGGTGGCCGCAGCGTGCGGAAGCAGCAGTGATTCCACCGATACGACATCGGGCTCCGAAAGCTCGACGTCAGAAGCGGCGGGCGGTAGCGCCACCAGCGAAGCTGGCGGTACCGACACGAGCGAGGCGGCGGCGCCGGAAGGCGATCCGATCAAGGTCGGCGTGCTCCACTCGTTGAGCGGCACCATGTCGATCAGCGAGGTGGCGGTACACGATGCCGAGCTCCTGGCCATCAAGGAGATCAACGCCAAGGGTGGCGTGCTCGGCCGGCCCATCGAGCCGGTGGTGGAAGACGGCGCCTCGGACTGGCCCACCTTCGCTTCCAAGGCCGAGAAGCTGCTGACCGTGGACAAGGTGGCCGTGGTGTTCGGCGGCTGGACCTCGGCCTCCCGCAAGGCCATGCTGCCGGTGTTCGAGGGCCTCGACGGGCTCCTCTTCTACCCCGTGCAGTACGAGGGCCTGGAGGCGTCGCCCAACATCTTCTACACCGGCGCCACCACCAACCAGCAGATCGTCCCCGCCCTCGACTACATCGTGGAGCAGGGCTGGACGAACGTGTACCTGGTCGGTTCGGACTACGTGTTCCCCCGCACGGCCAACAAGATCATCAAGGCCTACGCCGCCCAGTACGGGCTCAACATCGTGGGCGAGGACTACCTCCCGCTGGGTGAGACCGACACGGCCACGATCGTGTCCAAGGTGATCGACGCCAAGCCCGACATCGTGTTCAACACGCTCAATGGAGACTCCAACGTCGCCTTCTTCAAAGAGCTGAAGGCCAAGGGCAACACCCCCGATCAGATCCAGACCATTTCGGTCTCGGTGGCCGAGGAAGAGGTGTCGGGTATCGGGGTCGACAACATCGCAGGCAACCTCGTGGCCTGGAATTACTACCAGACCACCGAAACCCCGGCCAACGACGAGTTCGTGAAGGCGTTCAAGGCCGAATACGGCGACAAGCGGGTCACCGCCGACCCGATCGAAGCCGGCTATGTGGGTGTGTACCTGTGGGCCGCCGCCGTCGAGAAGGCCGGCTCCACCGACGTGGACAAGGTGAAGGAAGCGGCCAAGGGCCTCACCTTCGACGCCCCGGAGGGCGAGGTGACGGTCAGCGACTGGAACCAGCACATCTTCAAGACCGCCCGCATCGGCGAGATCGACGCCACCGGCCAGATCACCGAGGTGTGGGCATCGGACGGGGCCATCGAGCCCGACCCCTGCCTGTTCGGCTACGACTGGGCCACCGGCCTGGCCCAGGGCGAGTGCGACGCCGCCAAGGCGGCGGCCGGCTGACGGCCATCCTTCTCCCCTGACCGGCCGGGGTGGGCGGCAGCGCCTTGTGACGCAAACACCGCCCGCCCCGGCCCCGGAGGCTCGGACCCCTCATGCAGACCATCCTGGAACAACTCTTCATCGGAATCAGCCTCGGCTCGATCCTGCTGATCGTGGCCCTCGGCCTCACCTTCACCTTCGGCCAGATGGGCGTGATCAACATGGCCCACGGCGAGCTGATCATGGCCGGCGCCTACGTGCCCTATGTGCTGCAGACCAAGGTCGGCGGCCTCGGCGGCCAGGCCGGCCTGGCGTTCGTGCTGGCCCTCCCGATCGGGTTCGCCGTGGCCGGCGCACTGGGCCTGGCCATGGAGCGCACGGTGCTGGCCCGCATGGTCGACCGCCCGCTCGACACCCTGCTCGTGACGTTCGGCATCAGCCTCATGCTCCAGCAGGCGGCCCGCGACCTGTTCGGCGCCTCCAACGTGGAGGTGATCGCCCCCTCCTGGCTCACCGGGCGTTGGGAGCTGCTGGGGGTGGTCATGCCCCACAGCCGCCTGTTCATCATCGCCCTGGTGGCGATCCTGGTGGGCCTGGTGTCGGCCTTCCTCTCCACCCGGCCCGAAGGCCGCCGGATGCGGGCCGTCATGCAGAACCGGGACCTGGCCGCCATCTCCGGCCTGTCGACCCGTCGGGTCGACGCCACCACCTTCTTCCTCGGCTCCGGCCTGGCCGGCGTGGCCGGGGTGGCAGTGTCGCTCATCGGATCCATCGGCTCCCAGGTGGGGGCGGGGTACATCATCGACGCCTTCCTCGTGGTCATCGTGGGCGGCCTGGGCAAGATGCGGGGCACGATCATCGCCGCCTTCGGCCTCGGCATGCTCAACGCCTTCAGCGAGTACTGGACATCGGCCAGCCTGGGCAAGGCGATCCTGTTCATCGCCGTCATCGCCTTCCTCCAGTTCCGCCCGAACGGCCTCGTCTCGTTCCAGACCCGGGGGCTCACAGGATGACGACGATCACCGCTACCGCTCCGGCCACCCCGACTCCGACCTGGATGCCCTGGGCCCGCCGGGCCCTGCTGGCCCTGGGCGTGGTGCTCGTGCTGGCCGGGCCCAACCTGATCGGCGACCCCACCCGTACCCGCCAGTGGGCCGAGTACCTGTGCTACGCCATGATCGCCGTGGGGCTCGACCTGGCCTGGGGGTACGGCGGCATGCTGGCCCTCGGCCAGGGCGTGTTCTTCGGCCTCGGGGCCTACGCCATGGGCATGTACCTGACGTTGGAGCAGGTGGGCCCGGGCCAGCTCCCCCAGTTCATGTCGCTCTACAGCGACTACACCGAGCTCCCCCTGCTGTGGCGACCGTTCGGCAGCCTGTGGTTCGCCGCCGCCGCCGCTGTGGTGGTGCCGACGCTCCTGGCCGCCGCCGTGGGCTGGCTGGTGTTCCGGCGCCGGATCCGGGGGCCCTACTTCGCCCTCCTCACGCAGGCCGCCACGCTGGTGTTCTGGCTGCTGCTGGTGGGCCAGCTGAAGCTGACGGCCGGCACGAACGGACTCACCAACTTCACCACCATCTTCGGCCGCAACAAGTACCAGCCGGAGACGAACAAGTTCCTCTACTACCTGGCGGCGGCGGGGCTCGTGGCCTGCGTGGTGGTGGCCCGGCAACTCGTGAACAGCCGCTTCGGCCGCCTCCTGATGGCGGTGCGGGACGGGGAGGACCGGGTCCGGTTCCTGGGTTACGACCCGGCCATGGTGAAGACAGCGGCCTTCGCCGTGGCCGCCGGGATGGCGGGCCTGGCCGGGGCGGTGTCGGCGCCCGTCATCGGCATCGTGGCCCCCAACCAGTTCGCCGTGCTCCCCTCGATCCTCATGATCGTGTGGGTGGCCGTCGGCGGTCGGGGCACGGTGTACGGCCCGCTGGTGGGGGCGCTCGCCGTCAGCTGGCTGCGGACCAGGGTGAGCGAGACCCGGCCCGAGGACTGGGAGTACTTCCAGGGACTGCTGTTCGTGGTGGTGGTGGCCCTGGTGCCGGGCGGTCTGGCCGGCGTGTTGCTGTCGCTCCGCAACCGCCTCGCCGCCCGCATGAGGACGGGCGGCGCAGCCACCGTCGACACGGCGGCAACCACCGTCGACACGGCGGGACCGGCCCCGGCGGCCACCCCGGCAGCGGCGGCGGTGGCGGAATGACGGCGACCATCACCGGGACGGCCCCCGCCGGCACCGCCGCCACCGACCCCCTCCTGCAGGTGGAGGACATCGTGGTCTCCTTCGACGGGTTCCGGGCCATCGACGGTCTCAGCCTGGCGGTGGCCCCGGGCGAGCTCCGGTTCCTGATCGGGCCGAACGGGGCGGGGAAGACCACCCTGGTGGACGTGGTCACGGGCCTCACCCGGGCCGCCAGCGGCCGGGTGGTGTTCGACGGCGACGACATCACCGGGATGGCGTCGCATCGGATCGTGCGCCGGGGCATAGGCCGCAGCTTCCAGACACCCACCGTGTTCGAGTCGCTCACCGTGACCGAGAACCTCGACCTCGCCCATTCGTTCCGGCGACCCTTCGTACGGCTGCTGGGACGACGCCGGGGAACGAGCGAGGCGGTGGCGTCCACCCTGGAGCGGGTGGGGCTCGGCGCCCACGCCGACCGGCCGGCCGGGGCGCTGAGTCACGGCCAGAAGCAGTGGCTGGAGATGGGGATGCTGCTGGTGCAGAACCCCCGCCTGCTCCTGCTCGACGAGCCGGTGGCGGGCATGAGCCCTCAGGAGCGCACCGAGACCGGTGAGCTGCTGCGGTCGCTGGCCGGCGAGCACACGATCCTGGTCATCGAGCACGACATGGCCTTCCTCCGGGCCTACGCCGACACGGTGACCGTGCTCCATGAGGGCAAGCTGCTGTCGGAGGGCGACGTCGACTACGTGCAGCACGACCCCCGGGTCCGGGAGGTCTACCTGGGCCGGGCCCGGGATCGCCGCTCGGGGTCGGAAGCCGACGGCGACACCGACACCGACACCGACACCGGGCCCGACTCCGGGACCGCAGCCGACGACGAGGGAGCGACCGCATGAGCGGCCTGGTGGTAGACGACGTGCGGGTGGCCTACGGCCGGACCGACGTGCTGTTCGGGGTGTCGCTGGAGGTGCCCGACGGCTCGCTGGTGTGCGTGATGGGGCGCAACGGGGTGGGCAAGACCACGCTGCTCAACACGATCGCCGGCCTGCTGAAACCCCAGAGCGGCTCGGTGACCTTCGACGGCGGCAACCTGGCCGGGGTGGGGGCCCACCAGCGGGCCCGCCTGGGCCTGGGGTACGTGCCCCAGGGCCACGCCGTGTTCCCCCAGCTCACCACGAGGGAGAACCTCCAGGTGGTGATGGAGCGCCAGGGCCGCCGGGCCCGGGCCGCTTCCCTGCGCCAGCAGGACCTCGACGAGGTGCTCGACCTGTTCCCCGCCCTCACCACCTTGATGAACCGCCCGGCTGGCCTCCTCAGCGGGGGGCAGGCCAAGCAGCTGGCCATCGCCCGGGCGCTCGTCACCGGCCCCCGGTTGCTCGTGCTCGACGAGCCGACCGAAGGCATCCAACCGTCGATCATCCACGAGATCGAAGACACGATCGCCAAGCTCCACAAGGCCATCGGGATGACCATCCTGCTGGTCGAGCAGTACGTGGAGTTCGCCCTGCGCCTGGCCGACCGCTACGCCGTGCTCGATGCCGGCCGGGTGGTGTCGACCGGGCTCACGTCCGAGGCCGACCCCTCGGCGTTCGCCGAGCTGTTGGCCGTCTGAGCAACCTCCCGACCTGACGCGAAAGGACCCGCGTGCATCTGACCCAGCACGAGCAGGAACGCCTGCTCATCACCGTGGCCGCCATGGTGGCCCGCGACCGGCGGGACCGGGGCCTGCGGCTCAACCACCCCGAGGCGGTGGCCCTGCTGTCGTCGTGGGTCATGGAAGGGGCCCGGGACGGGCGCACGGTGGCCGACCTCATGGACGCCGGCCGCCGCGTGCTCACCGTGGACGACGTGATGGACGGGGTGGCCGACCTGATCCCCGAGATCCAGATCGAGGCCACCTTTCCCGACGGCACCAAGCTCGTGACCCTGCACGGGCCGATCTCATGAGCGGCGGCGAGGGCATGTTCGCACCGATGGGACCGCCCGGGCAGGTGATCGTGGGTGAGGGGCCGGTCGAGCTGTTCGCCGGCCGCCCGATCATGACGCTGGTGGTGGCGAACACGGGCGACCGGCCCGTGCAGGTGGGATCCCACTATCACTTCGCCGAAGCCAACCCGGCGCTGTCGTTCGACCGCCAGGCGGCCTGGGGGCACAAGCTGGCCATCCCGGCCGGCACCTCGGTGCGCTTCGAGCCCGGCATCGAACGCGAGGTGGATCTCGTCCCCCTGGCCGGAGCCCGCGTGGTGCCCGGCCTCCGGGGGGCAGCCGCCGGGCCCCTGGGCGACGGGCCCGGCGCCAACCCGGGAGCCGGCGACCGCCCGTGGGACCAGCTCCCAGGAGCGAGCGCCGAAGGCGCCGGGCGGGGCAGGGGCCCCGACCGCAATGGGGAGCCGCCGCAGGCGGCGGGGGCGCAGCCCCCAGGAGGTCAGTGATGGAGATCGACCGCCGACGGTACGCCCAGCTCTACGGGCCCACCACGGGTGACCGGGTCCGCCTGGCCGACACCGACCTCTTCATCGAGGTCACCTCCGATGCCTGCGTCGGCGGCGACGAGGCCGTGTTCGGCGGAGGCAAGGTGATCCGGGAATCGATGGGTCAGTCCCGGGCCACCCGGGCCGAGGGCACACCGGACCTGGTGATCACCGGGGCCGTCATCCTCGACCACTGGGGGGTGGTGAAGGCCGACGTCGGCATCCGCGACGGGCGCATCGTGGGCATCGGCCGGGCCGGCAACCCCGACATCACCGACGGGGTGCATCCGGCCCTGGTGATCGGGCCGTCCACCGAGATCCTGGCCGGCAACGGCAAGATCCTCACCGCGGGGGCCATCGACTCCCACGTCCACCTGATCTGCCCTCAGATCCTCGACACGGCCCTCGCCTCCGGCACCACCACCGTGGTCGGGGGCGGCACCGGCCCGGCCGAGGGCACCAAGGCCACCACCGTCACCTCCGGGGCGTGGCACACGGCGATGATGCTGCGAGCCATGGACACCTGGCCGATCAACGTGGCCCTGCTGGCCAAGGGCAACACGGTGTCACCCGAGGCGCTGCGGGAGCAACTGGCCGGCGGGGCGTCGGGCTTCAAGCTCCACGAGGACTGGGGCACCACCCCGGCCGTGATCGACGCCTGCCTCACCGTGTGCGACGAGCAGGGGGTGCAGGTGGCGATCCACACCGACACCCTCAACGAGGCCGGCTACGTGGAGGCCACGCTGGCCGCCATCGGGGGCCGCTCGATCCACACGTACCACACCGAGGGGGCGGGCGGCGGCCACGCGCCGGACATCATCACCGTGGTGTCGCAGCCCAACGTGCTGCCCTCGTCGACCAACCCCACCCGGCCCCACACGATCAACACGCTCGACGAGCACCTCGACATGTTGATGGTGTGCCATCACCTCTCCCCCACCATCCCCGAGGACCTGGCGTTCGCCGAGAGCCGGATCCGGCCCTCCACCATGGCGGCCGAGGACGTGCTGCACGACCTGGGGGCCATCTCCATGATCGGCTCCGACGCCCAGGCCATGGGCCGGGTGGGCGAGGTGATCCTCCGCACCTGGCAGACGGCGCACGTGATGAAGCGGCGGCGGGGGTCGCTGCCCGGTGACAACGGGGCCGACAACGGGGCCGACAACCTGCGGGCCCGGCGCTACGTGGCCAAGTACACGATCTGTCCGGCCCTGGCCCACGGCCTGGCCGGCGAGGTCGGCTCGGTGGAGGTGGGCAAGCTGGCCGACCTCGTGCTGTGGGACCCCGCCTTCTTCGCCGTGCGGCCCCACGTGGTGGTCAAGGGCGGCGCCATCGCCTGGGCCCAGATGGGCGACGCCAACGCATCCATCCCCACACCCCAGCCGATCCTGCCCCGCCCCATGTTCGGCGCCGCCCCCGGGGCCGCCCCCGGGCTGAGCCTGAACTTCGTGGCCCCGCTGGCCCTCGAGTCGGACCTGGCCGAACGCCTGGGGGTGGCCAAGCCGCTGGTGGCGGTGGCCGACTGCCGCCGGGTGGGCAAAGCCGACCTGCCGGAGAACACCGCTGTCCCCTCCGTCACCGTCAGCCCCGACACGTTCGCCGTGCGGATCGACGGGGAGCTGATCGAGCCCGACCCGGCGCCGGAGCTGCCCATGGCCCAGCGCTACTTCCTGTTCTAGGGCCGGTGGGCGCCCCGATGAGCTCCCCTGGTGGCGGCGTCGCCGCCCTTCTGCTCCTGGCCGACGGGCGGTTCCCGGCCGGCGGCCACGTGCATTCCGGCGGGGCCGAGGCGGCCCTGATCGACGGGAGGATCGACGGGCCCGGCAGCCTGGCCGCCTACGTCGTGGGCCGGCTCCGCACCACGGGCCTGGTCGACGCTGCGGTCACGGCGGCGGTGGTGCGGCGGCTGGCCGCCGACTGCGGCGCCGAAGGGTGCGGGCCGGGGCGCGCGCTGCGCCTGCTCGACGCCGAGGCCGACGCCCGGTTGGCCATGGCGGCGCTGCGGGACTCGTCGCGCCGGCTCGGCCGCCAGCTGACCCGGGCCGCCGCCGGCTGCTGGCCCGGCCAGGTCATGGAGTCGGCGGCCGCCGTCCACCCCGCCGGCCCCCACCAGGCGGTGGCGTTGGGCGCCGTGGCCCACGCCGCCGGGATCGGAGCGCTCGACGCCGCCCGGCTCAGCCTCCACCACACGCTCACCACTCCCCTGCAGGCTGCGCTCCGGCTGGGCGGCCTCGACCCGTTCGCCGTGGCCGCGCTGGCCGCGTCGCTGGCTACTGTGGTCGACGAGGTTGCCGCCGAGGCCGCCCTGGCCGGCGAGGGCCCGATCGACGAGTTGCCCTGCCTGGTGGGGCCGCTCACCGAGATCGCCGCCGTGGAGCACGCGGCCCGTACCGACCGGCTGTTCGCCACCTGACCCCGTTGCTCCTCCCCTTCCCTCACTCCCCTCCTCCGACCGACCGGAAAGGACCGATCCCGTGCCTCCCCATGACCCGGGCCACGCCCACGCCCACGATCACGATCATGACCCGCTGGTGGCCGGCGGGCGGTGGCCCGGCCTGAGCCGCCCCGGCGGGCCCGCCCGGCGCAGCCTCCGGGTCGGCATCGGCGGGCCGGTGGGCAGCGGCAAGACCGAGCTGGTGTCGTGCCTGTGCCGGGCCTTCGCCTCCGAGCTGAGTCTGGCCGTCGTCACCAACGACATCTTCACCCGGGAGGACGCCGCCATCCTGGAGCGCAAGGGGGTGCTGCCCACCGAGCGGATCATGGCCGTGCAGACCGGCTGTTGCCCCCACACCGCCATCCGGGACGACATCAGCGAGAACCTGGACACGGTGGAGCAACTGGAAGCCCGTTTCGATCCCGACCTGGTGCTGGTGGAGAGCGGCGGCGACAACCTCACCGCCACCTTCAGCTACGCCCTGGTGGACGTGCAGATCTTCGTGATCGACGTGTCGGGGGGCGACAAGGTGCCCCGCAAGGGCGGCCCCGGCATCACCCGCTCCGACCTGCTGGTGGTCAACAAGACCGACCTGGCCGAGCTGGTGGGGGCCGATCTGGGGGTCATGGCCCGCGACGCCGAGGCGGGCCGGGGTGGACGGCCCACGGCGTTCGTGTCGCTCCGCTTCGACCAGCGGGCCGAGCCGGTGGCGGCCTGGATCCGGAGCCTGCTGGCCGACCGGGCCAGCGCCCTGGCCGCCGCCTCTGGCCCGGCCGGCGGCGCATGACGCTGACGGCCCCGACCCCGGGAGCGCCGGCCCTCGGCGCTCCGGCGGAGGAACGTCGCCCGGGCGGTGGTGCCGCGTGCCCGGAACGGCCGGATGGGGCCGGGGCGGGGCGGGGACCCGGGCACCGGGCGTCGGCGTCGCTGGTGGTGGAGGCGACCGGGGGCCGGAGCCGGGTGACGACGCTGCGCAACGATCCCCCGTTCACGTTCCGGCCCATGCCCGACGGTCCCCGTCCCGGCGGGGTGGTGTGGGTCGGTACGGCCGCCGGGCCGGTGGGAGGCGACCACCTGCAGCTGCGGGTGGACGTCGGGCCCCGGGCCGAGCTTCGGCTCACGTCGGTGGCGGCATCGCTGGTGCTGCCCGGACCCCGGGGCGACACGTCCCACACCGCCACCACCGTGACCGCAGGTGACGGCGCCCGGCTGTGGTGGTGCCCCGAGCCCACGATCGTGGCCGCCGGCGCCGATCATCGGGCCGACACGACGGTGCGCCTGGGCGACGGGGTGGAGCTGGTGTGGGTGGAGGAGGTGGTGCTCGGCCGCCATGGCGAGACGGCGGGGAGGTTGCGGTCTCGCCTGCGGATCGAGGGCCGGGCCGGCGCACCGCTGCTGTGCTCCGGCCTCGACACCGGGCGCCCCGGCTGGGACGGCCCGGCCGGCCTGGCCGGGTGCCGGGCCGTGGCCCAGGTGGTGCTGATCGGCCCCCCGGCGGCGAGCGTGCTGAGGGCCGGAGCGCTGCCGACGGTCGAGGCCGGGGCCCGGGTGGCCGTGTCGCCTCTGGCCGGACAGGGGGCCGCGGCCGCAACCGCAGCGGTGGCCGCCGTGGCCGGGCCGTCGACCCTGGCCGTGCGCCGGGCGGTGGCCACCCTGATCGAGCTGGCCGCCCTCTGACCCGCTCGACGCGCGACACGGTTCGAACCAGGTACGCGATATGTGCGCTCGGCGCTCGGTTCGCGACACGGTTCGAAGCGTGGCGCGGATCGAGCGGGCCACGAGCGACGGCGGACGGCGGTCAGCCAGGCCGGGGGCCGACGCGTCGGCCCCCGGCCCGATGATTCGGTTGTTCACTCTCATTGTCACACCAGATCAGTAGAGTGCGCCCATGACTCGATTCGATCCTGGGTACCGCCGCACACCGGGCAGCTGGGCTGAGCCGCCGGAGGCCGTGGAGCCCCATCTGCTGACCATGATCGACCGCCTCTGGGGCAGGGGTTGGCTGCCGGGCGAGGTCCTGCGCCAGGTGGAGCGGACCGTGAAGCCGCCGGCCCGGGAGATCGCGGCGCTGGCCATCGCCGTCGACCTGGCCCGCCGCCCGCCCGGTACCGTGCACCGCCGGTGGACGGCCCACGTCGCCGGCCTCGGCCTGGCGCCGCCGGGCGATACCGCCGAGGGCTGGCTCCGCCGCCACCACCGCCGCCTCGGCGTCACGCCCGAGGTGTGCGGGAGCACCGCGCTGACCCTGTTCCGCAACCTCGACGAGCTCGGACGGGTCGGGATCCTGATCCCCCCGCCGGGGTCCGATCAGGCGAGAACCGGCGCCGGGGCTCCCACCCCGGGGTCGTGGTTCACCGCCGGTCTCGCCGGCCACCTCCTGGACGACGCCGAGACCGCCGATGCCTCTCTGGCCCCGGTTCTCACCAAGGTCCGGGCCCTGCTGGCGCAGGCCGAGTCCACCACCTTCGAGGCCGAGGCGGCCACGTTCACGGCCAAGGCCCAGGAGCTCATGGCCCGCCACGCCATCGATGCCGCCCTGCTCTGGGGGCGCCGCACGGCGGGCTCGCGGGACGATCCCGCCATGGTCCGCATCCCGGTCGACGAGCCCTACCTGCGGGCCAAGACCACCCTGCTCCACGTGGTGGCGGCCCGGTCGTCGTGCCGCTCGGTCTACTACCCGGCCTACGCCTTCGTGGCCGTCATCGGCTTCGACCAGGACCTGCTGTCAACCGAGACGCTCTACACCTCGCTGCTGGTGCAGGCCCAGCTGGCGGTGCAGGCCGCCGGGGCGGCGGCGCCGGCGGGGGCCCACGAGAGGAGCCGGGGCTTCCGCAGCTCGTTCCTCCATGCCTACGCCCACCGGGTGGGCCAGCGGCTGGCCGAGGTCAACGAGCAGGTGCAGGCCGAGGCGTCGGCCAGCGCCGGCGGTGCCGACCTGCTGCCGGTGCTGGCCGACCGCGCCGACCGCATCGAGGCCTGGATGGCCAGCGAGCTGGGGCCACTGCGACGGCAGCGGGCGGCGTCGCCCATGGACGCCACCGGGTGGGCCGCCGGGTCCCGGGCCGCCAACCGGGCCGATCTGGGCCGGGCCGGCGCGCTCGGCCCGTCGGGACCGGCGCTCGGCTCCGGCGCCGGCGGCCCCGGCGGCCCCGGCGGCGGGTAGAATATGACACGTCAACCTCTTGAAGGGAGTCGGAGATGAGCACCGCCGACACCGATCACAGCCCGTCGCTGCCCGCCGTGTTCGTGGGCCACGGAAGCCCGATGAACGCCCTGCAGCACAACCGCTACACCGACGCCTGGGCCGCCTTCGGTGCCGCCCTGCCCCATCGACCTCGGGCCATCCTCGCCATCTCGGCCCACTGGTACATCAACGCCTCGGCCCTCACCGCCATGGCCGCGCCGACCACGATCCACGACTTCTTCGGATTCCCCGAGGAGCTCTTCGCCTTCCGCTACCCAGCCCCCGGCGATCCCGGGCTGGCCGAGGAGATCGCCGAGGTGGTGAAACCCACCTGGATCGGGATGGATCGAGACTCCTGGGGGATCGATCACGGCACGTGGTCGGTGCTGGCCCACCTGTACCCGCCGGCCGACATCCCCGTGCTGCAACTGTCGGTCGACGCCTCCAAGACGCCGGACTACCACGTGGCCCTGGGCGCCGCCCTCGCCCCGCTCCGCCGGAGCGGCGTGCTGATCGTGGCCAGCGGGAACGTGGTTCACAACCTGCCCGCCCTCGATCCGTCGCGGCCCGACACCGGGTTCGACTGGGCCGAGGAGTTCGACGAGGCGGCGCGCACCCTGATGGCCGAGGCCCCGGGCGACATCGCCGCCCTCAGCCGGCACCAGCGGTACTCCCTGGCCGCCCCCACGCCCGACCACCTCCTCCCCCTGTACTACCTCGGTGGCCTGGCCGCCGCCAGCGGCGAGACGGGCCGGGTGGTGATCGACGGCTACGCCCTCGGCTCGTTGTCGATGACCACGCACGCCATCGGCTGACACCGAACCGGCCACCGGTTACCACCACGTACGGTGGTTGGTTTGTGAACATACTGCGTCCATCAGCGCGGTTCGTGAGGCCCAGGGTTACCTTTTGCCCATGATCACACGACAACCCACCATTCAGGTGGCCAACGACCGCGCCCCCGGCGCCTCCCGCCGGTCGTGGCGCATCACCCTGCTGGCCCTTCTCGGCCTCCTCGGCCTGGTCGCCGCGGCCTGTGGCAGTGACAGCACCGCCACCGAGAGCTCGACCGGCGCCTCCACCGAGACGGACAGCTCCTCGGCCACGACCGAGGCCAGTGGCTCGGAGGCCACCACCGGCGGCGGTGCGGCCGCCGGTGACGAGTGCCCCACCGACTTCACGCCGATCAAGGCCGGCACACTCACCGTGGTCACCTCCCTGCCCGGTCCCGGCTTCTGGGACGGCTCGGACGACGACCCCACCAAGATCACCGGCGGCTACGAGTACGACATCGTGCAGGCCGTCAAGGACAAGCTCTGCCTCGATTCGGTCGAGGTCCGCAACGTGCCCTTCGACGGGCTGGTGGCCGGCACCGTGACCGGCTTCGACGTCGCCTTCTCCCAGGTGACGATCACCGACGAGCGGGCCCAGGTGGTCACCTTCACCGAACCCTACTTCGAGGCCGATCAGGGCGTGCTGGTGGCCAAGGGCACCACGCTGGCCACCCTGGAGGACGCCAAGAAGCTCCGGTGGGGGGCCCAGGCCGGCACCACCGGGCTCGACTTCCTCACGAACACCCTCGAGCCCGACACCGACCCCCAGATCTTCCAGCAGCTGCCCGACGGGTTCACCGCCCTGCAGGCGGGCCAGGTCGACGCCTTCATCATGGACGTGCCGATCGTGCTGTCGCAGGCGGCCGAGTCGGGGGGCGTGCAAGAGGTGGTGGCCCAGTTCAAGACGGGCGAGGAGTACGGCGCCATCCTGCCCAAGGACTCCACGAACAAGGACGCCATCGACGCCGCCATCACGGCCTTGAAGGATGACGGCACGTTGGGCAAGCTGGCCGCTGAGAACCTCGGTGCCGATCCGTCGAAGGTGCCGGTGATCGACGTCCCGTAGCCCGGCGCTGAGGATCCATCCATGACCGAGTCCACCGTCACGGTGCCGCCGACAGCGCCGGAGCGCCTGCGGGCCACCCGTCCCCGGGTGCGGACCCGCCTGGGCTCCTCCGTCGTCTCGTTGGCGGTGGCCGTGGCGGTGGTCGCCCTCACGTGGTGGAGCCTCCTCGCCTTCCGGGCCTCGTTCGCCGACGGGGCCCCGTGGCCGGTCACGGTGGTCGTCGCGGTGCTGGCCGCTGCCGGGCTGGCCGTCCCGGCGTCCGGCGTGCTCGCCGTACAGGCCGCGCTCCGGGCCCGCTCGCTCGACCGGGCCGGGCAGCACGCTACGGCCCGGGTGGCGGCGGCCCGGGCCCGGGACATGCAGTGGTACGTGCTCGGTTTCGGCCTCACTGCGCTGGTGGTGGCGTTCCTCACCTTCCTGATCGGCACGAACGACGGCTCGGTGCGGGAGGTCTTCTTCCGCTGGGACATCACGAAGAAGTCGTTCCGGGGCCTGGCCGAGGCGTTCTGGCTGAACATCAAGATCTTCATGGCCACCGAGGTGCTCGTGCTGGTCTGGGCCCTCCTGGTGGCCGTGGTGCGCCGGATCCCAGGCCGGGCCGGCGCCCCCATCCGGTTCCTGGCCGTGGCCTATGTCGACGTGTTCCGGGGCCTGCCCGCCATCCTCGTATTGACGCTGGTGGTCTTCGGCTTCCAACTGGCCAAGCTGCCCGGCCTGTCGCTGCTGGCGCCCGAGCAGCAGCTGTTCTGGCTGGTGGTGCTGGCCCTCACCCTCGTCTACGGCGCCTACGTGGCCGAGGTCTACCGGGCCGGGATGGACTCCATCCACTGGAGCCAGTCGGCGGCGGCCCGATCGCTCGGCCTGTCGCAGGGCCAGACCCTCAGGTACGTGATCATCCCCCAGGGGGTGCGGCGCATGGTGCCGCCCCTGCTCAACGACTTCATCGGCCTGCAGAAGGACACGGCGCTGGCCTCGGTGGTGGGCACGGTGGAGGTGTTCAACAAGGCGAACCTGTACAAGAGCCAGTTCTTCAACCTCACGGCGGTGGCGGTGGCCGGCCTGCTGTTCCTGATCATGACGATCCCCCTGGCCCGCTTCACCGACTGGTTGATCCGGCGGGACCAGCAACGGATGCAGGTGGGCTGACCATGACCGTCACCGACCCGATCGACCCGATCGACCCGATCGACCCGATCGACCCGACCGACCAGCCGGGCCAGCTCGCGCCCTACGTGGAGTTCGCCGGCGTGCACAAGCACTACGGGCCCAACCACGTGCTGCGGGGCATCGACCTCGACATCGGCCACCACGAGGTCGTGTGCTTCATCGGCGCCTCGGGGTGCGGCAAGTCCACCCTGCTGCGCTGCGTCAACGCCCTGGAGGAGATCCAACAGGGACAGATCCGGGTGGCGGGCGAGGCGGCCAGCGGGCCGGGGGTCGACGTCGACTTCCTGCGCCGGGTGGTGGGCATCGTGTTCCAGGGCTACAACCTGTTCCCCCACATGACCGTGCTCCGCAACATCACGCTGGCGCCCACCAAGGTGCTCAAGCTGCCCGAAGCCGAGGCCCGGGGCCGGGCCATGACCCTGCTGGAGCGGATCGGGCTGGCCGACAAGGCCAACGAGTACCCCGACCGCCTGTCGGGCGGCCAGCAGCAGCGGGTGGCCATCGCCCGGGCCCTGGCCATGGAGCCCGAGGTGATGCTGCTCGACGAGATCACCAGCGCCCTCGACCCGGCCCTGGTGGGCGAGGTGCTGGCCATGGTCCGGGAGCTGGTGGAGGAGGGGATGACGATCCTCATGGCCACCCACGAGATGGGCTTCGCCCGGGACGTGGCCAACCGCATCTGCTTCATGTCCGAGGGCAACCTGGCCGAGGTGGGCACGCCCGACGAGATCTTCCACGACCCCCGGGACGAACGGCTCCGCACCTTCCTCCGCCGGGTCACCGAAGCCCGCCGCATGTAGGAGCCGGCGGGCGTCGAGCGGGGCCGATCGGGGTACCACCCCGGTATGCCGAAGCGAGACGACAAACGCAAGGGCGGCGGGTCCACCGATCTGCCGTCGACGCTGGAGCGGTCCGACGAGCACGCCCAGGCGATCTGGCGGGAGACCCACGACTCGGCGGTGGAGAGTTACGGCGAGGGCGAGCGGGCCCACCGCACCGCCTTCGCCGCCCTCAAACACAGCTACGAGAAGGTGGGCGACCACTGGGAGGCCAAGGAGCACAAGGGCCCCTCGGACGCCCAGGCCGCCCGCAGCGGGGCCGCCGCCCGCCAGGGTGGGGCCGAGCGGGGCGCCACCGCCGGCGGGGTCGACGCCAACGCCAGCAAGGCCCATCTGATGGACCTGGCCCGCCGCCTGGATGTGAAGGGCCGCTCGTCGATGACGAAGCAGGAGCTGGTGGAGGCGCTCGACAAGGCCAACCGACGGGAGACGGCCGCCGCCCGCGGCAGCGACTGATCCCCTACGGCCGGCGGGGGACGAGGGGGACGGCCCCGATCCCGCCGGAGCGGCCCGAGCGCACGCTACGGGTATGACCGCTCTGCTCGACACCCGCTCCCCCGCCACCACCGCCCGCATGACGCTCCCGCCCGCCCCGCCGGCGACGGTGAAAGGCTGGTACGAGGACCCGTGGCGCAACCACGACCTCCGCTACCACGACGGCTCCGGCTGGACCGAGCACGTGACCCACTTCGGTCCCGTCCCCTGCGCCGGCTGCCGCTGCTCGGCCTGATCCCCCCGATCCGACGGCACAACCGCGAGTTGGTCGGGGCGACCAGCCCCTCACACGGCAACCTGTCGCAGCTCGGCGGCCAGCTCGGCGGGGGTCAGGTCCGGGCAACCGGCCTGGGACCGGAACCACCGCAGGATCTCCCACTCGCTGTCGGCCTCGGCCCCCGCCTGGAGATAGCGGAGCAGCTCCCGGCTCCCCGCTTCGTGGACGAAGTTCCACGTCACCGACAGCGAGTCCTCAACCACGAGCACGTCGTGCAGCCAGCCCCGGGGGATGTAGATGAGATCGCCGAGATGCACCTCCCCGGCCAGATCGGGCTCGGCCGCCAACCGCCCCGAGCCGTCGCCCCGCACGTCGAGGAACCCGCCGTAGGACGTGGCGTCACCCCCGAGATGGAGCTCGCCCGCCCGCCCCGGCTCGTACAGCACGGCCTCCTTCACCCCGGCGAACTGGGCCACCACGGCGTCGGTGCCGAACGGATCCCGGTGGAGGCGGGTGCGGGCACCCCGGGCCGCCACCAGCAGGCCCCGGTAGGGGAACCGGTCGACCACCGGATCGCCACCCCCCACCGGCATCACCAGCCCGGTGCGGGGCAGGCAGGCCGGGGCGGTCCAGGTGTCGGCCATGCGGGCCAGGGCCTCGTCGCCCCAGGCCGCCTCCACGTCCCGCAGCCGGTTGTACCAGCGGACATAGGGCACGTCGTCGCCCGGATCGAGCGGGGGCGGCGAAGGGACAGCGGGCGACCCGTCGGCGGCGGGGATGAACCAGTCGTCGAGGTAGTCGTCGAGGGTGGCCACGTCCTCCAGGTCGAACAGCGAGCCGTAGACCAGGGTGGGCAGGCTGCCGGCCCGGGCCCGCAGCCCGCCGGCGGTCCAGGCCTGGCGGTCGTAGCTGAGGCCTCGCACCACCACCGGGCGGGCAGGGGCCAGCCAGCGTTCGACGAACTCGTCGGGGTGGGGCATGTCGATCACGTCGAGGGGTGCGGTCATGAGATCACCTGCAGTTCGGTAGGAGTGACGTCGGGTCGGGGGAGGGTCGGTTCGCCGTCGCCAGCGGCCGGGGCCGCGGGAGCGGGGCGGGCCGGATTGCCCTGCCAGTAGCCGCCCGGTTCCACCGTGGTCCCCTTCATCACGAACGAGTCGGGATCGACGACGCAGCCGTCGCCCAGGTCGGTGGCGTAATGGACGAGGGCGGCGGGCCCCACGGTGCAGCCCGACCCCAGCCGGATCCGGTCGGACTTGAACGTACCGTCCTCCAGCGAGTGGGCCTGGAGCGCGGCGCCGTGGTTGAGGCTGCAGTCGTCGCCGATGGTCACCAGGGCGGGCTCGGTGAGCCCCGCGCCGTCGTCGAACATCCGGGCCCCGACCCGGGCCCCCTGGAGCCGGAGGAACCAGGGTTTGAGCGGCGTGCCGTCGAACACCCGGAGGAAGGCGTTGTAGTTCAGCTTCCAGAACCGCTCGTGGGCCCAGAACCGGGGATCGTAGAGCGAGCAGTAGAGGGGCTGCAGGGGCCGACCCCTGGTCACCAGCCGCTCGGCCAGGATCGACAGCAGCGCACCGGCCACGGTACTGACGGCGACGGCCAACGCCAGAGCGACCGCCGTGGGCAGGAGCCCGGCGCCGGGGCCGACCAGCCCCAGCGCCACCGCCCCCGATCCGAGGGCCACGAACGTGAGCAGCCACCACCGGACCAGGTACAGGGCCATCGTCACCAGGTTGGAACGCAGCTTGCCGGCCAGCCGCTGCTCCAGCAGGCCGGGCTGCTTGTACAGGTCGAACAGCCGGTCTCGCTGCACGGTGCGGGGGATCTCGAAGGCGGGCGAGCCGAGCAGTCCCACCCCGGTGCGGACGGGGCCATCCACGGGCACGGCCGCCTTCGTGGCGATGAGGCAGTTCGGCCCGACGACAGCGTCGGCCGGGTAGCGGACGACGTTCCCCAGGTAGGTGTCGGGCGGCACCGACACCGCCCGCAACCGGAACGAGGTGGCCGACACCTCAAGGTTCGTCATCCGCAGGCCGTCGGACACCAGCGTGTTGCGGTCGAACGAGCACAGGAACGGACTGTGGTGGCGCTGGTCGACGCCGAAGTTCGACCCGGTCTGGGTGGCCCGGGACAGGTCGTAGCCCACGGCCGACAGCCAGCCCAGGATCATGGCCGAGTCGCCGAAGACGGTGCACAAGAACCGGTTGTTGCTGAACCGGCCGAGCGCCCGGGCCGCCTGCCACCGCAGACCGTGGAGGGGATGCGACACCTCGGGCGTCACCAGCGGCCGGAGGAGTCGGGGGACCGCCATCACGGCAATGGCGCCGGCGGCGAGGCTGGCCGCCTCCAGCACCAGGGCCGCCACGCCCCACCGGAGGGCAGCGCCAGCCGGCCCGCCCCCGGTGCCGAGCGGTGCGTCCCACGACACCTCGAGCCGGGCCGCCAGCGCCACCGGAGCCATCGACAACGGGAGGGTGACGAGCGCCAGCGAGAGGAGCTGGAACACGGTGAACCGCACCCGGCGGCGGCGCGACATCGGCCCGGGCTCGCAGCGGTCGAACGTGGTGGGGCACGGCTCGGCCGGCGATCCCTGCCACACCGCTCCCTCCGGCACCCGCTGGCGGGCCAACAGGGCCGAGGCCGGTCCGAGCTGGGCCCCGGCACCCACGGCGGTGCCGGGCGAGAGCACGCTGCCGTCGCCCACCAGGGCGCGCTCCCCCACCGAGATCGGCCCGGGGCGGAGCCAGCCGCCGCCGGCCACATAGGTGGCGAGCACGGCTTCGTGGCGCACGACGGCCCCGGCCCCGATGGAGACCAGGTCGGTGCAGACCGGGGGCGGGGCCAGCACCACCGCCCCCGGTCCCACCCGCACGCCGACGGCCCGCAGATAGAGGTTGTAGGCCGGCGTGCCGCTCAGCAGCACCATGGGATTCAGGGTGACGGCAAGCCGGGCCACCCAGAACCGCACATAGCGGGTGGTCCACAGGGGGACCGGCTCGGCCGTGAACCGGCCGACGGCGAGCCACTTGACCGCCACCAGGCCGGCCACGGTGGCCAGCCACAGCCCTCCACCGGCGGCGACGAGCCGCAGCCCGGTGCCGACCGCACCGGCCGGCTGGCCCAGGAACCGGAAGGCGGCCACCCCGCCGGCGGCCGACACCACCAGCACGAGCAGCTGGATCGCCACCTGAGCCACCCCGGTGGCCACGTGGGCCGCTCGGCTCGGCACCCGTACGGAGGAAGCTGGGGCCGGCGCCGAGCCGGCGATCGTGGTCGACGCCGGGATCGGTTCGGGGCCGGCGACCGCCACCGAGGCCGCAGCCGGGGGCGGGGCGGCGGCCACGGCCGGCGACGGCTCGGCGGGCCCGATGGGGGCCGGGAGCAGGGCGGCCAGCGCGGCGATCGTCGGATGCTGGTAGAGCTGCTTGAGGGTCACGCGGCGTACGCCGAGCGTGGCCCGGAGCTCGGTGACGTAGCGGGCCAGCGTGAGCGAGTCGGCCCCCAACTCGGAGAAGAAGTCGGCCTCCACCGACACCGCCGGCAGGCCCAGCACCTCGGCCAGCAACCCGGCCAGGCGGGCCTCGGTCTCGGTGCGGGGGGCGACCAGCTCCACCTCGTCGGCCACGAACCGCCCACCGGTTGGGGCGGGCAGAGCGGAGCGGTCGGCCTTGCCGCTGGGCAGCAACGGGATCTCGGCGATCGGCTCCAGCAGGGCCGGCACCATGTACGACGGCAGCTCCGCCCGCAGCGCGGCGTATACCGCCCCCAGGTCCACCGCTGCCAGCCCGGGGGCGGCCGGGGCCAGCCAGGCGGCGAGCACGGTGGACCCGTCGGCCAGGGTGTGGGGCGCCACCACGGCGTTGCCCACACCGGGCACGGCCCGGGCCGCCGCCTCGATCTCGGTCAACTCGATCCGGTAGCCCCGGATCTTGACCTGGGTGTCGATCCGGCCGAGGTACTCCACCTCGCCGTCGTCGGTGATCCGGCCCAGGTCGCCGGTGCGGTACAGCTTGCCGCTGGGGTTGTCGCCGAGGCCGAGGATGTCGTCGACGAAGGCTGCCGCTGTCTGCTCCGGCCGGTTGAGGTACCCCTCGGCCACCCCGATCCCGCCCACCGTGATCTCCCCCACCCCACCTCGGGGCACCAGTCCCGGGCCGTCGGGATCGAGGATGGCCACCGTGTAGGTGGGCAGGGGGCGCCCGATGGTGATCGGCCGGCCGGGGGCCAGCTCGCCCCAGGTGGCGCTGACCGTGGTCTCGGTGGGCCCGTAGAGGTTGAGCACCCGGCGCCCAGCGGCCAACCACGGGCCGATCATGTCGGCCGGGCAGGCCTCGCCCGACACCAGCAGCAGCCGCAGCGACGGCAGCGGGGGCCGCACGGTGGCCAGCACGGTGGGCACCGTGGCCATGGCCGTGATCCGCTGCTCGTCGAGAAAGTGGCGCAGGTCATCGCCCACCATCTGGGCCCCGGGCGGCGCCGGCACCAGGGTGGCCCCGGCCACCAGGGGCACCCAGATCTCCTCGAATGCGTAGTCGAAGGCGATGGTGAGCCCCTGGAACACCCGGTCGCCGGGCTCGAAGCCGTAGAGGCCGGCAGCCACCCGCACGAAGTTGACGATGCTCGAATGCCGGATCGGCACCCCCTTGGGCTGGCCGGTGGAACCCGAGGTGTAGATGACGTAGCACTCGAGGTCTCGAGGACGGTCGGACCCCGGCCCGGCGGGACCGGACGGCGGCTCGAAACCTCGGCGCCGGTGGCGGCCGATCCCGGGCTGGGCCCGGTCCATGAGCACCACCGGCACCTCGGCGTTGTCGAACCGCCCGGTGTGCTCATCCACCGTCAGCACGGCCGCTGCGCCGCTGTCGGCCAGCAGGAAGCGGATGCGTTCGGGCGGGAACGAGGCGTCGAGGGGCACCCAGGAGGCGCCGATGCGGGACAGGGCCAGCACGATGGCATAGGCATCGACCGACCGGCCGAGCAGGAGCGCCACCCGCTGCCCGGGGGCGATGCCCTCGCCGGTCAGGTGATGGGCGAGCTGGTGGGAGCGGTCCCGGAGCTCGGCGAAGCTGTACCCGATGCCGCCGTAGTCGACGGCGAGGCGGCGCCCGGCATGGCGCCCGAGGCGGATGCAGGTCTGGTCGAACAGGTCGTGGAGCCGTTCACCGGGCGACCAGGCCACCGGATGGCCCGCGTGACCCACGAGCACGGCACCCGGATCGGGGCTCACGCCGCCACCCCGGCGAGAGGCCCGGCGGCCAGCGCCGCGACCACGTCGGCCACGATGGCCATGCCCTCGGCCAGTTGGGCGTCAGGGGTGGTGAGGGGGGCCAGCACCTTCACCACCTCGTTCCGGGGGCCGGCCGTCTCGATGATCAGGCCCCGCTGGAAGCAGCCAGCGGTCACGGCCGCCGCCATCTCGGTGGTTCCCACGTCGATGCCCACCATCAGGCCCCGGCCCTTCACCCGCCAGCCGGGGCCCAGGGCGGCCAGCGGCTCCAGGACAGAGCGAACGAGGCGGGCCCGGCGGTCCACGTCGGCCGTCAGCCGGCTGTCGGACCAGAACTTCTCCAGGGCCACGGCGGCGGTGACGAAGGCAAGGTTGTTGCCCCGGAAGGTGCCGTTGTGCTCACCCGGGCTCCACTGGTCGAGCTCGGGCCGCATAAGCACCAGCGCCATGGGCAGGCCGAAGCCTGCGATCGACTTCGACAGCGTGATCATGTCGGGAACCACCCCGGTGCCTTCGAAGCTGAAGAACGGACCGGTGCGCCCGCATCCGGCCTGGATGTCGTCGACGATCAGGAGGGCCCCCACCCGGCGGGCCAGGGCGGCGATCCGGCGGAGCCAGCCGGCCGACGCCGGGTTGAGGCCGCCCTCGCCCTGGACGACCTCCACCAGGAAGGCGGCCGGAGGGTCGAACCCGCTCGACGGGTCGTGGAGCACGGCCTCCAGCACGGCGGCGGTGTCGACGTCGGGCCCCAGGTACCCGTCGTAGAAGGCCCGGGTCACGCCAGCCAGTGGGAGGGCGCCGGCTCCGGCCCGGTTATGGCTGTTGCCGGTGGCGGCCAGCGCTCCCAGCGTCACCCCGTGGAAGCCGTTGGTGAACGCCACGACGGAGGAGCGCCCGGTCACCTTGCGGGCCAGCTTGATCGCCGCCTCCACGGCGTTGGTGCCGGTGGGGCCGGTGAACTGCACCCGGTAGCCGAGGCCCCGGGGCCGGAGCACGAGGTGATCGAACCGGTCGAGGAAGCGCTCCTTGGCCCCGGTCCGCAGGTCGAGCCCGTGGGTGATGCCGCTGGCGGTGAGATAGGCCATGAGGGCCTCGGCCATGTCGGGGTCGTTGTGGCCGTAGTTCAAGGCCGAGCAGCCGGCCAGGAAATCGAGGTAGCGACGGCCGGTGTGGTCGATGAGCTCGCTGCCCCGGGCCGACACGAACGTGGTGGGGAAGGTCCGGCAATAGCTGCGCACCTCCGATTCGATCGTCGTGGGGTCGCCGGTGTTGGACTCGATGGTGGTCATGGGGGAACGCCTCCTGGCCGGTCGGGCCGGGATCGGTGAAGAGGAACCCCTCGATGGTCGGCCACAGCGGCTTAAGGGGGTGCTAAGTCACCCCGAAGGAGCGGCCACCAACAGTCGTAGGACCTGGTACTACGACCGGGCCGGCTTCCCCGCTCAGCTACGGGGCCGGACGACGGCCAGCACGCACAGGCCGTTGCGGGTGGCGCAGGGGCTGAGCGAGATCTCCACCGGCACCTCGATGCCGTCGGATCGCAGGGCCACCAGATCGAGCCCGGAGGCCGCCGAGCGGGGCACCGGGTCGTCGACGTAGCGCTGGCGGCTCCGCACGTGATCCCCCCGCCGGTGGTACGGCAGAAGGACCTCGATCGGGCGGCCGACGAGCTGGGCCGGGGTGTAGCCGAGCAACTCTCCCAACCGCTGGTTGCACTGCAGGATCGTGCCGACGCTGTCTACGGCCACCATGCCGTCGGACGGTGCGGCCAGCACGGCCGACGCCATCTCGTCGATGAGGACACGGGGGCCGTCGGCCACCGCCTCGGCCTGCGCGGCCCGGGCTTCGAAGATCCGGGAGAGGGCGAGTGCGGCGACGTCGGCCATGGTGCGGACGTAGTTGCGCTCGGTCTCGTCGAACACGGGCGGGCGGGAGAACGACAGGGAGAAGGCACCGAACGGGCGGCCGCCGCTGAGCAGGGGGATGGCCACCCAGCCCTGCGACCTCGGGGAGGCGAGGCGGAGATCGGCGAAGCGTCGCAGGCCCTCCTCCCGGTCGGTGATCCAGATCTCCTCCGCTTCCCGGATGGCCTGGCAGGACGGATTGTCCCGATCGAGCGGCATCGACTCTCGGCCGCCATGCTGCTCCAGGCGGCGGATCGACCGGGCCGTCGTACCCACCGCCGCCACCGTCCGCAACAACCCGCCCTCGACGAAGAGCAGGCCCACCCCGGAGGCGTTCATCCCGGCCATGCCCTGCTGCACCACGATCCGCGTGATCTCCTCGGCGCCGATCTCGGAGGTGAACGCCCGGGCCATCATGGCCAGGCGCTCGTAACGGTCCGCCCGCAAGTCGGTATTCGACGTCACGATCACCAGTATCGCCGATCGGAATCGAGCCGGAGGGTATACCGCAGCGTGGGGCGATCGGGGGCGATCTCCGCGTCACGACACGAGGCGATGGACCACCGACAGGTTCCATACCACCACGGCCAGGTAGTAGGCCACAGCCCCGCCCACCAGGAGCTTGGCCTCCAGCGACCGGGCCGGCGCGTCGAGGATGCGACGGCTGAGCACGGCCAGCACCACCGCCTTGACCGCTACCAGCAGCCACCACCGGTGCACGATCGGGGCCAGCACCGGATTCCCTTCGGACCCCCCGAGCACCAGGAACCACACCGTGGTGGCCACGTCGGCCGCGTTCAACGCCACCAGCAGGCCGATGCCCCGTAACCGCCGGGTCTGCACCCGTTCCACCAGGTCGACGATGGCGTGGAGGGCGCCCACCATCTCGCCGTGCTCCTCGTCGCGCCACGCCGGCCCGCCGGGCGACGGCGACCCGCTCGGCCGCCCCGCCGGGGGCGCCGGTACCGGCGGTCCGGTCACGGCCCGGCCTCGGCCAGCAACAGGCCGCCCGCCACCCCGGCCGTGCCCGACCCCGCCCACCACCGTTCCAGGTCGGCGGCCGGAGCGGGCCGGCTGAACAGGTAGCCCTGGCCCAGCTGGCACGCCATCTGCTCCAACATCACCCGGGCCTCCTCGGTCTCCACCCCTTCGGCCACCACGTCGAGCTTCAGGCTCCGTCCCAGATCGACGATGGCCCGCACCACGGTCTCGGCCGTGGCGTCCACACCCAGGCCCTGGGTGAACGAGCGGTCGATCTTCAGCTTGTCGAGGGGGAGGCTGGTGAGGTGGCTGAGCGACGAGTGGCCGGTGCCGAAGTCGTCGATGGCCACCCGCAGATTCATGGCCCGCAGCTGGGTCATCACTGCGGCGGCCAGCGCGGCGTTGGCCATGATCGTGGTCTCAGTGAGCTCGACCTCGAGCAGGTGGGGCGGCAGTCCGGCGCTGTCCAACATGCGCCGGATGCGGGGCACGAGGTCGGCCTCGGTCAGGTTCCG
Source organism: Acidimicrobiales bacterium (assembly GCA_041394285.1). GTDB lineage: Bacteria > Actinomycetota > Acidimicrobiia > Acidimicrobiales > SZUA-35 > CADEDH01. The sequence continues at coordinate 30,495 of JAWKIL010000007.1, read as the reverse complement.
GGCCGACACGTTCACCGCCACCCGCAGCGGGTGGCCGGCCCGGTACCAGGCGGCGGCCTGGCCGACGGCCAGCTGCAGCACCAGGTCGGTGAGCGGGTGGATGAGGTCTGTCCGCTCCGCCACCTCCACGAACTCCGCCGGCGGCACCTGGCCCCGCCCTGGATCGTGCCACCGGGCCAGGGCCTCCACCGCCACCAGCTGGCCGGTGGCCAGGTCGATCTGGGGTTGGTAGTGCAGCTGGATGCGGCCGCCGTCGATGGCCGAACGGAGGCGGGCCGCCATGGCCAGCCGTTTGGGGCTGTAGTGGTCGCGTTCGGCGCCGTACACCTCCACCCCGGTATGGGCGGTCTTGGCGTTGTACATGGCCACGTCGGCCCGACGCATGAGCTCGTCGGGGTCGAGGGGGGCGGTGGCCAGGGCGATGCCGACGCTGGCGTCGACGTCCACGTCGACCGACTGCAGGGCGTAGGGGGCGCGCAGATGGTCGAGCACGAGGCGGGCCCGCTCGGCGGCGTCGACCTCGCCCCGGGCCATGATCTGCAGCACGAACTCGTCGCCCCCCAGGCGGGCCAGGAGCTCGCCCCCCTGCAGCACCGGCTGCAGGCGCCGGCCGATCTCCACCAGCAGCTGGTCGCCGCAGGCGTGGCCCAGGGTGTCGTTGACCTCCTTGAAGCGCTCCAGGTCGATCAGCAGCACGGCCACCTCGGTGCCGGGCCTGACCGCCTCCAGGTGGCGCGTGAACAGGGTCCGGTTGGCCAGGCCGGTGAGGGGATCATGGGTGGCCTGGTACTCGAGGCTGGTGGATTCGGCCCGGAGCTCCTCGATGAGGGCGAGGTTGCGGGCGGCCACGGCGGCGTGGGCGCAGATGGTGCCGAAGATGCGCACGTCGTCGGCGTCGAAGTCGCGCACGGCACCGGCCCGGTCGCCCACGCCCAACACGAGCAGGGTCCCATCGGGCAGGAGGAGCGGCCCCACGATGGCCTGCTCCACGCCGAGGCTGGCCAGGTCCCGACCCAATGGGCCTCCGATGCCGATCAGCTCAGGGTCGCCCTGGGCCAGCCGGGGGGCGACCGCCGCGTCGAACGGGCTCAACCCGCTGGTCACCACCTCCCCCTGGCCGGTGAGCAGGGTCCGCCAGCCATCGGCCGGCTGGCACAGCCAGGCCTGCTCGGCGTGCATGACCTCGGCCACCCGGGCCAGCAGGCGGGCTTCGAAGTCGCCGGTGGCCGTCTCCTGCCCCAGCTCCCGGGCGAAGGTGTCGAGGCGGAGCATGCTCCGGTAGCGGTTGGCCAGGCGGGCGAAGCGATGGGTGAGGACCACGGCGAACGCTCCGAGCGGGAGGAGCAGCCACACCTCGGCCGACGACGCCCGCAGCTCGGTCGCCACGTGCAGGGCGTACGAGGAGTCGATGGCGGCCACCACCAGCGGCGGCCACACCCCGGCCAGGAACGACCGGTCCCACGACCGCTGGAACAGGCTTATGGCGATGGTCACCACCAGGCCACCGGTCAGGTCGGCCCCCACCACGGCCACCGCCACCACCGGCCACGCCCCCGGGCCCAGGCCCGGCGGGAGCCCGAAGGCGCCCATCACCGCCCCGGCCACCAGCACCTCGAGGGTGTGGGAGGTCAGGTTGACGGCCAGCTTGGTGCCGCCCTGGCGGTGCACCCCGGCCAGCACCACCAGCGACGACAGCACCCGGAGCGCCGCCACCAGGGGGACCGGCAACAACAGCAACCCGATCACCAGGGGGACCGAGGTGAAGGTGAAGGTGTGGGTGTCGTTGCGGAACTCGATCTCGACCGACCACAGCTCGGCTCCGGCGTAGAGCGCCAGCACCAGCGCCGCCCACGGGCCGATGGAGGGGGCCGCTGGAGGCGCCGGGGCGACCTCCAGCAGCAGCCCGCACAACGCCACCAGCAGGGTGGCGAAGAGCTGGACGTGCAGCGGTCCGGCGTCGGTGGTTCGAGGTGCCATGGGCCGCACCCGTCATCGGCCCGTCCCCACCGGTCCTGTAGCCGAACACCGCCTTCGGGCCCGCAAACGATCCGGGCGGCCCATACAGAACGGCTCCGACCGTGCCGATAGCACCACCTGCCACCCCATCCGACTCCATCGAGGTCGACAACCCGTGAGGACGACGCAGTGAACAACCGGGCCCCGGTTCCGCTCCCCGACGGCTGGCGATGGTCGCCGCACCGGCGCCGGGGCGGCCCCTTCACCGCCGTCGTGCTCGGCCTGTTGCTGGTGCTGTCGGCCGGCGTGGCCCGCTCGGATTACGACCGGACGGCCGGCAACTTCGGCACCAGCCTTCAGGCGTCGGTCACCGGAGGGTCGTCGTTCACCGAGTGGAACTCGACCCGCAACATCCTGCGCACCGAGATCAAGCTGGCCATCGGCGTCCCGCTCGCCGTCAAGCCGGCCAACCCCACCGGCAGGGGCATCGACGTGGCCGTGATCGACACCGGCGTGGCTCCGGTGAAGTACCTCGACTCGGCGGATGCCGTGATCAACGGGCCCGACCTCTCGCTCGACCGCCAGCTGGGGCTGCCCACCGCCGTCGACGCCTACGGCCACGGCACCCACCTGGCCGGCATCATCGCCGGCCGGGACGCCGGTGTGGCTCCCGGCTCCCGCATCGTGAACCTCAAGGTGGGGGCGGCCGACGGTGCGGTCGACGTGTCGCAGGTGATCGCCGCCATCGACTGGGTGGTGACCCACCGGGCCGACCCCGGCTTCAACATCCGGGTCATCAACCTGGCCTACGGCACCGACGGCACGCAGAGCTACCTCGACAGCCCGCTCACCCACGCGGTGGAGTCGGCGTGGCGGGCCGGGATCGTGGTGGTGGTGGCCGCCGGGAACAGCGGCGGGGCCCTGGCCATGCCGGCCACCGACCCGTTCGTGGTCACGGTGGGAGCCGCCGACCTGAACGACCCCCGACAGACAGCCGACGACGTGGTGGCGCCGTACTCGGCGGTGGGCACCACCGCCCGGGGCGTCGACCTGCTGGCTCCCGGCACCTCGATCACGAGCCTGCGGGTTCCCGGCGGCTACGTCGACACCACCTACCCCGAGTCGCGCTTCAACTTCGCCGGCACGACCTACGCCAAGGGCTCGGGCACGTCCCAGGCTGCCGCCGTGGTGTCGGGGGCGGTGGCGCTCCTGCTCGAGGCCCATCCGGAGATGACCCCGGACCAGGTGAAGGCGATGCTCAAGAGCACGGCCCGGCCCTTGGCCGGCACCTCGGCCAACGCCCAGGGGGCCGGCGTGATCGACGTGGGCAAGGCGTTGGCGGCCAAGGTGCCGGCCGCCGGTACCGCCCGGCAGCGGTGGAAGGTGTCGACGGGCCGGGGCCCGATCGAGGCGGCCCGGGGCGACGCCCATCTGGTGGCCGACGACGGGACCGTGCTCAGCGGCGAGGTCGACCTGCTGGGCCAGCCGTGGAACGGCTCGGTGTGGGCTCCGCTGTCCACCGCCGGCGCAGCCTGGGCCGGGGGCACCTGGAACGGCAACGTCTGGACCGGCACCGGCTTCGAGACGTCTCTGACGGTGGACGGTGTGGCCTGGACCGGGCGGACCTGGCGCAGCGCCACCTGGACCGGCCGCACCTGGCGGGCCGACGTCTGGACCGGCCACACCTGGTACGGGCGGACCTGGCGCTCCGACGGCTGGGCCTAGCCGCCGGCGGCCAACTACCGTGGTCGCATCATGACTACTGAGGAACGACACCACGAGGTCATCGTTCTGGGGGCCGGGGTGTCCGGCATCTACCAGATCAAGAAGCTGGTCGATCTGGGGATCGACGCCATCGTGCTCGAAGGCGACGAAGACCTGGGCGGAACCTGGTACCGGAACCGGTACCCGGGGGCCCGGTTCGACTCCGAGAGCTACACCTACGGCTACTCGTTCTCCAAGGAGCTGCTCGACGAGTGGCACTGGACCGAACGCTTCTCGCCCCAGCCCGAGAACCTCCGTTACCTGAACTACGTGGCCGACAAGTTCGACCTCCGTCGCCACATGCGGTTCAACTCCCGGGTGGAGACGATGACCTGGGACGACGACGAACGGCAGTGGCAGCTCGACCTGTCCGACGGCACCAGCTTCACCGCCCGGTTCGTGATCACCAGCCTCGGCCCGCTGTCAGCCCCCACCCTCCCCCGTTACGAGGGGATGGACGCGTTCCAGGGCCAGGCGTTCCACACGTGGGCCTGGCCCAAGGAACCGGTGGAACTGGCCGGCAAGCGGGTGGGCGTGATCGGCACCGGAGCCACCGGGATCCAGGTCATCGCCGAGATAGCCGACAAGGTGGCCGAGCTCACCGTGTTCCAGCGCCGGCCCAACTGGAGCACCCCGCTCAACAACTCGCCGATCTCGGCCGAGGAGATGGACCAGATCCGGGACCGGTACGACGAGATCTTCGACAACTGCTCCAAGTCGCCCGGCGGGTTCGAGCACGTGCCCGACCGGCGTGGCTTCTGGAACGTCACCCCGGAGGAGCGCCGGGCGTTCTGGGACGAGCTGTACGAGCAGCCCGGGTTCGCCATCCTGGCCGGCAACTTCATGGAGATCTTCCTCGACGAAGAGGCCAACCGGGAGGTGTCGGACTACATCGCAGACCGGATCCGGCAGCGGGTCGACGATCCGGTGGTGGCCGAGAAGCTCATCCCCAAGGACCACGGGTTCGGCGGCCAGCGCCTGCCGCTGGAGACCCGCTACTTCGAGGCCTACAACCGCGACAACGTGCACCTCGTGAGCCTGCAGGAGACGCCGATCGAGCGGTTCACCGCAACCGGGATCCAGACCACGGCCGGGCACCACGACCTCGACATCATCGTGTACGCCACCGGGTTCGATGCCATCACCGGCGCCTACGATCGCATCGACATCCGGGGCACGGGTGGGCAGACGCTGCGCGACAAGTGGACCGACGGCCCGTCGACGTTTTACGGCGTGCTCAGCCACGGCTTCCCGAACCTGTTCATGGTGGCCGGGCCCCAGAGCGTCTCAGGCTCCACCAACTTCCCCCGGGCCATCGAGGGCGGGGTCGACTGGGTCACCGCCCTGCTCCAGCACGCCCGGGAGAGCGGATGCACCCGGGTGGAAGCCGAAGCCGAGGCCGAGGAGGAGTGGGTGAAGGAGGTGGTGAAAGCCCACGAGCGGATGCTGTTCCGTCGCTCGAAAGGCTGGTTCACCGGCTACAACTCCAACGTAGCCGGCCACCAGGAAGGCAAGATCCGCTACCAGGCCTACTTCGGCGGGGCGCCCAAGTACAACGCCATGGCCAACCAGGTCGTCGCCGACGGGTACCGGGGCGTCGACCTGAGCTGAGCCGAAGCGGCCCGGCGGGCCGGCGTCAGCTCCCGATGCTGACGTCCGGCCCCTCGACGGACACGTCGGGCACCGACACATCAGGGGCGGTGATGTCGGGAGCGGTGATGTCGGGAGCGGTCACATCGGGAGCGGAGACGTCGGGGACCTCGATCGTGATCGTCGTGCCGTCACCGACACCGTCCCCGTCGTCGTCGCTCCCGCAGGCTCCCAACGCCAGGGCGAGGGCGGCGAATGTCACGGGCACGGTTTTACGGGGGGTGAAGTTCATGGGCGCTCTACTCCCCCACTCGGGCGCTGGCCAAACGCTCTCCGGGCACATCGTGGCGAGTTGCCGGCTGGACGCAGCCGCCTCGGCGGCGGCGCCGGCGGCGAGTTGAGGAGCGGGTCGACCTCGCCGTCGGGTTCCGGGCAGACCCCAGACCAGCGGGCCGATCCACTAGGGTCGGCCCTGTGGTTCCCGCCGCTGTCGACCTCGCGCCCCTCGATCCGCCGCGCCCGGCGTCGCCGCCCCCCGGGCTGAACCGGCTCGATCCGGCTCTGCTCGGGTGCCTCGCGTTGCTGGCCTGGCTGGTGGCGGCCCGGGTGAACCTGTATCCCCACATCCGCTACAGCGACATCCCGGTGTACGAGCAGATGACGACGCGGATGGCCGGTGGAGCCGTGCCCTATCGGGACTTCGACGTCGAGTACCCACCCCTGGCGGTCGCCTTGGTGTGGGTGGCCGACCGGCTCCCCGGGTCGCTGGCCGGCGGGTTCTCCCTCCTGATGCTGGCGGCGTCGTGGCTGGCGGCGGTGGGCGGGGCGGCTGCGGCCGCCGCCCTCGGCCTGGAGCGGCGCCGGCTGGTGGTCGGCGGGGTGCTGGCCCTGTTGCCGGTGCTGCTGGGCGACCTCGTCCAGACCCGGTTCGATCTGGCCGTGACGGCCTGCCTGGCCTGGCTGCTGTGGGCGGCAGCCTCCGGGCGGTGGACACTGGCGTGGACCCTGCTGGCCGGGGCGGCCGCGCTCAAGCTCGTTCCGGTGGTGCTGGTACCCCTGCTGTTCCTGGCCCACGCCCGACACCAGGATCGGCTGGCGGGGACCCGGGCCGCCCTCGCCGGCCTGGCCGGCGCGGCCGCCACCTTCGTTCCGTTCGCCGCGGTCGCTCCCGCCGGGGTGTGGCGGATCTTCAGCTACCACCTGCGGCGGCCCCTGCAGCTCGAGTCGGTGGGGGCGAACCTGTTGCTGATCGCCCGATGGTTCGACGACCGGTCGCTGCAGGTGGAGACGTCGTTCGGGAGTCAGAACCTCATCGGCCCGGGAGCGGGAGCCGTACCGGTCGTGTGCTCGCTCCTGGCGTTGGCCGGCATCGTCGCCGTGCTCGCCCGCTGCCGCCGGGAGATGGCGGACGGCGGCCGGGAGCCGGTCGAGGTGTTCGTGTCGGGCAGCGCCGCCGTGCTGTCGCTGGCCCTGGTGTTCGGCAAGGTGCTCTCACCCCAGTACCTGCTGTGGATCGTGCCGGTCACGCTGGTGGTGAGCGGCCGCCGGGGCCGGGCGGCGTGCGCCCTCGCCGTGGCTGCGCTGGCGGCCACCCAGCTCTACTTCCCGGCCCGGTACCCGGGCCTACGGGCGCTCGACCCCGGGCCGGTGCTGCTGTTGACCGTGCGCAACTGCCTTCTGATCGCGCTGGCCGCCTGCGCCTGGACAGCCCTCCGCTCCCCGGACGCCGAGCGGTCGAAGGCCCAGGCCCGCGCCCCCGTTCCGTCCCGCTCGCCGGCGTCGGCCGTTTCGAGCGGCGGGACCGGTGAGGGTACTCTCGCCGGGGCGGGCACGGGGTTTCCGGACCCGCCGGTCAGCGGTAGGCGATCGGAACGGGACGGACATGGAAACGGTTGAACTGCGGGGCGAGTCGGGCCTTCGCCTGGCGGCCGACGCCTACGGGCCGCCCGACGGGCCACCGGCGCTGTTCCTCCACGGGTTGGGCCAGAGTCGCCAGTCGTGGGGCATGGCGGCGGCCCGGCTCGGCGAACAGGGATGGCGGGCCTACGCCCTTGACCTCCGGGGCCACGGCGACAGCGCCCGCCCGGTGGAGTCGGCCTACCAGCACAGCGACGTGGGGCTCGACGTGCTGGCCCTGTGCGCCGACCTGAGCGAGCCGCCGCTGGTGGTGGGGGCGTCGATGGGGGGCGCCGGGTCGCTGTTCGCCCAGGGGGTGGCCGACCATCAGCTCTTCCGGGGGCTCGTGCTGGTCGACATCACGCCCGACGTCGACATGGAGGGCGGCCGGCGGATCATCGCCTTCATGTCGGCCCATCCCGACGGGTATCCCGACCTGGAGACGGCGGCCGACGCCATCGGCGCCTATCGGGGCGGGCAGGGCAAGCCGTCGCCGTCGGGCCTCACCCGGGTGCTCCGCCAGGGTGAGGACGGCCGTTGGCGCTGGCACTGGGATCCCCGGATCCTCGACGTCCGCAAGGTCTGGCTCGACGACCCGGCCCTGGCCGACGCCTACGCCGAGCAGATGCGGGCGGGCATGAGCCGGGGGGCGGATCGGCTGGAGTCGCCGGTGCTGCTGGTGCGGGGCGGGAGCAGCGACGTGGTGACCGTGGAGGCGGCCCAGGCCCTGCTGCGCATGATCCCCCACGCCCGCTACGTCGACGTGGCCGAAGCCACCCACATGGTGGCCGGTGACCGGAACGACGCCTTCGCCGCCGCCGTGCTGGAGTTCGCCGAACCCCTGTTGCGGGACGCCCGGGGCGGCTGACCGCCAACCGGCCCGGGGCGCTCCGACGGGCCCGTCAGCGCCGCCAGTCGGGCTGGCGCTTGGCCAGGAAGGCGGCCACGCCCTCGGCGAAGTTGGCCGTGCCGGCCAGGCGGACGGCCTCTTCGGCCTCGATCCGCAGGCCCTCCTCGAACGTCCGACCGCCGCCGTCGGTGATCGTGCGGCGGATGGCGGCCAGCGCCTCGGGTGGTTTCGCCGCCAGCAGCTCGCCGTAGGCCTGCACCGCGGGCCGCAGGTCGTCGGGTTCGGTCAGCTCGTCGACCAGGCCCAGCGCGAGGGCGGCCTCGGCCGTGACCAGGTCACCGCCGTAGAGGAGGCGGAGGGCGGCCGGCCGACCGATCAGGCGCACCAGGGCCTGGGTGGCACCCACCGGGGGAATGAAGTTGATGTTCACCTCGGGCTGCCCCAGGCGGGCCGTGCGGGCGGCGAAGCGGACGTCGCAGTGCAGGGTCATCTCGAGGCCGCCGCCCACGGCCACACCGTCGATGGCGGCCAGCATCGGCTTGGCCGAGGACCGGAAGCGGTGGACGAGCCCGTGGACCAGATCGCACCAGTCGGCCATGCCCCCCTCGTCTATACCGGCGAACGTCTCGAGGTCGGCGCCGGCGCTGAAGTAGCGGGGGTTGGCGCTGCCCAGCACGATCACCCGCACCTCGCTGTCGGCGGCCAGCGCGTCGAACGTCTCGGCCACCTGGCGCACAATGACCCAGTCGAAGGCGTTCACCGGCGGCCGGTCGAACAGGAGCCAGCCGACGTGGGCCACCGTCTCGGCCCGGACGTGCCGCTCTCCCGGTGTCGTCGCCTTCGCCGTCCCGCTCTCGACCATCGGCCGATGCTAGTCACCGGCCCGGACCAGCGGGTGATGAAAGGCGGACCGGTGGGTACGGTCCCATGATGACGTCACGATTGAGTGGGGACGAGGCACGCAAGCGGTTGTCCGGAGTGCCCGGCTGGGAGCTGGACGGCGATGCGCTGGTGCGTACGTTCACGTTCGACGACTTCGTCCGGGCGTTCGGATTCATGGCGTCGGCCGCCCTGGTGGCGGAGAAGATGAACCATCATCCGGAATGGTCGAACGTCTACAACCGGGTGACTGTGCGGCTATCCACCCATGACGTGGGCGGGCTCAGCGAGCTCGATTTCGAGCTGGCGGCCAGGATGTCTGATCTGGCCTGAGACCGGGCCCGTTCCACCTGGTCAGGGTCCGCCTGGTCAGGGTCGCCTGGTCACGGGTCACCTGGTGACGGGCTGGCCCCGGCGGGCGCTGGCCGCCAACCGGTGGGCGGCGTCGAACAGCGCCACCGCCGCCGCCAGGCCCACCACCGGCAGGGAAGCGGTCGGCCAGGCGACGGCGACGACGAAGCCGGCCACGGCGATGACCCCGAGCTCCACGGCCAGGCGCCGGTAGAGCGGCTGGCCGAAGGCCGGTGCCAGGGGGACGAAGTGCAGGCCGACGATCAGGCAGACCGCGGGCGGGATCATGGCCACGGCGTCCGCAACGACGAGCGCAGCGACGACGACGGCGATGGCGATCGCCTGGGCCAGGTTCACCAGCCCGAAGCGCCGCATGACGTCGGCCGGCGGATCCGCGCCGTTCGGCTGGGTGCGGAGGGCGGCCCGGACCGAGATCAGGGCGGCCACCGCCCCGATGGCGATCACGGCCCAGCCCGCCGCCGCCCACGGCAGGCCCGACCCCGCGGCTGCGGCCCAGGCGAAGGCGAACCCGCTCAGGGTCACGGCGCCACGGCGATCGGATCGGGGATAGGACGAATCGATAGAGGCGGTATGCCCGATCTGCCGACCAGCCCAAACCCGCCGGCGGGGGGCGTCGATCACCGTTCGGGAACGGGGACGGGGTTCGGGGGCGGTCACGAGGACCGCTCGGTCACCCGCTCCTCGGCGCTCTCGAAGGCGACGAAGACCGCGGGCGCCGGAGGCGACGGCACGTCCCCCAGGATCGACGCCAGCGCCGGCTCCAGGTGCTCGACCGTGAACCGGTCGCAGGCCGCCTTGGACTCCCAGATGGTCGTGATGGCCAGGCCGTTCTCGTTCTCGCCGGCGTAGCGGGCGATGAGCCCGGTCGCATGGGCGTCGACCCGGCGGCAGATCGCCCGGAAGGTCTCGATGTTGCCGGGGCCGTTGGATGTCAGGAGGTAGGTCATGGGGAGACGATGATCGACGGCACGCTCGGGGGCATCCGCCGAACTACTCAGACCGCGTACTCATCGTGCTCCTAGGATTGGCCGGTGGACCTCGCGCTGGCCGGCCGCGACCCCGAGCTGCGGCTCCTGCGGGGTTGGATCGACGACGCCGGTTCGGGGCGCGGCCGGATCGTGCAGATCAGCGGCGAGGCTGGTGTGGGGAAGACCTCGCTCGTGGCGTCGGTGGCCGATGAAGCCCGGGCCTTGGGGCTCCGGATGCTCGTCGGCCGCACCACCGAGGCCGACGGCGCGCCCCCGAACTGGCCCTGGCTGCAGATCCTCGACCGGCTCGGGGCCCGCTCGATGTTGGAGGGCCCGGCCGGTTCCGACCCGGACTCCGAGCAGTTCACCCGGCTCGAAGCGGTGGTGGCCGTGCTGGTGAGCGAGCCGAGCGTGATCGTGGTCGAGGACGCCCACCGGGCCGATCCGGCGTCGCTGCGGCTCCTCGTGCGGCTGGCCGAGGCGGTGGGCGACGCACCCGTGGCGTTGCTCGTCACCCAACGATCGGAGCCCGTCGATCGGACCCCCGGCTTCGACGCCGTGGGCGACCAGTTGGGGCGGGCGGCCGGCGCCTGCCGGCTGGATCTGGCCGGGGTTGACCGGGCCACCGTGGCCACGCTCCTGCCCTCCGGGCTCGACGAGGCCACGGTGGAAGCGGTGTGGTCGGTGTCCAACGGCAACCCTCTGCTGGTGGGTGAGCTGGGCCGTCACCTGGCCGGCGGGGCGACTCTGGCCACGGTGCCCCGATCGGTGAGGGACGCGGTGGGACTACGGCTCGCCCGCCGGACGCCGGCCTGCGTCGAGCTGGTCCGTTTCGCCGCCGTGGCGGGCCGGACGTTCCGGGCCGGGCTGCTGGCCACGGTCACCGGGCGGCCGGCGATCCAGGTGCTGACCGATCTCGACGAGGCGGTGGCGGCGTCGCTGGTGGAGCCGACGGGTGAGGCCGGGGTGTTCCGCTTCGTCCACGCCGTGGTACGTGAGGCCGTGCTGGCCACGTTGGGCGCCGCCGAGCGGGCCGCCCACCACCTCGACCTCGCGGCGGCGGTCGAGACCTACGAGGCCGACAGCGAGGCCAGGACCCTCGAGTTGGCCCGCCTGTGGGACGCCGCCTCGCCGCTCGGCGACCACGGCACGGCGGCCCAGTGGTGCACCCGGGCCGCGACGGTGGCCGAACGCCAGCTGGCCTGGGAAGACGCCGCCCGCTTCTACCAGCGGGCGATCGATCTGGCGGCGGGGCAGCCAACGCCGATCGACGACTTCGACCGGAACCTGGGGGCGGCCCGGGCCCTCAGCCATTGCGGCGAGCTGACCGCCGTCCACGCCCACTGCGTGCGCGCCGCCGCCATCGCCCGCCAGGCCGACCGGCCCGATCTCGTGGCCGATGCCGTGCTCGTGCTCGAAGGGCGGGGAGGCCCCACCGAGGGGTTGCAGGAAGCGGCGCAGACGGCCCTCGACGCGTTGCCGCCCGATGCCCACCACCTCCGGGCCCGGCTGCACGCCCAGTTGGTCAACATGGCGTTCTACGTCGAGCCGACGGCGATGGAGGCGCAGTGCGCGGCGGCCGAGGCCAACGCCGCGCTGGCCGGCGATCCGGTGGCCGAGCTGGCCGCCCTGCGGGCGCGCAACATGCTGTCGTACGGCCCGGAACACGCCTCACGCCGTCTGGATCTGGCCGACCGGCTGGAGGGGGCGGCGGCGGCGGCCCGCAAGCCGAGCGTCGGGTTCTGGGCCCCGCTGTGGCGGATCGACGCTCTGGTCGAGCTGGGCCGCCTACCGGAGGCGATAGCCGCCGTGGCCGACCTCCGCCGAGCGGTGCGGGCCGCCGGGCTGCCGATCGCCCGCTGGCACCAGGCCCGCACCGAGGCGGCATTGGCCCAGGCCACGGCCCGCTTCGACGACGCCCACGCTCTGGCCATCGAAGCCCGGGATCTGTTCGCCCAGTTCGAGGGTTCGTTGGGGGCGACCGCCATGTACCTCGGGGTGCGTATCGGCATCGAGATGCACACGGGGCACACACCGGAGACGACCGACGCCTGGCGCGGCGTCGACGTCGACTCCGTGGCCCCTTTCCTCGGCGATCTGCCGTTGCTCGGATCGGCCAACGTGGCGCTGGCCGCCGGCGACCGGGAGGAGGCCCTGCGGTGCTACCGCCGTCTCCCGGCCGCCGCCGGTTGGCGCCTACCGCCGGCCATCTCCCTTCAGATGCTCACCCTCCGGGTGCAGGCCGCGGTCGGGCTCGGCGTGGTCGCCGATCTGCCGGCGCTGTACGAGGCCCTCCTCGTCCACCGCCGGCTGCACGTCGGCAGTGGGGGCGGCATCGTCAACTACCTCGGCCCGGTGGAGCTGTGGCTGGGGATCACGGCCGCCAGGCGGGAGCAGTTCGACGCCGCGGTGGATCATCTGACGGCGGCGGCCGAAGCCGCCACCGCCGCCGGCGCCCCGGGCTTCGCCGTTCAGGCCCGAACCGAGCTGGCCGAGACCCTCGTCGCCCGGGGTGGCCCGGGCGACCGCAACCGGGCCGCTGCCTTGGCGGCGGCGGTGCGGCCCGAGGCGGAGCGGCTCGGGATGGCGCCGTTCGCCGCCCGGATCGAGCGCCTGGCGGGCACCGACCCGCCCCGGGGCGGGGTCCTGTCACCCCGGGAGCTCGAGGTCGCCGCCCTGGTGGCCCACGGGAAGACCAACCGGGAGATCGCCACCGCGCTCTACATCTCGGAGCGGACGGCCCAGAACCACGTCCAGCACATCCTCACCAAGCTCGGTCTCGACAACCGCACCCAGGTCGCCGCCTGGCACACGGCGCAGCGCCGGTAGCGGAGCCGGGCGACCGACCCTTGACAAATTTTATTGTCAAGGCCTACCCTGAGCCCCGTGGACGATGTACGGGTACTCACCAACGCAGGCGCAGTGGAAACAGCACTCGACCCGATGCGGGCTTCGATCCTCGGCGTGTTGAGCGAACCCGCCTCGGCCGCCACGATCGCCGCGGCGGTCGGGTCGACCCGCCAGAAGGTGAACTACCACCTGAAGGCGCTGGAGACCCACGGGCTGGTGGAGTTGGACGAGGAACGCTCGTGGGGCGGTATCACCGAGCGGCTCGTCCGCCGTACGGCACGCCACCTCGTGGTCGCTCCCGACGTGATCGACGGCGCCGCTGTCGATCCCGCCGAGATCGCCGACCGCCTGTCAGCGGCGTACCTGATCGCCGTGAACGCTCGGGCGGTATCCGAGGTGGGGGCGATCGTCACCGCTGCCGCCGAGGAGGGAACCCGCGTACCGACCCTGACGGTCGACACGGTGATCGGGTTCCGGTCGGCGGAGGAGCGCGCCGCCTTCGCGGCCGATCTGCAAGGCGCGGTCGCGGCGCTGGCCGCCCGGTACCACCACGACGACGGACGACCGCACCGTGTGACCATCTCGTCCTATCCCCGACCCACCGAACACTGAGGAACGCTGATGAACAGACCCGAGCGAGCCGAACACCGCATGGAGCGCACGTACGAGGTGGCCGCCACGCCCGAGGACGTGTGGGACGCAATAGCCACCGCCGACGGGATTGCGGCCTGGATGGTCCCGACCCGGCTGGACCCGCAGACCGGCGGCGCAGTGTCGTTCGACGTGGGATTCTGGTCGCACGGCATCGTCACCGACTACTCCCCCACCAGGCGCTTCGCCTACGCCGAACCGTGGCCGATCGCAGACCACATGCCGACCGCCCATCATGACCTGTCGTCGCTCTCGCCGATCGCCACCGAGTTCCTCGTGGAATCGACGTCGGGCGGCAGCTGTATGATCCGCGTCGTCTCCAGCGCCTACGGAACCGGAGCCGACTGGGAGAACGAGTTCTTCGCCGAGATGGCCGAGGGTTGGGGCGCCCTGCTCGACAACCTCGCCGCCTATCTCGGACAGGGACGGCACCGATGACCAGGGCTCAGCGGGCCACCCGCCCCGAACCGCTCGCCGCGTCCACCCAGCCCGGTACTGGCCGTCTCGTCCGGGTCGGCGCCCTGTGGGGTGGCGCGGCTGCCGCCGCCACCACGGCCGCAGCAGCCCTTGCGGAGGCTGGCGGCGTCAGCCTCGAGGTCGACGCCCAGGCCATCCCGATCGCCGCCTTCGCCTGGTGGACGATCATCGGGGCGGCACTGGGCGTCGGGCTGGCACGGTTGCTTCGCCGACGCCGGGCCTTCGTCGCCGTCACCGCAGTGGCCACCGCCCTGTCGCTCGTACCCGCCATCGCCGCGCCCGACGACACCGCCACCAGGGTCGTGCTCGTCGCCATCCATCTCCTCGCCGCGGCCCTCATCATCCCGCCCCTCAGCCGGCAGCTCCCGACGCCCGACGTGCCGCCCGACGCTGTCACCGCCGTGTAACCGCCGGGTTCGCCGCTGCCGGTTCGGCCACAGAGGGCTGAGCGGTTCGGTTCGACGCCACACGTGTTCGCCCACGCGGTGCGGGCCGAGCTGGTGGCCCGTCGACACGTCGGCACCCACATGGGTACCGGTTTCGGGCCGACTCCCACCGTCCGGCACGTTCCTGTCACTGCCCGGGGGTGACGAGCTGCAGCCAGCCGTAGAAGGCGTCGACATCGCCGCCCAGGGAGTACACGACGCTGTCGACGGTGCCGAACTGGCCGATCGTGGCGTCGAGCTGAGCCAGAAGGAGGGAAGACCCGCACGACGTGGAGGCGTTGGGGATCGTGGTGGCCAGGGCCGGGTCGAAATCGACGCGAGCCACCCGGTCCTCGATCACGACCGAGCGGAGCATGCCGGCGGTGGCCGACGAGAACCAGCTTCCCAGCCCCTGGGCCTCCTCGGCCGTGCTGGGGCCGGCCAGGAGCTGGGCCAGGGCGTCGGCTTCCGACCCCTCCACCGTGGCCGCCCGGGGCACCGCCATCAGCCGGTCGCAGTCGGGGCCGACGTCGGCGGCCTGGAGGTAGACGTCGAAGCCGGTGCCCTGTGAGGCCCGGTAGTACTCCCATTCGTCGATCTCGGTGCCGTCCGCCAGCCGGCAGAGACCCTGCTGGCCCCCGTCGGCGGCGGTGACGATCACCACCTCACCACCCTGGGAGACGCAGTGCTCGCTGGCTGGGTTGGCCAGCCCGGCCGTGGTCCCGGTGTCGGTGGTGACGGTGTCGGTGGTGACGGCGTCGCTGCCGCATGTGGCCACGAGCAGCAGGGCCCCCATCATCGTTACTGCACGCCATGCTCTCATGGTTCCAGCTTCGACACTCCTCGACGGGAGAACCAGGGTCGATGGTCCGCCGAGCGACGGGCGGTTCGTATGGCGACGGCCACGCAGACCAGGGTGACCAGCACCGGCCACCAGACCTGGTGGGGATCGTCGGTGGAACCGAGCCACGACTGGCGGATCCCCCCGATCACGTGCGTGAGCGGAAGGGCGTCGGAGATGGTGCCCATCGGCCCGGTCATGACGGCACGGGGCGGGCCGCCGCCGCCCAACAGGAACGCCGGTACGAAGACGAGATTGCCGATGGCGTTCGCCGCTCGGGCGCTCCGCAGGGACGTGCCGAGCGCCACCCCGACCGCCACCGAGCAGGCGAGGCCGATCACGAACCACCCGAGAACACCCCACGGGTTCTCCGGTGTCCGAACGCCGTAGACCGCGGCGCCCACGGCGAGCACGGCCACGCCACAGACGATGGCCAGGACGGTCCCCACGAGGATCTGGCTGGCGACCACCTCGGTGCCGCTGATCCCGGCGGCGCGGAAGCGGCGGAGCACGCCGAGCTCACGGTGGGAGGCGAGGTGCACTGGGATCGTGATCAGCCCGAGGGCGGCCAGCACCACGCCGACGTAACCGGCGACGTAGTGGTCGTCGGGGGCGACGCCGCCGAACTCGGGGTCGGGGACGTCGCCGAAGACACCGGCGAGCACCAGGACCATCACCATCGGGAGAGCGACGAGCCCGACAGTGACCATCGGATCCCGGACGAGCAGGCGAAGCTCCATGGCCGTGAGGCGCAACGCCGTCCGGACCGTCGGCCGGCCGGCGGGAGTGGCAGGGAGGGTTCGGGTGATCGTGGTCATGACGCGGCCTCCCCGGTCGTGTCGTCGGTACGTCGCCCGGTCAAGGCGACGAATCGGGTGTGCAGGTTCGGATGGTCCGCCCGCAGGTCGTGGGCCGGACGCCCGGCGGCCACGAGGTGGGCGCCGACATGGGCCAGCACCGGCCCCGTCCCACTCACCACCACCCGGGGACCGTGGCGGCGCACCGACCGCACCCCGGCGAGCGCGGCGAGGGGGCGGGTGTCGATCTCAGCGTCGGTGAAGGTGACCGTCGTCGGCTCGTCACCGGAGGCGGCGACCTGGGCCGGCGTACCGTCGGCCACCACGCGGCCCCGGTCGATGACCACCACCCGGTCACAGAGCTGCTCCGCCTCCTCGACGTCGTGCGTGACCAGCACCACGGTCGTTCCCCTGTCCCGGACCCGGCGGATCACGTCCCAGGTGTGGCGGCGCCCGACCGGGTCGAGGTTCTGGGTGAGCTCGTCGAGAAACACCAGCCGGGGCCGGCCGACCAGGGCCAGGGCGACGAACAGCCGCTGGCGCTCGCCGCCCGACAGCGCATCGAACGCCCGACGCTGGAGCGCACCGAGCTGCCACTCCTCGGCCAGGTCGGCCACCGGGCGAGGATCGGGATGGAGGGCGGCGAAGAACCGGAGGGCTTCCCCGACCCGCATCCGGGCCGGCAACGCCGCCGACTGGAGCTGGGAACCGACCCGGCGCCGCAACGTCTCGCCGTCACGGCCGGGATCGAGGCCGAGCACCCGGGTCATGCCGTCATCAGCCGTCCGGAGCCCCTGCAGGATCTCGACCGTCGTGGTCTTGCCGGCGCCGTTGCGGCCCAGCAACCCGAACAGCTCGCCGTCCCCCACGGCGAATGTCACGCCGTCGAGCACGGCGGTATCGCCGTACCTTTTCCGGAGGCCGGCAACCTCCACGACCGGGCCACTGACGGGGCTCGTCGATGCTGGGGATGCAGCTCGTGCTGCCATGATGACCATGGTTCACACGGTGCGCCTCTCGCCAGGGGAGCGCATCGGCCTGCGGGCCCGAGCCGGGATCACCCCACAGACGGAGCGGGCGGGACCGGTCAGCCGCCTGGCGACGGAGTCACCAGGCCGTGGTCGTAGGCGAAGACGATCGCCGCCGCCCGGTCGCGTGCGCCGAGCTTGGCGAACAAGGCGCCCACGTGGGTCTTCACAGTCGCTTCGCTGATCACCAGTTCACCAGCTATCTCGGCGTTGGTGGCACCACGGGCCATCAGGCGCAGCACATCGTTCTCGCGTTCGGTGAGGGCGTCGATCCGGGCGGCGCTCACGCGGTGGGGGCCGGCGACCGTTCGCATCACCGCCAGCACGCGGGGAGCGACCCTGGGGTCCAGCCACGCCGCACCGCCCGCGACTGCACGGGCTGCGGCCAACAGATCTTCCGCCGGGCAGTCCTTCAACACGAACCCGGCTGCGCCGGCGTCGAGTGCACCCCACAGGGCGTCGTCGTCGTCGAACGTCGTCAGCACCAGCACCGGCGGGGGGCTCGCGCCTTCGGTCAGGCGGCGGGTGGCGGTCACGCCGTCCATCCGGCGCATCCGGATGTCCATCAGCACCACGTCCGGTCGGTGGGCCGCCACCGCAGCCGCCACCTCGTCGCCGTCGTCACACTCGGCGACCACCTCGAAACCGTCGTCGGGACCGAGGATGCGCGCCACCCCGGCTCGGACCACCGGCTGGTCGTCGACGACGAGCACCCGGATCACGGCGGCACCACCGCCCGGGAGGGGTCGAACGGCAAGGTCGCCTCGACCTCCCAACCGTCGGCCGTAGGTCCTGCCCGGAGCTCGCCGCCGAAGCCCCGCGCCCGCTCCCCCATGCCGATCAGCCCGAACCCGCTCCCGTTCCCCGGCGGCGCCGGCCGACCGCAGTCCCGAACGACGATCCGCAGCCGGGCCCGTTCCGAGCCCGGGTCGCACACCGCCACCCTCACCTGGACCGTGTTGGACGGCGAGTGACGGGCCACGTTGGTCAGGGCTTCGCCGACGATCCGATGCAGCGCCACCGCCAGCGGACCGTCCACCATCTCGGCTCCCGGGTCGATCTCGGCCGCGATGGCCAAGCCGGCTCGGCGGAACTCCTCGACCAGGCCGGTGACGTCGGCGCGCGACACCAGTGCAGCATCGGTTCCCCGCTCGGTCGAGCGGAGCGCCGCCACGACCACCCGGATCTGCTCCATGCTCGAGCGGCCCACCGCCTCCGCTTCACGCAACGCCTGCTCCGCTTCGACAGGGCTGCGCCCCAGGACATGGCGGGCGCCCGTCACGTGCAGCATCATCGCCGCCAGCGTGTGGGCGGCGAGATCGTGCAGCTCACGAGCGATCCGCTGCCGCTCGCTGGCCACCGCGGCGTCGGCCAGCGCTTGGCGGGTCGCCGTCAGGTCCTCGATCAACTGTCGCTGGCGGCGCAGGTTGCGGCCCAACACGAACATGAACACGCTGGCGGCCGACCACGGCACCCAGCCCATGTCCACGTTCCTCACCACGGCCAGGAACCACGGCGTTCCCGCCGCCAACACCGTCATCGCCACTGCCCGGGCCTGGGAGCCGGTGTGCCAGGCGGCGTACAGGACCATCAGCACGATGAGGAACTGGCCCACCTCGAGTTGTCCGGCCTGGCCGACGGCCAGCGCCACCCCCCCGACCACCACCACGAGGAGCACCTCCGACGGCAGCCGGGGGAACAGCCCGCGACCCACCACCCCGCAGGCGGCGACGATCAGCGAGGCGAACTCGGCCGGTCCCCCCGGCTCGCTCACCTGGGCCGCGGCCACCAAGCCGACGGCCGCCAGCACGAGGAACGGACGCTCCTCGCGGCCGATGTGGGTGTCCGAGCACCGCAGGTCGGTCTGGAGACGACTCCACCAGGTCACGTTGCCAACGGTATCCACCGCACGCCACCGGGGTCATCCGACCACGGTCGCTGCGCGCTCCTCCCACGGGTGGAGCCTTCGGTCCCCTGGGGCGGACGAGTCCGTAGCTCACGGCGATGCCGGCCCGGGGCCCGCCATCGCCCGTGGGGTCGTCGGATCCCATCAACAACCCGTCGCCCACGGTGAGCGAAGCGTGCATCAGGGATGGAACGCCATGCCGGTCGTACCCGTCGGCACACCCCCGTTCCGGCCCCAGGCGCCGACCCCGGCCGCCTGGTGGAGCGGGGACATACTGGATCATGCGTGCAGCGGTGAGGACTCGATACGGCGGCCCAGAGGCGATCCGCTTCGAGGACGTCCCGGAGCCGGTGCCCCGTCGCGGAGAGATCCTGGTGCAGGTCCACGCCACCACGGTCAACCGCACCGACTGCGCGTACCGGGCCGGCAGTCCTTGGATCAACCGCGCCGTCTGTGGATGGCCCCGGCCTCGAGTGCAGGTGCTCGGGTCGGAGTACGCCGGTGTGGTGGTGGGCGTCGGCTCCGACGTCACCTCTTACGCCGTCGGTGACCGGGTCTTCGGGTTCGTCGACGGCCGACCTGGCGCCCACGCCGAGTTGGTCGCTGTCCCGGTGAACGGGCTCCTGGCCACTGTGCCCGAGGGCTGGGATATGGCAGACGCCGCGCCCGGCATGGAGGGGGCTCACTACGCCCACGCCTTCCTCCGCGTGACCGGGTTGGGCCCCGGTCATCGGGCCCTCGTCCACGGCGCGACCGGCGCCATCGGGACCGCCGCCATACAACTACTCCACTCCGCTGGCGTCGAGGTGACCGCAGTATGTGACCGACTACCACCCGGTCGCCCCACCCTCCTCGACGACCTCGGGGCAGCCCGCGTCGTGAAACTGGCGGAGCCGCTGACTCGGGACGGGATCAGTACCGCCTTCGACGCCGTGCTCGACGCCACTGGGCACGCCTCCTTCGGGGCCACCCGCCGACTGCTCCGACCCGGCGGCTGCTATGCCTCCTCGGACCTCGGCCGGGGCTGGCAGAACGCCCTGCTCGCCTGCGTGGCGCCAGCGGGCCGGGCCCTCGGCCGCCGCCACGTTCGCTTCCCGTTTCCCCGCAGCGACGCCGCCCTCGCAAGCCACCTCCGTAACCTGATGCTGCGCGGCGCCTACCGACCGGTGGTCGACCAGACCTACCGCTTCGATGAGCTCCGCGAGGCCTACACCTACGTCGACACCGGACGTAAGGTCGGCAATGTCCTGGTCATAATGCCTGCGGCCGCATCACTCGGTCTGTAGCCACCCGCAGCGCAGCCAGCACGCCTCCACCCGACGTGGCCGATCCAGCGTGACTGGCTGGCCACGAAGCTTGTTTGCGGCTGTGGCGCCGCTGGTACCGGTCGGGGTGGGTGCCGGTCGTCTCCCCCCGTGGACGGGGTCACGCTCGGCGCGCCGGCTCGGATGGGTTGCGGCGGGCGCTTCTTGCCATGTGTGCGGGCTACTCACCGCCGGCGGGCTGCTCGTCCAGGCGGAGGTGATCCGCGCCGTTCGTGCGAACACCGGTGCTGAACAGGGGGCTGAGCCGACGCAGATCGGCCCCGAACGCCTCAGGCGTTGGGCTACTGCAGCCCGCCGGTGAGCACGGTGGCGACGTAGGGCGAGGTCATGGCCCGCATGAACGAGCCGTAGCTCTGCCTGAACCGGATCTCGGTCCCGGCCTTGAGCTGATGGTTGGTTTCGGTGATCAGGTGGTCGCTGCTGGCGCCCACGATGCGGACCCCTCGTGGGGGGACCAGCCCCGCCGGGTCGGTGTCCTGATGACCGAGCGCCAGGATCGTCTGCCAGACGGGGCCCCGATCGTCGGTCTCCGGGCCGCCGGCACCGAAGGCCGACTGCTCCACCCGCCCCCAGGGCCGGCTCGGTTTGCGACTCGACTCGATCACCTCGGCCACCAGCGCCACCGCATCGTCGTGCAGACCGGGAATCGGCTGACGTTGCAGCGGCTCACAGCCCAACAGGATCGATTCACCCAACCGGAGGTTGTTGACCCGCCCGGTGCCGCCGGGCCCCAACGCCCACAACAGGTTCGCCGAGTTCCCGCCGGTGACCACGTCGAGGTCGAGGCCGAACTCCTGCTCCACCCGCTCGACGCACGCGCTCAACTCGGCCATGTTGACAGCATCGGGGGCGATCCCGCTCCGGCAGGCGAGGTTGGCGCCGATACCCCGGAGACGGATGCCGCCGAGGGACAGGGCGTGCGTCACCGCACCCCCCAGCCGCTCAGGCATGATCCCCTCCCGCAAGTCGCCCAACTCGACCATGAGCACCACCCCGTGCTCGACGCGCTGGTCGCGGGCGGCCTGGGCCAGGCAGGCCAGGACCCGCCGGTCCGTGCCGAGGCTCATGGCCCCGCTGGCCACCACCCGATCAGCCTGGCTCACCATCGGGGACCTGAGGAGCACCATGGGGCAGTTGAGCCCCGCGGCCCGCATGGTCTCGATGTTCTCGATTCGGGAGTCCCCCAGGGCGGCCACCCCCGAGGCCACCAGCACAGCGGCGAGCGGGGGCAGGCCGAGCACGGCCTTCGTCACCCCGGTCACCGAGATCCCGCGCTTCCCCGCTCGCTCCACCAACGAACGGGCGTTGTGGCCGATCTTGTCCAGATCGATCTCGACTCGTGGGCAGCTCAACGAGCGCTCAAGCTGATGTCGGGCTCGAGCGCCGGCAGCGCCGAGAACACCATGTCGAGCAGGCGTTCGGTCGGGCGGGTGAGGGCGTCAGTGCACGGGATACCCAACTCGCGCTCGTAGTGACCGATCGCTGCCGTGACATCCTGGTCGGTCATGTCCTCGTGGTTGATCGTGAGACCGATCACCCGGGTGGCGGCGAACGTCTCGATCAACTTGATCTCGCTCGTCACGGTCGGCATCGCCACCGCCGGGTAGTCGCTCACCGTCATCCGGGCCGGTGCGTGCTGGAGAATGACACCGACCGGCAGGCTGCCGCGCAGGATGGCGGTGGAGCTGAGGTAGGTCGGGTGGCTGAGCGCGCCCTGGCCTTCGACGATGATCACATCGGGGTGCTCGGCCTCGAACGCCTCGACGATGGTCGCCTCCAGCTCGCCGGTCACGAACTGTGTCGGGATCGCATCCAGTGCGATCCCGTAGCGGGCACCCTGGATGATGCTGGTCTGCCCGGTGCCGATCAGCACGGCGTGTACACCCCGGTCGTTGAGCGCCCGGGTGAGGATCGTGGCCGTTGTCCGTTTGCCGATGGCGCCGTCGGTGCCGAGCACCGCCAGGCGAGGGCAGGAGACCTCGGCGATCTGACCGGTGAACATCCGCAGATCCCGCTTGGCTCGGGGACGGCGGATATCGATGATGTCGACCCCACGGAGGGCACCAGCGGCCACGAACTCGGCATCATCGTTCAGGAACTCGTGGAGTCCGTTCACCACGTTCAGTCCACGGCTCATCGCCAGGAGGATGACGTTCCGCTCCTCGGGCGACAGCATGCCGCTCGTGGGAGCGACGCCGACAATGAGGTAGTCGGGGATGCCGGGGCCGGCGTGCTGGAGCGCCGCCGACAGGTCGGGATGGATCGGGATGCCGTTGGGCACGCCGTCGAGCACCTGGCCGCTGTCACGCCCCGCCAGGCGGCTGTCGATGACCGACAGGATCTCGTAGCGCTCACTGTGGCGGATCAGGCCGTTGGCCGTCTTGCCGTCGATCTGGCCGAAGTTCCCCTCACACAGCACCACGGCGGTGGGGCGGGATGGGGCGGCGGGCGCGGCGAAGCTGCCGGCAACGTGGGGATCGGTCATGTGTAGCTCCTCTAGTGGGCTTAGAGGAGGCGACCAGACCGAGAGGCGCCACAAGACAGCGCCCGCATTGCGACAAAGAGGTCCCCACTAAGGTGTAGCGGTCTACGCTACCACCATTCCCGTGGGCGGAGGAGCCCCCGCTGGCGAGCTGCGAGCAGGTGGCGGTACTCGGCGTCGTGTTCGGCCCGGGTGCCGGTGCTGTGCCCGATGGCGAGGAAGCCGTGGATGGCGCTGCGAGTTGGCCTGACTTTGTTGGACGGTGGGCACCACCCCCGTGGGCTCCGCCTCGAAGCACCGGGGCCCGCGCTCGGGGCCGCGAGATCATCGTGCACCCGGTCCGCCCGGGAGGCCGGCACCCGTGTGTAGGGAATCGGGGTTCGCGAGCGGTGACACCGGGTGGTGCTCGTCAGCGAGGTCAGACCACCGCCCGACCCGCCCCAAGTGACGATCACGAGTGATGGGGTTAGCGACGCCGCTTCGTCGCGGTGGATGTCCAGGATCGTCACCCGCATCACCACTCCGTCGTCGGTGACGTGTTCGCGAACCTTGCCTATCTCCGAATCGGTCGGCGCCTGAGGGACGAAGAGAGGGGGAATCAACGCAGAGCCTTCGGGGTGAAGGTGCGTGGCGATCCGGCTCAACGCCGCTCGCGCCGCTTCATCGTCGGGCAGCAGGTTGAACGTCGCCCCGGCGAGGTAGATCGATCGGTAGAGACGTCGCAGGTTCATGCTCTCGAACGTGGCGTGGTGCAGGGTGACGTCGATTCCACGCACCTGCGCCGCCGCCCTGCAGCGTTCGAGCATGTCCGCCGAGGAATCGAGACCCTCGACCGCAAGTCCGCGGGCGCGCAGATCGAGTAGTGGATCGCCGTCGCCGCAACCGAGTTCGAGGGCCGGCTCACCCGACCGCTCGACGAATCTCGCATACGGCTCGGAGTCGAAGGTTTCGGAGCGGAGTTGCCGGTACAGCTTGGCCACGATGCCGGTGTAGAAGTCGGACGGAGCCCTCGGATCGGACGACATGATCACAGTTTGCAGCATCGCCCGGGTACCGCTTCAGCAGCCTCCTGGTCCTTGACACTGTCGGATGGTGGTCGTCGTCGGGCACTCGTGCGATGCGGGGGCGCGGGCCGGAGAGATTCGACTGTTCTTCCGAGTAGGGTCGGTTTGCGGCGTCGAATAGTTGCTATGGAAGGCTTCTGGTCGAGGCCCAGAAGGCATCGATTTCGTTCTTGGGGTAGACGGTTTCGCATGGTATGCCGTTGTGGTCGGCGTCCATGCGGTCGGGTCGGCCATCGGCCAGCCAGTACCAGACGGCGAGTCCGTAGCTGAGATGGTTTTCCTCGGGATCCCAGTCGCGGTCTGAGTCTTGTGGTGGTTTCAAGAGGTCCCGGCAGAGGAGGCCGGTGTGGTAGTTCTCGGGGTTGGGGCCGGAGTCGCAGCAGTGGCCGACGGCCCAAACGTAGCGGTGGCGGTCGAGAAGAGAGAGGTAGATCGGGCCGTACTCCGCAGGTACGTAGGGATTATAGCCGCAATAGATTGGCTGCCAATCGGTGAGTGGATCAGTTGCCGAACAGGCTGCCTCACCTGGACCGGCGATGGGATGCGTTTCGAGAATAGCTGTCGTCAGGTCGTCCTCGAGATCGCTCACTTTCAGCGGCGCGGTGGTTGCCGCGGTGGTGGACGTCGTGGTCGCTGTGGTCTTGCGCGCGGTGGTCGCCGTGGTGGTCGGAGGTCTGGTTGTGGCCGATGCTGTCGTGGAAGTGAAGCTGGTTGCTGTGCTCTCGCTGGCAGCAGCCGACGATTCGGTCGCCGATGAATCAGAACCACAGGAGGCCGCCGTGAGCGCTATCAGGAGGGCTACGGCCGGTAATTGTTGCCACCGCCGGTGAGCGGTGGTCTTGTGGGTAGGCATGGCGGGCCTCCTGTTGCGCAGTGTCCGCACGCTGGACTTCTCAAGACATGCTATGGAACTGAAGTGGCCCGGCTTTTGTGGAATAGAGAAGCGAAACTCACCGTTCTTGGGCCGGTATCGTTGACCTATGCGGTCCGCGAAGCGGCGGTTGAGGCGAGACGAGGGCGATCAACCCAACAGCAGTCAGTGCCCAATACCTCATTCAGCATGTTGCCGGCCCTCGCAGTGCTATCCCATGAGCACAAGCAGCCCTGTAGACCGAGATCACTTCGAGCCTCTATGTCATCAACCTGATGAGACAACAACGAAGTCGAGACAGTCAGAGTCCTAGGTCACAATTCCAAGGATCAATCCCTCAGCCAATGCATTCGAGAGGACCATCTCCGCCGGTAGTCGAGATGAGCAGCTCGACAGGAATGTATCTATTTGGTTGCCGGTCGCCATACAGACCTCGGAACCCCAACCAGGCGGTATCGGCTCCTTCTGCGCGCAGGATCGCTTACGGCTCAGGCGCCTGTCGATCCCCGTGCGGCCAAGGCCGTCGTCAACGAGCGGGCCGACCGGTCCGGGTACCGAGTGCGTACATCCCGACGATGGTCCGGGCGGTATCGAGCGCTTGGGTCGGGGATAGAGAAGCCGGTGTGCCTGTCAGCCTGGGGGCTGGTCTGCGGCTACAGAGGGGTCCTCCAAGACCAGGTGCACGATCTACGAATTGAGAACGACGGTCTGATCTGGCCCCACTTGGGGGGTGTTGCGCTGGTCTGAGTTGGCCCCACCTGGTCTTCTGATCCGTACCTTGCCGTGTGGCGTTGCCGCTCGGTGAGGGGAAAGCGATTGTCCAAGGTGGAGTTGTACGAGCAGATCCGACTGGCTCGTCGGGACGAGGGCCTGAGCGTTCGGGGGTTGGCGACCCGGTTCGGGGTGCATCGCCGTGACGTGCGTGCGGCGTTGCTCTCACCGGAGCCGGCTCAGCGCAAGGTCCCGCAGCGGGCGGCCCCGTTGACCGGGGTGTGGCATGGCTGGATCCGTGAGGTCTTGGTGGCTGACCGTGACGCTCCTCGCAAGCAGCGCCACACCGCGAAACGGATCAGGGACCGCCTCGCTGAGGAGCACGGCGTGTTGATCTCGGAGTCGCAGTGCCGGGCCGTGGTGGCCCGGCTGCGGGTCGAGGTCGCGGCGCAGGTCGGCACACCGGCGAAGGTGTTCGTTCCTCAGACCCGGCTGCCGGGGGCGGAGGGCGAGGTCGATTGGGGCCAGTTCGACGCGGTGATCGGCGGGGTGACCGTGACGTTGCATCTGTTCTCGATGTGGTTGGCGTTCTCCAGCCGGGCGTTCCACCGGGCTTATGTGAACGAGGCGCAGGAGTCGTTCACCGATGCCCACGTCCGGGCCTTCGAACGCTTCGAGGGTGTCCCCCGCCGGGTCCGCTACGACAACTTGAAGACCGCGGTGGTCAAGATCTTGGAGGGCCGGAACCGGACCGAGAACGAGCGGTTCGTGGCGCTCCGCTCGCACTACGGGTTCGAGTCGTTCTTCTGCGAGCCGGGCATCGACGGAGCGCACGAGAAAGGCGGCGTTGAGGGCGACATCGGCCGGTTCCGCCGCAACCACCTCACCCCGGTCCCGGTGTTCGACACCCTCGCCGATCTCAACGCGTTCCTCGAGGACTGCGACACCGTCGACGCCCAGCGTTGGATCACCGGCCGGGGGCCGGGCCCCGGTGACCGGGTCCAGGCTCTGGCCAGTCTGGAACGCCCGTCGATGTGGTTGCTGCCCGGGGAACGGTTCGCGGCGGTGACCCGTCTCAGCGTCCGGGTCGACACCAAATCAAGGGTGTGTGTCCGCCAGTGTTTCTACTCGGTCCCGGTCCGCCACGTCGGCCAGCGGGTGACGGTCGAGCTGGGTGCCGAGACCGTCACCATGGCGGTCGCTGGCTGTGTCGTCGCTGCCCATGTTCGTGGGGTCCACCGGCGCAGCGAGACCCTCGACCTGGACCACTACCTCGAAGTGCTGTGGCGTCGCCCTGGTGCCATGCCGGCCGCTACGGCGCTGGCCCAAGCCCGGACCACGGGCCGGTTCCGGTCCGAGCATCAACAGTTCTGGGACCTTGCCCGCCGTCGTCACGGTGACGCTGCCGGGACCCGTGCCCTGTGTGACGTGCTGCTGTTGCACCGCTACCACCACGCCGATCACGTGGTCGCGGGGATCCGGGCCGCGTTGTCGATCGGTAACACCGACCCGGCCGTGGTCGCGGTCGAGACCCGACGGGCGATCGAACACCTGCAACCCGAACCGGTGGTCACCCCGGTCGAGCGGGTGCCCGACCTGTCGGTCTATGACCAGCTCCTCACCATCGAACCCCGACCAGAAAGCGGACCCTGAATGACCAAGACCACGACCATCACCGACACGGCGGTCGCCATCGACGCCTGCCGCCAGTTGAACCTGACCGGTCTCGCCCCGTCCCTCGACGAACTGTTCACCGATGCCGCCCGCCGGCGGGTCTCCCACCCCACGTTCCTCACCGAAGCGTTCCAGATCGAGCTCGACATCCGCCACGAACGACGCCGGGCCCGCCGGGTCCACGAAGCCCGACTGCCAAGGGTCAAGACCCTCGACGAGTTCGACCTCGACGCCAACCCGAACATCGATCCCGCCACCATCGCTCTGCTCCGCGACGGCACGTTCATCGCCAACAACGAACCCGTCGTCCTTCTCGGCAACTCCGGCACCGGCAAAAGCCACCTCCTCATCGGCACCTGCCTCGCCGCCGCCGAGAACGGCCACCGGGTCCGCTACATCACCTGCGCGCAGCTGGCCAACGAACTGGCCGAAGCCAACGACGACCACAAACTCTCACGCGTCGTGGCCCGCTACGGCCGCTACGACCTCCTCGCCATCGACGAACTCGGCTACGTCCGCCTCGACCAACACTCCGCCGAGCTTCTCTTCCAAATCCTCACCGAACGAGAAGAACGAGCCGCCATCGCCGTCGCCTCCAACGCCCCATTCAGCGAATGGTCCAAAACCTTCACCGACCCCCGCCTCGCCGCCGCCGTCATCGACCGCATCACCTACCACGCCCACATCATCCAAACCGGCACCACCAGCTACCGACTCACCAGCCGCTAACCTCCCCACCACACGGGGCCAAACCAAACCAGCACCCCGGGGCCAGATCAAGCCAGCGAACTCACTACGAATCGAGGTCCGCCACCTCTCTGGCATGATCGAGGTACCGAAGACCCCAGAGTGAACGGCCGGCCCGCCCGCGCCCTGGCCAATTCGTGAAGGACCCCCTTCGACAGAAGCCACCAGGCCCGCAACCCCACTGCCACCGCTGGCGTGATATCATCTCTGATGTCATGTGGTCGCTGGAGCTGGAACCGGAGGTGGCGGAATGGCTCGATGGCTTACCTGTCGTCGCGTTCGCAGCCGTCGCCGCCCACGTCGAGCGCCTGGGACGCCAGGGCAACCTGCTCCGCATGCCCGCCTCACGAGCCCTGGGCGCCGGCCTGTTCGAGCTGCGGTTCGACCTCACCCGGGTTGCATGGCGGATCACCTACTACTACCCGGGGGATCGCCGCATCGTGCTGCTCACCGTCTTCCGCAAACAACGACAGAACGAACGAACCGAAGTCCAACGCGCCCGCTGGGCCATGCAGCGCTGCATCAACGAACAGCACACACCTGACGAGGAGAACGACTGATGGCACGCCCCAGCTTCCAGGACCTCAAGAACCGCCGACTGGCCGCCATGACCCCCGACGAACGCGCCCGGTTCCAGGAGACCTACGACGCCACCCGCCTCGCCATCGAGTTCGGCGAGAAGATCCGAGACGCACGCGAAGCAGCCGGCCTCAGCCAACGAGACCTCGCCACCCGCATGGGAACCAGCCAAGCCGCCGTCGCCCGACTCGAAGCCGGCGGCGTAGGAGCCACCCTCACCACCCTCCAACGCGTCGCCGCCGCCCTCGAACTCAAGATCACTATCGAGCTGTCCGCCGCCAGCTGATCACCCCCATCCACGCTGCCGCCTCAGAGCCGAGCCATCGCAACGACCGCCCTCTTCTTCTCCAGGTTCGGTCCGGCGTCATACCACCGGCGCAGCGTCTCCTCGCTGTTGCCCGTGATCGATGCGACAGTCCGATAGTCGCCGTTGGTGACGTCGAGCAGCTGCGTCGCCACGTAGCGGCGTAGAGCTGCGAAGGTAACCCTGCTCGAGCCCCTGGCAGCGAGCCACCGCTGCGACATCGTGTCGGGACGAAGCCAGTTATCACCGTACGGGTCGTCGCTGAGCACATAACTGTCGAGGTCGACAGCACCGCCTCCGAACGCCTCGACGGCCGCCCTACGGCGGCTCAGCAGCTCCCCGAAGACGTCGACCATCTGCGGCGTGAGCGGCACATCACGCCAATCGTCGCGCTTGGTGGCCTTGCGGTAGTTCTTCGTCCCCGGACCACCGTCTGCAATCGACGCTCGGATAGTCGCCACTCCCCCATCCAGATCCAAGTCGCCCACCGTCATAGCGAGCAGCTCACTGCGCCGGTAGCCGATCGTCGCCATCCCGATCACGTTGGCGTAGAGGCCGAAGTCGCGCTCTTCTGCGATGCGCAGCGCCTCCCGCACCTCGACCGTGGCCGGCACCTCTGGCCGCCGAGTCGGCACCTTGGGCCGCTTCGCTCCGGTCACTGGATTGGCTCGAAACCACCCGGAGCGCTTCGCGTGCTCGAATACCTTGGCCAGCGTCGAGGCGTAGCAGGCCTGGGTCGGCGGCTGAAGCTGGTCGCCCCACTTGGCGAAGACCTCCTCCACCATCCGCCAGTCGACTTGGCCAGCGCCTGGTCCCCGAGCAGTTGGCCGCCGGGCGAAACCGTCGCGCAGATACGACGGCACGCCGAGCGATCGGTCCTCTGCGTCTGCAGCTCCGTCCGGGCTTCCGAGAGGTACAGCTCGCACGCCGCCCGTACCGTCCTGGCCCGGGTGGCTGTCGGCGCCTCTCCCCCATCGACGCTCACCTTCAGCCGGGCCAAGGACACCTCGGCCTCGTCCCGCCTGCCCCGGACCACCTTCGTATGCCGACGCCGGGCCCCGCTCACCGGATCCGGCTCGGCCTCGACACCCACTAGCCATCGGTCCGGCCCCAGCGACGTGATTCCACCCGAGCTACGAGGCCGAGCTGCACGGGCAGCAGGAGCCGAGCGGCGAGCACGGGGCCGCTCGGCTCCCTCGGTGCTCACTTGCAGCGCCAGCTCCTCCAGCTCCCGCTCAGCGTCCTCACGACTCCCGGTTACCGTGCGAGACCCACGACGGCGGGAACTGCCCTCGACCCGGGGCAGCTCGACATCAAACCCGCCACACGCCCTCTCGGACCGCCTTCAGTCCGCCCACCCGCCGGGAAGCTTTGCCCGGCTCAGTTCCGGCTTCGACCCTGGTCACAGTAGCGTTTCGCCGCAGTTTCGCCGTGTCAAGTCCCGGTACCCGCCTGACAGGTTGGCTCCGGTACCTGCATGACACCCTG
>JAWKIL010000006.1:40000-372741 GCA_041394285.1 Acidimicrobiales bacterium | reverse complement strand
TCTCCGGCACCAGCGGGGCCGCGCTGGTTGCGGGGGCCGGCGCGGCCGTGGTGACGGTGGGGGCTGCCGTGGCCGGGGTCGTGACCGTGGTGGCCTCGGTGGTGGGGACGGTCACGGTGGTGACCGTGGTGGCCTCGGTGGTGGTGGTGGCTGTTGACAGCACCTGTGACGGCTGGCTCGACTGGGGCGGCGCCGGGGCCTCGGTGACCGAGCTGGACGGTGCCTCACTCACCGCCGTGGTGGACACGGCCTCGGTGGTAGGGGTGGTGACCGCCTCGCTCACCGGCGTTGGCGAGCCGATGGCGCTGTCGTCGTCACCCGAGGCCACGATGCCCCAGGCGATGGCGGCGAGACCGAGCAGCAGGATGCCGGCGAACATCAGGCCGGCCCGCCGCCGCTGCTTGCGGGGCAGGTACGTCTCGTCGAGATCGACGGTCTGGGCCGCCGCCGGCACGGCGTACTCGTGCACGAACTGCGACCGACCGGCCGTGACGGGGGCGTCGTCGCTTTCTTCCTCGGTTGGAGCGGGCTCGTCGGCCATGGCGACGGGCCCCGGGCTGGCGGCGACGGCGGGCGCCGGCTCGGCGGTGATGCCGGCCGGGGCGGGCGCGGTGACGTCGGCGTCGATGGTGGTGCCGGGATCGGTGTCGGCCACCTCGAACCCGGTTCCCGTATCGGCTTCGTTCTCGCCCATCTGGGCGGCCAGGGCACCCACGCCGGCCACGCCGGCGGCGGCCGCACCGGCGGCCGGTACGGCGGACCCGATGGACCGGGCGGTCTCGCTCGGAGCGTGCGACGAGACCGCTGAGCTGGCCCGGGTGGCCAGCTCGTTCATCTCGGAGGTGGAGATGAACGCCGGCCCGTAGGTCTTGCGCTCCTCGCCCAGGCCCTCGGCCAGGATGCTGGCGAACTCCATGGCCGACGGCGGCCGGGCTTCGGGGGTGTCCGAGCTCGACCACATGATCAGCCGGCGGATCGAGCGGGGGGCGGTGTCGATGGCCGGGCCGAGCGAAGCCTCCAGCAGCTTGCCCAGCGAGTACACATCGGACCGCTCGGTGGGGTCGGCGCCGTCACGGACCTCGGGGGCGGCCCAGGCCTGGCGGTCGGCCGGGAGGCGGCCGCCGAGTCCGAGCCCGACGCCGCTGATCGCCACGTCGTTGCCCAGCACGTACACGTCGGAGGGGCTGATGGCGCCGTGGAACAGGCCCCGGAGGTGGGCCTCGTGGATCGCCCGGGCGGTAGCTTCGGCGATGCCGGCGCCGTTGGTCCAGCTCAGATCGCCCGTCTCGAGCAGGGAGGCCAACGTCGGCGATTCGACCACCGGCGTGACGGCGAAGGGCTTGCCGTCGGCCGAGAAGTCGGCGTCGATGATGGGCACCATGCCGGGCAGGTCACCGGACTGGCGTAGGCGGCGAAGATGTGAGCGGTCCCAATGGCTGCCCGGCCCGACGGTCACGTCGATGCCGTGCTCGCCATCGCTGAGCCGGAGCTGGTCGAGGCCGAACCAGTGGCTGACCGCTGAGCCCCGCTCCGTCTCGCTCTGATCGTTCACATCTACCTCCGCCCTTCGACCCTCTTCCGCCGGCCGGAACGTAACACGTTTCCGTTCTGCCCGCGCGGTACCAAAGGCCCTGAAAACCGCCGACTAGCGCGACTGTCACCAGCTAGATCGGGGGCAGCCGCTCGCTCACGTTACCAAGGTTGTCCAGGGTGGGCGACTGATGGTCTCAATTCGTACAGTGCGACCCAGGGCGCCTGGGTGGATGATCCTGTCACTGTCAGGTCGGGGGGTCAGGTCAGGCGGTACCGATACCCACCCCGGTCCCGGCCGACCACGGCGAACAGATCGTTCGCCCGGAGGCAGTACGCCATCTTCTGGGCCCGGTCGAGCGTGGTGCCCGCCGCCCGGGCCAGGTCCCGGGTGGTGAACACCGGCGGTAGGCCGGCGGGCACGAACGACGCCAGGTCGGCGACGGTGTCGAAGCGGTGGAGACTGTGTATATCCCGCAGCTGGCGGTCGACCGTGCGCCACCCGCCCCGGCCCCGGCGCAGGCCGGGATCGGGCACCTGGTGACGCTCCACCGTCACCAGGGCCACCTCGATCGTCAGGTTCGGATGGTCGAGGAGGGTCGGCATGCTCACCAGCTCGTCGAACAGGGCGTGGAGATCGTTGCGGCGGGGTGAGCGGCGGGGTCGGGAGCCGGGCTTCACCAGCCACGTCTCCACTGCGATCGGGTGGACCAGCCGGATCGGATGCTCGGCCAGCAGGCGGTCGAGCTTGCGGGCCATGGCGGCGAACGACACCGTCTGGATCTCGATCAGCTGGGGTCCCCGCCGGATGTCGATGACGAAGCCGCCCAGCTTCACCTCGTGCTCGTCGCCCGGGAGTGACAGCGCGGCCTTGAGCCCGGCGTGCAGGGAGCTTTCGTTCAGGGTGCCGATGCCGATGGTCGGGATCGTAGCCCTGGCCTGTGCTCCGGCTCGTGACCCCGATGGGGGAGGGGGGTACCCTCGCCGGGGTGAGCGACATGGCCTCCGATCCCTCAGCCGGCCCGGCCGGCTCCCCGGCGGGCCCGGGGCCGACCGCCCTCGTGCTGGTGCACGAGCCCGGCAACACCCCCTCCGTGCTGGGCCGCCATCTCCGACGGCGGGGCTGGTCGCTGTCCGAGCACCTGGTGGTGGCCGATGTGGAGCGCCCCGGCGAGGCCGCTCCGTTCCCTCCGCTCGACGGGTTCGACCTCGTGGTGGCCATGGGGTCGGTGCAGTCGGTGTACGACACGGCCACGATCGGCCCCTGGATCGACGCCGAGCTGGAGCTGCTGCGGCGGGCCCACCAGGGTGGTGTGCCCGTGCTCGGCGTCTGTTTCGGCGGCCAGGCCCTGGCCGCCGCCCTCGGGGGCCGGGTGGAGCGGGCGCCGTGGTCGGAGGTGGGCTGGTTCGAGCTGGTGGGCGAGGCCAACCCGGTGGGCCCCGGGCCCTGGTTCGAATGGCATCACGACCGTTTCGAGGTGCCCCCGGGCGGCGAGACCCTGGCCGTCACCGACGTCGGCCCCCAGCTCTACCGCATCGGCCGCAGCGTGGGCACCCAGTTCCATCCCGAGGTCGATCGGGCCCACATCGCCGCCTGGCTGGCCGACTGCACCGAGGGCTATCTGGCCGAGGTCGGGGTGCGGCCCGACGAGCTGCTGGCGACCACCGCCGAGCTGGAGGCGGCCAATGCCGCCAACTGCGCCCGCCTGGTCGACTGGTTCCTCGACGAGATCGCCTTCGCCCCGACGCTGACATAAGGTCGGGCCATGTTCGTCCCCATGGTCAGCATCAGCGATCTCGAGGCCGCCGGCCGCCTCGGGGCCGAAGGCAAGTGGTTCGTCGTCGATCGGCGCTCGAACATCCTGGTCCACGACGGCGACATCCCCCGGGGAGCGAACGCCCCGGTCGAGGGGCTGACCGTGCACCTCCTCGGGATCGACCGGGGGGAGCCGGTGTGGGCCGTCGAGGCCCACGAGGAGATCGAGGTGCCGGCGCTGGCCCAGTGGATCCACCTCCGCCAGTTGTTCGGTTCGGTGGAGGAGCAGGACTGGGCGCTGGCCGGTCGGGCGGCCCAGATCGTGAACTGGGACCGGGACCACCGCTACTGCGGCCGCTGCGCCACCCCCACCGACGCCCACGCCGCCGACCGGGCCCGGGTGTGCCCGAAGTGCGGCCTCATGGCCTACCCCCGGCTCACGCCGGCCATCATCACCCTGGTGGAGCGGGACGACGGCAGGGCGCTGCTGGCGTGGGGCGCCCAGTTCCCTGGCCGCTTCTACAGCGCGCTGGCCGGGTTCGTGGAGCCCGGCGAGTCGTTGGAGCAGTGCGTGGTGCGGGAGGTGAAGGAGGAAGTGGGCATCGAGGTGACCGACATCCGCTACTTCGGCTCCCAGCCCTGGCCCTTCCCCCATTCGCTGATGATCGGTTTCCAGGCCCGCTACGCCGGAGGCGAGCTCGTACCTCAGGAGTCCGAGATCGTCGACGCCGGCTGGTACAGCCCCGACGATCTGCCCCCGGTGCCCCGGGGTGGCATGTCGATCGCCGGCTGGCTCATCGAGGACTGGATGAAGCGAACCGCCGGCCGCTGACCCGGCC
Source organism: Acidimicrobiales bacterium (assembly GCA_041394285.1). Taxonomy (GTDB): domain Bacteria; phylum Actinomycetota; class Acidimicrobiia; order Acidimicrobiales; family SZUA-35; genus CADEDH01. The sequence continues at coordinate 368,616 of JAWKIL010000006.1, read as the reverse complement.
GCCCTGGGGTTGGGGCCCCGGGGGTGATGGGGGAGGACGGCGGAGCCGGCCGCCCCGGGGTTGGGGCCCCCGGGGGTGATGGGGGAGGACGGCGGAGCCGGCCGGCGGGGGCGCAGCCCCCGAAGAGCACAGCTAGCATCGGCGCCGTGGACGATCTGTCGACGCCGTTGCACTTCGAGTGCCCCCGTTGCCACGAGGCGGTCGACGCCCGCTTCTACGGTCCTTGCGACGCCTGCCGGGCCCAGCTGCGGTCTGCCCTGGGCGGCGACGCCCGGGCGGTGGAGGCGGCCGAGTACGAGCCGAAGATGAACGTCACGCCGAACGCGGTGGCCACCAAGGACTGAGCGCAGCCGAGAACCCGCTGGTTACCGGGTTCCGTCAGGTCGGCTCCGGGGAATCGCCTGTTAACGGCCTGCTATCCTCGCAGGTCACTTGACATCGCCTCGGGGGATCGCTCCACGCGATCGGGGGCGGGAACGGAGCACGGGCACATGGCAGAGGTCGTACTCGACCAGGTCAACAAGGTCTATCCGAACGGCTACCACGCCATCGTCGACCTGAACCTCGAGATAGCCGATGGCGAGTTCCTGGTGCTCGTCGGCCCCTCGGGCTGCGGCAAGTCCACCGCCCTGCGCATGGTGGCCGGGCTGGAGGACATCAGCAGCGGCGAGCTGCGTATCGGCGACCGGCTGGTGAACGACGTTCACCCCAAGGACCGTGACATCGCCATGGTCTTCCAGAACTACGCGCTCTATCCCCACATGACCGTGGCCGAGAACATCGGCTTCGCGCTCAAACTGGCCAAGGTGCCCAAGGACGAGATCAACGAGCGGGTCCGCAAGGCCGCCGCCACCCTCGACCTGGCCGAGCAGCTCGACCGCAAACCGGGGCAGCTGTCGGGCGGGCAGCGTCAGCGGGTGGCCATGGGGCGGGCCATCGTCCGCCAACCCAAGGCCTTCCTGATGGACGAGCCGCTGTCGAACCTGGACGCCAAGCTCCGGGTCCAGATGCGGGCCGAGATCGCCACCCTCCAGCGCGATCTGGGGGTCACCACCGTCTACGTCACCCACGATCAGGTGGAGGCCATGACGATGGGCGACCGGGTGGCGGTGCTGAAGCGGGGCTACCTCCAGCAGGTCGACACGCCCCAGAACCTGTACGACTCGCCCGACAACGTGTTCGTGGCCGGCTTCATCGGCTCGCCGTCGATGAACCTGATGAACGCCACCATGGACGGGACGCCCGACGCCCCCACCGTCACGTTCGGCAGCCACACGCTGGCCGTCGACCGCTCCGTGCTGGCCGAGCGGCCCGCCCTGGCGTCCTACTTCGGTCAGCGGGTGGTGGTGGGCCTGCGGCCCGAGGACCTGGAGGACGCTGCGGTGCAGTCCGGCGCCCCGGAGGACCGGATCCTGGTGGTGCGCACCTCCCTCATGGAGTCGCTGGGTTCGGAGATCATTCTTCATTTCCCGATCGACGTGGAGCCCTACTCGATCATGGAGGCCGAGTTCGAGGGCGACGACGCCATCACCGCCGCCCCCAACGAAGAGGGCCACTTCAACTACGTGGCCCGGGTCAGCCCCCGGTCCCAGGCTCGGATCGGCGACACGGTGGGTCTGGTGGTCGACACCGCCCGCTTCCACTTCTTCGACCCGGCGTCGGGTCTGGCCATCCGGTCCTGATCTCGTGCCCCCGGCGGCAACCCCACCGCTGTGACCAGGGTAGGTAGTTCAGACTGGGTAGTTTTCCTTGACATCGCATGTCGCCGGATGTTTGCTATCTCCCATACCACCGGACCGCAGAACCGGAGGGCCGAACCAGCCGACGTTCCGTCTCGACCGCAGGCGGGAAGCTTCCAGTGTTCGGGGTTGGATCCCGCTTACCGCGCTGAGTAGGCGGGCTCCAGCGCGTCTGGGGTAGCGATATGGTTACAGAAGCGTTGTCATACGTGGACATCTGACCGGGCGAGGCAACGAATGGGGCGAAGTTGCTACACCACACAACGCCGACCAGCTACATTCGTGTGTAGCGCGGGAGGTGAAACCTGTTGGTCCTGGAATCCGTGATCGCCTTCGTCATCGGGCTGGCTGTGGGGCTGCTCCTCTTCGCGCTCCTGCTTCCGCTGGCGGGCAGGCGGATGCGGGCCCGTCATCAGGTGGCGATCGACCGCTACGAGGCCGAGCTGGCCGAGCTGCGCCAGGAGCGGGCCGACGACCGGGAGACCAACCGCCGCCTCCGTCGTGAGCTGGCCATCAACACCCCGCACTCCCTGGAAGCCACCCGGGAGGAGCGCGACCGGGCCATCGAGGAGCTCGACAAGCTCAGCTCGGAGCTGCGGCACACCACGATGGAGCTGGCCGAGCGGGACCGGTCGCTGCGCGAGGCCCGGCTCGCCATCCATGACATCCGGGTGCAGCTCGAGCAGGACCGGTTCAACCGGGCGGCCGATGACAACGCCGTCTCCGCCCTCGAGGTGATCGCGGCCGGGATCGACGAATCGTCGGACCAGGGAGCCGTGCGCCCGGTGGCCATCGAGCCGCCGGCTCCGCCCGCGCCTCCGGCACCCCCGGTTCCCCCCTCGGCGGACCTCGCCAACGGCCGCCAGGCCACGCTGGTGCCCCCCTCGATCCTCAACTCGGCCGGGGAGGTGGATGGCTCGGACGACGATCTGGAGCAGCCGGTCACCTTCTCTGCGGCCCCGTACGACGGGTCCCACGAGGCGCTGGAACCGGCCCTGTCGGAGTCCGACGTCTCCTCCGGCTGAGGCCTTGGGTCCGGTCTCGTTCGAGTCGCTCGACGCCGGGGGCAGCCGGGCCGATGCCCTGGCCGCCGCGGCCCGGCTGGCCGACGCCGGCATCCGGGTGGTCCAGGTGGACGAGACCGCCCCGGCGGCCCTCGAGTCGGGCCGGTCGGGAGAGGGCAGGTTCCGACTGATCGTGCGGTCGGCCGATGCCGCCCGGGCCCGCGACGTCCTGGCCGCCCACCTCTAGCGTGGGGCAGATGAGCAGCGCATCGGTCACGATCGAGCCATTGGCCGCCCGGCCCGATGCCACGGTGGTGGTGCCCGGGTCCAAGAGCCACACCAACCGGGCCCTGGTGTGCGCCGCCCTGGCCGACGGGCGGTCCCGCCTCGACGGGGCCCTGTTCGCCGACGACACCAGGGCCATGGCCGGTGCCCTGGCGGCGTTGGGGATCGGGGTGACGGCCGACGCGGAGGCCGAGACGATCACCGTCGACGGCTGCGGCGGCCGGCTCCCGCCCGGGCCGGCCACCCTCGACGTGGCCCAGTCGGGTACGGCCAGCCGCTTCGTGCTGGCCCTCCTCGGGGTGGGCCCCGGGCCCTACCGGCTCGACGGGCACCCACAGCTCCGCGGCCGCCCCGTCGGCCCTCTGGCCGACGCTCTACGCCAGCTGGGCGTCGGCATCGCCGGCGACAGCCTGCCGCTGGAGGTGGCCGGCGGCCGGCTCCGCACCGGCACCGTCGCCCTGTCGGGTTCGGTGTCGAGCCAGTTCCTGTCCGGCCTGCTCCTGGCCGCCCCCTACGCCACAGCGGCCCGGGGGGCCGCCCCTGATCCAGCGGCCCAGGGGGCCGCCCCTGATCCAGCAGCCCAGGGGGCCGCCCCTGATCCAGCGGCCCAGGGGGCCGCCCGTGATGCTGTGCCCGGGTCGGTCCGCATCGAGATCACCGACACGCTGGTGTCGACGCCGTACGTGGAGCTGACCCTGTCGACCATGGCCGATTTCGGTGTCTCCGTCGACCGCGACGGGTACCGGTGGTTCTCCGTCTCCCCCCAGCGCTACCGGGCCCGCACGCTCGCCATCGAGCCCGACGCCTCGGCCGCCTCCTACTTCTTCGCGGCGGCCGCCGTGACCGGTGGCCGGGTACGGGTACCGGGCCTGGGGCGCCACACGGTGCAGGGCGATCTCCGTTTCGTGGACCTGCTGGCCCGGATGGGGGCCCGGGTGACCGTGGCCGACGACTACACCGAGGTGGAGGGCACGGGCGAGCTCCACGGCATCGACGTGGACATGGCCGATATCTCCGACACGGCCCAGACCCTGGCCGTGGCGGCCACGTTCGCCTCCGGCCCCACCCGGGTGCGGGGCATCGGGTTCATCCAGCACAAGGAGACCGACCGCGTGAGGGCGGTGGTGACCGAGCTGCAGCGCCTCGGGATCGGGGCCCGCCGCCTCGACGACGGCTTCGTGGTGGAGCCCGGCGTGCCCCGGCCGGGCCGGGTCGCCACCTACGACGACCACCGGATGGCGATGAGCTTCGCCCTCCTCGGGCTCGTCCACCCCGGTATCGAGGTGGAGAACCCGGGATGCGTGGCCAAGACCTTCCCCCGCTTCTTCACCGTCCTCGACGGGCTGCGCCGGCCCCAGCTGTAGCTAGGAGGGCTCGGGCGGGGTCAGGGCGCCGAGGAAGGCCTGGGCCCAGGCGGTGGCGTTGTTGCGCTTGACGGCACGGCGCAGCTCCCGCATCCGCATACGGGCCTCGTCTTCGCCCATGGCGATGGCGCTGAGGATCGTGTTCTTCACGGCTGCGATGTCGTACGGGTTGACCAGCAGGGCGTGGCGCAGCTGGTGGGCGGCCCCGGCGAACTCCGACAGCACCAGCACGCCGGTGTGGTCGAAGCGGGTGGCCACGTACTCCTTCGACACGAGGTTCATGCCGTCTCGGAACGGTGTGACGACCATGACGTCGGCCGCCCGGTACAGGGCGATGATGTCGTCGAACGACTGCGACTGGTGGATGTAGTGGAGCACCGGGAACCCCACCCGGCCGTAGTCGCCGTTGATCTCGCCCACCAGCTGCTCCACCCGGGCCCGCAGCGAGATGTAGGCGTTCACCTCGTCCCGGCTGGGTTCGGCCACCTGGACCATGGTGACTTCGGCCGGGTCGATCCGGCCGTCGGCCAGCAGCTCCTTGAAGGCCCGTAGCCGCACGTCGATGCCCTTGGTGTAGTCGAGCCGGTCCACCCCCAGGAGGATCACCCGGGGATCGCCCAGGCTGGCCCGCAGGTCCCGGGAGGCGGCCAGGATGGCCGGGTCGCGGGCGGCGCGGTCGTAGCGGTCGTCGTCGATCCCGATGGGGAACCACCGCACCCGCACCTGGCGGCCTTCGTAGTTCAGCACCGAGCGGCGGTCGCGGGTGGCGAGGTGGAGGTCGACGGCCAGCCGGGCGAAGTTGTCGGCTCCGTCGGGCGTCTGGAACCCCACCAGGTCGCTGCCCAGCACCCCTCGGGCCAGCGCCTCCCGCCACGGAAGTTGGAGGAACAGTTCCTCGGGCGGGAACGGAATGTGGAGGAAGAAGCCGATCTGCAGGTCGGGCCGGAGCCGGCGCAGCATCGCCGGCACGAGCTGCAGCTGATAGTCGTGCACCCACACCCGGGACCCGGGCGGGGCGGCGTCGGCAGCGGCGTCGGCGAAACGCTGGTTGACCCGCAGGTAGCGGTCGTACCAGCTGCGGTGGAACTCGGCCGGCTCCACCTTGTCGTGGTAGAGGGGCCACAGGGTGCCGTTCGACATCCCGTCGTAGAACAGCTGCTTGTCCTCGGCGGTGAGGGCCACCGGGGCCAGGCGCATGCCGTCGACCGTGGCCGGGGGGAGAGCGGAGTCGCCCACGTCGCCGGCCCAGCCCACCCATACCATCTGCTCGGCCCCGGCCAGGGCCGGGGCCAGGGCCGACACGAGCCCTCCGGGACTGGTGGTCCAGCCCGATCCGTCGCCCTCGTCGGGCTCGACCCGGCGGAACGGCAGCCGGTTGGCTACCACCACGAGGCCGGTGGTCGGGCGTCTCGGGTGCGGGGAGGACACCTCGGCGCTGGTCATCGGTCCAGGGTACGGGGCCGCCGTCAGGCCACCATCACCGTGCCGTCGGCCTCCAGCTGCCCCGATCGGCCGATCGCCTCTTCCCGGGTCATGGCGGCGGCCGTCCCGAGGTCGGTCACCCGCCCCCAGGTGCGGGCCCCGGCCGGCGTGGTCAGGGCGCACAGGCCCACCTCGGGGGTCCCGTCGTGGCCGTGCATGACGGTGTAGGCCTCGATGGTGACCGGCCCCTGGTATCCCTCGTCCACGGCGTGCGCCGGCACCTGGTCCACCGCCGCCTGCGCGTCCTCGGTGCGGTAGGGGGTGGCGGGGGGCTCGGTGGAGTAGATCCCGATGGCGTGCTTGGTCAGGAAGCCGCCGTTCGCGCTGACCAGGCCCACGGTGCCGGCATCGGCCCGGAGCCGGCTGATCATGGTGGCGATCGAATGGGTTACGTAGTTGTTGAGCGGGCCGCCGGCGAAGGTGAGCCCGCCGGTCTCGGTGAGCTGGCGATCGAGGCTCAGCCCGAGTGACTCGGCCGCCACCTGCACCGCCGAGGGGAAGCAGGAGTAGAGGTCCACGTGGGCCAGGTCGTCGGGGCCGACGCCGGCCAGCTCGTAGACGCGGCGCCCGGCCTCGGTGATGGCGGGGGAGGAGTGGAGGTCCCGCCGGTGGGACACGAAGTAGGTGTCGTGGGCGTCGGTGCCGGCCCAGGGGAAGACCCAGCGGTCCCGGGGCACGCCGGCCGCCTCGGCCGCCGCCGCCGAGCACACGATCACGGCCGCCCCCTGATCGAGGTCCCAGTTCGAGTTCATGGCCTTGGTGTAGGGGAAGCCCACCATCCGGTTGGACGGGCTCGGCTCACGGATGTCGGCCGCCGACATCGGGGTCTGGAACCAGGCGTACGGGTTGTCCACCGCCACCTGGTTGAACCGGGCCCACAGGGCCGACACCCGGTCGCGGTGCTGCTCGATCGTCTCGCCCCGGGCGGCCCGGATGGCCGACTCGAACACGGGGTAGAAGTTCACCGGGGCTTCCATGCCCCGGGACTCCTCGAACTTGGTCGACATGTCGACGTCGTGGCCGAAGTGCTCGTCGGGCTCCACCCCGGCCTGCGTCGTGACCTTGACCTCGATCCCGGCCCGGCGCTGACGGCGACGGCTCCAGATCGTCTCGGCCCCCACCACCACGGCGCAGTCGAGCTCGCCGGCGGCGATCCGGGCGGCCAGCGAGTTCACGTACGACTGGGGGGTGTTGCCCCCCGCCGCCGACAGCGCCGTGCGGGCCGAGGGCGCCCCCACCCGCTCGGCGATCAGCCGGGCCGGGTCCGAGTAGCGCCACGCCCCCGACACCACACCGATGTAGTCGAGCTTGGCCAGCAGGCCGGGAGCGCCGGCGTCGGCCGCCGCCTCCCGCACCACCTGCTCCATGAGGGCCACCGGTTCCAGGGCCTGGGCCGGGTCGTCGGGCCGCTGCTTGGCCTGGGCCACGCCAACCACCACGGGGGTTCGGGGATCGATCGTCATGGGGTCACCGTAGAGCCCGGCGGTCGGCCGCCTCAAAGCGGCCGGCGCCGTTCCCCCGCGCCTCGGCAGGGGTAAGCTGTCGACCGGTTCACGGGTGACGAACAACGAGGACAGGTGCTGTTGCAGGTACTCTGGCGATCGATGACCGGATGCGGGCGACGGCGGGCGGCGCGGGCCGTTGCGCTGGCGGCGGGCCTGGTCTCGGTGATCGCCTTCGCCCTGCTCCCGGCCCTGGTCGGGTCACGAGCGGCGGCAGCCCAGGACGGCACCCAGCCCCCCGCCTCCGTCCCGGCGGACCCTGCCGCTACCACGGTGGTCCCTCCCGATCCGGGCACCACGGTCGTTCCTCCCGATCCGGGCACCACGGTGGCCCCGGCGCCGGCCCAGCCGGGCACGGCCACGTCGGCCGGGCCGACCGGGGCCGTCGCCCCCGGCGAGGTGGCCGGCGCCGACCTGGCTGCGCCCGACCTGCTGGTCATGGTGGGCGCCGGCGTCGATCCCGCTCCCGTCGTCGAGGCGCTGGTGGCGGCGCTCAGCGGGGCGCCCGGGGTCTCCTGGGTGGCGGGCGATGCCACCGTCCAGCCACCCCAGGTACTGGTCGGGCTGGAGCCGGGCGCGCCCGGCGAGGGCATCGACGAGGTGCGCCGGGCGGTGGCGGCCCAATCGGCCGCCGCCCCGCTCACCCTGGCCGGCCGGGCCTTGGCCGACGACGCCGCGGCCAGCCGGGCCCGCACCGGGGCCATCGTGGCCGCCGTGCTGGCCATGGCCCTGGTCGGGGGGCTGATGGCGTGGCTGCGGGGCCGCAACGAAGCGGTGCTGGCGGTCGCCGGCATCGGCGCCACGGCCCTGCTGGGCGGCGCCCTGTCGGCCGGCGTGGCCGGTCCGTTCGACGGCTCGGTGGCCACCACCCCCCTTCCCGGTGTGCTGGCCGCCCTGCTCATGGCGTCCTACCTGCTGTTCCGGCTCGTCGGCTGGTTCACCACCCCCGAGGGGGACGATCATCCGGCCATGGTCCAGGCCGTCTGGCGGGCCGTCGGGCCCGAGGTGGGCCTGAGCCTGGCCGCGTTGGCCGCTGCGGCGCTCCTCACCGAGCTGGTGAGCCCGGCCCGGTCCATGGCAACGCTGGTGCTGGTGGGGGCGGGCGTGGCGGCGGTGGTGCTGCTGGCGGTGACCCCACCCGTCCTGGCCCTGCTCGGCCACCCCGGCGTCGCCCCGGCGTCGAGCGACGAATCCGACCCCGGCGATGTGCTCACGGTAGACGGCACCGAGGCCACCGGGCCGGTGGAGCAGCCCGACCACCAACCGCCCCGGCCGTTGTGGCTCACCCCGGTGGGGCCGGCCCTGCCCGGCCCCGACGGGCGCCAGCTCCCGGTGGCGGTGCTGATGGCGGCCGGGGTCGTGCTGGCCATACTGGCCGTGTTCTCGTTCCGCTCCACCTCGGCCGACGCCCTGTTCGACGAGCGGGCCACCGGCACCGAGCTCGATCCCACCGTGCTGACCACGTCGGGCGATCCGACGGCCGCCATCGTGGCCCGGTTCGGCCCCGGCGTCGACCAGCTGGCGAAGACAGCCTGGCTGGAGCGGATCTCGCTCGTCCCCGGCGTAGCCCGGGTGGAGACCGCCACCAGCCGCTACGTCGCCGGCGCCCGTGTCGATGTCCCCACCGTGCCGTTGGCTGCCGCCGGGGTGGACCGGGGCGACGAGGCCCCCACGCTGGCGCTCGTCGTTCCCACCACCAGCTCCCGCAGCCCAGCGGCCCGTCAGCTGGTGGGCGACGTCCGCCAGATGGGTGGCACCGTGGCCGTCACCCTGAGCGGCGCTCCGGTGGACGCCCGCACCGCGGCCGGGCGTGACGCCTCGTCCACCTGGGCGCTGATCATCTTCCTGGCCCTGGCCAGCTCCGCCGCCGCTTTCGCCCTGGTGCGGGACACCCGGCTGGCGGCCGCCAGCGGCGGGCTCCACCTGCTGGGCTCGGCCGCGACCGCCGGCTTCTACCAGATACTGGCCACCCGTCCCACGGGCGGCGAAGTGCAGCTGGCCGTGCTGCTGGGGGCGCTGGCCACCTTGCTGTTCGAGCTCGGCGTGCTGCACCGCCTCGCCCGGGGGCCCCACACAGCGGCAACCGATGAGTTGCTCGACGACGCCCTGCGCGCCGAGGGCTGGCCGGCCCTGGCTGCGCTGGCCGTCACCTCCGTGGCCGGTCTGGGCCTGTTGGCGGCCGATCTCACCGTGGTGCGCCGCCTGGCCGTGGTGCTGGTGGTGACGGCCACCGTGGAGGCGCTGGCCGGTATGTGGCTGCTCCGGCCGCCCGTGATGGGTGATCGGGCCCTGCGGTTCGTCGCCGTGCACCCGGTGCAGGCCGCCCTGCGGGTGGTGCGGGGCCCGGCCACGGCCGAGGACCCGCAGTGGACCGGGGTGGTGACCGAGCTGCTGGCCGCCGAGCAGGCGCTTCAGACCGACCCGGCCGGCGGCGACCTGGACCGGGTGTTCGTGCCCGGTACCCCCTTGCACCGCAAGGCCACCGATCACCACGCCCATCTGGCCGATGCCGGCCTGCGGGTCATGGGACGCGATCCTCAGCTGCGAATGGTTCGGGTCGTGGGCACCACCCCCACCGTCACCCTCACGGTCACCGTCGACCACCCGCCCCGGCAGCTGGTGGACGCGACCGGGGCCGTGCTCGGCGTGCGCAAGCCCGAGCGCCGGTCGGTGATGCTGTGGCTGAAGCCCGAGCCCGACGGCTCCCACCGGATCGCCGACAGCGTGGAGCTGGGGGTTGAGCCGCTGGGTGCCGTGGAACCGTCCCCGGCGCCGCCGCCGGCCGCTGTGCCCAGCCTCATGATCGATCCTGCTGCCCGCTGATCGGAGGCGCCGGGCCGTTCGCCGGGTAGACAAGCACGAACGAGGGGGCGAGCCGTGACCCGATGGAGCGATGATGGAGATAGCTGAATCGGTGCTCGACCTTATCGGCAACACGCCGATGGTCCGCCTCCGGCAGGTAACGCCGTCGAGCGGCTGCCCGGTGGTGCTAAAGCTGGAGACGACGAACCCGGGGGGCAGCGCCAAGGATCGGCCGGCCCTGGGCATGATCCTGGCCGCCGAGCGCGACGGTCTGCTCAAGCCGGGGTCCACCATCATCGAGCCGACGTCGGGCAACACCGGCGTGGGGCTGGCCATCGTGGCCGCCCAGCGGGGCTACCGCTGCGTGTTCGTGCTCACCGACAAGGTGGCGCCCGAGAAGGTTCACCTGCTGCGGGCCTACGGGGCCGAGGTGATCGTGTGCCCCGGGGCGGTGGCGCCCGACGATCCCCGGTCCTACTACGCCACCGCGGCCCGCCTCACCCGGGAGATCCCGGATTCGTTCCGGCCCAACCAGTACGCCAACCCGGCCAACGCCGAGGCTCACGTGGCCACCACCGGCCCCGAGGTCTGGCGCCAGACCGACGGCGCCGTCACCCATTTCGTGGCCGGCGCCGGCACCGGCGGCACGCTCTCGGGCGTGGGCCGCTACCTCAAATCGCGGAACCCGGCGGTCCAGATCGTGGCCGCCGACCCCGAGGGCTCGGTGTACTCCGGCGGATCGGGGCGCCCCTACCTGGTGGAGGGGGTGGGCGAGGACTTCTGGCCCGACAACTACGACCGGTCGGTGATCGACCGGGTCATCGCCGTGTCGGACCGTGACTCGTTCCTCACCGCCCGCCTGATCACGCAGAAGGAGGGCATCCTCATCGGGGGATCGGGGGGCACGGCGGTGGCCGCCGCCCTGCGTCTGGCCGAGGAGCTCACCCCGTCCGACCTCGTGGTGGTGCTCGTGCCCGACTCGGGCCGGGGCTACCTGTCCCGTGTCTTCAACGACGAGTGGATGGCCGGCTACGGCTTCCTCACGGTCGAGGGCCCAGTGGTGGCCGACGTGGTGGCCACCAAGGAGGGCGACGTCCCCCATCTCCTCTACGTCCAGCCCACCGACGTGGTGCGCGACGTCGTGGATCTCATGCACGACCACGACGTGTCCCAGCTCCCGGTGGCCAAGGGCGAGATGCCGCTGGCCACGGCCGAGGTGATGGGATCGATCGACGAGCTTCGGATCATGGAGGCGGCGTTCCGGGATCCCACCGTGCTCGACCGGTCGGTGGCCGAGGTGATGAGCCCCAAGCTCCCGACGGTCGGCATCGGCCAGCCGGTGGCCCTCGCCGTCGAGCTGCTCGACTCGGCCCCCGCCCTCCTCGTGCTCGACGGCGGCCGGCCCTGCACCGTGGTGGCTCGGGCCGACCTCCTGGCCTTCCTGTCCCGCAAATCCCCGACGGGGGCCGCCAACCCGCCGTCCCCCGATCCCCGAGGAGCAGCATCATGACCGACACCGGTGAGACGTCCTGGGGGTTCGCCACCCGGGCGATCCACGTGGGCCAGGACCCGGAGACCGTCACCGGCGCCGTCACCGTGCCGGTGTTCCAGACCTCCACCTTCGCCCAGGAGGCAGTGGGCAAGCACAGCGGCTACGAGTACGGCCGCACCGGCAACCCCACCCGCACCGCCCTGCAGCGGGTGCTGGCCTCGCTGGAGGAGGCATCGTTCGGGGTGGCCTTCGCCAGCGGTCTGGCCGCCGAGGACGCCGTGCTGCGCCTGCTGGAGCCCGGCGACCACGTGGTGCTCGGCAACGACGCCTACGGGGGCACGTTCCGCCTGATCAGCCGGGTGTTCGCCCGCACCGGGATCACCTGGTCGGCCCATGACCTGTCGGCTCCGGCCGGCATCGGCGACGATTGGCCGGCCGCCACCCGCATGGTGTGGGTGGAGACCCCCACCAATCCGCTGCTGACCGTGGTCGACATCGCCGCCGTGGCCTCGGTGGCGGCCCGCAAGGGGGCCCGCCTGGTGGTCGACAACACCTTCGCCACCCCCTACCTGCAGCGGCCCCTGGCCCATGGCGCCGACATCGTGGTCCACTCCACCACCAAGTACCTGGGCGGGCATTCGGACGTGGTCGGCGGCTTCGTGGCCACCAACGACAGCGAGGTCCACGACCACCTGGCGTTCATACAGAACGCGGTGGGGGCCGTCCCCGCCCCGTGGGACTGCTACCTGACCATGCGGGGGGTCAAGACCCTGCCGCTGCGGATGGAGCGCCACAACGCCAACGCCGAGGCCGTCGTGGCCCTCCTCACCGGCCATCCGGCGGTCCGCCAGGTGCTGTACCCCGGCCTGCCCGGCCACCCCGGCCACGACGCCGCCCGGCGCCAGATGTCGGGCTTCGGGGGCATGGTGAGCTTCCGCATGGGCAGCCGCGATGCCGCCACCAGGGTGATCGAGTCCACCCGGCTGTTCACCCTGGCCGAGTCGTTGGGTGCGGTGGAATCGCTGATCGAGCACCCGGGGGCGATGACCCACGCCTCGGCCGCCGGCTCCCCCCTGGAGGTGCCCGACGACCTGGTGCGGCTGTCGGTGGGCATCGAGGACGAGGCCGACCTGGTGGCCGATCTGACCCAGGCGCTCGACACTCTCGACCCGGGCCGATGACCGCCCCGGGCATCGCCGTCGAGCCCAAGAGCGGGCGGTACGAGTCGCTGGAGCGGTCGGTGGTGGCCGGCGGGGGCCGGCTGGCCCCGGTGGAGGAGGCCGACGCCCTGGTGTGGGCCGATCCCGCCGTGCCCCACGAGCTGCCGTCGGTGCTGGCCCGGGCGACGAGCGTGCGGTGGGTGGGCCTGCCCTTCGCCGGGGTCGAGCCCTACGTCGCCTACCTGGACCACGACCGCACCTGGACCTGTGCCCGGGCCGTCTACGCCCGGCCGGTGGCCGAGCACGTGCTGGCCATGGGGCTGGCCGGCATGCGGGGCCTGCTCACCTACGCACGCACCACAACTTGGGCCGCCCCCGAGGGCCGCAACCTGTTCGACGGGCGGGTGGTGATCTTCGGCGCCGGCGGCATCACCACCGAGCTCCTGGCCCTGTTGCGCCCGTTCGGCGTGCACACCACCGTGATCCGCCGCCAGGCCGACGAGGCGATGCCGGGCGCCGACCGCACGGTGGGCCTGGCCGACCGGTGCTCGGTGCTGGGCGACGCCGACCTGGTGGTGCTGGCCCTGGCCCTCACCCCGCAGACCCGGGGCGTGATCGGGCGGGAGGAGCTGGCGGCCATGGCCCCCCACACCTGGCTGATCAACGTGGCCCGGGGCGGGCACGTGGACAACGAGGCGCTGCTGGAAGCGGTCGATGGCGGCCGCATCGCCGGCGCCTGCCTCGACGTCACCGAACCCGAGCCCCTGCCCGACGGTCATCCCTTGTGGACGAGTCCCCGGATCCTGATCACACCCCACGTGGGCAACACGCCGGAGATGGGCGTGCCCCTCCTGGCCGCCCACATAGAACGGAACGTTGCGGCGTTCGTGGCCGGGCGGCCGCTGGAGGGCGTGATCGACGTCGACGCCGGCTACTGAGATCGGCCCTCGCCCGCCTATTGCGGCCAGGCCCACCGGTCCCGGCCACTAGGATGTTCTGGCCGGTCGCGCTCGGCTAGCGGGAGGAGGGCACATCGATGGCGAGCTACCAGGCGGGGGTCGACCTCGGTACCACCTACACGGCGGCCGCCGTGCACCGGGGGGCCGAGACCACGATGGTCGCCCTCGGCAGCCGGAGCGCCGCGGTGCCATCGATCGTTCTGCTCCGGGCCGACGGCACGGTCCTCACGGGCGAGGCGGCCGAACGGCGGGCGCTGAGCGAGCCCGACCGGGTGGCCCGGGAGTACAAGCGCCGCTTCGGCGACACCATCCCCATCATCGTGGCCGGCTCCCCCTATTCGGCCGAGGCGCTGATGGCCCGGATGCTGCGGGCCGTGGTGAACCACATGACCGAGCAGGAGGGCGAACCGCCCGCTCGCATCGTGGTCACACACCCGGCCAACTGGGGCAACTACAAGCGCGAGCTGCTGGACCAGATGGTCCGCCTGGCCGGTCTCGACCCCGCCACCGTCGGGTTCCTCACCGAGCCGGAAGCGGCGGCCATGTCGTATGCCGCCCAGGAGCGGGTGGAGCCGGGCGAGGTGGTGGCCGTCTACGACCTCGGCGGTGGCACGTTCGACGCCGCCGTGCTGCGCCGCACGGTGAACGGCTTCGCCATCCTCGGCCGGCCGGAGGGCATCGAGCGACTGGGCGGGATCGACTTCGACGCTGCGGTGTTCGCCCATGTGACCGCCAGCCTGGGCGACGCCCTGTCCCGGCTCGATCCCGAGGACCCGACGGCCCTGCTGGCCGTCACCCGCCTACGCCAGGATTGCGTGGCGGCCAAGGAGGCGCTCTCGTCCGATACCGACGCATCGATCGCCGTGGCGCTGCCGGGGCTGCACACCGAGGTGCGCATCACCCGCCAGGAGTTCGAGAACCTGATCCGGCCGGCGCTCAGCGACAGCCTGGAGGCGATGCGGCGGGCTCTGCGGTCGGCGTCGTTGTCGGCCGAGGACGTGTCGCGGGTGCTGTTGGTGGGCGGGTCGAGCCGGATCCCGCTGGTGGCCCAGATGGTCTCGTCCGACCTCGGGCGTCCGGTGGCGGTCGACGCTCACCCCAAGCACGCCATCGCCCTGGGAGCGGCGCTGGCCGCCGGCGGGGTGACGGCTCTGATGTCCACCACGATCACCTCGGATCTGGTGTTCGCCAAGGACGAGGTGCAGGCGGTGATGGCCCCGGTTGCGGCCCCCGCTCCGGTGTCGCAGCCCGTGCCGCTGCCGGCCGAGCCGTTGCCGATCGCCCGCCCGTCGTCGGCCCCGGCCCCAGCCCCGGCTCCGTTGTGGGCCGAGCCGTTGCCGATCGCCCGCCCGGCCAGCCCGGCGCCCCTGTCGCCTGAGCCGTTGCCGATCGCCCGCCCGGCGGCCCCGGCGCCCCCTCGTTCCCCGGCCGATCCGCCGCCGGCCGCCGCCCCTGCGGCCCGCCCCGCTCCGCCGCTGGCCGACCCCCCAGGGGTGCTCCCACCGCTGAGCGTGCCCGCGGTGCGGGCCGACGCCCCGCCGCCCGGCCTGGCGCCGCCCGGCAGCTTCGATCCCAACCGCACCACGCTGGCCCCGTCGGCCGAGCCGCCCCGCCCGGCCAAGCCGGCCACGCCGCCCAAAGCCCGACCGGCCGATGTGGCCGGCCTGGCCCCGCCGCCCGGTGCCGGGGCACCCCCGCCGGCGGTCAACGGCCCGCCGTCGGGTGGCCTGCCGGCTGCGCCCTACGGGGCCCCGCCCGGCCAGGCGCCGGCGGTGAACGGCCCGCCGTCGGGTGGCCTGCCGGCCTCGCCCTACGGGGCCCCGCCAGTTCCGCCGCCGAGCCCGCCCCGGAGCCCGATGCCGGACCCGTCGAACCAGCGCACCACGCTGCTGCCGCCCGGCCAGGGCGGGGCCGCCGACCTCCAGCGCACCTCGATCATGCAGCCGGCCCCCGATCCCCAGTTGGGTCGCACCGCCGTCTACCAGCCGACGGCCGGCCAGCCCGGTGCCGCCGGCGGCGCCCCGGGGGGCCGGACCTACCCCGGCCCGGTCAGCGGTAACCGGCCGGGCCTTCCTCCCCAACCGTCGCCGCCCGCCAGCCGGGGTGCAGCCGGGGCGTTCGGCCGCGGGGTGCTGGTGGCCGTCATCGCGGTGGCGGTGGCCCTGGTGATCGTGCTGGCCGTCATCGCCCTGCAGAAGCTCTGAGGGTGCCCGCCGGTGTGAACTTGGGCACCACCCAGCGGCCCGATACCGGGCTGCGCTGATGGGCGACAGTACCCTTGGGCCTCGTTCCGTTCCATCCCAGGAGGTTTCAATGGCGATCAGGGCTCGTTTGCTCGCCTGTCTCGACCATGTGTTCCCGGCCCCTACGGCCTCCGCCCACTGTGACGGCCCGTGCGGCGTCTACGACCCGGCCAGCGCCCGGATCGCCGCCGAGGCGGTGCTGTCGATGACCCGAAAGCTCCTCGATCTCGACGATTCGGCCGCCGACGCCCACAACACCTTCGCCCGCTACGTCTCCATCAAGGAGCAGCAGGCCGAGATCGTCAAGCACGAGTTGTCGGTGCTGTGGGGCGACTACTTCAAGCCCGACCACCTCGAGGCCTACCCCGAGCTGCACACCATCTTCTGGAAGGCGCTCAAGGCCGCTTCGGCGTCCAAGCAGCAGCTGAGCGTGGAGACGGCCACCGAGCTGCTCGACCAGATCCACGCCATCCACGACATCTTCTGGGCCACCAAGAAGCGCGACGTCGAATGGGTGCTGGCCAACCCGTGATCCGGCCGTGATCGTCAGCCAGCCGACCCTGGGCGCCCTGCGCCAGGTCGGCTGGTGGGCCCTGGGGCGCCGCCGCCGGTTCCGGGTGGTCGGACCTTCGATGGAGCCCACCCTCCACCACGGTGAGTTCGTGCTGGTCGACCCGGCGTGGCCGCCGGTGCCGGGCGAGCTGGCCGTGGCCCGTCATCCCGACGATCCCGACCTGATGGTGGTCAAGCGGGTGGCGGCCATCACCCCCGAACGGAGTTGGGTGCTGACCAGCGACAACCCCGATGCCGGCACCGACAGCCGCCAGTGGGGTCCGTTGGCTCCGGGGGCCGTGGTGGGGCGGGTGTCGCTCGTGCTCGACCGCCCCGGGGCCCGGCTCGACCAACCGGCGGAGGCGCCGGGCGGCACGGGCCGCCAGCCGGGCCGGCACCGATCGCCTCCACTGCCCGTCCTGGCCCGCTGGTTACGCCGATAGCGTTGACGGGTGCTCACCGTCTCCGGTCTGACGAAATCGCATGGGGCCCGGGTCCTGTTCCGTGACGTCACGATCCGCCTGTCGCCGGGGCGGCGGGTCGCCCTCATCGGGGGCAACGGGGTGGGCAAGACCACGATCTGCGAGATCATCGTCGGCCTCCAGGAACCCGACGCCGGCGACGTGTCGCACCCCAACGACTACCGCATCGGCTACCTGCCCCAGGAGCTGATGGAGGCCTGGCCCGGGACGGTGCTGGAAGAGGTGCTGCGGGGCTCGGGCGACGTCCTCGGCCTGGAGGCCGAGCTGCGCCGCTTGGAGGAGGCGGTGGCCGACGCCCAGGGCGACGAGCTCGACCAGCTGCTGGAGGCCTACGGCGTGGCCCAGAGCCGGTTCGAGGCCATGGGCGGCTACCAGCTGGAGGCCGAGGCCCGCCGGGTCCTGGGCGGCCTCGGGTTCACCACCGACGACATGGACCGTCCGCTCAAGGAGATGTCGGGCGGGTGGCAGATGCGGGCCATGCTGGCCCGGCTCATGGTGCAGCAGCCCGATCTGCTGGTGCTGGACGAGCCCACCAACCATCTCGACGTCGACTCCGTGGCCTGGCTGGAGCAGCAGCTGCAGAGCTGGTCCGGCGCGCTGCTGTTCGTCTCCCACGACCGGGACTTCATCGACGCCGTGGCCGAGCGATGCCTGGAGATCGCCTTCGGCACGGCCCAGGAGTACGTGGGCGGCTTCGCCGAGTTCCTCGTGGCCCGGGAGGAGCGGCTGGCCATCCTGGAGGCCACCGCCGCCCGCCAGGCCAAGGAGGTGGCCCGGGTCGAGCAGTTCATCGACCGGTTCCGCTACAAGGCCACCAAGGCCCGCCAGGTCCAGAGCCGGATCAAGGCCCTGTCCCGGCTGGAGCAGATCGAGGTGCCCAAGATGGCCGACCTCAAGCTCCGCTTCGCCTTCCCCGACCCGCCCCGCTCGGCCCGGGTGGTGGTGGAGATCGAGAACGCCGATATCGGCTACGACGACGGTCCGGCCGGGAAGGACCTGGTGCTGGCCGGGGTCAACCTGGTGGTGGAGCGGGGTCAGAAGCTGGCCCTGATCGGGCCGAACGGGGCCGGGAAGTCCACCCTGTTGAAGACGATCATGGGGCAGTTGGCCCCGCTGTCGGGCCGTGCCGTGCTCGGGGCGAACGTGGACGTCGCCTACTTCGCCCAGCACCAGGTCGACGCCCTCGACATGTCCAAGACGGTGGAGCAGGAGTTCCGCTGGGGGGTGGGGGAGCAGCCCAAGAACCGCAACCTGCGCACCGTGCTCGGCTCGTTCGGTTTCTCCGGCGACGCCGTGGATCGCAAGGTGGGCGACCTGTCGGGTGGGGAGCGCACCCGGCTGGCACTGGCCGAGGTCATGTGCAACCCGGTGAACCTGCTGGTGCTGGACGAGCCGACCAACCATCTCGACCTGCCCAGCTGCGATCTGCTGGAGGACGCCCTGCGGGCCTACCCCGGCACGGTGCTTCTGGTCAGCCACGACCGCTACCTCATCCGCAACACGGCCGAGCAGCTGGTGGAGGTGCGCAACGGGCGGGTGGTGCAGCATCTCGGGGGCGACGAGGCCGTGCTCAGCCCCACCGCCGCCACACCCGGGTCGGCGTCACCGTCGGGCCGGCCCCCGGCCGCGCCGGCCGCCCGCAACCAGTCCTCCACCCGCCCTGCCGCCGGCAAGGCCCCCGCCCGCCCCGTGGGCGGTGTGCGCAAGGCCCAGCGCCGGGAGGAGGCCGAGGCCAGGAACAGCAAGAGCCGCAACACCCGGGAGGCCCGCAAGCGGGTGGACCGCCTGGAGCGCCAGGCCACCCAGGCCGAGGAGGAGCTCAAGGCGCTGGAGCAGCGCCTGGCCGACCCCGAGGTCTACGCCGACAAGGCCCTCATGAACGATCTCATCGACGCCCACGACAAGGCCCAGGCCCGTACCACCCGACTGCTGGAGGAGTGGGAGCAGGCCGTGCACGAGCTCGAACACCACCAGACCACCGCCAGCTGAGCGCCCCACAGGCCCGAGCGCCCCGGTTCGGGCTGTTCCGGGCCCTTGCTCAGCTCGACAGGTTGACGGCGTTGTTGACGACGCCGAGGTGGGCGTAGGACCGGGGGACGTTGCCCAGGGCCTGGCCGCTGTCGGGGTCGAACTGCTCGGCCATCATGCCCACGGCGCCGGCCAGCTCGCACAGCTCCTTGAACAGGGCCTCGGCCTCCTCCCGGCGACCGGTGAGGGCCATGGCGTCGATCAGCCACGACGTCATGAGGTTGAACCCGCCCTCGCGGCCCGGGAGGCCGTCGTCGCCCTGGTAGCGGTAGACGGTGGGCCCGTTGCGCAGGTCCCGTTCGATGATGGCCACGGTGGAGATGAACCGTTCGTCGGTGGGGCCCAGCAGGCCCGACAATCCCACCGACAGCACGGCGGCGTCGAGGTCCTCGCCGTCGTAGGCGGCGCTGAAGGCCCCGAGCGACGGCTTCCATCCCTTGGTCAGCACGTCGTCGGCGATCTGGTCGCGTAGCTCCACCCAGGCCGACGGCTCCCGGTCGAGGAACTGCTCGGCGATGGCGATGGCCCGGTCCACCGTGACCCAGCACATGACCTTGGAGTGCACGTGGTGGCGGGGCGGCTTGCGGACCTGCCAGATGCCGTGGTCGGGCTCGTGCCAGCGGCGCGACACGGCCAGCACCATCGCCTCCACCAGCCGCCAGTGCTCGCTCGACAGGGCCTCGCCCTTCTGCGACAGGAGGTGCACCAGCTCCACCACCGGGCCGAACATGTCGAGCTGGATCTGGCTGTCGGCGGCGTTGCCCACCCGCACCGGGCGGCTGGCGGCGTAGCCCGGCAGGCCGTTGATGTCGGCCTCCGGCGGCAGATGATGGCCGGCCACGTTGTACAGGGGGGCCAGGCGCTCCGGGTCGTTGCGGTTCTCCAGGATCTTGAGCACCCAGTCGAGGAAGGCCATGGCCTCGGCCCGGGACCCCAGGCGCACCAGAGCGGCCGCCGTCATGGCCGCATCCCGCAACCAGCAGTACCGCCGGTCCCAGTTGCGGATCCCGCCCAGATGCTCGGGCAGGCTGGTGGTGGCCGAGGCCACGATCGCTCCCGTCGGCCCGTGGCACAGCGCTTTCAGCACCAGGGCGCTGGTGGCCACCGCCTCCCGCTCCAGGCGGGGCAGCGTGAGCTTCGACACCCAGTTGGTCCAGAACCGCTCGGTGTCCAGCACCCGGTCGTCGTCGGTGCGGGGGTCGGGCCGCACGGTGGCCGTGCCGACCCGGAACTCAAGCGTCACCGGCTCGGCCCCCACCTCGACGATGGCCCGGGCCGTCTCGTGCATCCCGTCGGCCACGATGTCCCACGTGACACCGGGGGAGCGCAGCACCATCAGGTCCGACGTGCCCAGCACCACGATCCCGTCGGGTCGGGCTTCGAGGCGGGTGGGGGCCCGGCCGAAGTCCAGGCGAGGGGCGAACTCCACCACCGCCCGCCCGCCGGCGCCCGAGATCAGGCGCACCAGATCCGACCGGCCCGCGAGCCGCCGGGTGCGGCCACTGGAGGCGTCGAGGTAGTCGGTGACGGTGAAGCTGGGGAACTGGGTCTGCAGCACGAGGCTGTGGTGCCGGTAGCGCTGGCCTACGGGGGCCTGGCCGTCGGCGTCGGCCACCGAGAAGTACCCGGCGGCCGGGCCGCCCAGCAGCTCGGCGAACACCGAGGCCGAGTCGATCCGGGGCGCGCACATCCACGTGACCCGGGCCGAGGGGGTGACGATGGCGGCCGTGCGCAGGTCGGACAGCAGGGCGTGGTCTTCGATCGGAACGAGGCC
This sequence comes from Acidimicrobiales bacterium, assembly GCA_041394285.1. Lineage (GTDB taxonomy): Bacteria > Actinomycetota > Acidimicrobiia > Acidimicrobiales > SZUA-35 > CADEDH01. The sequence goes on along the minus strand of JAWKIL010000006.1, from coordinate 347,748 downwards.
GGCTCCCCGCAACCAGCGGCTGCGGAACTCGGCCAGCAGCGCCAGCAGCTGGGCCACCATGTCGGTGTCGGCCACCCGGTAGGAGGCGGCGGTGGGCCCGTCGCCCACCTTCACGCCCACGTCGGGCCCGGTCAGGGTGCGGAAGCCGTCCTCGTCGGTCTGATCGTCGCCGAAGAAGATGAGGGCCGACGCCCCCACCTGGCTGCGGACGGTGTCGAGGGCTTCGCCCTTGTTCGTCTTGATCACCGCCATCTCCACGATGTCGTGACCATTGCGGGGGTAGACGCCCTCGAAGCTGGCCGGGCCCCGCACGAGCTCGTCCCGCGCCGCCTGGCGCTCCTCGGCCGACATCCCCCGGAAGTGGAACGTGACGCCGGCCGGCTTCTCTTCCACCCGGGCCGAGTACTTCTGGCCCAGCGCCCGCACGGCATCGATCAGCCGGGCCCGCCGTTCCGCCACATCGGGGCTGAGGCGGGCGGCGAACCCCAGGTCGAACTCGCTGCCGTGGCTGCCGATCAGGCGGATCTCCTCGGGCAGGCGGGACAGGCTGGCCAGATCCCGCAGGGACCGGCCCGACACCACGGCCACGTGGGTGTTGGCCTGCTCGGCCAGGGATCGCATGGCCGCCACCGCATTGCGGTTGGGCACTGCGTCCATGGGATTGTCGACCAGCGGGGCGAGCGTGCCGTCGTAGTCACAGGCAACGAGCAGGGTCGGGACCTGCGCCAGCTGGTGCAGGCGCTCTCCCAACTCCCCGAGGTTGTTGCTTGTCATCGAATAGCCTCCATCGCCCGAAGACCTGGGCCCCGGACCAACCTACCTCGTGGTCCCGCCCCCCGAAGGACCAGAAGAGGTTCTAACGTTGAGCAAAGACCAATGACGTGGCCCACCGTACAGACCCCTCCGTCCCCCGCCGATCCCCGGCCGGGGATCGGCCCCGGAGATCCGCCCGCGCCCGCTCCTGGCCCGGCGTCGCCCCGGTTCCCTGAGGCGTTCACCCTGGTCGTGGCGGCTGTGTTGGGGGCTGTGATCGTGCTCGCCGGCCTGATGCTGTGGCAGGACCGCGTCCCCGGCGACGACGTGGCCGCCGGGGCCACCACCTCCACCACCGCGGCCGCCGCCACGCCCACCACCGCCGGGGACAGCGGCACCACGGCCACCAGCACGCTGCCGTCCACCACCCCCACCACGGCCGGGGCCGCCCCGTCGAGCACGATCGACCCCGCCGGGGTCCAGCCCATCGCCTGCCCGTCGGGGGTGGAACCGACGATCTGCGACGCCGCCGCCTATGTGCAGCAGGCCCGCCAACGCCAGTTCAAGGAGTTCCCGCCGGTCGAGGTGCTGGCCGACAGCGAGTTCGATCAGGCGCTGCTGGCCGATTTCGAGACCTACCGGGCCGAGCTCGACGACGAGGGTGTGCTCCTCACCGCGCTCGGCCTGCTCGACCCGGGCACCTCGCTGGCCGACGCCTACCGCGACGCTCTGGAGATCGGGGTGGTCGGCTTCTACGACCCCGAGACGGGCCGCCTGGTCGTGCGGGCCAGCGCCGACGGCACCCTGGGCAACCTCAACCTCTACATGCGCCAGACGTTGGTGCACGAGCTGACCCACGCCCTCGATGACCAGTGGTTCGACCTCGACCGGGAGGACTTCGCCGACGGTGATGCCGAGTACGGGTTCACGGCGGTGGTGGAGGGCAACGCCCGCCGGGTGGACCAGCGGTGGCAGGACGGCCTCGACGCCGCCTCCCGGTCCCAGCTGGAGGCCGAGAGCATGTCGGCCCTGTCACCCGACGACCTGCTCCGCTATTTCACCCTGCCCCCGATCCTCCAGCAGCTCCAGCTGTCGCCCTACACCGACGGGCTGGCCTACATGAAGCAGCTGACGGCGTCGGGTGGGGAGGCGGCGGCCGACGCCGCCCTCACGTCCCCGCCCGCCACCAGCGAGGAGATCCTGCACCCGGGTCTCAGCCGGGCCACCGACCCTGTGGTCACGGTGCCCCGCCCTCCCGCCGGTGGCACGGCGGTGGACGACGGACGCCTGGGTGAGCTGCTGGTGGACCAGTGGCTCGGCTCCACCGCCGGCGACGGCTGGGGCGGGGACCGGTACGTCACCTGGCGCGACGGCAGCCGCAGCTGCGTCGCCGTCGACCTGGCCGCCGACACGCCCGACGATCTGGCCCAGATGCAGACCGCCGCACAGAGCTGGGCCGCCGAGGCCGCCGCCGACCGCTCGGCCACCACGGCCACGGCCGACGGCCGGTCCGTGGTCCGCGCCACCGGCTGCGCCTGAACCCCCCGATCTGTTGCCGGGGGGCGTCACGGGTGACGGTCCGGGGCATCAGAACCGGGAGGGTGTGATCTGTTGCCGGGGGGCGTCATGGGTGACGGTCCGGGGCATCAGAACGAGGCGAGGGTGGGTCAGCGGGGGGTGACGGTGACCGGGCAGGCGGCCAGGCCCCGCAGCACGAGGCGGCGGCGGTAGGGACGTTCGCCGGCGGGCTCGATCCGGCGGAAGCGGCGGATCAGGCCGGCCATCACCTCTTGGCCCTCGGCCCGGGCCAGGTTGGCCCCCAGACAATGGTGGATGCCGCTGGCGAAGCTCAGGATCTGCTCGCCCCGGTTGTCGCCGGCGAAGCGGCCGACGTCGAACCGGTCGGGATCGTCGAACTTCGACGCGTCCCGGTTGGCCGCCCCCAGCAGGGTCAGCACCCGGTCGCCGGGCTCGAAGCGGACGCCGGCCGCCTCGGCCGCCTCGGTGCAGGCCCGGCCGTCGAGCTGGACGGGGCTGTCGAACCGGAGCACCTCCTCCACCGCGCTGGGCGCCAGCGAGGGGTCGGCCCAGAGGCGCTCCATCTGGTCGGGGTGGTTGAACAGGGCGTTGAAGGCGTTGCCGATGAGGTTGGTGGTGGTCTCGGCCCCCGCTCCGAACAGCAGGAGGGCCACGGCCAGGATCTCGCCCTCGCTCAACTGGTCGTCGCCGTCGCTGGCCTGGATGAGGCCGGTCAGCAGGTCGTCGGCCGGGGTACGGCGCCGCACGGCCACCAGGTCGGTGAAGTAGCCCCACAGGACGTTGTTGGCCGCCTCGGCCCGCTTCAGCTCCTCGATGTTGGCCGACGGCTCCAGCGACTGGGCCAGGTCGGTGACCAGCGAGCGGATCTCGGGCCAGTCCGACGCCGGCACCCCCAGCATCTCGCTGATCACCGAGACCGGGAACGGCTCGGCCAGGACGGTGAGGGCGTCGGCCGTGCCGGCCTCGGCCAGGCGGTCGAGGCACTCGTCGGCCAGCGCGGCGATGCGGGTGCGTAGGGCTTCGATGCGGCGGGGGGTGAACGCCCGGCTGACCAGGGCCCGCTGGCGGGTGTGGTCGGGCGGGTCGAGACCGAGCATCGACAGGGGCCGGTCGCCCCGGCGGGCCAGCATCTCCTGGCGGAAGGCGACGATCTCGGGGCTGCCGCCGAAGGCGCCGGTGGGGCCGGCGGTGCCGTTGCCGAAGCGGTTGTCCCGAAGCAGGGCCCGGCAGTCGTCGTAGCGTGACAGCACCACGCCGCCGAACCCCGACAGGTGGACCGGCGACTCGTCCCGCAGTTGGCGGTAGAAGGGGGTGGGGTCGGCCAGGCCCTCGGCCGAGGCGAAGATGTTGATCAGGGCACCGTCGCCGGCGGCCTGGCGTTCCTGGGGGGCCGGTCCATCGATGAGCTCAGCCATGATGAGGCGATCCTAGGTCAGGGAGCGAAGAGGTGAGCCACCGTGACCCCGGCGTCGGGGCCGTCGCCCACCACCAGGCGGGAGCGGGCCGGCGGCAGCGGCCAGCTGGCCGCCAGCTGCTCGTGGGCCAGGACCCGGCCACCGGGCGGGAGAGCGGCCAGCACCGGTGGCAGGAGGGAGGCGGCGGCCGCCGGGGGTAGGAACAGGAACACGAGGGTGGCGGCGTCGGCTCCGGTGCCGACGAGGCCGGTCGGGTCGGTGGCGGCGGCATCGGCTTCCACGATCTCGATCCGGTCGGCCAGACCGGCCTCAGCTACCCGGGCCCGGGCGGCCGACGCCAACCGGGGGTCGATCTCGATACCGCGGGCCCGGCAACCGAACCGGCGGGCGGCCTCCACCAGAACCCGGCCGTCGCCGCAGCCGATGTCGAGCACCAGGTCGTCGGCGGTGGGCTCGGCCACGGCCAGGATGTCGCCGATCAGCCCGGCCGGGGTGCCGAGGAAGACGCCGAGATCAGCCCCGTGGTCGTCGAGGGCACGGGCCGCCGGCCGGTGCCCGGCCCGCCACACCAGCTCGAGCCGGGTGGTGTCGCCATCGGTCCGGATCAGGGTGCAGGCCGGGGCGTCGGCCACCAGCCGGGCCCAGTCGGTGGTGGCGTCGCCATCGGCGCCGTGGCGGCCGAAGGGGCGGTAGCCGTCGGCCGCCAGGGCCCGAACGGCCCGCTCGACGACGTCGGCACCGGCGCCGGCGAGGCGAACCGCAGCGTGAACCGCCGCCATCCGTTCGGGGGTGGGCTCGGGCCGGCCCTCGATCCCGGCGGCCGCCAGCCGCTCGGCGGCGCCGGCGGCCCGGGCGGCCGAGCGGGCGGCCAGCGCCCGGGCGGCGGCGTCGGCCCGGTCGATCAGGGCGCCGGCGTCGGGGCCGAGCTCGGCCCGGCGATCGAGCCAGCGGGCCACCTCGATCCCGAACCGGCCGTCGTCCAGCGCGGCCACGAGGGCCGTCTCCAGTGCCTCGGCCGGGACCAGATCCCCGGAACCGGTGGCGCGACAATCGCGTCCATCAAGCGAACCGGGTCGCGAATCCTCCGGATCTCGGGGAGAAGGTGACGCAGTTCCGGTGGGGGCCGCGGATTCCGTCTCACGGTTCGTCGGGGGCGGGAGCGGCGACGGGGAGGTGGCGGGGGAGGTGGGCGGGGCCAGGGTGCCGGTGGCGACGGCGGCGGCCAGGTGGGCCTCCAGCCGGCGGGCCAGGGTGGGCACGTGGGGCTCGGCCAGCATCGACAGGTGCCCGCCGGGCACGATGTCGACCTGGAACGGCCCGGCGGCCACCGGGGCCCAGCCCATCCCACCGGCGGCCAGACCGATCGTGAACGGGTCGTCGCCGGCCTTGAACACCACCAGCGGCCCGCCGTGGGGCTCATAGTGGTAGCTGTTCTGCGACCGCCAGTTGGCCTCCACGAAGCGCCGGATCTTCAGATCGGCGGGGAGTGGCCGGCCGAGGCGGCCCCGCACCGCCACCCGGGCCCGTTCCAGGTGGCGTTCGCCCCGGGCCCACACGTTGTCGAGGCGCTGCCGGGCGTAGCGGGCGGGGTCGGCCCGCAGCTCGTGCAGGTGGACCGCCGCCCGCTCCGCCGGCGTCAGGTTGAGGGCCGTCGCCGCTGGTCCGGTGGCGTCGAACAGGGCGAGCAGAGCCACCGTGCGGCCCCGCTGGCCCAACACCCGGGCCAGCTCCCAGGCCACGACGCCGCCCAAGGACACGGCGGTGAGCGCCACCGGGCCGTCGGGGACGCACCGCTCCAGCTCGTCGGCGTAGCGGACGGCGATGTCGGCCACCTCCACCACATCGGTGCCGGCCAGCTTGCCGGCGTCGAGGTCGGGCAGCCCGAGACCCCACATGGGCTGGTCAGGTCCCAGCTGGGTGGCCAGGGGCCGGTGGTAGCTGCAGTTCGACCCCAGCACGTGCACGGCGAAGATCGGCGGTTTCGATCCGCCGGGCTGGATGGGAACGAGATACCGGAACTGGCGGTCGCCGTCGATACCGTCGCCCGGGACCGCGGTGCCCGGCCGCCGGCCGGCCAGGAACGCGGCCAGGGCCCGGGGCGTGGGCCGATCGTGCAGGGTGGAGACGGTGACCTCCACCCCGTGGCGGCGCTCCACCTCCAACAGGAGCTCCATGGCCAGCAGGGAGTGGCCACCCAGGTCGAAGAACGAGGCATCGGGCGTGGCCTCGGCCGCCCCCACCCGCAGGATCCGGGCGAACAGGGACCGCAGGTCGCCGACCAGCTCGGCTCCCGGCAGCTCCGGTTCCGCCGCCGCAGTGGCGGCGCCCGCTCCGGCGGTCGGCTCCGGCGAAGCCGCCGCCAGGGGCAGCGCTCCGGCGGCCGATCGGTCCAGCTTCCCGTGGGGCGTGCGGGGCAGCGCGTCGTGCACCCCGTAGAGGACGGGACGGAGCAGCGGCGGCAGTTGGGCGGCGGCCCGGGCCCGCAGGGCCGGCAGGTCGACGCCGGCCGCGCCGGGGGCCGGCTCCACGTGGGCCACCAGGCGGGTGGCCGTCTGGCCGCCCCGCTGGCGCAGGAGGCGCTCCAGCTCGGCCCGGGGATCGGCGGCGTCGGCCGCCCGCGACATGGCCGCCGCCAGCTCGGCCGGCTCCGCCCCGTCGAGCAGCTCGGCCAGGGAGCGCAGATCGGCCGCCACCACCACCGCCGCTCCGACCGTGGGCTCGCTCAGCAGCACCCGTTCCAGATCCTCGGGCTCGGCCCGGACCCCGCCCACGTTGAGCTGGTGGTCGAGCCGGCCCAGGAACAGCAGGTGGCCGTCGTCGACCATCACCGCCCGGTCGCCGGTGCGGAAGAACCGGCCGCCCGGCGATCCGGCCAGGGTGGCGAACCGCTCGGCGGTGGCGTCGGGCTCGCCCGGGTAGCCGGCGGTCACGCCGGCGCCCCCGATGACGAGCTGACCCTCCACGTTGCGGGGCACGGGCCGGTCGGCGTCGTCGACCACGGCCACCCAGGCGCCGGGGATGGCGGTCCCGATCGGCACGGGGTCGGCGCCCGCCGTGCAGTGGTGGGCGGTGGCCCACACGGTGGCCTCGGTGGGGCCGTACTCGTTGGTGAGCGCCGACGCCGGCCGGAGCTCGTGGTGGCGGGCCACCAGCGCCGCCGGGCAGCCCTCACCGGCCACGATCACCCGCCGGGGCCACTGGCCGGCCGACCGCCCCCGCTCCAGCATGGCCTGGTACAGGGTCGGCACCAGCAGGGTGTGGGTGACGGCCTCCCCGCTGAGCAGGGCGAGCAGCTCGTCGGGGTCATGGGCCTGGCGATCGGTGGGCAGCACCACCGTGCCCCCTTCGGCCAGCGTCCAGAACAACCCGGCCACGCTGGAGTCGAACGCCGGGCTCGACACCACCAGGAACCGTTCCGGGGCCTCCGGGTACACCCCGCGGCGGGCCAGGGTGGAGGCCGCGAGCTGGCCGTGGGTCACGGCCACGCCCCGGGGCACGCCGGTGGACCCCGAGGTGAAGATCACGTAGGCGTCTGCAGCCGGGTCGGCGTCGGGGATGGGCCCGGTGTCCGGGGCACGATCCAGGGCGGGCTCGTCGGGCCCGATCACGATCCGGCCCGGTGCCCCGGCCAGGAGCTCGCCGGCATCGGGACCGACGAGGGCGGCGGCGGCGTCGGCCCGCCCGGCGATCAGACCGATGCGGTCCGCCGGGTAGGTGGGGTCGATCGGTACGTAGGCGGCGCCCGACCGCCACACCCCGAGCACGGCGGCCAGCCACTCCACCGACCGGGGGAGGGCCACCAGCACCCGGTCGCCGGGAGCCACCCCGACCTCGCCCAGGCGGCGGGCGACGGCGGCCGAGGCGGCGCCGAGCTGCCGCCAGCTGAGCCTTCGCCCGCCGCAACGCACCGCCGGTGCGTCCGGTTGCTGGCCGGTGTGGGCCATGATCAGCGGGAGCAGCCCCCGCTGGGAGGCGGCGTCGGCCAGGTCGTCCAGCGGCGGCCCGGCCGCCACCGAGGGGGCATCGGGGCCAACCTCGCCGGCCAGCGACCCCGGTGAGCGGACCACAGCGGTGAGCGCGGCGTCGAGATGGTCGAGCAGGGCCCGGGCCTGGGCCGCCCCGATGCGGGTGCCGCGGTGCTCCAGGCTGAGGTCGATGCGGCTCCCGCCGGCCCGGTCGCCCCGCACCTCCACGAAGAACGTGGCGTCGGTGACGGCCGTGCCGTTGGTCAGCACCCGCTGCTCCACCGGCAGCCCGGCGAGGTGGGCGACGGGCAGCTCGTCGTAGGCCACGAGCACCTCGAGGCCGGACGGACCGGCCTCCAGTCCGGCGCGCCGCCGGTCCTCCACGATGCGGGCGTAGGGGTAGGCCCGGGCCGCCAGGTTGCGGGCGGCAGCCGCTCCGGCCCGGGCGGTGAGCTCGGCCAGCGGCTGGTCGGGATCGACCGCCAGGTCCACGGGCAGGGTGTTGAGGAAGTAGCCGACGAGCGGCTCGGCCGCCGGGTGGTTGCGGGTGGAGGCCAGCATGCCCAGCGCGATCCGGTCGCCGTCGTGGTAGCGGCGCAGGGTGGCGGCTACCGCCGCCAGCACCAGGGCGAAGCCGGTGGCGCCCCGCCGGGCCCGCAACTCGGCCGGGGTGACGGTGGCCGGCCGGGTCACGAACCCGTCGGCCTCCGGCCGGGCCGGGGGGTGCAGGGCCCACCGGGCGGGCGCCCCGCTGTCGTCGCAGGCCGGCGTGCGCCAGTGGGCCCCGTCGGCGTCGGTGAGCCGTCCCGCCTGCCAGCCGGCGAAGCTCGCCAGGTCGACGGCGGGCGGAGCGGCGGGCCGTCCGGCCAGATGGTCGTCGATCTGGCGCCACAGCCGATCGAAGCTGTCGGCGTCGCCGCTGACGTGGTGGCACACCAGCAGCACGGCCGTGGTGCCGTCGCTCACCGGCTGGACCACCACCCGCAGCAGGGGCCCGGCGGCGAGGTCGAAGGGAGCCCGATGGGGGCCGGCCAGCGCCCCGTCGAGGGCAGCGTCGGCCACGGGGGCGGAGCGGACGTCCACCGCTACCGCCTCCTCGACCGCCAGCTGGCGCCGGGTGGGCCCGAACGTCCAGGTCAGGGGCACGTGATGGGCGGCCGCGGCCCGGGCTGCGTCGCCCAGTGCCTCGCCGTCCACCGGGCCGGCCACCCGGTACAGGCGGCCTACGTTGTACATGACCGACTCCGGCCGCCGGCTCTGCTCGAACAGGATGGCAAGCTCGCCGGCGCTCAGCGGTGGCGGGTTGTCGCTCGTCCACGGCCCCAGGGGAACGGGCCCGTCGAACCCGGCGGCGGGGGCCGACCCGGATCCCGATCGGCGGGCCAGGTCCACGGCGGCGGCCAGGGTGCGGGGAGTGGTGTGGAGGAAGGCGGCTTCGTCGCCCACCGCCACCCCGGTGGCCTCGCCAACGGCCACGATCATCTCCAGGGCGGCCAGCGAGTCGCCGCCCAGGGCGAAGAAGTCGTCGTCGACCGAGATCGGCTCCAGCCGCAGCACCCGCTCCCACACCGAGATCACCGACGCCTCGGTCTCGGTCTCGGCGGCGATGGTGAGGCCGGAGGCCGAGCGGTGGGTCCGCTGGGGCGGGGGCAGCGCGGCGGTGTCGAGCTTGCCGTTGGCCGTGAGCGGGAGGGCGTCGACGGTCACGAAGGCGGCGGGGACGGCGTGGGCCGGCAGGACGTCGGCCAGGAACGTCCGCAGCTCGGTGGGGGAGGGCACGGCGTCGGTTCCGGCCGGCTCCAGCCATGCCGTCAACACCTTGCGGGGGTTGGGGGTGTAGCCCACCGTGTCGAGCATGCGGCCCACCTCGGCCAGGTCGAGCTGATCGTCGAGCTCGTCGATGGCCTCCTGGCGGGTCTTGTGGCCGAGGCGCACGTCCCAGGCGTAGGGGATGGCGTAGTTGTGGTACCCCTGTTCCTGCACGTGGGTGTGGATGCCGGCCGCGTTGATGAGGCAGTTGGTGGACCGGCCGGTGTCACGGGGCCGCACCCAGGGGGCCTGGGAGTCGAGGAAGGCCAGCATGTCGGCCAGCTCCACGTCCACGTAACGGTAGAAGTCGACGTACTCCACCTGCTCGAACACGTCGTCGGTGGCAAACAGCGAGGTGTCGAGGAGGCGGTTGGGGCCGTCGTCGATCCGGTGATAGGTCTTGCGGGCCTCGAGCACGGCCCGGTCGATGGCGTCGGGGTCGAACCGTTCGGCCCGGAACTGGGCCGGTATCAGGCGCGTCTCGAACAGCTGGCCCCGGGACAGGCCGGTGACGATCATCGGGATGCCGAGCTCCACGGCCCGATTGGTGGCCAGGGTGTAGATCGTCTTGTAGCAGCCGTGGCAGACGTTGGAGTGGCGCTCCAGGCTGTCGCGGAAGATCTCGTTCATGACCTCGGGCGTGGCGAACTCGTGGTCGATGCCGAGGTCGGCCACCGAGCGCCGGATGTTCTCCTTGGCCCCTTCGGAGATGAAGCCGTTGTCGAGGGTGAGGGCGTAGGGTTCGAAGCCCAGCTCCACCAGCTTGTACAGGGCGTAGGTGGAATCCTTGCCTCCGCTCAGCAGATGGAGGCAGTCGTAGCGGCCGGTCCGCCGGGCCCGAGCGGCCCGTTGGCGGGCCCGCAGGTCGTCTTCGGTCCGGAACCAGACGGCGGCCTGGGGGGCCACCCGGTCGTAGTCGTGGCAGGAGCGGCAGATGCCGGTGTCGTCGATGTCGGCGCCGGGCACGGTGGACGGCAGCCCGCAGCGGGTGCAGCGCCGGTCGGGCTGGGCCGGCCGGGGGCTCCACAGCCGTACGGCAGCGGCGGCGATGGCGGGGTGGGCCACCAGGGCGTCCTCCACCTCGGTGGGCTCCAAGCGGATCCCGCCCACCTTCACCTGTTCGTCGATCCGGCCCAGGTAGATGGCGGTCTCCGGGTCGGCCAGGCGGACCAGGTCGCCGGACCGGTAGAAGCGTCGCCCGTCGAGCTCCACGAACGGGCTGGATCCCCCGGCCGTTCCCGCCTCGGTACCGAGGTAGCCGGCGGTGAGGCCGGGCGACGCGATCAGGAGCTCTCCGGCCGCCCCCAGGGGGAGGCGCTGGAGATCGGGGCCGACGATGCGCAGCGTCACGCCGGGAGCGGGCCGCCCGATCGGCACCTCCTGATGGTCGGCCAGGCGGGCCGGCTCGACCTGGTGGATCATGCACCCCACGACGGCTTCGGTGGGGCCGTACTCGTTGAAGATGGCCAGGTCGGCCTGGTGCCGCGACCGTAGGGCCAGGAGCCGGCGGGCCAGCCCGGCGCCGAACGCCTCGCCCCCCACCACCAGGGTGGCCAACCGGTGCTCGTCCGACAGCAGGCGGGCGAGGACGTCGAGGTGAGACGGCGTGGCCTTGGCCCAGGTGAGGCGGCGCTCGGCCGCCACCGCCGACAGACCGGCCAGCCCGTCGGGCTCGATCACCACCAGCTCGCCGCCTTCCAGCAGGGGGAGGAACAGGCTGGTCATCGTCAGGTCGAACGTGAGGGCGCTGAACAGGGGGACCACCAGGTCCCGGGTGCCGCCGGGCCCGGCCGGGTGGTGGCTCAGGTAGCTGTCGGCGGCGAAGCGGAGGTAGCGGGCGATCCCCCGATGGGTGATCGGCACGCCCTTGGGCTCACCGGTGGAGCCCGACGTGAACAGCAGGTAGGCCTCGTCGTCCGGGGCGGGCTCCGGGGTGGCCGGGGTGGGCTCGGCCGGCGCCGCCCGGCCAGCCGGGTCGGGGAGCGAGGTGAGCACAAGACGGCAACCGGCCCGGTCCGCCAACGAGCGCAGCCGCTGCTCGGGTTGGCGGGGGTCGAGGGGGACGAACGAGCCGCCGGCCGCCAGCGTGGCCAGGATGGCCACCACGGCCTCGGCGCTGCGGGGCAGCTCGATGCCCACCCGCTGGCCGGTGCCGACGCCCTGGGACTGCAGCCAGCCGGCCAGGGCGCTCACCTCGCGCCACAGTTCGGCCCCGGTCCAGGTCCGGTCGCCCTGGCGGAGGGCGACCGTGGGCCGCTCGGCCAGCGCCGACCGCAGCCACGGCACCAGCCCACCCCCCGGGAACTCTGACGTGGGGTCGTCGTCGGCGGTACCGGCGGTCAGAGTTCCGGATTCCCAGGGTTCGACCAGGGCCAGCTCCGCCCGGTCGAGGAGCGGGACGGCCACCGGCTGGTCGGGGTCGAGCGCCATGGCCGACAGCAGGGTGCGGACGTGGCCGGGGGCCCGGGCCAGGTGGCCGTCGTCGGCCCCGCCCCGGTTGACGTCGAGGGCCAGCCGGCTGCCGTCCTGGTAGCCGGTGAGCTGGACCCGCAGCAGGTGGGAGGCGTCGATGGCGCCCGAATGGACCCAGTCGGTGGTGGTGGCGAACGGCCCGAACGGGCCCACTGCTCCCCGGGGGATCACGTTCACCACTGCGGCGTAGTCGCCCACCGGCGCCGTGCCCGGCACGGCCTGGGCCAGGGTGGCCATGATGGCCCGGCTCACGCGCTTGTGCAGGCGGCGGAAGGTGTCGCCCCGCTCCACCGAGACGTCGACCGGGAACACCTCCATCATCGGCCCCACCAGCGCCTGGCTGGCGGCGTCGGCCCGGTTGTGGACGGGCAGGCCGACGGAGAAGGCGTCGACCCCCGCCACCTGGTGCAGATGGACGGTGGCCACCGTCATCAACAGCGCCGTCCAGCTCAGATCGGGGCTGAGCAGGCGCAGATCGTCGGCCAGACGGGCGGCCACGGCTTCGTCGAGACCGTCGGCGGCGAGGTCGATCGGGAGGCGGGCGGCGGCCGGAACCGGCTCCCGTACGGGACGGTACAGGCGGGCCACGCCGGGCGCGGCCGGGCGGGCCCGCCAGTGGGCCAGGGCCCGTTCCCGTCGTGCGTCGGCCCGCTCGTCGCCCGAGGGGCTGCTGCCGTCCTGGGCCCGGGCCCAGCGGTAGTAGGCGCCGAGCGACGGTGGGGTGCCGTGATAGGCGGCGGCGGTGGCGGCGAACACCAGGGCCGAGGAGGTGGCGTCGGTGATCGAGTGGTGCAGGGCCAGGTACCAGCTCACCGTGCCGTCGGGGTGGCGTAGGACGGCCGAGTCGTACCCCCGCACCGTCATGTCGATGGGGGTCGCCACCCGGGCCGCGGCCCAGGACCGGGCCGCCGGCCGGGGCAGGTCGACGATCTCGGGCTCCTGGGGCTCGGCGTCGAGGCGGACCAGGGCCGCTCCGCCGTCGTCGCTGATGCGGGTGCGCAGCGCATCGGAAGCCGCCACCACCGCCGCGAAGGCGGTGGCCAGGCGGCCGGCGTCCACCGGCCCGTCGATATGGGTCAGGAGGGCCATGTTCTGCACCGGCGCGGCCGGGTGGCGCCGCTGCGATACCCACAGCGAACGCTGCATGGCCGTCAGCGGCCGCCCCGGCCGAAGGTGCACGGTGGCTCCCGGTTCCACCACGCTCGTCATCTCGTCTGCATCCTCACCTGTGTCTCATCGGCCGCTCCGGGTCGTTCCCGGAGCGGCCCCTCGATGCGCCCGGCTCAGGCGGTGGTCACCACCGCCGCCTGCTCCTGAGCGATGTCGTCCAGTGGTTCACCGTCGATGGCCGCCAGCCGGCCCGAGCGCTGCTCGAACCAGTGGACGGCGGCGGCCGCGGCCGTGAACAGAGCGGCGTAGACGAAGATCTCGGGCACGTGCACCGCGGGCTCGATGAAGGTCGACACCCCGAGCTCGGTCTCGAAGACCCGCTCGATCATCCAGCCCACCGAAGCCACGGCGAACAGGATCGACATGACCACGAAGAACGGCCGGAACTCCCGGGTCCGGCGCAGGAGGAAGAGGCCGGGGAAGAACAGCAGCACCACCACCGCCTGTCCGATCTCGATACCGACGTTGCGGGCCAGAAGCGACACGAGCTGGGTGGAGCGGGGCACGTCGAGTGTCCCCACCAGGGAGGCGAACCCCATCCCGTGGAACAGCCCGAAGGCGAAGGCGATCAGCCACTCCTTGTTCGGAGCCAGAGGGCGGATGTTGTGCAGCGCTGCCGCCGCGATCGATATGGCGATGATCGACTCGACCACCCGGGGCGGGGGGAGCGGCAGGATGTTCAGCCCGGCCAGGGTGAAGGTGATCGAGTGGGCCACGGTGAACATGCTCACCACCTTCAGCACCCGCCACAGCGAGGCGCCGAAGGATCGGGTGGGGCGCCAACCGGTGGCGCCGAACACGAGCACCGAGGGGAGGAGCAGCACCAGCACGAACAGGATGTGGTCGGGGCCGGTGCGGATGTGGTTGACGCCGAGCTTGGCGCTGGCCTTGAAGTTCTTGACCCACGACGTGTCGCCCAGGTCGATGGTCTGAGAGCGTGAGTCGGCAGCGAAGCGTGACCGCACCTCGTGGCCGTTGTCCACCACGCCGCCCTGCCAGTCGTTGCCGATGAGCAGCAGGGCGTCTCGGCCCTCGATCTCGTCGAAGAACGGGTCGAACCGCACGTCGATGGCCCGGGGCACCTCCCGGCCGCCCACGTCGGCCGTGAACCGGAAGATGATGTAGTTCTCCTCTTCCTCCGGCAGATCGGAGTAGAAGAGCTCGGTGGCGGTGAACGTCGTCGGGTAGTCGATCCCGTCGCCGCTCAGCTCGAGGTGGTCGTCGAAGTAGCGGTAGAGGAAGTCCTGGTTGGCGGTGAGCCCGGCCAGCACCTGGGCGTCGTCGGTGCCCAGGCTCCCCAGCCCGAGGCCGGTCTCGATGTCCTTGAGCGGGGCCTCGATGCGCCCGCTGAGCTCGGTGGGCGTGATGTCGAGGTAGAGGTACGACTGGTTGCCGGCGTGGGCCGAGGCCGGGCTGGCTCCGGTCGCCAACGTCAGGGCCGCCAGCATCAGGGCGGCGGCCAGAGCGGCCAGTCGGGTCAGTGGACGACGATGGTTCACAGCAGGGCTCCGCTCGTCAGGGGTTGTTGGGTCGGATCAGGGGCAGGTGGTCGCCCGGCGGCGGGGAGCAGGCGGTGGTACGGATTGTGGGGATCGGTGGCGGCGGGCTGGAGCTCCACCAGCGTGCCCAGGCCGAGGCGCTCGCAGTGGCCGGCCAGCAGCTCGGCCGCCACCAGGTCTTCCAGGGCCCAACCGGTGGAATCGAAGACGGTGAGGCGGGACCGGTGGCCCTCCCACTCGATGCGGTTGCGCACCAGAGCGGCCAGGTCGGGGCCGAGATCGCCGGCCGTCAGCTGCTGGGCCTCGCCCTCGGCCAGGCACTGGGCCGGCACATCGGGGCACACCAGCGCGGCCTGGCGCAACAGCCCGGCCGGCAGCTCGCACTTCCCGGCGAAATCGGCCCCCACGGCGTTCACGTGGAGCCATGGGCGGTGCTCGCCCTCGGGCACGACCGGGCCGGCGCCGGGGTCCACCGTGGTGCAGGTGCACAGCACGTCGGCCTCGGCCAGCAGGCGGCCCAGACCCGGCTCGTCCACCACCTCCACGGCCAGCCCCGGGACCACCGGGGCCAGGCGGTCGGCCAGCGTGGCGGCCACCGCCGGGTCGGCGTCGTGCGCCAACACCCGGGTGATGGGCCGCATCCGGCTGATGGCGTGGACCTGGGTGACGGCCTGGGCGCCGCAGCCCACCACGCCCAGCACGGTGGCGTCGGGTGCGGCCAGCACGTCGGTGGCCAGGGCCGAGGCGGCCCCGGTACGCAGCGCGGTGAGGATGGTGGACTCGCAGATCACGGCGAGGCGGCCGTCGGCGGTGTCGTAGAGCGACGTGGTGGCGAGCACGCTGGGGGTGCCGGTGGTACCGGGGTTGGCCGGGTGGTAGCCGACGGTCTTGATCGACACCCGACGGCCCACGTCGAGCGCCGGCATCCACTCGACCAGGCCGAGGGTGGGGGAGTGGTAGTCGAAGCCGGTGCGGTCATGGGTCACCAGACGGGCCGGGTCGTAGGTTCCCAGCGCGTGGGCCAGGGCGGCGATCAGCTCGTCGAGGAGCGCGTCGAGGCCCACCTCGTCCACCACCCCGGCCAGGTCGTCGACGGCGATGAGCCGGGTCACTCGGCGGCCAGGCCCTGTTCGGCCTGCTGCTTGCCCACGTAGGTGAGCATCCGCTCGATCGTCTGGAAGTTCTCCAGCGTCACGTCGCCCGGATCCACCATGATGCCGGTCTCGTCCTCCAGCCACTGGGTGATGCGGATCACGCCGAGCGAATCGACGGCTCCGGTGAGCAGCAGGTCGGTGTGGGGCGCCAGCTCCACACTCCCGTTGCACACGTCGTCCTGTACGAACGCCAGCAGGCGCGATGCGATGTCCCTCACGTGGCTTACTTCTCCTCTGGTTGGAACCGGGCGGCGAGCTCCGCCCGGATGGTGCGGCGGTCCAGCTTCCCGCTGCCCGTGGTGGGCAGTGCGGTGAGCGGGAGGAAGTCGGTCGGCACGGCATAGGCCGGGAGGTGGTCGGCGGCGTGGCGGCGCAGGGCGTGGGGGGCCGGCGGCTCGGCCTGGGCCGAGGACACCACCCCGGCCACGATCACGTCGGCTCCGTCGCTGCGGCGGACCACGGCCGCCACGGCGTTGGCCACACCGGGGGCGTCCTCCAGCACGGCCTCGATGGCCTCCAGCTCGATCCGGTGCCCTCGCACCTTGACCTGGTGGTCGACCCGGCCGGTGAACACCAGCTCACCGCCGGGCCGCCGGTAGCCGAGGTCGCCGGTGCGGTACCAGCGGCGGCCGGCGCCGTCGGTTGCCGTCGACGCCGCGTCGAGATCGGGCCGCTCCCAGTAGCCGGCCATCATCGTGCGGGCGCAGACCCAGATCTCGCCCGGCCGCCCGGCAGCGGGTTCGGCCCCACCCGGCCCGTCTGCGGCGTCCGGGTCGACCAGGCGGACCTCGGTGGTGTCGACCGGGCCGCCTACCGGGATCGGCTCCTCGCCCCGGGGCGGGCCGTCGAGGTGGTGGACGGTGCAGGCGTTGACCTCGGCCGGCCCGTACACGTTGGAGAAGCGGGCACCGGGCCAGCGGGCCATCAGCGCCGCCAACACCTGGGGAGGGAACATCTCGCCCCCGAACAGCACCCACCGCAAGGCGGTCAGGTCCCGCTGGTCGAGCTGGCCCCGGTCGAGGAGCTGGGTCAGCAGGTAGGGCACGGAGTACCACACCGTGATGCGCTCGTCGGCCGCCAGCTGCGACAGGCTGGCCGGAAACATCTGGTGGGGCTCGGGCACCACCACGTTGGCGGCCCCCACGGCGGGGGTGACCCACAGCGCCAGGGTGGAGATGTCGAAGTGGTTGGGGGCGATGTCGCTGATGCGGTCGCCGGGCTCCAGGTCGTAGGCGGCCCGCTTGAAGTCCACGTAGGCCAGGGCGCTGGCGTGGGTGTGGGTGATGCCCTTGGGTACCCCGGTGGAGCCCGACGTGGTGATGATGTACGCCGGTCGGCCCGGGTCGACCGGTACCGGTGCCACCGGATTCAGCTCCTCGACCTCGTCGGGTCCGATGCACCGCACACCGGTGGCGTCGTCGCCCGGATCCAGCCCCACCACCGTGCGAACCGTGGGGTGGTCGCCGGCGGCCAGGGCCAGCGCCGAGCGACGGCAGGCGTCGTGGGTGACGACCACGGCGCAGCCGGTCCGCTCCGCCACACCGGCGAGGTAGGCGGGGGCCGCGGTGGGATCGAGGGGCACGGCGATGGCGCCCCGCTGGACCACGGCGTGCATGGCCACGAACGCCTCGGGGCTCTTGCGCAGGTGCACCCCCACCCGATCGCCCGGGCGCACGCCGGCCAGGTCGAGCCCGGCCCCCAGCCGGCCGGCCCGCGCCGCGGCGCCGGCCCACGACAGCGTTGTGCCGTCGTGGCGCACAGCGGGCGCGTCGGCGGCCCGTTCAGCCGCTCGGGGTATCAGCTCACCGAGCGTGCGCGCGTCGTTCAACAATCCCCCTCATCGTCCCGTGGCTCTTCCCCTGCCAGCGCATGGACTGTTCACAGCCGACAGTACGGCGCTACCCCCCCGATCGGATGCACACATCCCGTAGGTGAATCCACCTCGTCGCTGTATATCCATGATTGGGCCTGTGTAACAGTGCGCGCCGATCTCCACGCTCCCACTTCGTTGCCGGGACCGGCCCGGATGAGGCAAATCCGGGTTTTTCTCGCCGCTCGGCGCTGACCGGCGGCGGTCTTCGTCATGGCGGTGTGACCCGTGCTACACCTGCACCTCATGCTGACGCCCTACCGGGTCCTCGACCTGACCGACGACCGTGGCCATTTCGCCGGGTTCCTCCTGGCCCAGATGGGGGCCGAGGTGATCGCGGTGGAACCCCCGGAGGGTCAGCGGGCCCGGCATCTGGCGCCCTTCGCCGGGGGCGGCGCCGACCCGGAGCGCTCCCTTCAGCACTGGGCCTACAACCGGGGCAAGCGCTCGGTGGTGTGCGACGATCCGGCGTTCCTGGCCGAGCTCGCCTCCACCGCCGACGTAGTGATCGAGTGCGGTGCCCAGCCGGTGGACCTCGAGGCGCTGCGGGCCGCCAATCCCGCTCTGGTCACCGTGTCACTCACTCCGTTCGGCGCCGACGGGCCCAAAGCCGACTGGCTCGGCACCGATCTGGTGATCAACGCCGCGGCCGGCGAGATGGCCCTCAACGGTTACCTCGACCGCCCGCCGGTCCGGATCTCGGCCCCCCAGGTCTGGCTCAACGCCGGGGCCGAGGCGGCCTGCGCCGTGCTGATCGCCCTGACCGACCGCCGGAGCAGCGGTCTGGGCCAGCACATCGACGTGTCGGCCCAGGAGGCCATGATCCTCACCGCCCAGGGATGGCTGGCCCCCGCGCTGTGCGAGAACCCGTCGGCCCGCCGCAGCGGCGGCGGGCTGGAGTTGCTGGGCCTCGTGCGCTTCCGGTTCGTCTACGAGTGTGCCGACGGTCATGTGACGCTCACCTTCCTCCCCGGGGTGCTGGTGGGGCCGTTCACCAACCGGATCGTGGCCTGGGCCCGGGCCGAGGGCACCATGAGCGACGAGCTGGCCGCCGTCGACTGGACCGACCTCCTCATGGGCCGCGAGCTGACCGACGTGGCCGACATCGCCAGCCGCACCTCGGACGCCATCGCCGAGGCCTTCACCCGCTACACCAAGGCCGAGCTGTTCACCATGGCCCAGCGGGACAAGCTGCTGCTGGTCCCGGTGACCACCCCGGCCGACGTCGCCGCCCTCGACCACTACGCCGCCCGGGGCTTCTGGGACGAGGTGGCCGTCGATGGCGTCGACGGCCCGGTCCGCTTCCCCGGGCCGTGGGCCCACGGCGATCCGGTGGGTCTGGAGCGCCTCGGCCCGCCGCCCAAGTTGGGGGAGCACACCGAAGCCGTGCGGGCCGAGGTCCGGGCCGAGCCCCGGCGGGCCCTGGCGCTCCCGGCCGATCCCCAGCCGCCGAAAGCCCGCCCCCTGGAAGGAATCCGGGTGGTCGACTTCACCTGGGTCTACGCCGGGCCGTTCGCCACCCGCATGCTGGCCTACTACGGGGCCGAGGTGATCCGCGTCGAGTCCCAGACCCGGCCCGACCAGGTGCGCACCTCGGGCCTGTCCCGGGTGATGGGCGACGACGGGCCCGAGGTGAGCCAGCAGTGGCACTCGATCAACGCCGACAAGCTCAGCCTGCAGGTCAATCTGAAGGTGCCCGAGAGCCGCCAGGTGGTGCTCGACCTGGCCAAGGCGTCGGATGTCGTGATCAACGCCTTCTCGCCCGGGGTGCTGGAGCGGGTGGGGCTGGGCCACGACGACCTGATGGCGGCCAACCCGACGCTCATCGCCGTGTCGACCACCCTGTTCGGCCACTCCGGGCCCCTGTCGCCGGTGCCCGGGTTCGGCAACATGGGGGCGGCCATGGGCGGCTACTACGAGCTGACGGGCTGGGCCGACCGGCTGCCGGCCGGCCCGTTCCTGGCCTACACCGATGCCACCTCGCCCCGCCTGACGGCGGCCATGATCCTGGCCGCGCTCGATTGGCGGGCCCGGACCGGTCGGGGCCTGAGCCTCGATTTCTCCCAGGCCGAGGGCGGGGTGCACTTCCTCACCGAGGCCGTGCTCGACCATCTGGTGAACGGCCACGCCCAGAGCCGGATGGGCAACGCCGACCGGTTCCTGGCGCCCCATGCCGTCTACCCCTGCGGCGATCCCGAGGCCGACCGGTGGGTGGCCATCGCCTGCGAGACCGACGCCCAGTGGCGCACGCTGGCCGGCATCGCCGGCGCCCCCGACGCCCTGGCCCAGCTCGGCGCAGCCGAGCGACTGGCCCGCCAGGGCGAGCTCGACGAGGCCATCGCCGCCTGGACCCGGCCCCGGGACCCCGAGGCCGTCCAGGCCCAGCTCCAGGCGGCCGGGGTGCCGGCCCACCAGGTGCAGAACAGCCCGGAGATGGTGGCCGATCCCCAGCTCCGGCACCGCGACCACTTCCACCAGGTGCCCCACGAGGTCTACGGGCACACGTGGGCCGAGCAGTTCGGGTTCCGCCTGTCCCGCAGCGACGGCACCCCCCGCCGGCCCGGCCCGATGTGGGGCGAGCACAACTACGAGATCCTGTCGGAGATCCTGGGCTACGACCCCGACCAGATCGCCGAGCTGGCCATCGCCGGCGTACTGGAATAAGAAGGGTCTTCTCACGCCACAGCCCAGGGGGAACCACCATGGCCGAAGCTGCGCTCCATCCCGCCATCGAGGCCACCCGGGACCTCGTACCCATTCCCGACATCGACGCCCAGGTGCTGCCGGTGCTGCGGGCCACGCCGCTGACCGCCCCGATCGAGCTGAGCGACGAGGTGGAGCGGACCGACCACGTGGTGTCCGAGGATCCGAAGGTGATCGTGCGGGTCCACCGGCCCAAGGGGGCCACCGGGCCGTTGCCGTGCGTCTACTCGATCCACGGCGGCGGCTACATCATCGGCAGCTACGAGATGGACGACGCCAAGTTCGACGTGTGGTGCGCCCAGCACAACATCGTGGGGGTGTCGGTGGAGTACCGGCTGTCGCCCGAGACCCCGTACCCGGGGCCGCTGGAAGACTGCTACGCCGGGCTGAAGTGGACCTTCGACCACGCGGCCGAGATCGGGGTCGACCCGGCCAAGATCGGCATCACCGGGGTGAGCGCCGGCGGCGGCCTGTGCGCCGGGCTGGCCCTGCTGGCCCGGGACCGGGGTGAGGTGCCGGTGCAGTTCCAGCTGCTCGACTGCCCCATGATCGACGACCGCCAGGACACGCCGTCGAGCCAGCTGGAGGGCCTGATCGTGTGGTCCAAGGTGTCGAACACCTTCGGCTGGCGTTCCTACCTGGGCGATCTCTACGCCACCGATGCCATCCCGCCCTACGCCGCGGCGTCCCGGGCCACCGACCTGTCGGGCCTGCCCGAGGCCTACGTGAGCGTGGGCGGGGCCGACGGCTTCCGCGACGAGGACATCGTCTACGCCATGCGCCTCTACGACGCCGGTGTGCCCACCGAGCTGCACGTCTATCCCGGAGCGCCCCACGGCGTGGCGGTGTGGGCCGAGACCGACGTGGCCCAGCGCTACAACCGGGACCAGCAGGACTGGCTGCGGCGCCAGCTCGAGCGGCTCGCCTCCTGAGCGCGGTCATGCCCCATCCGCTCGTTCCCGTCCCCACCCCCGAGACCCGTCCCTGGTGGGACGCCCTGGCCCAGCACCGGCTCGACCTGCCCCGCTGCGAGCGGTGCGAGCAGGTGTTCTTCCCGCCCACCGCCATCTGTCCCCATTGCGCCTCCACCGCCGTCGGCTGGGTGACGGCCAGCGGGGAGGCCACGCTGTACAGCTACGTGATCCACCACCGGCCCCTCAAGCTGTGGCGTACCGAGGGGCCGCGCTCGGTGGCCCTGGTGCAGCTGGCCGAGGGGCCGATGCTCGTGTCGTCGGTGGTGAACTGTCCCCAGACCCCGGAGGCGCTGGTGCTCGACATGCCGTTGCGGGCCACGTTCGAGCCGTTCGACGAGCTGACGGTGCTGTGCTTCGAGCCGGCCCCGTCGGCCGGCGACGAGGGGAGCGGGGCATGATCCCGTCGGGCGCCATGGCCATCGTGGGGGCGGCCGAGAGCACCGAGATCGGCACCGTGCCCCACTTGTCGGCCCCCGGGCTGGCCCTCGACGCGGCGGCCAACGCTCTGGCCGACGCCGGGCTGGGGCCGGCCGACATCGACGGCGTGACCTGCGCCTACTTCCCGGTGGCCGACATCTCCCGCCAGCTCGGCGTGTTCCCCACCTGGTTCGACAACACCCAGGTGGGCGGCTGCTCGTGGATGGTGCAACTGCGCAACGCCATGGCCGCCATCCACGCCGGGTGGTGCACCACCGTGCTCGTGGTCTACGGCGAAAGCGGCCGCAGCCACCCCACGCTGGCCACCACCTACGACGGGGGCAAGGCCGGCAACATGGCCAACCAGTTCGACCAGTTCTACGGCGGCGGCACCCCGGCCGTGCTGTTCTCCCTCAACCTGCTGCGCTACATGCGGGAGACCGGGCTGACCGAGGAGCAGTTGGCGGCCGGGCCGGTGAACCAGCGGCAGTGGGCGGCCACCGTGCCCCGGGCCACCAGGCGCGAGCCGATCACGGTCGACGACGTGCTGGGGTCGAACATGATCGCCTGGCCCATCCGGCGCGACATGTGCTGCCTGGTGTCCGACGCCGGCGGGGCCCTGATCGTCACCTCGGCCGACCGGGCGGCCGACTTCCCCCAGCCGCCGGTGTACATCCTGGGGGCGGGCGCCGCCATCGAGGGCGGGGTGATGAGCCCGGCCGGGATGCGGGACTTCCTGCGGCCGCCCTACATCCGCACGTCGGGTGAGGCGGCGTTCGGGCAGGCCGGGATCACGCCGGCCGACGTCGACCACCTCATGATCTACGACGCCTTCGCCCACAACCCGATCTTCGGCCTGGAGGGCCTCGGCTTCGTCGGGTTCGGCGAGGGTGGGCCGTTCATCGCCGAGGGCCACACCGCTCCCGGCGGGAGCCTGCCCATGAACACCAATGGCGGTGGCATGAGCTACGCCCACTCGGGTTCGTACGGGATGCTGTGCATGCAGGAGTCGATCCGCCAGGTGCGGGGCGAAGCGGCCAACCAGATCCCCGACGTGGAGATCGCCGTGTGCCACGGCTGGGGCGGCGTGTGGTCGGCCTGCTCCACGTTCGTGTTCTCAGGGGCCAGGCCGAGCTGATCGGGGGCCTGAACGTTCCTCTGCCGGCCTATCGGGCCCGGGTCAGGTCCACCAGCCGCTGCCGATAGTGCCGCCACCGCCG
The DNA here is from genome assembly GCA_041394285.1 of Acidimicrobiales bacterium. GTDB lineage: Bacteria > Actinomycetota > Acidimicrobiia > Acidimicrobiales > SZUA-35 > CADEDH01. The sequence goes on along the minus strand of JAWKIL010000006.1, from coordinate 324,788 downwards.
CCACGGCTGGGGTAGCGCGGCCAGGGCCAGCAGGATCGGGTAGATCTCGAGGCGGCCGAGCAGCATCGTGAGCGCGCCCACCCAACGGGCAGGTCGGGGCAGGACGAGGAAGTCGCTGGCCGGGCCGGCCTCCCCGAGGCCGGGCCCCACGTTGCCGAAGGTGGTGGCGGCGACCGAGAGCGAGGTGACGATGTCCGCCCCGGTGAGCGCGATGAGCAGCGACGCCCCGCCGAAGGTGGCCAGAGCCAGGACCAGGAACCCCAGCACCTTGTTGGTGACGCTCTCGTCGAGGACGTTGGCGCCCACCCGCACCGGGCGGACCAGCTTGGGGTGGAGTTGGCGCAGGGTGGCCCGGTGGGCGAAGCTGGCCACCGCCAGGACCCTGACCATCTTGACCCCTCCCGCCGTCGAGCCGGCCATCGCCCCCACGGGCATGGCGAGCAGCAGGAAGGCCTGGGCCGCGTGGGACCACTGGGCGAAATCGGCGGAGCCGTAACCGGTGGTCGACATGACGGACGTGACAGCGAAGAACGCGTCGCGGATCGACTGATGGCCGCTGGTCGCCGGATCGGCGGTGAGGTGGACGATGACGCCCATGGCGAGCACCAGCGTCAGGTAGAAACGGAACTCGACGCTGGTCAGCAGCGGGCCGACGCTACCTCGTAGGGCCCGGTAGTAGAGGGTGAAGCTACCTCCGGCCAGGAACATGGCCACGATTGCGATCCACTCGATGGCCGCGGACTCGAAGTGGCCGAGCGAGCGGTTGTAGGGGGAGAACCCGCCGGTCGACACCGTGGTGAAGCTGTGCGACACCGCGTCGTAGAGGTTCATGCCGGCCACCCCGTAGGCGAGGGCCAACACCATGGTGAATCCGACGTACACGCCCCACAGCCGCGCTGCGGTGTGGCGGACCCTCGGGGTCAACCGCTCGCCCGCCGGCCCGGGCGCCTCGGCCTCGAGCAGGTCGAAGCCGCCGGTGCCGATGGTCGGCAACACGGCCACCACCAGCACGATCACGCCCATGCCACCGATCCACTGGGTGATGGACCGCCAGAACAGCAGCCCCAGCGATGCGCTCTCGACGGGGCGTAGCACCGTGGCGCCGGTGGTGGTGAAACCCGAGATCGACTCGAACACGGCATCGTCGAAGCTGGGCAGGCTCCCGGTGGTCAGGTAAGGCAGGGCTCCGGCGACGGCCAGCGCCACCCAGGCGACCGTGACCGTGCTGAACACGCCGAGGAGATGGATGCGGTCGGGGACGCGGGTGGCCCACCACAGGGCAACCCCCGCGGTGGTGACGGGCGTCCCCGTCAGGATGAGGGCCAGGGTGTCGGGCCCGCCGACGAGGACCTCGACCAGGGCCGACACCAGTATCCCGGCCCCGGCGACGGCCAGGGTGAGCCCGGTGATATGGGCCGGGAGGCTGGGGCAGCGCCTCACGACGGCTCGAAGAAGGCTCGGGCTCCGACCAGGGCGTGGGGTCGGGCGAACAACACGATGTGATCGCCGGACCTCAGCCTGGTCCGGCCCCGGACGATCTCCGAGCTGCCGTCGGGGTGGGTGACGGCGCCGACCAGGATGTCGCGCGGGAGGTGGAGGTCGGCGACGTAGGCTCCGTCGGCCCGGCTGCCCTCCCGGACGGCGAGCTCGTCGACCTCGCTGTCGGACTCGAGGAAGGTGGCCACGTTGTCGGCTCCCCGCACGTGGCGCAGCACGGCGTTGGCCGAAGCCGTGCGGGGGCTCAGCGCAGCGTTGATCCCGAACCGGCGGACCAGTGAGAGCAGGGCCAACCGGTGCAGCACGGCCACGGTGAACCCGGCCCCTTCCGCCGCGGCGTAGGCACAGGCCAGGACGTTGGAGGAGTCCTCCCCGGTGGCCGCCACCACCGCATCCATGCGACCGACCTGCTCCTCGGTCAGCAGCTCGGTATCGGTGATGTCGCCGTTGACCACCACGATCCGTGGCATCTCGCTCGACAGCCGCTCGGCTCGGACCCGGTCCCGTTCGACCAGCACCACCTCGATCCCGTCCCGGTGGAGACGATCGGCGACCCGGGAGCCGATGGCGCCCCCGCCGAGCACCATGACCCGCCGGGCCGGCCGGTCGGGTGCCCCCAAGAGCTCGAGGATCTTGGCCCGGGCCCGGCGCTTGGTCACCACCCGCACGTGGTCACCGGGCAACAGGAGCTGGTCGCCCCGGGGGATGGTGGTGACCCCGTCACGGGTCACCGCACCGAACAGGAACTCCCAGTTGGGCTCGAAGCTCCGGCCGATATCGGCCAGGCTGCGCCCGGCGATCGGGGCGTGGTCTGCGATCATGCTGCCGATCACCTGCAGGTCGCCCCCGGCCATCTGGTAGACCTCGTCGGCGCCGGTGGCATGGACGAGCTCGAGGATCTCGTCGGCGGTGTCGGCGTCGGGGTCGATGACGAGGTCGGCGTCCACGGCCGACAGCAACGGTTTGCCGGCCGGTCCCCGCAGCTCGTCGGATTGGAGCCGCACGATGACGGTGGTCACCCTGTGCTCCTTGGCCAGCAGGGCGGCGACGAGGTTGACCTCGTCGCATTCGGTGACGGCGGCTACCAGGTCGGCCCGGTCGATCCGGGCCGACCGGAGGACGCTGGGGCTGGTCCCGCTGCCGGTCACCACCTGAACATCGAGCTGGGAGCTTATGGCGGCGGCCCGGGCCGGGTCTGTCTCCACCACGACCACGTCGTGGTTCTCGGCCTCCAATCGCTGAGCCAGGTACCACCCGATCTCACCGGCCCCTATCACGACCACATGCACCCGCCGAGCTTATGGGCTCGGAGCAGGCCAACCAGTCAGGGGCGTAGGGGCCGTGCCCTGTCTGCCAGGGGGGTCGGCGGGCGTCCAACGAGGTTTCCTCGGTCGCAAGAACGTGAACGGCCTCGGTTCTGGCTCTATCGTCGCAAGCGCTATGAGCACCAGCCACCACAACCACGGTCCCTTCTCCGGTCGGCGGGAGGATCCGCCGCTGGTCCAGGGGCAGGGCACGTTCATCGACGGCCTCCGCCACCCTCTGCTGGAGGGCGCCCTCCACGGCCACTTCGTGCGGTCCATCGAGGCCCACGCCCGCCTGGCGTCGGTCGACGTGACCGAGGCCCGCGAAGCCCCCGGGGTGGTGGCGGTGTTCACCGGCCCCGAGATCGACGGCTGGCCCCTCCCACCCCGCCTCCCCAGCATGAACCGCGACCTGTGGCGGCCGCTGTTGGCCCTGGACAAGGTGCGCTACGTCGGCGAGGCGGTGGCACTGGTGCTGGCCGAGACCCAGGCCCAGGCGGCCGACGCCGCCGAGTTGGTGGTGATCGACTACGAGCTGCTCCCACCGCTCACCGACCTGGAGGAATCGCTGGCCGGCGACAACCTGCTCCACGAGCATGCCGGTACCAACGTGTCGTTCGCCTGGACCCTGGATCCCGTGCCCGACGGGGCGTGGGAGGGGTGCGACGTCACGGTGGACCTCACCATGCGCCACCCCCGCCTCGCCCCCAGCGCCATCGAGCCGCTGGCCGGCGCCGTGGCCTGGGGCCCCGACGGCCGCTGCACGGCCTGGGTCTGCTCCCAGCGCCCGGCCGGCGCCAAGTTCGTGATCGAGAACCTGCTCGGCCTGGAGCCGGGCACCGTACGGGCCATCGCCCCCGACGTCGGCGGCGGCTTCGGGGCCAAGGGGGGCTACGGCTGCTACCCCGAGGACGTGGTGGCGGCGTACGTCTCCAAGCAGGTCGGTCGGCCCGTCCGCTGGCGCTACACCCGCAGCGAGGCCACGGTGGCCATGGGCCACGGCCGCGCCTCCACCCACCGCATCCGCATCGGCGGCACCCGGGACGGTGTCATCACCACCTACGAGGTCGACGCCCTGCAGGACTCGGGCGCCTACCCGGCCATGGGCACCAACGTCACCGGCAACCTCCGCAACTCGGGCACCGGCGTCTACGCCATCGCCGCCGCCTCGATGAAGGGCACGTCGGTGGTCACCAACACCACCCCCACCGTCGCCTTCCGGGGTGCCGGCCGGCCCGAGGCGGCCTGCGACATCGAGCGCGCCGTCGACCGCTTCGCCGCCGCGGTGGGCATGGACCCCTACGACGTGCGGATGAAGAACCTGGTGCCGGCGGACGCCTTCCCCTACACCACCGCCATCGGCTCCACCTACGACAGCGGGAACTACGCCGAGGCCTTGCGGCGGGCGGCGGAAGCGGCCGGGTACGCCCAGCTCCGGGCCGAGCAGGCCGCCCGCCGGGCCGCCGGCGACCACGACGCGCTGCTCGGCATCGGCGTCAGCTGCACGGTGGAGATCACGGGCGGAGGCGAAGGCGAGACGGCCTCCGCCTCGCTCGGGCCCGATGGACGGTTCCAGGTGATCGTCGGCACCTCCCCCCACGGCCAGGGCCACGAGCACACCTTCGCCGCCGTGGTGGCGGCCGAGCTCGGCGTCGACCCGAGCCGGGTCGACATCCTCCACTCCGACACCGACCTGTCGCCCTTCGGCGGGGGCACCATCGGCTCCCGCTCGGCCCAGCTCGGCGGGTCGGCCGCCTTCAACGCCTCGGTGGAGCTGATCGCGGCGGCGAAGGCCCAGGCCGCCGAGCAGCTGGAGGCGAACGTCGACGACGTGGTGTTCGACAAGGACCACGGCGCCTTCCACGTGGTCGGGACCCCGGCCCGGGCCCTCGAGTGGTCCGACCTGGAGCCGATCACGGTCGATGCCGCCTACAAGCCGGCCAAAGGGGCAGGAAGCTTCGCCTTCGGTGCCTGCGTGGCTGCCGTCGAGGTCGACCCCGACACCGGCGCCGTCGACATCCGCAAGCTGGTCACCGTGGATGACGCCGGGGTGATCCTCCAGCCCGTGCTGGCCGACGGCCAGGTCCACGGCGGCCTCGGCCTGGCCGTCGGAGCCGCCCTGTTCGAGGAGATGGCCTACACCCCCGAGGGCACGCCGGTGACCGTGACCTTCGCCGACTACGGCATCCCGTCGGCGGCCGAGGTGCCGGGCTTCGAGACCAACGAGATGGAGACCCCCTCGCCGCTGAACCCACTCGGAGTCAAGGGCGTCGGCGAGTCGGGCACGGTGGTGGCCACCCCCGCTCTCCACTCGGCCGTGATCGACGCTCTGGCCCCGTTCGGGGTCAGCCACATCGACCTCCCCCTCACCCCGCTGCGGGTGTGGGAGGCACTGCAGGCGGCCCCGCTGGCGTCATGACGCCAGGTCGGCAGCTACGCTGCTGTCTTTCGGGGGCTGCGCCTCCGGGCCCCATCTCGGCCGGGGCCCCATCCCCGGCCGGCAGCTACGCTGCGGCCATGAAGATCCGCATCGGCTACGGGCTCGGCACCCGGAACGCCACCAACGACCAGGACCGGTTCTGCCAGCTGGTGGATGCCCTCGAGCACCACGAGTTCGACTCGCTGTGGCTGTCGGAGCGGCTCTCGGGCGACTGCCCCGACCCGCTGGTGGGCATGGCCTACGCCTGCGGCCGCACCCGCAACCTCAAGGTCGGCATGTCGGTGATGGTGCTGCCGGGCCGCAACCCGGTGATCCTGGCCAAGTCGATGGCGTCGCTCGACCAGCTGTCCGGCGGCCGGCTCATCCCCGCCTTCGGTCTGGGCGTGGCCAACTCGGCCGAGCAGCAGGCCTTCGGGGTGCAGCGCAACGAGCGGGGCGCCTGGTTCAACGAGGCCATGCCCCTCATGCGCCGGCTGTGGGCCGAGGAGCACGTCACCCACCACGGCAAGCGGTTCGACCTGGAAGACGTCACGATCCGCCCCCAGCCGCTCAACAAGCACCTCGACGTGTGGCTGGGCGGCATCGCCCCCCTGGAGCTGAAGCGGGTGGGCCGTCACAGCGACGGTTGGCTGCCCTCGTTCTGCACCCCGGCCCAGGTGGCCGAGGGCCGGGCCACGATCGAGCAGATCGCGGCGGAGAACGAGCGGTCGATCGACCCCGAGCACTACGGCGCCCTGTTGATCTACCGGACGGGCGACGGCCCGATCGCCCCCGCCACCCTGGCCGTCATCCAGGACCGGAACCCCGGCATCGACCCCGACACGATGGTGCCCACCAAGGACGGCCTGGCGAAGGCCATCCAGGGCTTCATCGACGTCGGCTTCTCCAAGTTCGTGCTGATCCCCACGATCGAGCCCGACGACTGGGACGTGGAGCTGGCCGACGTCGCCTCGATCGTCAAACCACTGGAGAACTGACGGCAGCCGGTAGGCCGCCGCCCGTCAGCGGACGTTCGTCCGCAGGTGGTCCTGGATCTCGTCGCGCAGGTCGAGGAACCGGGGATCGCGGCGTACCAGAGGACCCCGTTGGGCCCCGAACGGCACCTCGATCTCCTCTGCCACCCGGCCCGGGCGGCTGGAGAACACGTAGACCCGGCTCGACAGGTACACGGCCTCGTCGACGTCGTGGGTGACCATCAGGATCGTGGCCCCCGTCCGCTGCCAGACGGTGAGCAGGAAGTCCTGTAGCACCTGCTTGGTCTGGGCGTCGAGGGCGCCGAACGGTTCGTCGAGCAGCAACATGTCGGGCTCCGGGGCCAGCGCCCGGGCGATGGCCACCCGCTGGCGCATCCCGCCCGACAGGTCCCGGGGGAGGGTGTCGGCGAACTCGGTGAGCCCCACGATCCCCAGCAGCTCCTGCACGCGCTCGGTCCGCAGGGCCCGGGGCACCCCGGCGCACTCCAGGCCGAAGCGGATGTTCTCGGCCACGGTCTTCCACGGGTAGAGCGAGTAGGCCTGGAACACCATGCCCCGGTCCGGCCCGGGCCCGATCACGGGCGCCCCGTCGACCTCCACCGTGCCCGCCGTGGCGTCCTCCAGCCCGCCCACGATGTTGAGCAGCGTGGACTTGCCACAGCCCGAGGCCCCGACGATGCACACCAGCTCGTTGTCGGCCACCTCGAGGTCGATGCCATCGAGGGCCACCGTGCCCGGCTGGCGGCGCCGGCCCGGGAACTGCTTGGTCACCCCCACGCAACGCAGCTTGGGCACCGCCGGCCCGGGGGCGCTCAGGCCCGGGCCCACGGCGAGCTCCAGCTCTTGATGGCCCGCAGGGCCAGATCGCTGGCCACGCCGATCAGGCCGAACACCAGCAGCAGGGCGAACATCCGGTCGACTTGCCGGAACCGCTGGGCCCGCACGATGCGGAAGGCCAGGCCCTGGTCGGCCGCCAGCAGCTCGGCCACCACCAGCATCAGCCAGGCGGCGGCCAGGTTGATCCGGGCCACGTCGATGATGCCGGGCCAGGAGTGGGGGAGTATCACCCGGCGGAGCACCGTGAGGCGGCCCGCCCCCAGGGTGTAGCTGGCGTTGATCAGCGGTGTCGGCACCGAGCGGGCCACGTCGGCCACCATAAGGATGTTGTAGAAGACGGTGCCCACCACGATCAGGGCCAGCTTGGGCGACTCGTCGATCCCCAGCCACAGCAGGAACAGCGGGGTCAGCGCGCTGGCCGGGATGTAGCGCACCATGCCGAACACCGGCTCCAGCGACGCCTCGGCCGAGGCCAGCGAGCCCATCGCCACCCCGATCACGATGCCCAGGGCCAGGCTCACGGCGTAGCCGATACCCACCCGCCGCAGGCTGGCCCCGAGGTCGCCCCACAACTCGCCGGAGCGGGCCAGCTCCTGCAGGGCGCTGAGCGTCTGGCCGATCGTGGGCAACAGGATCGAGTCGCCGGCCAGCGCCCGGGCCGCCAGCTCCCACCCCACCAGCAAGGTGGCCACCCCCGCCACCCCCAACCAGAGGCGGGTGCGGCCTTCGAGCTCGCCCCGCAGGCGCAGGAGGGGTGACTGGCGCCGGCCCCGGGCCGCCACCGGGCCGGGCGCCCCGGTGCGGGTCGCCGTCGGCTCACCGGTGACGGCGGTGTCGCTCACGCCGCCCCGTCGACGGTGGCCTGGGTGAAGCTGCCGTCGAACAGGCCGTCCAGCGGGGCCTCCTTCTCCGTCAAGCCCGACTCCACCAGGAACGGGTTGATCAGCTTGGCCACCCGCTCCAGCGAGGTGGGGCCGGCGGTGTCGGTGAAGGTGGTGAGCGCCTCGCTGGCGTCGAAGATGTTCGTGCCGTCGGCCAGGCTCTCGTACTCCTCCGGGGTCAGCTCGGCCACGTCGGCCAGGGTGGCCAGGGCCTCGTCGGGGTTGGCCTCGATCCAGTCGAGCGTCAGGTACCAGGCGTCGACCAGCTTCTGCACGTCCTGCGGGCGTTCCTCGATCAGCTCCAGCGTGACCACGATGTGGTCCGAGATCGTGCCCGGGAAGTCGGCCGAGTCGAACACCACCTTGGACCCCGGCCGCTCCAGGGCCTGGACGGTGAAGGGAGCGAAGACGCCGACGCAGTCGAACTCGCCGCCGGCGAAGGCGGCCGCCGCGGCGTCGGTGGTGACGCCGCGGAAGTCGATGTCGGCCTCGGCCAGGCCCACCGAGGCCAGGCCCTGGAGGAGCAGGAAGTGGTCGACCACGCCGGGCTCGGCGGCGATCGTGCGGCCCTTCAGGTCCTCGATGTTGTCGCCCACCGAGGCGTCGCAGATGATGGCGTCGTTGCCGGCCGAGTTGTCGTTGGTGACCACGATGACCTGCTGGTCGCCGGCGGCGACGGCGAACATGGTGTCGTTCAGGGTCTGGGTGTTGCCGTCGAGCTGGCCGGCCGCCATGGCATCGAGCGAGCCCAGGTAGTCGGCGAAGAACTGGAGCTCCACGTTCACCCCCGCCTGCTCGAACAGGCCCTCCTTCTCGGCGACGGCCAGGGGGAACCAGCCGGGCCAGGCGCTGTAGCCGATCCTGATCGGCTCACCGGTGGCCGTGCCTTCTGCCCCCGACGAGCCGGTGGCCGTGTCCTCCGCCGCCGACGAGCCGGTGGCGTCGGACGGGGCCGTTCCCGCGCCACTGGAGGCGGCGGTGTCGGCTGACGTCTCGTCGCCCGACGAGCCGCAGGCCGCCGTGGCCAGCCCGAGGGCCGCCGTCACGGCCAACCACCGGGCCGCCCGGGGGGCGGGAACTGAACGTGAACGAGCCATCGATGCCTCCTCAGCCGTACGGAGGCAAGCTAGGGAGCGCCCGTTTCTATCGAATATCCTTAGAAACAACGGCAGGTTGCGTCTCGCTGTCTGCAATCTGTTGCAGCAGCCCCGATCGCTCGGTCCGGGTCCGGATCGACGCCAGCCCGGCCGGCCGAACCAGCAGACCGCGCAGCGTCAGGTCGGCCAGGTGCTCGCCGATCTGGCGCGGGGTGTAGGCGGCGGCGCCCTCGTCGCCCGGCCCGGTGCCGGCCCCGCCGGCCGGGCGGTGCCAGTTCTGGCTGCCTTCGTCGCTGGCCAGCACCGACAGGGCGGTCAGGCGGGGGTCGACCGGGCGGAACTCGCCCGCCGCCACCCCCTCGGCCACGATCGCCTCCACCTCCCGGATCAGCTGCTGGCGCTCGGCCCAGTAGGTGGCGGCCTCGGGCGAGCCGTCGTCGACCATCCGGTGGACCTCGTTGATGTCGAACGGGAGGGCGCTGAGCGCCATGACGTCGAGGCAGATGATCGTCCACAGCCGGGCCCCGGGCGGCCCGCCGACCTCGTTGACCCGGGCCACCATCCCCAACGGCACCCGGTTGGCCTCGGCCACCAGCGCCCCCAGGATCGCTGTCTTGTTCCGGAACCAGTAGTAGAGCGAGGGTGGCTGCAGGCCGGCGGCGGCTGCGATCTCGGCCATGCTGGTGGCCCCCACCCCCTTGGCGAAGAACAGCTTCCCGGCCGCGGCCAGCACGTCGTGGCGGGGGTCGCCACTGCCGGCCACCCCGGCGCTACGGGGCCGCCCGACCTTGCTCCTGGCCGGTGCATTCCTGGCCGGCGCGTTCCTGGTCGTCGGGCCCTTCGACACAGCGCAGACCGTAGCCGCTCGCCGGCGGCCCGGTTTGAGTCCGGCGTGTGAACAACTCCCGCCATGCCTTGACCGGGCTGGCGGCCGTGGGTGATGGTGACCGGAGTTTCGAAGTGGCGTCGAAAGGCACGCGAGCAGTGGAGAGCATCAGCACGGCCACCACCCACGGGGCCCGGGACCACGCCCGGTCCCAGGCCGGCCAGCGGGCCGAGTTCCAGCCCACCATCCCGGCGGCCGCCGCCCTCGACCGGCCGCCCGGGGTGGCGGCCGAGGACATGCTGTGGGAGGAGACGGTGGAACCCGGCAACTACACCGCCCGGGTGCTGCCCCGGGGGGCCGACCTCCGGCTCACCGACCTCGCCGGCGACACCTGCGTCCAGCTGCTCGTGTTCAACGCCGCTGCCACCGCCGAGCGGTTGAACCTGCCCGACACGGTGAAGATCCAGTGGCAGGCCTACCTGGGGCGGGGGGCCCTGCTGCTGAGCGACATGGGCCGGGTGCTCCTGTCGGTCCGGGAGGACACCACGGCCGGCCACGACCTGTTCAACGCCATGTCCAACCAGGCCCGCAACGATGCCCGCTACGGCTCGGGCTCGGTGCACGGCGCCGCCCCCAACGCCCGCGACCGCTTCGCCGTGGCCCTGTCGAAGTTCGGCCTGAGCCGGCGAGACATCGGGCCCGCCGCCAACCTGTTCAAGAAGGTGATCGTGGCCGGCGACGGCAGCTTCACCTGGCACGGCGACGAATCACCGGCCGGAGGGCAACTGCTGCTGCGGTGCGAGATGGACGTGCTGGTGGCCCTCACGGTCACCCCCCATGTGCTCGATCCCCGATCGGAGTACACGGTGACCCCGCTCGGGGTGACGGCATGGCGGGGGGCCGTCACCGCAGGCGACGACCCCGTGCGGCTGTCGACGCCGGAACGGACCCGGGCCTTCGAGAACACCGAGGATTGGTACCTGTCATGAGCACCCCCGACGTGAGCACCCCCGACGTGAGCACCCCGGCGGGCCGCATCGTGTACGACGAGGTCGTGGCGGCCCGGGCCCCCTGGTCGAGGGTGGTGAAGGCGGGCGAGACGCTGCGGATCGTCGACCTCGAGGGAAACCAGGCGGTGGATTGCATCCTCTACCGGGCCGACGACCCGGTGGAGCGCTACAGCGCGGCCGACACGATGACCGGCCAGAACAACGTCTACCTGGTCACCGGCACCCGGCTGCTGTCGAACGAGGGCAACGCTCTGATGACGATCACCGGCACCACCGTGGAGCGCCACGACACGGTGGGCGGGGCCTGCTCCCGGGAGTCGAACAGCCTCCGCTACGGCCACCACACCCGGGCCCAGCACGCCTGCGTGGAGAACTTCGTGCACGACAACGCACGGCGGGGGATGGGCAAGCGGGACGTGGTGCCCAACATCAACTGGTTCATGAACGTGCCGGTGGAGGCCGACGGCTCGCTGGGCATCGTCGACGGTATCTCGCCCCCTGGGGGCTGGGTGGACCTGCGGGCCGAGATCGACACCCTCGTCGCCATCTCCAACTGCCCCCAGATCAACAACCCGTGCAACGGCTTCAACCCGACGCCGGTGCGCCTGATCATCACCGCCCCGTGAGCGGCCGCGCCGACGGGCCGTTCGACACCGGCCGCGCCGAGGGGCCGTTCGACACGGGCCACCTGTGGCCGTTCGACACTGTGCTGATCGCCAACCGGGGCGAGATCGCCTGCCGGATCCAGCGGACGGTGCACGCCCTCGGGTTGCGGTCGGTGGCCGTGTACTCCGACGCCGACCGGGGCGCGCCCCACGTGGCGGCGGCCCACGCCGCCGTGCGCCTCGGACCGGCCCCGGCGGCCGCCAGCTACCTCCGGGTCGACGCCGTGATCGAGGCCGCTCTGGCCACGGGCGCCGGTGCGATCCACCCGGGGTACGGCCTGCTGTCGGAGTCGGCCGAGCTGGCGCTGGCCTGCGAGGAGAGCGGCATCGCCTTCGTCGGTCCCACGGCCGAGCAGCTCCGCCTGTTCGGGCTCAAGCACACGGCCCGTGACCTGGCCCGACGGGCCGGTGTGCCCCTGATCCCGGGGTCGGGCCTGCTGGCCTCGGCCGACGAGGCGGTGGCGGCGGCCGACGCCGTGGGCTGGCCGGTCATGCTCAAGGCCACCGCCGGCGGGGGCGGGATCGGCATGCGCCCGTGCCGCGACGCCGACGAGCTGGTGCGGGCGTTCGCCGCCGTGGAGCGGCTGGCGGCCGACAACTTCGGTCAGGGCGGGCTGTTCCTCGAGCGCCTCGTGGCCCGGGCCCGCCATGTGGAGGTGCAGGTCTTCGGCGACGGGGCGGGCCGGGTGGTGGCCCTGGGGGAGCGGGACTGCTCGGCCCAGCGGCGCAACCAGAAGATCGTGGAGGAGACCCCGGCTCCCGGGATCAGCCCCGAGCTGCGGGCTGCGCTGGCCCGGTGGGCCGTCGACCTGACGGCCCAGGTCGGCTACCGGTCGGCCGGCACGGTGGAGCTGGTGGTCGACGCCGATCGTCCCGACCTCGACGGGGCCTGGTTCCTCGAGGTCAACACCCGGCTCCAGGTGGAGCACGGGGTGACCGAGGCCGTGTGCGGTATCGACCTGGTGGCCTGGATGCTCCGCCTGGCCGCCGGCGACCCGATGCCCGAGCTCGACGATCCGCCCCGGCCCCGGGGGGCCGCCATCGAGGCCCGCCTCTACGCCGAGGACCCGGCCGACGACTTCCGGCCCTGCGCCGGCCTGCTCACCCGGTTCGACGTGCCGGCCGGGGTCCGGTGCGACACCTGGGTGGCCGAGGGCACCGAGGTCACCCCGTACTACGACCCCCTCCTGGCCAAGCTGATCGTGGCCGGCGACGACCGGGAGGGGGCCGTGGCGGCCATGGCCGCGGCGCTCGACGCCACCCGGGTGGGCGGGATCGAGACCAACCTGCGGTTCCTGGCCGACCTGGTGGCCGACGAGCGGTTCCGGGCCGGCCGGTTCGCCACCGCCGACGCCGTGACCGTGGCCCACCGGCCGGCCTCGGTGCGGGTGATCGAGCCCGGCCTGTTCACCACCGTGCAGGACCTGCCGGGCCGGGTGGGCTACTGGCAGGTGGGGGTGCCCCCGTCGGGGCCCATGGACGGGTGCAGTTTCGCCCTGGTCAACCGCCTGGTGGGGAACCCCGAGGGCGCTCCGGGCCTGGAGATCACGCTCACCGGGCCCACGCTGGCCTTCACCGCCGACATCGTGATCGCCCTGGGCGGGGCCGAGCTGCCGGCCCTGCTCACCACCCCGGAAGGAGACGGGACCCCGGTGCCGTGGTGGACGGCGGTGGCCGTGCCGGCCGGGGCCCGCCTGACCCTGGGGGCGGCCGAGGGTCCGGGGGCCCGGGCCTACCTGGCCGTGGCCGGCGGGTTCGACGTGCCCCTCCACCTGGGTAGCGCCGCCACCTTCGTGCTCGGGGGGTTCGGGGGCCACGGCGGCCGGACCCTGCGGCCGGGCGACGTGCTCCACCTGGCCGCCCCGGCGGCGGGGGTCGAGCCGGGGGCCACCCTGGCGCCGGCCGAGCGGCCGTCGCTGACCGCCGACTGGACGATCGGTGTGCTGGCGGGGCCCCACGGGGCACCCGACTTCTTCACCCCGGGCGACATCGAGGCCCTCTACGCCACCGCCTGGGAGGTCCACTTCAACTCCGACCGGACCGGCGTCCGCCTGATCGGGCCGGCCCCGACGTGGGCCCGACCGGACGGGGGCGAGGCCGGGCTCCACCCGTCGAACATCCACGACAACGCCTACGCCGTCGGCTCGATCGACTTCACCGGCGACATGCCGATCGTGCTCGGCCCCGACGGGCCCAGCCTGGGGGGCTTCGTGTGCCCGGCCACGGTGGCCAGCGCCGAGCGATGGAAGCTGGGGCAGCTCCGGGCCGGCGACCGCGTCACCTTCGTCCCGGTGACCCACGCCGCGACCGGGCGGATCCTCCGGCCCGAGGACCCGGTGATGGGCCGCCTCGACGGCGGCGACGGCCGGCCCGGCGTGGTCTACCGCCGGTCGGGCGACCGCCAGCTGCTGGTGGAGTACGGCGACAACGTGCTCGACCTGGAGCTCCGCCTCCGGGTGGGGGCGCTGATGGAGCGCCTCGAGGCCGGGCCCCCGCCCGGGCTGGGTGAGCTGGTGCCGGGCATCCGCTCCCTCCAGGTCGGTTTCGACCCGGACCGGATCAGCCCCGATCGCCTGGTGGGCGCGCTGCGGGAGGTCGAGGAGAACCTGGGCGGGGTGGACGACCTGGAGCTGCCGAGCCGGATCGTGCACCTCCCGCTGTCGTGGGACGACCCCGCCACCCGGCTGGCCACCGAGAAGTACATGAACACCGTGCGGCCCGACGCCCCGTGGTGCCCGTGGAACCTGGAGTTCATCCGCCGGGTGAACGGGCTCGACTCCGTCGAGGACGTCCGCCGCATCGTGTTCGACGCCAGCTACCTGGTGCTGGGCCTGGGCGACGTGTACCTGGGGGCCCCGGTGGCCACCCCCGTCGATCCCCGCCACCGCCTGGTGACCACCAAGTACAACCCGGCCCGCACGTGGACGGCCGAGAACTCGGTGGGCATCGGGGGCGCCTACCTGTGCATCTACGGCATGGAGGGGCCCGGCGGCTACCAGTTCGTGGGCCGGACCACGCAGGTGTGGAGCCGGTGGCGCCACGGCGAGCCGGGCTCGGCCTTCGAGCGGCCCTGGCTGCTGCGGTTCTTCGACCAGATCCGCTGGTACCCGGTGGAGGCGGAGGAACTGCTCGACCTCCGGGCCGACGTGGCCGCCGGCCGCTACCCGTTCCGCTTCACCGAGACCACGTTCTCGCTCGCCCGGTACCGGGAACTGCTGGCCGGGGCGGCCGATGGGATCGCCGAGTTCACCGCCACCCGGGATGCGGCCTTCGCCGCCGAGCGACGGCGGTGGGCCGAGGCCGGCCTGGAGCTGCCCACGGTTGACGCCGGCCCGCTGGCCGCCGCCGACGAGGCGCCGGTGCCGCCGGGCCAGCTGGGGGTGACGGTGGCCCTGGCCGGCATGGTGTGGCGCTGCCCGGTGGCCCCCGGCGACCGGGTGATGGCCGGGGAGCCGGTGCTGGTGGTGGAGTCGATGAAGATGGAGAGCGAGGTGAAGGCCGCCGTCGACGGGGTGGTGACCGAGGTCCGCTGCACCGAGGGAACGCCGGTCCAGGCCGGTCAGGTGGTCGTGGTGCTCGAACCGGCCTGAGGGGCGGCGGGGTCGGCCGCGGCCGCAGCCGGGGTCACGGCGAAGCGGCCGGCCAGGGTGGCGGCGTCGGTCAGGAAGTCGAGCAGCCGGTCCACCCCGGTGGCGGGGTCGAGGTCGGCCACCAATTCGATCCCCACGAACAGCGAGGCGATCGTGATGGCCGCCTCCCGGCTGGGGATGAGCGCCCCGAACGGCGTGGTGTCCAGGGCCCGGGCCACGGCCGCCTCCACCAGGTCGATCCAGGGGGCGAAGGCGCCCTGGAGGTCGCTGTAGAGGTCGGGGGTGGTACTGGCCCCGGCCATGAGCTGGGCCAGCACCTTGAGCGATCCCATCTCCCGTTCCAGCGTGTGCAGCTCCCGGGCCACCGCCACCAGTTCGGGCAGCGTGTGGACGTCGGCCAGCCGGTCGGCGTAGCGGGCGGCCCGGCGCTCGCTGTCGAGGCGGGCCGCCGCCGTCACCAGGCCCTCGTAGCTGCCGAAGTGGTAGAAGATCAGCGCCTGGTTGACGCCGGCCTGGCGGGCGATGGCCCGGCTCGACGCCTTGGCCAGGCCCAGCTCGGCCAGCGTCGTGAGCGTGGCCTCGAGCAGACGGGTGCGGGTCTCCTCGCCGGCGGCGTTGGCGGCGGGACGGGTGGTGCGTGCCATCGCCTCCAGTATGTGCCGCCCGGCGCCGGCCGCCCCGCACTCGTGCGCCCCGCACTCGTGCGCCCTGCACCCGGGCGGCCCGCTCGCCGCCGCCCCGCGTTCAGGGGCCACGACGGCATGTGTCGCAGCTCGCCGGGTGGTGTTCCGCCGCGATCTCGGGCCGGTGGCGGCGGCTCGACACCTGGTGGAAGAAGCTCCGGGCCATCGGCCGTAGCAGTGGGTGGCGCAGGGTGAGAGCGAGGGCCCGGTAGGGCCGGGTGGCCCACAGCGCCACCACGAAGGCGTCGGGTCCCACCCAGGCCCGGCCGGTGTCGTCGATCACCGCCAGCTCCTCGGCCAGCCAGGGGTGGCGGCCGTAGCGGAGCCGGGCGTCGTCGGACCCGGCGGCCAGGAACCGGAGCGGCACGTGGGTGGGCTGGCCGGACAGCCACAGCCGGCACCGGCGGCAGAAGGCGCAGCGCTCGTCGTAGACCACCGTGAGCCCCCCGACGCCGACCCTGGCGCCGGTCACGGCGCCGGCAGGATCGGGGCGACGGCCACCCGGGGGGCGGGCGGCATCGTGGGCGGCATCGGGGCCGGGGGCGGGGGTGCCACCAGGTCACCGGGGGGCAGCGGGGGCACCAGGTTGGAGCGGCTGTGGGCCCGGATGCGGTTGAACACCACCAGGTTGACGAAGTGGACCACGGCCAGGCTCACCAGCAGCACACCGAGATAGGTGCTCAGCGCCTCCACCGCCTCGGTGGCGGTGTCGACCGAGGAGTCGAGGTGGAACAGCCACAGGGCGTAGCCCAGATTCAGCATGAAGAAGCCGGTGACCAGCAACCGGTTCACGGCCGAGGCCAGCTCGGGTCGGCCGTCGA
The DNA here is from genome assembly GCA_041394285.1 of Acidimicrobiales bacterium. Lineage (GTDB taxonomy): Bacteria > Actinomycetota > Acidimicrobiia > Acidimicrobiales > SZUA-35 > CADEDH01. Next base: position 308,163 of record JAWKIL010000006.1, on the reverse strand, counting down.
AGGTGTCGGCCAGGAACACGGCGCCGTTGCTGAACAGCGTCCGGGCCAGCCAGATCGTGATGACGAGCGCCGACGCGACGTAGGCGGCGTAGTAGGGGATCAGGTTCACGGGGCCTCCCTGGCTCATGGTTCTTGATCATATGAATAAATCAATCGATCAAGAAAAGCAAGGCGCCCTGTGCTCTCAGGCCAGAACCGCTCCCGGCGCCACGCTGGTATCGGTCAGATCCCGGGGTGGGAGCACGCCCCGCAGGGTGAGGGGCCACGCCGTCTGGAGGTCGGGGTCGACGATCACGATCCGGTTGTTCCCGGTGTCGGCCACCGCCAGGTGGCCATCGGGCAGGGCGCACACGCCCATCGGCCGGCTCAGGCCGGACAGGCCCAGGGTGCGCAGGCGACGGCCGGCCAGGCGGCGCAGGCGGTTGTTGCCGGTGTCGGCCACCACCAGCGAGCCGTCGTCGAGCACGGCGAGGTCGCTGGGGCGCTGGAGCAGCGCCTTGTGGGCCGGGCCGTCCTGCAGGCCGGGCCGGCCCAGCTCGCTACCGGTGATCGTGGCCACCTTGCCGTTGTCGGTGAGGAGACGGAGGTTGCTGCTGGCGGCGTCGCAGAACACCAGACCGGCCTCGGTGCGGGCCAGGCCCGTGGGCTGGGCCAGGTCGGCCTGGCCCGACGGCCCGTCGGCGGTGCCGGTGAGCCCGGAACCGGCGATGCACCCCATCCGGATGTTGTGGGGCCCGCCGTTGATCACCCGGTACAGCTTGTCGGCCCCGCTGTCGGCCACCACCACGCTCCCGTCGGCATCGAGCGTGACGCCGGTGGGGCACACCAGGTCGGCGGCCAGCAGCTGGCGGGTGCGGCTGCGCAGATCGAGGAAGCTGACCGTCCCCTCCGGCGGTTCCACCACGTAGATGGCGTCCGAGCTGTCGATGGCCACCGACTGGGGATGGCCCAGGCCGTCGATCTCGGCCGCCGCCGTGGCCTGGCGCCGGTCGCCGCTCAGCTCGAAGATCAGGAGGCGGCGGTGCCCGAAGTCGGCCACCACCAGCTCGCCCCCCGTCATCAGGGCCACGGCGGTGGGGAAGGCCAGATCGCCCTCGGGGTGGGGGAGGGGGGCGGCGGCCGGGCCCGGCGGGATCTCGGACCGGTTCCGGGGTAGCGAGCCCAGGGCCAGGGCCACCGTCTCGGCCAGCAGGCCGGCGTCACCGATGCCGTGGTGGGCGCCCAGCACCTTGCCCCGGGCGTCGATCACGAAGGTGGCCGGCCAGCCCTCGGGGTTGTAGCGGTGCCAGGTGCTCAGCTCAGGGTCGTGCAGCACCGGCAGGGCCACCTGGTACTGGGCCAGCACCGAGCGGAGCTGGCCCCCGTTGGCCTCGAAGGGGAGCCGGGGGGAGTGGATGCCGATCACGGTCACCGGGCCCCGGGCGGCGTCGGCCACGGCCGTGACCTCCCGCAGCCGGAGCAGGGACGCCTCGCAGCCGGCCGAGAAGAACACGAGCACGACCACCCGCCCTCGCAGCTCGTCGAGCCGCACCGGCGGGCTCGTCACCCATTCGTCGCCGTCGAGTCCAGGAGCAAGGGAAGCCACGTTGCCCTTTCGGCCCATGTCGTCGGGCCTTGAGTCCCGAAGGGGTTCGGAGGGCACATGGCTCACGGGTGCGGTTTGGCTCTAGTCTGAGCGCGCGTACGTGACCCCAGGAGGCTGTGGCAATGAAGGTCCCGTTGACGATCAACGATTTCCTAGACCGCGCGGTCGCCGTGTACCCCGATCGGGTGGCGATCGTCGACGAGCCGAGCCAGGTGGCGCCGCCGCTGGGCGACATCACGTACGGTCAGCTGGGCGACATCCGCCGCCAGATGGGCGTGGCCATGGACCAGATGGGCCTGCCCATGGGGTCCCGGGTGGCGATGGTGTCGCACAACTCGGCCCGCCTCCTCACCTCGTTCTTCGGGGTCAGCGGCAACGGCCGGGTGTTCGTGCCGATCAACTTCCGGCTCAGCGCCGACGAGGTCGACTACATCGTGCAGCACTCGGGGGCCGAGGCCCTGCTGATCGACCCCGAGCTGGAGGGCGACCTGGCCGACGTCAAGTGCGCCCGCCGCTGGATCATGGGCGCCGAGTCCGACGCCGACTGGTACGGCAAGGAAGGCACGCCGGAGCCCTGGACCCCGGATGAGGATGCCACGGCCTCGATCAACTACACGTCGGGCACGACCGCCCGGCCCAAGGGCGTGGAGCAGACCCACCGGGCCCGGTGGACGAACGCCGCCGTGTTCGGCTGGCTGGCCGGGGTCACCGACCGCGACGTCTACATGCACACGCTGCCCATGTTCCACTGCGACGGCTGGGGGATGCTCTACACCGTCACCGCGGTGGGGGCCAAGCACATCGTGCTGCGCAAGGTCGACGGCACCGAGATCCTGAGCCGGGTGCGGGATCACGGGGTCACGCTGATGTGCGGCGCTCCGGCCGTGGTGGCCGCCGTGCTCGACGCCGCCGAGAAGTGGGAAGGCGAGATCCCGGGCCGGGACAAGGTGCGCATGGTGGTGGCCGGCGCCCCGCCCCCCACCCGCACGATCGAGCGGATGGAGACCGAGCTGGGTTGGGAGTTCATCCAGATCTACGGCCTCACCGAGACCGCCCCGCTGCTCACCTTCAACCGCAAGCGTCAGGAATGGGACGACCTCACGCCCGCCGAGCGGGCCCGCAAGCTGGGCCGGGCCGGCGCCCCCGTGGTCGGCATCACGATGACCACCACCGACGACGGTGAGCTGCTGGCTCGGGGCAACCACGTGCTGAAGGGCTACTGGGACAACCCCGAGGCCTCCGACGAGGCGTTGGCGGGCGGCTGGTTCCACACCGGCGACGGCGGCCACCTCGACGAGGAGGGCTACTACTCGATCACCGACCGCAAGAAGGACGTGATCATCTCCGGCGGCGAGAACGTGTCGTCGATCGAGGTGGAGGACGTGCTGTTCAGCCACCCGGCGGTGGCCGAGGTGGCCGTGATCGGCGTACCCCATGAGAAGTGGGGCGAGACGGTGAAGGCCCTGGTGGTGTTGGCGCCGGGGGCGTCGGCCACCGAGCAGGAGCTGATCGCCTTCACCCGGGAGAAGCTGGCCCACTACAAGTGCCCCACGTCGGTGGAGGTGCGCGAGGCGCTGGACCGCACGTCCACCGGCAAGCTCCAGAAGTACAAGCTGCGGGCCCCCTACTGGGAGGGCCGCGAGAAGTTGGTCAACTGACGGCCGGCCTCCCCGGCCCGGCCGCGGCGGCCCTGGCCGCAGCGGTGCTGCTCGTCGCGCCCGGTTGCGGGGGCGGGAGCGGGTTCAGCCGCGACGACGCCGTGGCCCGGGTCCGCCAGGACAACCCCGACATCACCGCCGACCAGGCCGGCTGCGTGGCCGACCGCCTGGTCGAGCGGTTCGGGCTGGAGGAGTTGGGAGCGCTGGCCGCCGCCGAGCCGGCCGACGCCGACCTGCAGGAGGCCGAGTTCACCGATGCCTTCCGGTGCGGGGTGGTGGGCGACGTCCGCCAGGAGATCGTGAGCCAGCTCACGGCGAACGCCGTACCGGCCGACCAGGCCGGCTGCGTGGCCGACGAGCTCGTGCCCGGCCTCACCGACGCCGATATCGACGTGATCGTGTCGGGTGAGATCACCGAGTCCTTCACCCAGAAGTTCGATACCGCCATGAGAGACTGTGGAGCTGCCCCATCATGACCACGCTTGATCGCACGGCCGTCGATCGGTTCGTGGCCGACACCTGGACCGGCGAGCTGGTGCCGGCCCTGCAGCACTACATCACGATCCCGGCCCTGTCGCCCGCCTTCGATCCGGCCTGGGAGGCCAACGGCCACCTGGAGCGGGCGGTCGAGCACATCCGGTCGTGGATGGCGGCCCGCCCGCTGGCCGGCATGGCGGTGTCGGTGCACCGGCTACCCGGTCGCACACCCGTGATCGTGGCCGACGTGCCCGCCTTCGGCCCCGGGGCGGCCGCCGCCCCCGGCTCGCCTTCGGTCCTGCTCTACGGCCACCTCGACAAGCAGCCCGAGATGGAAGGGTGGCGCGACGGTCTCGGGCCCTGGACCCCGGTGCTCGACGGCGAGCTGCTGTACGGGCGGGGCGGGGCCGACGACGGCTACGCCGCCTACGCCAGCCTCACCGCTCTCGAGGCCATCCAGCGCAACGGCGGATCCCACGCGAGGTGCGTGGTGCTGATCGAGGCATCGGAGGAATCGGGGAGCCCCGACCTGCCGGCCCATGTGGAGGCCCTGGCCGGCCAGCTGGGCCCGGTGGACCTCGTGATCTGCCTCGACTCGGGCTCCGCTTCCTACGACACCCTGTGGCTCACCAGCTCCCTGCGGGGCATGGCGGCCGGGACCCTGCACGTGTCGGTGCTGACCGAGGGGGTGCACTCGGGCTCGGCGTCGGGCGTGGTGCCCTCGTCGTTCCGCATCATCCGCCAGCTGCTCGACCGGGTGGAGGACGCCGCCACCGGGGCGGTGCTGCTCGACGAGGCCAACGTGGAGATCCCGCCCTACCGGCGGGCCGAGGCCGAGGCCATGGCCGACGCCCTGGGCCAGGGCGCCGGCGTCGGCTATCCGTTCCTGCCCGGGGTCGAGCCGATGGTGCCGCCCGGGGCGGAGGCCCTGCTGGCGCGGACCTGGCGGCCGGCGCTGTCCTACATCGGGGCCGACGGGCTGCCGCCCAGCGGGCGGGCCGGCAACGTGCTGCGGCCCTTCACCGGGCTCACGCTCTCACTGCGGTTGCCGCCCACGGCCGATCCCGATGCGGCCCAGGCGGCGCTGGCCGCCCGGCTCACGGCCGATCCGCCCTCCGGGGCCACCGTGCGCTTCGACCACGGCGGCTCGGCCCCCGGCTGGAATGCGCCGGACCTGGACCCCTGGCTGCGGGATGCGCTCGACCGGGCCTCGATCGACACCTTCGGCACGCCGGTCCAGCTGATGGGCGAAGGGGGCACGATCCCGTTCATGGGCATGCTGGGCGAGCGGTTCCCCGGCGCCCAGTTCGTGGTGGCGGGTGTGCTCGGCCCGGGCTCCAACGCCCACGGTCCCAACGAGTTCCTCCACCTCGGCTACGCCCGCCGCCTCACCTCGATCATCACCCGGGTGCTCGACGCCCACACCGGCGCGCCGTAGCCGCCCGACGGGGGCGCAGCAGCCCCCGAGGTGCATGCCCTCAACCGTAGAAGTTCTGGACGGCCCAGCTCTGGCCGCCGTCCTCGATGGCGCCCACGCCGAGGTGGGTGAAGCGGGGTGACACCAGGGCGCAGTAGTGGCCGGCGTCGGATTCCCGCCACCCCTCGAAATGGATCCGGGCCGCCTGGGTGATGTCGAACCCGGTGAACCAGGCGATGTTCTCGCCCCACGCTCCCACCGGCAGGCCGAGCTGGCCGTAGAGCTGGTGGGCCTCGTCGCTGGAGCGGTGCTCGAAGCGGCCCGTGCCCTGCAGGGTGGCGGCCCACGGCCGGGCCAGGGCCAGGGTCACGCCGTCGTCGACCGTGAGGGGCGGAACGGCGGACGGGAGACCGGTGTCGGGGCTGATCGTGATGGCGTAGAAGGGATCGGACACGCAGCTCGGCAGGGGTTCCCGCCGGGCCAGCGCCCCCGCCGGGTTGGACCGCAGCTCGTTGGTGAGGCGGACGATCTCGGCCTCCACCGGGGTGAGCGGCCCATTGGCGGCGTCGCCGACGCCCGGGGCCGCAGTGGGAACGGCGGGAGCGGCCGCCGGTACGAGCGTTGCGCCACCGTCGGTTCCGGCGGTGGACGACGTCTGGGCCCGGGCCCTGCGCTCGTCGGCCAGCGCCGTGGCGGCCGCCGGCTGGGGGCCGGTGGGCACCAGGGCGGTCAACCCGATCATCATGAGGGCGGCGCCCAGCGCCACCACGTATCGCCGCAACTCACTTGCCTGGAGCAGCGGCTGCCCGCCCGCTTCTCTCACACCCTCGCTCGCCCTCTGTTGATCGGGCCCGGCCGAGGGTCAATCTACCCGGGTCCACCCCTCGGGGCGCGTCAAGGGGGCGATCATCTCCCGCCGACAGTTCACGGGTGAAGTATGTTGTCGAACGATGTCCCTCAGGCGTGGAGGGGCGGCGTCTGGAGATGCCAGGCGGTGCGCTGCTGGTAGGCGTGGCCCACGGCCAGCACGACGTCGTCGGCTCCGGCCCGGCCGGTGATCTGGAGGCCGAGGGGCAGGCCATCGGGGTCGAACCCCATCGGTACCGACAGCGACGGCCAGCCGGTGGCGTTCCACGGCGGGGTGTGCAGGGCCTTGGGGTCGATGGCGGCCGGGTCCGCCCCGGTGAAGGCGGTGGCCCCGTACCCCGTGGTCGGGCCGACGAGCACGTCGATGCCGGCGGCGTCGACGGCGTCGAGCACGGCCCGGCGGGCGATCTGGCGCACCCGCTCCACCTGGACCAGATCGCCGGCGCTGATCAGCGCTCCCTGGGCCAGGGTGAGGCGGGTGGGGCGGCCGTAGTCGGCCCAGCGGGCGGCCAGCGTCGGACGGTGCCAGGCGAACGCCTCGGCCTGGAGGGCGAGGAAGGCGCCCACGCACAGCTCGTCGTAGTACGGCAGCTCGATGTCCGTGGCGGTGGCGCCGGCCGCCGTCAGCTCGGCCACCGCGGCGTCGACGGCGGCCAGCGTGTGGGGGCCGCTGCCGGAGCGGATCCGCTGGTTGGCGATCACGCCGATGCGCAGGCCGGCGACCCCCCGGCCCAGACCGGCCACGAACCCCGGATGGGGGCCCTCCACGGTGGTCCGGTCGGACGGATCGGGGCCGGCGATCACGTCGAGCATGGCGGCGCAGTCCCAGGCCGAGCGGCACATGGGGCCGATGTGGTCGTAGGTGAGGCCGAGGGGCACGCAGCCCGACTTGGGCACCAGGCCGTAGGTCGGCTTGTGGCCGCTGATGCCGTTGTAGGCGGCGGGCAGGCGGATGCTGCCCCCGGTGTCGGTGCCGATCCCGCCCAGGATCATGCCGGCCGCCACCCCGTTCCCGGTGCCGGAGCTCGATCCGCCGGTCCAGCGCTCGGGGTTCCACGGGTTGCGGGGGATGGGGAACGGCTTGGCGAAGTCGGGCCGGCCGATGGCGAACTCCATGGTGGTCGTCTTGCCGGTGATCACCGCCCCGGCGGCCCGCAGCCGGGCCACCACCGGGCCGTCGCCCTGATCGCCCCAGCGCGGATCGAGCACCAGGCTCTGGGCCGTGGTCGGGCCCTCGTCGGTGGCCAGGATGTCCTTGATGCCGAGCGGGATGCCGTGGAGCGGCCCGAGATCGGTGCCGGCGGCCAGCTCGGCGTCGGCCCGGGCCGCCCGGGCCAGCGCGGTCTCGTCGAAGCGGGCCAGGTACGTGCCGAGCTGCGGGTCGAGCCGGTCGGCGGCGGCGATGGCGGCGGTGGTCAGCTCCACCGCCGTTGTCGCACCGGACCGCAGGGCGGCAGCGGCCGACTCGATCGTCCAGGGGGTCGTGGCGCCGCTCATCGGGAGCCGTCCTCGCCCGCCCGGAACAGGGCGGCCGGGACCTCGTCGCCCGTGGGGACGTCGTACATCCGGTCCATCGAGCGGCGCAGCCCCGGGTAGAGGTGGGCCAGCCGCTCCACCTCGTTGTCGGGAACCTGGAGGCCGGCCGCCGCCAGCAGGGTGGCCACCGTGGCCACGGCGTCGCGGGTCTGCGCCGTCTCGTCGTCGGTGCTCATCCACCGTGCCTACCACGTGGGGTGCAGGAGCGGCCACTTCGTACGGTGTACATCAGCTCATCTAGCCTCTGACGATGGCGACGACGATCAACCGGACGTTCTCAGCTCTGCGGCACCGCCACTATCGGCTGCTGTGGCTGGGCTCCATGCTGGCCACCACGGCCTTCATGACCTCGTTCATGATGGTGCCGGCCGTCGCCTACGACATCACCGGCCGCAACGCCTCGGCCGGGCTGGCCCAGATGGGCCAGGGCATCGCCATGCTGCTGGTGTCGCCCCTGGGCGGGGTGGTGGCCGACCGGGTGCGCAAGAAGCCGCTGGTGCTGCTGGGCCAGTCGGTCCCGGCCTGCGTGATCGTGGCGGTCGGCGTGCTGATCCTGACCGACCACATCACGGTGCCCATCCTCACCCTGGGCACCCTCGTGATGGGGCTCGGGTTCTCGTTCATGGGCCCGGCCCGCCAGGCCTGGGTGGCCGAGCTGGTGACCTCGGAATCGCTGCCCAACGCCATGGCCCTCCAACAGATCTCCCAGAACATCGCCCAGGTGGCGGCCCCCCTGTCGATCGCCCTCCTGCTGGGGGCGGTGTTCAACCTGGGCCACATGTACCTGTTCCTGGCCTCCCTGTTCCTGATCGTGGTGCCGCTCACCGCCACCCTGCCCAGCCCGGCCCCCCGCCCCCGCACCGTCAAGCGCTCGATGGCCACCGATCTGACCGCCGGGTTCCGCTACGTCTGGTCCGACCTCCAGCTCCGCATCCTGTGGCTGGGGTTCGTGGGCCTGGTGGTGTGCGGGTTCGCCTTCCAGACCCTGCTGCCCGGGCTGCTCCAGAGCGAGCTGGGGCGATCGTCGACCAGCATCGGGCCGATCTTCCTGTCGATCGCCCTCGCCGGTCTGCTGGTCAACATCCCGCTGGCCGGGCTCATCGGTACCCGCTGGGCCTGGGCCACCCTGCTGGTCATGGGGGTGGTCATGAGCATCGGGTTCGTGGCGCTGGGCCTGGCCCCCACCTACGCCGCCGCCATCGGCGCCGGCATCCCGCTCGGCATCGGCCGGGCCGGGTTCATGCTGGTCGACAACTCCCTGCTGATGACGACGGCCGAGCCGGCCTACCACGGCCGGGTGATGTCGATGGCGATGATGGGCTACGGCTCGCAGGCCCTGCTGGCCCCGGTGTGGGGGGCGCTGGCCGACGCCGTCGGCGTGCGCCAGACGCTGGTGATCGTGGGGGCGGTGGCAGCCGTGGTCACCGTGCTCATCGGGCTGAGCTACCTCCGGCTGCGACGGGTCAACGCCGATGCGGCCGCCGCCGAGCCGGTGGCGGCCGCGCTGGCCGTCAGTGCCCGGTCTTGAGGTCGACCGGGCGGGCGGTCTGGGCGTAGAAGTCGTTGCCCTTGTCGTCGACCACGATGAAGGCCGGGAAGTTCTCCACCTCGATCTTCCACACCGCCTCCATGCCCAGCTCGGGGTACTCCAGCACCTCGACCTTGCGGATGGCGTCTCGGGCCAGGCGGGCCGCCGGCCCGCCGATCGATCCCAGGTAGAACCCGCCGTGGCGCTTGCAGGCGTCGGTCACCTGCTGGGTCCGGTTGCCCTTGGCCAGCATCACCAGTGACCCGCCGGCGGCCTGGAACTGCTCCACGTAGGAATCCATCCGCCCGGCCGTGGTGGGCCCGAAGCTGCCCGAGGCGTAGCCCTCGGGGGTCTTGGCCGGCCCGGCGTAGTAGATCGGGTAGTCCCGCAGGTACTGGGGCATGGGCTCGCCGGCGTCGAGCCGCTCCTTGATCTTGGCGTGGGCGATGTCGCGCCCCACCACCAGGGTGCCGGTGAGCGACAGGCGGGTGGTCACCGGGTAGCGGCTGAGCTGGGCCCGGATGGCGTCCATGGGCTGGGTCAGGTCGATGGCCACCGAATCGCTCGACAGCTGGTCGTCCGTGACCTCGGGCAGGTACGTCGCCGGGTCGGTCTCGAGCTGCTCCAGGAACACCCCGTCGGCCGTGATCTTGGCCAGGGCCTGGCGGTCGGCCGAGCAGCTCACGGCCACCGCCACCGGCAGCGAGGCGCCGTGGCGGGGTAGGCGGATCACCCGCACGTCGTGGCAGAAGTACTTGCCCCCGAACTGGGCCCCGATGCCGAAGTCCCGGGTCAGCTGGAGCACCTCGGCCTCCATCTCCAGGTCCCGGAAGCCGTGGCCGCCCTCGGATCCCGAGGTGGGGATCGAGTCGAGGTAGCGGGTGGAGGCCAGCTTCGCCGTCTCCAGGGCGAACTCGGCCGACGTGCCCCCGATGACCAGGCCCAGGTGGTAGGGCGGGCAGGCCGACGTGCCGAGGAGGCGGAGCTTGTCGTCGAGGAAGGCCCGCAGGCCCTGGGGGTTGAGGATGGCCCGGGTCTCCTGGAACAGGTAGCTCTTGTTGGCCGACCCGCCGCCCTTGGTCATGAACATGAACTTGTAGGCCGAGCCCTCCACCGCCTCGATCTTGATCTCGGCCGGCAGGTTGGTGCCGGTGTTCTTCTCGTCCCACATGGTGATAGGGGCCATCTGGGAGTAGCGCAGGTTCGACGTCTGGTAGGTGTCGTAGGCCCCGCCGGCCAGGGGCACCTTGTCGTTGCCCGACGTGAGGACGTACTGGCCCTTCTTGCCCTTGATCAGCACCGTCCCGGTGTCCTGGCAGCCGGGTAGCACCATGCCGGCGGCGATGTTGGCGTTGTGGAGCAGCTCGGTGGCCACGAAGCGGTCGTTGGCCGACGCCTCGGGGTCGTCGAGGATGTTGCGGAGCTGCTGGAGGTGGCCGGGCCGGAGCAGGTGGGAGATGTCGCGGATGGCGGTGGCCGACAGCAGGCGCAGCGCCTCGTCGCTCACCCGGAGGAAGCTGGTGCCGCCGAGGTCGACCGTCTCCACGCCCTCGGTGGTCAGCAGCCGGTACTCCGTGCTGTCGTCGCCGAGAGGAAGGAGGTCTTCGAAGCTGAATTCGGGCATGGTGCCTAACGCTAGCCGGGCCGGATCACAGGCGGATACGCCGGTCGAGCGACACCCGGCACCGGCGGCTAGACCCCCGCCGGTCAGCCGGCCAGCACACCCAGGATGTCGGCCCCGTAGCGGTCGAGCTTGGCCGGGCCGATCCCCTTGATCCGGCCCAGGGCGGCCAGCGACGACGGGTTGGCGGCGGCGATGGCATCGAGGGTGGCGTTGTCGAGCACCACGTAGGCCGGGTGGCCGTCGGCCTTGCTGCGGGTGAGGCGCCACTCGGTGAGCGCGGCCCGCCGGGCCGCCTCGGCCCCGTCGGCCGGCTCGGGACGGGCCGCCTTGCCCCCGCCTCCGGCGCCAGCCCCGCCGCTCGACCGGCCGCTCCCGGTACCGCTGGCGGCCGGGGCGCCGGCCGAGCGGACCAGGGCCGAGGAACGGTCGTCGGGCCAGGCCTGCCCCGCCGGGCGGGGCCGGCCCAGCTCGACCACGAAGGGCGAGGGGGCGGCGTCGGGCCCCGGGGGTGCGGTGTTGACCAGCACCGAGGCCCGGCCCCGGGTGATGGCCACGTGGAACACCCGGCGCTCCTCCTCCAGGTCCACGGCCAACCGGTGGGGGTACAGCTCGTCCCGCACGTCGTGGACGATCACGTGGGGCCACTCCAGGCCCTTGGTGGCGTGGATGGTGGCCAGTGTGATCCGGTCGTCGGCGGCCGACTCGCCCTCGGCGTCTCCCGCCCCCACCAGCGGTAGCTCGTGGAGGTGGGCCCGGATCCAGGCCTCCAGCTCGGCCGGGCCGGGGGCCAGGTCGGCCACGGCCCGCAGGGCGTTGAGCTCGTCGGCGTGGGCCGCCCGGCGGGCCGTGCGCTGGGACTGGTCGAGCTGCGACACCGCCCCCAGCAGCCCGATGTCGCGGTAGACCATGTCGAGCAGCTGGCCGGCCGTCGCTCCCCGGGAGGCGAGGGTCTGGAGCCGGCTCAGATCGGACGCCAGATCGTTCACCGTGGTGGCGTCGCGCTCGCTGGTGAGGCGTTCGGCCAGGTTGAGGAGGCGCTCCACCGAGCGCTGCTCGCAGACCCAGTCGGCGATCCTGGGGTGGAGCGAACGGGGTGGGCGGCGCAGGGCCAAGCGGAGGTCCTCCCCGCTGAACCCGCCGGTGCCGCCGTCGCCGGGGGCGGCGGCCAGGCGGAGCCAGGCCAGGGCGGCGGCGATGCCGGAGCGCTCCAGCATGCGGTGGTCGAGCCCGGGCGGGCGGGCCACCGGGTGGCCGGCGGCGGCCAGGTGGAGGGCGGCCGGCAGGAGGGCGGCGTTGACCCGGGCCAGCACGGCGATGTCTCCGGGGCGGGCACCGCCGGCCAGCAGCTCGCCCACCCGGGCCACCAGGGCGGCCTGGGGGTCGGTGCCGTCGGCGATGGTCAGCTCGCCCCGCTCCGGGGCCCGCCCCAGGGCCGGCTCGATGTCCTTGGTCACCCGGTACCGGTTGTGGCTCAGCAGCGAGGAGGCCGCCGCCACCACCGCCGGCGGGCAGCGGTAGTTGACGGTGAGGCGGTGGTCGGCCGCACCCGGGAACCAGCGCTCGAAGTCCACCAGCCACCGGGGGGAGGCGCCGGTGTAGCCATAGATCGTCTGGTCGTCATCGCCCACGGCGTAGACCTCGGCCGCCGGGCCGGCCAGGAGGCGCACGAGGAAGAGGTGGGCCGGCGTGAGGTCCTGGAACTCGTCGACCAGGAGGATGGGGCTGGCCCGCCGGGCCTCGGCCCGGGCCGCCGGGTCGGTGAGCAGCACCTCGATGGCGGCCAGGATCTGCTCGTCGAAGTCGAGCGCGTCCTGGCGGCGCAGCTCGGCCCGGTAGCGGCTGAGCACCTCGCCGAAGCCGGCCACGTCGGCCCCGTAGCTCGCCTCCACCTCCTCGGGGTCGCGCAAGCCCAGCCGGCACGCCGACAGGGCATCGATCCAGGGTTCGAGCGGGTCGGCCAGCTGGCGCCGTCGCCGGCCCGGCACGAGGCGCTCCAGCAGGCGTCTCGCGTCGAGCTCGGAGATCGTGGTGAGGCCCCGCCGGGCCGAGGAGCCGCCCCGGCGGCCCGTGGCCAGGGCCAGGGCCAGGCTGTTGAGGGTGCGGATCTCCAGGCCGGGCACGTCGGTGAGGCGCTGGCCCATCTCGGCCCGGGCCCGCCGGTTGTAGGCCACGAGGGACACGGCGGCCGGATGGAGGCCCCAGTCGGCCACCAGGTGGCGGGTGCGTTCGGTGAGCACCCGGGTCTTGCCCGAGCCGGCGGGAGCCAGGATGCGGGCCGGCCCACCCCGGTGGGCCACGGCGGCCAGCTGGTCGGCGGCCAGGCTGGCCGTGGGTGGGGGCGGCGCCGGCTGTTGGGGCCGCAGGCGACCGGCCAGGAGGTGGTGGCGGGGCACCACGGGGAGCCCGGCGTCGAGGGGGGCCAGGGGCCCGCCGTCGACCAGGGCCGGGGTGCCGTCGCCGAGCACGATGTCGGCCCCCACGGCGGCGGGATCTCTGACGTCCGGTCCCGCCGACGGCTCTGCGGCGTCAGAGATCGCCGATCGGGCGCCGAGCGCAGCCGCCCGGGCCAGGGGCTCGAACCGGGCCCCGACCCGATCGGGCCCGGTGGTGGCCCGGGCATCGACGACGTTGGCGGTGACGGCGAACCGGAGCCGTTCGCCCGGCAGCTCGGTGCCCGGGTCCAGGTCCCAGAACTCGACCCCGCCCGGGCCGCCCAGCGGGAGGACCGGATCCTCGGGGGGCAGGGCCCCGGCCCAGCGGATCACCAGGCGCTCCCGCTGTCGCCAGGCCCGGTGCAGACGCTCCACGAGCTCGGGGTCGGCGCCGGCGTCGGCCTCCACCACCGGGGCGCCGGCCCACGGGGCGGGCACCGGGCCGGCATCGTCGGCGTCGAGCAGGAGGCTGCGGCCCAGGACGTCGGGCCCCGCCAGCGCCGCCGCGGTGCGGGGCGGATGGGTGGCGGCGGCCGGTACCGGCTCGGGGGTGCTCGCCGGCCGGTCGTGGCGGGCCACCGGGGAAGGCGGGGGAGCGGACGCCGTCGGCGGGTCGGGGTGGTCGCCGAGGGCACAGGCCCGTACCTCGGCCACGGAGCCGTGGGTCCCTCCGCAATGCCCGCATGCGATCTGCTTGGCCACTGCCCCCAGGCTAGGGGTCGAGGACCATGGGGGGAACACATGATCGGATCCGCTACACTGACCCCTGCAAACGATCGGCGCGGCACGCCGCAAGGCGCCCTGGCGCCGATCGTGGCCTGTCCCGGCTCGTTCACGGCGCCCGGATTGGCGCCCTTCCCGAACATCCCCGAACAGGCCCGCGTCGCGGGCGAGGAACCTTCATGTCTGCCACCTTCTCCGATCTCGGCGTGCCCGCCGAGATCTGCGCCGCTCTGGACAAGCGCGGTATCTCCACCCCCTTCCCCATTCAGGCCGCCACCATCGCCGACGCCCTCGCCGGGCGTGACGTCTGCGGCCGGGCCCCAACCGGCTCGGGCAAGACCCTGGCCTTCGGCATCCCGCTGGTGGCCACCGTCGAGCGGAGCCGTCCCGGCCACCCCCGGGCCCTGGTCCTCGCTCCCACCCGTGAGCTGGCCGAGCAGATCATGTCCGAGCTGTCGGCCATCGCCGGCAAGGTCCGGGTCGGCGTCGTGTACGGCGGCGTGGGCTACGGCGGCCAGATCACGGCCCTGCGCCGCGGGGTCGACCTGCTCGTGGCCTGCCCCGGGCGGCTGGAAGACCTGATCAGCCAGGGCCTGGTGCACCTCGATGAGGTCGACCAGGTGGTGATCGACGAGGCCGACCGCATGGCCGACATGGGCTTCCTCCCGGTCGTGCGCCGCCTGCTCGACCAGACGGCCACTCCCCGCCAGACCGTGCTGTTCTCGGCCACGCTCGACGGCGACGTGGCCCAGCTCACGGCCGATCACCAGCGCAACCCCGTGCGCCACGAGGTGGGCGACGAGACGCCCGACATCACCACCGCCGACCACGTGTTCTGGCTGGCCGGCGCCACCAACCGGACCGAGCTCACAATCGACGCGGTCAACGCGGTGTGGCCCGCCATCGTGTTCTCCCGCACCCGGCACGGGTCCGACCGGCTGGCCCGCCAGCTCACCCAGAACGGCATCGCCACCGCCGCCATCCACGGCGGGCGCAGCCAGAGCCAGCGGACGCGGGCCCTGGCCGACTTCACCCAGGGCAAGGTCCAGGCCCTGGTGGCCACGGACGTGGCGGCCCGGGGCATCCACGTCGACGGGGTGGCCGCCGTGATCCACTACGACCCGCCGGAGGATCACAAGACCTACATCCACCGCTCGGGCCGCACCGCCCGGGCCGGCCAGGGCGGCGTGGTGCTGTCGCTCGTCCAGCCCAATCAGCGCAAGGACACCAGCCGTTTGCAGCGCCACGTGGGCCTCGACGAGCCGATGGTGGAACCCGATGCCGCCGCCCTGCGGGCCCGGTCCGATGCGGTGAGCCCGATCGGCGGGGTCCGCCGCCCGGTGCCTCCGGTCCCGGCCCCCGAGTCGGAGCGCCGGCCCGCCAACCGCAACGGGCGTTCCCGGGGCGAGGCCGACGGCCGCTCGGGCAACCGCCACGACCGGCCCGAGCGCCGGACCGACGGCGACCGCCGCCCGGCCCGGGGTGGGCCCCGCCCCGAACGCGACGACCGTCAGGCCGAGCGCCGGTCTCGGCCCGCTGCGTCGGGGGCCGACGACCGCCCTCGTCGCAGCAGCAAGCCGGCGGCCGCCGAGGCTCGGCCCGAGCGATCGGGAGCGGAGCGCGACGGTGCCGAGCGGGCCCGACCGAAGCGGGGCGGGCTCAACCTGACCTCGCGTAGCCGGTTGTCCCGAGACGGCGGCATCGCCGGGTCGACGGGCCAGCGCCGCAGCGGCGCTCCGGCCGGCGAGGCCCGGGGCCGGCGGGCCGACGGGTCGGGCCGTGACTCCGAAGCCGGTCGCAGCGGGGCCGGCTCCCCCCGGCGCTCCGGCGCCGGAAACGGCGGTTCGGCCACCAACGGCGGGCAGCGTTCAGGAGCGGCAACCGGCCGTCCGGCCAGTGCCCGGGCGGGCAAGGCTCCCGGCCGGAGCAAGGCCGCCGCCGGATCCGGTGGTCGACCGTCGAGCTCCCCCAACCCCGGGGGCAACCGCAAGTCACGGCGCGCCCACCTCCAGTGGGGCTGACCTAGCGCATCTCTCTGCGAACTGTGGCGTCAGCGCGCAAAGCGCAGCGCTGACTGCCACAGTTCGCCGTTCAGCGCGAGACCCTCCGCCTGGGCTGGCCGGCTCAGGTCTACACCCGGACCTCGTAATACAGGTTGGCGGCGTCATTGACGCCGCCCATGGTCAGCGGCCGAAGCCGGTGGTGACGAACCAGCGCAGGTGCTCGGGGCCGGTCTCGGCCAGGCGGCCGAACACCAGCGTCACCGGTGTGGTGGTACAGGCCGGCGGGGTGGCGTTGTCGCAGGCCTGCACGGTGAAGCTGTAGGACCCGCTGCTCGGGGCGGTACCGCTCCAGGTCCCGTTGGTGTTGAGGGTGAGGCCGGGAGGAAGGGCACCGCTGAGCAGCGAGACGGTGTAGGCGTTGCCGTCGGGGTCGGTGTAGCCCAGCGACGGGACCGTGCCGCCGGCCGCCACCGTGTAGGTGCGCTGGCCGTTGTAGACGGGTGGATCGTTCGGCGCACCGACGGTGATCGTGACCACCGCCGTGTCGCAGGCGTTGGCGCTGTCGCACACCTGGTAGGTGAAGGTGTCGGTACCGCTGTAGCCGTTGGCCGGCGTGTAGGTGACGATGCCGTTGGGGGCGACGGTCACCGTGCCGTGGCCGGGCTGGCTGGTGATCGTCACCGTCGTGTCGGCCAGGTTGCCGTCGGCGTCGGTGTCGTTGTCGACCACGTCGATGGCCACCGCTGTGTTGTGGGCGGTGGTGGCCGAGTCGTCGACGGCGACGGGGGTGTGGTTGGTGGGGCCGTTGATGGTGATCGTGGCCACGGCGGTGTCGCAGGCGTTGGCGTTGTCGCAGATCTGGTAGGTGAAGGTGTCGGTGCCGCTGTAGCCGGTGGTGGGGGTGTAGGTGACGGTGCCGTCGGTGTTGGGGGTGGCGGTGCCGTGGCTCGGTTGGGCGGTGATGGTGATCGAGGTGAGGTCGATGTCGCCGTTGCCGTCGGCGTCGGTGTCGTTGGTGGCGACGTTGACGGTGGCCGGGGTGTCGAAGGCGGTGGTGGCCGAGTCGTCGACGGCGACCGGGGGATCGTTGGGGTCGCCCACCGATACCTGGGCCGTGGCCGGGACGTCGTCGGTGAGCGACAGGGTGGAGTCGACCTGGCTGCCGGCGATGTGGGCCACCACGGTGTTGGTGTAGTTGGCCACGACGCCCGGCAGGGTCGCCTGGTACACCAGGTCCGATGAGCCGCCATGGGCCACCGGGAACACGCCGACGAAGCTCAGGGTCTGACCCGAGATGGTCGGATCGGCGATGGCGACGCTGTTGAACGTGGCCGAGCCGTTCACGTAGGTGGCGCCGGCCGGCAGCACGTCGGTGATGTCGTCGAGGGTGACGTCGACGTTGCCGTCGTTGGAGGTGGTGACCGTGTAGGTCACGGTGCCCCCCGAGGCGGCCAGCGAGGCCGGCGTGGGCACCTTGCCCATGGTCAGCGAGCTTTCCGGCGGCAGGAGCGGGTCGAGCGAGGAGAAGCCGCCGGTGTCGGTGTGCTTGATCTGGGTGCCGCTGGCGATGTAGTTCACCGGGGTGACCGAGGTGGGGGTGGCCGTGGTGCCCACGGCCACGAAGGTGTAGGTGGCCGTGTACTGCTGGCTCGTGCTGTTGAGGCCGGTCACCACGAGGGTGTGATCGAACGTGCCCGAGGTGTCGAACGTGATCGAGGCATCCACCAGCTGGTAAGCGTCGGCCGGCCAGGCGGCATCGGTGGCCGGGTTCCCCTTGAACGACCCGAGGCCGTCGGGATGCGTCCCTGGGCCGTCGCCCACCAGGCCGGTGTCACCGGTGACGGTGATGGTGACGATGCCGCCCACCTCGGCCGGGTTGGGCCCCGAGACCACCGAATCCACCTTGTTGGCGCTGGCCTTGATGGTCTCGTCCGAGATCAGCGAGAAACTGTCACTGCAGAGTTGGGTACCGCCGAGGTTCGGGTGGCCCTCGTAGAGCTGGATGTCGTGGGTCTGGCCGGTCGAGCTGGCCGCGGCCGCCAGGTAGATGTAGGCGTACTGCGGGGAGGCGGTGGTGAGGGGGCCCACGTGCACGAGGCCATCCTCGTGGGGGGCCAGCCCGATCGTGCCCCCGGCGAAGTTCGCCGCCCGCACCCACAGATCGGCCACCGCGGCGTTCGAGGTGGTGATGGCGTAGCCGGCGTAGCCCCCCGTGAGCTGTGGGTTGATGCCGGTGTCGATGTCGAGCTCGCCGCCCGAGATCCGGGTGACCGTCAGATCGGTGGTGGAGCAGGCCGACGCCCAGGCGGCGGTGGCCGGCACCACCATCTGGAGCGCGATGGCGAGCAGGGAGGCCACCGTCAGGCGCGCCCGGCGGCTGACGCGGCGTCGGTAGGCGGGAACGGCGGCGGTCGGATGGCCCATGGATGCACCATCGGGCGGGACGGCGCATCGCTTCACCTCTTGCCAGCGTCACATATCGAAATGAGTCTTAGGGCCCTCCGCCTGGGCTGGCCGGCTCAGATCTACACCCGGACCTCGTAATACAGGTTGGCGGCGTCATTGAAGTCGTGGGTGGTGAACGAGCCGAATCCGGCGTCGCGGGCCAGCTGCTCGGCCCGCTCCGGATGCAGACCGAGCGTTCCCAGCCCCAACCCGCCCGGCTCCGACAGCGCCGACTGGAGACACGACGCCACCGAGAACCCGTAGAACATGGCCAGCATCGGGTTGCGCCGGTCCTTCTCGAACGAGCCGCTGGACCGGATGTCCTTGATGAGCCAGGTGCCGTCGGGCCTGATCGCCTGGCGGA
This sequence comes from Acidimicrobiales bacterium, assembly GCA_041394285.1. GTDB lineage: Bacteria > Actinomycetota > Acidimicrobiia > Acidimicrobiales > SZUA-35 > CADEDH01. Next base: position 289,504 of record JAWKIL010000006.1, on the reverse strand, counting down.
TGGCGGCGGCCGCCTTGTCGGGCCGGGGCATGTCGTGCAGGCAGTCGAAGCAGATCACGAGGTCGGCCGCGGTATCGGCCGGCAGCAGCTCGGCCGGGGCCTCCACGAACGTCACGTTGCCCAGCCCGGCCTCCGCCACCCGCTCCCGGGCCATCGACAGGGCGGTCGACGACGGGTCGAACCCGATCACCGTCGCGTTGGGATAGGTGGCGGCGATGGTGGCGGCGGTGACGCCGGCCCCGCAGCCGATGTCCACCACCGTGGCCCCCGCCTCCAGCTTGGCCACCACCCCGTCGAGGGCGGGCAGGATCACCGAGGTGAGGGCGAGCCGGCTCCAGGGGCCGGTCATGCGGGCCAGGCCGGCGGCGGCCGCCGTGCCCTGCTGCTCGTAGGTGACACCCAGGCCGGAGTGGAACGAGTGGGCGAGGGCGTCGAGGTGCACCGGGTCGGTGCCGCCCCGGAAAGCGCCGGCGGCGAAGCTGAGCGAGCCCTCCTCGTCGGCCAGGAAGGCGGCCGCCACCGGGCTCAGCTCGAATCGCCCGTCGTCGTGGTAGTCCACCAGGCGGGCCGCGGCCTGGCCCAGCAGCCACTCCCGCACCAGGCGCTCGCTGAGGCCCAGCTCGTCGGCCAACTCCTGGCTGGTGCGGGCCCCGGCGCCGTCCATGGCCCGGTAGAGACCGAGGCGGTCACCGAGGTGGATCATGAGCGACACCTGCTCACCCATCTTGTAGTTCCACACCAGGAACCCGAACTTCTTCATGGCCTCGGCGTCGAGCTGCTCGCTCACGGTGCGTCCCCCTGGAGGTCGGTCGTCTCGTGGGCGAACCGTAGCGTCCGCCGCCGCTCAGGGTCAGATTCGAGTAACCGATTGCGGTAGTGGGAATGATCAGGGGTGACGAGGGCCGACGGCCTAGGATTGGATCCCGTCGGACGAGAGGAGTTTGCGGTGACCGCACTCGACGACTACACGCTCACCGATCGCTACACGCGTGACCAGGGGCGGGTGTTCCTCACCGGGGTGCAAGCCCTGACCCGCATCCCGATCGAGGTGCTGCGGGCCGACCGGGCCCAGGGCCGCGCCACCGCCGCCTTCATCTCCGGTTACCAGGGCTCGCCCCTGGGCGGCTTCGACCAGGAGATGGCCCGGGCCGCGGCGCTCGTGCCCGATCTGCCGATCGTGCTGCAGCCGGCGGTGAACGAGGAGCTGGGGGCGACCGCCGTGATGGGGTCCCAGCTCGTGGTCAACCAGCCCGACCAGCGCTACGACGGGGTCGTCGGCTTCTGGTACGGCAAGGCCCCCGGGCTCGACCGGGCGGCCGACGCCATGCGTCACGCCTGCTTCGCCGGCTCCTCGTCCACCGGTGGGGCGGTGGCCCTCGTGGGCGACGATCCGGCGTCGAAGAGCTCCACCCTGCCCACCTCGTCCGACGTGGTCCTGGTCGGCATGCTCATGCCGGTGCTCTACCCCGGCGATGTGCAGGAGGCCGTCGACCTGGGCCACCACGCCGTGGCCATGAGCCGCCTCACCGGGTTGTGGACGTCGATCAAGGTGGTCACGGCCGTGGCCGACGGCACCGGCACCGTAGACCTCGATCCGTGCCGGGTCACGATCGAGGTCCCCGATCTCGAGGTCGACGGCCGCCGCTTCGAGGCCCACCCCAACGCCCACCTCCTGCCCCCGGTCACGCTCGAGCGGGAACAGGAGCTGAAGGCCGTGCGCCTGGAACTGGCCCGCCGCTACGGCGAGGTCAACCGGCTCAACTATGCCTCCGTGGACCCGCCCGGCGCCTGGATCGGCATCGCCGCCACCGGCTACACGTACACCGAGACCCTGCACGCCCTGCGCCGGCTGGGGCTCGACACCCCCGAGGCCATCGCCGCCGCCGGCATCCGCCTCCTCCATCTCCGCCTCCCGTTCCCCCTGCACCGCGACGTGATCCGCCGCTTCGCCTCGGGGTTGGAGGAGATCGTGATCGTCGAGGAGAAGGGCCCGACACTGGAGCGGCTCATGAAGGACGAGCTGTACGGCACGGCGAACGCCCCCCGGATCGTGGGCAAGCGCGACACCGACGGCACGACCCTCATGGTCGACTACGGGATGCTCGACGCCGACAAGATCGTCGACGGCCTCCGCCGCCGCCTCGCCCCCCGCCTGGGGGAGCGCCTGGCCCCGCCGCCGCCCGCCCCGCCCCGGGAACGAACCCTGATCCCGCTGTCCACCAGCCGCAAGCCGTTCTTCTGTTCCGGCTGCCCCCACAACTGGGGCACCAAGGTGCCCGACGGGGCGCTGGTCGGGGCCGGGATCGGGTGCCACGGCATGACGCTGCTCATGGACACCGACAAGGTGGGGGAGATCGCCGGCATCACGGCCATGGGCGGCGAGGGGGCCCAGTGGATCGGGATGGCGCCGTTCCTGGAGCGGCCCCACTTCCTGCAGAACCTGGGTGACGGCACCTTCTTCCACTCCGGCCAGTTGGCCATCCAGGCCTCGATCGCAGCCGGGGTCAACGTCACCTACAAGCTGCTCTACAACGGCACCGTGGCCATGACGGGGGGCCAGGACGCGGCCGGGGCGGTGGAGGTACCCGACATCGTGACGATCCTGATCAGCCACGGGGTGTCCCGGGTGCTGATCACCACCGACGACCCCGACCGCTACGACGGGGTGAAGCTACCCGAGCACCGCGACGGCAAGCCGGTGGAGGTGTGGCACCGCCGCCGGATCGTGGAGGCCCAGGAGCTCCTGGCCACCGTGGCCGGCACCACCGTCCTCATCCACGACCAGGCCTGCGCCGCCCAGTCCCGACGCCTCCGCAAGCGGGGCAAGGCCACCACCCCCACGTTCCGGGTGGCCATCAACCATCGCATCTGCGAGGCCTGCGGGGATTGCGGTGAGGTGTCGAACTGCCTGTCGGTCCAGAGCGTCGACACCCCGCTGGGGCCCAAGACGGTGATCGACCAGACCACCTGCAACCAGGACTTCTCCTGCCTCGACGGCGACTGCCCGAGCTTCATGACGATCACGACCGAACCGTCCGAGGCGGGGCCGGTGGCGGCCCGTCTGAGCCGGTGGGCCGGCCGGGCCCGGGCCGGGCTGGGCCCGATGGGCCGGCGTTCGGCGGCCGGCCCCGGCAGCGACGTGGCCCTGCCCGATCCCGAGCCGGTGGTGCCCACCGATCAGGTGGCGATCCGCCTGGTCGGTATCGGCGGCACGGGCGTGGTCACCGTGGCCCAGGTGATGGGCACGGCGGCGATGATCGACGGCTGGGACGTTCGGGGCCTCGACCAGACGGGCCTGTCGCAGAAGGCCGGCCCGGTGGTGAGCGACCTGCGGCTGGCCCGGGGCGGCCCGGTCGTGTCCAACCTGATCGGGAAGGGCGAAGCCGACTGCGTGATCGCCTTCGACCTGCTGGTGGGGGCGTCGGAGAGCACGCTGGGGGCATCGGCCGAAGGGCGTACGGTGTTCGTGGCGTCCACCACGGTCACCCCCACGGGCGAGATGATCGGCCACCCCGAGCTCGCCTATCCGTCGCTGGAGGAGCTGCGGAGCCGGGCCGACAGCCATGGGCGGGCCGGGCTCAACCGCTACGCCGACGCCGGTGCCCTCACCCGGGGTCTGCTGGGCGACGCCGCCACCGCCAACATCTTCCTGCTCGGTGTGGCGGTACAGGCCGGGTGCGTACCGGTGAGCCCGGCCGCGGTGGAGCGGGCCATAGACCTCAACGGGGTGGCGGTTGAAGCCAACCTGGCTTCCTTCCGCTGGGGCCGCCGCTGGGCGGTCGACCCCGACGCGGTGCACCTCGCCGCCGGGTTGCCGGCAGCATCGGACAGCGCCGGTGGGCGCCGGTCCGGCGACGGGGCGGAGATGCACGTGGGCACCCTGCCGTCCGGCCTCGACGGGAAGATCGGCGCCATGGGGCTGAGCGCAGAGCCGGCGGAGCTGCTCCGCCTGCTGGCGGCCGACCTCGTCGGCTACCAGAACGAGGCCTACGCCGGCCGATTCCTCGACGAGGTGGCCCGGGTGGCCGAGGCCGAGGCCCGGGTCAGGCCGGGATCCTCCCGTCTCACCACCACCGCCGCCCGGGGCCTGCACAAGCTGATGGCCTACAAGGACGAGTACGAGGTGGCCCGGCTCCTCACCGGCCCGGAGGGGGCAGCGGCGGCCGAAGCCGTCGGGGGCCCGGGGGCCGAGGTGCACTGGCGCCTCCACCCGCCGATGTTGCGGGCTCTGGGCCTCAAGGACAAGATTGCCATCCCGGCCACCTGGGGCCGCCCGGCCATGGCTGCCCTGGCCGCCGGGAAGCGGCTGCGGGGCACCCCCCTCGATCCCTTCGGTCGGGCCGAGGTGCGCCGGGTGGAGCGGGCTCTGGTCGAGGAGTACACGGCCGCTCTGCAGGCCGTCGCCTCCCGGCTCGACGAGCCGGGCTTCGACCGGGCGGTGGCCGTGGCGGCCCTGGCCGACGACGTCCGGGGCTACGAGCACATCAAGCTGGAGCGGGCCGCCCGGGTGCGGGCCGAGCTCCGGACCGCCCTCGCCTGACCCCGAGCACCAGGCCGCCCCGGCGGCCCGGGCCCGCGGTCTCTGGTCGCTGTCTGGCGGACGTGGCGGTCCGGGGAAAGCGGAGGCCCGGGGGTCTGGGGTCCCCGGGCCTGCATCGCGGCAGCAAACTGGCGGGAGGGGCGTGGCCGTGCCGCCGCGCATCGGCCACGCCCCGACCTTCAGGAAGGTATTGCCTTACCCTCAGAGACCCCGCGGGGACTCCGCCGCCCTTCCCGAGGAGAGCTTGTTGCGTCTATGGAAGTTGAGGACCGAGCAAGTTGCCACGCCAGCTCGTTCAAATTCGAGCGTACCGCGTGGGACCCGGTCTGCACCAGGGCAGCGCGACCTGTAACAGATGTGTATGACGACCCGGTCCGACTGACCAGGGTTTCTAGTCGATCATCTCGTAGCGCAGCAGCTCGCCGTCGGTGGAGACCCGGGCCTGCTTGAGGATCCGGAGGTGCTCGAGGTGGGCGTAGGTCTCGCTCTCGGCCATGGGGCCCCAGGCCCGCTCCTGGAACAGGGCCTTCATGAACTGGTTCACGGTGCCCCGTCCCAGTGTGTCACCGGCCGTGCGCAGCACCTCGAGCCGCTCCCGGTGGTGGGCCTTGATGTCCTCGGCCCGGCCGTGCAGGTCGTGGAACTCGAGGCCGTGGGCCGGTAGCACGGTGGCGTCGCCGAAGGTCTGCATCCGGTCCAGGCTGCGGAAGAAATCGGCCAGGGGGTCGGCCGTGATGCCCATGCCCGAGATGTGGGGGGTGATGGTGGGCAGCACATGGTCGCCGCTGATCATCACCTTGTTGGCCGGGTCCCACAGGCACAGGTGGTCCTGGGTGTGGCCCGGGGTGTGTACCGACACCCACTCCCGGCCGCCCAGCTCCAACACGTCGGCGTCCTCCACCCGGTTGGTCGGCTGGGGGGTCACCACGAACTGCCCCGACGCCAGCTTCATCGCCATCCACCGCATCCGGCGGGCCAGCGGCAGCTCGAACGGCTTGCCACCCCACGGTGTGGCCTTGGTCAGCGGGCCCATCATGGCGCCGTTGATCCGGGCCGGGCGCAGACCGGGATCCGCTCCTTCGGCCTCGGCGCCGCCGGCCGGGGGCGACTCGAACACGGTGATGGAGTCCCAGTCCTCGTTCTCGTCCCGGGGGTCGAGAAACGTGCGGAACCGCTGGTGGGTGACGATCTCGGCCCCCACCTTGCGCTGGAACCGGCGGGCCTGGCCGAAGTGGTCGGGGTGGGAGTGGGTCACGATCACGGTGTGGACCCGGTCGATGTTGAATCCGGCGGCCGCCAGCCGCTTCTTCAGCTGGCGCCAGGTGCCGACGCCCGGCAGGCCGGGGTCGACCAGGGCGATGCCCCGCTTGTCCTCCATCACGTAGCAGTTCACGTGGCCCAGGCCCGGCAGGGAGATCGGGAGCTGGATCCGCAGGACGCCGGGCGCCACCTCGTCGGCGCCCTCCCGCGCCGGCTGGCGCTCCTCTCTCACCTGGGGCTTGGCTTCGTGCTTCGTCACTGCTGGGTCGCTCACCCGGGCAAGGATACTTTGAAAGCCGCGACAGCTCGAATCGCCGAGGTGGCGACAGCTTGGCGGCGGCGGGTCTGGCACCACCCGCGCCCATCGGCGATCATGGGCGCCGACCAGGAGAGCCGTACCGTGTTCCACCGCCGGAAGAGCCGTGACCACAAGCGAGCCGCCGAGCCGGTGGCCGGCCCCGACGCCGAGCTGCTGGCCGAGCTGCGGGCGTCCCTGGACCCGGCCCGGGTGCGCTACGACAGCGCCGAACGGTCCCTGTTCGCCCATGACGCCTCGGTGTTCGAGGGGGGACTGGCCGGCCCGGTGTGCTTCCCCATCTCCACCGCCGAGGTCCAGGCGGTGATGCGGATCTCCGGGCGCCACGGCCGCTCGGTCGTTCCCCGGGGCGCCGGCACGGGCCTGGCCGGGGGCGCGATCCCGCTGGCGGCGCCGGTGGTGGTGTCGCTCACGAGGATGAACCGGATCCTGGAGGTGGACCGGGACAACCGGGTGGCGTGGGTGGAGCCGGGCGTCATCAACCTCGATCTGAGCAAGACCCTGCGACCGCTCGGCTTCCACTTCGCCCCCGATCCCTCCAGCCAGCAGTCGTGCACCATCGGGGGCAACGTGGCCAACAACTCGGGCGGTCCCCACTGCCTGGCCTACGGCGTGACCAACGCCCACGTCCGGGCGATCGAGGTCGTGCTCGCCTCGGGCGACGTGGTCATGCTGGGCGGCCTCGACCCCGAACCTCCGGGCTACGACCTGCGGGGGGCCTTCGTGGGGAGCGAGGGCACGCTGGGCGTGGCCACCCGGGTGGCGGTCACGATCACCCCCAACCCGCCGGCGGTGCGCACCCTGCTGATGGCGTTCGACACGGTGGAGGCGGCGGCCAACACCGTCAGCCAGGTGATCGCCTCCGGCATCGTGCCGGCCGCCATGGAGGTCATGGACAACCGCATCACCCGCGCGGTGGAGAACTTCGTCCACGCCGGTTACCCCACCGACGCGGCCGCCGTGCTGCTGGCCGAGGTCGACGGCCCCGCCGCCGGATGCGACATCGACGCCGAGCGGATCGCCGCCATCGGGCGGGCCGAGGGGGCGGTGAGCGTGCGGCTGGCGGCCGACGACACCGAGCGCGAGCTGTTGTGGAAGGGGCGCAAGACGGCGTTCGGGGCGGTGGCCCAGATCGCCCCCGACTACTACCTCCACGACACGGTGGTACCCCGCTCCCGTCTGGCCGAGGTCTTGGAGAAGGTCTACGAGATCGCCGATCGCCACGGGGTGCTGGTGATGAACGTGTTCCACGCCGGAGACGGCAACCTGCATCCCCTGCTGGTCTTCGATCGGCGGGAGCCGGGCATGTTGGACCGGGTGCACGCGGCGGGGGCCGAGATCGTCGAGGCCTCGATTGCAGCGGGTGGGGTGCTGTCGGGCGAGCACGGGATCGGAGTGGAGAAGCAGGACTTCATGGACCGCTTCTTCTCCGCCGACGACCTCGACCACCAGAACCGGCTGCGCCACGCCTTCGACCCCACCTGTCGGGTCAATCCGGGCAAGGTGATCCCCCTCGGCCACAGCTGTGCCGACATCCAGGCCCTGCGGTCGGTGCCCACGGGAGTGTGGGGCTGATGGCCGCCGGAGGCGCCGCTGCCGGCCCGCCCGCTCTGGAGACCCGAGACCCGGTCCTGGCCGCGTTCGCCGCCGAGGTGGGGGCCGAGGGCGCGGTGGCCGTCGCCGGCGGTCGTACCCGCTGGGACCGCGGCGGCCCCCTTACCCCCGGCACCCGGGAGCTGCGGGCCCCGCACGGCATCGTGGCCTACACCCCGGCCGAGATGACGGTGGTGGTCCGGGCCGGCACCACGGTGGCCGAGCTGCACCAGGAGCTGGGCGCCCACGGCCAGCGGACGGCCCTGCCCGAGCGGGGCGGCACGGTGGGCGGGGCGGTGGCCGTAGGGGAGAACCATCGCGACAAGCGGGCCCGGGGCACGGTGGCGGTCAGCGTGCTCCAGGTGCGCTACGTGTCGGCCGAGGGTCGCCTGATCACGGGGGGCGGGCCGACGGTGAAGAACGTGACCGGGTTCGACGTGCCCCGTCTCCTGACCGGGTCGTTGGGCACGCTCGGCCTGCTGTGCGAGCTCATCCTGCGAACCAATCCGATACCGGCCCGGTCGCAGTGGCTGGCGGCCGACGGCGCCGATCCGTTCGCCGTGGACGCCGCACTCCTGCGGCCCAGCGCCATCCTGTGGGACGGCACCCGCACCTGGGTCCACCTGGAAGGCCACGGGCCCGACGTGGCGGCCGACACCGCCACCCTCGGCGGCCTCGGGCCGTTCGCCGAGGTGGAGGGTCCGCCCGAGCTGCCGGCCCACCGGTGGTCGGTCGAGCCGGGCCGGCTCCGGAACCTCGGCCGGGCGGGGGCGCCGGCCGACGGGTTGCCGGTGGCTCCGTTCGTGGCCTCGGTGGGGGTGGGCACGATCTGGGCCGGCGAGGCTCAGCCCGCGGCCCGCCCGGCGGCCGCCATCGCCGCCATCAGCCGGCAGCTCAAGGACAACTTCGATCCCACCGGCCGGCTCAACCCCGGCCGCCGGGTGGGCTGGTGACGGGGAGAGCCATGAACCGCCAGACGACGACCACGCCCACCTCGGCTCCGGCCTCGCCGCTGCGGCTCGACGCCGAGGACCTGAACAAATGCGTCCAGTGCGGCCTGTGCCTGCCCTCGTGCCCCACCTTCCGGGTCACAGGAGACGAGAGCCTGTCGCCCCGGGGGCGGATCGCCCTCATGCGCCAGGTCCAGGACCACGGGGCCCCGCTGACCAGCGAGGTGCTGGCCTCGTTCGAGACCTGCGTCCAGTGCCGGGGTTGCGAACCGGCCTGTCCCAGCGGTGTGCCCTACGGCCACCTCATGGAGCAGACCCGCGAGGCGCTGGCCGCCCAGGGTCGGATCTCACCGTGGTGGCAGCGCCTGGCCATGGAGGGGCTGGCCCACCCCCGGCTCCTGCGGCTCGGCTCCAGCGCGCTGGCCGGGGCCCAGCGCCTCCGGTTGGTGCCGGCCCCGGTGACCCGCCGGCTCGGCCTGCCCGCCCGGCTGCCCGTGCGCCGGGAGCCCCACCACGCCTCGGGGGCCGACGTCTACCTGTTCACCGGGTGCGTGATGGATGCCTGGCAGAGGCCGGTGCACCAGGCGGCCCAGCGGGTGCTGGAGGCCGCCGGCTTCGGCGTCACCCCCACTGCCGACCGGGCCCCGTGCTGCGGGGCCCTCCACACCCACGCCGGGCTCGGCGACCGGGCCCGCCGCCTGGCCGAGGACACGATCGCCGCTCTCAGCCCCGACGGCAGCGGCGAGGGACCCCCGATCCTGGTCGACTCGGCCGGCTGCGGGGCCGCCCTGAAGGACTACGGCCACCTGCTGGGCACGGCGGCCGCCGACCGCTTCTCCCGTCGTGTGCTCGACGTGACCGAATGGCTGGCCCGCCACGAGGACCGGCTACCGGCGGCCGAGCCGCTGGCGTTGCGGGTGGCCATCCAGGACCCGTGCCACCTCCGTCATGTCCAGCGGGCCCACCTGCCCACCCGTGCCGTGCTCGGGCGCTACGTGGCGGAGCTGGTCGAGCTGGACGACGACGGCCTGTGCTGTGGCGCCGGCGGCGCCTACTCGGTGCTCCAGCCGGAGCTGGCCGGCGACATCCGGGCCCGCAAGGTGGGCGCGATCGACCGGGCCCGGCCCGATGTGGTGGCCAGCGCCAATCCGGGCTGCTCGCTCCACCTCGCCGCCGCCGGCGTGCCCACCGTCCACCCCCTGGAGCTGATCGATCGGGCGCTCAATCCCTGAGCGCGCCCGGCCTGGGCGGTGCTCCGCCGGGCTACCCGAGGGTGGTGAACGACAGGGCCTGGCTGGCGGTGTGGCCGGCGGCGTCGGTGACGGTCACGGTGACGGTGTACGACGTGCCCGACCGCAGGCTGGGGGTCACGATCCCCAACAGCAGGGTGTGGGCCGTGGCGCACGACGAGCTCGGTATCTGGCGGGCCGCTTCGCCCACGGCGGCGTAGCTGAACACCACGGTGACGCACGAGCCGCTGGTGACGCCGATCCGGGCCGAGGTGGCCCGGATACGGGTGACCTCGGCCGTGTCGATCAGGGGGAGGGTGAGGCCCTGGGGGGCTGCGGTGGTGCCCGTGTTGGGGGGTTTGGTGTTCAGGGTGAAGGTCGGCAGGCTGATCGTGAGCGTGGGCCGGCTGGTGGCTGGCGGGGCCGTGGTGCGCGGCCCCCGGGTGGTGGCCGGAGCCGTGGTGGCGGGAACGGTGCTGGCGGGCGGGGGCGTGGTGGCGGGGGCGGCGGTGGTGGCCGGCGCCGATGGGGCGGCGCTGCTGGCGGTGGGGGCGGCCGAGGTGGTGGTGCGCTTGGGCGCCGTCGACTTCGGCTTGGGCCGAACCGCAGGAACGGTGGTGTTGGTGGCCGGGGGTTCCTGGAGCACCGGGGGCACCGCCGTCGGGTTCGACGATGCGTCGGAGCTGTCGATGAAGGTGGTGAACGTCGAACCCGGTGCCACGTTCGTCGGTGGCTTCAGGTCCCGGACGAGCAGCCACACCACCACCCCGGCGATCACGGCCAGGCCCAGCACGGCCAGCAGCCCGCCATAGGAGCGGCGACGGTTGAACCACGCTCCCTGGATCGTGTCCCAGTACCGGAGCACCGGGTTCTCCGGGGGCACCGGCAGGGGCTGGCGCTCGAAGGCGGGGAACGGGATCTGGTCGTCCACCGGGATGGGCGCGGCGAGGTCCGCCCCGGGCGTGGGCGTGTCGGCCTCGGCGATGACGGCGGCGCTGGCCTGTTCGCTTGAATGGCCGGGCCCGGGGTCATGGCGGTCGGGAGGGAGCCAGGCCGCAGGGCGAAGGGGTGGGGCGACGACCGCGGGCAGGGGGGCGGCCGCCGCCACCAGCGCGGTGGGGGCGGGCCCGGCGCCGGCTTCGCCCTCGTCGGTGCCGTCGCCGATCCCGCTGGCCGGCTCGGGCTCCGGGGCGACGATGGCGGCCGCGGGGCCCAGCTCGGCGGCGGCGATGGTGGCCTCGGGGTCGAGCTCGGCCGCCGGCGCCATCACGTCGTCGGGCGACGGGGAATCGGCGGACCGGGGGGTGATGCCGGGCGGGGCGATATCCACCAGGGTGGCGGAACCGCCGGTCGTCCGGTTGCCGGAACCGGTGGAGCCGGGGGGAGCAGGCGGCCGGGGAACCGGACGGTCGGGTGACCAACCGGAGTCGAGCCCCAGCGGATCGTCGTCGTCGCCGGTGATGGCGCCGTCGGTCAGATCGATCACCAGCTCGTCGGGCTCGGGCTCGCCGGCCGGGCTGTACGCGGCGTAGCGACCGTTGCCGTTCTCCGCCCCGTCGACGGTGCCGCCGTGAGCGCCGTTGCCGTTGCCGTTCTCGGGGCCGTTGTCGACGGGTGCTGAGGCCGGCCCGAGGAGGCTGTCCCAGTCGATCGGGTCGGCGTCGGGCTCCGAGCCGCCCGACACCTCGGGTTCGGCCGCCAGGGCCAGTTCCAGGGCCCGGGCCAGGTGATTGCAGGTGCCGTACCGATAGGCCTGGTTGTCGCTGAGGCCCTGGTCTATGACGTCGACGATGCGGGCCGGGGCGAGGCGCGCCACGTCGGCCATGAACTCCGGCGCCGGGTGGCCCCGGGTGGGAGGGCGGCCGGCGATCAGCGCGGCCAGGGTGAGGGCCAGGCTGTAGACATCGGCCGACGGACCGGGGGTCGCCCCCTGCAGCGTCTCGGGGGCGGCGTAGCGCGGGCTGCCGTTGTCGAACCGGCGGGTGGCCATGCCGTACAGGGCGATCAGCGGCGAGCTGGCATCGGCCAACAGGATGCTCGACGGCTTCAGGTCACCCAGCACCACGCCCAGCTCGTGGCCCCGGCCCACGATGCGGGCGGCGTTCATCACCAGCTCGGCCGCCCGGTGCCACGGCGTGGGGCCGTGTGACAGCTGGTCGGCCAGGGAGCCGATGCGGAAGTACGGCATCACGAGGTAGTTGCTACCGTCGGGGGAGGAGCCCACCTCGTACACCGGCACCACGCCCGGCTGTTCGGCGAACCGGTTGAGGGCCTTGCGCCGGATGTCGAACCGGCGGGGCACGAGCGGTTCCTGCAGGGGATCGAGGATCTTCACCGCGACCTGGCGATTGTGGGTGCGTTGGCGGCCGCGGAAGATGGCCGAACCCTCCACATCGAGGGGCTCGACCTCGTCGATACCCCGAATAGCCAGATCCTCTGCTGTCGTCATCCAATCCTCGCCCGTCACGGCAACCGTCGCCCTGCCGGCCCCGCGGCGGGTCGCGGGGGTGTCGGCATCGTCGTGGAAGCCACGACCCGTCTTACGCTAGCCCAAGAGTGGTGCCTGGCGCGCCCGCTCGACCGGTATCACATGATGTTCACATTGCCCTTCCACCAGGAACAATGGACTCCATGGAGATGGCTGAGATCAATGCCGTGACGCTGGCGGTGACCGACATGGCGGTGTCGGTCGCCTTCTACCGGTCGATCGGGTGGGACGTGGCGTACGGAGGACCCGACGCCTCGTTCACCTCGTTCCGGGTGGGGACGAACTTCGTCAACCTCAACGCGGGGGAGGGCCCTCCGGCGGGGCCGTGGGGACGGGTGATCATCCATGTCCCGTCGCCCGACGAGATGTGGCAGCGGCTGCGGGACGCCGGCTACGAGCCGGAGTTCGCGCCCCGGGACGCCTCGTGGGGCGAGCGCTACTTTCACGTGCGCGACCCCGACGGCCACGAGCTCAGCTTCGCCCGGCGGCTCTGAGCGGGCGGCCCGAAGGGTGCACGGCTCCCGGTGTTCGCCGGAGGCGAACCCGAGGCGCCCGAAGGGCGCACGGCCCCCGGTGTTCGCCGGAGGCGAACCCGAGGCGCCCGAAGGGCGCACCTACGCCTGGAGCACGGCGATGCGGCGGGCCAGGTTGGGGTCGGGCCAGCGCCAGGCCAGCAGGTCGAGCAGCACCCGGGCCGCCCGCAGGATCAGCTCCTCCCGGAAGTGGTTGGCCACGATCTGGAGCCCGATCGGCAGGCCGAGCCCGGTGAGGCCCACCGGTACCGAGGCCGCCGGCTGGCCGGTGAGGTTGAACGGCACGGTGAAGGGCACGGCGTGGTCCCACCGGTCGAACACGCTCGAGTGGTAGACCACGTCGGCCCGGGGCGGCGGGGTGGGCATGGTCGGTGTGATCAGCAGGTCGAAGTCCAGGTGGAGACGGCGCATCCGGGCCACGAGGCGGGCCCGGGCGGCGTAGGCGGCATCGATCTCCTCCACCGTCACGTCGAGTCCCTCCTCGGCCAGCTTCCGGAAGTCGGGCTCGAGATCGTTGTGGCGGGGGGCCGGGATGGTGCGGAGGCGGTGGGCGAAGCCAGCCTTCCAGTACGCCTCGAACTGGGGCCGGAGCGGTTCGATGATCTCGTCCAGCTCGGTCACGTCGTAGCCTTCGATGGCCAGGCGGTCCACCGCCGAGCGGCAGGCCCGGCGCACCTCGGGATCCACCGAGGCGCCGCCCAGGCGCTCGGTGTAGGCGATGCGCACCCCCCGCAGGCCGTCGTTGAGACCGATCCGCCAGTCGCCGCTCTGGTGGGGGACGGCGTGCCAGTCCCGGATGTCGGGGCGTGACATCACGTTGAGCAGGAGGGCGGCGTCTTCCACCGAGCGGGTCAGGGGGCCGTTGGCCACCAGCGTGGCGTAGGGAGACTCCACGGGGGCCTGGGGCACCCGCCCGAACGTCGGCTTGAGCCCGATCAGGCCGCAGTAGCTGGCCGGGATCCGGATCGAGCCGCCCCCGTCGTTGCCGTGGGCCGCCACCCCCACTCCGGCGGCCAGGGCGGCGGCCGCCCCGCCGGAGGACCCTCCGGGGCTGAACTCGGGGTTCCACGGGCTGCGGGTGGTGCCGAAGGCGGGGCTGTCGGTAATGCCCTTCCAGCCGAACTCGGGCGTGTTCGTCTTGCCCAGGATGACGGCCCCCGCCTCCCGCAGGCGGGCCACGACCGGCGAGTCGACCAGGGCCTTCAGCTCAGAGGTGACCCGGGAGCCCTCCCGGGTGGGTAGGCCGGCCATGGCCACGATGTCCTTGACCGTGATCGGCACGCCCTCCAGGTCGCCCACCCGGTCGCCCCGCTGCCACCGGCTCGTGCTTTGCTGGGCCGCGTGGCGGGCGGCGTCGCGATCGACCACGGCGAAGGCGTTCAGCTTCGGTTCCACCCGGCCCAGGTGGGCCAGATGGTGGTCGACCACCTCGATGGGGGTCAGGTGGCCCCGGCGGTAGGCCGCCAGGAGCCCGTGGATGGTCGTGGGGATCTCGCTCACGGTCCTCCCATCATGGCCGCGGATCGTGCTCGGGCGCTCATGGCAGCCGGGTGGCTGCCGGCCGGGGGCCGTCGGGGCTGTCGAGCCGGGCCCAGTCCAGGTCGGCCAGGGTCACCAGGCCCTGAGCCACCAGATACTCGACCATCGTCTCCGACGACTGGACGAAGCTGGCGTTCTGACCCCGGAGCTTGGCCCGCAGCCGTTGCAGGGTGTTGTCGACCGTCTTGTGGGAGACCCCCCAGATCTCGGCGATCTCGCCGTGGGTGGGCAGCGGGCCGAGCCGTCCGGTCAGGCGGCCCTGGGCCAGCACCACCACGAAATCGATCTCCCGGGGGGTCAGGAGGGGGCCGAAGGTGATCGTGTCGGCCCCTACGGAGGGGAACGGGGTGGTGTCCTGCCAGCGGACCTGGGTGCGCTGGAGCTCGTACTCGATCTCGTACCGGGTGGGGCCGGCGGTGAGGGCCACCTCGCCTGCGGAGCCCAGCAGCGGGCTGGAGCTGCCCGGTTGGAGGTCGATCACCGATCCCTCGGCCCCCACCATGGTCAGGCGTAGCCGGCTTCCCACGTTCTCCAGCCACCACGTGCCGTCCCGCAGCCGGAACCGCCCCGCCTGGCGGTGGAGGTAGCTGTTGTCGTCGAGGGCGAGCTCGGCGTCGCGGCCGAACACCAGCTCCCGGATCGGACGGTAGACCTCGCCCAGGAAGCGCACGGTGAGATCGGGGGCCGCCCCGTTGTCGATCGAGCCGTCGGTCATGGCAACTGCTGTTGTTCCGGCCGGTTCCGGCCTTTGCCGAAGATAGCGAACTCGCCCGCCGGGTGGAACTGGATCAGCGATCGGATCGTACCGGAGCCGATCCCGGTGAGGGCTTCGAGCAGGTCCCGAGCCCGATCGGCCTGGTTCCGATCCAGGGGTCGGGGGCTGGAGACCACGGCCAGGGTGCCCGGGTCGGGGGCCGCCAGCAGGCCGTGCCCGCCACCGTCGGGGACCCGGCGGGCGAGATCGATCACCAGGCCGGTGGTGAGTGGCCCGGCCTGAAGGAGGGTCAGCCAGCACCCGTCCCTGAGGCGCCACAGGCGGGGTCGGGCGACGAGGGCGGTGGTGGCCGCCTCCGCCGCCGCCAGGGCCTCGTCGGGAGCCAGGCCCCAGCGCCGGCACCGGCTGCGGCGCACCGGATCGGCCCGGCCCCGGGCGGTCAGGACGGCCACGGCCAGGGCCACGCCCGGCCCCAGGGGGCGCAGGACGACGGGATCCTCGTGTGTGCTGGGGCCACTGTGGGGGCGGGACCCGGCCGTGGTCAGCCGGAAACCCAGTTCGGGGTGGTGGCGATCCACCGCTCCTCCTCGCCAGCGCGCTGGCTGTCGGTCCTGTGCCGGGGGAAGCGGGGAAGGGGAGGTGAGCCTAGCGGTCCTTGAAGCCCAGCACCCCCTGGTCCTCCAGCTCGGCCACCTGATCGGCGCTGTAGCCCAGCAGCTCGCCCAGGACCTCGGCGTTGTGCTGGCCGAGGTTGGACGTGGGCAGGTCGAGATCGCCCGGGGAGTCGGAGTACCTGATGGGGAAGCCGGGCACGTGGAACGTGCCGGCCACCGGGTCGTGGATCTCCCGCACTGCGCCCCGTTCGGTGAAGTAGGGGTGGTTGACGGCGTCGGCCGGGCTGAGGACCGGCCCGCACGGCACCCGGTGGGCGGTGAGGGCGGCCAGCACCTCGGCGTCGGTGTCGAAACCGGCCATCCACTCCTCGATGATGGCCACCAGCTCGTCGCGGTTGGCCAGGCGCAGCTCGTTGGAGGCGAACCGCTCATCCTTGCCCAGCTCGGGACGGCCCAGGGCGGCCCACAGGTTGTCGATCTGGTTGACCGTGCACAGCAGCACGATCCAGCCCTCGGGACCCTGGAACGAGCCGGCGGGGGCGACCGGCTGATAGTGGCGGCCCTGGCGCATGGGCACGAACTCGCCGTCGGTGAGCGACGACGCCTGCACCGCCTGCTCCTGGAAGTGGAACAGGGCGTCGACCATGGAGATGTCGATGTGGACGCCCCGCCCCGTCCGCTCCCGGTTGAACAGGGCGAAGCCGATGCCGGCGAAAGCGTGGACCCCGGCGTTGGTGTCTCCCATGCCGGCCCCCACGAACATGGGCGGGCCATCGGGGTCGCCCGTCATGTGCATGATGCCCGAGTAGGCCTGGGCGATGAAGTCGAAGCTGGACTGGCTGGCGTAGGAGCCGGTCTGCCCGAAGCCCGACACCGAGGCCATGATCAGCTTCGGATTGAGCTTCGACAGCTCCTCGTAGCCGAGGCCCCGGCGGGCCATCACACCGGGGGTGAAGTTCTCCACCACGATGTCGACGTGGGGCACGAGGCTGCGCACCAGGGCGATCCCCTCCGGTTGCGACAGATCCACGCACAGGCTCCGCTTGCCCCGGTTCTGCTGGATGAACGAACCCGACCGGCGGTTCTTGCGGGGCGACTGGGCCCGCATCGGGTCGCCGTGGGGCGGCTGCTCCACCTTGATCACGTCGGCCCCCAGCTCGGCCAGCAAGCGGGTGGAGGCCGGTCCGGCCAGGTACTGGGTGAAGTCGAGCACCCGGATGCCGTGCAGGTAGGGGTCGGGGGCAGGGGTCGTCATGCCCCACGTCTACCGGATGCGCCGGGGTTCGTCCAGCGCGCTACCGTGCACGGATGGACATCGAATTCTGGGTAGACCCCATATGACCGTGGTGCTGGGTGACGGCCCGTTGGGTCGTCGATGAGGTAGCTCCCGCCCGGGACCTGAACATCACATGGCAGCCGATCAGCTTGCTGGAGAAGAACCAACCAGCGCCTGACAGCGAGTACTACGGGCCGGTGGCCCGGAGTCACAAGCACCTGCGGGTGATGGAGTCGGTGCGCACCACCGACGGCAACGACGGCGTGTTCAAGCTCTACTGGGAGCTGGGCCGGCGCAACCACCACGACCAGGACCGCACGTTCGAGATCGCCGACGCACTGAGCGCGGTGGGGCTCGACACCTCGCACGCCGCCGCCTTCGACGACGAGAGCTGGGATGCCGAGATCGCCAAGCGCATGGGGGTGGGTCTCGATCTGGCCGGTACCGACATCGGCACCCCGATCATCGCGTTCGACAACGACGACAACGAACGGATCGGCCTGTTCGGCCCGGTCATCACCCGGGTGCCCACCACCGAGCAGTCGCTCCGGCTGTGGGACGCCTTCGTCGACATGGGCAAGATCCCCGGCTTCTGGGAGGTCAAACGCACCCGCACCGAGCGGCCGGAGTTCGGAGAACGCCCGTAGGGCGGTCTCTGAACCAGAGGGCACTGCGGAGAACGCCCGTAGGGCGGTCTCCGAACCAGAGGGCACTGCGGGGAACGCCCGTAGGGCGGTCCTGATCCCCTGAAAACGGACTGAGGCGGGTGTCGGTGACACCCGCCTCAGTCATATGCAGATTCGGGGGGCCTAGAGCTCGATCTCGTCCTCGTCGTAGCCCTCGGGCACCGGCCGGCCACCCCGGTAGTGGACGACGGTGCCGTCCTCGTTGGTCTTCAGGTAGCGGTAGCCGTGCTGCTGGCTCTCGGCGTGGACGCCGAGGGGGATGCTGATCGAGGTGTCCCAGGTGGCGGGGTCGACCTGGAGGGCCAGACCGGGGCCGTTGTCGACGTAGGCGTCCTGTGTCGGGACCTTGCGCTCGGCTCGCCAACCCACCTTCACCGCCTTGACCCGCGCCTCCAGCGACCCCTCGCAGCGGAGGTAGACCCAGCCCGAACGGCGCAGGTAGTGGGGGAAGGCGTGGGCCGCCAACCAGTCGGCGCCGACCAGGGGCTCCACCGAATCGACCGGCAGCGACATGTCGAGCTCGCCGCCGAGCGGCGAGATCTTGTCGTGTTCCGAGGTGGGGTTCTTGGTGGCACGGGGGGCGGCCGAGGGTTGGGGGGCTACCTTCTTCGGCATGGCCAGGCACTCCAGGCAAGCCGCTCGCAGCTCGGCGTGCTCGCAGTAGTCGAGTGCAGTTCCCGTGTTCGTCGCCATACCGCTGTGTCCCACTTTCCTCGAGTGCCCCGGTCTACAACCTCTGGCACTCTAGTTGGATCCGGCGCGGGCACTGAGAAGCTCAACTCAATGTCGACACAATCACCACAGCTTTGTCACGTGACTTCGAGACAAAAGTGGTGTAAAGTCCCACCCTTATTAGTGGGTAATTATGCTCCTGTGTCCGGCACCGTCACGGGGTCGGAGGGCGAGCTGTAGGCCGACACGGCGCTGCCGCTGCCGGTTGCTCTCACCTTGTAGGTGTAGGTCTGGCCGGCGATCACCGAGCTGTCGACCAGGCTCTTCACGGTGCGGCCCTGCACCTTCATCTCGAACGTGGTGCCGGTGGAGCTCGTGCGCAGCACGTTGTACCCGCTGGTGCCGACCGACGTCGATGGCGTCCACGACACCTGCACGTCGACCTTGTCGGCCGAGAGATCCGCCGTCACGTCGGCGGGTGGCTCGAGGGCCGTGGTGGTCGTGCTGCTGGGGGAGGTCGTGGACGTCGTGGCGGTCGAGGTGTTGGTGGTCGGGCGGCTGGTGTTGGTGGTGGTGCTGGCGGTCTGCGACGTGGGCGGTGTGGTGGTGCTGGTGGGCGACGACGGCGTGATCGTGGCCGATGTGGCGGTGCTCGCCGACGTGCTGTCGAACGAGGACGACGGGTCCGACAGCGGTGGGGTGGTGGTGGCCGAGGCGGTGGGGGTGACGAGCGACTGGTCTCGGGCCGTGGTGTCGGTGGTGGGGCCGGCCACGGCCGTGCCTCCGAAGGCGCCGGCCTGGGCCCCGTCGGCGGTCGACGTGGCCGCGTCCGGAGTGGGACGGGCCGTGTCGGCCGTCCCGTTGTCGCCATCGCCGCCGGCCATCAGGGTCACCACGGTGATCAGCGCCACGATCAGGAGGATCACGCCCCCGGCGGCGAGCACGGCCACGGTGCCCCGGGACGGGGTCGGGTCGTCGTAGACGTTGGGGTCCACCGGAACGAACGGCGGGGGTACGGCGTCCTGGAACAGCCGCCCGTTTGACGCCGACGGCTGAACCGCCGTGTGTCGGGCCAGGGTGGCGGCGCCGGCCGGGCCGCTGTCGGGGATCTGCGAGGGGGGCCGCCGGCTGGCGAAAGCACCGCCGGCCGCCGGGGCGGCCTGCTCCCGCCGCGTCCGGTCGCTGCCCGATGAGGCGTAGCCATTGCCCCGCGGGTGGCGTCCGGCCTCGTCGGCCGCTTCCGTGAGCGCCTGGGCGAACGTGCCCGCGGTGGGGTAGCGGTCTTCGGGCCGTTTGGCCATGGCCTGTTCGATGACGGCACATACGGCGTGAGGGGCCTGGTCGCGCAGGCTGGCCACCGGCTGGTGCACCACCCTGCCCACCACCGCCATGAGGGCGTTGTCGCCGTTGAGGTCCCGGAACGGCGGCCGGCCGGCGATCAGGGCCCACAGGGTGGCACCGAGTCCGTACACGTCGGACGCGGGGGAGGTCATGTCGCCCAGAAGGGCCTCAGGGGCGCTGAAGGTAGGGGTGAAGGCGGCCCCGGTGGTCTTGGACCCACCCTGTTCCAGCAGCTTGGCGATGCCGAAATCAGCGATCCGGGGCGAGCCGTTCGACGAGAGCAGGATGTTGGCCGGCTTGAGGTCGAGGTGCACCACGCCGCTGCGGTGGGCGGCAGCCATGGTGTTGGCCACCGCGACCATGTAGTCGACGGCCTCCGGCCAGGGCACCGGACCGGATTCCAGGCGGTCCTGAAGCGACCCCTGCACGTAGTACGGCATGAGCAGGTAGGGCTCGCCGTTGTCGGTGAGGCCCGTGCTGTAGACCGGGACGATGCCCTCGTTCTCCGACAGGCGGCCCATGGCCCGCCGCTCACGGTCGAAGCGGCGCACCACGTCGGCGTCGTCGCTGGCGTTGAGGACCTTCAGCGCGACCATGCGGTCGAGGTCGACCTGCCGGGCGCGATACACCCGGGACGATCCCCCTCGCCCTATCAGCTCGATCTGGTCGAGCCCCTCGATGCCGAGTTTCAGCGTCTCCACAACCGTAGACCCGCCGCTTGCGCCGCTCATGGCCCGCCCGGTGGTTACGTCGAGTCTAGGCGCGGGGCGGGCGCCCGTCCTCGTCGCCCGGCTGGGGATGTTGCCCACTGGATGGCGACGCTTGGTGCGGGGTGCCGTCAGGAGTTGTCGGCGATCGTCTGTTCGAGCCACGGTCCGAAGGTCGCAGTGGAGATGTTCCGCCCGGCGTTGGCCTCGTCCTGGGGTCCGGCGAAGACGACGGCCACCACCTCGTCGTTGTGGAACACGGGGCTACCGGAGGCGCCCTGGCCACTGGCGAACGTGGTGATGACCACGGCGTTGCTGATGTCGCCCTCGGGCGAGCAGCCGACACCGGGGGGCGAGCCCTGGGGGATGAAGCTGGCCTGGTCGGGGTTGGAACAACCGGGCCAGATGGCCCAGCTGGCGGCCTCGCCCCGGGTGGCGCTCACCGGGGGCAGCCGGAGCTCGCCCATGTCGTCGAGGCTGATCACGGCGAACTCGGCGGGAAAGCCGGTGTTGAACACCGGATCGCCGAGCGTGAGGGTTTCGGAGTCTCCCAGCTTGACCGCCGGGAGGCCCACGGAGTCGACCGGGTTGCCGTCGGCGTCGCTCGTGATCTGGAGCACGGCGATGTCGAGGAAGGGGTGGAGGGCCACCGTGGTGGCCTGGTACTCGATCTGGGCGGGCTTGTCGACGTTCCTGGACACGGCGACCAGGAGGGTGGGTGCGAGCGCAGCCACGTGCTGGTTCGTGACGATCAGCTTGTCGCTCACGAAGAATCCGGAGCCCAGGCCCTGGTCGGCCAGCAGCATCACAGTGGACTGCTTGGCCTGGGCCAGCACGGCGGCGGCGTCGGTTCCGGGGGCGGCCGTGGCCACGGCCCCGGTGCCGAACGAGTTGTCTCCGGCCACGATCGGGTCGCCGCCGCCCCGGTTCTGCAACGCCAGCGCCATGGCGCCGATCGCCACCAGGGCCAGCACGCCGATGGCGACGAGCAGCGGCACGTTGCGGTGGCGCCGGACCCGGTGCTCCCCGGCGGTGATGATGCGAAGGGCCACGCCGGCATCGTCGTCGCCCAATTGGGCCAGGAAGGCGCCTTCGGCCCGGGTGGGGCCGGTGATCTTGCGGCCGTCGACGTAGGTGCCCTTGGTGGAGGTGTCCTGGAGCCACCACCCCCCGTCGTGGTGGGTGATCGTCAGGTGGCGGCGGGAGACGAGCGAGTGCCGCTCGTCCACTGTCACCAGGCAGCTCGGATCACGTCCGACGGTGATCTCGGTGCCGGGCAGGAAGGTGAAGTCCCGGTCGTCGATGGACAGTGAGATGGTGGACTCGCCCACCTGGGTGGTCGAGGCGAGATGGTGCACCGAGGTGGCGGCCGGCGCCCAGCCATTGCCGTCGTGGCCGCCGTCCCATCCCGGGCCCGGCGCCGGTGCGCGCTCATACGCGGCGCCGGCGTCGTCCCACGACGGCGTGCCGTAGGGTGCCGGTGGGGATGCGTCGAAGCCTGATGGTGGTGCCGGTGGCGGGGCGGCGTCGAAGCCCGATGGCGGGCCCGGTGGGGGCGCGGCGTCGAAGCCTGATGGTGGTGCCGGTGGGGGTCCGTCGAAGGCTGTTGGCGGTGCCGGTGGCGGTGCGTCGAAGCCTGATGGTGGTGCCGGTGGGGGCGCGGCGTCGAACGCTGATGGTGGTGCCGGTGGGGCGGCGTCGAAGGCGGACGGCGGCGCCGGCGGTGGCGGTGGGGGAGCGCCGAACCCCGCCGCCACTGGTGGAGCTGCGTTCAGCACCGGCGGCGCAGGAGCCGGGTCCGGCGCCAGGATCGGGGTGGAGCGGACGCCTCCCGGAGCGGCGAAATCCTCCAGGCTCGGCGGGCGCGACGGGGCCTCCACCTCCACGTGGGGAGGCGGCGCCACCAACGGATCATTGATCCCGGGGGGAGGCGTGGTGAGCAGCTCGATGCGCAGCTCCACGCCCTCCACGCCGCCGAGGCGCACCGTCGTGTCGGTGCCCACGGTCCACGTGGGGGCGAGCCGCACGCCGATCGGGTCGAACGAGCCGTGGGTCGACGAGTCGCTCGCCGTCCACGCCGTCCCGTTCCACACGAACTCGATGTGCCGCCTCGATACCGACGGATCGGTGAGGATCACCGCAGCGTCGGGCGATCGACCCACGGTCACCGGTGAGTCGTCGGGCGAGAACCGGGCCTGCCCTCCCGGCCACGTGATTTCCAGGTCGTGCATCCCTACTCCCGAACGTCGCCGCTAGCGCCCAACTGACTCAGTCGATCGACCACGCTAGTGCGTTCGGCAGCATTGCCAAGTCCGAGCCCCGACCGCAAGCCGTTTCCGGTGCGATCGGAGGCGGATTCGGGGAGCGAGGGGCGGGCGAGGGAAGCGTCAGGCGGCGCTGATGCCGTGGATGTCCGATGGTGAGATTCGGACGACGTGGCGGTCCACTGCGACGGAGATTCCCTTGGCCCCCACGGCCAGGATCGTTCCGTTGATCACTCCGGTGGACGTGATCACCTGCGAGTAGCGGCCCAACATCATCGTGGGGTCGGTCGTGCTATGCATCTGTCTTCACTCCTGCGCCGCGCAACATTGAGCGGCATCGAGGTCAGCTTACCGTCAGGTCGACGGGGCAGGACGGCAGCGAAGCACTATCGCCCAGGCTCGGGTGATCTCATCGGCCCGGTTCGGCCGGACCTTGAGGCCGGCCACGGCGGGAACCCGGTCAGGTCCCGCTCCACCACGCCTGGAGCCGTTGGCGCAGCACATCGACGTCGCCGTCGTTGACCACCACGTGATCGGCCACGGCTCGGCGCTCCTCGTCGCTGACCTGGCTGGCGATCCGGGCCTTCGCATCGGCCGGATCCATGCCCCGCTGCTGCGCCAGCCGATCGAGGCGGTCCGCCAGGGGGGCTTCGATCACCAGCACCTCGGAGTACTGGCCCTTGCCCAGGTCCGATTCCACCAGGACGGCCATGTCGAGGATCACGGTGGCGTCGTCCGGTGCGGCGGCGATCCGCTGGGCGATGACGGCATCGATGGCGGGGTGGGTGATCGCATTGAGATCGGTCAGCGCTGCTGGATCGTTGAACACGATGGCAGCCAGCGCCGGCCGGTTGATCTCGCCGTCGGCTCCCACCACACCTGCCCCGAACCGCTCCACCATCCCGGGGTAGGCGGCGCCGTCGGATCGGGCCACGTCGCGCCCGATCTGATCACAATCGACAATGACGGCGCCGAGCTCGGCCAGGACGGCCGCAGCCGTCGACTTTCCCACTCCGATGCCGCCTGTGAGCCCGACGACCCGCTTCATCGACGACCTCCTGGTGTATTACCCGTCATGCCCACTCCTGATCTCGTGCGGAGTCTTCCCGCCCGGGTCCTACACTCGGCCCCGTGGGCCGGCCACAAGGGCTGGTCCATACCGAGACGAAAGTAGTTCCATGCCTACAGGTACCGTGAAGTTCTTCAACGCCGAGAAGGGCTTCGGCTTCATTTCCCGCGACGGGGAGAACGACATCTTCGTGCACTTCTCGAACATCGTTGGTGACGGTTACAAGACCTTGGACGAAGGGCAGACTGTCGAGTTCGACATCGCCCCGGGTCGTAAGGGGGATGAGGCGAAGAACGTCCGCGCTATCTGAGACTCGCAACTGAATCACAGGACGGGAGCCGCCGGGTCACACCGGCGGCTCCCGCCGCGTTCGGGCGGCTGGGCCTCGGAGGCTCTCAGCTCTGGTCGCTCGACACGAGGCGGCGCACGTTGTCGCTGGCGGCGATCTCGCCCTCGTCGAGATAGCGATCGTGGTTCCGCTCGATCTGGCGGAGCCGGTAGCGGTAGTTCACCATCATCCCGAGCCCCCGCTCCCAGCCGGCCGCACTCGGGTTGGCCTGCCAGTTGAGGGCATCGACCACGGCCCCGTTGGCCAGATGGAAATGGGCGACCGGATCGAGCGCCCGGGTGTCGGACCGCTGTTGCAGGAGATACTCGGCCCCCAGGCGCAGCAGGGCCGGCCGGGCCGCTTCGAGGGCCGGGTCGCCCGGCGCCGGCGCCGGGCCCCGCACCAGGGCGGCCAGGGCGCCCAGGGCCGCCTCCGGGTCGCCCGGGGCCAGTGACTCCACCTCGGACGAGGTGAGCGTCACCCGTCCGGCGTCGAGCGCGTGCTCCAGCCACCGCCGCAGGCCCGGCAGGGGCGACAGGGTGGCGAAGGTGTTGATGTTGGGCAACTCCCGTGACAGCTGTTCGGCCACCGACTTGATCAACAGGTCGCCCAGGCTCACGCCGGCGAGGCCCTGGTGGCAGTTGGAGATCGAGTAGAAGATGGCGGTGTCGGCCTCGGGGTTCTCCACCCGTTGCTCGCTGTGGTCCAACAACACGGGCAGTGAGGTGGCGATCCCCTCGGTGAGGGCCACCTCCACGAAGATGAGCGGGTCGTCGGGCATCGCCGGGTGGAGGAAGGCGTAGCAGCGGCGGCCCGGGCCCAGGCGACCCTTGAGGTCGTCCCACGACTCGATGGCGTGGACCGCCTCGTACTCGATCAGCCGCTCGAGCAGCGCGGCGGGAGTGTTCCAGGTGAGCCGCTCCAGCCGCAGGAGGGCCACGTCGAACCAGTGCTCCAGGATCCGCTTGAGGTCCCGGTCCACCGGGGACAGGGCGGGATCGGCGGCGAGGTGGCCGAGGAGGTCCTCCCGCAGCCCGATGAGGAAGGGAAGGCCGCCGTCGAGGCCGGCGAAACGGCGCAGGAGACGCTCCCTGCGGGGCTCCAGGGCCCGGCGCAGGTCGTCGATGGCCTGGCGCCGGTCCTCGGGGTTGTGGGCCCGGTAGACGGCTTCCATGGCCTCGTCGATGGCTTCGCTGTCGTCGTCGTAGCTGGATGCCAGCAGCTCGAAGAAGCGCCGCCGGCCGGCGGCGTTGAGGGTGGAGAAGGCGGTGCCGATCGTGCGGGCCTTGCGCCGGGCCGCCGCTTCACCGCCCCGCCCGTCTATGCAGTCCTCGATCAAGCGCCGCAGCCGGCGGATGTCGGGCTCGCTCAGCTCGGGGGTGACGGCCAGCGGGTCGTTGCCGTCGCCCGGGAGGCGCCAGCGGCGGACATAGCGGACCATCCGTTCCAGTCGGGTGGAGACCACGGCTCCGTTTCTACCAGATGACGGACACCTGGCCCTGCTTCGGCTGCGCCGCCGCGCCGGCCCGGGGCCGGGGCCGGGCGGCCTCAGACGCCCTTGACCGGTGTGCCGGTGTAGGGGGTCGGGTCTCCGGGGCGGGGGATGATGGGGCGGCTCCAGCTCAGGATGCGGGCCAGCACCTCGGCCACCCGGCGCCAACCGTCGGGATCCCAGCCGTTGACGATCTCGACGTAGCGATCGGACCGAACGAAGACCAGGCCCGGGAGCCGCTCCAGCCCGAGGGCCTCAACCGCCTCCCGGTCGGGATCGGCGAAGGTGAGGACCCGGTCGGCCCAGGGGCCGAGGAACTGGCGGCAGCCATCGTCGTCGGCCGTGACCAGCCACCCCACCCGGACATCGGACGGGGCGTAGTGTTCGAGGAACCGGCCCGCCGTCTCGATGATCCAGGCGCTCTCGTGGGTGTAGGGGTCGAGCGCCACCAGCAGGAGCGGGTAGGACGTCAACCAGTCCCGGAGGGCGTATCCGTCTCCCCGGATGGAGTCGAGCACGAGATCTGGCGGAGCTTCGGCCACGGCCGGCGAGACTAGCGCACCGTTCACCATTCTCCGAACCTCCAGCGGGCAACGAGACAACTTTGTCACCATCGGCGGGCCCGCCCCGCCGATCGCCGACAACCATACCCCCAGGCCAGGCCGAGGCAGGGAATTCCCGGGCGGTCCACCGGGGCCGTGATCCGGCGCCCGGGCAGAACCGTGGATAATGTCGGCACCGTGCATCCGATCGAGCAGCTCCGTTACGTCGCCCGAGCCAGCGGCGCCGACGCCGGACTGCTGGTCCAGGAGGCGGCTTCGGCCCTGGGCGTGTTCCGACACGACCGCCCCGGCCTCGTCACCGCCGCCCGCCGGCTCCTCACCCGCCAGCCCACAGTGGGTCCGCTGTGGTGGATGTGCAGCCGGCTCACGATGGCGGCCGACCCGTGGGGCGAGGCCCGGGCCGTGATCGAGGAGCTCCGGGCCGACCGGACCGACCGGGAGCTGGCCCACAACCTGCCCGACGGGGCCGTGGTGGTGTTCGCCGGCTGGCCCGACACGATCGTGGCCGCCCTGCCCCGCCGGGGCGACGTGACCGCCCTGGTGGTGGACGTGGAGGGCCAGGGGTCGGCCGTGGTGCGCCGCCTCGACCGGGCCGACGTGCAGGCCGAGGAGATAGACCCCGCCCGCATCGCCGGCGCGGTGGAGGCGGCCGACGTGGTGCTGATCGAGGCGGCGGCGGCCGGGCCGGCGGCCGCCCTGACCGACGTGGGCGGCCTGCCCCTGGCCGCCACCGCCCGGGCCCTGGCCACCCCGGTCTGGTTGGTGGCGGCGGCCGGGCGGCGCCTTCCCG
Source organism: Acidimicrobiales bacterium (assembly GCA_041394285.1). Lineage (GTDB taxonomy): Bacteria > Actinomycetota > Acidimicrobiia > Acidimicrobiales > SZUA-35 > CADEDH01. The sequence continues at coordinate 262,539 of JAWKIL010000006.1, read as the reverse complement.
AGCCGTACTGGCAGGCCATCGTGGAGCGGGCCGTGCTGGGCCAGGAAACGCCCTGGCTGTCGCCCTACGACGTCGTGGCCATGGGCCTGGTGGACCGGCTCGTGACCGCAGCCGGGGTGGTACCGCCGGCCGAGGCCGAGCCGGTCGATCCCGCCTACGCCAGCGAGCTCCTCAAAGCGCTCGGGTGAGCGCGCCGTCGGCGCCCGGAGGGGTTGGGGCCCCGCCGGGATGGGGGAGCGAGGCGTGCCGAGCGTCGGGGGCGCAGCCCCCGGAGAGCTCAGCCCCCGAAGAACTCAGTTCTTGAAGGCGGCGAAGACCTCTTCGAACGCCTTCATCTGGCCCCCGGAAGCCGACGCCGGCACCAGGATGGGGTAGGTCACGCCGGCGTCGAGCCAGGCCTCCACGCCGTCGCGCACCTCGGCCGCCGAGCCGTAGAGCGTGCAGTCGGACAGCCACTCGTCGCTCATGGCGGCCACGATCCCGTCGGCGTCCTTGGCCTCCATGGCCCGCTCGACCGCCGTCATCTCCTCCTCGTAGCCCGCTTCCTTCCAGTAGTTGCGGTAGTTGGGGAGGGTGACGTAGCCCTTCAGGGTGGCCCGGTTGCGGGCCGCTCCCGCTTCCTTGTCGTCGTCGATGACCGTGGGGATCATGTTGCCCACGAAGAAGCCGTCGTCCTTCTTGGCCTGGGGGATGAGCCCGAGCGAGTGGCCCATACGGGAGCGGGAGGCGTTGGCCCACACGGCACCGTCGGCGATCTCGGCCGACAGCTCCACCATCTTGTCCCGGAGGGTGGCCAGGGTGATCGGGGGCAGCCCGCCCAGGTTCTCGGCCGCCTTCTGCATGTCGGCCACGTAGGCCCGGGTGTCGGCCAGAGGGCGGCCCGGTGCCACGCCCAGGCGGCTGTGGACCGGCCCGTGCGTCACGCCGATGCCCAGGCGGAACCGGCCCTCGCTGATCTCGTGGAGGTAGGCGGCCGAGCCGGCCAGGGCCGCCGGGTGCTGGAGGTAGATGGGCTGGACGCTGGTACCGATCGGGATCGACTTGGTCACGTGCGCCACCGACAGGCACAGGCCCATGACGTCGCCCATGCTGGGCCCGAAGATGCCGGTGAAGCCCCGCTGCTCGATCTCGGAGGCCAGCTCCACGGTCTGGCGCCGCCGCCCGGCGACGGCGGCGAGCGAGATGGCGGGCATCTTGTTGGGGTTCGAGGTGTCGGTCATGGCGACAAGGCTGCCCTCTCGCCGGCCGTCAGGCAATACAGGTTCCAGCGGCGATCAGTACAGGGGGGCCATGGTGTTGACGGCATCGACCACGGCCGGGGCCAGGCGCTCGGCTCCGGCCTCGGTGAGATGGATGCCGTCGTCCTGGCGCACCCGCTGGCGGTCGCCGGCGGCATCGACCAGGTGGGTGGCGTACGCCCCCTTCTCGTCGGACAGCAGGGGCCGGGAGTCGAGGTAGCGGGCCCTCGGCACCTTGGCCACCTCCTCGGCGTAGATGCGGTCGATCTGGGCCATGTCGGCGTCGAAGCGCTCCTTGCGCATGACGGGCTGCCCGATCCACAGCACGCCGCCGCCGTCGGCCGTCAGCTGGCGCAACAGCGCCGCCACCCGTTCCCGGTAGGTGGCCAGCCACCGTTCCGTCCCGAAGTTCTCGGCCCGCCCGTCGATCAGGAACGGCTGGGCGTCGTTGGCCCCCATCATGATCACCACCAGCTCGACATCGGCGGCGGCCGTGGCCTCCCGGAGGTGGGCCGGCCAGTCGAAGAAGTCGGGGCGGGCCAGCCCGGACGAGACCTTGTAGTCCACCTCGGCCCGGGTCACGCCGGTGGGTTCGAGCTCCCGCAGCACGGCCGCCCCCACGGCGTCCATGGTGGAGTCGCCCACCAGAAGGATCCGCAGAGGATCGGTCGGGGTTGGGCGCCGCAGCATGGTCGGCGACGGGCCCGGGTTCGGGGGCGCCGAGGAGGGCCCGGCTCCGCTCCCGCCGGTGGCGCTGGTCGGTGGGGGAGCGGCGGGGGTGAGGGGAGCGGGAGGGCCCTGCGGCTCCGCCCCGGCCAGCGGGCCGGCGGCGGGCCGGTCGGTGGAGCCGCCCAGCCCGGCCGGATCGAGCCCGAGCAGGCCGGAGCCGGTACCGGCTCCGGTGCCGGGGGAGCTGCTGCCGGGGGCCGGTGGGGGGGCCGTGGTCGGGGATCCCTCTCCCTGGTCGGCGGCGGGGCCGGCGGGCGGCGGCGTCAGGCCCGCCACCAGTTCCGTCCCCCCGTCGCCGTCGCCGTCGCCGTCGCCGTCGCCGGGATCGCCGCCGTCGCCGCCGCCCAGGCGGCGCAGGGCGTCGAGCCCGTCGCGTGGACCGGTGAGACCGATCCGGCTGCTGATCTGCTGCACCGGGCGCCAGAAGCCGACCGCCAGGTCCCGCCCGGGGCCCAGGGGACGGGCCTCGGCCGAGTGGAGCATGGCATCGGAGTTGAGGCCGGCGGCGAGGAGCAGGGTGGCCACCATCACGGCCAGAACCTGGCCGGCCGGGGCCACGTCCCGGCGGCGCCGGTCGGCGGGATCGGCCGCCCGCAGGCGGTGCGGGGGCTCGGGCTCCGCGTCGAGGTCGGCGGGGCGGCTGGCTGCGGCGGGATCGTCAGCGTCGGTCATGGCGGGCTCAGAACTGGAAGTAGATGAAGGGGGCGACGCCCTGGGGGCCGAAGGCGGCCACGGCGGTGAGGAACGAGGCCAGCACCGCCACCTGGACCAGCGGGTTGGCCGACGCCAGCTGGCGCCGGGCCTGGGCCGCCGCCCGGTCGGGCACGAACTGCACGGCCAGCGCCACCCCGGTCACCGCCACCGCGGTGGCCGTGATGAGCTCGGCCGGCGGTCCGCCCGCCACCAGCTGGTTGAGCAACTCCAGGGCCCGGCCCAGGTCGTCGGCCCGGAAGAAGACCCACCCGAGGCACACGACGTGGAAGGTGACGAGCCACTGGAGGGCGGCCACCAGCTCGGGCGGCATCCCCACCGGCCGCCACACGGCCCGGACAGCCCGCTCGACGACGAGGGCCGCGGCGTGGAGGGCCCCCCACACCAGGAACGTCCAGGCCGCTCCGTGCCACAGCCCGGCCAGCACCATGGCCACCACCAGGTTGCGGGCGGTGGCGATCCGCCCGCCCCGGCTGCCTCCGAGGGGCAGGTAGAGGTAGTCGCGGATCCACCGGGACAGGCTCATGTGCCACCGGTGCCAGAACTCCTGGAGGGAGCGGGCCCGGTAGGGGGCGTCGAAGTTCTGGGGGAACCGGAAGCCGAGGAGGAGGGCGCACCCTATGGCGATGTCGGTGTAGCCGCTGAAGTCGGCGTAGATCTGCACCGCATAGGCGTAGACGGCGGCGGCCACCTCGGTGCGGGAATGCTGGCCGGGCACGTCGAACACCGGGTCGACGAGAGCCGTGGCCAGGTAGCTGGAGATCACCACCTTCTTCAACAGGCCCTGGCCGATGAGCCAGAACGCCTCGCCGGCGGGGATCGTGCGGGGGTCGGGGCGCCGGGTGATCTGGCCCGCCAGCTCGCTGGCCCGCACGATGGGCCCCGCCACCAGGTGGGGAAAGAACGTCATGAGGAAGGCGGCGTCGCCCAGAGGCATGGGGGCGAGCTTCTGGCGGTACACGTCCACCACGTAGCTGATGCCCTGGAAGGTGAAGAACGAGATCCCTATGGGCAGCACGACGTCGAGCACCGGGGGTGAGGCGTCCCACCCGATCCGGGTGAGGGCGTTCCCGGTGGAGGTGGCGAAGAAGTCGTAGTACTTGAAGAAACCGAGGAGGCCGAGATCGGCGCCCACGCCGGCCAGCAGCATCATGCGGCGCACGGCGCCGGGACGGGCGCGGAGCTGATGGACCCCCACCGCTGCCGCCTGGTTGACGGCCACCGACGACAGCAGCAGGGGCACGAAGCGCCAGTCCCACCAGCCGTAGAAGACGAGGCTGAGGGCGATCATCGTCACGCGCCACAGCCGGAACCTGGGTCGCAGAAGCCAGTTGGCCAGGAACGCGACGCAGAAGAAGGCGGCGAACGCGACTGTCGGGAACAGCACAGCGAACCGATTGTGGCCTACGCCGGGCCCCGTTGCGGGGATGCCGGCGCAGGTCGTGTCACCCCCCGGGGCACCTCTGCCCAGGGCCGTCCTGGGGAGAGGCAGTCACCGGATCGTCAGGCCTTGTCGGCGGCCTCGGCCGCGGTGACGAGGCTGCGGGCGATGACCTTGAGGCACAGGGTCTCGTCGGCCCCCTCGAAGATCGACAGCACCCGGGCGTCGACGAAGTACCGGCTCACCGGGTACTCCTCGGCGTAGCCCATGCCGCCGTGGATCTGCATGGCCTCCCGGGTGACCCACTCGGCCGCCTTGCACACGTAGGCCTTCACCATGGAGGCCTCCATCTTGCCCTCGCCCTTGGCCATCATCCGGCCCACGGCGTAGGCGAACTGGCGGGCGGCCTGGATGAGGGCGGCCATGCGGGTGAGCTTGGCCCGGGTGAGCTGGTACTCGGCGATGGGCTGGCCGAACACGAGCCGGTTCTGGGCGTAGTCCTTGGCCGCCTCGTAGGCGGCCTGCATCACGCCGATGGCCCGGGCCGCGGTCTGCAGGCGCCCGTTCTCGAAGCCGGCCATCTGGTAGTAGAAGCCGCGGCCCTCGCCCGCCGCCTCGCCGATCAGGTTCTCGGCCGGCACGAACCAGTTGTCGAAGGCCAGCTCGTAGGAGTGCATGCCCCGGTAGCCGAGGGTGTCGATCGGGCGGCCCTCCATCTTGCCCCCGCCGGGCATCCCGTCGCCCGCCTCCTGGGTGAGGGCGAAGCCGTGGCCCTCGCCCCGGGGCTTCTCCACGATCAGGATCGACAGGCCCCGGTGACCCTTGGTGCGGTCGGGGTCGGTGCGGGCCAGCAGCATGAGCACGTCGGCCCGGGCGGCGAAGGTGCACCACGTCTTCACGCCGTTGAGGAGCCAGCCCCCGTCGGTGCGGGTGGCGGTGACCTTGATCGAGGCCACGTCGGAGCCGTAGTCGGGCTCGGTGACGGCCACCGCGGCCATGATCTCGCCCGAGGCCAGGCGCGGCAGCCAGGCCATCTTCTGCTCCTCGGTGCCTCCGGCCTCGAGCGCCCGGGCCAGGATCTCGGGCCGGGTGATGAGGGAGCCGGCGGCGCCCAGGGAGGCCCGGCTCAACTCCTCGGTGGCGATGACCATGCCGTAGTAGTCGGACTCGCCGCCCCCGGCGAAGCCGCCGTAGATCTCGGGGATCGACAGCCCGAACAGGCCCATCTCGCCCAGCCCCTGGATGAGCGGCTCGGGGATGTCGGTGTTGTGGCGGTGGATGTGCTCGGCATGGGGGGCCACCTGCTCCTCGGCGAAGCGGCGGAACGAGTCCTGTACCAGCTCGAACTCGCTGTCGAGGTGGCGGGGGCCGTCGTTGTAGGCCAGGTCGGCCAGGGTGGCGGGGTCACGCCAGGCGGCCACGAAGTCCCGGGCGCCGTCCAGCGCGCCGGGGGTGATGGCCCACAACGTCTCCCGGCCCCAGATCTTGGTGGCCAGGTCGGCGACGACGTCAGCCACGAACACGCAGGTGAGCCGGGCCTCGGTGTCGCCCTTGGCCCCGTAGTCGAGCATCGAGCGGGCCGTCTCGAGGGCGGCGGTGGCGTGGGCCAGGTCGTAGGCCAGCACCTGGTCGGCGTCGACCCCTCCGGTGGCGGCCAGGCGTCGGGTGGCGGCGGCCACCACACCGGCGGCGGCCTCGATGGCGTCGGCTGCGGAGGTGAGATCGGGTTCGCTCATGAGCGGCCAGAGTAGACGTGAGGGGCTGCTGCCTCACATCCAGCGCTGCTCAGGTGCAGGTGGCCCCGCCGCTCATTCCGCAGCACGATTCCAATCGTGGGCGCGGTTGTTGCGCCGAGCGCACGGTACGCGCCCCCGCCTTGAACCGTGTCGCGGTTGTGCGGGCCGCCCCGATCGCTCAGCGGGCGGCGCCGGCCTCGGTGACGGAGGTGGTGACGTTGGTGGGGGTCGCGACCGCGACCGTGCGGTAGATCGGTCAACGTTCCTTCCACAGCTGGGTGAGGCGCTCCGCCTCGGGCAGGGCCAGGCCCTCGTAGCGGAAGGCGACGTCGATGTGGTCGTAGTCATAGGGCTTGTCCGGCCCCCGGTAGGACGTGACCTCCACGGCCAGCGGCCCCAGGGCCACCCCGTCGGCCGCCGCCACCGCCTGCACCAGGGTGACGGCGCACGACGACAGGCCGGCCAGGAACGACTCCCCGGTCGACACGGCTTCGGCCGGCCCGCTCGGCGAGTCGATCACCCAGTGGTTATGGCGGGCCGAGTTGATCACCCGGCCTTTGGTGGCCGTGCTCACCGACGTCACCGATGTCGCTGTCATCCCGTCGGCCATTGGCCCCTCCTCGTCGCAGTTGGGCCGATCCTAAATCGCTCCGGGGTCCTGCGACATCCGGACCTCGGTTCCAACCGGGTAGGAATATGGGTCGGGCTGTAGCGTCGGGTCTGAGATGCACGGCGACGGACCGATGGACGACGAGAACCCGCTGGTGGGGGTGGACCTGGCGGGGTGGTTCGAGGGGCACGGGCGGGACCTGCCGTGGCGGCGCACCCGCGACCCGTGGGCGATCCTGGTGGCCGAGGCCATGCTCCAGCAGACCCAGGTGGCCCGGGTCACCGAGCGCTGGCCCCGGTTCCTGCACCGCTTCCCGACACCGGCGGCCTGTGCCGCCGCCCCGGTGGGCGACGTGATCGACGAATGGGCCGGCCTCGGCTACAACCGGCGGGCCGTCGCCCTCCACCGCAGCGCCACCGCCGTGGTCGACCGGCACGACGGCTGGGTGCCGGACGCCCTGCCCGACCTGTTGGCCCTCCCCGGCGTGGGGCCCTACACGGCCCGGGCCGTGCGGATCTTCGCCCACGAGCGCGACGACGCCGTGGTCGACACGAACGTGGCCCGCATCCTGGCCCGGGCCACCGGCCGGCCCCTGCGCCCGGCGGCGGTGCAGGCCCTGGCCGACGGCGCCGTGCCCGCCGGACGGGCCTGGCTGTGGAACCAGGCCCTGCTCGACGTGGGCGCCGGTTGGTGCACGGCCCGCGCCCCCCGCTGCGGCGACGGCTGCCCGGTAGCGGCCGCCGGCCGTTGCGCCTGGTGGGCCACCGGCCGGCCCGAGCCCGACCCCGCCATCGGTTCGGCCCGGGTGTCGGGCGGTCAGAGCCGGTTCGACGGATCCGACCGCCAGGGCCGGGGCCGCCTGGTCGACGCCCTGCGCCGGGGCCCGGTGGCCGCCGCCGACCTGCCGGAGATCATGGGCTGGCCCGGCGACGCCGCCCGGGCCCGGCGGGTGGCCGCCACGGTGGTGGCCGACGGGCTCGCCCGCTGCCAGGGCGACACACTGACCCTCGGCGGCTGAACCGGCCGCAACCGGCGGCCCGGTTCCGATGCTCCGTGAGGCGGCCTTTACCGGGGTTTTCGCGCTGATCAGGTCATCTGTCCCGATCGGCACGCCGAGGAGGGCTCCCCTATGACCGCAACCACTGTCCGTTCCCGCCGGCTCAAGCTGGTGGGCCTCGTCGGGCTGCTGGCCGTGGCGGCGGTGGCCGCCCTCGTCTGGTGGTTCCTGCGCGACGACGCCCCCGAGGCCACCAACATCACCGACGCCGCCGCCCAGGTCACCACGACGGCGGCGAACGGCGCCACGGGCGACAGCGCCGGCCCCGGTGGGGCCGCCGCCGAGGGCGACGTGGGCGGCACCTGGAACGTGGACACCTCGATCGGCGAGTTCTCCTTCGAGGACTCCACCGGCACGTTCGCCGGGTTCCGGGTGGCCGAGGAGCTGAGCGGTATCGGTTCCACCACGGCGGTGGGCCGCACCCCGGAGGTCACGGGCTCGCTGGAGATCGACGGCACCACGGTCCGATCCGCCACCATCGTCGCCGACATGACGGCCCTCACCACCAACGACAGCCGCCGCGACGGCCGGGCCCGGGACGCGTTGGAGAGCGATCAGTTCCCGGAGGCCACCTTCGAGCTGACTTCGCCCATCGACCTGGGGGCGGAGGCCACCTCCGGCGATCCGGTAGCGGTGGAAGGGGCCGGAGACCTCACCATCCACGGGGTCACCCGGGCCGTGACCTTCCCGCTGGAGGCCCAGCTGGTGGACGGCACGATCGTGGTCACGGGCACACTCGACGTCGTGTTCTCCGACTATGGCGTGGAGCTGCCGACCGCTCCCATCGTGCTGTCGCTCGACGACAACGGCCAGATCGAGCTCCAGCTGTTCTTCACCCGGGCCTGACGCAACGGACGACGGGGTGGGTCCGGCGGCCGGACCCACCCCGTCGTCGCTGGTCGCTACTTCTTGCCGGTCAGCTTCTCCACCAGGGCGTCGAAGGCCTTGTCGGCCAGCTCCCGCATCTCGTCGTCGGTGCGGTCCTGGATGGGGTGGTTAACGAAATGCCGCTCGGGCTGGAAGCCGAGGGCTTCACCCTGGGCCTGGGCCGCGTCGACGAAGACCTCGCTGGCCACGAACACCCCGGGCACGCCACGGCGCTCGAGGTCGGTGATGTCGTGCACACTGCACGACGTGCAGCTGCCTCAATCGGCCAGCGCCTCGATGACGGCGTCACAGTTGGTGGCGATCTCGTGGCGGAGATCGACCGGCGCCGGCTTGGTGAAGGTGGGCTTGGCGTAGCGCTTCACCGTGGCCCCGGCCTCGGTGAGCCGCTGCTCGAGGCGGTCGAGGAACCGGTCGCCCCGGGGTTTGGATATGTCGAGCAGGCCGATGGTGAGGCCCTCGATGGTGGCCGGCCGGGGCGCGGTCTCGATCGAGGAGCCCACCTTGCCTGCGGTCGGGTCTAACACGACCGTCATGCGGGTCCTCCTGATGGGGATGGGACGGTGGATGGGATGTCGGTGATCGGGCGGGTGACGGGAGCGCTGCCCATGGCGCCGCCGGCCCAGCCGCCGAGGATGGCGGAGAACAGGCCGGCGTCGCCTCCGGCGTGAACGATCTGGAGACCGCCGGGGCGGAACTTCGGCACCCGCCGGCCGGCCATGGTGGCCGGCAGACCCTCGTCGATGCCGTCGACCCCCCGCAACAGGGGATCGGCGTCCATCAGCAGCAGCTCGTCGAGCTCGGCCCGGAACCGGGCCTTGTCCCAGCCCGCCTCCCGCAGGATGCGGCCGTGCTCGGGCCCCACGATGAGCATGGCGTCGAACCCGATGGCCAGCTTGGGGTGGCCGTGGGCCCGCAGGGCGGCCGCCATAGAGCGGGTGACCGACTCCGGCGAGCGGCTCAGCTGGTCGACGATGGCCGTGGGACCGTGGCCGGCGAACAGGGTGACGGCGTCGGTGCCGGGGGCCAGCCCCCGCTCCACCGCCAGCGGCTCGAACGGGGAGTCGGCTTCCCGCTCGGCGAAGGCGCAGCCAATCTTGCCCGGGGCCCCCATGAGGGCCATGTCGATCCCGGGCCGGCCCGGCCGCCCGGGGCGGCCCCCACCCAGGTTCGCCACCACCAGCTGCAGGGCCCGGCCGATCGTGAGGTTGGCCCGGTTGCCCTGGCCCAGCACGTTGTTGGCGCTGTTCATCCCGATGCGCCGGGCGATCGGGCCGTTCACCACCACGATCGGCCCGGAGAAATAGGTGGTGGCCAACAGGCCGTGGATGTTGAACTCCTCGGTGCAGGCCGCCTCCACCGCCGCCAGCACCACCGGCAGGTATTCGGGCCGGCAGCCGGCCAGCACGGCGTTGATCGCCACCTGTTCCACCGTGACGGCCGTCAGATCGGGTGGCACCACGGCCACGATGTCGGCCGGGTCCCGGCTGGTCCCGGCGAGCATGCGTAGCACCCGGGCCTCGGTGGGCGGCACCACGGGCAGGCCGTCGGTCCAGCCCCGGTCGAACGCCGCCTCCATCTCGTCTTCCAGGGCTGCCAGCTCGATGCGGCGGCCCCGCAGCACCGAGCCGCCGAACCGGACGGCGAGGGCGTCGGCGAGGTCGGGGTCCACCGACAGCGAACCACACCCCGGACGCATCTCCGGCAGCCCGGCCCCGAGGCCCTCCAGATCGGTCAGTGCCTCCCAGTGCGACCGCGACCAGCCGACGGTTCGTTCCACCTCGGCGCCGTCCTTCACCCGGATCAGGGTGGGCACGGTCTCGATCCCGTGGTGCCAGCTCACGGCCAGGTCGGTGTCGTCGACCACCGGCACGGTGGCGAGGGGGAACGCCAGGTCGTCCTGGGTGTAGACGGTGAGGGAGGCCCCCCGGGCCGCCAACTCGTCGAGCACGGGTGCCACCAGCACGCAGGTGGGGCAGTCGAGCTTGACCACGGCCACGAGACCGTCGGGGAGGACGGGTCCGGCGGAAGGTGGGGAGCCAGCCATTGAAAGGAACCCTAACGGACAGCGGGAGGGTGGTCGAGCGGACGCCGGACTCGTCGGGAACCGCTGGTCTAGGGTGGGCCGATGGCGCTCGACGATTACCTCGCTCAGGAGATCGCCCTGGATTGGGCCGACGGCCATCTGAGCCGGCGGGAGGCGCTGCGCCGTCTTCTCCTGCTCGGCCTGAGCGCCACCGGTGCCGCCACCGTCTTGGCCGCCTGCTCCAGCTCCGGCGGCGACGGCGGCACGGCCGCCACCGGCGGGGCCGCCACCACGGCCGGCACGGCACCGGCCAGCGCAGCCACCGGGAGCACCGGCACCACCGACCCCGCGGCGGGGGCGGCCCCGTCCGCATCCACCACCGGCGCCGGAGCGGCGGAGCAGATCACGTTCCCCGGCCCCGAGGGCGACCTCTTCGGCGTGCTGGCCACCGCGGCCGAACCGAAGGGAGCGGTGCTCGTGATCCACGAGAACCGGGGGCTGACTCCGCACATCGCCTCGATCCCGCCCCGCCTGGCGGCCGACGGCTACACGGCGCTGGCCATCGACCTGCTCTCGGCAGAGGGCGGCACGGCCTCGCTGGGCGGCGACGGCGAGGCCACCGCCGCCCTCGGCCGGGCCCCGGCGGAGCGGATGATCGCCGACCTGCGGGCCGGGCTCGACGAGCTGGGCCGGCGGGCCCCCGGCGCCGAGCTGGGGGCGATGGGCTTCTGCTTCGGTGGAGGCATGACCTGGCAGCTCCTGGCCGCCGGCGAGCCCCGCCTGGCCGCCGCGGTGCCGTTCTACGGACCATGCCCGGCCGACGCCAGCTTCGCCGGCTCGCCCCGAGCTGCCGTGCTGGCCGTCTACGCCGGGCTCGACGACCGGGTGAACGCCAGCCAGGGGGCGGCCCGGGCGGCGTTGGAGGCGGCCGGGCTGACCTACGAGGTCGAGGTGTTCGAGGGGGTCGACCACGCCTTCTTCAACGACACCGGCCCCCGCTACGACGCCGAGGCCGCCAGCCAGGCGTATGACGCCCTTCTGAACTGGTTGGGCCAGCACCTGGCGGCCTGACGAGGGAAAACGCCGCCGGCCGGGCCATCTGGCGCCAGCGACGCTTGAGACCTTGTTCACATCCTCTTCGTCTGAGCGACATCATCAACTAGCCTTGTCGAACCGCTTGATCAGGGGGAACCGACGGGATGTTGCCAGCCACATGCTGACAGTCACCTTCTACGGTGTGCGGGGCTCGACCCCCTGCTCGTGCGATGACACCCGCGCCCACGGCGGGAACACCTCGTGTGTGCTGGTGGAGGTGGAGGGTGAGGCGGCCCCCATCATCCTCGACCTGGGAACCGGCGCCCGGTATCTCGGCGCCGACCTGGTGGCCCGCCACCCGGAGGGTTCGCTGCGGGCCACGGCGCTCGTCACCCATCTGCACTGGGACCACATCCAGGGCATCCCGTTCTTCAAGCCGCTGCTCATGGCGGGCAACGAGGTGGAGATCGTCGGCCCGCCCCAGGGGGCGAACTCGGTGGGGGCGGAGCTGACCAGCTTCCTGCGGCCCCCGGCGTTCCCGGTGCCGCTCGAGCAGCTGCCGGGCCACGTCTCGTTCCGAGACGCCGCCAACGAGACGTTCGACATCGGCTCGGCCCGGGTGACGGTGTTCGACGTGCCCCATGTGGGGGCCACCAACGGCTACCGGATCGACGCCGGCGACGGGTCGATCGCCTACATCAGCGATCACCAGCAGCCGCTCGACGGCTCCCACGACGTGCCGCACCACATCGTGGAGGCGTGCGCCGGGGTCGACGTGCTGGTCCACGACGCCCAGTACGACGCCGCCGAGTTCGCCCAGCGGGCCCACTGGGGCCACTGCACGCCCGACTTCGCCCTCGAGCTGGCCCGGCGGGCCGGAGCCCGGCGCCTGGTGCTGTACCACCACGACCCCAGCCACGACGACGAGTGGGTGTCGGGCACGGTGGCCCGGATCCAGGCCGCAGCGGGGCCGTCGATCGAGGTGATCGGGGCCTCGGAGCGTCTCAGCCTGCAGTCGGGCACGCAGCTGTTGACCGGCCGTAGGGTCGGTTAGGCTCTGCCCGCCCGGTGGGAGCCCGTCGTTCCGCCGGACCAGCGACCCACGAGCAGCGTCCGGCGGCGCCGGACCCGTACACGAGGAACGGCCCATGTCCGAGCACAACGACCCCGCCATCGATTCGAGCGAGTTCCGCCGTGTCCTCGGCCATTTCCCCACCGGCGTGACGGTGGTGACGGCTCAGGGGGCCGAGCGCCCGGTGGGCGTGGCCATCGGCTCGTTCGCCTCGATCTCGCTCGATCCCCCGCTCGTCGGGTTCTTCCTGGTCACCGAGTCGAGCAGCCGTTCGGTGATCGAGGAGGCGGGGCACTTCTGCGTCAACGTGCTCAACAAGGACCAGGCCGAGCTGTGCGGGGTGATGGCGTCCAAGGCGGAGGACAAGTTCTCCGGCATCTTCTCCTACCCGGCCCCCGGCAGCGGGGCGCCGATCCTGCCCGACGTCCATGCCGTGATCGACTGCCGGCTCGACCAGGTGGTGGAGCTGGGCGACCACGTGCTGATGGTGGGCCGGGTGCTGCACCTCGAGACCCCCAGTGCCGAGGGCAGCCCGATGGTCTTCTACAAGGGCCAGTACGGCGGCTTCGGCCACTGATAACCCGCCGGGGCGGCGGCGCCCACGGCGTCGTAGGTGGGCCGCTGGGCCCATTTGCCCGTCCCAAATCTCACGGTGCGTGTGGTTACCTGACTCTTCGTGGCGGATGGTCGGGTGTCTTTCGGATGGGCGGCGGCGGCCGGGTTGTCGGTGGCGGTGCTGGCGGTGGCCGCCCCCGGCGGGCTCTATCTGCTCGGCTTCCTGGCCCTGGTGATCGCCCTCCACGAGGGCGCCCACTTCGAGGTGGCCCGCCGCTCGGGCATGGGGCCGGTGGAGCTGTTCTGGGGTTTCGGCCCCGAAGTGTTCTCGATCGAGCGCAACGGGTGCCGCTACGGGGTGAAGGCCCTGTTCCTCGGGGGCTACGTCAAGCTGCTGGGGATGACGCCGGGGGCCGAGCTGCCCGACGGGTTCCCCGAGGCCCGCACCTACCGGGCGGCGCGGTGCCGGGGGCGGCTGGCCACGATCCTGGCCGGGCCGGCGGCCAACCTGGCCACGGCGGTGCTGGCGTTCACGCTCGCCGCCCTTCTCGACGGCCTGCCCCCCGGTCAGGCACTGATCCGGGGCTGGACCGACCTGTGGTTCGTGCTGCACGGCACGGTGGCCGCCATGTGGACCTGGGTCACCAACCTGGGGGCCTACGCCGCTTCGGTGCTCGACAGCTCAGGGGCGACGGAACCGCCGGTGAGGTTCATGTCGCCCGTGGCCCAGGCTCAGGTCAGCCAGTACGCGGTGGGAGCGGGGGCGGCCACCGCTCTGCGCTGGCTGGGTGTGCTGTCGGCCGCAGTGGGGGCCGTCAACCTCTTGCCGCTGCCCCCTTTTGACGGGTCGCACGCCGTGGTGGCGGCGGTGGAGGGTGCGCTGGGCCGCCTGCGCCCGGCCCGCCCGCGCCGCCTCGACGTCACCCGCCTCCTGCCGCTGGCCTACGCCACGGTCGGGGTGCTGGTGTTCCTGTCGCTGTCGGCGCTCGTGCTCGACCTGCGGGATCTGGGCTGAGCGGGCCGCCCGCCGATGGCGGGGGGGCGGGCGGGGACGGGGGCCCGGCGCCGACGGGAAGGCGGCGTCGGCGTCGGGGCGCAGCGCCAACGGCAGCCCCGGGGTTGGGGCGCCCTGGGGCGGGCCCAGTAGGGTCGCGGCATGCCGATCTACGCCCTGGGGGACGTCGAGCCCACCATCCATCCCAGCGCCTTCATCCATCCCGACGCCGTCATCATCGGCGATGTGGTGATCGGGGAGCAGTCTTCGGTGTGGCCCCGGGCCGTCCTGCGGGGCGACGCCGGCTACATCCGCATCGGCGATCGCACCTCGATCCAGGACGGCACGGTGATCCACGTGACCGACGAGCTGAACACCATCGTTGGCGACGAGTGTGTGATCGGCCACCTCGTGCACCTGGAGGGGTGCACGATCGAGAGCTTCGCCCTGGTCGGCTCGGGGGCGGTGGTGCTGCACCGGGTGGTGGTGCGCTCGGGGGGCCTGGTGGCGGCGAACGCCGTGTGCACCAGTGACATGGAGGTGCCGGCCAAGGGCATGGCGGTGGGGATCCCGGCCAAGATCCGGCCCGACACGGTGACGCCCGACATGATCTCCGACGGGGTGAACAAGTACCTGCGCCGGGTCCGTACCTACCCCGGGAACCTCCGCCGGATCGGCTGACGGCCGACGTAGCAGCGGGGGTGTGGGATTGTTACTATCGGGATAGGAGAAATTGGGCGAACGCCCGATCCCGGAACCTACGGCACCGGAGGCACCTGCTGCCATGACCGTCACCCCCGACAACCTCGACCTCGGCCGCTACAAGCTGGGCTGGAGCGACGCCGAAGACTACGTCTACAAGCCGAAGAGAGGCCTGAACGACGAGATCGTGCGGGAGATGTCGTGGATGAAGGGCGAGCCCGACTGGATGCTCGACATGCGTCTCCGCTCGCTCCGCCACTTCGAGAAGCGGCCCATGCCCCGTTGGGGCGGCGACATGTCCGAGATCTACTTCGACGACATCTACTACTACATCAAGCCCACCGAGGGGCAGGTCAACGACTGGGAGGACCTCCCCCAGGCCATCAAGGACACCTACGAGAAGCTGGGCATCCCCGAGGCCGAGCGCAAGTACCTGGCCGGTGTCACCGCCCAGTACGAGTCCGAGGTGGTGTTCCACCGCAACCGGGCCGACCTGGAGGCCAAGGGCGTCGTCTTCTGCGACATGGACACCGCCCTGCGGGAGTACCCGGAGCTGGTGAAGCCGCACTTCGGCAAGGTCATCCCGATGAACGACAACAAGTTCTCGGCCCTCAACACCTCGGTGTGGTCGGGCGGGTCGTTCATCTACGTGCCGCCGGGCGTGGAGGTGGACATGCCGCTCCAGGCCTACTTCCGGATCAACGCCGAGAACATGGGCCAGTTCGAGCGCACGCTGATCATTGCCGACGAGGGCTCCAAGGTCCACTACATCGAGGGCTGCTCGGCGCCGGTGTACACGTCGGACTCGCTGCACTCGGCCGTGGTGGAGATCGTGGTGCGGCCCAGTGCCCACGTGACCTACACCACCATCCAGAACTGGTCGAACAACGTCTTCAACCTGGTCACCAAGCGGGCCCGGGTGGAGGCCGAGGGCCACATGGAGTGGATCGACGGCAACATCGGCAGCCGCCTCACCATGAAGTATCCGGCGGTGTGGCTGGTGGGCCCGAAGGCCACGGGCGAGGTGCTGTCGGTGGCCTACGCCGGTTCCGGCCAGCATCAGGACACGGGGGCCAAGATGGTGCACGCCGCCCCCGAGACCACCTCCAAGATCGTGTCCAAGTCGATCTCCAAGGACGGCGGCCGGTCGAGCTACCGGGGTCTGGTGCGGGTGGAGGACGATGCCTACGGCTGCAAGAGCCATGTGCAGTGCGACGCCCTCATCCTCGACGACGACTCGGTGAGCGACACCTACCCCTATATGGAGATCGGGGCCCTCGACGCCCAGATCGGTCATGAGGCCACGGTCTCCAAGGTGGCCGACGAGCAGCTGTTCTACCTGATGAGCCGGGGCCTCTCGGAGCAGCAGGCGGTGGGCATGGTGGTGAACGGCTTCATCGAGCCCGTCACCCGCACCCTGCCCATGGAGTACGCGGTGGAGTGGAGCCGCCTGATCGAGCTCCAGATGGAGGGCTCGGTCGGGTAATCCCGCCTCGTGGCGGGCGATACCGTCTGAGCCGCATGGCGACGTTGCGGTTCAGCTTCGGCACGATGGGCTCCGGTAAGAGCACGGTGGCTCTCCAGATCCACCACAACCTGACCACCCGGGGCCTCCGCGGCCTGCTCCTCACGGTCTACGACCGGGAGGGGGCCCAGGTCACGAGCCGCCTGGGAGTGGCGGCCGAGGCGATCGAGGTCAAGCCGACCCTCGACATCTACCAGCTCGCCCTGGCCCAGGGGCCGAGCCTGCGCTACCTGGTGTGCGACGAGGCCGGCTTCTACACCACCGAGCAGTGTGATCAGCTGGCCGACGTGGTCGACGATCTCGGGGTCGACGTGTTCGCGTTCGGGCTGATCACCGACTTCCGGGGCCTGCTGTTCGAAGGGACCCGGCGCCTGTTGGAGATCGCCGACGAACGGGTGGCCATGCAGGTGGAGGCCCGGTGCTGGTGCGGCGAGCGGGCCACCCACAACGCGCGCCTGGTCAACGGCGAGATGGTCCACGAGGGGGCCACGGTGGTGGTGGGCGACACCGCCGACAACCAACCGCAACCGCTGTTCGGCGATGTGGTGCACTACGAGCTGCTGTGCCGCCGTCACTACCGGAGCGGTGAGCTGGGTCGCCGGCCGCTGCCGTGACGGTCGGGCCGTAGGCTGGGGTCATGTCCGTTGTGAAGATCAACGCTCTGAACATCCCCCCACAGGCCGGCGAGGAGGTGGTGAAGCGGTTCTCGGCCCGCCTGGGCGAGCTGTCCAAGGTCGACGGCTTCGAGGGCTTCGAGCTGCTCAAGCCGACCGCCGACAACGAGCCCCGCTGGTTCGTCTACTCCCGCTGGCGCGACGAGGCCGCCTTCCAGGCTTGGCGCACCAGCGACACCTTCGCCCAGGGCCACGCCGGGGCCAACGCCGGCCCGCCGGCTGGGGCCGGCGGCGGCGGTCATCCGGGCGGTGGTCACCCGGGGGGAGGCGGGCATCCCGGCGGTCCGCCCCAGGGCGGCCCGCTGGCCAGCGGCTCCGAGCTGCTGGAGTTCGAGGTCACGGTCTCGGCCGAACCGGCCTGAGGCCGCCGGCTGAACGACGAGGGCCGCTCCCCAAGGAGCGGCCCTCTCTCGTTCCTACCTGTTCCCACCTGGATCTCTGACCTCCGATCCCGCCGGGCGGGACCCTGAGTCAGAGATCCAGATCGGGGATCACTCCTGGCTGGCGCCGGGGATCTTGTCGGTGAGCTCGTCGACCTTGTCGGCGACGTTGGTGACCTTGTCGCCCATGTCGCCGGGCAGCTTGTCGGCGTGCTCACGGGCCAGATCGGCCGCCTCGTCGGCCTTCTTGGCCAGGTCCTTCATATTGTCCATCAGTCCCATGGTCGCTCCTTGCTCGGGGCCGGGCCCCCGAGCCTAGCGCTCCGGAGCACGGCCGAGCTCCCGGATCAGACGCCGGCCGGCAGCTGTCAAACGCCTGCCGGCAGCTGGGCCCCCATCCGCTCCAGGTCGGCGGCCGTCGGCTCCTCCACCTTGTACAGGGCCTGGGCGTTGTCCCACATCACCATCTTCTTCACGTCGGCCGGCTGGGTGGCCAGGCCACCGTCGAGGCGGCGCCGGGCTTCGTCGGCGTAGAGGCTGGTGGGGTGGGGGAAATCGGTCTCGAACAGCACCCGGTCCGCTCCGATCGTGGCGATCAGATCGTTGGGGGCGTGCTGCTCGAACCAGTAGCACACGTACACCTGCCGGCGGAACAGGTCGCTGGGCAGCATGTCGCCGTACACCGGGCGCTGCTTGGCCACCTGGCCGTCGACGAAGGCGTAGTCGCACGCTTCGAGCACGAACGGCACCCAGCCGATGCCGGACTCCACCGACACGAACTGCAGGTTCGGGAACCGGGGCAGCACGCCCGACAGCAACAGGTCGGCCACCTGGTCGCCGTTGCCCAGCGTGAGGGCCACGGTGGACCGGGCGTAGGTGGCACCCGAGCCATGGGCCGCCACCCGGCGCTTGTCGAAGATCGTGGACATGTCGCCCGAGCCGATGTGGAAGCTGATCGGCAGGTCGCACTCCTGGGCCGTGGCCCAGATGGGGTCCCAGTGGGGGTCGCCCAGGTAGGGGAGGCCGAACACCTGGGGCTCGCCGGTGAACAGCACGCCCTTGTGGCCCTGCTCGGCGCAGCGCCGGATCTCCTTGGCCGACGCCTCCACGTCCCAGAAGGGGGTGGCGGCGATCGGGAGCAGGCGGCGGGAGTCGGCCGAGGCCCAGTCGGTCTGGAAGTCGTTGTAGGCCTCCACACAGGTGAGCATCAGCTCGGGGTCCTCCAGACGGAGGAACACCTGGCTGCCGAAGCCGGCCACGTTGGGGTACAGCACCTGGGCCCAGATGCCCACCGAATCCATGTAGCGGAGCCGCTCCTCGGCCTTCCAGCTGGCGGGGTGGACGTCGTCGTAGCCCTTGGGCGAGTCGGGGAAGGGACCGCCGTCGAACCCGGCCACGGCGCTGAGCCCGACGCTCGAGATGCGCTGGCCCTGGAGGTACCAGTAGTCGCGGCCGTCTTTGTTGCGCTCGACGTAGGGCACGCTGTCGTGGAACTTGGCCGGCACCCGGGCCGTCCAGGTGTCGGGCGGCTCGGTGATGTGGGTGTCGACGTCGATGAAGAGCTCGTGGGTCATGGTGTCCCCCTGGGTCGGCTGATGACGCCACCCTAGTTCGGGGCCCGAGCCGCCCTCGATTCGGCTCCGGGCCGGTTCAGCCGTAGGTGATCGTGACGCCGCCTCCCGACGAGCGGACCTTGATGCGCCGGTCGGAGTCCTGGGCGGTGTCGACGTCAACCGTGGTGTCGCCCCCCGACGACGAGGCGTCAACGGCGAAGGCCCGGCCGTCGTCGGGCACGGTGAGCGTCACCCCGCCCCCCGAGGAGTCGAGGTCCACGCTGGTGGGGGAGCGGGTGAGGTGCACGGTGACACCGCCGCCCGAGGAGTCGGCCACCACCTCGGCGCTGGACGAGTCGATCACCTCGATCCCGCCGCCTGAGCTGTGGAGGGTGACGGGGCCGCTGGCCCCCG
This sequence comes from Acidimicrobiales bacterium, assembly GCA_041394285.1. GTDB lineage: Bacteria > Actinomycetota > Acidimicrobiia > Acidimicrobiales > SZUA-35 > CADEDH01. The sequence goes on along the minus strand of JAWKIL010000006.1, from coordinate 243,262 downwards.
ACACGTTGACGCCGCCACCGGAGCTGTCGAGAACCAGCGGGCCGGTGGCGCCGGAGACGTCGATGCCGCCGCCGGAGCTTTCGAGCGTCACCGCACCGGTGGTGCCGGAAGCGTCGATGCCGCCGCCCGACGACGACACATCCACGTCGCCGGCGATGTCCCTCAGCTCGATCCCGCCCCCGGACGAGGATCCGGTGACCCGTACACCGGCCGGCACCGTCAGGTCGTAGTGCACGTCGCAGCGGATGGCGACCCATCCCCGGACACCGGCTCTTCAGGTGCAGGGTGGAGCCCTCCATCCACTCCGTCACCGTCGGCTGGCGCAGGCCCGACCGCTCGGTCCGGGTGCCGGTGACGTCACCGTCGGCCCCGGTCGCTCCGGTCAGAAGCGCACCGCCGGCTCCGAGATCGAGATCGACGGCCTCCACGCCGGCGAACGAGACCGGATCCCGGGTGGTGTCGCTGCTGATGAGGTCGGCGGCCGCGGCGGAGCCGGTGACGGCCACCGCCACGCCGATCACGGCCACCGGTACGAGCCACAGCTTGCCCATCTTCGCTCCTCTCCGGTTCCCGGCTGTCGTCCGGCGGGACACCCCGCTCGTGTCGTCCAACCCTAGGGAAGGGCGGGGGAGGGGGGAATGGGGCGACCCGGCGGGCCGACCGTGGGGTTAACCCCCGGCCACCGACTCCAGGACGACCTGGATCATGGCGTCGAAGCCGGTCTGGCGCTCCTCGACGCTGAGGGACTCGCCCCGGGTGATGTGGTCGGAGACGGTGGCGACGGTGAGCGCAGCGATGCCGCACTCGGCCGCCACGCCGTACAGGCCGGCCGCCTCCATCTCCACGGCCAGGATCCCGTACCGTTCCAGCAGGGAGAACGTGGTGGATCCCTCGGGCTCGTAAAAGAAGTCGGAGGTGTACACGGGGCCCACGTGCACCGGCACGGCTGCCGCCTCGGCCCGTTCCACCACGGCCCGGGTGAGGCTCCAGTCGGCCACGGCGGGGAAGTCCCGGCCCCCGAAGCGGGCCCGGTTGACCAGTGAGTCCGTGCCGGCGCCCAGGGCCACCACCAGGTCCCGCAGGTTGACGTGATCCTGGACGGTGCCGCACGAACCCACCCGCACGATCCGCTTCACGCCGAAGTGGCGGGCCAACTCGGTGGCGTAGATCTGGATCGACGGGATGCCCATGCCCGATGCCTGCACCGACACGGGCCGGCCCCGCCAGGTGCCGGTGTAGCCGTAGACGTTGCGCACGGCCGTGACCTGGCGGGCCCCGTCGAGGAAGTGCTCGGCGATGTAGGTGGCCCGCAGGGGATCCCCCGGCATCAGCACGACCTCGGCGTAGTCGTCGGGCTGGGCGCTGATGTGGGGCGTTGGCATCAGCCGAAGATACCGGCGTCGCCGACGGGTCTGGATCTCTCTCCGGCGCGCGATCCTGGCACACTTGGAGGTATGCCGATGCGGGAGGAATGCAAGCACTTTCAGACGCGTACCTACCCCAGCGGGGACACCATGCGGAAGTGCGCGCTCGACCTGGCGCCGGAGGCGCCGTGGCGGTGCCCTGCTGACTGCCCGAAGTACGAGCGTCGGATGGCCGATGTCAACTGGAAGCACGGCACCCTCGTCACGCCGCCCACCCCCGAGGCTCCGGAGAGCATCGGCCACGACGAGACGATCGGGGCGCTGCTCGACGAGGCGGAGGACATCGTGAACGCCGTCAGCGCCGAGCTGCGGGCCGAGGTCGACGAGGAGAAGGCGGTGGCCGCCCGCAGGGTGGCCGCCCGCCGCCGCAAGTGGTGGCCGTTCAGGAAGTAGGCCGGGGCCGGGCCTCGTCCGGGCGCCGATAATTTCTCCTAGCCACATAGTGGAAATAGCCGGTAGCCTGGACTTCCGTGAGCGACCTGTTGACCAATTCCGCCGTCGCCGGCCTCGCTGATCCCGATCGTCGGGCCGCCGCCCTGGCCGCCGCGGCCGAGGCCGGCTGGCCCAGCCCCGAGACCGAGGAGTGGCGCTACAGCCCCGTGAACGACCTGGGTGTGGAGGGCCTGTCCCCGGCGCCGCCCGACCCCGGAGCCGGCGCTGTGGCTGCCGTGCCCGACGTGCCGCTGGCCGGCCGGGCCGCCACCGTGACCGTGATCGACGGGACGGTGGTGTCGATCGAGGTCGGCCCCGGCTTGGTGGACAAGGGCCTGGTCGTCGAGGCGCTGACCGATCCGGCCTCCCTGGCCGACCTGGGTGTTGGGGCCGAGGAGACGACGGCGTACGACCTCCTCCACCGGGCCTGGAGCCCGGCGGCGCTGCTGATCCGCACCCCCACCGGCCTCACCGTGCGGGAGCCGGTGGTGGTCCGTACCCACCATCTGACGCCGGGTGCCGTCAGCTTCCCCCACCTCGTGGTCGAGGCGGGCGAGGGGTCGGACCTCACGGTGGTGGAGCACCAGACGTCGGCCCCCGGTGCCGGAGCCTCGGTGCCCCGGGCCGACCTGCGGCTGGGCGACGCCGCCCGGTTGCGCTACCAGCTCCTCCAGAACCTCGGCCGGGATCACGTGCAGCTGGCCCGCCAGCGTTCCTCGATCGGGGCCCAGGCCACGCTGGTCAGCGGGATCGCCGCCTTCGGTGGCCGCTACGCGAGGTTCCGGTCCGACAGCGCCCTCCGGGGCCGGGGCGGCACGGCGAACCTGGTGGCGGCGTACTACGGCGACGGGAACCAGATCCACGACTTCCGCACGTTCCAGCACCACCACGCCCGGAACACCCGTAGCGACCTGCTGTTCAAGGGTGCCCAGGACGGTTCCTCGGGGTCGATCTACACCGGCATGATCCACATCCACCCCGACGGGGCCGGGTCGAACGCCTTCCAGACCAACCGCAACATCAAGCTCGGCCCCGACGCCTGGGCCTGGTCGGTGCCGAACCTCGAGATCGAGAACAACGACGTGCGGTGCAGCCACGCCTCCACGGTGAGCCCGGTCGATGCCGATCAGCAGTTCTACCTCCAGGCCCGGGGCGTGCCCCCGGTGGCGGCCGACCGGCTGATCGTCGCCGGCTTCTTCGACGAGGTGATCGAGCGGCTGCCGGCGGCCGAGCTGCGGGCCGAGGTCCGCCGGCTGATCGCAGCCAAGCTCGACGGCCGGGCCGCCGCCGTTGCCAACGACGACGACGCCGCCGTCGACGCCGGGGAGGTCCGCCCGTGACCGGTTCGGGAAACGCCGTGACCGTGTGCCGGCTCGAGGACCTGAAACCCACGTCGGCCCAACGGTTCGACATCGAGGGCCACCGGCTGGCCGTCATCCGCTTCGACGACGACGTCCACGTGATCGGCGACCGGTGCTCCCATGCCGACTACTCGCTGGCCGAGGGTGAGATCGACACCGGCGAGGGCACGATCGAGTGCTGGAAGCACGGATCCACCTTCTCGGTCGCCACCGGCGAGCCGACATGCCTGCCGGCCACCAAGCCGGTGCCGGTCTACGAGGTCAGCCTGGTCGACGGCGAGGTGCGGGTGGTGCTGCCATGACCCCGAACCCTGCCGCCCACAGCCGTTCGATCAGCGAGAGGGGACAGCGATGAGCCAGCTCGTCATCCGGGGCCTGCGGGCCTCCGTGGCCGACCGGGTGATCCTCAACGGGATCGACCTGGAGATCAACTCCGGCGAGGTCCACGCCGTGATGGGCCCGAACGGCGCCGGCAAGTCGACGCTGTCCCACGTCCTCATGGGCAAGCCCGGCTACGAGGTGCTCGCCGGATCGGTGACCATCGACGGGGCCGACATGCTGGCCCTCGCTCCGTGGGAGCGGGCCCAGGCCGGCCTCTACCTGGCCATGCAGTACCCCACCGAGGTGCCCGGGGTCTCGGTGGTCGACACCCTCCGAGCGGCTGAGCTGGCGGCGGTGGGCGCCGGGCGGGCGCTGCCCGACGGGGCCGTGGAGGAGCGGCTGGCGGCCGAAGCCGCCCGGGTGGGCCTGGACAGCCGCCTGCTCGAGCGGGCCCTCAACGTCGATCTCAGCGGCGGGGAGAAGAAGCGGCTGGAGACGGTGCAGCTCACGGTGCTGAAGCCCCGGTTCGCCATCCTCGACGAGCTCGACTCGGGGCTCGACGTCGACGCCCTGCGGGCGGTGGCCCGGCGGGTGGAAGACGCCACCAACGCCGACGGTCTGGGGGTGCTCGTGATCACCCATTACAGCCGGCTCCTGACCGAGCTGCGGCCCGATCGGGTCCATGTTCTGGCCCAGGGCCGGATCGTGGCCAGCGGCGGGCCGGAGCTGGCCGACGAGCTCGAGGCCACCGGCTATGCCGGCTACGCCGAGGCGCCCGAGGCCGGGGGCGAGGCGCCCGAGGCTGGGGCCGGGTCGGGCCGGGGTGCTGCGGGGGCGGATCCGTTCGCCGACCCCTTCGCTGATCCGTTGGCCTGATCGTCCGCTCCCGGTGCGGCCGGGGTGGCCCCCGGTCAGCAGAAGGCGAGCTCCACCGAGGTGGCGGCCGTGACCTCCATCAGGCGGCCCTGCACGGTGCTGGCCCGCACGGCGCTGAGGTGGCGGATGTCGTCGATGATGTCGGCCACCAGGCTGCGGATGAGCTCGGTGGGGGCGGCGTTGTAGAGGTCGAGCAGGCCGTCGACGCAGCGGTCCTGGGAAACCAGGATCTGGGTGTCGAGGCTGTGCTCGAGCCGGGTGAGCGCCTCGGTGAAGGCGGCGCCAGGGCCGGTCGTCGTGGTCGTGGTGGTCGTGGTGGTGGAATCGGTGTGCTCGGTCATCGTAGGTTCCTCTCCTGTCTCGACAGGCGAGCTGCGTGGTTGATACACCGACCGTACGATTCCGGTCGCCGGAGCGGATCGGGGATGACCCCCGAGCCCGGCATGGTCCATGGGGGAAGCGGCGGGTCAGGCCGGGTCGCCGCCGGCGAGCAGGGCTCCGACGGCCTGGTTGAGCGGGGTGGGGATGCCGTGGCGGAGGCCGCCGCGAACCACCGCACCGTAGAGGGCGTCGTGCTCAGTGGCCCGGCCGGCCCGGCGGTCCTGGAGCATGGAGGTGATGCCGGGGGCGCCGCCCAGGGCGGTGAGCAGGGGCTCGATGCCGTCGTCGGTCAGCGTCGATCCTTCGGCCCGGCCGACGGCCCAGCATTCGGCCAGGATGCCCCGGGCCACGGTGCGCAGGGGCTCGTCGGCCACCACTGCGATCGGGCGGTCGGTGAGCGCGGTCAGGCCGTTGACAACCACGTTGAGGCCGAGCTTGCGCCATGCCTCGTCGACGTAGGCGGCGGTGGGTCGGATCTCGGCCAGGGTGTCGGCGAACAGCTCGGCCAGGCGGTGGGCAGCGGGGACGTCGGGCGTGAACAGGTGCCCGGCCCGGGCGTGGACGGTGTGGCCGGGGGCCACGAGCTCGGTGCCGCAGTAGACGACGGTGGGCACGATGTCGGCGCCGTGGGCGTGGGGTGCGAGGCGCTCGGCCCCCTCCACCCCGTTCTGCATGACCACGATCGTGGTGCCGGGGCCGCACAGCCGCTCGAACCACGGGGCGGCACCGTCGGTCTGGTGGGCCTTGACCCCCACCAGGACCCAGGGGACTGGGCCGCCCTCGATCTGGGCCGGGTCGGTGGCCACGGTGGCCGGGGCCGTCACCGACGCCCGATCGGACTCGACGATGTACTCGCTGAAGGGCCGGCGGGCGCAGGCCACCACGCGGTGTCCGGCGGCGGCGAGGTGAGCGGCGAAGAAGGTGCCGACGCCGCCGGGGCCGACGACGGCGATCTCGGGTGCAGTCATCAGAGCGTGAGTGCCTTCAGTAGGTGAGCAGGTCGGCGGTCCGGAGGAACGAGTGCTCGTTGAGCGACTCGATGACCCGGCGGCCGTGGCCGAAGCGGATGCGGTGCACCGAGGCGTGGGCCGGTCGGTAGATGAAGTCGATGTCGAGGCCCAGGATCTGGGCCACCACGATGTTGATGACGCCGCCGTGGCAGGCCACGATCACCGTCTCGCCCGGATGGTGGGCCAGTACGCCCTCGATCGAATAGCCGATGCGGCGGCGGAAGTCGAGGGAGGACTCGCTGTGGGGGTACACGTCCCACTGTCGGGTCTGGACGAAGCGGCTGCGCATGCCCTCCAGAGCCCGATCCCCCAGCACGTCGATGGCCCGGGTGGAGCCGTCGAGGTGCTGGAACATGCGGTACTCCTCCAGCTCGTGGACCACGGTCACGTCGAGGCCGTGGTGGCTGGCGACCGCCCTGCCCGTGTCGTTGGCCCGCAGGAGGTGTGAGCTGTAGACGGCCGACGGGTGCTCCTCCGCCAGGTACTTGCCCACCGCCTCGGCCTGGGCCCGGCCCAGCTCGGACAGCGGAGGGTCCACCCAGTCGCCGGTGGTGGAGGTCTCCGGGTCGGGCCACTGCTGCTGGCCGTGGCGCACCAGGATGAGCATGCCGGCGTCGGGGTCGTTGGTGAGGAAAGCCTGGTCGATCGGCGACGGGGGTCGCTTCGCCTCGGATCGGGTCGATTCGGACATCGATTCAGTTAACCACCGCCAACCCGGTGGAACTTTGACGTGGGAGGTCCGGATCGGGGATGTGGTGTCAGAGTTCCCCAAGCGGGGGGTCAGCTGCGGGCGGTGGCGACCTCGTCGAGGGCCTGGGTGAGGGTGTTCCACGACAGGGTGGCGCACTTGATCCGCACCGGGAACTTCACCACGCCCCGCAGGGCCTCCAGGTCGCCCAGCTTCATCTCGGCGGTGACGTCGTCCGGATCGGCCTCGGCCTCGGTGCCGTCGCCCCCTATGTCCTGCTCGTGGATCGACATCATCGACTTGAACGTGGCGGTGAGGGCCCGGGCCTCGTCGATGGTCTTGCCCTTCACCGCCGCCGACATCATCGACGCCGAGCTCTGCGAGATCGAGCACCCCTGGCCGTTGATCTTGATGTCGGCGATGCGCCCCTCGCCGTCGACCATCACGTACACCACCACCTCGTCGCCGCACAGCGGGTTGAAGCCCTCGGTGCGGTGGGCCGGCGGCGTCTCCAGCTCGCCCCGGTTCCGGGGGCTGCGGTAGTGGTCGAGGATGATCTCCCGGTAGAGGTCTTCGAGTCCGGACACGGGCAGCCTCCCGGCTACAGCTTGAAGAAGTCCCGGGCCGCCACCAGAGCGGCGGCCAGGGCGTCGATGTCGTCGGTGTCGTTGTACACGTAGATGCTGGCCCGGGCCGTGGCCGGCGCTCCCAGCACCCGCATGAGGGGCTTGGCGCAGTGGTGACCGGGCCGGATGCACACCGCCTCGGTGTCGAGCACCTGGCTGATGTCGTGGGCGTGCACGCCCTCCAAGGCGATCGACAGCACACCGCCCCGTTCCGAGGGCTCGCTCGGCCCGTAGATCGTGAGGGCGTCGCCCACCTCGGCCCGCAGCGTGCGCAGGGCGTAGCCCGTCAGCTCCACCTCGTGGCGGTGCACGGCGTCCATGCCCAGCCCGGTCAGATAGTCGATGGCAGCGGCGAGCCCCACCGCCTCGGCGATGGGTGGGGTTCCGGCCTCGAAACGCCCGGGCGGGGCGTCGGGGGTGAAGCCCTCGGTGGTCACGTTGAGGATCATGCCGCCGCCGCCCAGGAACGGCGGCATGGCGTCGAGCAGCTCGGCCCGGGCCCACAGCACGCCGATGCCGGACGGGCCGAGCATCTTGTGGGCGCTGAAGGCCACGAAGTCGGCCCCCATGGCCACCACGTCGGTGGGGAGGTGGGGCACCCACTGGCAGGCGTCGACCAGGGCCAGCGCGCCCTTCTCGTGGGCCGCCGCCGTGAGCCGGGCCACCGGATTGAGCGTGCCCAGCACGTTCGACATGGCGGTGAAGGCGAACAGCTTGGCCCCGTCGAGCAGGCGGTCGAGATCGGTCAGGTCGAGGTGGCCGTCTTCGGTGAGGGGCACCCAGCGGATCTCGAAGCCGATCTGGGCCGCCAGCATCTGCCACGGCACGATGTTGGCGTGGTGCTCCATCAGCGTGAGCACGACGGCGTCGCCCGGTCCTAGGTTGGCCCGGCCCCAGCTGCCGGCCACGAGGTTGATGGCCTCGGTGGCGTTCTTGGTGAACACCACCTCGTCGGCGCTGGGCGCCCCGATGAAGCGGGCGACCTTGGTTCGGGCCCCTTCGTAGGCGGCGGTGGCCCGCTCGGCCAGCTGGTACACGCCCCGGTGGACGTTGGCGTAGCTCGTCTCGTAGAAGCTGGTCATGGCGTCGAGCACCTGGCGCGGGTGCTGCGACGAGGCGGCCGAGTCGAGGAAGACGAGACGGTGCCCGTCCTGGTGGAGGCCGAGCACCGGGAAGTCCCGCCGGATGGCGGCGACGTCGAGGCGGCCGGGGCCGGCGTCCGCGGGAGGCCCCGAGGCGGGCGGCGACTCCGGGGTGGGGGTGGCAGGGGTGGTCATCGGAAGCTCTCGTAGCCTTCCCGTTCGAGCTGGCGGGCCAGCTCAGGCCCACCGGAAGCGACGATACGGCCCCCGTAGAGCACATGGACGTGATCGGGCTGGAGATGATCCAGGAGCCGCTGATAATGGGTGATGGCCAGGATGCCCAGATCGGGGCGTTCGGCCCGGATGGCCTGCACCCCGTTGGCCACAGCCACCAGGGCGTCGATGTCGAGCCCGGAGTCCGTCTCGTCGAGCACGGCGATCTCCGGTTCGAGGATCGCCATCTGGAGCACCTCGTTGCGCTTCTTCTCCCCGCCCGAGAACCCCTCGTTCACGTAGCGGGTCATGAACGCCGGGTCCATGCCCAGCTTGTCCATCCACTCCATGAGGGCCAGGCGCAGCTCCAGCACGCTCATCTCCAGGCCCTTGCGGGCGCTCAGGGCCTGGCGCAGGAAGTTGAGCACCGTGACCCCCGGGATCTCCTGGGGGTACTGGAAGCCGAGGAACATGCCGGCCTTGCCCCGCACGTCGGCGCCCCAACCGGTCACGTCGTCGCCCTTGAGCCGGATGTGGCCGCTGGTGACCTCGTACTCCGGTGACCCGAGGAGGGTCGAGGCCAGCGTCGACTTCCCCGACCCGTTCGGGCCCATCAGGGCGTGGACCTCACCCGCCTGCACCGCGAGTGACACGCCTTTGAGGATCTCGATCCCGCCTTCAGCCGAGGGCCCGTCCTCCTGGGATCGGGTGGAGACGTGGAGATCCTCGATCTCGAACAGCGGAGGTGCCATGGGTCCAGTCTAACGACCGGGCCCAATTGCACAATCCGCGTAGTGGAAATTACCGGCCGCCCTGCGGGCCGCCTACCAGCCCCGATCCACCCACTCCTGCAGGTGGGGCCGCTCGGTGCCGATCGTGGTGTCGTCGCCGTGGCCCGGCAGCACCAGGGTGTCCGGGGGCAACACGAACAGGCGGCGATCGATCGACTCGATGATCTTGGTGAAGTCGCCGCCCTCGTACCCGGTGGCACCCGGGCCGCCGGGGAACAGGGTGTCGCCGGTGAACAGCACCGGCTTGTCCACCAGGCGGAAGCAGATCGAGCCCGTGGTGTGGCCCGGGGTGGTGATCGTGTGGAGCCGCAGGTCGCCCACCTCGATCATCGTGTCGTCTTCCAGCAGGTAGTCGTAGCTGGGGAGCATGGCGGCGTCTTCCGGGGTCACGCCCACCTCGTACCCGGCGTCCCTCACCTGGGGGATGGCCTGGATGTGGTCCCAGTGGCCGTGGGTCTCGAGCACCGTGCGCACCCCCAGCGTGCGGCACAGGTCGAGCAGCAACTCGTGCTCGTTGGCGGCGTCGAGCATCACCGAGGCGCCGGTGTGGCGGCAGCGGACCACGAAGACGTTGTTGTCGTAGGGGCCCACCACCACCTTGTGGACCTCGGCGTCGGTGTCCGACCAGTGCAGGGTGCGGGATATGTCGACCATGGGCTGCAACTTAGCCCTGTCCGGCTCGTGCGTGCCGCCCCGGCGGCCGGCCCGGCATGCATAGGCAAGCATGCTCTATCGACGACAAGGGGGGATCGTTACCTTCGGGGTCGGGCAGTTGGAGGACGATTGCGGATGAAGGTTGGCCGGGTGTCATTCACCTCGGTGATGGCGGGGCTCGGTGTGGCGGTATCCGTGCTCCTGGGTGCGCTCTACACGGCTCACGCCGTGATGGCAGGCGACCCGACCGGTGCCTTCGTCCGCTTCGTCGGTTCGACAGCGCTCGGTGGGTACTACGTGTACCTGTTCCACCTGTCCCGTGGACGCCGGGTGTTCACCCGGCCCCGGGGCTGAGCGGCCAGAGCCCCTCCCCACCGTGTTCGGCCCGCCCCGGCGGTTGTGGAATAGTAAGCGCCCATGAGTGCCGAGCTTCGTGCAGTTGCCCTGGCCCGGGGCGAGCGGCGGTCGTCGCTGTGGCTCTACCGCTTCGTGCGGGGGACGGTGCGGGCCGTCGTCCATCCCCTGTTGAGGGTGCGGGCCCGCAACACCGACGTGCTCGACCGGCCCGGCCCCACCATCCTGGCCCCCGTCCACCGCTCCCACCTCGACAGCGTGCTCGTGGCCTGCCAGAGCCGCCGCCGGATCCGGGCCCTGGGCAAGGAGTCGCTGTTCACCACGCCCGGCGTGAGCTACGTGTGCGCTGCGCTGGGCGCCATCCCGGTGCGGCGGGGCGAGGCCGACCGTGACGCCCTGCAGGCAGCCAAGGCGCTGCTCGACCGGGGTGAGTCGATGATCGTGTTCCCCGAAGGGGGCCGCCGCTACGGCAACGAGATCGGGCCCCTGTTCGACGGGGCGGCCTGGCTCGCCTCCCGCACCGGCGCCCCGGTGGTGCCGATCGGGATCGCCGGTACCGAGGCCGTGCTGCCCATGGGGGCCAAACGGCCCCACCGGTCCCGGGTGGCCATCGTGGTGGGCGATCCCCTCACCCCGCCCCGCCCGCCCGACGGCAAGGGTCGGGTCACCCGCCAGGCCATCAGCCAGTTCACCGCCGAGTTGGGGGCCGAGCTGGCCCGCCTCCAGGCCGAAGCGGTGGACATGGCCGCCGGTCGCACCCGGACCGCCAGCTGATCGCAGCCCGGCTGCAGCTGACGGCCCGTTCCCCGCCCAACTACGCTGGACGGCGAGGCACGGTCACGCACAGCGAAGGAGGCCAGATGGCGCTCAGCCATGACACCGGGGCGGTGTCGACCCCCCTGATCGACCAGACGATCAGCCACAACCTGGCGGCCACGATCGCGGCCCACCCCGATCGCGAGGCGCTGGTGTCGCGCCACCAGAGCATTCGTTGGACCTACCGCCAGCTCGGGGAGCGGGTGGACGAGCTGGCCCGGGCGCTGGTGGCCCGGGCCTTCGTGAAGGGCGACCGCATCGGGATCTGGGCTCCCAACTGTGCCGAGTGGGTCCTGGTGCAGTTCGCCACCGCCCGCATCGGGGTGATCCTGGTCAACATCAACCCGGCCTACCGCACCCACGAGGTGCAGTACGCCCTCAACCAGTCGGGGTGCAAGGGCCTGTTCGCCGCCACCACGTTCAAGACGTCGGACTACGTGGCCATGGTGGGCGAGGTCCGGGCCGAGCTGCCCGAGCTGGAGCAGGTGGTGTTCCTCGGCACCGACGACTGGACCACGCTGCTGGCCGAGGCCGCCTCCGTGCCCGCCGCCCGGCTCGACGAGATCGACGCCACCCTGACCCCGTCGGACCCGATCAACATCCAGTACACGTCGGGCACCACGGGCTACCCCAAAGGGGCCACGCTCAGCCACCGCAACATCGTCAACAACGCCTACTTCGTGGCCGAGGGCTGCCGCTACACCCCGGAGGACCGGGTGTGCGTGCCCGTGCCCTTCTACCACTGCTTCGGCATGGTCATGGGGGTGCTCGGCTGCACCACCCACGGCTCCACCATCGTGGTGCCGGCCGACGCCTTCGACCCCGACGCCACGCTCGCCGCCATCGCCGAGGAGCGCTGCACCAGCGTCTACGGCGTACCCACCATGTTCATCGCCGAGCTGGCCTCGCCCTCGTTCGAGAGCTTCGATCTGACGTCGCTGCGCACCGGGATCATGGCCGGTTCCCCCTGCCCGGTTGAGGTGATGAAGCAGTGCATCGAGCGGATGCACATGGACGAGGTGACGATCTGCTACGGCATGACCGAGACGTCCCCGGTGTCCACCCAGACCGCCACCGACGACCCGATCGACAAGCGGGTGGGCACGGTGGGCCGGGTCCACCCCCACGTGGAGATCAAGATCGTCGATCCCGAGACGGGCGAGACGGTGGAGCGGGGCCAGCCGGGCGAGTTCTGCACCCGGGGCTACTCGGTGATGATCGGCTACTGGAACGATCCCCAGCGCACCGCCGAGGCGGTGGACGCCGACGGTTGGATGCACACCGGCGACCTGGCCGAGATGGACGTGGACGGCTACGTGAACATCGTGGGCCGCATCAAGGACATGATCATCCGGGGCGGGGAGAACGTGTACCCCCGGGAGATCGAGGAGTTCCTCTACGGCCACCCCCGCATCCGCGACGTCCAGGTGATCGGCGTGCCCGACGAGCGCTACGGCGAGGAGATCATGGCCTGGGTCCAGACCGAGGACGGGGCCGAGATCACGGTGGAAGAGGTCCGGGAGTACTGCCAGGGCAAGATCGCGCACTACAAGATCCCCCGCTACGTGGCCGTGACCCAGGACTTCCCGATGACGGTTACGGGCAAGATCCAGAAGTTCAAGCTGCGGGACGACGCCGTGGAGCGGTTCGGCCTGCACAAGGCAGCAGGAATCGAGACGGCATGACCAGCGACAACACCACCCCGCCGGAGGACGACCAGGCAGGCAAGGCGATCACGGTGGAGATCTTCTCCGACGTGGTGTGCCCCTGGTGCTACATCGGCAAGCGTCGCTTCGAAAAGGCGCTCGACGCCTTCCGGGCGGCCCACCCCGCGGTCGGCGTCGACGTCCGGTTCCGGGCCTTCCAGCTCGATCCCACGGCCCCGGCCGGTGTGTCGCAGCCGGTGAAGGAAGCGTACGCCCGCAAGTTCGGTGGGCCGGAGGCAGCCGAGCAGATCATCGAGCGGGTGTCGGGCGAGGCGGCCAAGGAGGGCCTGGAGTTTCGGATGGACCGCGCCCTGCGGGCCAACACCCTGCTGGCCCACCAGCTCCTGGCCCTGGCCGAGGAGCGGGGCGTACAGGACGCCATGAAGGAGCGGCTGCTGGCCGCCTACTTCACCGACGGCCTGGCCATCGGCGATCCCGACGTGCTGGTGGACCTGGCGGTCGAGGTGGGCCTCGACGGCGACGAGGTCCGGCGCTGGCTCGACGGCTCGATGGGCCGCCAGCACGTGGCCGACGACCTGGAGTTCGCCCTCGACAACGGCATCACCAGCGTTCCCACCTACGTCTTCGACGGCCGCCTGGCCGTGCCCGGGGCCCAGGAGCCCGAGCTGTTCCTCAAAGTGTTGGAGCGCACTCTGGAATTGGCGTGAATCCTTCGGGTTCGCCTGCGGCGAACACCGCACGTGAACCCTTCGGGTTCCTCGGGTTCGCCTGCGGCGAACACCGCACGTCCGGTTGATCGACACCTCCGAACGGGTCATCCGAATCACAAGAATCTGTGGCAACATCTACGGCGTGATCGCGCCCCTCTGCCGTCGACCCCTGGCCCCCGACCGGTTGCACCCCGCCGCAGCCGGGTCGGCCCGGCCCTGCGGCTAGCCCGGGGAGCGGTCGGTTGGCGGAACCGAGCCCGAGCTCATATCTGATCTGCGGCGCCGACATCCTGACCCCGGCCGGGTGGCAGGAGTTCGATCTCAGCGTGGTGGACGGCGTCATCTCCGACGGCAGCGACGGCCGGGGCGCCGTGCTCGACGCGTCCGGGCTGCGCATCGTGCCCGGCTTCATCGAGCTCCAGGTGAACGGTGGCTGGGGCCACGACCTCCAGCGGGAGCCGGCAACCTTGTGGGCGCTGGCCCGGCGGCTCACCGAGGCGGGGGTCACCACCTTCCTGCCCACACTGACCACGAACGGCTTCGCCCGGCGCCGGGAGGCGCTCAGCATCTGGCGGGCCGGGCCCCCGGCCCGGGCCGACTACATGGGAGCCGACGCCCTGGGCTGGCACTTCGAGGGGCCGTGGCTGGCGCCGTCCCGGCACGGGGCCCATTCCCGCGAGCTGCTCCAGCCGGTCCCGCCCGAAGCTCCGGCCGACTACACCCCGGCCGACGGGGTGCGCCTGGTGACCATGGCCCCCGAGTTGCGGGGCGCCCCCGAGCTGATCCGGGTCCTCACCGAGCGGGGGGTGGTGGTGTCGTGCGGCCACACCGAGGCCACGGTGGACCAGATCCGGTCCGCGCTGGCGGCCGGGGCCACCATGGGCACCCACCTGTTCAACGCCATGTCGGGCCTCAACCACCGCAACCCGGGGGCGGCCGCCGGGTTCCTGCTGGAGCCGAGTTACATCGGCCTCATCGCCGACGGCGTCCACGTGTCCCCCGACATGGTGGCCCTGGCCTGGCGCCTGGCCGAGGGCCGCCTGATCCTCACCAGCGATGCGGTGGCCGTGATGGGAACCCAGGCGGCCGACGCCACCGGCGACGCCGTCCGCCTGTTCGACGGGACACTGGCCGGTTCCGCCATCGGCCTCGACGCCGCAGTGCGGAACCTCATGGCCTTCACCGGGTGTTCCCTGGCCGCTGCCGTGGCCGCCGCCACCGAGGTGCCGGCCCAATGTCTTGGGCTCACCGACCGGGGCCGCATCGAGCTCGGCCGCCGGGCCGATCTGGTGGCCCTCGACGCCTCCGACCGCGTGGTCCTCACCTTCGTGGCCGGCCAGCTCGTCTTCGACCGCCGGGCCGCCCGCCGGGTCTAGATTCCTCGGTGCCCCCGCTGGGCTACCGGATGAAGCGGATCGACAGGGGGTAGCGGTACCACTCGCCCCGGTAGGCGGCCACGCTGGCCACGATCGTCAGCACCAGGAACACTCCCACCGACACCAGCAGCAGGAGGAGTCCGATCAGCACGATCAACAGGATCAGGCTGATCACCACGGCGATCAGGTAGGTCAGGTGGAAGTTGATGGCCTCCACCGCGTGGTGGCGGATGAACGGCGACTGGTCCTTCTTCGTGGCGTAGATGACGATCGGCACCAGGATGCTGGCGAAGGCCCCGCCGAGGTGGCAGAGCATGGCCAGCGAGTTCTCGTCGCCCGGCGGGCGGGGCGGCACGGGCGTGATGTGCCCGGTCCAGGCCGTACCGTCCCACCAGCGCATCGCTCCGCCCGGTACCGGGTACCAGCCGGGCGGGGGCGAGCCGGGTGACGGTGGCCCGGGTGACCGAGGTCCGGTGGGCGACATCGCTGGTCAGCCCCGGCGGATGTCGGACAGGGGATCGTGGCGACGGTGGCGCCCCCGGGTCACGGCGGCCGCCGCCCCCACCAGCCCCGCAGCCACCGCGATGGCGGCCGGCAGCATCCAGATCGAGCTCGGCCCCTCGTGTCCCAGCGCCATCGCCCCCGCTCCCAGCAGGGCGGCCACGGCCCACACCGGCAGGTACGTCCGGATCAGGCTCCGGGCCACCGCCGGATCGACCTGCGGGTCACGGCGCAGCCACCAGGAGGCGTCGGCCGCCAGCAGGGCCAGGCTCGCCGCCACACCCATCCCGATGACGGCGGCGTAGCCGGCCACGGTGCGGGGCGTGGCCATGGCGGCGGGCACGGCGACGGCGCACAGGCCGAGAGCGGTGAGGAACCCCAACCCGTACCAGACGCCGACGGCGAAGGCGATCGCCCCCAGCAGCGCCACCGGTACCAGCACCGACAGCCCGGCCAGGGCCATGGCGGCGAACACGCCGGCGCCCGCCACCCAGATGGCCAGCACCGCGGCCCGGCGGGCCAGATCGATCATCGGCGCACCCGCAGGGGAACGGCCCGGCCCCGGTGGGCCTGGCGGGACCGGAACAGGGTGGACTCGATCGGCTCGCCGTCGACCCAGGGCGACACGGCGGCCCCCAGGTCGGCCAGGGCCCGGCGCCGGAGATGTTGCTCCAGCTCGAAGACGCGCCGGGCGATCGTGGGGTCGCCGTTGTCGTCGCGTGACCGGACCTGGAGGCCCGACGGCAGCTCGTAGCGGGGCTCGATCACGTTCACCTGCTGGCCCCGGGCCAGGAGCGGCTCGAGCAGGTGGCCGAAGGTGTCGTTGAGCAGGGGAGAGATGGCGATCACCACCGCGTCGACCGGGACGAGGCGGTCGAGCCGCTCGCGGCGGTGCTGGTGCTCGGCCCAGTCGTTGGTCGACAGGTCGAGCAGGGCGTCGGCGATCGTGGCGAAGTGGCTGATCCCGAGCTGGGGGCGGATCCAGCGCCGACCCTGGCCGGTGAGCAGGAGCCCCACCTGGTCCTGGGCGTTGAGGTGGAGCCGGGCCAGGCCCATGGCGGCCCGCACCGAGCGGCGCAGGGTGTCCTGGCCGTCGCTGGCGTAGTTGGCGTGGGCGTCGAGGACCAGCACCACCGTGGTGGAGCGGTCGGGGTGGCGCAGCGTCACCCACGGCTCGTCGAAGCGGGCCGAGATCCGCCAGTTGATCGTCTGCAGCCGGTCTCCGGGTTGGTAGGGACGGATGTCGGCTATCTCGCAGCCCTCCCCCCGCTCGGTGGCCAGGTGGCTGCCCACCACCCGGCGGAACGAGGTGGGCTCCAGCGGGGTGCGGGCCGGCTCCTCGTTGATGTGGACCCGCAGGGTGCTGATGCAGCGGTACTGCACGCTGGAGGCGAACAGGCCCGAGCTCCGCCGGGTGCGGATGGTGAAGGTCGGCAGCTCCAGCACCCCCCAGTTCAGCGGGACGAGATGGAGCTCCACGGTGCGGGGCCGCCCCCGCCGTACCGCCACCACGTGGCGCTGGGCGCCCTTGGCCAGGAACGCCGGGGCCAGGCCCATCTCCAACTCGGCCAGCCCGACGTCGACGTCGGCCATGAGGGTCACCCGGAGGCGGGTGTCGTCGCCCTCCAGCGCCCGGGGCGTGTCCATGGCCGCCCGCACGGTCAGCGAGGGGTAGCCGCCGTCGAGCAGGCCCACCGTCAACAGCACGAGGGCCGGGGTGCCGAGGGCCAGCAGCTCCGGGCGTTGCAGTACGAGGGCGGCGGCCAGGGCGCAGAGGGCCAGGAGACCGTTGGCGAAGAACAACGGGGTGGGGGTGTTGACCCGGGCGCCGGGGCTCAGCTCCACCGGCGACTCGAGCTGATGGGCCCGGGCCGGGGCGGCCAGCGCCCCATCGGGCCCGAAGGCGTCGAGGCCGTCGAGGTCTCCCAGGTCGAGATCGGCGGACGGCTCCGCTGCGCTCACCCGGACCGCCGTGCTCACCCGACCCGTTCCTCCACCGCCCGGGGCAGCGGCGTCTGGGCCAGGCACTCGCCCACCACCTGTTCGGCGGTCACGCCGCGCAGCCATTCGTCGGGCCGCAGCATGAGGCGGTGGGCCAGCGCCGGGGCCGCCACCACCTGGACGTCCTCGGGGGTCACGAAATCCCGGCCCGACATGGCGGCCCAGGCCCGGGTCGCCTTGAGCAGGGCCAGCGAGCCCCGGGGCGAGGCACCCGACTGGGTGCGGGCCGACTGCCGGGTGGCGTCGACCAGGCGCACCATGTAGTTGGCCACCGCCGGGTCCACGTAGATGGCTTCCACCACCTTCTGGAGCCGGCCCAGCACCGTGCGGTCGGCCACCGGGTTCAGCGCCACCTGCTCCTGCTGGCGCTCGGCCCGGCGCACCAGCATCTCGGACTCCTGCTCGACGCTGGGATAGCCGATGCCGAACTTCAGCAGGAAGCGGTCGAGCTGGGCCTCGGGCAGGGGATAGGTGCCGGCGGACTCGATCGGGTTCTGGGTGGCGATCACCAGGAAGGGGCCGGGGAGGGGCCGGCTGACCCCGTCGATCGTGACCTGGCGCTCCTCCATGGCTTCCAGCAGGGCCGCCTGGGTCTTGGGAGGGGCCCGGTTGATCTCGTCGCCCAACACCAGGTTGGCGAAGATCGGACCGGGGCGGAACAGCGGCTGGCGGGTCTGGAGGTCGAGCACCGTCGAGCCCGTGATATCGCCCGGCACCAGGTCGGGGGTGAACTGCACCCGGGAGAAGTCGAGGCCGGTGACGGTGGCGATGGAGCGGGCGATCAGCGTCTTGGCCAGGCCCGGTACGTCCTCCAGCAGGATGTGGCCGTCGGCCAACACCCCCGTGAGCACGAGGTGCAGGACCTCCCGCTTGCCCAGCACGGCCCGCTCCAGCTCCCGGATGACGGCCTGGCTCCACCGCACCACCGTGTCCACCGAGAACTGTTCGGTCTGGGTCTCCGCCGAGGCCCGGGTGGGTTGGGGCTGGCCACCGCGCGCGGAGCCGGTGGAGAGGGGACCCGTGCCGGGCGGGCGCGGGAGGTTGCGGTCGTTCATCTGCGCGGTCCTCGGGCGGGTTGGTGGGGGGGAGGCCTCTGCCCGGGGCCGGGCCGGTTGGGGGCGGCGGCGCGGCCAGGCTCGGGGGCCGGTCCTCCAGAGTAGGGGGTGGGAGCGGCCGTCGGTTGGAGCCCGGCCAGGCGTTCCAGCTCGTCGAGGCGGGCTTCGAGCCAGCCCTCGTCGAAGTTCGCCGGCACCGGGGTGGACCCGGGGGCGCCGTCGGCGTCGTAGGGCAGGCCCCGGAGGTGGGCTTCCAGGCGGTCGAGGCGCCGTACGGCGCTCTCCCGCGATCCGGCCAGGGCGTTGATGGAACGCGAGCCGAACAGCGACCACAGGCCGATGAAGTCGGCGGGGAGCCGGCTGTGCACCTGGTTCACGTCGGGGCGGGACCAGGGGCCGGCCCCCAGGCCGTCGGAGCCGATGTCGAACAGGACGTAGACCACCCAGATCACGGCACCCAGGGCCACGGCGCCGGCCACCGCCACGGCGATCGCCACCGGCGTCACGCCGCCACCTCCTCGGCCGCCCGGAACCGGGCCTGCAGCTCCACCACGGCGTCGATGGCGGCCCGCCGCATGGCCTCGTTCATGGGTCGGTTGGAGAACCGGGCGAGGAGGAACAGCCCGGTCAGCACCCGCAGCGGCTTGGTGCCGCCCTCGATCATGCCCAATGTGCGCTCCAGGTACTGCAGAGCCGTCTCGGTGCGACGGCGGGCCAGCCCGCCCCCGATGCCGAAGCCCGACTCCACCACCGAGTAGGCCTCCCGGATGGCGAGGCGGGGATCGGGCTCGGCCTCCAGGCGCCGCCGGAGCTGCTCCAGGGTCCAGCCGGCGGAGGCGGGGTCTATCACCACCAGCGCCTCGAGCGAGTCGTCGTCGTCCTCGTCGTCTTCGGGCCGCCGCTGGCGGCGTCCGGTGAGGATGGCCCGCACCAGGGAGGCGGTCAGCCAGGCCATGCCGGCGGCGGAGGCGCCGAAGGCGATCATGATGGCCATCAGGCGCACGGTGGCGACCAGACCGCCCGGCGAGCCGTCGCCGGGTCGGCCGGTGGCGGCCGTGGTGGTGTTGGTGGACTCGCCAGAACCGGAGCCAGAGCCGGACCCGGCCGACTGGCCGCTGGCGGTGGTGGAGCCGGGCGCCCCTGACCCGGCCGGGCCGTCGTTCGGTCCGGCGACGGTGGTGGCGGTGCCGCCGGTGCCGTCGCCGAGCGCCGTGTCCCCGGGCTGGACCCCGCCCGGCACGGAGGCGTCGACGGAGCCGTCGACCGTGGTGTCGGTGGCACCGAGCCCGGTGTCGAGCGGGATGCCGGGAAGCGCTCCGGGAGCAGTGGTGGACGAGCCGGGCAGGCCGGCGCCGGCGTTCGCTCCGGTGGACGCGGTGACGATCCCACCGCCGGGAGCCAGGCCGCCCGCGCCGGGTTGGCCCGTACCCGGTTCGGCCCCGGCGGGGACACCCCCGCTACCGGTGCCGGAGCCGCCAGCCACCGTGGTCCCGGTGCCTGAAGGTTCGACCCCCACTCCACCGCCCTCGGTGGCGGTGGTGGGGGTGGTGGTGGAGAGGCTGGGCCCGGATCCGGTTCCGCCGGCGTCGACCCGGAGCTCCGACAGGTCGTTGCCGGCGGCCAGGGCGAACAGGGCGAGCACGGCCGACACCAGAGGGGTGGCCAGCAGGAGGGAGCGCCCGGGGCCCCTGCGGGCCGCGGGCGACCGGCGACGCTGGCTCCCTCGTTGGCCTGCTCGTCGCCCTGCGCTGGCTGCGTGTCGTCGGCTGATCGGCCCAGGCTAGCGTCGCCGTCACCACCCGAACCGGCACTTCAGGCGGCGTCGGGCACACCCGGCAAACGCGTTCCGGGGCGCCGGCCCCCGGTCGCTAGCCTGGCGCCCATGACCGGTCCCGAGACCACCCCAGCCGACGCCCCTCTGTGGCGCCCGAGCCCCGAGCGGGCGGCGGCCACCCAGCTGGAGCAGTTCCGCCAGGCGGTCCTGCCGACCGGGTCGGGCCTCGCCGATCTGTGGCGGTGGTCGGTCGACGAGCCGGGCCGCTTCTGGTCGGCGCTGTGGGAGTGGTGCGGCGTGATCGGCACCCCCGGCACCGAGGGGTACCGGCCGGCGGAGGAGATGTGGGAGGCCCGGTTCTGCCTCGGGGCCGAGCTGAACGTGGCCGAGAACCTGCTGGCCGATCGGCCGGGCGCAGCCGAGGTGGCGATCATCGCCGGCCAGGAGGACGGCTCCCGGCGCCAGCTCACCTGGAGCGAGCTGAGGGCGCAGGTGGCGGCGACGGCGGCGGTGCTGACCGAGGCCGGCGTCGGCCCCGGCGACCGGGTGGCGGCGTGGATGCCGCACGTGCCCGAGACCGTGGTGACGTTCCTGGCTGCCGCCTCCATCGGGGCCGTGTTCAGCTCCACCTCGGCCGATTTCGGGGTGGATGGCGTGGTCGACCGGTTCGGCCAGATCGAGCCGACCGTGCTGGTGGCGGCCGACGGCTACCGCTACGGCGGGAAGTCGTTCGACTGCCTGGAGCGGCTGGCCGAGATCCGGGCCCAGCTCCCCACGCTGCGTCTCACGCTGGTGGTGGGCTGCCTGAGCGACGCCCCCGACCTGGCCCGGGCCGACGGCCCCGGCACCGCCGGCTCGCTCGAGGGGTGGCGCGGCGCCCTGGCCCGCCACGCCGGAGCCGGGCTGACGTTCCGCCCCCTCCCGTTCGACCATCCGCTGTACATCCTGTACTCGTCGGGCACCACGGGGAAGCCGAAGTGCATCGTGCACCGGGCCGGCGGCGTGCTGCTCAAGCACCTGAGCGAGCAGCGGCTCCACTGCGACATCCGGGCCGGCGACCGGGTCCTGTACTTCACCACCTGCGGCTGGATGATGTGGAACTGGCTGGTGTCGGCCCTGGCCTGCGGGGCCACGATCGTCACCTACGACGGCAACCCCGGCGTACCCGAGCCGGCCGCCCTGTTCGGGGTGGCCGACGAGCTCGACGTCACCCTGCTCGGGGTGTCGGCCAAGTACATCGACAGCGTGATGAAGTCGGGGGTCCGGCCGGCCGACCGGTGGGCCTACCGGTCGCTCCGCTCGATCTGCTCCACCGGGTCGCCGCTCAGCCACGAGGGGTTCTCCTGGGTCTACGAGGCGGTGAAGGCCGACGTGCACCTGGCCTCGATCTCGGGCGGCACCGACCTGTGCGGCTGCCTGGTGCTGGGCGATCCCACCGGTCCGGTCTTCGCCGGGGAGATCCAGACCCGGGGGCTGGGCATGGCCATCGAGGTGCTCGACGACGACGGCCGGCCGCTGGGGCCCGACGTGAAGGGCGAGCTGGCTTGCACCCAGCCGTTCCCGTCGATGCCGCTGCGATTCTGGGGTGACCCCGACGGCAGCCGCTACCGGGCCGCCTACTTCGAGCGGTTCCCCGGGGTGTGGGCCCACGGCGACTACGCCTCGTGGACACCGAGGGGCGGGATGATCATCTACGGCCGCTCCGACGCCACGCTCAACGCGTCCGGCGTGCGGATCGGTACGGCCGAGATCTACCGGGTGGTGGAGCAGCTCGACGAGGTGGCCGAGGCCATCGCCATCGGGCAGCAGTGGGACGGCGACACCCGGATCGTGCTCTTCGTCCGCCTGGCCCCCGGGGCCGTGCTCGATGACGATCTCCGGGCCCGCATTCGGGCCGACCTGCGGGCCAAGTGCTCGCCCCGGCACGTGCCGGGGGTGATCGCCGAGGTCCCCGACATCCCCCGCACCCGGTCGGGCAAGATCGTGGAGCTGGCCGTCACCGAGGTGGTGCACGGCAGGCCGGTGAAGAACCTGGAGGCCCTGGCCAACCCCGAGGCGCTGGCCCACTACGCCGACCGGGAGGAGCTGGCATGACCGGCGGAGGCGCTTCGGGCCGCCCGGCCAGCCACGACATCGACGGCACCCACAACTTCCGCGACGTGGGCGGGATGCAGACCGCTGACGGGCGCCTCGTCCGCCCCGGCCTCCTGTACCGCTCGGCCTCGCTCGACTCGCTGACCGAGGCGGGGCGGGCCACCCTGGCCGGGCTGGGCATCCGCACCATCATCGACATCCGGTCCGAGGGCGAGGTGGGACGCAACGGCCGCTACGCCCACGAGGGGAGCGGGGTCGACTGGTTTCACGTCGCCTCGCCGGTCGGCCCGCCCACCGGGGGTGGCGATCCGGCCCGGGAGGCGGCCATGGCCCGGGTGATGGCCTCGGAGGACCCGATGGCCCTGATCCTGCCGATGCTGCTCGGTCGGGCCGGCCCCATGTTCGCCGGGGCGCTGGAGATCATCGCCGAGCCGGAGCGGGCGCCGCTGGTGTTCCACTGCACGTCGGGCAAGGACCGCACGGGACTGCTCGGGGTGGTGATCCACCTGATCCTGGGGGTGGAGCTGGAGACGGCGCTGGTGGAGTTCGAGCGCAGCGCCGAGGCCTACGAGCACATCCGGGCCGACATCGGCACCCGCTACCCGTTCGTGGAGACCATGCCGGCGGCCACGCTGGACCGCATGGCCGCCGCCGACCGGGCGTGGGTGGTGGCGGCCCTCGACACCATCGGCGGCGTGGCCGGCGTCGAACCCTGGCTCGACTCGATCGGCATCGGCGCCGACGTTCGCTCCACACTCCGCCGGCTCTACCTCGAATCCTGACACGGCGCCGCCCGACTGTTGGGCCACGAGATGGTGGGCGGGCCGCATCCCGACTCCAGGCGCTGAGCGGGATGTCGGTGTCGCCGTAGCCCGGGCCTGGGTGATGCTGAACACGCCGTGCTGGCGGGCGGCGAGCGCGCTGGCCTCGGCTTCCCCACGAGCCATGACGGACCTCCTCTGAGGAGCGGAACAGGTTCGGGGAAGAGGGCGGGGGGTGGGGCGGGGGTGGGGTGGAGCTTGGAGCCGGGCGTCAGGAGAGCCAGGTGGCGGGGCTGGTGCCGAGGGGGGCGGGCGGGGTGTCCCAGCGGCCCGCCACCGGGCGCACCGCCTCTATGCGGCCGAAGGGACTGTCGACGGTGTGGAGCCAGGGGGACAGGTCGGGGAGGGCCGGGGCCGGGACGAACGGGGTCGGCCCGCCGAGCGACGTGAGCCAGTTGCGGGTCCGCAGCAGCGACAGGCGGGCCCGCCACGACCCGCCCTCCTGGCGCTGGAGGGCCACCAGGCGCTGGGCGGCGAATGCGGCCAGGAATCCGGTGGCGTAGTCGAGAGCCTGCACCGGCAGGTGCACCGGTTGGCCGTCGGGCACGTCGGCCCCGCCGGCCCGGGCGGCGTCGGCCCCGGCCAGCGCCAGCCCGGTGGTGGTCTGCACGATCGAGTCGTAACCCCGGCGGCCGGCCCAGGGCCCCACCCAGTCGAAGGCGCCGATCTCGACGATCACGATCCCCGGCCGCCGGCCGGCCAGCTCGGCCGCCCCGAAACCCCGGGCGGCCAGTGAGCCGGGCCGGTAGGCGTCGACCAGCACGTGGCACCCGTCGGCCAGATCGCGGAACGTGGTCCGCCCCCCGGCGGTGTCGAGATCGACGAAGGCGTTGCGCTTGCCGAAGCCGGTGGTCATGACCCCCATCGGGATCGACGGCAGGTGGGCCGCCCCCACCCGGAGCACGTCGGCCCCGTGGGCGGCCAGGGTCTGCCCGCACACCGGCCCGGCCAGCACCCGGGTGCAGTCGAGCACCCGGACCCCGGTCAGAGGCCGCTCGTCGCCCGCCCCCCGTTCGGTGGCGGCCGGGGCCAGCGGGGCGGCGTCACCCAGGCGTTCCACCTCGATCACGGGCAGCCCGGTGGTGGCCGCGGCGTGGGGATGGGCGGCCCACTCGTCGAGCGTGCGGTAGGCGGCGCCGATCATGCCGTCGCCGATCAGGGCCCGCTCCAGCTCGAAGGCGTCCCAGCGGGCGATGGCGGCCGCCACCGCCTCCCGCTCCTCGGCCACCCCGAGGCGGGCCGCCACCCCGGCGGCGTGGTGGGCGAAGTTGGCGTGGATCTGGACCGCCCGCCCGTCACGGCACCGGTACAGCCCCGACAGGTCGGCCCACACCGGGATCGGTTCCCCGTCACGCCGCAGCCAGCCGGTGCACGAGGCCAGCGCCCCGCCCCCGTCGAGGGCCACCGGGCCGCCGGCGCCGCCGGCGGGCCCGAGCGCGGCGGCAGCCAGGGTGGCGGCCGCCACCGAGGTGACGGCGATGGTGTCGACGTCGAAAGCCGAGGCGAGGGTGAAGGGGGCAGGGGTCAGATCCAGCGGCGGCCGGGGCCCGCCGTCGCCCGGCACGATGGCCCAGATCCGGTCGAGCTCGCGGTCGATTGCGTCCATACCCGGAGTCTGCCATGCGGCAGTTGGCGCATCGGGTCGAACCGTGTCAGCTTGTGCCGCCATCGCCGGCCCGAGGTGACAGAGTTCGGCCCGGGGCTCGGGGAGGGTTAGCGTGCGGCCATGGTGCTGCCCCTTTCGCCCGACGAGCTGTTGTCGACCACCCGAGCCGTGCGCAAACGGCTCGACCTGACCCGCCCCGTGGAGCGCCAACTGCTCGACGAGTGCCTCGACCTCGCCCTGCAGGCCCCCACCGCCTCACTGCGCCAGGACTGGCACCTCGTGGTGTCCGACGACCGCGAGGTGTGCCGCCGGGTGGGTCAGGTCTACTCCGAGGTGTGGCACGGGATGATCTCCGAGGCCTACCTGGCCAAGGCGGCCGACAGCGAGCCCGATGCCGGGGCGAGAGCCACGTGGCTCAAGATGATGGACTCGGCCCGCTACCTGGCCGACCACTTCCCCGACGTGCCGGCGATCCTCGTGCCCTGCATCGAGGGCCGGCTGGAGGGGGCACCGATCCTGCCCCAGGCCAACAAGTGGGGCTCGATCGTGCAGGCCGCCTGGAGCTTCATGCTGGCCGCCCGGGCGCGGGGCCTGGGCACCTGCTGGACCACCGTGCACCTGATGCGGGAGGCCGAGGTGGCCGACATCCTCGGCATCCCCTACGACCGGGTGCAGCAGGTGGCCCTGATCCCGGTGGCCCACACGCTGGGCACCGACTTCAAGCCCGGTGCCCGCAAGGACCGCGACCGGTACGTCCACTGGAACAGCTGGTGATCTGATCTGATGTCCCGGGCGGTCACCGGTGACGGCCCGGGCGACCAGATTGGGAACGATCAGGCCGAGCGGACGGCCTCGGCCACCTTGGCCCACTTGTCGATGGTCGACGGGTCCTTCCGCAGCGACTCCTCGGCCTGGTACAGCACCACCCGGGCCGCGGTGCCCTGGTACCGCTCCACCAGCTTGGGGCCGAGCTCGGACCAGCTCGCCGTCACGGCATAGTGCTCCAGCATCTCGTCGGTGATGAGGTCGGCCATGCCGGCCACGTCGCCCGCCTTGAGCCGCTCGTTGAGCTTGGCCGACGTGCCCTCGAAGCCGAGCATGTCGAACTGGAAGCCGTAGTTCTTCGTCGACCCGTAGAAGGCGATCTGGCTCTTGGCCCGCTCCTTGAACGGCGCCTGCTCCTCCGGGGTGTCGCCCACCACGGTGAACACCGGCACGATCAGGTCCACCGCCTCGGGGTTGCGCCCGGTCCTGGCCGCTCCCTCCGCCACCTTGGGACCGAGCACCGTCTGCAGGTAGGGGATGGAATGGAAGGGGTGGACGTGGATGCCGTCGGCCACCTCGCCGGCGGCCCGGGTCATGTACGGCCCGACGGCCGAGATGTCGATCTTGATGTCGCCGTGGTCGTGGGAGCGGGGCCGCCAGGCGTCGGGCAGCAGGCTCAGCTGGTAGTACGGGCCCTGGTGGTTGAGCTTCTCCTCGCCCCGGAAGGCCCGGAAACAGGCCTGCACCGCCTCCACGTAGTCCTTGAGGCGGGGCCCGGGAGGATCGAAGGGCATGCCGTAGCGGCGCTCGATGTGGGCCTTCACCTGGCTGCCCAGGCCCAGGCGGTAGCGGCCGCCGGTGTTCTCGGCCAGCTCCCAGGCGATGGCGGCGCTCACCATGGGGGAGCGGGGGAAGGCGACGGCGATACCGGTGGTGAACGTGAGGCTGGGAGCGGCCATGGCGGCGGCCGTGATGCACATCCACGGGGTTGCGCTGGTCTCGGTGAACAGCATCCCGGAGAAGCCGGCGGCCTCGACCTGGCGGGCCCGCTCGGCGGTGTCGGCCCAGCGGGCCGACCCGGTCATGATGTCGATCTCCATCCTCAACCTCATCTCTCGGCCGGGCGGTGCCGGCGGGGACCATCGGGCGGTCGGGCCGGGCCCGGGCCCGGCGTCCGCTGCTGTGCCGCCCGACCCTACCGGCCGGTCCGGCGGGGGTCGAACGGGCCCCTACAGTGGATCGCATGAGCAACCCCCAACCTCTCGGCGGCAACCAGATGCCGCGCTTCGGTGGGCTCGCCTCGTTCATGCGGCTGCCGGCCGCCACCCCGCCCGCCGACCTCGACGTGGCCGTGGTGGGCGTGCCGTTCGACATCGGCACCTCCAACCGTCCCGGCGCCCGGTTCGGACCCCGGGGGATCCGGTCGGAGTCGGTTCTGCTCCGGCCGTACAACATGGCAACCCGGGCCGCCCCGTTCGACAGCCTCCGCATCGACGACGTGGGCGACGTGCCCACCAACCCCTACAACCTGACCGACTCGGTGGCCCGTATCGAGGCCTGGTACCGGGATCTGCTGGGGCATCCGGTGGTGCCGGTGACGATGGGAGGCGACCACACGATCGTGCTGCCGATCCTGCGGGCCGTCGCGGCCAAGCACGGCCCGGTGGGCCTCGTCCACGTCGACGCCCACACCGACATCAACGACGCGATGTTCGGCGAGCGGGTGGCCCATGGCACCCCGTTCCGCCGGGCGGTGGAAGAAGGCCTGCTCGACTGCAGCCGTGTGGCCCAGATCGGGGTCCGGGGCACGGGCTACGCCGCCGACGACTTCGACTGGTCGCGGGAGCAGGGGTTCCGGGTGGTGCAGGTGGAGGAGTGCTGGCACCGCTCGCTGGTGCCGCTGATGGCCGAGATCACGGAGCGGGTGGCCGGAGGTCCCGTCTACCTCAGCTTCGACATCGACGGGATCGACCCCTCCTTCGCTCCCGGCACCGGCACCCCCGAGGTGGCCGGGCTCACGGTGCCCCAGGCGCTGGAGATCATCCGGGCCTGCCAGGCCCTCGACCTGGTGGGGTGCGACCTGGTGGAGGTGGCCCCGATCTACGACACGTCGGGCAACACCAGCCTGCTGGCCGCCAACCTGCTGTACGAGATGCTGTGCGTGCTGCCCGGCGTGGCGTACCGGGCCTGAGCGGACCCCGCCGCCGGCGGTCGGCAGATGGGTGAATCTGCTCATGTCCTCGGAATGCGGCTCGACCGTTAGGGCGGCCGCCGCCACGATGCCTTCGGTCAACGGCCGATCGGGCCTCTACGCTCTGTACCCGTGACGTGTGTGCGTGCGCCTGGATCGTCGGCCAACCTGGGCCCCGGATTCGACGTGCTGGGGGTGGCGCTGTCCCGCTACGCCTGGGTCTCCGACACCGGCGAGGGCGAACCGTGCGGCCCCGACCACATCGCCCGCATCGCCTACGAACGCGCCGGTGGCACCGAACCCCTGTGGTTCGGGTTCGATCTGGAGCCGGGCCGGGGACTCGGCTTCTCCGGCGCCGCCCGGGCCGCCGGCGCCGTGCTCGCCCATCTGCAGCAGGGGTCAGATCTGGCCGAGGCCCAGCGTCGGGCCTATCCGGTGGTGGCGGCGATCGAGGGCCACGGCGACAACGCCGCCCCCTCGGTGTTCGGCGGTGTGCACGTCATCGCCGGCGATCTCTGCCACCGGCTGGCTACGACCATCCCGGGCCGCGTGCTGTGCTGGGTGCCCGATCTGGAGACCCCCACCGACGAGTCCCGCCTGGCCCTGGATCCCACCGTGAGCCGGGCCGACGCCGTGTTCAACCTGGGCCGCCTCGGCCTTCTGGTGGCCGCCCTCTACGAGGGGGACCTGAGCCTGCTCCGGCGGGCCACCGAGGACCGCCTCCACCAGCCGCCCCGGCTCGACCGGAGCCCGCTGTCCCGTCGGGCCATCGAGGCTGCGCTCGACCTGGGGGCGGCCGCCGCCTGGCTGAGCGGCTCCGGCCCCGCCGTGGCCGTGGTGGTGGACGCCGAGCGCGTCGACAAGGTGGCCAGCGGCCTGCCGGCCAACGGCAAGGTGCTCCACCTCGACGTCGACACCGACGGGTCGGTCGTCGTCGACTACTGACGCGGCGCCGGGCACCCCCTCTGCACGGTGACGGCGGCCAGGAGGCCCACCTGCTCCCGCAGCGCCCGGCCCCAGACCTGGGCCAGGTCGTAGCGGGAGTCGACGCCGACCACCTCCACCTCGAAGGCGCCGGCGGCGCACCGCTCGAACCACAGGCGCGACCGCAGCGCGTGGAAATCGCTCGTGACCACCACCACCCGGCGCCAGCCCCGCTCCGCCGCCAGCCGGGCCACCATCGTGGCCTCGCCCGCCGTGCGCTGTGGATCGGGCCGGGGGCACAGCACCTCCACCCCGGTCGGCAACCCCGGCCCTCCCCGGCAGATCGCCCGGGCCTCGGGCCAATCGGGCTCGTCTCCGTTCGAGATCACCAGCACCGGGGCCGCCCCGCTGGCGGCGAGCCGCAGCCCATGGTCGAGCCGCTCGGACCGGCCGCCGGCCAGCACCACCACCGCATCGGCCGGGGCGAGCGGGCGGTCGGCGTCGTCCCGCATCACGAACAGCACAGCGGTGGCCGCCGCCCACCCCGTCAGGGATGCCGCCGCACCGATCGCTACCCGGCGCCGCCGCCGGCCCGGGGGAAGCCAATGAAACGTCATCGCTGCGACGGTAGGTGCTGGCGAGCCCGCAGCGCCGGCACCCCTCAGCCCCGGCGAGCCGGCGCTGCTCACCCCGGGTGAGGTGCAGGCGCCGGCTCCCGCCCTGCTGCTCCCGGCGTGAGGAAACGGGCGGGGCTGAAGGCGGCCGGGTCCAGGGTGAGCCCACCGAGGACGGCGGGGGTGAGGGCCGAGCCCGGGCGCCCGTCGAGGGCGAGGTCGGCCACGAGCTGACCGGCCCCGGGCGAGCTCTGGATGCCGGTGCCGCCCTGGCCCACGCACCACACGAAGCTGGGCTCGGCCGGGTCGGGGCCGATGGCCATCGTTCGGTCGGGGGTGAACGTGCGCAGCCCGGTCCACGACGACGCCACCGCACGGATCCCGATCGTGGTGGCCTCGTTGATGGCGTCGATGGCCTGGGCCACGTCGACCTCCTCGGGCCGGGCGTCGCACGGGACCGACGGCGTCTCCTCAGCCGGGGAGCACAGGAACTGCACCCCGTCGGGCTTCACGTACCACCGGTGCTCGATGTCGGCCACCAGCGGCCAGGACCCGGAGCCCTCGAACCGGCTGGCCACCATGAACGCCGTGCGCCGCAGGGGCTGGAGCCCGATCGGGATGAGGCCGGCCCGGCGGGCCACGTCGTCGCCCCAGGCCCCGGCGGCGTTCACCACCACGTCGGCCTCGAGCACGGTGCCGGCGCTGTCGCCCGGCAGCGGATCGGGCGCCGCCGCCCCGCCGGGGCCGGTGCGGATCAGCCAGGTCGAACCGGCCCGCTCGATGCGCACCGCCCGGTGATGGGTGGCGATCGTGCCCCCGGCCGAGCGCAGACCGCGCACGAAGCTCTGGTGGACGGCGGCCACGTCGATGGCGTAGCTCTCGGGCTCCCACAGGGCCCGGCTGATCGGTTCGGGGCGCAAGGCGGGGAATAGGGCCACCGCCTCGGCCACCGGGATCTCGCTGATCGTGGGGTTCACGGCCATCCCGTCGGCCAGCTGGCGCTCGAACTCCTCGCTCCGGCTGTCGTCGGCCACGGTCAGCACGCCCCGCCGCTCCAGGAGCGGCCCGTCGGCCAGGCCCTCGGGTGGGTGGAGGAAGTAGGGGAGGCTGGCCTTGGTCAGCGCCCGGAGGGGCGGGGTGCCGTAGTTCTCGATGAGCTGGGCGGCCGAGCGGCCGGTGGTGTGCTGGGCCAGCTGGCCTTCGGCCTCGATCAGGGTGACGGCCGGCGCCGAGGGGTGGCGGGCCAGGGCGTAGGCCGCGCTCACTCCGGCGATCCCGCCGCCGATCACCACCACCCGGGGGCCTGTGCCGTGCTGTGCCATCGGGCCACAGTAGTGAGCTGCGCCCGCGGCGCGGCGCAGGTCGGAGGGCCGGCGGCCCGGCCGGGAAGCAACTAGCGTGCCGGCCATGGACTTCGGAGTGACCGCAGGGGCCATCGAAGACGTCGGCTACATCGCCTTCGCCGAGAACCTGGGCTACACGTTCGCCTGGGCCCCCGACAGCCAGCTGCTCATGTCGAACCCGTTCCCGCTGCTGGCGCTGGCCGCCCAGCAGACCCGCACGATCCGGTTGGGCACCGGGCTGGCCATCCCCGCCCTGCGCCAGGCGCCGGTGCTGGCCAACGCCATCGCCACGATCAACAAGCTCGCCCCCGGCCGGACCTTCCTCGGCATCGGCGCCGGCAACACGGCGGTACGCACCCTGGGTCAGAAGCCGATGGGCGTGGCCCGCATGAAGGAGTACGTGCAGGTGGTGCAGGGCCTGCTGGCGGGAGAGGAGGTGGCCTACACCTCGGAAGGCATCACCCACCTGGTGCGGTTCCAGAACTCCCAGCTGGGCCACGCCGACGCCCCCATCCCGATCCACCTGGGCGGCCTCGGGCCGATGGCCCAGGCCCTGGCCGGCGAGATCGGCGACGGGCTCGTCACCAGCCTGCCCCGGGGTGGCACCCCGCCCTCGGTGCTGGCCAACCTGGCCAAGGGAGCGGCCCGCAGCGGGCGGAGCCTGGAGGGGTTCGAGGTGGTGGCCCTGTGCAACCTGGTGCTGCTGGAGCCGGGCGAGACGCTCGGGTCGGAGCGGGTGATCGCCGACTGCGGCTCGGCCATCATGGCCAACGTCCACTACCTGGTGGATCTCCATCGTGACACCGGGGCCGAGCCCCCGGCCTACGTGGCGCCGATCTGGGACGAGTACCTGGCCTTCCACGCCACCCGGGACGCCGAGCGGGCCCACCAGCAGCTCCACCAGAGCCACTACGTGTACCTCGACCGGGACGAGGCCCGCTTCATCACCCCGGAGATCATCCGCAACTTCTGCATCGCCGGCCAGCCCGAGGAGGTCACCGAGCAGCTGAAGGAGCTGGAGGCGGCCGGCATCACCGGGGTCAACTTCATCTATCCCAACAAGGCCCGCTACCGCATCACCGAAGACCTGGCGCGCAAGGTGATCGCGAAGTATTGAGCGATCACCCGTGATCGCTGCGATCGCGAAGCATTGAGCGATCACCGTGATCGCTGCGATCGCGAAGTACTGAGCGATCACCCGTGATCGCGAAGCATTGAGCGGTGGACGGGTTACTGAACCGGTTCAACTTCGGTGGTGTCACATGCCGGATGTAGGGTCGCGCATGGCTGATGTCGAAACCCGAACCGACGACGAGCTGTTGGCCGAGGCCGTCGCCGTCGCCAACATCCCCACGCTGCTGATGACGCTGGTGCAGCTCACCGGCGAGATGCACTGGCTCGACGACCCCTACCGCATCCAGCGCCAGCAGGGCATGGGCGACAACGACACCGGTGGTCTGCCCGAAGACCGGCAGGCCGAGGTGCGGGAGGCGGCCCTGGAGGCCATCTCGGCCTGGAAGGCCGGCCGTCCGGTGGCCATTCCCGATCCCGAGCCCGAGCTGCTCGTCCGCATGCTGAGCTGGTGCATGGGCGAGACCGTGCCGGAGGAGTACGGCGAGTTCACCAAGGCCCAGCTCGGCCACAAGCCGCTGGAGCGCAAGAAGATCAACGTGCCGGCCGGGTTCAAGGTCCTGGTGATCGGGGCCGGGGTGTCGGGCATCGCCGCCGGCGCCAACCTCCAGGCGGCCGGGGTGCCGTTCGAGATCGTCGAGAAGAAGCACTCGGTGGGCGGCACCTGGCTGGAGAACCACTACCCGGGGGCCGGGGTCGACACCCCCAACCACCTCTACTCGTTCTCCTTCGCCCAGCACGACTGGAAGATGTACTTCTGCCTGCGCGACGAGCTGTGGGGCTACCTCGAGTCGGTGGCCGACCGGCTGAACCTGCGGCCCCACATCCGCTTCGAGACCGAGGTGGTGGAAGCCCGCTACCAGCCCCGGGAACAGCGCTGGGCCGTGACCCTGCGCCTGCCCGACGGGTCGGTGGAGGAGACCGAGGCCAACGTCGTGATCAGCGGCACGGGCATCTTCAACCCCCTGGTGTTCCCCGACATCGAGGGCCTCGACAGCTTCGCGGGCCCGTCGTTCCACACCGCCGCCTGGCGAGACGACGTGGACCTGACGGGCAAGAAGGTGGCCATCATCGGCAACGGCGCCAGCTGCATGCAGATCGGCCCCGAGATCCAGGACAAGGTCGAGCACCTCACGATCTTCCAGCGCTCCAACCACTGGGCCGCCCCGTTCGAGCAGTTCCGCAAGCCGGTGCCGGAGCCGATGCGCTTCCTGTTCCGCGAGGTCCCGATCTACCAGGCCTGGTACCGCGTGCGCCTGGGCTGGACGTTCAACGACCGCACCTACGCCGCCCTCCACAAGGACCCCAACTGGGATCATCCCGAGCGCTCGCTCAACGCCCAGAACGACGCCCACCGGGCCTACTTCACCAAGTACATCCAGAGCGAGCTGGGCGACCGCCAGGACCTGTTCGACAAGGTCCTGCCCACCTACCCGCCGTTCGGCAAGCGGATGCTGATGGACAACGGCTGGTACCGGATGCTGCGCAACCCCAAGGTGGAGCTGGTCACCGAACGGGTCGCCAAGATCGAGCCCGACGCGCTGGTCACGGCCGACGGGTCCCGCTACGAGGCCGACGTGCTGGTGCTGGCCACCGGGTTCGACGTCCTACGGTTCATCACCACGTTCGACGCCGTGGGCCGAGAGGGCCGGTTGCTGCGTGAGGTGTGGGAAGACGACAACGCCAAGGCCTACATCGGCACCGTCATCCCCGAGTTCCCCAACTTCTTCACCCTGTACGGGCCGAACCTCCAGCCCGGCCACGGCGGCAGCCTCATCTTCGTGGTCGAGATGCAGGTCAACTACATCATGAGCCTCATCGAGCAGATGGCCGAGCAGGGCCTGGGCTCGGTGGAGATCCGCCGGGACGTCCACGACGCCTACAACGAGCGGGTCGACGCCGAGCACGAGAACATGGTGTGGACCCATCCCGGCATGACCACCTACTACCGCAACGAGCGGGGCCGGATCGTGGTCAATTCCCCGTACCGCAACGTCGACTATTTCGCCTGGACCCGCCACGCCGACCTGGCCGAGTACGTCACCGAGCCGGTCTCGACCACCGAGAAGGTCGAGGCATAATCAGGCCCGGCGCTGGTCGGGGGGCCAGCGCCGGGCCGTCCCCGCGCCCAATACAGTGGGCATCATGACGAATGTTGGTGGCGCGGCTCCGTCCGGCTGGCATCCCGATCCCTTCGGCCGCCACGAATACCGCTGGTGGGACGGCACCCGCTGGACCGAGCAGGTCGCCTCGCACGGCCAGCAGGGCACGGATCCGGCCGTCCCCGGCCCCGGCTCCGGCGTACCCGTGGTCAACCACTCGGCCCAGCAGATCCAGCATCAGGTGCAGGCCCGAGCCGGTGTGGCGCCGATGGCTGGCGCCGGCGGGGGCACCATCTTCACCGAGCCGGTGCTGGTGGTGAACCAGAAGGCCAAGCTGATCGAGATCTCGGCCGAGTACGCCATCTTCAACCAGGAGGGCAACCAGATCGGGGCTGTCCGCCAGGTGGGGCAGTCGATGATCAAGAAGGTCGTGCGGGTGGTCTCGTCGCTCGATCAGTTCATGACCCACTCGTTCCAGGTGGTCGACATGGCCGGCAACGTGCAGCTGGCGCTCACCCGGCCGGCCAAGCTCGTGAAGTCCAAGGTCGAGATCCGCGATGCCCAGGGCACCGTCATCGGCCTGGTCCAGCAGGAGAACATGGTGGGCAAGATCCGCTTCGGCCTGATGGTGGGGGGTGAGCGGATCGGCTCGATCAACGCCGAGAACTGGCGGGCCTGGAACTTCTCCATCCAGGACGCCGGAGGCAACGAGGTGGCCCGCATCACCAAGACGTGGGAGGGGCTGGCCAAGACGCTGTTCACCACGGCCGACAACTACGTGGTGCAGATCCATCACGCCCTGCCCGAGCCCCTGCGCTCGATGGTGGTGGCCTCCGCTCTCTGCGTAGACACCGCGCTCAAGCAAGACTCCCGGGGCTTCAACTAGTAGAAACGGCGGCATGATCCGAGTGCATGCCACCACCCCGAGCCTGGCTGCGGCCATGGAGCGGCTCAACATCCGCAACGCGGCCGCCATCCAGGTCGACAACACGGTGTTCCTGTCGGGCCTCACCGCGGTCGACACCGAGACCGGGGAGCTGATCCCGGGCGGGATCCGGGAGCACGCCAGGCACACCCTCGAGCTGTACCGCACGATCCTGGCCGACATCGGCCTGTCGCTCGACCATGTGGTGAAGGTCAACGCCTACCTGGCCGACCCGGCCGATTTCGCCGCCTGGAACGAGGAGTACCTGGAGGTGTTCCAGGCGCCGTATCCCTGCCGCACCACCGTGACGGCCCCGCCCGTGTTCGGCATCATCGAGCTCGAGCTGGTGGCGGCCGTCGAGCCGCGCCGCTGAACCCGCACCCGCACAACCGATCCGACGACCGACGAGGAGCACCAGACATGGGCACGATGACCGAGAGAGAGCGAGACGCCTTCCTGGCCGAACGCCGGGTGGCCGTGCTGGCCATCGGCCGCGAGGGGGCGGGCCCCCTGTGTGCCCCGGTGTGGTACCGGCGGACGGCCGACGGGTCGTTCGAGATCGCCATGGCCGACGCCTCGGTGAAGGCCCGCTTGCTGCGGGCCCGGGGCCGGGCTTCGCTGTGTGTGCAGGACGAGGGGCGGCCCTACCGGTACGTGACGGCCGAGGGACCGGTGTCGCTGCGGGTCATGTCGCCCGAGGAGCGGCACGCCGCCCTCACCGACATCGCCGGCCGCTACCTGGGCGCCGAGGGCGGGGCCCGCTACGCCGACGCCTTCCCCGGTCACGACGAGGCTCTGGTCACCCTCGTGCCCGACCGGTGGCGCACCGAGGTCCTGGGCTGAGCTCCGGCCCCGCCGCCATGCGCCGCGTTGCCGGTCTGGGTCGGGCGGCGTCGCGGTTCAGGCGGTGGGGGTGACCAGCTCGAAGCCGAGGTCGGCGGCGGCCGGGATCTGACGCCGGTCGAGGGTGAGGAACCGCACCGGACGGGGCAGCCGGTCGGCGGCGGCCAGGTGGATGGCGGCCACCAGGGTGATCCCGTAACGGGCCCCGATCTCGGTGGCCCGGGCCAGGCACCGTCCATCCACCGGGACCTCCCATAGGGCCTCCCAGTCGTCGCGCACGGCGGCCCAGGCCTCCTGCTGGCCGGCGAGGCTGGAGGCGCTCTGGTGCAGGGCCAGCATCACCTCGCTGCGGGCCAGGGCCGAGGCGGCCCACACCGGGGCCTCGGCCATCGCCGTCATCACCATCGGGCGCTGCCGGTCGGCCACATACCGCCGGAGCAGGGCTGAGGAGTCGATGGCCAGCACGGGCCCGACGGCGCCGGCCACGGCCGCTACCGGCCCCGCGACGCTTCGAGCAGCCGGTCGGCGTTCAGGTCGGCCGGCAGGGGAAGGGGTGCCGGGTCGGACGGGCGGTCGGGACGGCGGGGAGGCTCGATCAGCCCGGCGGCCGCCAGGTCCCACAGGGTGGCGCCGCTCCCGCCGGGGGTGAGGGGCCCCACCTGGGCCACCGGGCGCCCGTCGACGGTGACGACCACCCGCTCACCGGCTCCGGCCCGCCGCAGCACCGATGCCACCTGGTTGCGGAGCTCGCGGACCCCCATGGTGGTGAGGGCGTCGTCTGGCCCGGGGCCGGGAGGGTGGTCGGTCATCGGCGGCCAATATAGGCCACCCACCGGGGGCGGGCGAGGGTCAGGGGGCGGCCCGGGTCGTGGGTGAGCAGGCCACGGGGTAGCAGGTCGTGGGCGGCGCGGTGGTGGCCGTCGGCGGCGCCAGGGTGGTGGCGACAGGAGCGGTGGTGGTGGTCGTGGCGCCGGGGCAGCCGAGCGTGGTCATGGCGGCGCACGGATCGGCGGCGGTGGAGGCGGTGGTGGGGTACGCGGTGCCGCCGCCGGGGCAGCCGGGGTCGGTGGTGCGGCCCACGCTGGTGTCGCAGATGTCGAAGGTGGCGCCCGGCTCGGGGGCGGTGGTGGTGACGCAGCGGGCGGTGTCGTTGCTGGCGGGGTCGACGCAGCTCGCCAGCGACGTGGTGGATGTGACCGCCGCCGGATCGGCGGTGGGGGTCGGCCGGGGGAGCGCGCTGGTGGCCGCCAGCGGCACCGGCGGACTGTCGGCCCCGGTGTCGGGCGGCCGGGGGAGGGTGGTGTATGGGTCGTACGTAGTCGTCGAGGCGTCGGCATTGTCAGCCGTCAGAGCCGGGCCGGCCGGGCCGCCGTCCCCGGGCGCCCCGTCGCCGGCCTGGGCGGTGGCGTCGCCCCGCGGAGCGGCCGCCGAGTTCCCACTGGGAACGGCGAAAGCCCAGGCCAGGCCGATGACGGCCACCAGCGCCGACACGAACACCGTTATCCATACCAGTCGCCGCCGGTCCACGGCGCAGGACCGTACCATCGCCCGAACGGGCCGTCCGGTTGGAGGGTAGCCTTACCCGAAGCCAGGTGTAGCACAGGTGTACACACCTCGAGTTGTGGTGCCGATCCCGGCCGTCTACGTTGAGCGCCGGCAGAATCCCCACAAAGAGGTGTCACATGAACTTTGCCTTCACCGAGGAGCAGGAGCAGCTCCGTCAGTTCGTCCGTTCCTTCCTGGACGACAAGTCGTCCGAGGCCGCCGTCCGGGAGCAGATGGACACCGAGCAGGGGTACGACCCGGCGGTGTGGGCTCAGCTGTCGGACCAGCTCGGCCTGCCGGCGCTGGCCATCCCCGAGGAGTTCGGGGGCCAGGGCTACAGCTTCGTGGAGCTGGGTGTGGTGCTGGAGGAGATGGGGCGCCGGCTGCTGTGCGCCCCGTTCCTGTCGGGCGTGCTGGCTTCGCAGGCCATCATCCACTCCGGTGACGACGGGGCCAAGGCCGAGCACCTGCCGGGCATCGCCTCGGGCCAGACGCTGGCCTGCCTCGCCTTCACCGAGGAGAGCGGCAAGTGGGACGAGTCGGGCATCACCATGGAGGCCTCCGGCTCGGGTGGCGACTACACCCTCAACGGCACCAAGTCGTTCGTGATCGACGGCCACGTGGCCAACCTGATCGTG
The DNA here is from genome assembly GCA_041394285.1 of Acidimicrobiales bacterium. Classification (GTDB taxonomy): domain Bacteria; phylum Actinomycetota; class Acidimicrobiia; order Acidimicrobiales; family SZUA-35; genus CADEDH01. The sequence goes on along the minus strand of JAWKIL010000006.1, from coordinate 205,607 downwards.
GTGGCGGCCCGCACCGCCGGCGGCGTGAGCCTGTTCACCGTGGCCGGAGACGCCGCGGGCCTGAGCCGCCAGTCGCTGTCCACCATGGACCAGACCCGCAAGCAGGCCAAGCTCACCTTCGCCGGCACCCCGGCCAAGCTGCTGGGGGCCGAGGGCGCCGGCTGGGCCACGATGAGCACCGTGCTCGATCTGGCCGCCATCGCCCTGGCCGCCGAGCAGGTGGGCGGGGCCCAGTTCGTGCTGGAGATGGCGGTGCAGTACGCCAAGGACCGGGTGCAGTTCGGCCGCCCCATCGGCTCGTTCCAGGCCATCAAGCACAAGTGCGCCGACATGCTGCTCGAGGTCGAGTCGGCCAAGTCGGCCGCCTACTACGGCATGTGGTGCGCCGCCGAGCTGAACGACGAGCTGCCGTCGGTCGCCTCGCTGGCCAAGGCCTACTGCTCCGAGGCCTACTTCCATGCCGCCGCCGAGAACATCCAGATCCACGGCGGCATCGGGTTCACCTGGGAGCACCCGGCCCACCTGTACTTCAAGCGGGCCAAGAGCTCCGAGCTGATGTTCGGCGATCCCGCCTACCACCGGGAGCTGCTGGCCCAGCGAATCGGCCTCTGAGCGTTTCCCTCCAGACGTGTGCTGCGGCCGTCGCCGGCCTTCCGGCGGCGGCCGTGGCGTATCCCAGTAGCTTGGGACCGTGGAGCTGGTCGGGATCATCGTCGCCGTGGTGGTCGTGGTGGCGGTGGCCCTGCTGTTCGTGGGCTGGGCCGTGGGCAAGACCGCCGCCATGCCGGCCCAGATCGTGATCGACACCGAAGAAGCCATCGAGTTCTGCGCCGAGGCGCTGCCCGTCGCCATCACCTCGGTGCTCAGCTACGACGAGCTGCGGCGCCTGCTGCGGCTCCACCTGGAATGGATCCAGGCCTACCACTGGGCCCCCGAGGGAGCGAGCGACGGGCCGATCGTGTTCGAGGAACTGGACGCGGTCGACTACATGGTCGAGCGGGCCGACGTGACCGACCTGCACGTCACCCGGGACCAGATCGAGGCCGTGATCGAGGCCCACTCCGCCTACCTGCAGGTGATGGGGGCGATCCACATCGACGATCCGGTGGACGTCGAGGCCGATCTGGCCCAGATGCCGCTCCTCGACAGCCCCCGCCAGCCGTCGGCGCTGGAAGAAGGCGGCGCCGGCCCGGCCGAAGCCTGACGACGGCCCCGGGCCGGGAGACCCAGCTCTGCCCTCACCGTTGCTCACGACGCCCGGCCGGGTGTGTGGGATCCTGGTTGCTCGTAACCCAGGCGGCCGGCGCCCCGGCCGTCGTCCCACGGCGGGAGACATGAGCGAACAGAACAACGACGGCGGCGTGACGGCCCAGCTGATCGCGGCGGCAGCCGAGCTGACCACCGAGAGCGTGAGGGCCCTGCCGTGGCTGGCCGCCGCTCTGGTCGGTGAGCAGCTCGACGGCATGACCGACCAGACCATGCTCAACACGGCGGCCGTGACCGCGCTGGCCGCCTGCCAGCAGGCGTTGGTGGTCTGCACCGAGGACCCCACAGCCGGCGACGAGCTGGGCCTGACCGGTATCGACACCCCGATCACCGCCCGGTCCCTCCAGGCCGTCGTGGCCGGGGCCAACGCACTGGGGGCCATGGGCGACCCGGGGCTGGCCCAGCTGGTCAACCGGTCGCTGCCCCCGATCGCCCGGGCCATCATCGACCACGACGGGGAGCGGCGCGTCCACGGGATCGTGCTGGCCTACCTCCTCGCCCTCAGCCAGGGCACCAGCACCCGGGCCACGCCGGCCGCCGGCGTGGAAGGCGGCATCCTGCGGGCTTTTCCCTTCCCGGAGCCCCGGATGCGGCGCCGGGACGAGATCGGCGACGACTGGCGAAATTGATCTTCCCCGTCGGTGGCTGGTGTGCAACACTGGGGCCACCAAGAGGAAGGAGGTGGTCCAAACTGAACACGCAAGATCTCGGGACCTTGGAGGTGGCTGGCCGCTAGCCGGACAGCTGGACCGCTGGCGAATTGCCACCAGTCCGCCCCCGGGATGAATCGTCGAGTGCGTCCCAACTCGGAAGTGCCAAACGATCATCCGGGTTCCAGCAGAATTGAGGAGACGGGAGGTGCCCCAGGGTGCCTCCCGTCTTCGCGTCCGGGCGATTCAGGCCCGCCGTCCGGTACGATCGGGGCCGATGGAACGCCCGGGAAAGTTCGAGAACGCCCGCTACGTCGGTGACAAGCGCACCCAGGTGGTGTACGACGTGGACGGGCTGGGAGCCGAAGACGCCGCCCTCATCGACGAGCTGATGGCGGCCGGCACCTACCTGTGCTTCGCCCCCGACACCCTGGCCGAGGCCCGTAACCGGGGCTACCGGCTCTACCGCGGCCAGCGGGCCGGGACGGCCCGCCAGGCCGCCGCGTCCTGACCGGTACCGGGGGATGAGCACCCCCGACGAACCGGTCGCCCCAACCACTCCGCCGCCTCCCGGCGCCGGGGCCCGGCGGTCCGCCAGCAACGTGGTACCGCTCCCGGTGCCGCCCGGCGTGCCGGTTCCGCCGCCGCCCGGCCCGGCCCCCACCGGTAACCTCCGCATCCCGTCCACCGACGGGGTGGAGCTGGAGGCCCATCTGGCCGAGCCCGAACGGACCAACGGCGACGCCCATCCCGGTGTGATCTTCCTCCACAGCTTCCCCTCGGGCGATGTGTGGGCCGACCGGATCGGGGCCGACCTGCCCGAGCTGGCCGACCGGACCGCCCAACAGATGGGGTTCGTGTCGCTCAGCATCCGCTTCCGCGGTTGCGGCACCTCATCGGGCCACTTCAGCCTCCAGGGCTGGGTCGACGACGTGTCGGCCGCCGTCGACCATCTGGCCACCACCCAGCGGCCCAAGGGCATCTGGCTGTGCGGTTTCGGTACGGGGGGAGCGGTGGCGATGGTGGCGTCGGCCGACGACGAGCGCGTGTTCGGCCTGGCCATGGCCGGTTCCCCGGCCGACTTCGACGACTGGGCCGTCAACCCCAACCGGCTCATGGCCCACGCCCGGCGGGTGGGCGCCATCCGCAGCCCCGACTTCCCGCCCGACCCCGAAGAATGGCGGGCCGAGCTGCGCCGCATCCGGGCCGTGGCCGCCGCCGAGCGGTTCTCCGAGCGGCCCCTGCTCGTGCTGCACGGCCTGGAGGACGACGCCGTGCCCCAGTTCGACGCCCGGGCCCTGGCCGACGCCCACGGTCTGGCCGAGCTCCGCTTCATCCGAGGGGCCGGACACCTCCTGCGCCACGACCCCCGGGCCGTGGCCGTGCTGCTGGGCTGGCTGGCCCGCCAGGAAGGCGCCCGCCGCGATCCCTGACCCCGGCGATCTGATGCCCCGGCCCGTCACGGGTGACGGCCGGGCACATCGTGTCGGTTGTCGAGTCCGCCGGAGGCGAGCTCGAAGGAACCCGAAGGGTTCCCGCTACCGCTGCCAGGGGGGCGCGGTGTCGGCCTCGATGCCGTAGTGGGCCAGAGCCTCGGCCACCACCGACGGGTCGAGCCGGCCCACCTGCGACAGCTCGTGGAGCACGGTCACCACGATGTTGGGCATGTCGGTCTCGAAGAACGAGCGGAGCGAGTCACGGGTGTCGGACCGGCCGTAGCCGTCGGTTCCGAGGGCGACGAACCGCTTGGGCACGAAGCCGGCGATCAGCTCCGGCACCGCCCGCACGAAGTCGGTCACGGCCACGATCGGACCCGGGGCGTCGGCCAGGAGCCGGGTGACGACCGGGATCCGCGGTTCGGCCAGCGGGTTGAGCCGGTTCCACCGCTCCACCTCCAGGCCGTCTTCCCGCAGCCGCTTGTACGACGTGGCGCTCCACAGCTCGGCCCCCACGCCCCACCGTTCGGCCAGCTCCTGGGCCGCCCGGCGGGCCGGGCCCTGCGACGGGCCCGAGAACAGGATCGTGGCCTGGTTGGCGAGGCCGTCGGGGGCGGGGGCCCACTTGTACAGGCCCTGCAGGATCCCCTCGCTCGACCCCGCCGGTTGGGGCGGCTGGTCGTAGTTCTCGTTGTAGATCGTCAGGTAGTAGAAGATGTCCTCGCCGTCGACGTACATCCGGCGGATGCCGTCGTGGATGACGGCGGCCAGCTCGTAGGCGAAAGCGGGGTCGTAGGCCTGGCAGGCCGGTACGGCCGAGGCGCTGAGCAGGCTGTGCCCGTCCTGGTGCTGCAGGCCCTCGCCGGCCAGCGTGGTGCGGCCGGCGGTGGCCCCGAGCAGGAAGCCCCGGGCCCGGGAGTCGGCCGCCGACCAGATCAGGTCGCCCACCCGCTGGAAGCCGAACATCGAGTAGAAGGTGTAGAACGGCACCATGGGCACGCCCCGGTGGGCGTAGCTGGTGGCCGCCGCGATCCAGCTGGCCAGCGACCCGGCCTCGGTGATGCCCTCCTCCAGGATCTGGCCGTCGGAGTCTTCGGTGTAGGACAGCAGCAGCTCGTGGTCCACCGGCTCGTACTTCTGGCCGAACGGGGCGTAGATCTCGAACTCCCGGAACATGGAGTCCATGCCGAAGGTCCGGGCCTCGTCGGGCACGATCGGCACCACCCGCTCGCCGAAGCCCTCTTCCCGCATCAGCTCCCGCAGCAGCCCGGTGAACACCATGGTGGTCGACACCACCCGGCCCCCCGATCCCTCCTGGAAGCCCTTGAACACGACCTCGCTGGGCTGGGGCAGGGGACGGCGGACCTGGACCACCCGATGGGGGAGCGGCCCGTCGAGGGACCGGCGCCGGCCCATCATGTACTGGTACTCCTCGGAGTCCTTGGCCGGCCGGTAGTAGGGCGGGATCCCGTCCTCCAGGTCGTCGGCCTTGATCTCGTCGATCAGGTTGAGCCGGTTGCGCAGCTCCAGCACCTGCTGCTTGGTCATCTTCTTGATCTGGTGGGTGGCGTTGCGGCTCTCGAAGCCCTCGCCCAGCGTCCACCCCTTCACCGTCTTGGCCAGGATCACGGTGGGCTGGCCGGCGTGCTCCACCGCGGCGGAGTAGGCGGCGTACAGCTTCTGGTAGTCGTGCCCGCCCCGGGGCAGGTTGCGCAGGTCGTCGTCGCTCAGGTGCTCCACCATGCGGCGCAGGCGGGGGTCGGGGCCGAAGAACTTCTCCCGGATGTAGGACCCGCTCTCCACCGCGTAGCGCTGGAAGGCACCGTCGACCGTGGTGTTCATCTTGTTGAGCAGCACCCCGTCGACGTCGCGCTGGAGCAACTCGTCCCACCGGGAGCCCCACACCACCTTGATGACGTTCCAGCCGGCCCCCCGGAACACGGCCTCCAGCTCCTGGATGATCTTGCCGTTGCCCCGGACCGGGCCGTCGAGGCGCTGCAGGTTGCAGTTGACCACCCAGGTCAGGTTGTCGAGGCCGTGGCGGGAGGCGAGCGAGATCGAGCCCAGCGTCTCGGGCTCGTCGCACTCACCGTCGCCCAGGAAGGCCCACACCCGGGACCCGCTGGTGTCGTCGAGCTTGCGATCGTTCAGGTACTTGAGGAACCGGGCGTGGTAGATGGAGTTGATCGGGCCCAGGCCCATCGACACCGTGGGGTACTCCCAGAACTCCGGCATCAGCCGGGGATGGGGGTAGCTCGACAGCCCCTGGCCGCCCACCTCGAACCGGAAGTTGTCGAGCTCGGCTTCGTCGAGCCGGCCCTCGAGGAAGGCCCGGGCGTACACACCGGGCGCGGCGTGGCCCTGGAAGTAGACGGCGTCACCGGGGTTGCCGTCTTCCTTGCCCCGGAAGAACCAGTTGAACCCCACCTCGTACAGCGAGGCCGACGAGGCGAAGGTGGACAGATGGCCCCCGATGCCGTCCGCCCGCTTGTTGGCCCGGATGACCATGGCCGCCGCGTTCCACCGGATGTAGGCCCGGATCTTGCGCTCGAGCTGCTCGTTGCCGGGGAAGAACGGCTGCTGCTCGGTGGGGATGGTGTTCACGTAGTCCGTGCTCACCGCCTCGGCGTTGCCCAGTTGGAGCTGGCGGCCCCGCTGGTTGAGCCGGCCCAGCAGGTAGCGGGCCCGGGTCTTGCCCTCGGACTCGGCCACCAGGTCGAGCGATTCGAGCCACTCGGCCGTTTCCTCCGGGTCGATGTCGGGGAGCTGGCTCAGAAAACCGTCGGTTGTCATACCTGGTGTGTTCCCTGTGAGTCTCGGTGGATGGCGGGATACCGGAGGGCCTCACTGCCCCCGTTCGGCCCCTCCGGAGCGAGCCGTTCCGGCTTTGAGTGGCACATCGTAGCCTTCGACTTCCGTCGAACCGGCCGGATCCGCACTGCCTCGGGCGCCCCGGCGGGGACCCTCATGGTTGTCGTTGAATGGCCCCTTGAGCTGGTGGAACGATCGACGTTGACCTACCCACCCCTGTTCCAGTCAACCGTGGGCGGGGCCCGGTTGTTCCCGTGGCAAGCTGGGAGCGATGCGAGTGTTCACCGATGGCGCCTGTTCCGGCAATCCCGGCCCTGGGGGGTGGGCCTGGGTCGGGGAGGACGGCCGGCACGATTCGGGTGGCGAATCGGCCACCACCAACCAGCGGATGGAGCTCACCGCCGTGCTTCAGGCGGTGGAGGCCCACCCCGATGGGGCGTTGGAGATCAACTCCGATTCCACCTATGTGGTCAACTGCTTCCGGGACCGGTGGCACGAGGGCTGGATCGCCCGGAACTGGGTGAACAGCCAGCGCAAACCGGTGGCCAACCGTGACCTGTGGGAGCCCCTGGTGGGCCTCGTCACGGCCCGGGGCGGCGAGGTGACGTTCAAGTGGGTGAAGGGCCACGCCGGCCACGACCTGAACGAGGAGGCCGACCGCCTGGCGGTGGAGGCCCTCAACCGGCACCGCGACGGGATGCTCTCCGGCGAGGCCGGCCCGGGGGCCGGGGCGGCCGCTGCGGTCGAGCCGCCGTGGCCGACCGAGCGGGCCATCGTGGTGACCGGGGCCCGGACCCTGGACGAGGACCAGGAGGCCGAGCTGGTGGAGGCGGTGGAGGGCCTGGACCCGGGCTATGACGTGGTGGTGTCGGGCCTGCGCCTGGGGGCGGAGCTGACGGCGGCGGAGGCGGCGGCCCGGGCCGGCGTCCCGGTGGCCGTGGTGCTGCCCTACGCCGATCCGGCGGCATCGTGGCCGGCGGGCGAGCGGGCCCGCTTCGATGCCCGGGTCCATCAGGCCCAGTGGGTGGTGACACTCGTCGGAGACCCGGCCAAGCCTTCGTCGGCCATCCAGGCCCGCAACCGGTGGCTGTGGGAGTCGGCGGTGGGAGCCATCGTGGTGGGCGACGAGAAGCTGGCGGCCGAGGCCGAGGAAGCCGGCCTCGGCGTCATCAGCATCTGACCTGTGGCACTCGCGGTGTTCGCCGAAGGCGAACCCGAGGCGCCGAAGGCGCACCTAGTCCTCGGAGCCGCCGGTGAGGTGGGCGTCGAGGCGGGCCAGGGTGCGGGCCATGTTGCCCTCGTGCTTGGCCGGATAGCCCACCCACTCGTAGAACGGGGGGAACCGGGCCTGGCTCCAGTCGAAGGACTCGGTGACCCGGGTGCCCCCTTCCACCGGTTCCAGCTCGTAGCGCCAGATGTGGTGGCCGAAGTGGCGCCAGGCGATGCGGCGGTTCTCCTCGAACTCCACCACCTCGTTGGTGATCCGGTACGGGACGCCCATCTTCATGTCCATCCCGAAGCGGGCTCCCAGGCTGAGCCGGGCCGGGTTGCCGGCGCGGGCCGCCTGCACCGTGTCCGAGCCGTCGATCACGTGGTGGCGGTTCGGGTCGGCCAGGATGTCGAAGATCGCTTCGGGGCTGGCGGCGATGACCCGGCTGGCCGACACCACCCGCTTCTTCGTTCCGGCGTCGGTGGCTGCGCTGCTCATCTGTGTTCTCCTCGTGTTGTCTCCGGGTGACCGTTCACCGGTCGGAAACTGCCCAGCGGAGGCCGGCTTCGATCTCGGCGTGGGTGAAGTCGTAGCCGTCGGCTTTGAGCACCTCGGGCAGGACCCGCTGGCTGTCGAACAGCAGGCTCTGGGCCATCTCGGCCCCCAGCAGGAGCTTGGGCCCGAAGGCCGGCACCGGCACCACGGCCGGGCGGTGGAGCACCGAGGCCAGAGCCCGGGTCAGCTCGGCGTTGGTCACAGGGTTGGGGGCCGTGAGGTTCACGGGGCCCGATGCGGTGCTCGACACGAGATGGACGATGGCTCCCACCTCGTCGGCCAGCGTGATCCACGACATGTGCTGGCGCCCCGAGCCCATCTTGCCGCCCAGGCCGAAACGGAACAGGGGCAACAGCTTGGCCAGGGCACCGCTCTTGGCCGTGAGCACGATCCCGGTGCGGAGGAACGCGGTGCGGATACCGGCCTCGGTGGCGGGGGCGGCGGCCGCCTCCCACTCCACACACAGGTCGGCCAGAAAACCCCGGCCCACCGGGCTCGCCTCGGTCAGCACCTCGTCTCCCCGGTTCCCGTACCACCCGATGGCCGAGCCCGACAGCAGGCAGGCGGGCGGGGTCTGGAGGGCGGCCAGCGTGGTGGCCAGGAGGCGGGTGCCGTCGACCCGGCTCGTCACCAGCAGGCGCCGGTAGTCGTCGGTCCACCGCTTGTCGCCGATACCGGCACCGGCCAGGTTGATCACGGCTCCGACGCCCTCCAGCGAGGCGGCGTCGATCTCGCCGGCGGCCGGATCCCAGCGGATCTCGTCCCGCCCGGCCTGGGGCTGACGGCGGACGAGCCGGATCGGCCGGTGCCCGGCGGCAGTGAGGGCGGGGATCAGGGCCCGGCCGATGAGGCCGCTCGATCCGGTGATGACCACATCCATGTCGGTATTACCTCCGTGGGACGGCGACGTCGGTTTCGATCCTGGCGTTCGATCGCGGCTTCCGACGGTAACTCCGTCGCCGGCGCCCTCGCGGTTGCACCAGCAAGCTCACGGTAGACCGCGGCGAGCCGTCACGTCGGGTCGGCCGGGCGCCGGTTGGGTTTGGCGAAGGTGGCCGGGAGGAAACGGGGAGCAACCCGAAGCAAGGCCGTGTCGCCGTAGGCTGGAGGGGTGAGCACCCGGATGTTGTTGGCGCTGTCGCTGGCCTGTGGCCTGGCCATACTCGGTGCCTTCGCCCTCCAGTTGCTCCTGCTCTAGCCTCCCGGCCCGCCGGGTAGGCTCACAGCCCGCTCTCCCCCTACTCGACCCGCTCACCCCGCTTCCGCTCCTCTCAGCGCAGCGTCTCTCCAGGTGGTTGCCCGTGGCCAATGAACACTTCGACGTGGCGGTGATAGGTGGAGGGCCGGGCGGTTACGCCGCCGCCCTCTACGGCGCCTCCGCCGGGTTGCGCATCGCTCTGGTGGAGCGGGCCCGGCTCGGCGGCACCTGCCTTCATGTGGGCTGCATCCCGGCCAAGGAGTTGCTGGAGACGGCCTCGGTGGCCCGGACGGTGGAGAACGCCGCCCGCTACGGCGTCCACGCCCAGAAGCTCGGGCTCGACTGGGCGGCCACCATGACCCGCAAGCAATCGGTCATCGACCAGCTGGTGGCGGGCCTCGCCGGCCTGCTCAAGGGGCGCAAGGTCACGGTCTACGAGGGCACCGGCCGGCTCGGTGCCGATCACAGCACCGTGTCGATCAGCGGGGGCGCCTCGGGCGACGTGGAGATCACGGCCGACGCCGTGATCCTGGCCGCCGGGTCCCTGCCCCGCACGCTCGATGGTTTCCCGGTCGACGACCGCCGCATCGTCACCTCCGACGAGCTGCTGTCGATCCCGGCCCTGCCCACCACGGCGGTGGTCATCGGGGGCGGCGCCATCGGCTGCGAGTTCGCCTCCATGATGAGCGACCTCGGCACCAAGGTGACCATCCTCGAGTACGCCCCCAAGATCCTCCCCGGGTGCGACGAGGACGCCACCCGGGTGGTGGAGCGCTCGTTCAAGAAACGCGGCATCGACATCCGTACCGGTGTGGCCGTGACCGGCCAGCAGACCGGCCCCGAAGGGGTGACCCTCAGCTTCGGCGAAGGCGAGTCGATCACGGCGGAGACCGTGGTGATCTCCGTGGGCCGCCGGCCGGCGCCCGAGACCCTGGGCCTGGACGCCACCGGGGTGGAGGTGAGCGAGCGGGGGTTCGTGGTGGTCGACGAGAACTGCCGCACCACGGCGCCCGGAGTGTGGGCGGTGGGCGATCTGATCGCCACCCCGGCGCTGGCCCATGTCGGCTTCGCCGAGGGCATGCTCGCCATCACCGACATCCTCGGTGAAGACACCGTGCCGATCGCCTACGACCGGGTGCCGTGGTGCATCTACTGCCATCCCGAGGTCGCCTTCGCCGGCCACTCCGAGACCTCGGCCCGGGAGGCCGGCTACGACGTGGTGGTGTCGAAGCACCGCTACGCCGGCAACGGCCGGGCCATGATCGTGGGCGAGACCGAAGGTCTGGTGAAGATCATCGCCGAGAAGCTGCCCGACGGCACCGGCGGCCGGATCCTGGGTGTCCACATGGTGGGCCCCTGGGTGACCGAGCAGCTGGGCCAGGCCTATCTCGCTGTGAACTGGGAAGCGACGGTGCGCGAGGTGGCCCAGTTCATCCAGCCCCATCCGACCATGAGCGAGCTCTTCGGTGAGAGCGTGTTGGCGCTCACCGGCCGGTCGCTTCACGGTTGAGCCGTCACCGCCGACAGATGATTCGAACGCCGCCGTACCCCGACCCGCCACACACAACGAGGAGCCGAACCACGTGGCCGACATAGCGATGCCGCAACTGGGCGAGACCGTCACCGAAGGAACCATCACGCGGTGGTTCAAGCAGGTCGGCGACGCCGTTGCGATCGACGAGGTGCTCTACGAGGTGTCCACCGACAAGGTCGACACCGAGGTGCCTTCCCCCGTGTCCGGCACCCTGGTGGAGATCCGCGTCCCCGAGGGCGACACGGTGGAGGTGGGCACGGTGCTCGCCGTGATCGGCGACGGCGCTTCGGCGCCGGCCGCTGCTCCGGCCCCTGCCGCTCCGGCGGCCGCGCCCGCCCCGGCCCCGCCGCCGGCGCCCGAGGTGGCCTCGGCTCCCCAGGTGACGACGGCCCCGCCCGGCAGCGCCAGCCGCAGGCACTGCCGCCGCCCTGGCCCCAGCGCCGGCTCCTGGCGCTGGCGCCCGCCCCGGCTCCGGCCGTTGCTCCGGCGCCCGCGCCCGAGCCCCAACCGGCGACGGCCGCCGCCGATGACGATGATGCCGCCGCAGCGGACGGGTCGGACGGTGGATCGGCGTTGTCGGGCAAGGTGCTGTCGCCCGTCGTGCGCCGCCTGATCGGCGAGTACGGGATCGATCCCAACCAGGTGGTGGGTACCGGCCTGGGCGGGCGCATCAGCCGAGACGACGTCCAGCGCCACATCGAGGCCAACCACCTCCAGCCCCAGGGCCAGGGCCCCGCTCCGGCGCCTGAGGCCCCCGCCCCGGCTCCGGCCCCCGCTCCGGCGCCTGAGGCCCCGGCCCCGGCTCCGGCCGCCGAGCCGGCCCCGGCCCCGGCCGCTGCGCCCGCTCCCGCCGCGGCCCCGGTGCCTGCCCCTGCTCCAGCTCCGGCTCCGGCTCACGCTGCGCCGGTGGTGCACGCCGGTGCCCGCGACGCCGTGGTGCCGCTGTCGAACATCCGGCTCCGCACCGGCGAGCACATGGTGATGTCGAAGTCGGTGGCACCCCACACGCTCACCGCCATCGAGGTGGACTACGAGAACGTGGAGAAGGTGCGCAAGGCCCACGGGCCCACGTTCAAGGCCGAGGAGGGCTTCAGCCTCACCTACCTGCCGTTCATCTCCCGGGCCACGATCGACGCCCTGCGGGAGTACCCCCACCTCAACGCCTCGGTGGGCGACCGGGAGCTCGTGGTGCACAACTACGTGGGCCTGGCGGTAGCCGTCGACCTCGATTTCCAGGGCCTGCTCGCCCCCGTGGTGCGCGACGCCGACGGCAAGCGCATGCGGATGATCGCCCGTGACATCCATGACCTGGCCAGCCGGGCCCGGTCCAAGCAGCTCTCGCCCGACGAGCTGTCGGGCGGCACGTTCACCCTCACCAACGCCGGCAGCTACGGCACGATGATGCAGTTCCCGATCATCAACCAGCCCCAGGTGGCGATCCTGTCCACCGACGGGGTGAAGCGCCGTCCGGTGGTGATCGAGGACTCGTTCGGCAACGAGTCGATCGCCATCCACTCGGTGGGGATCCTGGCCATGGCCTGGGACCATCGGGCGATCGACGGGGCCTATGCCGCCGCCTTCCTGGCCCGGACGAAGGAGATCATCGAGACCCGTGACTGGGCGGCCGAGCTCGCCTGAGCGGGCCGGGCCACTGCGGGTGCGGTGGCTCGGCACCGTCCCCTACGCCGAGGCCTGGGATCTCCAGCGGGCCTTGTTCGCCGGCGCCCACGACCACCTCCTGTTGTGCCAGCACCCGCCCGTGTACACCCTCGGGGTGCGGGCCGACGAGGCCAACGTGCTGGTGGATCCGGCCACGGTGGGGGCCGACATGGTGCGGGTCGACCGGGGCGGCGACGTCACCTTCCACGGGCCGGGCCAGCTCGTCGGCTATCCGGTGATGACCGTCCCCAGCCAGCGGGGCGGTGGCCTGGCCGACACCCGGGCCTGGGTGCGCTCGGTGGAGCAGGTGCTGATCGACGCCGTGGCCGAGCTGGGCCTGGAGGCGGGCCGCCTGCCGGGCTACCCCGGGGTGTGGCTCGACGCCGGGACCGACCGCGACACCGGGACCGACAGCGACACCGGGACCGACAGCGACACCGGGACCGGGCGCCGGCCCCGCAAGCTGGCCGCCATCGGGGTGCGCCTGGCCCGGGCCCGCTCGATGCACGGCTTCGCCCTCAATGTCGACGTCGACCTCGGCTGGTTCGGTCACATCGTGCCCTGCGGGATCGCCGACAAGGGCGTCACCTCGCTGGCGGCCGAAGGGGTACGGGCCACCGTGCCGGAGGTGGCCGCGATCGTGGCCCGCCACGCCGCCCGGCTGCTCGGGCCGGGCCGGCCGGTGGAGCTGGCCGCCGGCGACGACTGGCCGGGTCTCGTGCCCGCCCCCGAACCGTCGGCCTTCACCACGGGGGCGGACGCCGTCGAGCCGGGTCCCTCCCGGCCCACCGCCACCCCGCCGGCCGGCACCGGGGGCAGGGGCGGCGTGCCGGTGCGGCTCCGGACCCGGCTGGACCGGGCCGGGGTGGGAGACGGGATGGATCTGGCCGAGCGCAAGCCGCCGTGGATGAAGGCCCGGGTGAGGACCGACCCCGGGTACCGGGAGCTGAAGCGGCTGTCCCGCCAGCTCGACCTGGTGACGGTGTGCGAGGAAGCGGGCTGTCCCAACATCTACGAATGCTGGAACGAGGGCACGGCCACCTTCATGCTGCTGGGCGAGCGCTGTACCCGGGCCTGCGGGTTCTGCGCCGTCGACACCTCCCGGCCCCTCGCGCCCGACGCCACCGAGCCCGAGCGGGTGGCCGAGGCCATCGACCACCTCGGCCTCGACCATGCCGTGCTCACCATGGTCGCCCGCGACGATCTATCCGACGGCGGCGCCGACATGGTGGCCCGCACAGTGGAGGCCGTCCGGCGGCGACGCCCGGCCACCGGGGTGGAAGTGCTGATCTCCGACCTCAAAGGGTCGGCCGAGGCCCTGGCCCGGATCTGCGACGCGAGGCCCGACGTCCTCAACCACAACATCGAGACCGTCGCCCGGCTCCAGCGGGCGGTGCGGCCGTCGGCCGGCTACGCCCGCAGCCTCACCGTCCTGGCCCGGGCCGCCCGGGCCGGGCTGGTCACCAAGTCCGGTCTCATCGTGGGGATGGGAGAGGAGACCGACGAGGTCAGGGCCACCCTGGCCGACCTGGCCGCCGTGGGCACCCGCATCGTCACCATCGGCCAGTACCTGCGGCCCTCGGCCCGACACCTCCCGCTCCAGCGGTGGTGGACGCCCGACGAGCTGACCGAGCTGAAGGACTTCGGGGAGCGTGAGCTCGGTATCGCCCACGTGGAGGCGAGCCCGCTCACCCGGTCATCGCATCATGCTGCCGGCGCGGCGTCCGCCGCTCGTGCCGCCGGCGGGGGTCATCCCGACGACACGGCGCTCCGCTGACGGCGGCCCGCCAGGTCGAACCAGACCCGGGCGGCGAACAGCCAGAGCACGTGCAACACGATCATCGCCGTCCGGCCTCGCAGCGCCCAGCCGGCGACGGCCAACAGGATCCCCACCTGGTGGCCCAGCAGGGCCACCCGGTGCTGCTGGGCCATGACCTTGCCCAGCTTCATCCCGATGGGCAGGGCCAGGGCGTAGCCGAGCAGGAGGAGGGGGACCGATACCGGTTGCACGCCCCCAGCATGCCCGAACGAGGGCGGGGCCGGGTCAGACCGGCAGCAGCTCGGGGGTGGCCATGGGCCGTCCGGGCTGGACCGGCCACCAGCGCCGCGCCTGTTCCCGGCCGTGGCGGCGGATCTCGGCGTGGGCCAGCTCGAAGGCCGACAGCAGCCGGTCGCCGTGGCTCCACGGCGGCTGGTCGAGCAGACCCATCTCGTGATGGGCGATCGTCAGCTCGGCTGCGCCGGGCAGGCGGGCCGCCACATCGGGCAGGGCCCGCAGGGTGGCGGCCCGGCGGAGGCGGCGCTGCCACCACTGGCCCAGCTCGTCGATGTCTGCCGTCGAGGGCAGAGCGGCGGCCACGTCACCGGCCGACACCCGGGCGCCGGAGCGGGCCAGGGGTTCCAGCTCGGCGTCTATGGCGGCCCGGGCGGCGTCCAGGAGACGCTGGGCCCGGGGCTGGGCGGTAGCGGCCCAGAACTCGTCGGGGGTGGGGGCCTGCCCCACCCGCTGCAGGGCGTGCACCGCCCGCTGGTAGGCCATCAGCTCCCGCCGGCTGAGTCCGTGCTCCCGGCACACCCGGTCCAGGGCCTCCCGCAGCCCGGCCAGGGGGTCGGGCCGTTCGCCGGGCAGGTCCCGGCGCGCACCGGCGTCTCTCGCCCTCGGATCACCACCGCTCGGCGGCACGCCGCCACGGGTCGCGTCTCGCTGTCCATCCTGGATCACGATCTCTTCCGCCTTTGCCGGGGGCCCTCTTCGGCCCACCCGAAGCTCCATCGGCGCGCTGGGCCAGATTTGAAGGGCAACGGGCCGGGTCCGGTCCGGACCCCCGGGACGGGGCGGACTATCCTGAGCCCATGTTCGCACGACGTATGGACCGGGTCCGCCAGGCCATGGCCGCCCAGGGGGTCGACACCCTCCTGCTGTCGGTCGGCGCCGACCTGCCGTGGCTCATCGGCTACGAGGCGATGCCGCTGGAGCGCCTCACGATGCTCGTGGTCCCGGCCGACGGCCCGGCCACCCTCGTCATCCCCGCCTTCGAGGTGCCCCGCGTGGTCGAGCGGGGCGACCTGTTCACGATCCGGGGTTGGGGCGAGACCGAGGACCCGATCGCCATCGTGGCCGACCTCACCGGGGCCGCCGCCACGCTGGCCGTGGGCGACCACACCTGGGCCCGTTTCGTGGTCGATCTGCAGCACGCCAAGGGCGGCGCCCGCTGGGTCCGCTCCACCGGCGTCACGGCCGCCCTGCGGGCGGTGAAGGAGCCGGAGGAGGTGGAGCGGTTGCAGAAGGCGGCCGACGGGGTGGACCGGGTGGCCGCCGCCCTCCACGCCGGTGAGATCCCCCTGGTCGGCCGGACCGAAGCCGACGTGTCAGCCGAGCTGTCCCGCCGCATCCTGGCCGAGGGCCACGTGCGGGTGAACTTCGCCATCGTGGCGTCCGGTCCCAACGCCGCCAGCCCCCACCATCACGCCTCGGACCGGGTGATCCAGCGGGGCGAGGTGGTGTTGTGCGACTTCGGCGGGGTCACCGCCGAGCCCCACGGGGAGCCGGGGTACTGCTCCGACATCACCCGCTGCGTCCACACCGGCCCGGTGCCGGCCGAGTTCCAGGAGGCGTACGACGCCCTGCAGGCGGCTCAGGCCCAGGCTGTGGCGGCCGCCGTGGTCGGCACTCCGGCCGAAGCGGTAGACAAGGTGGCCCGGGACCGGCTGGCCCAGGCCGGTCTGGGCGAGTACTTCATCCACCGCCTGGGCCACGGGATCGGCGTGGAGGAGCACGAGGACCCCTATCTGGTGTCGGGCAACGGCGCCCCGCTGGAGCCGGGCAACGCCTTTTCCATCGAGCCCGGGTTCTACATCCCCGGTCGTTGGGGAGCCCGGCTGGAAGACATCGTGGTCGCCACCGAGCAGGGTCCGCTGGCCCTGAACAAGGCCGACCACAGCCTGGTCGTGGTCGACGTCTAGG
The DNA here is from genome assembly GCA_041394285.1 of Acidimicrobiales bacterium. GTDB lineage: Bacteria > Actinomycetota > Acidimicrobiia > Acidimicrobiales > SZUA-35 > CADEDH01. Next base: position 189,324 of record JAWKIL010000006.1, on the reverse strand, counting down.
CCCACCGGCCGGATCGTCGCGGTTCGTTCCGGACGAACGCCCGGGCCCGCGTACCTCTACCCTCAGACTCCGTGATTCGCCTCGACGCGCCTTCGGTGCTGCTCCAGTGGTCCTGCGGAGGGCTGCTGTTCGGCTGGGTGACCGGCCGCCACCGCCTGGTGGGCCTGGGCTACACCTGGCTGCTGCGGCTGTCGTTCGGGCTGCTGGCCCTGGCCGGCTTCGCCCTCGGCGTCCGGTTCGACTTCTACGCCCCGCGCGACGTGGCCGCCCTGGTGGTGGCGGTGGTGACGCTCGCCCTGTTCGCCCTGTCGTACCGGAACCGGGCCCGGGCCCAGGGCGAGGGTCCCGACGACGACAGCAGGGCGGGCGAGCCTGTGACCGATCCCCGGCTGGACCTGATCGCCCCGGTGGTGGGGGCGGTCGGCCTGGTACTGGCCGGGATCCACGCCGGTGATCCGGCCTGGCTGTCGGTGGCCCGGATGCTGGTGGGGGCCGCCTTCATGGGCGCCGTGTCCGACTCCATGCTGCTCGGCCACTGGTACCTGGTGCAGCCGGGGCTCACCCGCGCTCCGCTGGAGGAGCTGGTGCGCTGGACCGGGTTCCTGTGGCTGCCCGAGGCGGCCCTGTTCCTCGTCCCCACCGGCATGGTGTCGGTGTGGTCGGGTGCCATCGACGACGGCTACGCCGGCATGCTCGGCTGGTTCTGGGGGGCCTGCGTGGTCACCACGATCGGCCTGGTGATCACCACCCTGGCCGCGCTCAAGGAGCGCCAGTACTCGGCCGTCATGGCCGCCACCGGCCTGCTCTACCTGGCGATCCTCACCGGGTTCGGGATCGACCTGGTGGCCCGGGCCACGCTGTCGTAACCGGCGGCGCCCGTTCCGCCCCCACCGACCGGGGCCCGGCTCTTCCCCGTCCGGAGGGCGCCTTGTAGCATGGGGGGTCCGGTGTGATGGTCACGGGCCTTCGGGTAGTGCCGATGGGCGCGTAGCTTCGGCGACGGCCCCACCGGACGCCCACCGACGAGGAGAGATCATGCCACGAGCCATCTGGAGCGGAGCGATCAGCTTCGGTCTCGTCTCGATCCCGGTGAAGCTGTTCTCGGCCATCAACCACAAGAACGTGAGCTTCAACCAGCTCGACTCGGCCACCAACAGCCGGATCCGCCAGAAGCGGGTGAACGCCGAGGGCGAGGAGGTCCCCTACGACCGCATCGTCAAGGGCTACGAGGTGGCCAAGGACAGCTACGTGATCGTGACCGACGAGGAGCTGGCGGCGCTGTCGCCCAAGGCCAGCCGCATGATCGACATCAGCGATTTCGTGGACGGAGCCGACATCGATCCCGTGTTCTACGACTCGCCGTACTATCTCGTGCCCGAGGAGCTGGCCCGCAAGTCCTATGTGCTGCTGTGCCGGGCCATGGAGGAGTCGAACCGGGTGGCGATCGCCACCTTCGTGATGCGGACCAAGCAATACCTGGTGGCCATCCGCCCGGTGGACGGCGCCCTCATGATGTCCACGATGGTCTACGCCGACGAGGTCGTCGCCCCGGCCGAGATCCCGGGGCTGGAGGAGCTGGCCGACGTCACCGCCACCGAGGCCGAGCTGGCCCTGGCCGACCAGCTGATCGACTCCCTGTCGAGCGACTTCGAGCCCGAGCGGTACCAGGACAACTACCGGCTCCAGGTGCTGGATCTGTTGGAGGCCAAGGCCACCGGCCAGGTCACCTCGGTGGAGGCCGTGCCGGCCGCCGCCGACGAGGGCGTGATCGATCTGCTGGCGGCCCTGGAGGCCAGCGTCAACGCCGCCAAGGAGGCCCGCCGCAGCGCCGGCGGCGGCTCGGACGGCGAGGCGGAGGCCCCGGCGGCCGAGCCCAAACGGCGGTCCCGGAGCAAGGCGGTGGCGGCGTCCGACGACGACGGCGCGGTCACCGCCACCAAGCCGGTCCGGGGCAAGGGGAGCGGCGGCACGGGGTCCAAGGGCAGTACCGACGGCTCGTCGTCGGGGGCCAAGGGTAAGACCAAGGCCAAGGCGCCGGCCAAGAAGACCCGGGCCGCCTGAGCGCCGCCGCGGTGGCGCCCTCCGAGCAGCGGGTGTCGGTGGCGGTCGGCGACCGCTCGCTGAGCCTGGTCAACCTGGACAAGATCTTCTACCCACAGGCCGGATTCACCAAGGCCCAGGTGATCGACTACTACGCCCGCATCGCGCCGGTGATGCTGGCCCACGTGGCCGGCCGGTGCATGACGCTGCGGCGGTGGCCCAACGGGGTGGAGGGCCAGTCGTTCTTCAACAAGCGCTGCCCGTCGCCCCGGCCCGCCTGGGTGGAGGTGTCGATCGGGCCCGGCGACCGTGACGGCGACATCCCCTACTGCCGCCTCGACGAGCCGGCGGCCCTGGTGTGGACGGCCAACCTGGCCGCCATCGAGCTCCACGCCCCCATGGCCCGGGCCGGGAACATCGAGAGCCCGACCATGGCCGTGTTCGACCTCGACCCTGGCCCGCCGGCCGGGATGCGGGAATGCTGCCAGGTGGCGCTCGACCTCCGGGAGGTGCTGGCGGCGGTGGGCCTCGAAGCCTTCCCCAAGACGTCGGGATCGAAGGGCCTCCAGGTGTACGTGCCGCTCAACACGCCCCACACCCACGACCACGCCGCCGGTTTCACCCGGGCCTGTGGCCAGCTCCTGGCCCGCCAGCAGCCGGACCGGGTGCTGGTGGAGATGACGAGATCGCTGCGGGCGGGCAAGGTGTTCGTCGACTGGTCGCAGAACTCCCGGCACAAGACCACGATCGCCGTCTACTCCCTGCGGGCCCTGGCCCGGCCCACCGTCTCCACCCCGGTCTCGTGGGACGAGGTGGCCGACGGTGCCGGCGGCGAGCCGCTGTCGTTCGAGGCGGCCGACGTCCTGGCCCGGGTGGCCGACCTCGGCGACCTGTTCGCCCCCACCGCCACCATGCGCCAGCAGCTCCCCGGCGCCTGAGGACCCGGACGCCGCCCGGTGGCGGCCCGCCGGGGCAGCGGGGCAACCGGCTGCTGGCTCCGGCCCGCCCACCAGGGTGCACGCCCGGGGGGTCGGTCCAACTAACCTCCTCCCTCATGCCTTCCGTTGCTGCTGCCACCTCCGTCCCCCGCGCGGCCACCGCCGTCGACCGCCCGGTCGCCGCCGATGAGCTCGACGCCCTGCCCGCCGGGCTGAAGCGGGCAGCCCAGCTCCAGGGCTTCGAGGGCAAGCCGGGCCAGATCCTGGCCCTGCCCGGCGAGGGGAGCGGGCCGCTGGAGGTGCTGGTGGGCATCGGACCCCGGGCCGACGTCGGACCCGGGCCGCTGCGCACGGCGGCCGCCGCCTACGCCCGGGCCGTCACCCGGCACACGGCGGTAGCCACCCGGCTGGCGGCCGAGATCGGCGACGGCGCCACCGACGACCAGCGGGCCGACGCCGTGGCCGCCGTGGTGGAAGGTGTGCGCCTGGCCACCTACCGCTACACGGCGTACAAGACGCCTTCCAACACCGAGCTCGACAAGGTCACGGTGGTGGTGCCCGGTCGGGGCGGGCGGGCTCTGGTCGACCGGGCATCGGCCGTGGTCGACGCCGTGTGCCTGGCCCGCGATCTGGCCAACGAGCCGGGCGGGTCGCTCACCCCCGAGGCGTTCGCCCGCAAGGCCACCGAGGTGGGCACCGCCGCCGGGCTCAAGGTCACGGTGTGGGACGAGCGCCGGATCGCCAGGGAGAAGCTGGGCGGCCTCGTCGCCGTCAACCAGGGGTCGGTGAACCCGGCCCGCCTCGTCCGGCTCCAGTACACCCCGGCCCGCCGCACCGATCGGCGTGTGGCGCTGGTGGGCAAGGGCATCACGTTCGACTCGGGGGGCCTGTCGCTCAAGACCGGTGCCGGCATGATGACGATGAAGGTCGACATGTCGGGCGGGGCTGCGGTGCTGGCGGCGATGAGTGTGCTCCGGGCGGTGGGAGCGCCGGTGGCCGTCGACGGCTGGATCCCCCTGACCGACAACATGACCGGCGGCAACGCCCAGCGGCCGGGCGACGTGTTCCGGGCCCGCAACGGCAAGACGGTCGAGGTGTTGAACACCGACGCCGAGGGACGCCTGGTGCTGGCCGACGCCCTGAGCCTGGCCGCCGAGACCAAGCCCGACGCCATCATCGACATCGCCACCCTCACCGGTGCCGCTTCGGTGGCGCTGGGCGGTAGCTACGCGGCGGTGATGGCCACCGACGACGACCTGGCCGCCCGCCTGGCCGACGCCAGCGACCGGACGGGGGAGCCGGTCTGGCGCCTGCCGCTGCCCGACGAGTACCGCTCGCAGCTCGACTCGCCGGTGGCCGACCTGAAGAACATCGGGTCGGGCGCCTACGGCGGGGCCCTGGTGGCCGGCCTGTTCCTCAAGGAGTTCGCCGGCGACGGCGCCTGGGCCCACATCGACGTGGGCATGGCCGCCTTCTCCGAGGCCGAGAAGGGAATCGTCACCAAGGGGGCCACCGGCTACGGCGTCCGCCTCCTGGTCGACACCCTGGCCCACTGGACGTAGGCCTCTATTTCGGGGGCTGGCGCCCCCGGCGCCCTTCGGGCTCCCCCATCTCCGCCGGGGCCCCAACCCCGTCGGGGGGCTGGCGCCCTCGGCGCCCTTCGGGCTCCCCCATCTCCGCCGGGGCCCCAACCCCGTCGGGGGGCTGGCGCCCTCGGCGCCCTTCGGGCTCCCCCATCTCCGGCGGGGCCCCAACCCCGTCGGGGGGCTGGCGCCCCCGGCGTCCGATCCTCAAGCGGCGGCCCGGGGCCGCCGATGCCTGAGGCGAACCGGGCGGGCCCGCCCGGGATGAGCCACAGGCGAGGACCGGATCGTGACGGCGACGGAGACCGAGACGCAGACCACGGCGGGGGCGGCGGCCTCCCCGGCCGCGCCCGGCGCTCTCCGGCCGTCGAGCCCGGGCCGGACCCGGGCCGGGCTGGTCGTGTTCGACCTGGCCGCCGTGGCCGCCGGCACCGCCCTGGCCAGCGTGCTCCGCCACCCCGGACCCGACGGGCTGCTCGGCGTGCTCCTGGCCCTCGGCCTCCACCCGCTGTGGCTGGTGCGGGCCCGGCTGTACCGGGCCCGGGTGATCACCCGCCGGGCCGACGAGATCCGCCGGATCGTCGACGCCGGCGTGCGCACGACGGCCACCATGGCCGTGCTGGCCTATCTGGCCGACCTCCGCCTCGACCGGCTGTGGCTCGGGTTGTCGCTGGTCGCCACGGTCGTGCTGCTGGCGGCCGACCGCGAGCTGATACGGCGCCGGTTCCAGGCCCGCCGGGCGGCGGGGCAGATGGCCCGCCGGGTGCTCCTGATCGGCGACAACGCCGAGAGTGCCACCTTCGCCGACATGTTCGCCGACGACCCCCGGTTGGGGTACGCCATCGTGGGCCAGATCGACCCGGCCCGGGCCACCGATCCCCAGGAGCTCACCACCCGGGTGCTCACCGCCGCCCGCCAGCTGGAGGCGAACGGGGTGATCGTGGCCGCCACCGCCATCGACATGCGCTCGTCCAACCGGCTGATCCGCGACCTGGTGGAGGCCGGCATCCACGTGGAGCTGTCGTCGACCCTGGCCGACATCGCCTCCGACCGGCTCACCGTGCGGCCGCTGGGCCGGGTGCCGGTGGTCTACGTGGAGCCCCGCCACCGCCACGGGTGGCGGGCCGGGGCCAAGCGGGCCTTCGATCTGGCGGTGGCGGGAACGGTGCTGGCGGTGCTGTCGCCGATCCTGGGGGCCATCGCCCTGGCCGTCCGGCTCGACTCGCCGGGCCCGGTGCTGTTCCGCCAGGAGCGGGTGGGCCAGGACGGTGAGCCGTTCAAGGTGCTCAAGTTCCGCACCATGGTGACCAATGCCGAGGAGTTGCTGGCCAGCCTCGTGGCCCAGTCCGAGGGGGCGGGGCCGTTGTTCAAGATGAAGCGCGACCCCCGGGTCACCCGGGTCGGCTCGTTCCTGCGCAAGACCTCGCTCGACGAGCTGCCCCAGCTGTGGAACGTCCTGCGCAACGAGATGAGCCTGGTCGGGCCCCGTCCGGCGCTGCGCAGCGAGATGGCGGAGTGGAGCGAGGAGCTCTACGGCCGCCTGCGGGTGAAGCCGGGGATAACCGGCATGTGGCAGGTGTCGGGCCGCAGCTCCACCACGTTCGAGGAGTACACCCGGCTCGACCTGTACTACGTCGACAACTGGTCGCTGGTGGTGGACCTGGCGATCCTGGCCAAGACGATCCCCGCCGTGATCGCCTCCCGCGGCGCCTACTGACATCAGGCCGCCGGGCCGTCCGGTGGTGCGATCGGTGGCTCCCCGACCGCTCGATGGTCCGACCAGTGGGCGATGGTGCGGCGGCGGGGGCGCTCGTCCTGCGCCGCCTGCCATTGCTGATGCACCGGTTGGAGGTGCGGGGGCAATCGCTTGACCTGGTTGTGGGTGAGCGGGGCCAGGCGCCGACGTACGGCGAGGAGCTCCCCGGTGCGGCGGGCCGTGCCGAAGCGGCAGACGCGGTCCATGCTGCGCCAGAACGGGGCCTGCGGGCCGCCCTTGTTCCCCAGGCCCAGCTCGGCCGACCACTTCGCCGGCTCCAGCTCGAACCCGCCCGGCTGGAGCTCGAGGGCGGCCGCCAACCGCCGCAGCAGGATGAGGGCCGACGGCCCGAGGATCGACAGCCAGAACGTCTCCACGTAGGGGGAGCGGGGATCGTGGCCCATCGGGTCGAGCACCGGATCGGGCCACGGCGTCACCACCAGCCGCGGCGCCGGGACCGGTGCCGGCCAGTCGCGCCGGTTGGCGCCGGGCCGCCGGCCGGGAGTGGCCGGGCCCCGGGGCCCGCCGCCGCCTTTCGGACGGTGGGGCCGGTGCTGCTGGCGGCCGGCGGGGAACGGGTGGACGTCGGCGGCGTGGGGTGCGGAGTGTTCGGCGCGCGGCAGCGACCGGGAGCGGGGCATGGGATCCGTCCTCAGGGGCTCGAAGGGTCAGATTGACGGGAACGAGCGTAAGTAAACGAAATCTAGGGCATATTGTCAACCGAAAGGGCGCGAGAAACCGAGATCAGCACCGGGAGGTCAGCACCGTGCGCAGGGCGTGCTCCACCTGGAGGACGGCCTGATCCATGGTGATGCCCATCACCGCCCGGCGGGCCGCCTCGCCCAGCTGCGAGGCCCGGGCCGGGTCGCGCACCAGGCGGTCGATCGCCCGGGCCAGGGCGTGGGCGTTGGGATCGACCACGAGACCAGTCTCACCGTCCACCACCATCTCGGTCAGCCCGCCCCCGTCACGGCACACGATCACCGGCTTGGCCCGGATCATGGCCTCCAGGGCGGTGAGCCCGTAGTCCTCCTTGTAGGCCGGGGCCACCACGGCCACGGCCTCGTCGTAGAGCTGGTCCCGCCGCTCGTCGCTGACGTCGCCCTCGAACACGATGCGACCGCTGGGCGGCCCCCCGTAGGGCTTCCACCCCTGGGTGAAGATCCCGCGGTTGAGCCACACCTTGTCGTCGAACGGGGCCCGGGCCCGCTCCGGGTCGTGGTGGAGCTCGGAATCGAAGCTCTGCACGAACTCGAGCCTGCTCCCTCCGCCGGCCAGGTGGGCCGTGCGCTTCGTCTCCAACAGGTGCATGGCCTGCACCAGCAGCTCGGTGCGCTTGGGCCACTCCTGGCGGCCCACGCACACGATCGGGCCGTCGGGCCGGTGCCAGGGGGCGGCGTCGGGCACCGACGTGGGCGGGGCCCGGTGGATGGCGATCAGGTGGGGCGGGATCGACCAGTAGCGTTCCAGCCGGGCCGCCACCTCGGCCGAGCCGGCCAGCCAGAAGCGCACGTCCCGCACCGCTTCCCGCTCCAGTGTCCGAACCGCCCGGCAGGCCGCCCGGTGCACCACGGGGTCGACGAAGCCGCTGGCCATGAAGGGCACGGCCAGGTCGTAGAACTGGCGGGGCTGGTGGTAGAAGAGCGCCACCTTGTGGCTGTGGCGCACCAGGTAGGTGGGGGGCTGGGTGGTGAGCACGGCGTCGAAGTGGCGCAGGTTGAGCTGCTGGGTCCGCTCCACCAGCGCCATGTGCATGAAGTACTCGTCGTGGCTGGCCAGCTGGGCCGGGTCGATGGGCAGGCCCCACAGGCGCCGGGGCCGCGTGCGACCATCGATCTGCACCACCGTGACCCGCCACGAGCGCTCCCGCAGGCCGGCCACGATTCCGTCGAGGTGGCGCTCGAACCCTCCCTGCGCTCCGAAGTCGGGCTTCACCACGGCGATCGAGGGGCTGGTGGTCGTCATGGGCGGGGACCCTCCGGGGCGTCCTGGGCGTCGTCGAGGCCGGCCAGGGCCCGCCGGGCCCGGGCCAGCTCGGCCTCCAAGCGGGTGATCGTGCGCTGCTGGGAGCGGGTCCGGTGGTCGAGCTGGTGCAGCGCGTTGACCACGGCCGCGTTGTAGAGGGCCTGGTCTCCCCGGGACAGCCGGCGGATCGCCCGCAGCAGGCCGCTGGCCCGACCCTGGTGGGCCGTGGCCTGGTCGAGGTAGTGGCTGAAGTTGGCGTCGGTGACGAACGGGTTCGGGAAGTCGGCCTCGTCGGTGTCCTCGCCGTCGTCGAGGGGGAGGGGGGTGCCGCCGTCGGCTGCCGCCGGCGGCCCGCCCGGGTCGTCGCCCGCCACCGACTCGGCCAGGTCGGCGTCGCCGTAGCCGTTCGCCTCGTCCTGGTTGGCCTCGGGCTGGGGCCACGAGGGCGGTCCGGTGAGCTCCTGTTGCACGGCCCGGGCCCGGTGGAAGGTGACCGAGATGGCCGACAGCGTCAGCTCGGCGTCTGAGTAGGGGCGGGGCTCGGTCATTTCGGTGAGGCTAACTCAGCAACTAGCCTCGACGGTGTGAGTGACGGGGCTGCTACCAGCGACGACAACGGGCACCACGAGCGGGACAGCCGGGTCGACGGCCGTCCGGCCAGCCAGGACGAGGCGGTGGACCGGGCGGCCGACCTCGTGACCCGGGCCTCCCGGGTGGTTGTGCTCACCGGTGCCGGCATCTCGACCGACTCCCGCATTCCCGACTTCCGGGGGCCCCAGGGGGTGTGGACCAAGAACCCCGAGGCCGAGAAGCGGGCCACCCTGCAGAACTACATGGCCGACCCCGAGGTGCGCCGCCGCTCCTGGCGGGAACGGCTCGACTCGCCGGTGTGGGCGGCCGAGCCCAACCGGGGCCACTTCGCCCTCACCCGGCTCGAGACGCGACGCAAGCTGCACCTGCTGATCACCCAGAACGTGGACGGCCTCCACCACGCCGCCGGCGCCGATCCGGAGCGGATCGTCGAGATCCACGGCACGCTCCGCGAGGTGGTGTGCATGGCTCCCGGCTGCGAGTACGCCGTGCCCATGCAGGAGGCCCTCAACCGGGTGCGCCTCGGCGAGGACGACCCGCCGTGCCCGGTGTGCGGCGGCATCCTGAAGTCGGCCACCATCAGCTTCGGGCAGGATCTGGTCTACGACGATCTGGTGCGGGCCCAGGCGGCGGCCGAGACCTGCGATCTCCTCCTGGCGGTGGGGACCACGCTGGCCGTGTACCCGATCGCCAACGTGGTGCCGGTGGCGAAGTCCCGGGGGGCGGCGGTGGTGATCGTCAACGGCAGCCCCACCGAGATGGACCACCTGGCCGACGTGGTGGTGCGGGGCTCGCTCAGCGACCTCCTGCCCGCCATCTGTTAGGTCGCCTCAGGCGACCCAGGCGAAGGTACGGCCCCGTCCAGCACCGATCCTATTACCGATCAACTGGATCAGGAATGTCGGGCAACGCCATAGTGTTTCCTGCAGTGATCCCCCTGAGAGGTTTGTGCTGATGCCGACGTTCCGAGATCTCCTCACGGCCACGAAGGCCGCCATCCGCGAGACCGACCCCGCCGGGGCCGAGGCGGCCCGGGCCGCCGGCGCCGTGCTGCTCGACGTGCGGGAGCCCGACGAGGTGGCCCAGGGCGCCGTGCCCGGTTCGGTCCAGATCGTGCGGGGCAACCTGGAGGCCCAGGTCGAGAACCGGATCCCCGACAAGTCGACCCCGATCGTGGTGATGTGCGCCGGCGGCGTCCGCTCCGCCTTCGCCGCCAAGACGCTGTCCGAGCTGGGCTACAGCGACGTGATCTCGATGGACGGCGGGTTCAACCGGTGGAAGGACGAGGGGCGTGACTGGGCCGTTCCCCAGACCCTCACAGCCGACCAGCGCAACCGCTACAGCCGTCACCTGCTGCTGCCCGAGGTGGGTGAGGACGGGCAGCGCAAGCTGCTCGACGCCCGGGTGCTGCTGCTCGGCGCCGGCGGCCTCGGCTCGCCGGCCGCGCTCTACCTGGCCGCCGCCGGCGTGGGCACGATCGGGATCATCGACATGGACGTGGTCGACGAGTCGAACCTCCAGCGCCAGATCCTGCACAACCTGGACCGGGTGGGGGAGCGCAAGGTCGACTCGGCCAAGAAGACCCTCACCGCCATGAACCCCGACCTCGATGTGATCACCTTCGACACCCGTCTCGGGGCCGACAACATCATGGACATCCTGGCCGGGTTCGACGTCGTGATCGACGGGGCCGACAACTTCCCCAGCCGCTACCTGCTCAACGACGCCTCGGTGAAGCTCGGGATCCCCGTGGTCCACGGCTCGATCTTCCGCTTCGAGGGCCAGATCACGGTGTTCGATCCCCACCAGGGCCCCACCTACCGGGATCTGCTGCCCGAGCCGCCGCCGGCCGAGCTCGCCCCCAGCTGCGCCGAGGCCGGCGTGCTCGGCGTGCTGCCCGGCATCGTGGGCTCGATCCAGGCGCTGGAGGCCATCAAGCTGATCCTGGGGCTCGGTGATTCCCTGCGGGGCCGGCTGATCGCCTTCGACGCCCTGGAGATGAGCTTCCGGGAGTACAAGATCCCGGTCGACCCGTCGAACCAGGTCACCTACGAGAACCGGGACAAGATCCAGGTGGTGGAGCTCGAAGGGCTCTGCATGCCCCACGTTGGTTGACCGACCCGGGGCGTGGGCAGAAGCGCCCCGGGTCCACCGACGCCCTCCGGGGCCGCCGGTACTGTTGACCCATTCCTGAGCTCGCGGGGTCCGCCGCCCTCCCCAAGCTGAGGTTCCTCGTCGCGCTGACGTGGAGCTTCGCCGCCCTCATCGGTCTGGTCGCGCTCGCCGACGCCCACACCCCCGACACCCCGTCCCGGCGCCTCCCGGGCGGGGTCACCGAGGTCCCGCTCCGCCTCACCATCACCGTGGGCGGTCCCGGATCCGAGATCCGGGGGCCCGGGCGCCAGCTCGACCTGCCGGCCGACGGCGACACCTTCCTGGCCGCCGTCCCGCCCGGCAACACCTACGCCGTGCGTTTCGCCACCGCAGCCGGCTGGGGTCCGTGGCTGACGCTGGACGCGGAGACGGGCGACGCCCCCGACGAGCCGGCGGCCGGCCCCGCCGCCGGGCCGGGAGCGGCCGCCGATCCCCGGGCCGAAGGCCCCACCCCCTCCAGGGTGGCCCTGGGACCGGTCCGGGTGCCCGAGGGGGCCCAGCGGGTGGAGGTGGTGCGGCTCTCGGGCGTCGGCGACGAGCTGACCGTGACGTTCCTGGCCGACACTCCCGGCGGGCCCGACGTGGCCGACGCCGCCGCTGGCACCGGGGCCGCTGTGGCCAACGGGACCGGGGCCGTCGTCCGCGGCCTGCAGGTGGCCGCCGGGTCGACCCAGAAGCCCGCCATCATGCCCCGCTCGGCGTGGGCCACCGAGGGGTGGGCCACGGCCAACGCCGGCTGCCAGGGCGGCCCCGACTACTCCGACCGCATCCAGGCGGCCGTCGTCCACCACACGGTCACCGCCAACGACTACTCGGCCGACCAGGTCGACGACCTGATCCGGGCCGTCTATTACGCCCACGTGCGGATCAACGGGTGGTGCGACGTGGGCTACAACTTCCTCGTCGACCGGTTCGGCACGATCTGGCAGGGCCGTTCGGGCGACGCCGACCGGGCCGTGATCGGCGGTCACACCAAGGGTTTCAACTCCTCCACCGTCGGCATCGCGCTCCTCGGCCAGCACCAGCCCGGGGCCAGCCCGGCCGTGGCCCGCCCCAGCGACGCCACCTCTGCCGCCGTGGCCCAGCTGGCGGCGTGGAAACTGAGCCTCTACGGCGTTGACCCCAACGGGGTGACCTGGCTGAAGAACCGGTCCGCCGACGGCCCCCAGAAGCTCACCAGCAACCGGTGGCACCTGGTGCCGACGATCATGGGCCATCGCGACCTCGGCCTCACGTCGTGCCCCGGCGACTACGGCTACGAGCTGATGAAGGCACTGCCGGCCACGCTCACCGCCACCCGCCCGGCCGACGAGCCGCCGGTGTTCGCCAGCTGGGCCCCCTTCGACCGGGGATCGGGTGCCGTCACCGTCAACCGCCGGGGAGGGGTGCGGGCCGCCGGCTCCGTCGCCCTGCCCGGTGCCGGTGAGGCCCCCGAGTCTCCCGGCCTCGAACCCCTGCCCTCGCCGCCACCGGTGGCCGTGTCGGCCGCCGGGTCCGGTGGCGGCACCCAGGGCTGGATCCTCCACGCCGACGGCGTGGTGCAGCCCTACGGTGGGGCCACGCCGGTGGCGGGCCTGCCCGCCCCGGGGGAGACGGCGGTCGACGTGGTGGCCGGTTCCACCGGGGGCTGGGTCATCACGGCCCAGGCCGGGGTGCACGGGTTCGCCGGGGCCGGCGACCGGGTGGTGGGCGGCACCACCGGTCTGCCCATCATGCGGGGCGACCTGACGGCCTCGGGCGACGGCTATCTGCTGGAGAGCAACGGCCGCCTCCGCCCGGTGGGGGCCGCCCCCGAGCGCCAGCTGGCGGCGGCCGTCGCCGCCGTCGACGTCGCCGTGCGGCTCAGCGCCGACAGCGGTTGGGTGCTGTCGTCCGACGGCCGGCTCCATGCGTTCGGAGGGGCGCCGCCGGCGTCGATCACGGCGCCCGGGCGGCCGGCCGCCGGCCGGGCCTACCGGGCCGTGATCGCCTCGGCCAGCGGCCGGGGAGGCTGGGTGGTCACCGACGACGGCCAGCTGTGGCCCTTCGGGGGCGAGCGGCTGATGCTTCCGGCCTCCACCGACGTGGCCCGGGCCGACACAGTGGATGCCGCCGTCTCCGCCGTCTCGTTGCCGCCGGCCTGGCTGGCCACCGCCGATGCCCGGTGGTTGCTGAAGGCCTCCCGGCTGTTCCTGGGGCGGGAGCCCGCCGCCGGCGAGCTCGACTGGTGGGACGCCCGCCTCATCTACGGCGGCGCCACCCGGCGTGTGCTGGCCGACGAGCTGGCCCGGTCCGACGAATGGGTGGGGGCCCGGGTCGACGAGCTCTACACCGACGTGCTGGGGCGGCCCGCCGACCCCGACGGCCGGGCGTACTGGGTGGGCCGGATCAGGGCCGGCCTCAGCCTCCAGCAGCTGGGGGTGAACTTCTACGGGTCGGCCGAGTACGTGGCCGCCTCCGGCTCGACCGAGGGCTACGTGCGTCGCCTGTACCAGGCCATCCTCCACCGGGAGGCCGACGCCGGCGGGCTGGCCTACTGGACCGGGCGCCTGACCCGGGCCGGGGCCCGCCCGCCCGACGTGGCCAACGGCTTCTACCAGTCGGTCGAGTCCCGTACCGACCGGGTCGGGAACCTCTACCAGCTCGTGCTGGGCCGGGACGCCGACCCGGCCGGCCTGGCCTTCTGGGTCGACCAGCTGCTGCGGTCCGACGACGTGGCGCTGGCCGCCGACCTCGCGTCGTCCGACGAGTTCCTGCTCCGGGGCTGATCCTCGGGGTCGCGCTGGAAATCCGGCTGCGGCTGGATAGTGTTGCGAACGCGTGACGCGCTCAGCGCGAGCCGCACTGCCGGCCAGGCGGGTTGGGGGGCCGGTTGCCCCGTCTATCCCGAGGACTTACCCGTGATCCCTGGCCCGCACCACATTCGCCGAGCTCGTGTCGCCGCGCTGGCCGTCCTGGCCCTGGCCCTGGCGGGCATGCCCGGAGCGGAAGTGGGGCCGGCGGGGGCCCAGTCGTCCACCACCCGCACGATCCAGATCACCGGCCACGGGTGGGGTCACGGGCGCGGTCTCGGCCAGTACGGCGCCTACGGGTACGCCAGCCGGGGTTGGAGCTCGGCCCAGATCCTCGACCACTACTACGGCGGTACCACCGCCGGTCCGGCCCCGGCCAGCGGGCCGGTGAAGCCGGACCTGATCCGGGTGGAGCTACGGGGGATGCGGGGCCGCTCCACCACCGTCGCCCTGGCCAGCGGAACCATGTCGCTGCGGAGCATGGACCACGTCGAGCTGGGCCGTCATGGCGCCGGCGCGGTGCGGCTGCGGTGGGTGTCGAACGGCTTCCAGGTGGAGACGGCGCCGGGCTGCGATGGCCCGTGGACGGCGGCCGAGCGGATCACGGGGCAGACGACGGTGCGGGTGGTGGCCGAGACCACGGCCAGCGGCACCGACGGCCTGCTGGCCGCCTGCAGCGGCTCGGGTCGCACCTGGTACCAGGGGGAGATCCGGGCCGTGATCAACAACGGCGCCGCGTACAGCGTCAACACCTTGCCGGTGGAGCAGTATCTGCGGGGGGTCGTGCCCAACGAGATGCCGGCCTCCTGGCCCGGCGCCGCCCTCCAGGCCCAGGCCGTGGCCGCCCGCTCCTACGCCATGGCCGGCGACAGCCGCCAGCAACCGTGGGCCGACACCTGCGACACCGTGCTGTGCCAGGTCTACGACGGTGTCTACACCGAGCGGGGCGGCACGTTCCGGGCCGCCACCAAGGTCACCTCCGATGCCGCCATCCAGGCCACGGCCGGCGTCGTCCGCATCGACGGCGGGGGCAAGGTGGCCCGCACCGAGTTCTCGTCGTCCACCGGCGGGTGGACGGTGGGCGGATCGTTCCCGGCCGTGGTCGACGAGGGGGACGACATCGCCGCCAACCCCAACCACAACTGGACCACGGTGGTGCTGGCCTCCACCCTCGAGGCCCGCTACGGGAAGGGGAAGCTGCTGGCCATGGAGGTCACGGCCCGCACCGGCCAGGGGGCCGACGGGGGCCGGGCCACGGCGGTCAAGCTGACCTTCGAAGGGGGCACGGTGAACGCGACGGCGGGCACCGTGCGGTCTGCGCTCGGGCTCAAGTCCGACTGGTTCACCCCCGGCCCCGTCACCGACGCCTCCCTGCGCTCCACCGCCGACGGGCAGTGGATCGACACCGCCTACAACCGCCTGGTGGGTCGGGGCGCCACCGACGCCGAGCTCACCCGGTGGTACGACGGGGTCCGCCGGGGCGACAAGCTCTCGGTCACCAGCCAGCTGGTGAAGAGCGACTACTTCGCCGGGCGCATGATCGACGACCTGTATCAGCGGGCGCTGGGCCGCCCGGCCGACCCCGACGGCCGGGCCTACTGGGTGGCCCAGTTGGGCAAGGGCACGAAGCTGGAGGCGGTGGGGGTGTTGTTCTTCGGCTCTCGGGAGTACTACCTGCGGAACGGCGGCACCGACGGCGCGTTCGTGGGCGCCCTGTACCGCGACATCCTGGGTCGCCCGGCCGACCCGGGCGGCCAGGGCTACTGGCAGGACCGCCTGGCCACCCGCAAGGCCCGGTCCGACGATGTGGCCGCCGGGTTCTACGTGTCGCTCGAATCCCGCCGGGCCCGGGCCGCTGCGTTGTTCGGGCAGGTGGTGGGCGGGTCACCGGGCGCCGGAACCGACGCCCTGGCCAACCGGCTGCTCATCGTCAGCGATCTGACGCTGGCCGCCGAGATCGCCGCCAACTCCTGATCTGATGCCCGGGGGCGTCACCCGTGGCGTTTGGGGGCATGAGATCGGCGGGCTCGTGATCTGATGCCCCGGGGCGTCACCCGTGGCGTTTGGGGGCATGAGATCGGCGGGATCGTGATCTGATGCCCCGGGCCGTCACCGGTGACGGCCGGGGACACGAGATCGGCGTTCGGGGGGTGGGGCGTCGGTCTCGGGGACGGGGGTCGCCGGCTGCTCGGCCTGACGCTCGACCAGCTTGAGCGCCGGGGTGGCCAGGGCGGCGGTGAGGCTGGCGCCGCCGTCGTTCAGCCAGGGGGACAGGTCCCGGGTGAAGTCGTCGATGCCCCGGGCCACCTCGCCGCAGTCCTGCGGCGGCGCCATCAACCCCGCCAGCAGGTCCCGCGCCCCGGCTGTTGCGACGGGCGCCGGATCGTGGGGCGGCGGCGGCCCGGGGCCGAAGGCCCAGGTCTCGACCCGTTCCCGCTCTCCGGCCGGCTCGACGAGCCCGAGATAGGCACCGCCCACGGTGGCGGTGCGGGCCCCGGCGCCGGCCAGCACCCGGCTCACCCGACGGTGCTCCGGGTCGGGCCAGCCCAGGCCCACCACCAGCACCCGGGGATCGGGAGGACACCCGGTACCAGCCAGCTCGTGGTCCACCAGCCAGGCGACGCTGTCCGGGCTGACCACAGGCAGGGGGCGGAGCCGGTCGGCCGGGAGGTCGGGCCTCAACTCCTGCACCAGGGCCGGTGTGCGGTGGGCAGCGGCATCGGCGAACAGCACGAGGTCGGGCTGCTGGTCGTCGATCTGGGCCCCCACCCAGGCGGCGAAACCGACCGACAGCGGGCCGGCCACCCCGTAGCCGACCTCGGGCGACGGTGCGGCCGGCGTCCCGGCGACCGTCGACGACCCGCCGGCCCGGCCGGCACCGAGCCGGCGGGCAGCCAGGGCCAGGGCGACCGAATCGAGGGCGCTGGGCCCGTCGACCCCGCCGGCCAGGCCCGCCGCCACGGACCGGTGAGCCGGCACCAGCCGCCGGGCGTCGATACCCATGCGGGCGGGGCCGCCGACGTCGATGGCGGGATCGGGGCCGAGATGCACGATCCGGTCGAGGCGGACCCCGGCCCGGTCGGCCAGGTGGCGGAAGAGATCGCCTCCGTCCTTGGTCGCCCCCTCGTGGGACGACACCAGCACCAGCTCGGCCGGCAGCCCGGCCGATCGCAGGAGCGCGGCCACCAGGTCACGGGGGAGGTAGGTGTCGGCCACGAAGGCCACCGGCACCCCCTGGCGCCGGGCCTCGGCCACCGCCGCCACCGCTTCGGGGTTGGGGCGGCTGAGGCGGCGCTCCAGCGCCACCTCCCGGGCGATCGCCAGGCGGCCCAGGCCCCGCGGATCGCTCCCATCGGACGGCAACAGGGCGACCAGCTCGTCGGCGATGTCGGCCAGGCCGATGAAGGCCCGGCCCGAGCGCCGGGCCCGGCGCCAGGCCTGCCGTTCGGCCGCCAGCCGGATGTCCGGGTAGGAGGCGGGCAACGGGGTGCCGGACCCCGCCAGCTCGCCGGCCACCAGACCGTGGATGTCGGCCGGGACCAGGACCAAACGGTCGAGGGCGGCGCCGAACACGTCGAGGGAGAGCAGCCCGGTGCCGCGACGGAGCGTCCAGACCGGCTCCGGGATGCTGGGCCGCCGGGGACGGCGGGAATTGTCACGACGGGCGGCGCGCTGTCGGCTACGGGTCATGCAGGATCACACTCGGGGAGGGATCGTCGACGTCAGCCGGCGGAACCGACGAGGAGATCCTATTGGGGTGCCGCGCCACGCTCGTTGTGTGAGCAACAAGCGTCGGCGCTCACCTTAGCCGACGATCGGGCCCGATCGGTGTTTCACCCGGGGGTGTTTCCCATGCCCGGCCCGGGGTCGGGTGCCCGGCGGGCGCCACTACCGTAGGGGTATGACCGTGAGCCCTCCCGCCCCCTCCGCCCCGGGTGAGCCCGCCGCTGCGACGGTACCGCTCGATGCCCCCATCTTCGTGGCCGGCCACCGTGGCCTGGTGGGATCGGCCCTGGTCCGGCGGCTGGCCGAGGGGGGCTACCGCAATCTCCTGACGGCCGGCCGGGCCGAGCTCGACCTCCGTAACCAGGCCGCCGTGAGCGCCTGGTTCGAGGCCCATCGCCCCCACTACGTGTACCTGGCCGCCGGCACGGTCGGGGGCATCATGGCCAACTCCACCCGCCAGGCCGAGTTCCTGTACGACAACATGATGATCCACGCCACCGTGGTGGAGGCGGCCCGGGCCGTCGGGGTCCGCAAGCTCCTGTACCTGGGCAGCTCGTGCATCTACCCCCGCAACGCCCCGCAGCCCATCGAGGAGTCGGCGCTGCTGACCGGCCCCCTGGAGCCCACCAACGAGGGCTATGCGCTGGCCAAGATCGCCGGTATCAAGCTCTGCCAGTTCTACCGGGAGCAGTTCGGCTGCAACTTCGTGTCGGCCATGCCCACCAACCTCTACGGCCCCAACGACAACTTCGACCTCCAGTCGAGCCATGTGCTGCCGGCCCTCATGCGCAAGTTCCATGCGGCCAGGCTGGCCGGCCAGGCCGAGGTGGAGGTGTGGGGCTCGGGCCGGGTGCGCCGGGAGTTCCTCCACGTCGACGACCTGGCCGACGCCTGCGTGTTCCTCATGGACCACTACGAGGAGTCGGGCCACATCAACGTCGGCACCGGCATCGATCTCACGATCGCCGAGCTGGCCGAGACGATCCGCGACGTCGTGTACCCCGAGGCCAAGCTGGCGTTCGACGCCTCCAAGCCCGACGGCATCGCCCGCAAGGTGCTCGACGTGTCCAAGCTCCACGCGCTGGGGTGGAAGCACCAGATCGACCTGCGGCCCGGCATCGAGCGGACCTACGCCTGGTTCTGCGACAACCTGGCCACGCTGCGGGGGGCCGAGGGCCTCGGGGTCGAGGGCCTCGGGGTCGAGGGCCTCGGAGAGGGCGGCCGGTGACGGCGCCGGTGGCGCCGGGCACGATCGCCTTCGTGCCGCCCCGCTACGGGCCGGGCGTGGTGGGCGGGGCCGAAGCCGTGCTGGCCGAGGCGGCCCGGGGCCTGCGGGACCGGGGCCATCCCGTCGAGATCCTCACCACCTGCGCCCGAGACCACTACACGTGGGCCAACGAGTTCCCGCCGGGGGAGAGCGACGACGGCGGTGTCCTGGTGCGCCGGTTCCCCACCCGCACCGACACCGGCGGCGTCCACCGGGAGCGGATCGGGGCCCGGATCCTCAACGGCGAGCGGGTCAGCCTGTCGGACCAGCAGCTGTGGGTGAACGACAGCCTGCGCGTACCCGACCTGTGGCACCACGTGCTCGACCACGGCACCGGCTACCGGGCCCTGGTGTTCGCCCCCTACATGTTCTGGACCACCTATGCCGTGGGCCAGATCGTGCCCGGCCGCACGATCCTCATGCCCTGCCTCCACGACGAGCCCACCGCCCGCCTCGACATCTTCCGCCCTCTCATGGGCGGGGCCCGCGGGGTGTGGTTCCTCACCGAGCCCGAGGCGGACCTGGCCCGCCGGCTGCTCGACGTGCCCGCCCGTCACGCCGTGATCGGGTCCGGCATCGACATCCCCGGGTCCTACCAGCCCGACCGGTTCCGGTCCGACACCGGCATCACCCGGCCTTTCGTCTACTACGCCGGGCGCCGGGAGTGGGGCAAGGGCTGGAGCGATCTGCTGGCCGCCTACGGAGACCTGGTGCGCCAGTATCCGGTCGACCTGCTGCTCGTCACGTCCGGGGTGGGCGCCGTCGACGCCCCGGCCGACATCGCCGACAAGGTGATCGACCTCGGTTTCGTGAGCGACGAGACCCGCAACAACGCGATGGCCGCCGCCGTGGCCTACGTGCAGCCGAGCGTGATGGAGTCGTTCTCCCGCACCGTGCTCGAAGCCTGGTGCGCCGGCACCCTGGTGGTGGCGAACGCCCAGTCGGCCGTGGTCCGCTGGCATGTCGAGCGGTCGGGCGCCGGGCTCGTCTACCGCAGTCAGGCCGAGCTCACCGAGACCCTGCGGTTCGTGGCCGACCGGCCCGATGCCGCCGCCGCCCTGGCCCGCCCGGGCCGGGCCTACGTGGAGCAGCACTACCAGTGGCCGGTGGTGCTCGACCGGATGGAGGCCACGCTCGACGCCTGGCTGCCCGGTCCGACCCCTGCCGGCGTGGGGGCCTCCGCTTCGGTCACCGGCGACGGGCCGGCACAGGGAGGAGACCGCTCGTGACGATCCTGATGGTCACACCGTACGCCCCGTACCGGGACGGCATCGCCGCCTACGCCGTGCAGGAGGTGCGCCGGCTGCGGGCCGAGGGGGTCGACGTCGAGGTGCTGTCGCCCCTGCCCTCGGCGGCCCAGCACCATCTGTGGCTGGGCGGCCCCCGGGGCATGGCGGCCCTGGCCCGTCGGGCCGGCCGGTACGAGCGGATCGTGCTCCAGTTCTCCCCCGAGATGCTGTTCGGGGCGTGCCGGGGGCCGGCGGAGCGGGTGGCCGTCTGGGCCGGCCTGCGGCTGGTGGCGGCCCGAACCCGCCTCGAGATCCGCCTGCACGAGATCGAGTACGGGCCCCTGGCCCGCAACCCGGCCGAGCGGCGCCTGGCCCACCTCACGCTGCGGGCGGCCGACGCCGTCACCGTCCACACCCAGCGGGAGGTCGACCAGCTGAGCGAGGCGGTGGGGCTCGACCCCGGTGTGGTGACCCTGGTAGACCACGGCGCCAGCTTCACTGCCGCCACCCAGGTCTCGCGGGACACGGCCCGGGCCGAGCTCGGTCTCGACCAGACCGAGCACGTGTTCCTGGCCATCGGCTTCCTTCAAGAGCACAAGGGATACGACCTGGCCGTCGACGCCTTCGCCAAGGCCGGCCTGGCCGGCCAGGCGTCACTCCACGTGGTCGGCTCGGTCCGGGTCGACCATCCCGACCTGCTGGCCTACGCCCGCCGCCTCGAGCTGCTGTGCCGCGTCACCACCGGTGCCCACCTCCACAACAAGTACGTGAGTGACGAGGAGTTCGACCGCTGGATCGTGGCCGCCGACACGATCGTGCTGCCCTACCGGGAGATCTGGTCGTCGGGTGTGCTGGAACGGGCCAAGCTCTACAGCCGGCCCGTGATCGCCACCGACGTGGGCGGCATCGGTGACCAGGCGCCTCCGGGCACCCTGTTCTTCGGTGACGTGGAGTCACTGGTGCAGGCGATGAAGGAGCGGGCCCAGACCACGGCCGACCGGCTACCCGCTGCCGGGGGCGAACGCCCGTCTCCCGAGCCGGTGGAGGAGTGGGCGATCGACGTCGAGCACCCCCGTCGCGACGAGGTGGAGGCGCAGATCCGGCGCCGCGTCCGCAGCCGCCATCTGGGCGGTCCCAACCCGGCCGCCGGCGCCGAAGCCGGCGGCGCCTCGCCGGTGGATCCCCTGCTGGCCCTGGGTTCGGTGCTGCGGCCCGAGACGGTGTCGGCCCGGCCCGGGGTGAGCCAGGTGAAGCGGCTCATCCGCCGGGTGCTGAACTGGGAGCTGCAGCCGATCGTCACCCATCTGGAGGCCCTGCAGAGGGCGACCGTGGAGGCGGTCACGGAGCTCGAAGCGGCCCGGCGCAACGACCACACGCAGCACCAGGATTGACCCTGCTGCCGCCACGGTGCGTGAGAACAAACCCATCGGTGTGCGCGCCTGATAGGGGGCCCCACGCGCCATGATTGGATCCATGAACATTCTCCGCCGGGCCGCCCGACCGGTCAGAGGTCCTGTTCGCCGAGTGGTCCGCCGCTACCGGTCGGGGCTCGAGAACCTGATCCACGCCGTGAACCACGAGATGGTCGGCAAGTTCAACCACATGGACTTCCGTATGGACCAGGTGTCGGGCACCCTGGTCTCCAGCCACAACGCCATCTCCGACCAGCTCGCCCTCCAGGGGGCCCGCCTGATGGCCATGGAGCAGACCGTGCGCCAGGTGCAGGCTGAGGCCGATGCGCTGGCCGCCGAGCTGAGCGCCGTGCGGAGCGAGATCGGCTTCGCCCGCAAGGACATCGTGGAGCGCATCGCCCAGGTGGCGCCGTCGGTCCGGTTGCGGGAGTTAACCGGCGCCCGGCTCGACGCCATCGACGCCGGAGCCGGCGCCTTCCTCAACTATGCCGCCTCCCACCAGGGCCCACTGGCCGACGCCGGCCTCTGGATCAACACGCCCGTCACGGTGGAGTGGCAGGAGGGTGGGGCCCGGCTCGGATCGGTCAACGAGCGCATCCTCGAACAGCCCTTCGTGTTCGCCGCCCTGGGCGACCTGGCCCCCGGCACCCGCGTGCTCGACGTGGGCGGGGCCGAGAGCACGGTGGCCCTGTCGCTGGCTTCGCTCGGCTACCGGGTGACGGTGGCCGAGCCCCAGGGCTACCCGTTCCGGCATCCCAACCTCACGGTGCACGAGGGCCCGGTCGGGACGCTCGCTCCCGAGGCGCCGTTCGACGCCGTGGTCCTGCTGTCGGCGATCGAGCACTTCGGCCTCGGCCACTACCCCGGCGGCGGTGACAGCAGCGCCGGCAACGAGACCGGTAGCGGCGCCGATGTGGCGGCCATGCACCAGGTGGCCCGCATGCTCGGGTCGGGTGGTCGGCTCGTGCTCACCACCCCGTACGGCCCGGCAGCGGTGAACGACCTGGAACGGACGTACGACCGGGAGGGTGTGATGCGACTGCTGGACGGGTGGCGGATCCACTACGCCGCCGTGGGCCGCCGGGTCGACGACGTCACCTGGGAGCTGGAGGCCACCGAGCTGATCGACCCACCCGGCCCCGGCCGGGTGGTGATGATCGTGGCCAGCCGATCGGAGACCGCAGCGTGAACGTCATCTACGACCTCATCGGGTTCCAGAGCCGTGATCACGGCGAGCGGGGCATCGCCCGGTATGTGCTCCACCTGGCCCTGGCTCTGGAGCGCACGAACCCGTCGCTCGTCACCCAGTACCTGGTCGATCCCCGGCTGCCGCTGCCCACGGGGGCCGAGCCGCTGATCGCCACCGGCAAGCTGGTGCGCTACGAGGGCGACGACCCCCACCGCCGTCCCAGCGCCGGCGGCGTGTTCATCGCCGGCTCGCTGTTCGAGATGGACGAGTCGATCGACCGGGTGCTGCCCCCGTGGGCCCGCACGCCGCGCTGGGCCACCGCCGCCATCCTGTACGACCTGATCCCGGCGAAGTTCGCCGACTGGTATCTGCAGCGGGCCGACGTCCGCCATCACTACCTCAGCCGGGCCGCCTCGCTCACCAGCGTCGACCACCTCCTCGCCATCTCCCAGGCCTCGGCCGACGACGCCGTCTCCCTGCTCGGGGTCGACCCGGAGCGGATCACCATGATCGGTGCCGGAGCCGATGCCCGGTTCCGGCGGCCCGGCGTGCCCCACACCGATGTGGCCGCCCGCCTGGTGGAGCGCAACGAGGTGCCGGGCCTGCGGCCCGGGTACATCCTGTTCCCGTCGGGGATCGAGCGTCGCAAGAACATCGAACGCACGATCGCCGCCCACGCCCGCCTGGCCCCCGAGGTGAGGGCCCGCCACCAGCTGGTGCTCGTCTGCCGCATCGACGACTACGCCCGCCAGCTGCTCGACCGGGTGCAGGCCGAGGAGGGGATCCCGGGCGAGGTGCTGGCCACCGGCTTCGTCGACGACGAGACCCTCTGCCGCCTCTACCAGGGGGCCGAGCTGGTGATCTTCCCCTCGATCTACGAGGGGTTCGGTCTCCCGGTGCTGGAAGCCATGCAGTGCGGGGCGCCGGTGATCTGTGCCGACTCGTCGTCGCTCAAGGAGGTCCAGACCTGGCCCGAGGCCCGGTTCGATCCCCACGCCACCGAGGCCGTGGCCGACGCTCTGGCCCGCACGCTGGGCGATACCGACCTGCTCACCCGGCTCCGCAACCAGGAGCTGCCCCCGTTCACCTGGGACCTGGCCGCCCAGCGCACCGCCGAGGCCGTGGCTGCGCTGGCCCCGGAGAACCGGCGCCGGGGAGTGGAGCGGGTGCCGGCCCTTCCCCGCCTGGCCCTGGTCACCCCCCTCCCGCCCCAGCACTCGGGGATCGCCACCTATGCCTACCGGCTGCTGGAAGCCCTGCGCCACCACTGCGACGTCACCGTGTTCGTCGACCCCGACGCCGGTGAGGTGGAGGCCCCCGAAGGGGTGGCGGTGGCACCGCTGAACCATCTCGAGCCCACCATCCGGTCCGGCGGCGCCTTCGACCGCATCCTGTATTTCATGGGGAACAGCCGCTTCCACGTGGAGATGCTCGACACCCTGCGCAGCCACCCGGGGTGGGTGCTGCTGCACGACGCCCGGCTGACCGGCCTGTACTCCGAGGTCCACCGCCTGGCGCCCGACCGCCTCATCGAACGCTCGGTGGGGGCGACCCTGGCCGATCTGTACCCGGGGCGTTACCGGCCGGCGGTGGAGGAGATGGCATCGATCCCGCCCGATGTGGCCAACCGGTTCGGGATCTGGCTCACCCGGGAGGTGGCGACGCAGGCCCAGCAGGTGCTGGTCCATTCGTCGTTCGCCGCCGATGTGGTGGGCCTCGACGCCGGGATCCAGCCCCAGGTGGCCTACCCCCTGCCGTGCCCGACCGTCCCCAACGACGTCGAGCTGGAGGAGCTGCCGCTGCGGGCCGGGCGGGAGGCGGTCATCGCCTCGTTCGGGATCGTGTCGCCGGTGAAACAGCCCGACCTGCTGGTGGCGGCACTGCCCACGGTGGTGTCCGCCGTGCCCGGTGCCGTCCTGCGGTTCGTGGGCGAGGTGGAGGACCACCACCGGCGGGACCTGCTGGCCCAGGCCGCCGACCTGGGGGTCGACCAGCACGTGGAGTTCACCGATCACCTCGACGACGAAGCCTTCTTCCAGGCCCAGCGCTCGGCGGCGGTGGCGGTGCAGCTGCGGGCGGTGACCAACGCCGAGTCCTCGGCGGCGGTGGCGGAGCTGCTGGCGCTGGGTGTGCCCACCGTCGTGACCGATCTGGGAGCGATGACCGAGCTGCCCGACGACGCCGTGGTGAAGATCGACTGCGCCGCCTCCGGCTTCGAGCTGGGTGAGGTGCTGGTGAACCTGCTCACCGATGACACCCGGCGGGCGGCGCTGGCCGAAGGGGCCCAGGCCTACGCCCGGGCCAACTCCTTCTCCCAGGCCGCCGCCGTGCTGGCCAAGCTCCTGTTCAGCTGAGCGTCCGATGGGGCCGGCCGGTCAGGCCGGCCCCGCCGGTCATGCCGCGCTGACGAAGGCCGAGGCGAAGACGAGGCTGACGATCGTCATCACCTTGATGAGGATGTTCATCGACGGCCCCGCCGTGTCCTTGAAGGGGTCGCCGACGGTGTCGCCGACCACGGCCGCCTTGTGGGGCTCCGAACCCTTGCCGCCGTGGTGGCCGGCCTCGATGTACTTCTTGGCGTTGTCCCACGCTCCGCCGGCGTTGGCCATGTAGATGGCCAGAGCGAAGCCGGAGACGAGCGCACCGGCCAGGAATCCGGCCAGGGTGTTGAGGTTGACGAAGCCCAGCACCAGCGGCACCAGCACGGCCAGAGCACCGGGCAGCAGCATCTCCCGCAGCGAGGCCTGGGTGGAGATGGCCACGCAGCGGGCCGAGTCGGGGTGGACGCCGGCCTGGCCCTCGCGGAGCCCGGGGATCTCCCGGAACTGGCGACGCACCTCCTCGATCATCTTCTGCGCCGCCCGCCCCACGGCGTCGATGGTGAGGGAAGCGAACAGGAACGGCAGCATCACGCCCAGGAACAGCCCGGCGAACACCTCGACCCGCCCCACGTCGAGCGACAGCTCGACGGTCTTGCCGGCGGTGCGGGCGGCGGCGGCAACGGCCATCTCGAAGCTCTTGAACAGGGCCAGGGCGGTGAGTGCGGCCGACCCGACGGCGAACCCCTTGGCCACGGCGGCGGTGGTGTTGCCCAGCGAGTCGAGGGCGTCGGTGACCTCCCGCACCTCGGGGCCGAGCTCGGCCATCTCGGCGATGCCGCCGGCGTTGTCGGCGATCGGGCCATAGGCGTCGACCGATACCACCACCCCGGTGGTGGCCAGCATCCCCACGGCGGCGACGGCGATCCCGTAGATCCCTCCGAACTGCTCGCCGTCGGCGGTGGCGAGGAAGGCGGCGTTGGCGTCGATCGTCATCTGGCCGCCCCAGTAGGCGAGGAGAACGCCGGCCACGATGAGCACGACGGACGCCGCCACCGACATCATGCCGGCCGAGATGCCGGCCAGGATGGTGGTGGCCGGCCCGGTCTCGGCCTGGCGGGCGATCTTGCGGACGGGGCGGTACTGGTCGCTCGTCCACAACTCGGCGATCTTGCCGATGGCCCATCCCACCACGAGGCCGCCGATCACCGACACACCCAGGCCCAGGGGGTTGCCGAAGCTGTCGCCGCCGAACAGCCAGTAGCTGGCGGCGATGGTGCCCACCGCGGTGATGGCCATGGCCAGGTTGGTGCCCCGGTGGAGGGCGGCGGCCAGCTGGTGGGGCTGCAGAGAGCGGCCGCTGTGCACGGCGAAAGCCCCGGCGAGCGACCCGAGCATGCCGATGAACGCGATGGCCAGGGGGAACATGAGCAGCGAGACCACGATCTCGGTGCTGGCCTGATCGGCCACGAGGCCCAGGGTGAAGGCGGTGAGGGAGATCGGGGCGATGATGGCCCCGGCGTAGCTCTCGAACAGGTCGGCGCCCATGCCGGCCACGTCGCCCACGTTGTCACCGACGTTGTCGGCGATCGTGGCCGGGTTGCGGGGATCGTCTTCGGGGATCCCCGCTTCCACCTTGCCGACCAGGTCGGCCCCGACGTCGGCCGCTTTGGTGTAGATCCCGCCACCGACCCGGGCGAACAGGGCGATGGACGACCCGCCGAGCCCGAAGGCGGTGAGCACCTGGAAGGCGTCGGCTACAGCGAGCCACGCCACGAACACGAGGTAGACCAGGCTGAGGCCGGCCAGCGCCAGGCCGGCGACGGCGAAGCCCATGACGGCACCGCCCCGGAAGGCCAGGGGCAGGGCGTGCTGAGCGCCGTCCTTGGCCGCCTCGGCCGTACGGGCGTTGGCCATGGTGGCCACGGTCATCCCGGCGTACCCGGCGGCAGCGGACAGGACGGCCCCGAGGAGGTAGCTCAGCGTGCCCCACGGGCTCACGAAGATCCCCACCAGGACCGCCATCACCGCCACGAACACCGACACCCAGGTGTACTCCTGATGCAGGAAGGCTCGAGCTCCCTGCTGGATCTCACCCATGAGGTAGACCATCCGCTCGTCGCCCGGGCTGGACCGCCCCACCTGGCGGTAGAAGGCGAGCGCCACCGCCAGGGCGGCCAGCGCCGACAGCAGGGCCAGGTACGGAACTCCGGTCACGAGGAACCCCCCGCTCGCATCGGGGTGCGCGTTCCGGTTCTCATGGGTGATGCCTTTCTGTCACGTGTCGAATCGTGCGGCGGGCGGGCCGGGGCGCGGCCGGGGACCGCGGCGACGAATCGTCGCCTCGGCCCGGAGGTGGGGGGTCGCTCAGCTGAGAACCGTCACGGCGTCGGTGGGGCCGGTCTCCAGGCCGAAGCGCAGGGCGACGCGGCCGAGCACGGGACCGCCGCTGTTCACGTCGAAGGTGGCGGCCTGGTCCGACCGGTCGTACTCCCGGGTCTCGTCCGGCTGCTGGAGCACCATCGTCACCAGGTAGTGGCCGTCCATGAACGGGATGTCCTCGATGATGATCCGGGCCTGGTTGAGGTGCCGGTCGGCCTTGAGGTCGGCCCCGGCGATGTCGTAGGTGGAGACGTTGGCCATCTGCACGCCGTCGTGGGTGTGGACGGCCATACGGGCCCGCACGGTCATGCCCGGTTCGGCTTCGTACTCGACCCCGATCACCACCCGGTCGCCCGGGCGGTGGGCCACACCCCCGGCTGGCGGCTCCACCCAGGTCCGCACCAGGCGCACCGGCGAGGTCGGGCCTGAGGTGGCGATCTTGTCGAGCATGTCCTGGTCGTCGGCCGGCACCTCGTGGCCCTGGGCCGCCAGCGACCGCCGGTAGATGGTGACGGCGTCGTTCACGTCGCCCACGTGGATCAGGCTGCCGTGGTCGAGCACGACGGCCCGGTCGCACAGGAACCGGACCATGTCGGGGGCGTGGGTGACCAGGCAGATCGTGCGCCCGGCGGCCTGGAAGCCCCGGACCCGCTCGATGCACTTGCGCTGGAAGGCCTCGTCACCCACCGCCAGCACCTCGTCGATCAGTAGCACGTCGGGCTCCAGGTTCACGGCAACGGCGAACCCGAGCCGGGCGTACATGCCGGAGCTGTAGTGCTTGACCTGGGTGTCGATGAACTCCTCCAGGCCGGAGAAGTCCACGATCTCGTCGAAGATCGACTCGATGTGCTCCTTGGAGAACCCGAGGATGGAGCCATTGAGGAAGATGTTCTCCCGCCCGGTGAGGTCGGGGTGGAAGCCGGCGCCCAGCTCCAGCAGGGCCGACAGCCGGCCCCGCACCCGGATCACGCCGGCCGACGGCCGGATCGTGCCGGCGATGCACTTGAGCAGCGTGCTCTTGCCCGACCCGTTGTGACCGAGGATGCCGAACGTCTCGCCCACGTTCACGTTGAAGTCGACGTCTCGCAGGGCGTGGAACTCCGAGACGGTGGACTGGCGCAGGGTGAGCACCCGCTCCTTGAGCGTCTTGGCCGGCTCGGAGTGCTTGCGGAACCGCTTCGAGATGTTCGACACCTCGATGGCCACCGTCGAGGACGGGTCGGCCCGCCGTCGCCCGTCCTGGCTCGGGGCCTGGCTCACGGCACCGCCCCCGCTGCTGGTGAACATCAGAGCTCCTCGCCCAGGTTGCCTTCGAGCCGGCTGAACACCTTGTAGCCGCCCCACACGAAGATCAGCGCGAACAGCGCCGAGATCCCCAGGTTCTCGACGTACCAGAGGTTGGAGCGGTGGATCATCTCGGTGAACTGCTCCTGTTGGTCGGGAGCGTTGAAGTTCGTGGGGTTGTAGAGCACGCGCTGGAAGGTGATGATGATCGGGATCATCGGGTTGAGCATGGCCAGCCGCTCCGCACCGTCGCCGAACCGGCCGTTCAGGGCCACGGCCACCAGGTGGAACGGGTAGACCACGGGCGTCAGCCAGAACCAGGTGAGCAGGCCCAGCTCCAGGAAGTGCTGGACGTCGCGGAAGTAGACGTTGAGGGCCGACAACATCAACCCCAGCCCGGCCCCGATCAGCAGGGTGAGCACCAGGGCCGGTGGCAACAGCCACAACATGCTCCACTCCGGGGGCTGGCGGAAGATGACCAGACCCACGACCAGGATGGTCATCTGGAAGAAGAACGTGATCAGGTTGGCCCCGATGGCGGCCAGGGGCAGGATCTCGCGGGGGAACCACACCTTCTGCACCAGCGGGCCGTTGGCCGTGATCGAGGTGGTGGCGGCGGTGAGGCCCACCGAGAACAGGTTGAAGGCCAGGAGGGCCGACAGCAGGAGCAGGCCGTACCGAGGTGTCGGGTTGTTCAGGATGACCGAGAACACCACGGTGAAGATCACCAGGTAGAGCAGCGGATTGAGCAGGGTCCACACGAAGCCCAGCACGCTGTTCTTGTACTTGACCTTGAGCTCGCGGCGCACCAGGTTGCCCAGCAGGTCACGGTAGGCCCAGATGTCGGCCACCCGGGCGAAGAAGCCAGGGGGCCGGGTGCCGTTCTCCAGCAGCGGCGGCAGCTCGGTGTTGGTGAGCGCAGTCACGCTCCAAGGGTACTTGTTACGGTCGCCGTGCCGGTCGGAGCCCCCTGGCAGGGGGAAATTAGGAGCTTGAGCGGCGCTGAGCGCCGCTCAGGCTCCTAATTTGGCGGGGTTCAGGGTTCGGGCCAGGCGGCGTCGACCAGCTCGGTGGCGGCCGAGGCGGGGGAGCGGACCCCGGACCGCACGTCGGCGTCGAGCTGGCGGCGCAACGCCGTCAGCTCCGGTGACCGGTTGAGCCGCTCGTGCAGCAGGTGGCCGAACTCGGCGTTGAGCTGGGCCACGGCCTGGCCGGCCCGCAGCGCCGCCAGGTGGCCGGCTGCCGCCAGCTGGCCGTGCATGTCCACCACGGTGGCCCACAGCTCGTCGAGCCCCTCGCCGGCCAGGGCCGAGCAGGTGAGCACCGGCGTGGTGATCCCGGCCCATTTGGGTCGCACCATGTGCAGGGCGTGGCGGTAGTCGGCGGCGGTGTGGCGGGCGGGAGCGGCCAGCGGGCCGTCGGCCTTGTTGACCGCCACCACGTCGGCCAGCTCCATGACGCCCCGCTTGATGCCCTGCAGATCGTCGCCTCCGCCCGGGGCCACCAGCAGGAGGAACAGGTCGCAGATCTCGGCCACCGCCGTCTCGGCCTGGCCCACCCCCATGGTCTCCACGATCACCACGTCGAACCCGGCGGCCTCGCACGCCAGCAGCACGTCGCGGGTCCGGCGGGCCACCCCACCGGTGAGACCCCCCGACGGTGACGGGCGGATGAAGGCCTCGGCCCGCAGCACGAGGGAAGCCATGCGGGTCTTGTCGCCCAGGATCGAGCCGCCGGTGCGGTTGGACGACGGGTCGACCGCCAGCACCGCCACCCGGTGCCCGGCGTCGATCAGGTTGCAGCCGAGCGTGTCGATCATGGTCGACTTGCCCACCCCGGGGGTGCCGGTGATGCCGAGGCGAACGGCGCCCCCGGTGTGGGGTAACAGGGCGTCGAGCAGGGTCGCCGCCGTGCGGCGGTGGTCGGCCCGGGTCGACTCGATGGCGGTGATGGCCCGGGCCAGGCTCCGCCGGTCACCCCGGCGGATCTGGTCGGCCCAGGCATCGATGTCGGCCACCGGACCGCCCGTACCGGTGGTGCTGGCGGGAGCGCCGCCCGTCATGAACGGCGGAGCAGCCCGAGCACCTCGGCCGCCGCCGCCGGGATCTTCGTTCCGGGGCCGAACACGGCCGCCACGCCGGCCTCCCGCAGCATGTCGTAATCCTGGGGCGGGATCACGCCGCCCACCACCACGACCACGTCGTCGGCTCCGGCCTTGCGCAGCTCGGCGATCAGCTCCGGCACCAGCGTCTTGTGCCCCGCCGCCTGGGACGACACGCCCACCACGTGGACGTCGTTGTCGACGGCGTCGCGGGCCACCTCGGCCGGCGTCTGGAACAGGGGGCCGATGTCGACGTCGAAGCCGAGGTCGGCGAAGGCGGTGGCGATCACCTTGGCCCCCCGGTCGTGGCCGTCCTGGCCCATCTTGGCCACCAGCATCCGGGGCCGCCGGCCGGCGTCGGCGGCGAACGCCTCCACCTGGGCCACGATGGCGGCGAAGTCTTCGTCTCCCTCATACGCGGCGCCGTACACCCCGCTGATGGTACGGGTCTCGGCCTGGTAGCGGCCGAACACCTCCTCCAGGGCCAGCGACATCTCGCCCACGGTGGCCCGGGCCCGGGCGGCGTCGACGGTGGCGGCCAGCAGGTTGCCGGTGCCCCGGGCCGCCTCGGTGAGGGCGGCCAGGGCGGCCCGGCAGGCCGCCTCGTCCCGGGTGGAGCGCACCTGCTCCAGCCGGCGGATCTGGGCCTCCCGCACCGCCGTGTTGTCGATGTCGAGCACGTCGACCTGCTCCACCACGTCGGCCCGGTAGCGGTTCACGCCCACCACCGTCTCCTCGCCCCGGTCCACCCGGGCCTGACGCTTGGCCGCCGCCTCCTCGATGCGGAGCTTGGGCATGCCCGAGGCGATGGCGGCCGTCATCCCGCCCAGCTCCTCCACCTCGGCGATGATGGCCCGGGCCCGGTCGGCCAGGTCGGCCGTGAGCGACTCCACGAAGTAGGAACCGGCCAGCGGGTCGACCGTACGGGTCACGCCCGACTCCTCGGCCAGGATCAGCTGGGTGTTGCGGGCGATCCGGGCGCTGAAATCGGTGGGGAGGCCGAGGGCCTCGTCGAAGGAGTTGGTGTGGAGGCTCTGGGTGCCGCCCAGCACGGCGGCCAGGGCCTCGATCGTGGTGCGGATCACGTTGTTGTGGGGGTCCTGCTCGGTGAGCGACACCCCCGACGTCTGGCAGTGGGTGCGCAGCATGGACGACCGGGGATCCTTGGGATCGAACTGGGCCATCAGCTCGTGCCACAGCAGGCGGGCCGCCCGCAGCTTGGCCACCTCCATGAACAGGTTCATGCCGATCCCGAAGAAGAAGCTGAGGCGGCCGGCGAAGGCATCGATGTCGAGGCCCTGGGCCAGCGCCGCCTTCACGTACTCGATGCCGTCGGCCAGGGTGAAGGCCAGCTCCAGGTCGGCTGAGGCCCCGGCCTCCAGCATGTGGTAGCCGGAGATCGAGATCGAGTTGAACTTCGGCATCCGCTCGGCGGTGAAGGCGATGATGTCGGCCACGATCCGCATGGAGGGCTCGGGCGGGTAGATGTAGGTGTTGCGCACCATGAACTCTTTGAGGATGTCGTTCTGGATGGTGCCGCCCAGCTGCTCGGGCGCCACCCCCTGCTCCTCGCCGGCCACGATGTAGCAGGCCATGATCGGCAGCACGGCCCCGTTCATGGTCATCGACACCGTCATCTTGTCGAGCGGGATCCCGTCGAACAGGATCTTCATGTCCTCCACCGAGTCGATGGCCACGCCGGCCTTGCCCACGTCGCCCTTCACCCGGTCGTGGTCCGAGTCGTAGCCCCGGTGGGTGGCCAGGTCGAAGGCGATCGACAGGCCCATCTGGCCGGCGGCCAGGTTGCGGCGGTAGAAGGCGTTGGACTCCTCGGCCGTGGAGAACCCGCTGTACTGGCGGATGGTCCACGGGCGGTAGGTGTACATGGTGGCCCGGGGGCCCCGCACGTAGGGGGCGGAACCGGGAAGCGAGCCCAGGTGGCCCACGCCCTCCAGATCGCCCTCGTCGTAGAGCGGCTTGATCACGATGCCTTCGGGCGTGTTGACCATGAGGTCGGCCGGGTCGGTCTTGCCCAGCTCCTTGGCCGCCGCCGTCAGCCACCGCTCGTCTATCGGTCGATCAGAGGTCACGGCATCGCAGTGTAGGAGGCGGGGCCGAGCCGGGGGAAAGCCGCCGGGGCCCCGGGGCCCGGTTCCCGGTGGAAGGTCGCCGTAGGCGTACTCAAGGAACCCGAAGCAGTCCGAAGGACTGCCGGGTTCCCGGTAGGGTCGCGCGCCGTGAGCCGACCGCCAGCCGCCACCGACCGCCCCCTGCGGGTGGGCATCGAGGCCATCCCGCTGCTGGTCGTCCGTACCGGGGTGGGGACGATGACCCGCGCCGTGGTGGACCGCCTGGCCGCCGATCCCGGGCTGGACCTGAGCGCCATCCTGATCAGCCTCCGGGGTCGTGGCCGCCTGGCGGCCGAGCTGCCCCCGGGGATGGGCCTGCGGGCCGTGCCGTTTCCGGCCCGGCTGGCCCACCGCCTGTGGCTCCGGGGTGACCAGCCGGCGCTGGGCGGCTTCGACGTGATCCACGGACCCAACTTCGTGGTCCCCCCGGCGGCCGCCGATCCGCTCCGCCTGCGGGGTGGACGACGCCGGGCCGCCGAGTTGCTGACCATCCACGATTTCGGCCCCTGGCACTACCCGGGCCTGGTCAACGACACGGCCCGGAACTACCCGCGCCTGGTGGCCCGGGCCCTGGAGCGGGGGGCGCACGTGCACACGGTGTCGGCCTTCGTGGGGAGCGAGGCGGCCGACATCCTGGGGGTGGATGCGGATCGGATCCACGTGATCCCCAACGGGTTCGCCCCCGGCCCGGCCGGCGACGCCGACCGGGGCCGGGTCCTGGCCGGCGGCCGTCCCTACGTGCTGGCGGTGGGCACGATCGAGCCCCGCAAAGACCTCCCCACGCTGGTGGAGGCGATGGCCCGGCTGTGGGCCGAGGGCCACGACTCCCGTCTTGTGCTGGCCGGCCCCGACGGCTGGGGCACACCCGACCTGGAGCAGGCGGTGGCCCGTACCGGCGCCCCCCAGCTGGTGCGCCGGCTGGGCTATGTGTCGGACGGCGAGCGGGCCGACCTGCTGGCCGGCGCCGCCTGCCTGGCCTACCCCTCCCGCTACGAGGGCTTCGGCCTGCCCCCGCTCGAAGCGATGGCCCAGGGCACGCCGGTGGTGGCGACCTCGATCGGGGCCGTCACCGAGGTGTGCGCCGACGCCGCCCTGCTGGTGCCTCCCGGCGATCCCGACGCCCTGGCCCGGGCCCTGGCCACGGTGCTCACCGACGACAGCGAGGCCGCCCGCCTGGTGGCCGCCGGCCTCCGACGGCCGCCGTTGTTCTCCTGGGACCGCACCGCCGCCGACCTGGGCCGCCTCTACCGCCACCTCGCCGCCAGCCGCTGAGCGGCCCGCCGCCCCGATCGATCCACGGTGCGGTCCGGACCGGGGCGGGCGTTCAGCTCCCGGAGCGTGGGGCTGGTGACGCAAACCGACCATTCGCCCACCGAGCGGGCTGGTGGGAGGACGGGCGCGAGGGGTGAACCGCGACGGGGGTGGATGAGGGGGTGGGTGCCCGCCGATGGCAGACTACGTCGGCAGAACGATCGAGGGACGGTGTGCGGAGAGGGATGTGGGGCCCGGTCTGGCCGGTGAGCCGGAGGCGTCCGCGGTGAGCGGCCGCCGCCGGCCGGAGGAGAGGCGCTGATCGTGGCGCACGGGGGCGACCGCGAGCTGAACCTGCTCGGTCCGTTCGAGCTGCGGCACGGGGCCGAGATCGTTCCCGTGCCCAGCGCGCCCGGCCGGGCCCTGCTCGGCGTGCTGGCGGTGGAAGCGCCCCGGTCACTGCCCCGGGAACGGCTGGCCGCCCTCTTCTGGGCCGACCACAGCCAGTCGGCCGCCTACGCCAACCTCCGCCAGGTGCTGGCCCGGCTGCGGCGGGCCCTCCCCGACGGCGTGGACCTGTCCCGGCTGGTGGCCGTGTCGGGCTCCACCTTGGCGATCGCGGCCGAGGGCGTCGCCGTCGATCTCAGCCGGTTCGAGAGCCTGGTGGGGGAGTGCCGGGACCACGAACCGGTCCACGGCCCGGGCGGCCCGGCGGGATGCCCCGCCTGCTACGACCGCCTGCATCGGGCGCTCGCACTCCACCGGGGCGACCTCCTGGCCGACGTGGACCTGCCCGGCAGCCCGGCCTTCGACGACTGGCTCGCCGTCCAGCGCGAACGGGTGCGCCGCCAGCTGGTGACCGTGGCCGAAGCCCTGGTCCGCCGGGACGATGCCGGTGGCGCCGAGCGGGAGCACCGGATCGCCCACGCCCAGGCCCTGGCTGCCCTCGACCCGCTCCGGGAGGACGCTCATCGGGCCGTCATGCGGGCCCTGGCCGACGCCGGCGACCGTACGGCCGCCCTGGCCCAGTTCGACACCTGCCGCCGCATCATGGCCGACGAGCTGGGCACGGTCCCGGAGCCGGCGACGCTGGCCCTGCGGGATCAGATCCGGGCCGGCTGGGTGGCGCCGCCGGCGGTGCCGCCACCCGCCGGGCCGGCGGATCTCGTCGCTACGGCGATGGCCCCGGCGTCCCCCCGCCACAACCTTCCCGGCGATCTCACCCCGTTCGTGGGGCGGAGCCGGGAGCTGGCCGAGCTCTCGGCCCTGGCCACCAGCGGGGACACCCGGCTCCTCACCCTGTCCGGGGTCGGCGGCATGGGCAAGACCCGCCTGGCGCTGGAGCTGGCGCGGTCCCGCCTCGACCACTTCCCCGACGGGGTGTTCGCCGTGCCCCTGGCCCAGCTCGTCAACCCGGCCGACGTGGCCCCGGCCATCGCCTCGGCCGTGGGCGTGCCCATGAACGCCGGTGACCCCCACCACGGCGGCGACCCCCGGTGGGCGCTGGTGAGCGAGCTTCGGCACCGCCGGATGCTGCTCGTGCTCGACAACTTCGAACACCTCCTGGACGGGGTGGACATCGTGGCCGAGGTGCTGCGGGAGGCGCCCGGCGTGGAGATCGTGGCCACGTCCCGGGAGCGGCTGAACCTTCAGGGGGAGCAGCACTATCGCGTCGGCGGGCTGGCCTACGAGGTGGAGACCGGGGGAGACCCGGCCACGGCGGCCGCCGTCCAGCTGTTCGCCCAGGCCGCCCGGCGGGTCGATCCCGGCTTCTCTCTCGACGCCGCCACCACACCCGCCGTGCTCCGCATCTGCCGCCTGGTCGACGGCATGCCCCTCGGGTTGGAGCTGGCCGCGGCGTGGAGCGAGAGCCTGACCGCCGGGGAGATCGCCGAGGAGATCCAGCGGGGCCTCGACTTCCTCACCGTGGAGTGGTCCAATCTGCCCGAGCGGCAGCGCAGCATCCGGGCTGTGTTCGACTCGTCGTGGCGCCTGCTCGACGAGTCCGAGCAACGGGCGTTCCAGGCCCTGGCGGTGTTCCGGGGTGGGTTCACCCGGGAGGCGGCCATGGAGGTGGCGGGCACGCCCCTGCCTGTCCTCACCCGTCTCGTGCGCAAGGCGCTGCTGAACCGTACGGGGGGCGGGGGTACGCCGGGTCCTGGCCGCTACGAGGTCCACGAGCTGCTCCGCCAGTTCTCCACCGAGCAGCTGGCGACCGTCCCCAGCCAGGCCGCCGACCTCGGCGCCCGCCACACCGCCTACTACCTCGGATTGGCCGAGACCCTGACCCCCCGCCTGGGCGGGACCGGCGAGAGCGGAGCCCTGCAGCAGATCGACGTGGAGCACGACAACCTCCGGGCCGCCCTCCAACGGGCGGCCGACAACGGGCACCGCCACCTCGGGCTCCGCCTGGGCGTGGCCCTGTGGCCCTTCTGGCAGCGTCGCTGCCACCTGGCCGAGGGCCGCCGGTGGTTCGCCCGGTTCCTGCCCGATCCGGGCAGCGCCGACGTCACCCGGCCCGAACCCGGCCCGGGCGGGGCGGACGGGCTGCTGGGCGCAGGCGACGATCCCGAGGTGCTGGCCGAGGCCTATCTCGGCGCCGCCTGGCTGGCCCACGACCAGGACGATTTCGACCAGGCCGACCTCCTGTTCGACGCCAGCCTGCGGATCGAGGCGGCCCTGGGCGTCACCCGGAGGACGGCGGCGGTGCAGGCCCACCGGGGGGTGATGGCCCGGGGCCAGGGGCGGTACCGGGACGCCATCGACCTGGTGGAGGACAGCCTGGCTCTGGCCCGGGCCGACGGCGACGAGCTCGGCGTGGCCTACGCACTGTTCCGCCTGGGGCTGGTGACGCGGGAGCACGGAGAGTACGAGCGGGCGGCCGACGCCTACCGTCAGTGTCTGGCCGTCTACGAGCGCCTGGGCGACCGCACGGGGGCCTCGTTCGCCATCCTGGGTCTGGGCGACATCGCCCGCGACCAGGGCGACCACGCCCAGGTGGTGGTGCACTGCGAACGCAGCCTGGCCGTCAACCGCGAGCTCGGCCGGAGCTGGGGCATCGGGTTCACGCTGAACAACCTGGCGCTGGCGGCGATGGTGCGGGGTGACCTGGATCAGGCGGCGGCCCAGGCGGCAGAAGGCGCGCTCCAGCTGTTCCAGGCCCACGGCATCCGGGGTGGGGTGCTCGAGCTCCACGTGTCGAGCGCCCAGATCGCCCTGGCCCGGAGCGACCTCGGTGGCGCGGCCCGCCATCTGGCCGAGGCGTTGGCCTCGGGCTGGCCGGCCGGGCCGCTGTGGCTGGTGGTGTCGGCGGTGGAGGAGAAGGCCCGGCTGGTGGAGGCCGCCGGCCACCCCGAGGCGGCGGCCCGGCTGTGCGGGGCGGCGGCGGCCTGGCGCTCGGCCATGGAGGTGCCGGTGTCGCCGTACCGGATACCCCGCCTCGACGCCCTGGCCCAGCGGCTGGGGGCGGCGCTGGGGCCCGAGCGGTATCGGGCGGCGCAGGCCGAAGGCGCCGCCTGGTCGCCCGAGCAGACGGTGGCCGAGGCTGCCGGCTAGCCGCTGGGGTGCGGCCCGCCGGCGGCCACCGCGGCCGGCCCGGGCCGAAACCGAGTCGACAGGATGCGTTCACAGACCGGGCGATTCCGGCCGATAGGGTCGGATCATGCACGAGCAGGGGCAACGCAAGCGGGTCGTGATCGTGGGCGGCGGGCCCGCCGGCACCAGCTGTGCCACCTATGCCGCCCGGTTCGGGGCCGAGGTCACGCTGGTGGAGCGGGACATCGTGGGTGGGGCCGCCCACCTGCTGGACTGCATCCCGTCCAAGGCCATGATCGCCACCGGCGGGGCCATGGCGCTGATGAACCATGCGGCCGAGATGGGCCTGGCCAAGGTGGACGTGGAGCTCGACTTCGAGGCCCTCCGCTCCCGGATCACCGATATCACGGCCCGCCTGGAGGGTTCGATCACCGATCTGCTGACGAGCCAGCGCGTCCGCCTCGTGCCCGGCACGGGCCGCCTGCTGTCGGCCCACCAGGTGGAGGCCACGCTGGCCGACGGCTCCACCCAGGTGCTGGACGCCGACGTGATCGTGCTGTCCACCGGGAGCCGGCCCCGCATCCCCGACTGGGCCGAGATCGACGGGGTGCGGGTGCTGTCCACCCGCCACGCCTACCCGCCGCCCGAGCTGCCCCGCCACCTGGTGGTGATCGGGTCCGGGGTGACCGGGGTGGAGTTCGTGCACATGTTCCGGTCGTTCGGGTCTGACGTGTCGCTCATCGTGAGCCGCAATCAGGTGCTGCCGGGCAAGGACCCCGAGGTGGCGGCGGTCCTGGAGCACAGCTTCATGGAGCGGGGCGTGCGCCTGATCATGGGTGCCCGGGCCGTCGGCATCGACCGTGACGGCGACGCCGTGCGGGTGCGGTGCGACGACGGCCGGGTGATCGAGGGCAGCCACGTGCTGCTGGCCATCGGGTCGATCCCCAACTCCGACAACCTCAACCTGGAGGCGGCGGGGGTGGAGAGCGACGGCGGCTACGTCAAGGTCGACCACAACTGCCGGTCCAACGTGGCCCACATCTACGCCGCCGGTGACCTGTCGGGCCGGCTGCCGCTGTCGTCGGTGGCCTCCACCCAGGGGCGCAAGATCGCCGAGCACGCCATGGGGCGCCACGGTGGCGTGCACCGCCACATCGACTACGACAAGGCGGCGTCGGCCATCTTCACCGACCCCGAGATCGCCGACGTGGGCCTGGCCGAGGCCGACGCCTTCGCCGAGGGCCGCAAGATCCGGGTGACCAAGGTGCCGTTCTCGGTGTCGGCCAAGGCCCTGATCAACAACGACTCGCGGGGCTTCGTGAAGATCGTGTCCGATCCGGCCACCGGGGTGGTGATGGGGGGTTCGATCGTGGGCCGCCACGCCGCCGAGCTGATCTCGGTGCTGGCCCTGGCCATCACCGCCGGCCTCACCGTGAACGACCTCGTCGAGTCGCTGTTCGTCCACCCCGCCCTGGCCGAGGTGCTGGGCGAGGCGGCGGAGTAGGCGGGGCCCCCGCACCTGGCCGAGGTGCTGGGCGAGGCGGCGGAGTAGGCGGGGCCCCCGCACCTGGCCGAGGTGCTGGGCGAGGCCGCGGAGTAGGCGGGGCGCCCGCACCTGGCCGAGGTGCTGGGCGAAGCAGCCGAGTTGGCGCTGGGCGCGACATCGGGACCTCAGTTCGAACCGTGTACCGGTATGTACCTCTGGGAGGTACATACCGCCGCACGGTTCGAACTGGGGGCGGTATGTCGCGGGGGCGGCGCCGCCTAGCGGAACCGGCGGAGCCAGGGGAAGCGGCGCCGGGGCGGGTCGGCGGCCGGGACGGGGGTGGGTGCGGTCTGGGTGAGGGCGGCGCGAGGCGCCGGGACGGCGGGGGCGGGTGCCGCCTCCGCTTCCGTCTCGTGGGCCGGCGTCGGCACAGGGGAGGAGTGGGCGTCGAGGACGGCCTCGATGGCGTCGGCCAGCTCGGCGGCGCTGGCCGGGCGCCGCGCCGGGTCCTTGGCCAGGGCCCGCTGCACCACGGCGTCGAGGTCGGCCGGCGCCAGCTCGGCCGGGAGGTGGGCCGGGGGCTCGTGCCGGAGGCGGTTGACGATGGCCTCGGGGCTGAGGTCGGCGCCATGGCCCTGGAACGGGGCGTAGCCGGCGATCAGGTTGTAGAGGGTGGAGGCGGCGGAGTAGACGTCGGACCGCTCGTCCCGGGTGGCGCCGGCGAACGTCTCGGGCGCGGCATGAAGGGGGCTGGCGAACACGCCGGCCTCGTCGGCCTCGGCCGCGCCGGCCTTGAGGGTGGCCAGCCCGAAGTCGGTGAGAAACACCCGGTCGCCGTCGACCAGGATGTTCTCCGGCTTGATGTCGCGGTGGAGCACGCCGTGGCCATGGGCGGTGTCGAGGGCCCGCAGGAGCGGGACCAGCCAGGCGACCGCCCGGCGCCACGGGATGCGCCCCTGGCGCCGGAGGTGATCACCGAGGCTGCCCCCGGCCACGTGGGCCATCACGATGCACGGTCGGCCGTCGGCCGTGTAGTCGACGTCGTGGACGGTGATGATGTTGGCCACGCCCGACAGGCGGCCGGTGGTCCGGCACTCGATCTCGAACAGGGCCCGATCGTCGTCGGTGAGCATGCGCTGGAACACCTTGACCGCCACCCGCCGGTCGAAGCGGGTGTCGGTGGCGGCGTAGACGTAGGCGAAGCCACCCCGCCCGATCGGGGTGACGTCGCTCAGGTACCACAGCCCGAGGTCGTCGGCGACGGTGTTGCCCTCTCCGCTTCCCCCGTCGTCGGCCATCGTCCGCCGGCAGTCCCCGGTATCAGGCGATGACGGCCACGATGTCGCCGCCGGAGACGGACTGCCCGGGGCTCACCCGGACCTCCTTCACCGTGCCCGACTTCTCGGCCATCACGTTGTTCTCCATCTTCATGGCCTCGAGGACGATGACGGTCTCGCCCGCCTGGATCTCCTGGCCCACCTCCACCAGCACCTTCACCACGGTGCCCTGCATCGGCACGGCCACGTCGCCCGAGCCCGAGCCCGACACCGACGAGCGGCCCGAGGCCCGCCGGGACGGCTTGCGGGCCTTGGCCGACCGGCCGCCCCCGCCTCCGCCCAGCTCCGATTCGTTGACCCACATCGACACCTTGAAGCGGCGGCCGTTGACCTCCACGTCCACGTCGCGCCGGACCTTGGGCTCGGCCTCCTCGCCCTCGGCCGCCGGGGCGGCCGCCGGGTCGGCCCCCAGGCCGCTCAGGTCGAGGACCTCCTCCACCCACTTGGTGGAGTGCTCGACGGCCTGGAAGTCGGGGTGTTCCAGGATGGCGATGTCGGCCGGGATGGTGGTGGCCACGCCCTCGATCTCCATCTCCCGCAGGGCCCGCAGGGTGCGGGCGATGGCGGTGGGGCGGTCGGCGCCCCAGCAGATCAGCTTGCCCACCAGGTTGTCGTAGTACTGGCTGATCTCGTCGCCCGACTCGTAGCCGCCGTCCCACCGGACGCCGTAGCCGGAGGCGGCCCGCAGCTTGGTGATGGGGCCGGGGGACGGGCGGAAGGCCCCGCCGGATGGGTCCTCGGCGTTGATCCGCACCTCGATGGCGTGGCCGTTGGTGGGGATGTCGGCCTGGGTGAAGGGGAGCGGATGCCCGGCGGCCACCGCCAGCTGGAGGGCCACCAGGTCGAAGCCGCTCACCATCTCGGTGACCGGGTGCTCCACCTGGAGCCGGGTGTTCATCTCCAGGTAGTAGAAGTTGCCGTCCTCGTAGAGGAACTCGACCGTGCCGGCGTTGGTGTAGCCGCAGCCCAGCGCCACCTTCACCGCCGCCTCACCCATGGCCTCGACGATCTCGGGGGGGAGGCCGGGGGCGGGGGCCTCCTCGATCAGCTTCTGGTGCCGGCGCTGGGCCGAGCAGTCGCGGAGCCCCACGTAGACGCCGTTGCCGTGCTGGTCGCACAGCACCTGCACCTCCACGTGGCGGGGCTTGGTGAGGTACCGCTCCAGGTAGCACTCGCCCCGCCCGAAGTACGACGTGGCCTCCCGCTGGGCCGACTCCAGCAGCTCGGCCGCCTCCTCCGGGGCCCGCACCACCTTCATGCCCCGCCCGCCGCCGCCGTAGGCGGCCTTGATGGCCACCGGCCAGCCGTGCTGCTCGCCGAAGGCGACGACCTCGGCGGCGTCGGTGAGGAACTCGGTGTTGCCCGGCACCCCGGCCACACCCACCTGGTCGGCCGCCGACCGGGCGCTGATCTTGTCGCCCATCACCTCGATGGCGCCGGGGGGTGGGCCGATGAAGGTCACGCCGCGCTCGGTGATGGCCCGGGCGAAGTCGGCGTTCTCGCTGAAGAACCCGTAGCCGGGGTGCACCGCCTCGGCGCCCGACATCTCGATGGCGTTCAGGATGGCGTCGGTGTTGAGGTAGCTCTCGGCCGCCGACTGGCCCCCGAGGGCGAACGCCTCGTCGGCCAGCCGGACGTGGAGGGCGTCCCGGTCCAGCTCGGAGTACACGGCAACGGTGGCGATGCCCTGCTCCTGGCAGGCTCGGATCACCCGTACCGCGATCTCGCCCCGGTTGGCGATCAGGACCTTGCCGAACGTCTTGGATTCCATGGGCACCCGCATGTTTGCTCGTCGGTGCGCTCACCGGACGGGGCGAGCGCAGGGAAAAGAAGAGTTACCGTGAGATCGGCTTGCCCCGAGGGGCCCGATCGAACAGGCTCACGTCGCCATGAGCACCGCGAGGGTACTACCGGGTCCGCCCGGCACCAGATTTTCCGCCGTCACCCATGTGACCGAGACCGGATCGACCAACGCCGACCTGCTGGCGGCAGCGGCCCGGGGGGAGCCCGAGGGCGCCGTCCGGGTCACCGACCATCAGACGGCGGGCCGGGGCCGCCAGGGTCGGAGCTGGCAGGACGAGCCGGGCAACTCGATGCTGATGTCGGTCCTGCTCCGCCCGGCCGCCACCGTGGCCCCGCTGGTGCCCCTGATCTCCGGCCTGGCCGTCACCGACGGGGTGAATGACCTGCTGGCCGGCCCCGCCCGGTCGGGGCCGGTACCGGTCCGGGCCGCCCTGAAGTGGCCCAACGACGTGCTCGTGCCCGAGCTGGGGGAGCGCAAGCTGTGCGGGATCCTGGCCGAGGCCACCACCGCCGGGGCCGATCCGGGGCGCCTGGTGGCCCGGCCGTCGCCGGGAGGCGGCCGCATGGTGGTCGTGTCGGGCATGGGGATGAACATCCGGTTCACCAGCCCCCCGCCCGACGAGATCGCCCAGCGGGCGGTCACCCTGGAGGAGCTGGCCGGCCGCCCGGTCGACCGCTGGGATGCGGT
Source organism: Acidimicrobiales bacterium (assembly GCA_041394285.1). Taxonomy (GTDB): domain Bacteria; phylum Actinomycetota; class Acidimicrobiia; order Acidimicrobiales; family SZUA-35; genus CADEDH01. Next base: position 146,390 of record JAWKIL010000006.1, on the reverse strand, counting down.
GGCCGCCGTGCTCACCCAGTTCGAGCGGTGGCTCACGGCGGCCGAGGATGCCCCGGCGACTGTGCTCGCCGCCTACCGGGCCCGGTGCCTCACCATCGGGCGCACCGTGCGCCTGCAGACCGCCACCGGGGTGCTGGAGGGCGTGGCCTCGGCCGTGGCCGACTCCGGCGGCCTGGTGATCGAGACCGCCCAGGGCCCGGTCACCGTCACCGCCGGCGACGCCCACCACATCTGACGCTCGCCGCCCGGCTCGGCTCCCGGTCCGGCCCGCCCGGCAGCGCCCGGTGCTGGTTCGACGTACCAGATCAGCCGGGAGGGCCTCACGAACCGGGCCATCCGGCCGATGGGCTACCACGTATGGCCCCCACCCGACGTACCCGCCGCCGCTGTGCCGTCGCGGCGCCCCTGACCCCGGTGCTCGCCGTGGCCCTGGCCGTGATCTCGGCTCTGACCGTGGCCGGTCCCGGGGCCGCGTCCCCCGCCGCCGCCCAGGACCCGCCCCCGGCCACCGCTTCCGGCCCCGACGCCCCGGCCGGCACCGACGCCGCCACCACGTCCACCACCGATCCGTTGCTGAACGAGGAAGCGGGGGAGACCGTGCCGTCGACCCCCGACACCGTCCCCGCTCCGGTGGGTTCCTACGACGGCCAGAAGCCGTACCAGCCGGCGCGGGTGCTGCGCAGCAACGTGCAGGCGGCCGAGCGCAAGCTGGCCGACGTCCGCTGGATGCAGACCGAGATGATCCGCCAGGCCCACGAGGCCAAGCGCCTCCGCAAGGACCTTCAGCTCCGCCAGCAGTCGCTCGACGCCCAGAGCCTCCAGGCCACCCACGCCCTGCAGGACGCCGAAGCCACGATGAAGGAGCGGGCGGTGGCCGCCTTCGTGTCGAACGACGGCGCCAACGAGGCGCTGCTCCACTCCTTCGAGTCGGCCGACCACGACTCGGTGCTCGACCTCGAGGTCCGCCAGCGTCTCCTGGGTGTGGCCCTCGACTCCGACGCCGTGGCCATCGACGACTACCACGACCTCCGCAGCCAGCTCAGCGGCGACCTGGTGGCCACGGTCGACGAGCTGCGCACCACCGAGACCACGCTCACCGACCTGGAGGCCCAGGCCGAGGCGGCGACGGCGGCCGTGCGTCAGGCCGAGAACGAGCTGGCCGCCTTCCGGGCCGGGAGCGCCATCTACATCGACGGCGTGGTCTTCCCCATCGCCGGCCCCTACAACCGGCCCCTGGTGGGCACGTTCGGGGCGCCCCGCATGCCCGGTACCCCCGACGCCCACTGGCACCAGGGCATCGACATCTTCGCTCCCGCCGGCACGCCGCTGGTGGCCGCCGAGCGGGGCGTCGTCACCAAGGTCGGCTCCAACCGGCTGGGCGGGCTGACCGTGTGGCTGCACGGCGAGAGCGGCACCGACTGGTACTACGCCCACCTGCTGGCCCACGCCCCCGACCTGGTGGCGGGCCAGGTGGTGGAGGCGGGCACCCTGCTCGGTTACGTGGGCAACACGGGCAACGCCGCCACCACCCCGTCGCACCTCCACCTGGAGATGCATCCCAACGGGGCCGACGCCGTGGACCCCTTCCCTCTGCTCAACGTGATCGCCCAGCGCGACGCCGTCGCCGGCCGCTGAGCCCGGGCGACGGCCGCGGCGCCCGACGCCGGGGTCAGACCGACGACGGGTCCCGGTAGGCGACCCAGCGGGCGCCGGCCCGGTCGAGGCGGACCGGCAGCCCGAACAGGTCGCTGAGCAGGTCGGCGCTGAGCGTGGCCCCGATCGGGCCCTGGGCCGCCACCCGGGCCGCCCGGAGGGCCAGCAGGTGGGTGGCCGAGGCCGGGATGTCCTCCACCCGATGGATCACCAGCACCGTGGGCGGCGAGGCGGGGTCGGCCGCCAGCTGCTGGAGGGCGTCGATCAGGTCCTCCCGGCCGCCGAAGTCGAGGTTGGCCGTGGGCTCGTCGAGCAGCACCAATTCGGGGTGGGGCATCAGCGTGCGGGCCAGCATGACCCGTTGGCGCTCCCCGCTCGACAGCGAGATCATCGTCCGGCCGCCGTAGCCGTCCAGTCCCACCTGGGCCAGCAGGGCCTCGGCCCGCTCCGTGTCGACCGGCTCGTAGCGGTGCCACCAGGGCTCCAGAGCCCCGAACCGCCCGCACCGCACCACCTCCTCGGCGCTGAGGCTGCCCCGCATCTGCTCCGCCAGGGCCGTCGAGGCCAGCCCGATACGGGCCCGCAGCGGCCGCACGTCGATCCGGCCCAGCTCGTGGCCCAGCACCCGCACGGTGCCCAGGCTGGGGTGGAGCGCCAGGCTGGCGATGCGCAGCAGGGTGGACTTCCCGCCCCCGTTTGGTCCCAGCACCACCCAGTGCTGGCCCCGCTCCACCTGCCAGTCGACCCCGGTGAGGATGGTGTTGCCGTCCACCCGCACCTCCACCCCCGCCAGCTCGAGCACGGGCCCGCCCAGCTCGAAGCTGCCGGCCCCGGCTCCCGCCGGGGTTAGCATGGGCCCCGCCCCGTTGCCTTCGTCAGTCCTCGCTGGTGTCAATCCTTCTCGGCTTTCTCATCGTCATACTGTTGATCGCAGCCAGCGGGTTCTTCGTGGCGGTGGAGTTCGCGCTCATCGCCGCCGACCGGTCCCGGCTGGAGACCCTGGCCGACCAGGGTAGATGGCCGGCCCGGGTTGCCGTCGCCGTGCTCCGGCGCCTGTCGTTCCACCTGTCGGGGGCCCAGCTCGGCATCACCTTCACCAGCCTGCTCCTCGGCTTCCTGGCCGAGCCGCTGGTGGGGCAGGTGATCGACCCCGCCGTCGCCCGGGTCACGGGCCGCGAAGGCTCCGGGGTGTCGGTGGTGCTGGCGCTGCTGTTGGCCACCGTGTTCCAGATGGTGGCGGGCGAGCTGATCCCCAAGAACATCGCCATCGCCCACGCCGAGGCCAGCGTGCAGGTGCTGGCGCCGGCGGCCCGGATCGTGCACGGCATCTTCTCCCCGCTGATCCTGCTGTTCAACGGGGCGGCCAACGCCCTGGTGCGCCTGGTGGGCATCGAGCCCCGGGAGGAGCACCACGTGCACCGCTCGATCGAGGAGCTGGAGTACCTGATCCGCACCTCGGGCAAGTCGGGGGCGCTCGACCCCGAGTCGCTCAGCCTGCTCACCCGCACCCTGCGTTTCGGGGGCAAGACGGCGGCCGACGCCCTCACCCCCCGGGTCCACCTGGAGGCGGTGCCCGTGACGGCCACCGTGGCCGACCTCGCCGCCTACGCCGCCGAGGTGCAGCACAGCCGCTACCCGGTCTACGAGGGGGACCTGGACAACCTGCGGGGGGTGGTGAGCATCACGTCGATCTTCGCCACCCCGCCGGCCGAGCGGGCCGTCCGGTCGGTGGCCTCGATCATGGCCGAGCCGCTCGTGGTGCCCGAGACCCGCGATCTGGTCGACATCCTCGGCGACTTCCGCCGCACCGGTACCGAGATGGCGGTGGTGATCGACGAGCACGGGGGCACCGCCGGGATCCTCACCCTGGAAGACGTCCTGGAGGAGATGGTGGGCGAGGTCGACGACGAGCACGACGAGGAGGCGGCCAATCCCCTCACCGGGGTGGGCGACGGCGTCTACGTGGTGGCCGGCACCCTCCATCTCGACGAGGTGGCCGACGCCAGCGGCCTCGAGCTGCCCGAGGGGGAGTACGAGACCGTGGCCGGCTTCGTGCTCCACCGCCTGGGCCGTATCCCGGTGGCCGGCGACCGCCTGGCCCTCAACGGCTGGCAGATCGAGGTGGCGGAGATGGACGGGCTGCGCATCGCCTCGCTCCAGCTGACCGCCCCCGGCGAGAACGGCTCGTGACGGCGCCCCCGCTCCTCCTGCTCGCGGCCGAGACAGCGGAATCGGGAGCCGGGCACCTGCCGGCTTCCACCGTGGCGTGGTATTTCGTGGCGGCGTTGGTGCTGATCGCCCTGAACGGCCTGTTCGTGGCGTACGAGTTCGCCATCCTGGCGGCCAAGCGGTCCACGTTCGAGTCTCGCCGCCGGTCCGGCCGGCGGACGTCGCGGGCCGCCCTGGCCTCCATGTCGGACCTGTCGATGCAGCTCGCCGGGGCCCAGTTGGGGATCACGATGGCGTCGTTGGGGCTCGGTTACGTGGCCGAGCCGGCCTTCGAGTCGGTGGTGGCGTGGGCCCTCGGCGGGGTGCTGTCGGAGCAGGTGCTCCATCCGCTGGGGGTGGGCGTGGCGCTGGCGGTGGTGGTGTTCCTCCACCTGGTGCTGGGGGAGATGGTGCCGAAGAACCTGGCTCTGGCCGCTCCCGACGAGACCACCACCTGGCTGGTGCTGCCCTACCGGGCGTACCTGGCCCTGTTCCGTCCGTTCGTGCGCCTCCTCAACGCCATGGCCAACGGCGGGTGCCGCCTGCTCGGCGTCGAGCCCCGAGACGAGCTGGTGGCCGTCCACTCCGCCTCCGAGCTCGCCGCCATCGTGAGCCATTCGGGTGAGGAGGGATCGATCGACGCCGAGGACGCCCAGCTCCTCACCGGCGCCCTGGACTTCGCCCTGCGCCCGGTGGGGGAGGTGGCCACCCCGCTCGACGCCATCGCCACCCTCCGCCTGGGGGCCACGGCGGCCCAGGCCGAGCGGGTGGCGGCCGCATCGGAGCGGGAGCGCCTACCGATCATGGGGGCCGACCAGACGCGGGTGGTGGGCTACGTCCACGCCCGGGATCTGCTCGCCATCCCGGCCGACCGGCGGCTCTCGCCCCTGCCCCCGGAGCTCGTCCGCAGCATGGCCATCGTGCGGGCCGACCGGTCGATGATCGACACCTTGCGCACCCTGCGGCGGGTCAAGCGGCACATGGCGGTGGTGGTGGGTGAGCACGGGCCGGTGGCCATCATCTCGGTCGAGGAGGTGGTGCGGGCCCTGCTCGCACCGGCCGTGGCCGACCCGGCCTGATGCTGCGGGGGCTACGCCGCTGATGCTGCGGGGGCTGCGCCCCCGGCGGCGGGGCCCGGTCGAGAACGCAGTGTCCTGCCCGTTTGGCTCGGCTCCGCGTTGCGAACGCGTTACCCTGTGCCTCCGTGCGCCTGGGAGGTCGCAGAACAGCGGTCGCAGCGGTGGTCGCCGTGGTGTGGTTCGGGGTCGACCTGGCTGCGCCATCGGCCGCTGATCATCGCCCCAAAGGGATCACCGTGGTGTCGCAGGCCGCCCCCGGGCCCGAGGTGCTGTCGACGAAGGCGGTCTCGCTCGACGAGGTCCGCCTGATGATCGACGTGACCAACAAGGAGCTGTCGGCGGCCACCTCCCAGCTCGACGCGGCCCAGGCCGATCTCGACGCCGCCACCACCGCCACCGAGGAGCTGCGGGGTGACGCCGCCGAGATGGGCCAGCAGACGCTCAGCAACGCCATCGCCAGCTATCAGCTGAGCGAGATCCCCACCGGGCTGCTGGCGTCGGACGAGATCAACAAGAGCATCCGGATGACGACCCTGGGCGATGTGGCCGTCACCAACGACATCCAGAGCTTCGACAAGTACCGCAACCTGCGCAAGGACCTGGAGATCGAGGAGGCCGAGCTGGCGCTGCGCACCGACCGGGTGTCGGTGGCCCAGGCCACGATCGACAGCCTCACCGCCGAGCTCAACCAGGAGCTGTCGGTGCTGGGCGAGCTGGAGGAGCGGCGGCTGCAGAACCAGGCGGCCTCGCTGTCGGCCCAGGCATCGGTGCGTTCCCAGTACAAGGGCAAGCGTCAGGGCTACTACCTCGACACCTGCCCCGTCGACGGCCCCCACAACTTCATCGACTCGTGGGGTTTCGCCCGTTCCGGGGGGCGTCGCCATGAGGGCGTGGACATGATGGCCAAGATCGGGACGCCGGTGGTGGCGCCGGTTTCGGGCTCGGTGGAGCTGCGAGACAACAGCCTCGGCGGGAAGTCGTTCCACCTCACCGGCGACGACGGGAACTACTACTACGGCACCCACCTGTCCCGCTACGGCAAGTCGGGCCAGGTCAAGGTGGGCGAGGTCATCGGCTACGTGGGCGACACCGGCAACGCCAAGGGCATCCCCCACCTGCACTTCGAGATCCACCCCGGCGGGCGGAAGCGCCCGGCCATCAACCCCTTCATCGACACCGCCGCCGTTTGCTCCGGCGCCCAGTACTGACGAGGATGGGCCCATGCCCGCACTGACCCTGGCCCAGGCCAACGCCATCATCGACGCCGCTCTGGCCGCCTCGGCCGAGGCCGGCTACGCCCCGATGGGCGTGGTGGTGCTCGACGAGTCGGGGGCGGTGCGTTCGGCCCAGCGCCAGGACGGCGCCTCGATGTTCCGCATCGATGTGGCCACCGGGAAGGCGTGGGGGGCGGTGGGCATGGGGGTGGCCAGCCGGGTGCTGGCCCAGCGGGCGGCCGACAACCCGAACTTCTTCGTGTCGCTCAGCGCTACCGCCCACGGCAAGTTCCTGCCCCAACCCGGGGCCGTCGTCATCAAGGACGCCAGCGGCGCCATCATCGGGGCCGTGGGCGCCTCCGGCGGCACCGGCGACGAGGACGAAGCCATCTGCATCGCCGGCGTCACCGCCGTCGGCCTCCAACACGGGTAGAGCCGGCGCGCTCACCGAGCACTTCGGGGGCGCGGGCCCCCGAAAAGTACTGCTCAGGCGCCGATGGAGTGGTACCCGCCGTCGACGTGGATGATCGACCCGGTGGTCTGGGGGAACCAGTCCGAGAGGAGGGCGACGCAGGCCCGCGACACGCCCTCGGCGTTGTTGACGTCCCAGCCCAGCGGTGCCCGCTTGGTCCATTCCGCCTCGAAGGCGGCGAACCCGGGGATCGACTTGGCGGCGATCGTGCGCATGGGCCCGGCCGCCACCAGGTTGCAGCGGACCTGGCGGGGTCCCAGCTCCCGGGCCAGGTACCGGTTGAGCGACTCCAGCGCCGCCTTGGCCATCCCCATCCAGTTGTAGGCCGGCCACGACACACTGGCGTCGAACGTGAGGCCCACCAGCGAGCCCCCGTCGGGCATGAGGGGGGTCACGATGTCGGACAGCGATCGCAGCGAGTAGGCCGACACGTGCACCGCCACCGACACGTCGTCCCAGGTGGGAGCGAAGAAGTCGTCACCCAGGCAGGCCTCGGGGGCGAACCCGATCGAGTGGAGGGCACCGTCGAGGCGGCCCCACCGCTCCCGGAGCGTGGCCTGGAGGGCCTGGCCGTGGGCCGCATCGGTGATGTCGAGCTCGTGGACCTCCACCGGAGTGTCGAGCTTGCGGGCGGTGCGCTCGGTGAGCCGGAGCCCCCGGCCGAAGCCGGTGAGGGCCACCTCGGCCCCTTCCCGTTGAGCGAGCTGTGCCACCCCGAAGGCCAGCGAGTCATCGGTCAGCACACCGGTGATGAGCAGTTTCTTTCCGTCCAGGAGACCCACGCCACTCAGACCTGGGCCGCCCCGCGATGGTTACCGGCAGGTCCTTGCATCCCGTCGCCTGGGACCGGATACCGGCCGGGCGGTACCCTTCCGGCTGTGATGAAGCTCTACGACACGGCCCGTCGGGCCATCGTCCCGTTCGAGGTGGGCGACACCGTCCTCATGTACACCTGCGGGATCACCCCCTACGACGCCACCCACCTGGGTCACGCCGCCGTCTACGTCGGCTACGACGTGCTCCAGCGGCGCCTGCGGGATCTGGGCCACGAGACCCGCTGCGTCCGCAACGTCACCGACGTCGACGACGACCTGCTGCGCAAGGCGCGCGAGCTGGACATCCACTACCTGGATCTGGCGGCGGCGGAGACGGCCCGCTTCGACGACGACATGGCCGCCCTGGGGATGATCCCGTCGTGGAGTGAACCCCGAGCCACCTCGGCCATCGCCGACATCCGGGGCTTCATCGGCATGGTGCTGGAGAGCGGTCACGCCTACCAGGCGGGTGGGGCCGTCTACTTCGACGTGAGCTCCTGGCCCCGGTTCGGCGAGATATCGGGCTACGACCGCGAGACCATGCTCCAGCTGGCGGCGGAACGGGGCGGCAACCCCGACGACCCCAACAAGCGGGACCCGCTCGATTTCGTGCTGTGGCAGCCGTCGGCCGAGGGCGAGCCGGCGTGGGAGACCCTGTGGGGCCCCGGCCGGCCCGGGTGGCACATCGAGTGCTCGGCCCTGGCCCTGCGGGAGCTGGGCACCACGATCGACCTCCACGGGGGCGGCAGCGACCTGATCTTCCCCCACCACGAGTGCGAGTCGGCCCAGTCCGAGGCGGCCACCGGCGAGCCCTTCGTGCGCCACTGGATGCACCAGGCCATGGTGCGGATGGACGGCGAGAAGATGTCGAAATCGCTGGGGAACCTGGTGTTCGTGAGCGACCTGCGCCAGAAGTACGACACCCGGGCCATCCGCCTCGGGATCGTGAACAACCACTACCGCACCCCCTGGGAGTGGAACGACCACATCATGCCGAACGCCGCCGCCCGGCTGGAGCGGTGGTTGGAGGCCGGGGTGGGGGAGGGGGCCCTGGACGAGGTGCGGGCCGCGCTGGACGACGACCTCGACACGGTGACGGCGGTGGCCGCCATCGACGCCGCCGCAGCCCGGGGCGAGGGGGTCTCGCGTGCCGCCCTGCTGCTGGGGGTGGACCTGGAAGCCGGGCCGCCCGCGCTCAACCCGCCCGCCTACGCCCCCCGGCTGCGCTAGGCCCGCTGCCGTGCCCCCACAGCCGATCCCGCCCGGTTGGTACGGCCGCCACCAGCGGCTGGCCAAGCGCATCCTGCGCCCCCTGTTCCGCCGCCTGTGGACGATCGAGGTGGAGGGCCTGGACCGGATCCCGGTGAACGGGCCGGCCATCCTGTGCCCCAACCACCTGGCCGCCATCGACTCGTTCTTCGTGCCGGCCGTTCTGGATCGTCCGGTGATGTACGTGGGCAAGGCCGAGTACCTCGATTCGTGGAAGACCCGCTGGCTGTTCCCGGCGCTGGGCATGATCCCCATCGATCGCCGGGGTGGCGAGCACGCCCAGGAGGCGCTCGACGCCGCCCGGGAGGTGCTGGTCGGGGGCGGGCTGTTCGCCATCTACCCCGAGGGCACCCGCAGCCGTACCGGTGATCTGTACCGGGGCAAGACGGGGGCGGCCCGCCTCGCGGTCGAGACCGGCGCCCCGATCGTCCCGGTGGGACTCGTCGGCACCCCCGAGGTCCAGCCGGTGGGCTCCAACCGGCCCCGGTTCTTCCGTACCGTGCGGGTCCGCTTCGGCCAGCCCATCACGGTGGACCGCTACCGCTCCCGCCCCGGCGACCGGGCCGTGCTGCGGGAGCTGACCGACGAGGTGATGTTCGAGATCCAGGCCCTCACCGGCCAGCGCTACGTCGACCGCTACGCCGGCGGGCCGGCTCCGGCGGTGGTCGAGGTCCCGGTGACCGGATCCCCTGGCGAGGCCGTCCCGGTGCCGGTGGTGGTCGACGCCCACGCCGCCGCCGGGCCGGTGCTGTCGTCGGCCGCGGTGCTCACCCCGGAGCCCCTGCCGGCCTGAGTGGGCCGGCCCCGGCCGGCTCCCCGGCGGGTGGCCGAAGCCGGGAAACCCGGCTCGGGACCAGGGATGTCACCCGTACACTCGGAACCGTGTCCGACATCTCCATCGCCCTGCCCGACGGTTCCCAGCGCCAGCTCCCGGCCGGCTCCACTGCGGCCGATCTGGCTACCGCCATCGGTAGGCGGCTGGCCAAGGATGCGCTGATCGCCGTGGTCGACGGCCAGCCGGTCGACCTCAACCGCCCGCTGGCCGACGGCCAGACGGTACAGATCGTCACCCCGGACTCCGAGCTGGGCCTGGACACCCTGCGCCACTCCACGTCCCACGTGCTGGCCCAGGCCGTGCTCGGCCTGTGGCCTGGGGCCACCTTCGCCATCGGCCCCGCCATCGCCGACGGCTTCTACTACGACTTCTCGCTGCCCGACGGCGCCACGTTCTCCGAAGACGACCTGGCGCGCATCGAGGCCCGGATGCGGGAGATCATGAAGGCCGACCAGCCCTTCGTCCGCTCCGAGCTGGCACCCGACGCCGCCCGGGAGCTGATGGCCGACCATCCCTACAAACGCGAGATCATCGACCGGGTCACCTCGGGCGACGCCAGCGGTATGGAGGCCGAGGCGGCCGGGGGCAACACGGTCAGCTTCTACCGCAACACCGACGCCTTCGTCGACATGTGCGTCGGCCCCCACGTGCCCTCCACCGGCCGCCTGGGCCACTTCAAGCTGATGAAGGTGGCGGGGGCCTACTGGCGGGGCGACGAGCACCAGCCGATGCTCCAGCGGATCTACGGCACGGCCTGGGCCACCAAGGAACAGCTGGCCGAGCACCTCAAGCGTCTGGAGGAGGCGGCCCAGCGGGACCACCGCAAGCTGGCCAACGAGCTGGACCTGCTGTCGTTCCCCTCGGAGCTGGGCGGGGGCCTCGCCGTGTGGCACCCTCGCGGGGCCATCGTGCGCAAGGTAATGGAGGACTACTCGCGGGCCCGTCACCAGGCCGCCGGCTACCAGTTCGCCTACACCCCCCACCTGGCCCGGGCCCAGCTGTTCGAGACGTCGGGTCACCTCAGCTTCTACGCCGACGGCATGTACCCCCCGATGGAGATGGACAACGGGGTCTACTACCCCAAGCCCATGAACTGCCCCATGCACGTGCTGATCTACCGGTCGCGCCAGCGGTCGTACCGGGAGCTGCCGCTGCGGCTGTTCGAGCTGGGCACGGTGTACCGCTACGAGCGGGCCGGCACCCTGCACGGCCTGATGCGGGCCCGGGGCTTCACCCAGGACGACTCCCACATCTTCGTGCCCCTGGAGGGCCTGGCCGACGAGATCCGCAACCTGCTGGACTTCGTGATCGACATGCTGCGCTCGTTCGGGTTCGACGAGTTCCAGGCCAAGCTGTCCACCCGGCCGCTGGAGAAGTCGATCGGCACCGACGAGATGTGGGAGCTGTCCACCAAGGCCCTGGCCGGGGCGCTCGACGCCCACGGCCTGGACTACACGATCGACGAGGGAGGCGGTGCCTTCTACGGCCCCAAGATCGACGTCGACGTGCGCGACGCCATCGGCCGGGCCTGGCAGCTGTCCACCATCCAGGTCGACTTCAACCATCCCGAGCGCTTCGGGCTGGAGTTCGTGGCCGCCGACGGCGAGCGGCGCCCGCCGGTGATGGTCCACCGGGCCCTCATGGGCTCGCTCGACCGGTTCTTCGGCGTGCTGTTGGAGCACTACGCCGGCAACCTGCCGCTGTGGCTGGCCCCGGTGCAGGTGGAGATCCTGCCGGTGGCGGCCGACCACGAAGACTACGCCTGGGCCGTCCGGGACCGGCTGATCGCCGCCGGCCTGCGGGTGGAGGTCACGGGGGCCGGCGACCCGCTGGGCCGCCGCATCCGCAACGCCAAGCTGCAGAAGGTGCCCTACGTGCTGGTGGTGGGCGACAACGACGTGGCCGCCGGCACCGTGGGGGTCAACCCCCGGGGCGGAGACGTCGAGCGCGACGTGCCTCTCGACGCCCTGGAGGCCCGCCTGGCGGCGGAGTCCGTCCCGGGCACGGTGACCCCGGCCCCGGCCCCCGTCGGTCAGGCCTAGCGTGGAGTGGGTCCACTCGGGCTGGCGTCTGGCCCAGCCCAAGGGGATCGGGGGCGACGGCCGGCCCCATGTCGATCCCGTACCGGCCCCGGGCCAGACCCTGTTCGAGGCGCTCGAGAGCTCCGGGCTGCCCGACGAGCAGACGTACATCCTCACCCGATGGGAGCGGACGTTCGCCATCCTCAACGTGTTCCCCTACACCTCGGGCCACGTGATGGTGCTGCCCCGCAAGGCCGCCCGCAGCTTCGACGATCTCGACGACGAGACCTACACCGAGCTGTGGGCCCTGGTCCGCCAGGCCACCCAGGTGGTGAAGGCCGTGGTGCGGCCCCAGGGCCTCAACGTGGGGTTGAACGAGGGCACGGCCGGCGGCGGCTCCCAGCCCGACCATCTCCACGTCCACGTGGTGCCCCGCTGGGACGCCGACACCAACTTCATGACCACGATCGCCGACGCCAGGGTCCTGCCCGTGACCCTGGCCGACACCTGGGCCGCGCTCCGGCGGGCCTGGCCCCCGGCGCCGACCGGGCGCTGATGGGGGCCCGGGGGGCGCAGCCCCCCGGTAGCGTGGAACCGTGAACGAGAGCGGCGAGCCGGTGGACGACCCCGGGACCGACAGCCCGGGCCAGCCGGGCGACCAGCTTCCCGAGGATCTCCAGCCCAACCTGGTGGACCCGGAAGACTACGTCTTCCCCAACAACAACCGCCGCCGCATCCCCGGCTACCTGTACCTCGGGATCGCCGTGGCTCTGGCCGCCCTGGTCGTGATCCGGGGCGACGGCGTCTACGTCAACCGCGGCTACCTGGGCGCGGCCGTGATCCTCGGCCTGCTCGGCGTGTACTCCATCGTCAGCGGCTGGAACCTGAACGTCGACGAGCGCGACGCCCTGGTGGCGGCCGTGCGGGAGGTCGGGTTCCCGGTGGGCCACGCCTCGGCCCAGATGGGGTGGCGGGGCCTGCTCAGCCGGCCCACCTGGCGGATCCTGCTCTACTCGGCCGACGATCCCCCCTCCAAGCGGGGCTTCGTGCTGGTCGACGGGGTCGAGCCGGCCGTGGTCGATTCCTTCGTGGAGGACAACCCGGAGGACTGGAGCAAGCTCACCGGGGGTACCACCAAGGAACCGGCCACCGAGAGCTGAGACCCACCCCTCTGGGGGTGGAAGCACCTGGATGATCCCGGGCCGGGCCCTGATCGGCTACCGTTGTAGGTCGACTTACCGCGATCCAACGCGATTCACCGCACGAGAGGTTGCGCCCGTGTTCGACGGCAATTTCCGCACTGCGTTCGAGAAGGGCATGGCCCCGATCGGCAAGAGCCTGCAGCAGGCCGGCGTGTCGCCCGATGTGGTGACCGGCCTGGGGGTGACCATGGCGGGAGCCTGCGGCGTGGCCATCGCCCTGGGCCAGTTCCCCCTGGCCGTCCTGCTCCTGTTGCTCACCGGCCTGCCCGACGCCCTGGACGGGGCGGTGGCCAAGGCGGCCGGCAAGTCCGGGCCCCGGGGCGCGTACCTCGACTCGGTATCGGACCGGCTGAGCGACGCCCTGCTGTTCGCCGGCGCCGCCTGGTATTTCGCCGGCACGGGCTCGCCCCACAAGGCTCTGCTGCCCTTCGGGGTCTACATCGCCGCATCGCTGGTCTCCTACCAGCGGGCCAAGGCCGAGTCGCTGGGGTACGAGGCCCGGGGCGGCCTGATGGAGCGGGCCGAGCGCTTCATCGTGCTCGGCTTCGGTCTGTTGTTCAGCCCCCTGTTCGAGGCCACCCTGTGGGTGATGCTGGTGCTGACGGGGATCACGGTGGTCACCCGGTTCGTGAAGGTGTGGCGTCAGGCCAGCGGTCTGCCGCCCCGCCACCAGTTGCGCACCCGGCGTCGCCGCACCGCCCGCCCGGTCAACGACTTCCGTCAGCGGGCCGAGGCCCGGGCCGAAGCGCGGCGCCGCCGTCGGTCGCTGTAGCGCCGCCGCCCCCCCGCTCGATCTGCTGTCGGAGCTCGTCACCGGTGACGGTCCGGACCATGAGATACCTGCCTGCCCGATCTGCTGCCCGGGGCGTCGCCGGTGACGGCCGAGGACATGAGATTCGGCTGAAATCCATGCCCAGTCGATCCCTGCTCAAGTTCAAGGCGGCGTCGCTCGCCGTCCGGGCGGTGCCGTTGGGGCCGCTGCAGTCGGCGGCCGACCGTGCCGCCCGGCGCCTCGCTCCGCGGTTCATGCCGGACAAGGCCGATCAGCTGGCGCGCCACATCCGCCGGGTCGACCCCGCGCTGTCGGCGGCCGAGGCCGAGGCCGCCATGCGCCGGGGGCTCGGCTCCTACGCCCGCTACTGGGTGGAGTCGTTCCGCCTGCCCCACGAGGGGGCCCGGGCCGTGGCGGAGGGGATCACGGTGATCGGCTACGAGCACGTGCAGGCCAGCCTGGACGCCGGGCGGGGCCCGATCCTGGTCCTGCCCCACCTCGGTGCCTGGGAGTGGGCGGCCGCCTGGCTCCATCACGTGAAGCACGAGCGGGTGGCGGCCGTGGTCGAGCGGTTGGAGCCGGCCGACGTGTTCTCCTGGTTCGTGGATCTGCGGCGGGGGTACGGCATCGACGTGATCCCGGTCGGCACCGATGCCATGGCCCGACTGGTGAAGGCGGTGAACAACCGGGACATCGTGTGTCTCCTGGCCGACCGGGACCTGAACGGCTCGGGCGTCGAGGTGGAGCTGTTCGGCGAGACCACCACCCTGCCCGCCGGCCCCGCTCTCCTGGCCCGCCGCACCGGGGCACCGCTCCTGCCGACCGCCGTCTACTACCGGGGCGACGGGCACCGGATCGGGCTGGTGCTGCCGCCGGTCACGGCCGACCCCACGGCCAAGCTCCGGCCCGAGGTGGCCCGCGTCACCCAGGAGCTGGCCCGCAACCTGGAGCGCCTCATCTCGGCTGCCCCCGACCAGTGGCACCTGCTCGAGCCGAACTGGCCCAGCGATCGTTCGGGGGTCGGGCGCCCGTGATCGTCCGGGGCCCAGCCCCACCGGGACGCCCAGCCCCACCGGGACGCCAGTGATCCTTCGGGCCCCTGCGGTGCGCGCCGGTGGGCACGCTGAGCGGGGGTAGGGTTCACCCGGTGCGAATCGGGATGGTCTGCCCCTATAGCCTGGCGGTGTGGGGCGGCGTCCAGGCCCAGGTGCTCGGCCTGTCCCGGGCCCTGCGGGCCAAGGGGCTCGACACCCAGGTGCTGGCCCCGTGCGACGGTCCCCCACCCGAGCCGTGGGTCACGCCGCTCGGCAACTCGATGCCCTACGCCCAGAACGGATCGCTGGCCCCCCTGGCCCCCGATCCGGCGGCCCAGCTCCGGGTGCTGGGCGTGATCTGGGACGAGCGCTTCGACCTGCTGCACCTCCACGAGCCCCTGGCCCCGGGGCCCACCCTCACCGCCACCGTGGTGAAGCCGGTTCCCCTGGTCGGCACGTTCCACGCCGCCGGCGAGATCGGCATCTACCGCTGGGGCCGCCCGGTGCTGCGCCGCATCGTCACCCGGCTCGACGTTCGGGTGGCGGTATCGCCCGAGGCGGCCGGTATGGCCCGCCGCCACCTCGGCGGCAGCTACGAGATCCTGTTCAACGGCATCGAGGTCGACCGCTTCGCCCAGGCCGAGCCTCTCCCCACCGACGGCCCCACCGTGCTGTTCCTCGGTCGCCACGAGCCCCGCAAGGGTCTGAGCGTGCTCTTGGAGGCGGCCCGGCTGCTCCCGGCCGACGTCCGCCTGTGGATCGCCGGCAGCGGTCCCGAGACCGACGAGCTGAAGGCCCGCTACCGCCACGATCAGCGGATCGAGTGGCTGGGCCCGCTGTCGGAGACCGACAAGCACCGCCGGCTGCGCTCGGCCGACGTCTTCTGCGTCCCCTCGCTCGGCGGTGAGAGCTTCGGGCTGGTGCTGTTGGAAGGCATGGCCGCCGGCACGCCGGTGGTGGCCAGCGACCTTCCGGCCTACCGGGTGGTGGCCCGCGACGGCGCCGACGCCCTGCTCGTGCCCACGGGCGACAGCGACGCTCTGGCCAAAGCCCTGCTCCAGGCGCTGTCGGCCTCGGCCGACACCGTGCGGCGGGTCGAGCGGGGTCGGGAACGGTCGGCCGAGTTCGCCATGAGCCGCCTGGCTGACGCCTACCTGGCCCGCTACCAGCGGCTCGTGGGATGAGGCCGGACCGGGCCGGGGGCCCGACGGCCGTAGACTGTTCCGCGATGGACGATGTCGGAACCGACGAACCCGCAGCCCGATCCGCCGGCCGGCACGACAGCCACATCCCGCTGTTCGCGTCTGTCACCGCGCTCGTGGCCGTGCCCCTGATGGTGCTGGCCTCGGCGCTGTGCGCCGTCATCCCCGGCGTGCCGTGGTGGATGGGCATCCCCGTCGGCCTGGCCGTGGCGGCGCTGCTCGTGGCCCAGCGGGTGCGGGGCGCCTACGGCCGGCTCCTGGCCGCCCTGGGGGCGGTGCCGGTGGACCCCGACGAGTACGCCCGCTACCACAACATCGTGCAGGGACTTTCGTTGGCCGCCTCCGTGGGCGAGCCCGATCTCTATGTCGTCGACGACCCCGGCCGCAACGCCGCCGCCGTGGCCCGGGGCCGGTCCACCGCCGTGGTGGCCACCACCGGTCTGCTGGCCGCCGTGGATCGGATCGCGCTGGAGGCGGTGGTGGCCGAGTGCCTGGTCCGGCTGGGCAACGGCGACGCCGAGGCCGCGACCCTGGGCGCAACCCTGTTCAGCCCCCTGGGCTCCGGGCCCCTGGCTCCGGTGGCGGCCATGGGCCTGGGCCGCCTGCTGGCCGAAGACCGCGATCTCCTGGCCGACCGGGCCGCCGTGGCCCTCACCCGCTACCCGCCCGGCCTGTCGTCGGCCCTGGCGGCCATCAACGCCGGCCCGGCCCGCGTCCAGCGGGCCCCGGTCCACCTCGACCACGTGTGGCTGGTGCCGCCGTCGTCGCTGGAGGCGGCCGGCGATCCGGCCGACACGCCGGGCCTGACCCTGCGCATGGATGTACTCGGGGAGCTCTGACCAGCCCGTCTGGCGCGGCGGATCCGGGTGGGCGTAATGGCCTCCGGGCCCAGCGTTTGAATCGCTGAGGGCCCCGGATAGGCAGTACCGGTCCCGGCGGGCAGTGGCGGAATTGGTCAGGAGATCAGCGTTGATTCTGCATCGTCTGTGCCCGAGGTGGCTCACCCCGGTGATCGTGGCTCTCGCCACCGTGGCCGCCGCCTGTGGAGGCGGCGACACCTCGGCCGACACCACGGCGCCGGCGCCGGCATCGCCCTCCACGACGGCCACCACGGCCGCCCCCACCACCGCCTCCACCGAGCCCAGCACCACCACCACCGTCTACCAGGGGCCGGTGGCCCCGCTCACCGGCCTGCCCCCGGCCGGCGACGTCGACCTGGCCCGCCCGGCCCTGATCCTCAAGATCGACAACCACGCCGACGCCCGCCCCCAGACCGGGATCGAACTGGCCGACATCGTGTTCGACATCCGGGCCGAGGGCGTCACCCGCTTCTTCGCCGTGTTCCACTCCCAGACCCCGAACCCGGCGGGCCCGGTCCGGTCCAGCCGCACGTCCGACTTCGACCTGCTGCGCGGCTTCGACTACCCGCTCTACGGCTCGTCGGGCGGCAACGACTACGTGATGCACGCGGTGCGGGATCTGCCGGTGCAGGCCGTCACGAACTTCACCCGCAACGAGTACTACCGGGACTCGAGCCGGCCGGCGCCCCATAACCTGATGATCGACGCCAACAAGCTGTGGGCCCTGGCCAACGACAAGGTCCAGACGCCCAAGCCGTGGTTCGCCTACCGCTTGCCCACCGAGGCTCTGCCGGCGGGGGCCGTCCCCGCCGCCGGCCCCATCACCATCCGGTTCACCGGGTCACCGGTGGTCGGTTACAGCTGGGACGAAGGGGCCCAGGGCTGGAAGCGCACCCAGGACGGCGCCCCCCACACGGTGACGGCCGGCGGCCAGCTCGCTCCCACCAACGTGGTGGTCATGGAGACGACGTACAAGACGAGCCCGGCCGACCCCAAGTCGCCCGAGGTGGTGTCGGTGGGATCGGGCAAGGCCATCGTGTTCACGGCCGGCCACATCATCACCGGCACCTGGTCCCGGCCGTCGGCCACCGACAAGCCGACCCTGGTCGACGAGAGCGGTGCCCCCATCGCCCTCACTCCCGGCCGGACCTGGGTGGAGATGCCCCAGGCGGGGCAGACGAGTTGGTAGTTCCGGCCTGAAACCAACTGGCCCCGCCGGTGTGCCGCGGCCTTACACTGGACGCCATGGCTGAGACGAACACTGGCACCCCCTCCCCGCAGCGTCACGACGGCACGGTCCGGGTGAAGCGGGGCCTGGCCGAGATGCTCAAGGGCGGCGTGATCATGGACGTGGTCACGCCCGAGCAGGCCAGGATCGCCGAGGAGGCGGGGGCTGTGGCCGTCATGGCGCTGGAGCGGGTACCGGCCGACATCCGGGTCGATGGCGGCGTCGCCCGCATGAGCGACCCCGAGATGATCGAGGGGATCAAGGCCGTCACCACGATCCCGGTGATGGCCAAGGCCCGGATCGGCCACTTCGTCGAGGCCCAGATCCTGCAGGCGCTCGGGGTCGACTACGTCGACGAGTCCGAGGTCCTCACCCCGGCCGACGAGGCCCACCACATCGACAAGTGGGCCTTCACCGTGCCCTTCGTCTGCGGCGCCACCAACCTGGGCGAGGCCCTGCGTCGCATCAGCGAGGGCGCCTGCATGATCCGGTCCAAGGGTGAGGCCGGCACCGGCAACGTGGTGGAGGCCGTGCGCCACCTCCGTTCGATCCTGGGCGACATCCGCAAGATCACGCAGGCCGACTCGGCCGAGTTGTTCGACTGGGCCAAGCGCCTGCAGGCCCCCCTGCCCCTGGTGCAGGAGATCGCCGAGACCGGCAAGCTGCCGGTTCCCCTGTTCTGCGCCGGCGGCCTGGCCACCCCGGCCGACGCCGCCCTGGCCATGCAGCTCGGGGCCGAGGCCGTGTTCGTGGGGTCCGGCATCTTCAAGAGCGCCGATCCCGCCCCCCGGGCCAAGGCCATCGTCGAGGCCACCACCCACTACAACGACGCCGAGATCCTGGCCAAGGTGAGCCGGGGCCTGGGCACGCCGATGACCGGCATCGGCATGGACGAGATCAACGTCCGCATGGCCGACCGGGGCTGGTGAGTCCGGTTCCCGCCGTCGGCGTCCTCGCCCTGCAGGGCGCCTTCGCCCGCCACGTGGAGGCCCTGCGCCGCCTGGGCCAGGACCCGGTGGAGATCCGGCGCCCCGAACAGCTGGCCGGTATCGACGCCCTGGTGATGCCGGGCGGCGAGTCGACCACGATGATCAAGCTGATGACCGGGTTCGACCTGGTCGAGCCGCTGGCCAAGCGGCTGGCCGACGGTATGCCGGTGTTCGGCACCTGTGCCGGCATGATCCTGCTGGCAGCCCACGTGGAGGACGGTCAGCCCGACCAGCTGTGCTTCGGCGCCATCGACGTCGATGTGCGCCGCAACGGGTACGGCCGCCAGATCAACTCCTTCGAGGCCGACCTCGCCATCCCCGCCGTGGGCGACCCGCCGGTGCGGGCCGTGTTCATCCGGGCCCCGGTGGTGGTGCGGGCGGGAGAGTCGGTGGAGGTCCTGGCCCGCAACGACGGGGTGCCGGTGCTGTGCCGCCAGGGGCCGATCATGGTGTCGTCGTTCCACCCCGAGCTGACCGACGACGGCCGACTCCACCAGCTCTTCCTGCGCTCCCTGGATTGACCGCCCGGCCCGGCGCCGGGGTGATCGCCGCCGGCCGAGGCCAAGGAACTCGCCCGGGTACCGTAGACTGCACCGGTACGAACGAGGCCGGAGCACGGGGAGAACGCGGTGTCAGGTCACTCCAAGTGGGCAACGATCAAGCACAAGAAGGGGGCGGCCGACGCCCGTCGGGGCAAGGTCTTCGCCAAGCTGATCAAGCAGGTGGAGGTGGCGGCCCGAAACGGCGGTGGCGACCCGGCGTCGAACCCCACCCTTCGCACCATGTTCCAGAAGGCCCGGGACAACTCGGTGCCGCTCGACACGATCGAGCGGGCCGTCAAGCGGGGCACGGGCGAGCTCGAAGGCGTCAACTACGAGGCCATCACCTACGAGGGCTACGCCCCGGGCGGGGTGGCGGTGATGATCGAGGTCCTCACCGACAACCGCAACCGCACCGGCTCCGAGATCCGCTCCCTGCTGTCCAAGAACGGCGGCTCCCTGGCCGAGCCCGGGGCCGTGGCCTGGCAGTTCGAGCGCAAGGGCGTGGTGCAGGTCAACCGCAAGGCGGATGAAGACGAGCTGATGATGGCCGGTCTGGAGGCCGGGGCGGAAGACCTGAGCGACCTGTCCGAGGCGTGGGAGCTCACCTGCGACGCCAGCGACGTCACGTCGCTGCGCTCGGCCCTGGAGGAAGGCGGGTTCGAGGTGGTCGAGTCCGACGCCACCATGAAGCCGAAGAACACGGTGCCCCTGAGCGACCCCACCGACGTCAAGGCCGTGCTGCGGCTGCTCGACCTGCTCGACGACCACGACGACGTGCAGGCCGTCCACTCCAACGTCGACATCCCCGACGACGTCCTCGAAGCCGTCAGCTGACGGCCGCCGTCAAGCTGACGGCCGCTGGGTTCAGAGGCCCGGGCCCACGCCGAGCAGGCGAGATCGGGTGACGGCCCGCATGCCCCGGGTGAGGCTGATCAGGGCCACGGCCCAGGCCCCGGCTCCCAGCCAGAGCGGAAGCCATCCGGCTCCCATCAGCACCCCGGTGGCCTGGCTGTAGGCGATGCCGATGAGGGGCAGGCTCACGAGCCCCGACGCCTGCTGGGCGGCGGCGGTGGAGCTGACCCGGGCCGACAGCCGCAGCACCAGGCTCAGGCAGAGGGCCAGGAACGGGGGCAGAACCCACAGGATCATGACCCACCACTGGGCGGTGGGGAAGAACCAGCCGCCGACCTCGGGGCCCACCGTGACGTTCACGATCAGCGAGTACACGGCGAAGCCGACGGCCACCGTGCCGTATCCGGGCACCAGGCTGGCGATCAGCTTTCCCAGGTAGATCTCCCGGGCGGCGGCGGGGGAGTGGGCCAGGAACTCGCCGGTGCCCCGCTCCCGTTCGCCCACCAGCGTGGCCGCCCCCACCGCGGTGGAGATCGTCAACGGCACGATCACGGCCATGGGAGCGAACAGGAACACGGCGAGCGCGTAGCCGGTCTGGCCGGCGGCGGAGTCACCCCGGATCTGGGTGCGGGCCGCCTCGGGCAGCATCTCCAGCGCGCTCGACACCCGGGCGATGACCTCCACCGATCCGATGCGGCCGATCGTGGTGAGCAACACGGCGGGCACGATGGCGTAGAACAGGGCGCCGAGGAACGTCATCGGCATCCAGAAGTCGCGGGCCTGGGCCAGCTGGCGCAGGTCGGTGCGGGCCACGGTCAACACCCGGCTCCACCGCAGCGGCGGCGGATCGTCCCGGCCTCCGGCCCGCCGGCCGGTCCCGGTCGTCTCCCCGGCTGTCACCGCCGTCATCGGCCCACCTCCACCGGGGCGTCGGCCGGTGTCGGCGCCCGACGGCCCACCGTGGGGGGCGGGGGCGGGGCCGGCCGGTCGTCCGCCGATCGGGGCCCGGCCGGCGCCGTCGGCGGCGCCGGGACAGCCCGGAGCGAGGCCTGGATGGCGAAGTAGAGATCCTCCAGCGTCGGCCGGTGGGGTTCCACCGCCATCAGCCGCACCCCGTCCCGGCTGAGTCCGAGGATCAGGTCGGCGACCCGCCCGGCGTCATCGAGGTCCACCACCGCCCGGTCGTGTTCCCGCCGGTACGACACCACCCCGTTCCATGCGGCCAGGCGATCGAGGTCGGTGGGCCGCTCGGCCTGGAGGCGGACCTGGGGGTGGGGCCAGAACCCGGCGGCCAGAGCAGCGGGGGCGCCGGTGGCCACGGCCGTGCCCTGCTCCAGCACCACCACCTCGTCGGCCAGGCCGTCGGCCTCGGCCAGCAGGTGGGTGCACAGCAGCACGGTGCGGCCCGAGGCGGTCATGGCCCGCACCAGGTCGAGCACGGCGGCGGCCGACTCGGGGTCGAGGCCCGAGGTCGGCTCGTCGAGCAGGAGGAGCTCGGGGTCGTGGGATACGGCCCGGGCCAGAGCCAGCCGGGTCTTCATCCCGGTCGAGTAGCCGCCGACGGCCTGGGCCAGGGCCTCGTCGATGCCGAACTGGGCCGCCGCCTCCCGCAGCCGGCGATCCACGTCGGCCCCCCGGCCCAGCCCGTAGAGCTGGGCGGCGTAGCGCAGGTTGTCGAGCCCCGACAGCCGGTCGTACAGCGACGGCTTGGCTGTCACCACCCCGCACCGGGCCCGCACCGCCTCGCCGTCGGCCGGCCGGCCGGGGTCGAGGCCGAAGACCCGCACGGTGCCGCCGTCGGGGTCGAGGGCCCCCGTGATCAGGCGCAGGGCCGTGGTCTTGCCCGCGCCGTTGGGTCCGAGCATGGCGGTGATGGCCCCGGCCGGTGCGCCGAACGACAGCGCGGCCACGGCCGGGCGTCCCCCGAAGGAGCGATCGACCCGGTCGAGGAGCACGGTGGAGGGGCGGGGTCCGGTCATCACCCCCCGGTATCGGCGGCCCGGGGTCACCCCTTGAGCCGCTCCCAGCCGCTAGTTTCGTACGGGTGTTCGTGCTTGGGATCGATCCGGGGCTGTCGCGGTGCGGTTACGCCGTGGTCCGGCCGCTACCCCGTTCCCGGGCCGAGGCCGTGGCCATCGGGGTGATCCGCACTCCGCCCGGCGCCGAGCTGCCGGCCCGGCTGGCCGAGCTGCAGCGGGAGCTGCGGTCGCTGCTGATCGAGTTCGGCCCGGCGGTGGTCTCGGTGGAGCGCATCTTCTTCCAGAACAACGCCCGCACCGCCGTCGGCGTGGCCCAGGCCTCGGGTCTGGCCCTGGCCGAGGCGGCGTCCCGCGGCATACCGGTGGTCCAGTACTCTCCTTCGGCAGTGAAGGCCGTGGTCGCCGGCGACGGGCGGGCCGACAAGATCCAGGTGCAGACGATGGTGCAGATGCTGCTGGGGCTGTCCAGCCCCCCGAAACCGGTGGACGCGGCCGACGCCGCCGCCCTCGCGCTGTGCCACCTGGCCCACGACCCGATGCTGCGCCGCACCCCCAACCCCAACCCCAACCCAAACCCTGGAACTCTGACGTCCGGTACCGGGGGCCGGGACGCCCGGTCAGAGATCCCGGTGGCGCCGGGGGTTCGGCCGTGATCGGGTCGCTGCGGGGGCGGGTGATAGACCGCGATGCGGTGATAGACCGGGCGTCGGCCGCCCACATCCTGATCGACGTGGCCGGCGTGGGCTACCGGGTGGCCGTCACCCCCCAGACGCTCGACCGCCTCCCCCACGACGGCGAGGTGCTGCTGCACATCCACCATCACATCCGGGAGGCCGACCAGAAGCTGTACGGCTTCCTGGCCAAGGAGGAGCGGGTGGCGTTCGAGGGTCTGCTGGCCGCCCACGGCGTGGGCCCGGCGCTGGCCCTGGCCGTGCTCACCACCCACCCCGCAGACCGCCTGGCCCGGATCCTGGCCGAGGACGATCTCACCGCCCTGTGCCAGGTGCCCGGGGTGGGCCGCAAGACGGCCCAGCGCCTGCTGGTGGAGCTGCGCTCCAGCCTCGTGCTGCTCGACGGCGACGGTACGGCGGCCGCCCCCGGCATCGACCTCACCGGCGCCGCCGCCCCCGGGGCCCTGGCCGACGTGCGGGAGGCCCTCACGAACCTGGGTTACAGCCCCGACGAGGTGAAGGCGGCCGTGGCCGGCCTGCCCACCGACGTGCTCGACGACCCCACCATCGACGGCGGCCAGCTGCTCAAGCAGGCCCTCCGGGTGCTGGCCGGGGGCTGAGGGAGGAGCCGCCACCGATGCCCCGCGACGAATGGCTCGATCCTGAGCGCACCGCCCACGATCTGGAGCCGACCCTGGAACCGGCTCTCGCCGACGAGCTGGCCTCGGTGGCCTACGAGCGGGCCATCCGGCCCCGCACCATGGACGAGTTCGTCGGCCAGGCGGAGTTGAAGGAGCAGCTGGGGATCATCCTGTCGGCGGCCCGGGGCGCCTCCCGCCCCGCCGACCATCTCCTGTTCGCCGGGCCCCCGGGGCTGGGCAAGACCACGCTGGCCGGGATCGTGGCCGCCGAGCTCGGCGCCCACCTCCACGTCACGTCGGGTCCCGCCATCGAGCGGGCGGCCGATCTGGCGGCCATGCTCACCAAGCTGTCGCCGGGCGACGTGCTGTTCGTCGACGAGATCCACCGCCTGCCCCGAGCGGTGGAGGAGATCCTCTACCCGGCCATGGAGGACCGCCAGATAGACGTGGTGCTGGGCAAGGGTCCGGCCGCCCGCTCGCTCCGGTTCGACCTGGAGCCGTTCACCCTGGTGGGTGCCACCACCCGGACCGGCCTGATCACGGGGCCGCTGCGGGACCGGTTCGGCTTCAACTTCCGGCTCGACTACTACGCCCCGGCGGACCTGGAGCAGATCGTGGTTCGGGCCGCCACGGTGCTCGGCGTGGTCATCGACGGTGCCGGCGCGGCCGAGATCGCCAGCCGGAGCCGGGGCACGCCCCGGATCGCCAACCGGCTGCTGCGCCGGGTGCGGGACTACGCCGAGGTGCGGGGTGACGGCATCATCGACCGGCTGGTGGCGGCCGACGGCCTGGCCCTGTTCGGTATCGACGAGATGGGCCTCGACAAGGTGGACCTCCAGCTGCTCACGAACCTGTGCCGCCACTTCGAGGGCGGTCCCGTGGGCCTGTCCAACCTGGCCATCAGCGTGGGCGAGCCCACCGAGACGGTGGAGGACGTGATCGAGCCGTTCCTCATCCAACAGGGTCTGCTCAAGCGGACCCCGCGGGGTCGGATGGCCACGCCGGCCGCCTGGCGCCACATCGGCTACGAGCCGCCGGCGGCCGGCCCGCCCGACGGCACCGCGTCGCTGTTCACCTAACGCTCGCCGGCGGCGCGTGTGCACGCCGGGGGCGTACGTGTCCGCCGGGGCGTACGTGGAACCCGTAGGGTTCACGCCGGGGGTCACGGCATATTGGGCGGCAGTGTCCGCTCCCACCCGCCCCCAGCCCGACCCCGCGCCCGGCCCCGCATCCGACCCCGCATCCGACCATGGCGTCGGGCCTGATCCCGGTGACCTGGCCTGGTTCGACTACGACCTCCCGGCGGAGCGGATCGCCCAGGTGCCGGTGGAGCCGCGAGACTCGGCCCGCCTCCTGATCGATCGGCCCGGCGGCCCCGGCGGCCCCACCGTGGACCATCGGCGGGTGGCCGATCTGGCCGACGAGGTGGGTCCGGGTGACGTGGTGGTGGTCAACGACACCCGGGTGATCCCGGCCCGGCTCCTGCTCCGGCGGGCCACCGGAGGAAAGGTGGAGGTGCTGGTGCTGGAGCCCACCGGCCGCCCCCGGGAATGGCAGGCCCTGGTGGGGGCCGGGCGCCGGGTGGAGCCGGGCACCGAGCTGCACCACGAGAACCAGGTGGTGGCCGTGGTGGGCCAGCACCTGGGCGACGGTCGCCGCCTCGTCACCCTCCTGGCCGACGACCTGGTGGAGCGGGTGGGCCGGGTGCCGCTTCCGCCCTACATCCACGCCGAGCTGGGCGACGCCGAGCGTTACCAGACCGTGTTCGCCCGCCATCCGGGCTCGGTGGCCGCCCCCACCGCCGGACTCCATCTCACGCCGGGCCTGCTGGAGCGGGTGACGGCAGCCGGAGCCGAGGTGGTGTCGGTGGAGTTGCGGGTGGGGCTGGGCACGTTCCGCCCGGTCACGGCGGATCGGGTGGCCGACCACCGCATGCACGGCGAGTGGTACCGGGTGGACCCGGGGGTTTGGGATCGGATCGGGGCCGGCCGGAGGGTCCTGGCCGTCGGCACCACCGTGGTCCGGACCCTGGAGACAGCAGCGGCCACGGGTGAACTGACCGGCACGAGCGAGCTGTTCATCCGCCGGGGCTTCCGCTTCCAGGTGGTCGACCGGCTGCTGACGAACTTCCATGTGCCCCGCTCCTCGCTGCTGGTCCTGCTCGACGCCTTCGTCGGGCCCCGGTGGAAGGACCTGTACCGGATCGCCCTCGATCACCCGGGGGCCGACGGCGCAGGGGAGGGCGGTTACCGCTTCCTCTCCTTCGGCGACGCCATGCTGATCGAGCGACAGGTCGAGCCGGGGCCGGAGCAGGAGGCGGCGTGAGGCTGTCGATCGAGCTAGAGGCGACGGACGGGCAGGCCCGGGCGGGACGCATCGCCACGCCCCGCGGCGTGATCCCCACACCGGTGTTCATGCCGGTGGGCACCCGGGGGGCGGTCAAGCTGCTCGACACGATGGACCTCGACGCCCTGGGGCCCCCGATCGTGCTCGGTAACACCTACCACCTGATGCTGCGGCCCGGCTCGGAGCTGATCGCCGGGCAGGGAGGCCTGCACCGGTTCATGGGCTGGGGCGGCCACGTGCTCACCGACTCCGGCGGCTACCAGATCTTCTCGCTCAACCCGAAGATCACCGAGGAGGGGGCCCGGTTCCGTTCGGTCTACGACGGCGCCTTCGTGGACCTCACACCCGAGCGGTCGGTCCGCATCCAGCAGGAGCTGGGGTCCGACATCGCCATGGTCCTCGACGTCTGCCCTGCTCTGCCCGCCCCCCGGGCCGAGCTGGAGGCGGTGATGGAGCGCACGCTGCGATGGGCCGAGCGCTGCCGGGCCGTCCACGAGCGGCCCGACCAGGCCCAGTTCGGCATCGTGCAGGGTGGGGTCGACCCCGAGCTGCGGGCCGTGTCGGCCCGGCGAACGGTGGAGATCGGCTTCGACGGGTACGCCGTGGGCGGGCTGTCGGTGGGGGAGCCCCGCCACGAGATGGTGCCGGCGCTGGCCGCCGCCACGGCCGAGCTCCCGGCCGGCCAGCCCCGCTACATCATGGGGCTGGGCGATCCGGTGGGCCTGGTGGAGGCCGTCCGCAACGGGATCGACATGTTCGACTGCGTGCTGCCCACCCGTCTCGCCCGCCACGGCACGGCCCTGACTTCCCAGGGCCGCCTCAACCTGCGCAACCTCCGCCATGCCACCGACGACGGCCCCATCGATCCCGGTTTCGAGAGCCCCCTGACCAGCCGGTACTCGCGGGCCTACATCCGCCACCTCCTGGTGGCGGGGGAGCCCACGGCCGGCCGGATCCTGACCCTGCACAACCTGGCCTGGCTGGCCGACATGGTGGGCCGTATGCGCTCGGCGATCGTGGCCGGCCGCTTCGAGGACTTCCGGGCGGGCATCTGGGCCCAGTGGGCGCCGGGGGAAACCCCATTACCCTGAACTGACCGGCCCGCCAGCGGAAAAGGTCTCACGACCGACACGGGCATGGCGCCGGATAGGGACGGCCAACCGGTACCGTCTCGTCGCTGGAGGTTCGGCTCGATGGCTCAGTTTCTACCGATCGTGGTGCTGGGGGCGCTCATGTACGTCGCCCTCATCCTCCCCCAGCAGCGCAAGACCAAGGAGCACCGGGCGCTCCTGGCCAGCCTGCAGGAGGGTGACGAGGTGGTGCTCAGCTCGGGCATCCACGGCTTCGTCCAGGCCATCGACGGCAACATCCTGTGGATCGAGGTGGCCGATCGGGTGGAGTTGAAGGTGGACCGCAGCGCCATCGCCACCAAGCTCCGGGCCGAGGAGCCCGAGCCGCCGCCGACCAAGGCCGACAAGGCGGGTAAGGCCGACAAGGCGAGCAAGGACAAGGTCGACGACGCGACCGACAAGGCCGACAGCTGACATGGCGCGTGGTCAGAAGCTCTCGGCCCTGTTCGTCGTGCTGCTGGCGGTGGCCGGGGCCATCTACACGGTCGCCTCGGGCAACAAGCCGCTGCTGGGGCTCGACCTCCAGGGCGGTGTGTCGGTGGTGCTCCAGCCCACCACCAAGGTCGACTCCGAGGCCCTGGACCAGAGCGTGGAGATCCTCCGCTCCCGGGTCGACGCCCTCGGCGTCGCCGAGCCCGAGATCGCCCGTCAGGGCGACACCATCGTGGTCGACCTGCCCGGCATCAAGGAGCAGGCCGAGCCCTGGCTCTCGTGGGCCAGACGGCCGAGCTGCGGTTCCGCCCTCGTGCTCTACGACCTCGGCTCGCTCGACGCCCTGAACAACGCCACCAGCGGTACCGACGTGGCCCCCGGCGACAGCACACCGGCCACCGACACCGCCGGCGGTAGCGACACCACGGTCGCTCCCGGCAGTGGCATCACCGTCGGAGGGGCCGACACCACGGCCCCCGCCGCCGGCTCCACCACCACCGGCAGCGACACGGGCAGCAGCGAACAGGGGCTGGGCTTCAACGGCCGCTTCGGGGCCCTGGTTCCCACCCAGGACACCACCACCGCCACCACGACGGCGGGCGACACCACGCCCACCACGGCCGCCGGCGACACCACGCCCACCACGGCTGCCGACGATGCCACCACCGCAGGCAGTGACCCGGCCGGGACCGACGTCCCGCTCCAGCAGGGAACCCTGGGCCCGGACCAGTTGGCCATCATCGAGGCCTGTGGCCAGGGAGAGCCCACGGCCCCCGAGGCCGACGCGGCGGACAAGCCGGTCCTTCTCCTCGACCGAGACGACAACATGCTGTGCCTGGGTCCGACCCTGCTCACCGGCGACGCCGTGGAGACGGCCGGAGCCACGCTCGACCAGGCCGGACAGTGGGTGGTCAACCCGGTGTTCAAGTCCGGGGCCAACGGGATCGACCTGTTCAACCAGGCCGCCCAGAAGTGCTACGCGGCCAACCCCGACCCCAACGTCTGCCCCGCTGGCCGGCTGGCCATCGTGCTCGACCACGAGGTGGTGTCGGCCCCGACGATCCGGGAGGCGACCTTCGGGCGAGATCAGATCGTGATCTCGGGCACCTTCACCGAGGACGACGCCAAGGACCTGGCCTCGGTGCTCCGCTTCGGCGCCCTGCCCGTGGAGCTGCAGACCCAGCAGGTGCGCACCGTGTCGGCCACCATCGGCACCGACGTGCTGCGGGCCGGCGTGATCGCCGGCCTGATCGGCCTGGCCCTGGTGGCCCTCTACCTGCTGCTGTACTACCGGCTGGCCGCCCTCATCACGATCACCGGTCTGGGTCTGTCGGCCGTGATGATCTGGACCGTCATCTCCTACTTCGGGGCCGAGCGGGGGCTGGCGCTCACCCTCGGCGGCGTGGTGGGCCTGATCGTGTCCATCGGGATCGCCGCCGACTCGAGCATCGTCTACTTCGAGAACGTCAAGGAGGCCTACCAGTCGGGCCGCAAGATCAACTCGGCGGTGGAACGGGCCTACAAATCGGCGTTCTCCACCGTGATCAAGGCCGACTTCGTGAGCCTCATCGCCGCCGTGCTGCTGTACTTCCTCACGGTGGGCGCCGTCCGGGGCTTCGCCTTCTATCTGGGCCTGGCCACCCTGTTCGACCTGTTGAACGCCTGGCTGTTCATGCGCCCGGCCCTCACCTTCCTGGCCCGGCGCAAGAGCCTGGCCAACCGCCCCGATCTCCTTCTCGGCGTGCGCAAGACGGCGGGGGCCACGGCATGAACGGCTACCCACGGCGCTGGCGGGCCGCTACCGACGAGGGGCAACGATGAGCTTCCTGGGCGCCCTGTACGCCAACCAGACCAACATCGACTTCCGCCGGCTGTGGCGGTATTCCACCATCGTGTCGGGCACCCTGGTGGTGCTCACCGTCATCCTCCTGCTGCTCCGGGGCCTCAACCTCAGCATCGACTTCGAGGGCGGCGGCGTGTGGACCGTGCCGGTGCCCGACGGGGTCACGGTGGCCGATGGCCGGGAGGCGGCCGGGTTGGCCGAGGCCCGGGTCCAGCTCGTGGCCGATCCGGACGGGGGCAACTTCATCCGGGTGCAGGCCGGCACCGACGCCATCGACTCCAGCCAGCAGGTGGTGGAAGGTCTGGCCCAGCTGGGTGGGGTGTCCACCGACGAGGTGAGCGTGTCCACCGTGGGGCCCACCTGGGGCTCCCAGATCACGGCCAAGGCCGTCCGGGCCCTGGTCCTGTTCTTCGTGGTCGTGGCGTTCTACCTGGCCTGGCGCCTCGAGTGGCGCATGGCCGTCGGTGCCCTCATCTCGGTCGTCCACGACCTGGCGATCACGGCCGGGGTCTATGCGCTGTTCGGCTTCGAGGTGAGCCCGGCCACCGTCATCGCCCTGCTCACCATCCTCGGCTATTCCCTGTACGACACCGTGGTGGTCTACGACAAGGTGCTGGAGAACCAGGGGATCATGGGGCCCCGGGTGAGCCCGGTGGACCTGGTGAACCGGTCGATGAACCAGGTGCTGATGCGGTCGCTCAACACCACGCTGGCCACCATCCTGCCGGTGGCGTCGATGCTCATCATCGGGGTGGTGCTGCTGGGCGGCGACACCCTGTGGGACTTCGCCCTCGCCCTGTTCATCGGGCTCATCCTCGGCACCTACTCCTCGGTCTTCGTGGCCGCGCCCATGCTGGTGTGGCTCAAGCAGCGGGATCCGGCGCTGGCCGAGGCGGCGGCCAAGGAAGCAGCGAAGGGCACCCGTCGTTCCGGCGCCCGCAGCGGTCCGGCGAACCGGGCGACCGGCGGCGCGGCCCCCGCCAGCGGGCCGGTGGAGGGCGCCCCAGCCGACGGGCCGGTGGAGGGGGAGGGCACCGCCGAGGACGATGTCGACAGCGACGACCGTGGCGGTGTGGCCGCCGGCTCGGGACGCAACGGGGCCGGCTCCGTGCTGGTGGAGACCGAGTTCGCCCCCCGCCCCCGCAAGAAGAAGCGGCGCTGAGCGGCGGTCCGGGTCGGCCGGTTCCCCTCCTGGGATCCGGTCCCGTCCACTGCGGGGGAATTCGCTACAGTGGACAACAGGTTTCTACGGCATTGAGTCGTCCCAGCGGGAAACGAGGTGAACCCCTCCGCGATGGTCACGGTCGAGCGCGTGTTGCCCTGGCGTCGTGAGCGACGTCAGACCGAGGAGCAGATCGCACCGCTGATCCACGTGTTCCGTGGTCCCGATGCCGAGAACCAGATCGACGTCGTGGCCCGGGCCTACCGCATGGCGGCCAAGGCCCACGACAACCAGCGGCGCCGATCGGGCGAGCCCTACATCGTCCACCCCTTCGGCGTGGCCAAGATCGTGGCCGACCTGGGGATGAACGACGCATCGGCGGTGGCCGCCGCCCTCCTCCACGATGCGGTGGAAGACACCCGGATCGAGCTGGAGGACATCCAGCGGGCCTTCGGCTCCGAGGTGGCCATGATCGTCGACGGGGTCACCAAGCTGGACCGTCTCCGCTTCGACTCCAAGGAGCACCAGCAGGCGGCGTCGTTCCGCAAGATGCTGGTGGCGATGGCCAAGGACATCCGGGTCCTGATCATCAAGCTGTGCGACCGGCTCCACAACCTGCGCACGATCGCCGCCCTGCCGGCCTGGAAACAGGAGCGCACGGCGCGCGAGACGCTCGACATCTACGCCCCCCTGGCCCACCGCCTGGGCATGGAGGAGCTGAAGGTCCAGCTGGAAGACCTGAGCTTCGCCGCGCTGCACCCCAAGCGCTACGCCGAGATCGACCACATGGTGGCGGTGCGGGCCCCCGAGCGGGAGTTCTACCTCACCCAGGTGCTGGAGGACGTGCGCAACCGGGTCACCGAGCTCGGCATCCCGGCCGAGGTGGCGGGGCGGGAGAAGCACCTCTACTCGATCTACGAGAAGATGGTGCTCAAGGGCAAGGCGTTCGACGAGATCCACGACCTGGTCGGCATCCGGGTGGTCGTCGACTCGGTGCGTGACTGCTACGCCGCCCTGGGCTCGATCCACGCCATCTGGAAGCCGGTCCCGGGCCGGTTCAAGGACTACATCGCCATGCCCAAGTTCAACCTCTACCAGTCGTTGCACACGACGGTGGTGGGCCCCCAGGGCAAGGTGATCGAGGTCCAGATCCGGACCCGGGACATGCACGACCGGGCCGAGTCGGGCGTGGCCTCCCACTTCGCCTACAAGGACGGCGCCGACGCCAGCAACGTCGACCTGCCCTGGCTGAAGCGCATCATCGACTGGGAGAAGGAGACCTCCGACCCCGACGAGTTCATGGCCAACCTCAAGGTCGACCTCGACCAGGGTGAGGTCTACGTGTTCACGCCCCAGGGGGCGGTCACCACCCTGCCCGCCGGATCGACCCCGATCGACTTCGCCTACGCCATCCACACCGACGTCGGGCACCGCTGCGTGGGGGCCAAGGTGGACGGCCGCCTGGTGCCGCTGTCCGAGTCGCTCCACTCCGGCCAGGTGGTGGAGATCTTCACCTCCAAGGTGGAGGGGGCCGGCCCGTCCCGGGACTGGCTCAAGTTCGTGTCGTCCCAGCGGGCGTCGTCGAAGATCAAGCAGTGGTTCTCCCGGGAACGGCGGGAGGAAGCGACGAAGGAAGGCCGCCTCCAGCTCGACCGGGCCCTGCGCCGGGAGGGGATCACCCGGGCCGACCTCAACCGCCTGGCCCGGGCCGGAACCAACCACAACGGCACCCCCCGCACGCTCGACGCCATCGCCCAGGACATGAACTTCACCGATCTGGAGGCCCTGCAGGCCGCCATCGGCGACAACCGCCTGTCGGCCGAATCGGCGGCGGCCCGGATCGCCAAGGAGCTGGTGGCCACGGAGGACCCGGCCCCCACCCCGCCGATCATCACCCGCACCTCCCCCCGGGCCCGGCGGGATCCCACCTCGGCCGGCGTGCGGGTGGAGGGCTACGACGACGTGTTCGTCCGCCTGTCGCGGTGCTGCACACCGGTGCCGGGCGACCGGATCATGGGTTTCGTCACCCGGGGCCGGGGGGTGTCGGTGCACCGGACGGACTGCGCCAACGCCGAGTCGCTGGCCTCGTCCCAGCTCGATCGCCTCATCGACGTCGAATGGGACTCCGACGGCAAGGCCGACAGCTTCGTGGTGTCGCTCGAGGTGAAGGCCTACGACCGCACCCACCTCCTGGCCGACGTGTACCAGGCGGTGTCGGACCAGCACATCAACATCCTCAGCTCCGCCTCGTCCACCTCCGAGGACCGGATCGCCAAGCTCACCTTCGAGTTCGAGATCTCCGACCCGGCCCACCTGGACTGGCTGATCCGGGCCATCCGTCAGGTCGACGGGGTGTACGACGTCTACCGCATGATGATGGGCCAGCCCGTGAGCCGGGCCGCCGGCCGCTAACCCGGCTGACCCGGCGCAGCCGGGTCCCGGTGGGTGGGGCGGCCCCGCAAGCTCCCCGGAGGGAGCCGGGATGGGGGAGGCGGCCTGCCGCCGGCGGGGGCGCAGCCCCCGAAAAACTCAGCCAGCGTGGGCCGGCCGGGCCGATAGCGTCAGATCCCATGATGCGCACGCACCTCTGCGGGACTCTCCGGACGGAACACATCGGGCAGGCGGTCATGTTGGCGGGGTGGGTGAACCGGCGTCGCGAGCACGGCGAGCACCTGGCCTTCGTGGACCTGCGGGACCACAGCGGCATCGTGCAGTGCGTGGTCGACAACACCGTCGACGTTCGCAGCGAATACGTGGTGCGGGTCACGGGCACGGTGGCGGCCCGCCCCGAAGGCACGATCAACGACGGCCTGCCCACCGGCCAGATCGAGATCGTGGATGCCACGGTGGAGGTGATCTCCCGCTCCGAGCCGCCCCTGTTCCCCCTCGACGAGCGGGCCGACGACGTGGACGAGCTGGTCCGCCTCCGCCACCGGTATCTGGACCTGCGCCGCCCCCGCATGCAGCGCAACCTGCGCATCCGGTCCCAGGTGAACACCGCGGTGCGGGCGGCCATGGTGCGCCAGGGCTTCGTCGAGGTCGAGACCCCGATGCTGATGCCCACCACGCCGGAGGGGGCCCGGGAGTTCGTGGTGCCGTCGCGCCAGCGGCCCGGCACGTTCTACGCCCTGCCCCAGTCGCCCCAGCTGTACAAGCAGCTGCTGATGGTGGGCGGGCTGGACCGCTACTTCCAGATCGCCCGCTGCCTGCGAGACGAGGATCTCCGGGCCGACCGCCAGTACGAGTTCATGCAACTCGACCTGGAGATGAGCTTCGCCGACGTCGATGACGTGCTCGACGCCGCCGAGCAGTCGGTGCTCGACGCGGCCGAGGCCGTCACCGGCGTACGGCCCCCGGCCGTGCCCCGCATCACCTGGCACGAGGCCATGGACACCTATGGCACCGACAAGCCCGATCTGCGCTTCGGCATGGAGCTGGTGGAGCTGACCGACATCTTCGCCCAGACCGGGTTCAAGGCGTTCGCCACGGCGGGGTGCATCAAGGGGATCAAGGCCCCGGGGGCCGCTCCCGACTGGGGCCGCAACAAGCTCGACGGGCTCACCGATCACGCCAAGTCGCTCGGGGCCAAGGGGCTGGTGTGGCTGAAGGTGGCGGCCGACGGCTCGTTGGAATCGCCCGTGGCCAAGTTCCTGTCGGCCGACGAGAGCCGGGCCCTGTCGGAGCGGCTCGAGGCCAAGCCGGAGGACCTGCTGCTGCTGGTGGCCGACGAGTGGGCCACCACCTGCGAGGTGCTGGGCGACCTACGCAACACGCTGGGCCGCCCGCCGGTGGCCGAGGGCCCGTACCGGTATCTCTGGGTGGTGGACTTCCCCCTGTTCGTGGGGGTCGACGAGGCCACCGGCAAGCTCAAGACCGGCCATCACCCGTTCTGCCACCCCCACACCGAGGACCTGCCCAAGCTGGAGAGCGACCCGCTGTCGGTGCGGGCCTGGGCCTACGACCTGGTGCTCAACGGTTGGGAGCTGGGTTCGGGCAGCATCCGTATCCACGACCCGGCCCTCCAGCAGCGGGTGTTCTCCCTGCTCGGGATCGACGAGGCGGAGGCTCAGGCCCGGTTCGGGTTCTTCCTCAACCCGTTCCGCTACGGGGCGCCCCCCCACGGCGGGTTCGCCTACGGGCTCGACCGGCTGGTGGCGATCCTGGCCGGCGAGGAGAACATCCGGGAGGTCATCGCCTTCCCCAAGCCCCAGTCGGGCGGCGACCCCATGACCGGGGCCCCGCTGCCGATCGAGGATCGACAGCTCAACGAGCTCGGCCTGCGGCTCCTGCCTCCCGCCACCTGACCAGGCCTACCTCCTGGAACTCTGACCTGGCGTACCGCTACGGGCCATCCGGTGTCAGAGTTCCCCAATCCCGGCCGGATCTCTGACCGGGCGTACCGCTACGGGCCATCCGGTGTCAGAGTTCGCCGGAGGGCGGAGCCGGATAGCGTGGGTCGGTGGCCGGAAGCGGCGGAGACGATCTGTTCGCAGCGGCGGCGAAGGTCCGCCTGGAGGCGCGCTCGCCCCTGGCCGCCCGCCTGCGGCCCCGCTCGCTCGACGAGGTCGTGGGCCAACAGCACCTCCTCGGGCCGGGCGGATCGCTCCGGAAGCTGGTCGACGCCGACCGCCTGTCGTCGGTGATCTTCTGGGGGCCGCCGGGCACGGGCAAGACCACGCTGGCCCGGCTGGTGGCCGAAGCCAGCTCCAAGGCGTTCGTGCAGCTCTCGGCGGTGAACGCCTCGGTGAAGGACGTCCGCACGGTGATCGCCGAGGCCGAGGAGCGCCTGGGGGCGCACGGCCGGGGCACGATCCTGTTCCTCGACGAGATCCACCGGTTCAACAAGGCCCAGCAGGACGCCCTGTTGCCGGCGGTGGAGTCGGGGGTGCTGACCCTGATCGGGGCCACCACCGAGAACCCGTTCTTCGAGGTCAACTCGCCGCTGCGGAGTCGCTCCACCTTGTTCCGGCTCCAGCCGCTGGGGGAGGAGGAGGTGGCCGTGCTGCTACGCCGGGGGCTGGCCGCCGAGCGGGCCACCGCCACCGACGAAGCCGTCGCCTACCTGGCCAGCCGGGCCGCCGGCGACGGCCGCCAGGGTCTCACCACGCTGGAGGTGGCCGTCGCCCTGGCTGCGGCGGAGGATCCGGAGGCGGCCGACGGGGCCCGCCCGATCCACGTGGAGCTACACCACGCCGAGGGGGCCACCGACCTGAAGGCCCTGCGCTACGGCCAGGACGACCACTACGACATCGTGTCGGCCTTCATCAAGAGCATCCGGGGTAGCGACCCCGATGCCGCCCTGTACTGGCTGGCCCGGATGCTGGCCGCCGGGGAGGACGCCCGGTTCATCGCCCGCCGGTTGGTCATCTCGGCCTCCGAGGACATCGGCATGGCCGATCCGATGGGCATCGTGGTGGCCGATGCCGCCGCCCGGGCGGTGGAGTTCGTGGGGTTGCCCGAAGCCCAGATCAGCCTGGCCCAGGCCACCGTCCATCTGGCCACGGCGCCCAAGTCGAACGCCGCCTACGCCGGGCTGCTGGCGGCTCTGTCCGACATCCAGTCCCGCCCCGCCGGCGACGTGCCGGTACACCTGCGGGACGCGTCCTACCCCGGCGCCCGGGCCCTGGGCCACGGCGAGGGCTACCAGTATCCTCACGGCCACCCCGGCGGCTGGGTGGAGCAGCAGTACCTGCCGGCCGACCTGGCCGGCGCCCGCTACTACCGGCCCACCGGCCGGGGCTACGAGGCCCAGCTGGCCCGCCGCCTGGCCGCCCTCACCGGATCCGATCCCCCATCTCCTCCCGTCGACGCAGAAGGACCAACCGAGTCATGACGATCAACGAGCTGGCCGCCCTGATCGTGGCCATGTCCACGGTGCTGGCCGCCGCCTTCCTCATCACGGCGGCCAACCGCCTGAACCAGACGATGACCCGGCTCGACGAGTCGGCCACCCAGCTGCGGACCGAGGGGCTGGCCGCCTTCCGGGAGTTGCGCCAGCTCATCGCCGATGCCGACGCCGAGCTGGACAAGGTCGACCTCGTGCTCGACCGGGCCGACCAGGCCACCACCGCCATCTCCGAGACGTCCCGCCGCACCCACGCCGCCGTCCAGGACCCGATGATCCGCACCCTGGCCGTCGCCTCCGGTACGTCCAAGGTCGCCCGGGCCTGGCTGTTCGCCCGTCGGCGCAACTCCGAGCAGATCTCGGCCGGAGCGGGCCGATGATGGCTCGGGTGGCCCGGCTGGCTCTGCGCATGGCCGGGCGGGCCGGTCTGCGGTGGCTGGTGGTGGCGGCGGCCGGGCGGTTCGTGCTGCGCCGGCTCCGACGCAGCGCGGTGGACAGGGCGGCAGCCGAGCTGGAGGCCAAGGCCCACGAACGGCTCCCGGCACCGGTGGCCCGGGCCGTGTCGTCGTTGCCGCCCGCCGTGCGCCAGGCCGGAGGATCGGCCGTGGTGGCCGGCCGCACGGCCCGAGGGGCTATGCAGGGCGGACGCCGGGCGGGCCGGGCCCTGGGCGCCGGCCGGGAGGCGGTGGCCACGATCCGGCGCCCCCTGCGTCCCGGCGGCCCCGGCGCCGAGCTGGCGGCCCGCATCCAGGCCGAGACCGATGTCAACACCCGCCTGCTCCGCTCCCGCTACCTGGCCGCCACCGGCGACGCCGAGGGCGCCACCGACGCCCTGCTCGACACGAGGCAGCAGCCCGCCGTCGAGCTCGTCGAGCCCGATCCCCACGACGCGGTGGACCCGCCCGTGGCCCGGGGTCGGCGTCGCCCCCGACGGCCCGCCCCCTCGCCCCGCCGTCACCGGAGCTACCGCCCGCCCCGCAAACCCTGGGACTGACGCTCCCCGTCGCCCCAACCGCGCGACAGAAAACCGCGCCCCGCCCCCCAACTGCGTCGCGAGATCTGCGGAATCCGGCGAGAACGTCGCGCAGAACGGGCGCGGGGCGCGAGTTCCGTCGCGCAGAACGCCCTGCGGGGAACGGCGGCGGGACCGTCAGGTGGTGGGGGTGTCGCCGGTGGACCGGCCGACCGGGACCGGATCGGCCGTCGGCCCATCCGGTCCCGGGCCGGGCCCGCTCGCACCGTCGGTTCCGGGGGCAGCCGGATGCCGGCGCCAGGGGAGCGAGGAACCCCCGGCTCGGTGGGCGATCACGGTCCCGCCCACCACGAGCAGCACGTCACCGATGCTGAACACGTTGGCGAACGGGACGCCCTCGGGCAGGGCGAACACGTCGCCCAGGATCAGGAGGTGGGCGCCGTCCTGGGACTTGGAGTTGATGAACCCGTCGATGGGGGCCTCCCGCCCCGCCACCTCGAGCGCCCGCTGGCTGGCCGGCATCACGCCCCCGTTGGCCCCGATCGCCACCAGGTTGCACAGCCCGCCCATCACCAGGATGGCCATGCCCGGGATGCGCCAGTTGGCGGTCACGAACACCAGCGTGAGGGCGTAACTGGCCAGATGGAGGCCGGCGGCCACTGCCCCCGGGAGGTCGGCCGGGATG
Source organism: Acidimicrobiales bacterium (assembly GCA_041394285.1). Taxonomy (GTDB): domain Bacteria; phylum Actinomycetota; class Acidimicrobiia; order Acidimicrobiales; family SZUA-35; genus CADEDH01. The sequence goes on along the minus strand of JAWKIL010000006.1, from coordinate 108,436 downwards.
ACGCTGATGATCAGCACCTGGACGGCCAGGGCGGCCAGGATCGACCACCGGCGCCGGATCGGCAGCAGCGCCAACCGGCTGAGACGGCCGCCGAGCAGCGGCACGGTGAGCAGGCACAGGGCGAAGGCGACGGCCAGGATCATCGGACGACTCCACGGCTGGGGGACAGGGGCGCCGGCGGGCCGGCGGGATCGGGGCGGGTGTCGGCGGGCAGGTCGGCCATGCGGCCCCGGCGCAGCATCGGCTCCAGCTCGGCCGCCGGAGCCGGGGGCGACAGCAGGTAGCCCTGGAACTCGTCGCACCCGAGTTGGCGCACCAGCTCGAAGACCTCCATCGTCTCCACCCCTTCGGCCACGATCCGCAGCCCCAGGTTGTGGCCCAGCTCCACCACGGAGCGGGCGATGGCCAGGTCGCCGGGGCGGGAGGTCATGTCGGTGACGAACGAGCGGTCGATCTTGATGGTGTCGATCGTGAGCGTCCGCAGGTTGGCCAGCGACGAGTAGCCGGTGCCGAAGTCGTCCACCGACAACCGCACCCCGAGCGCCCGGAGATGGCCGAGGACCGACGCCGTACGGATCGGGTCGGCCATCACGGTGTTCTCGGTGATCTCCAGCTCCAGCCAGGCCGGATCGAGGTGGTGGCGGTAGAGGAGATCCTGGAGCCGGGCCGGGAACCGCAGGTCGTGGAGGTTGCGGGCCGAGGCGTTCACCGCCACCCCCACCCTGATGCCGGCGTCGTGCCAGGCCACGCACTGGCCGATGGCCTGGTCGAGCACCTGGTCGGTGATCTGGGCGATCAGCTCGGTCTGCTCGGCCTGGGGCATGAACCGGCCCGGGGTGATGGTGCCGTGGACGGGGTGCTGCCAGCGCACGAGGGCCTCCACCCCGGTGATGATCCCGGTGGCCACCTCGGCCTTGGGCTGGAACACGAGATCGAGCTGGTGCTGTTCCACCGCCCCCGACAGGTCGGCCAGGAGCGAGAGCTTGCCCGGGCCGTTGCTCTCGGTGTCGGGCCGCCACATCACCACGTTGTTGGCCGACCCCTTGGCTTCGTAGGTGGCCAGGTCGGCCCGCTGCATGAGGGTGGTGAGGTCTTCGCCGTGGTCGGGGTAGATCGACACGCCGAGGCTGGCCCCCACGCTGAGGGGCACGCCCTCGATGTCCATCGGCTCCTCGATGGCGGCCAGCAGCCGGTGGGCCACGTCGAGCGCCTCGGCCGGCTTGGCGAGGTGGCCGAGCAGCACGGCGAACTCGTCGCCGCCGAGGCGGCTCACGTGATCGACCGCCCGCCGGTTCTCGTCGAGCCGCCGGGCCACCTCCTTCAGCACCAGGTCCCCGTAGTAGTGGCCCAGCCGGTCGTTGATCCCCTTGAACCCGTTGAGGTCGAGGTGGATCAGGCCCGCCTTCGAGTCGGCTCGGGCCGTGCCCTGGAGCAGCAGGGCGGCGTGGTCTTCGAACATGCGCCGGTTGGGAATGCCGGTGAGCAGGTCGTGGGTGGCTTCGTGGCGGTTGTTGAGCGCGATGCTGGCGCTGCGCAGGATGATCCACACGGTCACCAGCAGCAGGGGCAACAGGATCCAGGCGTTCACGCCGGTGCGGGCGAAGATGGGGGCCAGGGCCAGCAGCACGCCGTCCATGCCGGCGTTGACCCAGATCGAGCGGCGCAGCACCTCGCCCACCGGCAGCCCGCCGTAGAGGGCCAGGACCACGCCGATGAACAGCGAGTTGAGCCCGAAGGCCACCCCGCTGGCGGTGGCCGCCGCCGTGAGCCACAGCAGGTCGGGGTGCTGCCCCTGGTTCAGGGCCAGGTCGGTGATCTGGGAGCCCACCCAGGTTCCGGCAGCCAGGCTGAGGGCGAACTGGGCGGCGTTGAAGGCGGCCCGCAGGAGCGACTTCGACCGGATCGTGTCGACCAGCAGTGAACAGGCCACCACCACGGCCAGGCAGCCCGCCGGCGGGGCCACGAACAGCATGGCGAAGGCGAACGTCCAGGAGGCCGTGACCTCGCCCCCTCCGGTCAGGTAGGGCATGGGCCGGGCCTCGGTGGCCAGCAGCAGCACGGCGAAGCTGGCGAACACCCAGGGGTAGGGCCCGGCCAGATCCTCCACCGGCGTGGTCCGCAACGTGGCGGCGAGCACGCTGGCGCCACCGGCGATGACCACCGCCAGGTACAGAGGGAGGATCGGGAAGCGCCGCCGGGTGAGGGTCATCGGGTCCAAACGCGAACAAGGGGTCGGAACCGGTTGGTTCCGACCCCGTAGTTCGGTCAGTTATCCCCTACCACTTGAGCGGCGCACCCATGGCGAGGATCAGCCCGCCAATCGTGACCGCCGTGGTCGTGGCGTACAGCTGGGCCTTCTTGAACTGCGTCATTGGTCTCCTCACCACTTCCTGACCCGGAGAACCCGGGTGCTCTGGAGAAGGGTCTTCATTCCGATCGGTCCCTTCTGGATTACCTGCCGTTCCCGGTCCGTTCGAACCGGTGGCCCATAGGTCGGCACGACCGGGCCGCCAGGTTTATGGGCCGTCCGGCCCATCTTGTGCCCAAGCAGGTGACTGCTCGTCGACGGCGACCCGGCGGGCCGGAATGGAGGGCTGCCGGGGCCGCCGGCCGGGTACCCTGAAGTGCAACTATGAAAGCCAACGAGTTGCGTCGCGCCTTCACCGAGTTCTTCGTCGAGCGGGGTCATCTGGAGATCCCCTCGGCCAGTCTCATCCCCCACGACGACTCCCTGCTGTTCACGAACTCGGGGATGGTGCCGTTCAAGCCGTACTTCCTCGGCCAGGCCCGTCCACCCCATCCCCGGGCGGTGACGGTGCAGAAGTGTGTGCGGGCCGGTGGCAAGCACAACGATCTCGACGAGGTGGGTCGCACCTCACGGCACCTCACGTTCTTCGAGATGCTGGGCAACTTCAGCTTCGGCGACTACTTCAAGGACCAGGCCATCCCGATGGCCTGGGAGTTCGTCACCAAGGTGCTCGAGCTGGATCCCAACCGGCTGTGGGTCACCGTGCACCTCACCGACGACGACGCCGAGGCGATCTGGCGCGACACCGTGGGGGTACCGGCCGAGCGGATCCAGCGGCTCGACGAGGACAACTGGTGGCGCATGGCCGACACCGGGCCCAACGGCCCGTGCTCGGAGATCTTCTGGGACAAGGGCCCCGAGTTCGGCGCCGACGGCGGCCCGGCCCACGGCGGTGAAGACCGGTTCGTGGAGATCTGGAACCTGGTGTTCATGCAGTTCGAGACGGACGAGCAGGGCAACAGCAGCCCCCTGCCCAAGCCCTCGATCGACACCGGGGCCGGCCTCGAGCGGATCCTGTCGGTCCTCCAGGGCAAGGAGTCCGTCTTCCAGATCGACGAGATGGCCCGCCTGATCGAGGCGGCCGAGGCCGCCACCGGCTACCGGCTGGGGGCCGACGACAACTCGGACCTGGCCCTGCGGGTGCTGGCCGAGCACGCCCGCACCATGACCTTCCTGGTCAGCGACGGCGTGTTCCCCTCCAACGAAGACCGCGGCTACGTGCTGCGCCGCATCATGCGCCGCGCCATTCGCTTCGCCTACCTGCTCGGGGTGAACGAGCTCGTCACACCCCGTCTGGTCGACGCCGTGGTGGACATCATGGGAGACGACTACCCCCAGCTCCAGAGCACGCGGGAGCTTGTCCGCTCGGTCGTGTCCCGGGAGGAGACCCAGTTCCGGCGCACCCTGGCCACCGGGTCCCGGGTCCTCGACGAGCACCTGTCGAAGCTTCCGGCCGGGGCCGAGCTCGCCGGCAGCGTGGCCTTCCTGCTCCACGACACCTACGGCTTCCCGGTGGAGGTCACGGCCGAGGTGAGCTCCGAGCGGGGCTTCACCGTGGACCTGGCCGGCTTCGAGACCGAGATGGAGGCCCAGCGGACCCGGGCCAAGGAGTCCCGTAAGGGCGCGGTCCAGGCGGCCGACGCCGAGGCGGTGCAGGACCTGCTGGAGCGCACCGGGCTCACCACGTTCGTCGGCCGAGAGGAGCTGGTCGACGTGGCCTGCGAGGTGCTGATGGTCACCGGGCTGGGCACCGACACGGTGTCGGTGTTCCTCGACCGCTCGCCGTTCTACGCCGAATCGGGCGGCCAGGTGGGAGACACCGGCACCATCACCACCCCCACCGGCCGGGCCGAGGTGATCGACACGGTGTACGCCGTGCCCGGCATCCACCGCCATCTGGTGCGGGTCGCCGAGGGTGAGATCCGCAGCGGCCAGAGCGCCACCGCCAGCGTCGATGTGGCCCGGCGCGACGCCATCCGCCGCAACCACACCGGCACCCACCTGCTCCACTGGGCCCTGCGCCAGGTGCTGGGCGACCATGTGAAGCAGCAGGGATCGATGGTCAGCCCCGACCGCCTCCGGTTCGACTTCAGCCATTTCGACCCCCTGACCCCGGGTCAGATCGCCGAGATCGAAGACCTGGCCAACGCCGAGGTGCTGAAGAACCCGGGGGCCGAGCATCCCGAGGTCAGCCGGGAGGAGGCCGAGGGCATGGGGGCCATCGCCTTCTTTGGCGACAAGTACGGCGACCGGGTGCGGGTGCTGCGGGCCGGGCCGACGCTCGAGTTCTGCGGCGGCACCCACGTGAAGGCCCTGGGTGACATCGGCCTGATCAAGATCGTCTCCGAGGGCTCGATCGGCTCCAACCTGCGCCGCATCGAGGCCGTCACCGGCACCGGCGCCCTCGACCTGCTCCGCCTGGAGGAAGACACGGTGGACCGGGCGGCCGACGTCCTGAACGTGCCCCGGGCCGATGTGCTCGACGGGCTGTCCAAGCGGATGGGGGAGTTGAAGGCCCTGCGGGACGAGGTGCGTACGCTGCGCTCCCGCCTGGCCGCCGACCAGGCCCACACCCTGGCCCAGCAGGCCGAGGGGGGCGTGGTGGTGGCCCGGGTCGACGGCCTGAGCCGGGACGACATGAAGGATCTGGCGGTCGCCGTCCGGGACCAGGACGGCATCCGGGCCGTGGTGCTGGGCGGCGCCCCCGACGGCGGGGGAGCGGCCCTGGTGGCGGCGGCCCGGCCCGGCGGCGGCCTGGAGGCCGGTCCGCTCATCGCCGATGCGGTGAAGGCCATCAAGGGCGGCGGCGGCAAGGGCGCCGACCTGGCCATGGCCGGGGGCAAGGATCCGTCCGGGCTCGACGAGGCCCTGAACCTGGCCCGCCAGGCGGCCGGGGTGGCGGGCTGAGCCCCGATCCCGAAGACGAGACCCCGCCCGATGCCGTAGCCGGCCCCCCGGGCGGGCCGCCACCGTCGGCTCCTGGCCGGGCCCTCGCCCTGGACCTGGGGGAACAGCGCATCGGGGTGGCCGTGTGCGACGACCGTCGCACGGTGGCCACCCCGCTCACCACCGTGCGCCGGGTGGGCGACCGCAGGGCCGAGCACGAGGCCATCGCCGCCCTGGCCGCCGAGCACGGGGCAACCACCGTGGTGGTGGGTCTGCCGCTGTCGCTCGACGGGAGCGACGGCCCGGCCGCCCGGTCGGTGCGCTCCGAGCTGAAGGGCCTGCGCAGGCGCCTGCCCGACGTCGAGGTGGTGACCCACGACGAGCGGCTGAGCACGGTGACGGCCCACGACTCGCTCCGTCGGGGCGGGGTCGACAGCCGCCGGGGCCGCCGGGTGGTCGACCAGCTGGCGGCGGCCGTCATCCTCCAATCGTGGATAGATGCCGGGGCCAACACCCGCTGACCGAGCCCCGGGACTAGGATGGCCACGGTGAGCATGCTCGATCGGCAAGGTGGCCGCGGCGGGGCGCCCTACCAGGACCAGGATCCGTACTACGGGCGGGAAGCCGGGGATGGCTACGGCGACGACGACTACCTGGGCTGGGACGACGAAGACGAGTTCGTCACCGTCCGCTCCGGCGGCTACCGGGTCCTGCGGGCCGTCCTGGCCCTCGTGGTGCTCGTGGTCATCGGGTTCCTGCTGGTCACCGGCGTGCGGGGCTGGTTCCGCTCCCAGCTCGACCCGGCGGGGCCCCAGGGCGAGGTCCTGACCCTCACGGTGCCGGCCGGCGCCACCACCGGCGACATAGCCCAGCAGCTGGAGAACGAGGGCGTAGTCCCCAACTCCACCTTCTTCCGCTACTACGCCGACTGGAAGGGCTATGGGAACTTCCAGGCCGGCGAATACCAGATGCACCTGAACAGCTCGGCCGACGAGGCGATAGCGGTGCTCCAGGCCGGCCCCATCCCGCCCACGTTCAACCGGTTCGGCGTCCGGGAGGGTCTGTGGATCGCCGAGATGCTGCCCAAGATCGCCGAGCAGATCCCGGGAATGACCCCCGAAGCGCTGCAAGGGGCGCTGGACTCGGGCCAGATCCAGCCCCGCTACCGGCCCGAGGGGGTCACGAGCTGGGAAGGCCTGCTGTTCCCGGCCTTCTACGACATCGAGGACGACGCCACGCCCGGTGAGGTCATCGCCAAGATGAACGACGAGTTCTCCCGGGTCACCGGCGAGTTGGGCTACGGGGGAGCGGAGGCCAAGGTCGGTCTGTCGGCCTACGACGTCATCAAGGTGGCCTCGATGGTCGAGGCCGAGGCCAAGACCGACGGCGACCGGCCCAAGATCGCCCGCGTCATCTACAACCGGCTGAAGGAGCAGATGTCGCTCGACATCGACGCCATCTGCCTGTTCGGGGCTCAGACCCGAGACCCGGGGATCCTCACCCGCAAGTTCCTCGACAACGAGGGCTCCACCGGCCCCTACGCTTGCCGGAAAGATCCGAACCTGCCGGCCACCCCGATCGCGGCCCCGGGGCGGGCCTCCCTGGAGGCGGCGCTCAACCCGGCCGAGGGCAACTGGCTGTACTACGTGTTGGCCGACGCCGACGGCAACCACTTCTTCACCGCGGACTACGACGAGTTCATCAACCAGGTGAACAAGTCCCGGGACGAGGGGCTGTTCTAGGGCCGACGCGCCCCTAGCGTCAGGGGTCATGAGCTCGACCCCCACGATGCGCCCCGCCCCCACCGGGTCCACCCGGCTGGCCGCAGTGATCGGCGACCCGGTGCGGCACTCACTGTCGCCCACGATCCACAACGCCGCCTTCGCCGCGCTCGGGCTCGACTGGGTGTACGTGGCCCTGCCGGTGGCAGCCGGGCGGGGTGGTGAGGCGGTGGCCGCCATGCGGGTGCTGGGCATCGACGGGCTGTCGGTCACCATGCCCCACAAGGCCGCCGTGGCCGCCGCCGTCGACCGCCGCACTGCGGTGGCCGAACGGCTCGGGGTGGTCAACTGCGTGTTCACCGACGGTGACGAGCTGGTGGGCGACAGCACCGACGGTGACGGCTTCGTTCGTTCGCTGGCCCACGACAACGGCCTGTCGCTGACCGGGGCCGGGTGATGGTCGTCGGCACCGGCGGGGCGGCCAAGGCCATCATCGAGGCCGTGGGCCGGGCCCGGCCGGCCGAGCTGGTGGTAGTCAGCCGCGACCTCGCCCGGGCGGCCGAGGTGGCCGACGACCTGGCCCCGGGCCTGGGCCGGGCCGGCGAGGCAGCTGAGGCGGCCGCCATGGACGTGCTGGTCAACGCCACCCCGGTGGGCATGGCCGGCGGGCCCGACCCCGGCGGGCTCCCGGTGCCGGCCGAGGTGCTCACCAGCACCCACACCGTGGTCGACATCGTCTACAACCCCCGGGTCACGCCACTGCTGGCCGCCGCCGAGCGGGCCGGCGCCACCGCCGTCGGCGGGGTCGGGATGCTCATCCACCAGGCGGCGCTGGCCTTCGAGCACTGGACCGGCCACACCGCCTCGGTCGATGCCATGACGGCCGCCGCCTTCGCCTAGAGTCGCGAACCGAGCCGATTCAGAACAACGGGGGAGTGAAGCCGATGGCGGACACCGAGCAGCGGTACGACGTGATCGTGGTGGGGGCCGGTATGGCCGGCCTGTACATGCTCCACAAGCTGCGCCAGAGCGGCTTCCGCGCCGTGGTGCTCGAGTCGGGTGACGACGTGGGCGGCACCTGGTACTGGAACCGCTACCCCGGCGCCCGGTGCGACATCGAGAGCCTCGACTACTCCTACAGCTTCGACCCCGAGCTGGAGAAGGCCTGGACCTGGTCCGAGCGGTACGCCACCCAGCCCGAGATCCTCCGCTACCTCCAGTTCGTGGCCGACCGCTACGACCTGCGGCCCGACATCCGCTTCTCCACCAAGGTGGAGCAGGCCCGGTGGGACGACGCCGCCCGCCAGTGGGAGGTCGCCACCAGCGCCGGCGACACGATCACCGGGCGCCACTACGTGATGGCCACCGGCTGCCTGTCGCTGCCCAAGGTGCCCGACGTGCCCGGGGTGGAGCGGTTCGCCGGCGACATGTGGTTCACCAACCGCTGGCCCCACGAGGGCGTCGACTTCACCGGCCAGCGGGTGGCCGTGATCGGCACCGGGTCGTCGGGCATCCAGTCGATCCCCCTCATCGCCGAGCAGGCGGCCCAGCTCACGGTGTTCCAGCGCACCCCCAACTTCTCGGCCCCGGCGGCCAACGGCCCCGTCCGCCCCGAGCACCGGGCCAAGCTGGAGGCCGACCGCGACGCCTACCGGGAAGCGGCCCGGCAGTCCACCGCCGGCGTGCCGATCACGCCGTCCACCGAGCCGATGTTCACCCTGGCCCCGGAGGAGATCCGGCGACGGCTGGAGGCCGGCTGGGACGCGGCCGACCTGCTCACGCTGAACTCGTCGTTCGCCGACGTCATCGTCAACCCGGCGGCCAACGAGGTCGTGCAGGAGTTCTTCCGGGAGAAGATCCGGGAGAAGGTCACCGACCCCCAGGTGGCCGAAGACCTCAGCCCCCGCAGCTTCCCCATCTACACCAAGCGGCAGTGCCTCGACACGAACTACTACGAGACGTTCAACCTCCCCCACGTCAAGCTGGTCAACCTGCGGCGCACCCCGATCACGTCGATCACCGAGACCGGGATCGACACCACGGAGGAGTCGATGACGTTCGACGCCATCGTGTTCGCCACCGGGTTCGACGCCATGACCGGGGCCATCGTGGCCGTCGACATCCGGGGCCGTGACGGCGTGGAGCTCAAGGACGTCTGGGCCCACGGCCCCCAGACCTACCTCGGGCTCAACGTCCACGGCTTCCCCAACTTCTTCACCATCACCGGGCCGGGAAGCCCGTCGGTGCTGTCGAACATGGTGGTGTCCATCGAGCAGCACGTCGATTGGATAACAGCCACACTGGAGCACCTCCGGGCCGATGGGCTGGAGACGATCGAGGCCACCCAGACGGCCCAGGACGGGTGGGTCAGTCACGTCAACGACTGGGCCGACATCACGCTGTTCCCCCAGGCCAACAGCTGGTACATGGGGGCCAACGTGCCCGGCAAGCCCCGGGTGTTCCTGCCCTACGTGGGCGGCGTCGGCCCCTACCGGGCCATCTGCGACGAGGTGGTGCAGCGGGGCTATCTCGGCTTCGAGCTGAGCGGTCCCCAGGGCACCACGGCCAACGACGGCGTGATCCGCTTCGTCCAGCCCGACGTGCAGCTCGTGCTCGACTTCATGGCCAGCCTCGAGCTCCCCCCGCTGGAGAGCCTGGGGCCCGACGGAGCCCGCGAGTTCGTGGCCCAGGGTGCCCTCCAGCGCCCACCCGGCCCCGAGGTGGGCGAGATCGTCGACGGCACCTTCCCCGGCGCCGCCGGCGACCTCAAGTACCGTCTGTACCGGCCGGCCACCGAGGGCCCCCACCCGGTGGTGGTGTACTACCACGGCGGCGGCTGGGTGCTGGGCGACGAGCAGTCCGACGACCCCTTCTGCCGCGACCTGTGCGTCCGGGCCGATGCCCTGATCGTCTCGGTCGACTACCGCCACGCCCCCGAAGCCCGGTTCCCGGCGGCGGTGGACGACGCCGTGGCCGCCCTGAACTGGGTGGCGGCCAACGCCGCCTCCCTGGGGGGCGACCCCGACCGGCTGGCCGTGGCCGGCTGGAGCGCCGGTGGCAACCAGGCGGCGGTGGTCAGCCAGCTGGCCCGCGACGCCGGCGGCCCCGCCATCCGGGCCCAGCTGCTGCTCACCCCGGTCACCGACTTCGATCTCACCCGCCCCTCGTACACCGAGAACGCCGAGGGCTACGTGCTCACCCGGCCGCTGATGGAGTGGTTCGCCGACCACTACGTCGACGAGGCCGACCGCACCGATCCCCGGGTGGCGCCCCTGCGGGCGTCGTCGCTGGCCGACCTGCCCCCGGCCATCGTGGTCACGGCCCAGCTCGACCCGTTGCGGGACGAGGGCCTGGCCTACGCCGAGGCCATGGGCGCCGCCGGGGTGCCGGTGGAGCACATCCGGGCCAAGGGCCACACCCACACCTCGCTCACCATGATCGACGTGGTGGCCAGCGGGGTGCCGGTGCGGGAGCAGATGGCCGAGTCGCTGCGCAAGCTGCTGGCCGGCTGACCAGCCCTTTCTCTCAAGCGGGCCCCGATCTGGCCGACAGGGACACCACACACCCGTGTGGAAAGGACCTCGGCCATGCTGCAGGGCTCACTCGACAACTTCGCCTTGGATGAGGTACTCGGCCTCCTGGCGTCCACGACCAAGAGCGGCACGCTCGAGATCAAGGGCGACCGGGGAACCGGGACCCTGGGGCTGCGCCAGGGGCAGCTGGTGGGCGCCTCGGCCTCCAACACCGCCAACGGCGAGGGACTGGAGGACGTGCTGTTCGAGCTGCTCCGCTTCGGCGAGGGCAGCTTCACGTTCACCCCGGGTGACGTCGCCGGGGCCGAGGGCCCCCGGGCGGTGGCCGACGTGCTGTCGGCAGCCGAGGACCGCCTGGCCGACTGGCGCACGATCGAGACCGTGGTGCCGTCGCTGAACCACACCGTGAGCCCGGTGCCGGCGCTGCCGGCCGAGGAGATCACGATCAGCCGGCGTGAGTGGTCGACGCTGATCGTCATCGGATCGGGGTGCCCGGTGTCGAGCGTGTGCGCCGACCTGGGCCTGGGTGAGGTGGAAGGCAGCCGGCAGGTCAAGATCCTGGCCGAGCGGGGTCTGGTGAGCGTGGGCCCGCCGCTGGGCAAGAACGCCGGCGCCGGTGGGTACCTGCCGCGGACGGCCCCGGCCGAGCCGGTCAACCGTCCCGTGCCCGCCGACCCGTTCGCCCGCAAGGCCGAGCAGGCCAACCGGCGGGTGGAAGCGCTGACCGTGCCCCCGCCGCCCCCGGAGCGCCCCGAGCCGGTCCCGGCCGGTGCGGCGTCGTCCCGGGGCCAGCGGTTCCCGCCGGCTCCGGTAGCCGGCCGGCCCCCGATGCCGGCGCCGCCCACCGCCGCCGATCTGCGCCAGGCCGCCCGCACGTCGGCCCTCGACTCGCTGGTGGAGGGCGCCGTGCCCGCGCCCGGGTTCGAGGCCGCCGCCAAGAACGGCAACGGCAACGGGAATGGAAACGGCAACGGCAACGGCAACGGGAACGGGAATGGCAAGAGCGGCGAGGGGAATGGCAACGGCGCTTCGGCCGCGGTCGCCCCGACCGTCGACGAGGTGCCGCCCGGACTGAGCGCCCCCCAGCCCGAGCCGTCCCGGCCGGGCGGGCTCCTCATGCGCTACCTGAAGGGCGAGGACTGAGTGCGCCCCGAGGGGCGCCTCGGGTTGGCCGTTGGCCAACGCCGGTGGGTGCGCCCTGAGGGGCGCCTCGGGCTGAACGGTGCGCCCTCCGTCTGGAGCTAGCGTGAGCCCGATGCTCGCCGTCGCCGCCCTCATCGGCGGCCTGGTGCTCGGACCCTGGCTGGGGATCCTGGTGGACCGGGTCGTGCCCCGCCTGCGACTGGCGGCCGAGCACCGCTGCGCCGGCTGCGAGGCCGGCCTCGGCCGCCGGTCGCTGGTGCCGGTGCTGTCCTGGTTCCACCGGTGCGACGCCTGCGGCCGCTCACCATGGCTGCGCTACCCGGGGGTAGACCTGGCCGCGGCCGGCCTGTTCGCCGCCGTCGCCCTCCGGTTCGGCCCTACCTGGAAGCTCGGGCCCTACCTGGCCGTGGCGGCGGTGCTGGTGGTCCTGTCGGCCATAGACCTGGAGACCCACCTCCTGCCCAACCTCGTCACCTGGCCCGCCATCGGCGCCGGGCTGTTCGTGGTGCTCGTGCTGAGCGGCGAGCTGGGCGACGAGACCGGCCTCAAGGCGGCGCTGGTGGGTGCGGCCGCCTTCGGCGGGTTCATCGGCGTCACCCACCTCGTCTACGAGGCCGGTATGGGCCGGGGCGACGTGAAGCTGAGCGTGCTGCTGGGGCTGTTCGTCGGCTGGGTGGCGCCCGACACGATCGGGGCCGTCCGCCTCGTATTCTACGCCTTGTTCGCCGCCTTCCTGGGCGGCGGCCTGGTCGGCCTGGCCTACAACCGGATCCGACGGCGGGGCCGGGCCGAGATCCCGTTCGGGCCGGCCCTGGCCGCCGGCGCCCTCCTCGTGGTGCTGGCCTCCAACCCCCTGCTCGGCTCGACCTCCTGAACCCGGCCCTCCCGTCGCACCGCCCCGAACCGACCCGCGAACGCTGCGTCCCCTTCCCCCCGGGGGCCATCTGCGTACGCGAAACCCCCGACTTCCGCCGGATTCGCGACGCAGAACGGCGTCGGGGCGCGAAACCGTGTGGTCGGTTCCGGCCGGACGGTGGCTGGCCGGGTCCCCTAGCCTGGGAGGGTGACATCCCGGCCCCTCCTGCTCCTCGCCGCTCCCGGCCCACTGGCCGACGCCGTCGCCGGCCGCCTCGCCCCGTCGGCGGTGCTCCACCCGGCCGACGCCGGCTCGGCTCTGGCCCCGTTCCTGGCCGGCGACCCGGTGGTGGCCTGGCTCGACGCCGTCCCCGCCGTTCCCGGCCAACCGTCGGTGGCGGCCACGGTGGCGGCCGACGTGACGGTGCGTCCCCGCCCCGGCGCCGATCCGGCGGTCCAGGCCGACGATCTGGCCGCCGAGATCACCCGGCGGGCCGCCGGGGTCGGACCCCGCCGGCGGCTGGCCACCGAGCACGTGGAGCTGGGGCCCCACCGGCGCTACCCGGTGGTGGTCGGCCGGGGGGCGGCCGGCGAGCTGCCCCGCCTGCTCCCCCCGGGGGTGAAGCGGGTGGCTGTCGTCACCCAGGAGGGGATCGGCTTCAGCGTCGACCCCGGCGTCGAGCACCAGGTCTTCGTGGTGGAGGACGGCGAGGAGGCCAAACGGTTCGAGGTGGTGGCCGACCTCGCCTCCCGGTTCGCCCAGTGGGGTCTCACCCGGCGCGACGCCGTGGTGTCGGTGGGCGGCGGCGTGGTGTCGGACCTGGCCGGGTTCGTGGCCGCCACCTATCACCGGGGGATCGCCGTGGTGCACGTGTCCACCACCCTCCTCGGCCAGATAGACGCCGCCATCGGCGGCAAATGCGGGGTCAACCTGCCTGAAGGCAAGAACCTGCTCGGGGCGTTCAAGCAGCCGGCGGCGGTGGTGTGCGACATCGACAGCCTGCTCACGCTGCCTCCGGCCGAGCTGGCCAGCGGGATGGGGGAGCTGGCCAAGTACCACTTCCTGGGCGGGGGAGAGCTCGACCGTCTGGCCCTCCCCGAGCGGGTGGCGGCCTGCGTGCGGCTGAAGGCCGACGTGGTGGCGGCCGACGAGACCGAGGGCGGCCTGCGGGCCACCCTGAACTACGGCCACACCCTGGCCCACGCCCTCGAGATCGCCACCGCCTACGAGCTGCGCCACGGCGAGGCGGTGGCCGTCGGCCTCCTCTACGCCGCCGAGCTGGCCCAGGCCCTGGGCCGCATCGACGCCGGCCGGGTGGCCGAGCACCGCCGGGTGGTGGACCTCTACGGGCTGCGGAGCCGGATCCCGGCCGGCCTCGACCCCGACGAGCTGATCCACCTGTTCACCCGGGACAAGAAGGCGGTGGCCGGCATCACCTTCGTGCTCGACGGCCCCCGGGGGGTGGAGCCGGTGGTGGTGGAGGACACGGACCTGCTCCGTTCGGTGCTGGAGACGGTGGCATGACGGCGCCCCGCTCCGCCGGCCGCGCCGGCGACAGGTCCACCCGGCCCGAGCTCCCGCCGGTCCAGCCGATGGACCGCACGGCCCGCATCGAACGGCTCCGGGCCGCGCTCGGGCACTGGGCCCCCGGTGGCGTGGAGGCCCTGGTGGTCCACAAGCCGGCCAACATCCGCTGGCTCACCGGGTTCACCGGCTCCAACGGCCTGCTCCTGATCACCGACGACGCCGTCGTCGCCGTCACCGACGGCCGCTACCAGGACCAGATAGAGGCCGAGCTGGCCGGGGCCGGCGTGGAAGCCACGGTCGAGATCACGATCACCGACATCGGGCGGGTCCTGGCCCACCACCTGGGCCCTCGGCACCGGTTGGGGGTGGAGGCCCACCACGTCACCTGGCGCCAGCGCGACGATCTGGCCGAGTGGCTGCCCGGTACCGAGCTGGTGCCGCTGGACAAGCCGCTGGAGGGGCTGCGGCGAGACAAGGACGACGGGGAGCGGTCCCGCCTGGCCCGGGCCGCCGCCATCGCCGACGCCGCCCTGGCCCAGGTTCTGCCCCGGCTCGGCAGCCGGCCCACCGAGCGCCAGATGGCCCGGGCTCTGGAGAACGCCATGTTCGACCTGGGAGCCGATGCGCTCAGCTTCGACACCATCGTGGCCGCCGGCCCCAACAGTGCCCTGCCCCATGCCCGGCCCAGCGACCGGGTGATCGAGCCCGACGACCTGGTGGTGATCGACTTCGGGGCCGCGGTGGACGGCTACGGCAGCGACATGACCCGCACCTTCGTGGCCGGGGGCGAGCCCACGGCCGAGCAGCAGCGGCTGTGGGACGCCGTGCGGGAGGCCCAGGCGGCCGGGGTGGCGGCGGTGAGCGACGGGGCGGCCGAGCGCTCGATCGACGAGGCCTGCCGGTCGGTGCTGGTGGGCCACGGGCTGGGCGATGCCTTCACCCATTCCACGGGGCACGCCATCGGCCTGGAGATTCATGAGGACCCGATCCTGTCGGCCCGGGCCGTTGGTATCCTCCGAGCGGGCTACGTGGTGACGGTCGAGCCCGGGGTCTACGTTCCCGGCGTCGGCGGCGTCCGCATCGAGGACTCGGTGATCGTCGGCAACGGCGGCTGCCAGCCCATCACCCACAGTCCCAAACGGCTGGCGCCGCTGCCGGCCTGAGCAACTCTGCAACACGTTTCGAGGCAGTACGTTTCGAGGAAAGAAGCCGACCGATGGCAACGATCAGCACCAGCGACTTCAAGACCGGCATGGCCATCGAGGTGCCAGAGGGCCTCTTCCAGATCATCGAGTTCCAGCACGTGAAGCCGGGCAAGGGGGGCGCCTTCGTGCGCACCACCCTGCGCAACGTGCGCACCGGGGCGGTGGTCGACCGGACGTTCCGGGCCGGCGAGCGGATGGAGAACGCCTTCATCGAGAAGCGGGAGCAGCAGTTCCTCTACCGCGACGGCTCCGACTTCGTGGTCATGGACAACGAGACGTTCGACCAGATCACGGTGCCCGAGGCCCGGATGGGTGACGCCGGGAACTATCTCACCGAGGGTTCCACCATCACGCTGTTGATGTACGGCACGGAGATCGTGGGAACCGATCTGCCGGCGGCGGTGGAGCTGACGGTCACCGAGACCGAGCCCGGCGTCCAGGGCGACCGGGTGTCGGGCGCCCGCAAGCCCGCCACCCTCGAGACCGGCCTGGTGATCCAGGTGCCCTTGTTCGTCGAGGTCGGCGGGCGGGTGAAGGTCGACACCCGCTCCGGCGAGTATCTGACCCGGGCGTGAGCCGGGGCGCCGACCTGCCAGGGCGCAGCGCTGGCCGCCGGGAGGCCCGGGAACGGGCGCTGGAGCTGGCCTACGAGGCCAATCAGCGCCAGATCACGGCCGGTGAGCTGCTGGCGGCGTTGCCGGTGGCACCGACCCCGTTCGCCGTCGAGCTGCTGACGGCGGCCGAGGAGAACCGGGAGCGGGCCGAGGAGCTGATCGCCAACCGGGCCACCGGCTGGTCGCTCGACCGTATGCCGGTGATGGATCGCCTGGTCATGCGCATGGCGGTGGCCGAGATGCTGGCTCTGCCCACACCAACCGGTGTGGTGCTGTCGGAGGCGGTGGAGCTGGCCAAGCGTTACTCCACCGACGAGTCGGGCCGCTTCGTCAACGGGGTCCTGGCCGCCATCGCCCGTCAGGTGCGCCCGAAGTAGGCGACCGTCTGGGAACTCTGACGCCCCATTCCGCTCAGCGGGATGCCGTGTCAGAGTTCGGGGCGGGGCTGGTGACAGGCGTCAACTCCGGACGGGGGTTGCCGATGGATCGGGGTGAGGACCTCTCCCCGGCGGCTCCTGGAGGCCGTGTTGATGGCCGCCATGCTGGCCACGAGCACCCTGGGCATGGGCTGGGAGCAGCGCGCCCCCGAGGTGGCCGTCGCCCCCTGGATCGACACCGCCGACCGGGCCGCGGTGGCCCGGGCCTTTGCCGCCAGCTTCGGGACCAGCGAGCCCGTGCTCAGCTGGACCGGCCATCACGACGGCTGCGACGCCGGCACCAGCGACGCCTCGTTCCGCTCGGCCACCATCGAGCGGGTCAACTACTACCGGGCCATGGCCGGGGTCCCCGCCACCGTCACCGAGGACGCCGAGCTGTCGGCCAAGGCCCAGGAGGCGGCGATCATGATGAGCGCCGAGGGCCGCCTCAGCCACGAACCGGACGCCGGCTTCGCCTGTTACAACCCCACCGGGGCCGAGGCCGCCGCCAACTCGAACCTCTATCTGGGCCGTAACGGCCCCACCGCCATCGACGGCTACATCGAGGACCCGGGCGACGACAATGCCGACGTCGGCCATCGCAACACCATCCTCCATCCGCCCACCCGGCGCATGGGGGTGGGCGACGTCGACCGGTCCGAGCTGGGCTACTCGGCCAACGCCCTGTGGGTGTTCGATTCCCGGGTGTTCGACGAGGGCGTGGCCGGGCACCAGTCGCCCATGCGGGAGGCCGACCGCTTCGTGGCCTGGCCGCCCCGGGGGTACATCCCGGCCCCCCTGATCCATCCCCGATGGTCGTTCACCCTGGCTGGGGCGGACGTCTCGGGGGCCGAGGTGACGATGTTCGACCCGGCGGCGGCCGAGGGGGAGCGGGAGGTGCCGCTCCGGGTCGTGAGCCGCACCGGCGCCCCGGGCCACGTGCCTCTGCCCACCGTGGTGTGGGAGCCGGAGATAAGCCCGTCGCCCGAGCACGACACCGACTACGTGATCGTCATCACCGGCATCGCCCCCGAAGACGTCGCCCCGGCGGCCCCCGTCGCCGACATCCACCCGGCCTACACCTACACCGTGCGCGTCATGGGCAACGCCCCGAGCGGCCAGCTCACCGTGAGCGAGGCCCTCTCCCGCTTCTCCGGCCTGCAGGCCGCCGGGTAGCCCGGGGCGGACCGCCGGACGGCCTGGGCGGCGCAGCCGAAAAACGCAGCGGCCGGGAATCAGTGACAGACTCTCGCTCATGGCAACGCGAGAGCTTCCCACCGGCACCGACGACCTGCTCGGACGCATCGAGGACCATGTGGCCGTCCTCACCTTCAACCGGCCCGAACGGCGCAACGCCCTCACCGACGGGGTGTACCACGGTTTCGCCACCGCCCTGCCCGTGATCGAGGAGGACCCCGACATCCGGGTGCTCATGATCACCGGCGCCGGCGGGGCGTTCTGCGCCGGAGGCGACGTGAAGCGGATGAACGAGCGCAACCAGGCGGCCACCGAGCCCCGCCCGGCCGCCGTGTCGTCTCCGGCGTCGATCGAGGCCCGGGTGGCCGATCTGCGTATGCGCCAGCGCTCGGTGTCGCTCGCCCTCCAGCACCTCGGCCTGCCGGTGGTGGCGGCCCTGCCCGGCGCCGCGGCCGGGGCCGGCCTGTCGATCGCGCTGGCCGCCGACCTGCGGGTGGCAGCCGAGCGGGCGGTGCTGGTCACGGCCTTCTCCGGCGTGGGCGCCTCGGGCGACTTCGGGGGGAGCTGGTTCCTCACCCGCCTCGTGGGGGCGGCCAAGGCCAAGGAGCTGTACTTCCGCTCGCCCCGGCTCACGGCGGCCGAGGCCCTCGAGCTGGGCCTGGTCAATGACGTCCTGCCCGACGAGAACTTCGAGCAGGCCGCGCTCGACTGGTGCCACCAGATCGCCGCCCGCCCCCCGATCGCGCTCCGCTACATCAAGGAGAACATCAACCGGGCGCTCGACAACGACCTCGCCACCTGCCTCGACGCCGAAGCGGTGGCCATGGTCCGCACCATGTCCACCGCCGACCACCGGGAGGCGGCGGCCGCCTTCGTTGAAAAGCGCCAGCCCACGTTCCACGGCAACTGACGGCCAACCCGCCGGGAGCTCGCCAGCGGCGAACCCAAGGATCCCGCAGGGTTCCCGGTGGAGCTCGCCTACGGCGAGCGTGTTCGCCGTAGGCGAACCCAAGGAACCCGAAGGGTTCCCGCTACCATCCCAAGGCAGAGAACAGCCCCGTGAAGCCGGTCCCGTGAGGCCGGCACGGAAGGAGTTGCCTTGGCTGAACGCGAACGCAGACGGACGCCCCCGTACGGGGGCGTTTTCGTTCCCCGGAGCACCGTGCTCGATGCCGCTGCGGTGGACCGGGCGGTACGGCGCATGGCCCACGAGGTGGTCGAGCGCAATCAGGGCCTGGACGACGTGGTCATCATCGGCCTCCAGACCGGCGGGGTGCCCTTCGCCGACGCCCTGGGGGCGGCCCTGCTCCAGATCGAGAACGTCGAGGTGCCGGTCGGCCGCCTCGACGTGGCCTTCTACCGCGACGACATCAACCTCCGGCCGGTGCTGCCCGAGGCCTCCACCGAGGTCCCGTTCGACATCACCCGCAAGGTGGTGGTGCTGGTGGACGACGTGCTGTTCACCGGCCGCACCATCCGGGCCGCGCTGGACGCCATCATGGACCAGGGGCGGCCCCGGGCCATCCAGCTGGCGGTGATGGTGGACCGGGGGCACCGGGAGCTGCCCATCCGGCCCGACTACGTGGGCAAGAACCTGCCCACCCGGCGCGACGAGGCGGTCAACGCCACCCTCGACGGTGTGGACCTGGGGGAGGTGACCCGCCAGGCATGAGGCACCTCCTGTCGACCGAAGACCTCAGCCCGGCCGATCTGGCCGACCTGCTCGACCTCACCGCCAACTTCGCCGAGATCCAGAACCGGGACATCAAGAAGGTCCCCGCCCTGCGGGGCAAGACCGTGGTCATGGCGTTCTTCGAGGACTCCACCCGCACCCGCACCAGCTTCGACCTGGCCGCCCGCCGCCTGTCGGCCGACGTGGTCACGTTCAGCGCCGGCTCGTCGTCGGTGAAGAAGGGCGAGTCGCTGCGCGACACGGTGGAGACGATCTCGGCCATGGGGGTCGACGCCATCGTGGTTCGCCACGCCAGCTCCGGGGTGCCCCGCCGGCTCACCGAATGGACCGACGCCGCCGTGATCAACGCCGGCGACGGCTGGCATCAGCACCCCACCCAGGCCCTGCTCGACTGCTACACGATCCAGCAGCGGTTCGGCTCGCTGGAGGGCCGCAGGATCGCCATCTGCGGCGACGTCAACCACTCCCGGGTGGCCCGCTCCGACATCGACGCCTTCACCAAGCTGGGGGCCGACGTGGTGCTGGTGGGCCCCCGCACCCTGCTGCCGCCCAGCCTCGAGGGTTGGCCGGTGAAGGTGGAGGCCGACCTGGACTCCGTGCTCGGCGACCTCGACGTGGTCTACCTGCTGCGCATCCAGCAGGAACGGCTGGGCAGCGCCCTGCTCCCCAGCCTGCGGGAGTACCGGGCCCGTTACGGGCTCACCCGCCAGCGCCTGGACCGGCTCCGGCCCGACGCCCTGGTGATGCACCCCGGCCCCATGAACCGGGGGGTCGAGATAGACCCCGAGGCGGCCGACGACGAACGGGCCGTGGTGCTCGACCAGGTGGCGGCGGGGGTGCCGGTGCGCATGGCCGTCCTCTACCGGGTGATCGGCACCGGCCAGTTCGAGCTCGACCCGGAGGAGGAGGCATGACGCTCACGGTGATAACCGGCGGCCGGTTGGTCGACGCCACCCGTCCCGCCCCTTCCCTCGACGTCCTCCAGGGGGCCGCCGACGCCATGACCGCCGATCCGGCCCACACCCTCGACGTGGTGGTCGACGACGCCACCGCCGCCGTGGTGGCCGTAGGCGCCGGCCTGGCCGCCGCCCACCCCGACGCACGGCTGCTCGACGCCGGCGGCTGCCTGGTGGTCCCGGCCCTCGTCGACCTGGGGGCCCACCTCGGCCAGCCCGGGTTCGAGCAGGCCGAGACGATCGAGACGGCCAGCCGGGCCGCCGCCCTCGGTGGCTACGGGGCGGTGGTGGCCCTGCCCGACACCGACCCGTGCACCGACTCGGCGGCCGTGGTGGCCGAGCTCCGGGCCCTGGCCAAGGCCGCCCTGTGCGAGATCGTGCCCGCCGGCGCCCTCACCCACGGGCGCGACGGCGTGGTGCTGGGCCCGATGGGCGAGCTGGCCGACCTGGGGGTGCGCCTGTTCACCGACGCTCCCCGCTGCGTCCAGGACGGTGGCGTGGTGCGCCGGGCCCTGGAGTACGCGGCCGGCGTGGCCGAGGCCACCGGCGCCCCCCTGGTGGTGGCCCAGCGGTGCCGGGCCGACGATCTGGCCGGCCGGTCGGTGATGCACGAGGGCCCCTGGTCGGCCCGGCTCGGCCTACCCGGCCAGCCGGCCCTGGCCGAGGAGCTGATCGTCACCCGGGAGATCGCCCTGGCCCGCCTGACCGGCGGCCGGGTCCATCTCCAGCAGCTGTCGACCGCCGGGTCGGTGGCCCTGGTGCGGGCGGCCAAGGCCGAAGGCCTGCGGGTCACGGCCGACGTGGCCCCGGCCCACCTGGTGCTGACCGACGCCGACTGCGCCGGCTTCGACCCCAACCTCAAGCTCGATCCGCCGCTGCGGACCGCAGCCGACGTGGCCGCCCTGCGGGCCGGCCTGGCCGATGGCACGATCGACGCCGTGGCCACCGGCCACCGGCCCTGCCCGCGCGACGCCAAGGAGCTCCCGTTCGACCAGGCCCCGCCCGGGTCGATCGGCTTGGAGACGGCCCTGGCCGTGCTGCTCACCCTGAGCTGCGACGGTAGTGCCACCGACGGCGCCGGCGAGCTGCCGCTGGGGGCCATCCTGGCTGCCCTGTCCTGGCAGCCGGCCGCGGTGGCCGGCCTCCGGGACCGCCATGGCGGCCCCATCGAGCCCGGTCGGGCGGCCAACCTGGCCGTGGTCGACCCGGCTGCCCGCTGGCGGTTCGAGGCCGCATCCTCGGCCAGCCGGGCCACGAACTCCTGTTTCGACGGGCGCCGCCTCACGGGGCGGGTCCGTCACACCGTGGTGGCCGGCGAACCGGTCGTGATCGATGGCGAGGCGCAGCGCTGATGAGCAGTCCGACCACTAGCAACGCCGTCACCATGACCGAGGCCGCCCTGGTGCTGGCCGACGGCTCGGTGTTCGAAGGCGAGCACATCGGCGCGCTGCCGCCGGGCGGGATCGCTTCGGGTGAGGTGGTGTTCAACACCGCGCTCGTCGGCTACCAGGAGATCCTGTCCGACCCGTCCTACGCCGGCCAGATCATCACCTTCACCTACCCCCACATCGGCAACTACGGGGTCAACGCCACCGACGACGAGTCGCGGGGAACCTTCGCCCGGGGGGTGGTGGTGCGTGATCTGGCCCGCCGCCCCTCCAACTGGCGGGCCGAGCACTCGCTCGACCAGTACCTCCGGCGCAACAACCTGGCCGGTATCGCCGGCCTCGACACCCGTCGCCTCACCCGCCTCCTGCGTGACACCGGAGCCATGCCCGGCGCCTTCGGGCCCACGTCGGGCCCCGGGGCCGTCTCGGCCGACGCCCTGGCGGCGGCGGCCGCCGCCGAGCCCGGCACCGACGGGATCGACCTGGTGGCCCAGGTGACCACGGCCGAGCCCTACACCGTGGGCGACGGCCCCCGCCGGGTCGTGGCCTACGACTACGGCATCAAGACCACGATCCTGCGCCACCTGGCCCGCTTCGCCACCGTGGAGGTGGTGCCGGCCACCACCCCGGCGGCCGAGGTCCTGGCCCGGGAGCCTGACGGGATCTTCCTGTCCAACGGGCCGGGAGACCCCGAGGTGGTGGGCTACGCCGTCGACGCCGTGCGGACTCTGGTGGGGGAGGGGGTGCCGCTGTTCGGCATCTGCCTCGGCCACCAGATCCTGTCGCTGGCCATCGGGGCCACGATCGTGAAGCTGCCCTTCGGTCACCACGGTGCCAACCATCCGGTGCGCAACGAGCGCACCGGGCACGTGGAGATCACGAGCCAGAACCACAACTTCGCCGTCGACGCCTCGTCGCTGGGCACGGTGGCCGAGGCCACCCACGTCAACCTCAACGACGGCGTCTGCGAGGGGCTGGCGGTACGGGGCGCCCCCGCCTTCAGCGTCCAGCATCATCCCGAGGCCGGTCCCGGCCCCCACGACAGCGCCTACCTCTTCCAGGAGTTCCAGAACTTGATGGACAACCACGGTCGGACAGGGAACCAGAGCTGATGGGCCGCCGCACCGACATCCACAGCATCCTGCTGATCGGCTCGGGGCCGATCGTGATCGGCCAGGCCTGCGAGTTCGACTACTCGGGCACCCAGGCCTGCCGGGCCCTGCGGGAGGAGGGGTACCGGGTCATCCTGGCCAACTCCAACCCGGCCACGATCATGACCGACCCCGACTTCGCCGACGCCACCTACATCGAGCCGCTCACGTGCGAGGTGTTGACGTCGATCATCGAGGCCGAACGGCCCGACGCCCTGCTGCCCACCCTGGGAGGCCAGACCGCCCTGAACCTGGCCATGGAGCTGGTGGAGGCCGGCGTGCTCGACCGCTACGGGGTCGAGCTGATCGGGGCCGACGCCGAAGCCATCGCCACCGCCGAGGACCGCCAGCGGTTCAAGGAGGCCATGATTGAGATCGGCCTCGAGGTGCCCCGCAGCGGCATCGCCCACACCATGGACGAGGCCCGGGCCGTCATAGCCGAGATCGGCCTGCCGGCGGTGATCCGCCCCGCCTACATCCTGGGGGGCCGGGGCACCGGCATCGCCCACGACACCCAGGGTTTCGAGCTGATCGCGGCGAACGGCCTGGCCGCCAGCCCCATCAGCGAGATCCTCATCGAGGAGTCGATCGCCGGCTGGAAGGAGTACGAGCTCGAGGTCATGCGGGACCGGGCCGACAACCAGGTGATCATCTGCTCCATCGAGAACGTCGACCCGATGGGCGTCCACACCGGCGATTCGATCACCGTGGCCCCCATCCAAACGCTGACCGACGTGGAGTACCAGCGGATGCGCAATGCCGCCTTCGCCTGCCTGCGCCGGGTGGGGGTGGAGACCGGCGGGTCGAACGTCCAGTTCGCCGTCGACCCCAGCGACGGCCGCATGGTCGTCATCGAGATGAATCCCCGGGTCAGCCGGTCCTCGGCCCTGGCCTCCAAGGCCACCGGGTTCCCCATCGCCAAGATCGCGGCCAAGCTGGCCGTGGGCTACACGCTCGACGAGATCCCCAACGACATCACCCGCCAGACCCCGTCGGCCTTCGAGCCGGTGATCGACTACGTGGTCACCAAGATCCCCCGCTGGGCGTTCGAGAAGTTCCCCGGCACCTCGGGCGTGCTCGGCACCTCGATGCAGTCGGTGGGTGAGGTGATGGCCATCGGCCGGACGTTCGCCGAGTCGCTGCAGAAGGCGTGCCGGTCGCTGGAGATCGGCCAGGTGGGTCTGAACGCCGGCCCGGCCGAGGCCCGCTTCGTGACCATGAGCGACGCCGAGCTGGCCAAGGCGGTGGAGGTGGCCACCGTCGATCGCCTGTTCCAGGTGGCCGAGGCGCTGCGCCGGGGCATGACGGTGGAGGAGCTGCACGAGCGGACCCGGATCGACCCGTGGTTCCTCGACCAGATGCTGATCGTGGTGGAGCAACGCCAGGCCCTGGAGGCCCTGGCGGCCGATGCCGGCTCGCCGGCGGCGGCCCTGGCCGCGCTGGGCCGGGCCGGGTGGCGCCGCACCAAGCAGCTCGGCTTCTCCGACGCCCAGGTGGCGTACCTGGTGGGCTGCACCGAGGCCGACGCCCGGGCCTCCCGGCTGGCGGCGGGGGTGCAGGTGACGTTCAAGACCGTCGACACCTGCGCCGCCGAGTTCGCCGCCGACACGCCCTACCACTACTCCACCTACGAGGACGAGAGCGAGGTCCGGCCCGGCACCAAGCCGCGGGTGATCATCCTCGGATCGGGCCCCAACCGGATCGGCCAGGGCATCGAGTTCGACTACTGCTGCGTGCACGCCAGCTTCGCCCTGCGCGACGCCGGCTACGAGACGGTGATGGTCAACTGCAACCCGGAGACGGTGTCGACCGACTACGACACCTCCGACCGCCTGTACTTCGAGCCCATCACCTACGAGGACGTGATGAACGTCATCGAGGCGGAGCAGCCCGTGGGCGTGATCGTGTCGCTGGGGGGCCAGACCCCGCTCAAGCTGGCCGACGTGCTGCCCCCCGAGCTGGTGCTGGGCACGGCCCCGGCCTCGATCGACGCCGCCGAGGACCGCGACCAGTGGGCGTCGCTGTGCGCCCGCCTGGAGATTCCCCAGCCGGCCGGGGGTACCGCGGTGACGGTGGCCGAGGCTCACGCCGTGGCCGCCCGCATCGGGTACCCGGCGCTGTTGCGCCCGAGCTATGTGCTGGGGGGTCGGGCCATGGAGATCGTCTACGACGACGACGACCTGGAGCGGGCCATGGCCGCTCTCCGCCTCGACGGCACCCTGGGTCGGGAGGGCGGCCTGTCGGCCGAGCGCCCCGTTCTGGTGGATCGCTTCCTGGAGGGGGCGATCGAGGTCGATGTGGACGCCGTGCGCGACGTCGCCGGCGAGACGATCATCGGCGGGATCATGGAGCACGTGGAGGAGGCCGGGGTCCACTCGGGCGATTCGGCCTGCGTGCTGCCCCCGTCCACCCTCTCGGCCGAGACGGTCGAGGTCCTGGCCGACTACACCCGCCGCATCGCCGAGGATCTGTCGGTCCAGGGTTCGTTGAACGTCCAGTACGCCGTGCAGCGGGGCCAGGTCTTCGTGATCGAGGCCAACCCCCGGGCCTCGCGCACCGTGCCCTTCGTGTCCAAGGCCACCGGCCGCCCCCTGGCCAAGATCTCGGCCCGGGTCATGGCCGGGGCCACCCTGGCCGAGCTGCGCACCGAGGGGCTGCTCGGCCCCGACGGCGACACCGGTCTGTGGTCGGTGAAGGAGGCCGTGCTGCCGTTCAACCGGTTCCCCGACACCGACGCCCTGCTCGGCCCGGAGATGCGGTCCACCGGCGAGGTGATGGGGGTCGACACCAGCCCCGGCCTGGCCTTCCTCAAGAGCCAGGTGGCGGCGGGCACGACCCTGCCCGAGGTGGGCCAGGGCTGCGTGTTCCTGTCGCTGGCCGACCGGGACAAGGAGGCCGGCGTGGAGGCGGCCCGGGTGCTGGCCGGCCTCGGCTTCCGCTTCGTGGCCACCGCCGGTACGGCCGTCGCCCTGGAGGCGGTGGGGGTGGCGGTGGAACGGGTGGTCGAGCGCCTCGGGGGCGAGGGGCCCAACGCCATCGAGCTGATGACGGCGGGGGAGATCACGCTCGTGATCAACACCCCCCGGGGTCGGGGGGCCCGAGCCGACGGGGCCTACATCCGCACCGCGGCGGCCCAGCACGGGATCCCGCTGCTCACCACGGTGGCGGCGGCCCAGGCCGCCGGGCTGGGGCTGAGCGAGGCTCGCAACCAGCGGCTGTTCGTGCGCTCCCTGCAGGACATCCACCGGTCGGCCCGGTGAGGGCAAGGGAGATTCTGAGGAGCGTGAGCGGCGCTCAGCGCCGCTGGGGCTCCTCAGAACGGTCGAATCTCGACGCCGACCCGTCGGCCGTGGACCTGTCGACCACGATCGGGTCGGTCGGGCTGCCGTCGCCGATCATGACGGCGGCCGGTACGGCCGGCCACGGAGCCGAGCTCCACGCCTTCTTCCCCCTCGACGAGATCGGGGCGGTGGTGGTGAAGTCGCTCGCCCCCTGGCCCTGGGAGGGCAACCCGCCGCTCCGGGTCCACGCCACGGCCGGCGCCGGCATGATCAACTCCGTCGGCCTCCAGGGCCCCGGCCTGCCGGCGTGGCTGGAGAACGAGCTGCCCGAGCTGGAGCGCACCGGGGCCCGGATCGTGGTGTCGATCTGGGGCCGCACGGTCGACGACTACGCGAGGGCGGCCGGCCTGCTGGCGGCGGTCGGCCCCCAGGTGGTGGCGGTGGAGGTCAACATCTCCTGCCCCAACACCGAGGCCGGCAACGAGCTGTTCGCCCACTCGGCGAAGCTGACCACCGAGGTGATGGCGGCCACCGCCGCCTGTGGGCGGCCCCGCTGGGCCAAGCTCAGCCCCAACGTGGGCTTCCGCCTGCCCGAGATCGCGGCCGCTGCGGCCGACGGTGGGGCCGAGGCCGTCACCCTGGTCAACACGTACTTCGGTCTGGCCCTCGACGTCTCGACGGGGCGTCCGGTGCTGGGAGCGGGCCGGGGTGGGGTGTCGGGCCCGGCGATCCACCCGCTCGCGGTGCGGGCCGTGGCCGACGTGCGGGCCGCCCTGCCCGATCTGCCGATCATCGCCGTCGGCGGCGCGTCCACCGTGGCCGACGTGGTGGAGTTCGCCATGGTGGGGGCCCAGGCGATACAAATCGGGACAGCGACGCTAGCCGATCCTCGTGCCTGCCATAGGCTAGGCATCGAACTTGCCCACTGGTGTGCTAATCAAGGGGTCAAGACCTTCGCGGACGTGATCGGGACCGCACAACTGCGCCAGTGACCCAGCCGTCGAGCTACAGATGAAATCCAGAGGAGGCCAACGGTGGCCGAGACAACCACGCCCGGAAACGATGCCCCCGCCGCGGGCCCCGCAGCCGAGGGCCTGAGCCCCGAGCTGCGGGGGCGCATGGCCCTGGCCCTCGACGTCGACGACCTGGTGCAGGCCCAGCGTCTGGCCCGGGTGCTGTCGCCCTGGTTCGGGGTGGCCAAGGTGGGCCTGGAGCTGTTCACCGCCGCCGGCCCCGATGCCGTGGGGGCCATGCTCGACGCCGGCTTCGACGTCTTCCTCGACCTGAAGCTGCACGACATCCCCACCACCGTGGGCAAGGCGGCGTCGGTGTGCGGGGCGTTGGGCGCCCGGTACGTCACCATGCACGCCCAGGGGGGTTCCGCCATGCTGCAGGCCGGCGTGCAGGGCCTGTACGAGGGGGCCCGCAACGCCGGTCTGCCCCAGCCCAACGCCATCGCCATCACGGTGCTGACCAGTGACGCCGACGCCCCGCCCCACATCGTGCCCAACCGGCTGCGCCTGGCTGTCGAGGCCGGCTGCGCCGGGATCGTGTGCTCCGGGCCCGACCTGAAGAACGTCCGTGAGCTGGCCCCCCGTACCCTGCGGGTGGTGCCCGGGATCCGGGCCGCCGGGGGCGAACGCCATGACCAGCCGCTGGCCGTCACCCCGGCCCTGGCCTTGGCCGAAGGGGCCGATCTGCTCGTCATCGGCCGGGCCGTAACCCTCGCCGCAGACCCGGCGGCGGCGGCCGCTGCTCTGTTCTCAGAGGTCGCTTCCTCCTACTCCTGAGCCGGATTTACCGGGTGTTATTGGCGGGGCGGTGTCCCTGCCAGGGCCGATGCTCGATACAGTTCGCGTATGCCAAAGCCCCCGGATTTGACCCCTGAACAACGAGCGGCTGCCTTGGAGAAGGCGGCTGAGGCGCGGCGAGTTCGGTCCGACGTGAAGAACCGGCTCAAGATGGGGAGCATCACTCTGGCCGAACTGCTGAACCACGCCGACGGTGATCCGACGGTGGCCAAGATCAAGGTCTTGGCCGTCCTCGAGTCGCTTCCCGGCGTCGGGAAGGTGACCGCCCGCCGCACCATGGAAGACATCGGGATCGCCGAATCCCGCCGGCTGTCGGGGCTCGGGCCCCAGCAGCGCAAAGCCCTCCTGGAGGCCTTCTCCTGAGCGAGAACCGCAATCCCCTCGTCGTGGTCGTCTCGGGTCCGGGTGGAGTCGGGAAAGGCACCGTGGTCGAAGCTCTGGTGGAACGCTACCCCGAGCTCTGGCTCAGCCGATCCTGGACCACCCGGCCCCGGCGGCCGTCCGAGCCTGAAGACGCCTACGTGTTCGTCTCCCGGGAGGAGTTCGAGCGCAAGATCGCCGAAGGGGGGTTCCTGGAGTACGCCGAGTTCCTCGACAATCTCTACGGCACCCCCCATCCCAATGCGCCCGACGGGCGCGACATCGTGCTCGAGATCGACGTGCAGGGCGCGCGCCAGGTGGTGCGGAGCCACCCCGACGCGCTGCTCATCTTCCTGGTCGCTCCGTCCGCCGAGGAACAGGAAGCGCGGCTGCGGGGGCGGGGTGATCCCCCCGACAAGGTGCGTCAACGTCTGGAGAAGGCGGCCAGCGAGGCCGAAGCCGGTCGTGAGCTCGGCGCCGCCACCATCGTGAACACCCATATCGACTCCACGGTGGAAGACATGTGGACCGTCATCGAGAAGGCCCGGGCCGCGCTGTAACCGGCCCCCGTCGTACGCCGGCTCCCGTCTGAGGCCAGCCGGGGTGCCGTATACTCGACGTTCGGAGGTACCACCACGATGGCGCAAGCGCGTACGTACGACACCATGATGAGCCCTGGTGTCGAGCAGCTGATGGACAAGACCCACTCGAAGTTCGGCCTGTGCACCCTCGCCGCCACCCGGGCCCGCGAGATCAACGCCTACTTCGGCCAGCTGGGCGATGGTCTCGGCTCCAAGGTGCCGCCCCAGGTCACGTCGGTGGCCCGCAAGCCCCTCTCGATCGCCTTCGAGGAGATCGCAGCGGAGAAGATCGTGCCGGTGCGTCCGGCGGTCGAACCCGACGGCGCCGACGCCGCCTGACGATCGACCGACGGCGGTGTTGCACGGTCGCAGGATCGTCCTCGGCGTCACCGGCGGCATCGCCGCCTACAAGGCGATCGAGGTGTGCCGGCGCCTGGTCGATCTGGGCGCCCACGTCACCCCGGTACTCACCGAGGCGGCCCTCAACATGGTCGGTCCCACCACCTTCACCGCGCTGGCCTCCGAGCCGGTGAAGACGAGCCTCTGGCGGGACTCCCACCACATTCCCCACACCCGTATGGGGCAGACGGCCGACGCCATCCTGGTGTGCCCGGCCACCGCCCGCATCATCTCCGACCTCCGTACCGGCCGCTCGGCCGACCTGCTGTCGGCCACGCTGCTGGCCACGACGGCCCCGGTGGTGATCTGCCCGGCGATGCACACCGAGATGTGGGAGCACCCCGCCACGCAGGAGAACCTCGAGGTGCTGGCCCGCCGGGGCGTGATCATCGTGCCGCCCGAGGAGGGCCGCCTGGCGGGCGGAGACATCGGCAAGGGCCGCCTGGCCGATCCCGCCACCGTGGTGCAGGCCATGGTGGACCTGTTCGCCACCGGGCCGCTGTCGGGCCGTTCGGTGCTGGTGACCGCCGGCGGCACCCGGGAGCCGATCGACCCCGTCCGCTACATCGGTAACCGGTCGAGCGGCAAGCAGGGCCATGCCATCGCCGAGGTCGCCCTGGCCCAGGGGGCGCAGGTGACGCTCGTGACCACGGTGGAGCTGGCCGCGTCGCCGGCCATCGAGCGGGTCCAGGTGGAGACGGCGGCGGAGATGCGAGACGCCGTCCTGGCCCGGTCCGCCACCCACGACATCGTGGTCATGGCCGCCGCCGTGGCCGACTTCCGGCCCCTGGCCGTGGCCGACGAGAAGATCAAGAAGACCGAGGGCGTTCCCGAGGTCCGCCTGGAGCGCACCGACGACATCCTGGCTGCTCTGGGACAGGCGAAACGGCCTGGTCAGGTCCTGGTCGGATTCGCCGCCGAGACGAGTAACGTTCGGGCGTACGCCACGGACAAACTGGCCCGCAAGGGCGCCGATCTCATCGTTGCCAACGATGTGTCGGCACCGGGGGTCGGTTTCGCCCATGACACCAATGCGGTGACGATCATCGGAGTCGACGGCTCCGTAGTGGAAGTGGCCTTGAGCGACAAGTCAGATGTGGCCCGGGCCGTACTCAATGCAGCAGCGATACGGCTGCCCGACAACGAAAGCCAGACCTCGTGAGCAACTACACCTTCACCTCCGAGTCCGTCACCGAGGGCCACCCCGACAAGATGGCCGATCAGATCTCGGACGCCATCCTCGACGCGATGCTGGAGCAGGACCCCACGAG
This sequence comes from Acidimicrobiales bacterium, assembly GCA_041394285.1. Taxonomy (GTDB): domain Bacteria; phylum Actinomycetota; class Acidimicrobiia; order Acidimicrobiales; family SZUA-35; genus CADEDH01. Next base: position 78,139 of record JAWKIL010000006.1, on the reverse strand, counting down.
CCGGGTCGCTTGCGAGACGTTGGTCACCACCGGCCTGGCCTTCGTGGCCGGTGAGATCACCACCAGCGCCTACGTCGACATCCCGGCCGTCGTGCGGCGCACGATCACCAAGATCGGCTACGACAAGGAGTCCTACGGCTTCGACGGCCGCACCTGCGGGGTGATGGTGGCGCTCGACGAGCAGTCGCCCGACATCGCCCAGGGCGTCGACAAGGCCGAGGAGGTCCGCTACGCCGGTGCCACCGGCGACCCCTACGACGAGCAGGGCGCCGGCGACCAGGGGATGATGTTCGGCTACGCCTGCAACGAGACCGACGAGCTGATGCCGTTGCCGATCCACCTGGCCCACCGGATGGCGGAGCGGCTGAGCGAGGTGCGCCGGGCCGGAACCGTTCCCTACCTCCGCCCCGACGGCAAGACCCAGGTGACCTTCGAGTACGAGGACGGCCGCCCGGTCCGGCTGAAGACCGTGCTGGTGTCCACCCAGCACGACGACGGCATCGACCGTGACTCGATGATCCGGCCCGACCTGATCGAGCAGGTCATCCGGCCCGTGATCCCGGCCGCCTTCGCCGACGACGACTACGAGGTGCTGGTCAACCCGACCGGGCGCTTCGTGATCGGCGGCCCGGTGGGCGACGCCGGCCTCACCGGCCGCAAGATCATCGTCGACACCTACGGCGGGGCCGCCCGCCACGGCGGCGGTGCCTTCTCCGGCAAGGACCCCTCGAAGGTGGACCGTTCGGCCGCCTACGCCGCCCGGTGGGTGGCCAAGAACGTGGTGGCCGCCGGGGCCGCCGACCGGTGCGAGGTCCAGGTGGCCTACGCCATCGGGGTGGCCCGGCCCGTGTCGGTCATGGTGGAGACGTTCGGCACCCACAAGGTCGACGAGCTGAAGATCGCGTCCACGGTGCGCGACGTGTTCGACCTCCGCCCGGCGGCGATCCTCGACGCGCTGGACCTGCGCCGGCCGATCTTCGCCCAGACCGCCGCCTACGGCCACTTCGGCCGTTCGGCCGGCGACTCGTTCACCTGGGAGCGCACCGACAAGGCGGCCGAGCTCCGCTCTGCTCTCGGGCTCTGATCACGGTCTCGGTGCCGGCTCCACCCCCGGCGGCGCCAGGCGCACCGAGCTCTCGATCCACCATGACCGAACCGGGTCGGCTGTTCGACCCCGACGAGCCACCGCCGCTCCAGCCTGATCCGGCCGGGCCGGCGGTGGTTCGCGTCCTGCCCGATGTGTCGGGTCTGGACAAGGAGTTCGACTACCTCCCGGTGGGAGGTGGCGCGCCCCCACCGGTGGGGTCGTTGGTGCGGGTGCAGCTCCAGCGTCGCACGGTCGCCGGCTGGGTGACGGCGTCGGGTGTGACGCCGCCGGCCGGGGTGTCGCCCCAGCCGCTGGTGAAGGTGACCTCGGCCGGACCATCGCCCGAGCTGGTGGATCTGGCCCGCTGGGCCGCCCACCGGTGGTCGGGCCGCCTCGCCCCGGTGCTGCGGGCGGCATCACCGCCCCGCCAGGTGCCCCTGCTGGGCGACGCCGAGCCGGCGAGCAGGGGCGCCCGTGAGGCCGGGGTGACGCTGGTGCGCCTCGCCCCCGACGACGACGGGCTCTCCCTGATCGAGCCGCTGGCCCGGCGGGGGAGCGTGCTGGTGATCACGCCCCGCCTGGGGGCGGCAGGCCACCTGGCTGGCCGGCTTCGACGGCTCGGGTTGGGGGCCAGGGTGCACCCCCGCGACTGGCCGACCGCCGCCGCCCGGGGCGGCGTGGTGGTCGGCGCCCGCTCGACCGTGTGGGCCCGGGTCCCCGACCTGGCCGGGATCGTGGTGCTCGACGAGCACGACGAGAGCCTGCAGGAGGAGCGCAACCCCACCTGGCACGCTCGGGACGTGGCGGTGGAGCGGGCCCGCCGGGCCGGGGTGCCCTGTGTGCTGGCCTCGCCCTGCCCCTCGCTGGCCGCCCTGGCCCTGGCCGGCGACGAGCTGCGCACCCCGTCGCGCTCGGCCGAACGGGCCGGGTGGCCGGTGGTGGAGCTGGTCGACCGCCGCCGGGAGGAGCCCGGGCGCTCCGGGCTGTTCTCCTCCCGGGTGGCGGCGGTGGTGCGGGCCCCGGGACCGGTGCTGTGCGTCCTCAACCGCAAGGGCCGGGCCGTGATGCTGTCGTGCGGCGTGTGCGGCGAGCTGGTGCGCACCGAGGACCGGGAGCACCTGATGGTGGAGCAGGACGGCCAGCTGGTGAGCCCGGCCACCGGTGAGACCCGCCCCCTGGTGTGCGCCGTGTGCGGGGCGGCCAAGCTCAAGCGGCTGCGGCTCGGGGTCACCCGGGCGGCCGAGGAGCTGTCCGCCCTGGCCGGCGAGCCGGTGGCCGAGCTGACCGCAGGCACCAGCCCGGCCCGCCTCCCGGCCCGGGTGCTGGTGGGCACCGAGGCCGCCCTGCACCAGCTGGGCGGCGTGGCCACCGTGGTGTTCCTCGACATCGACGCCGAGCTGCTGGCCCCCCGGTACCGGGCCGGGGAGCAGGCCATGGCCCTGCTGGTCCACGCCGCCCGCCTGGCCGGGCCCCGGGCCGGTGGCGGTCGCATCGTGGTGCAGACCCGCACGCCCGAGCATCGGGTGCTGCGGGCGGCGGTCCACGCCGACCCCGGGGTGATGGCCCGGGAGGAGGCGACGGTCCGGCGGGCCATGGGCCTGCCTCCCTACGGGGCCCTGGCCGAGGTCAGCGGGGCCGGCGCCGACGCCCTGGTCGAGCGCCTACTGGCCGATCCGGGGCTGGCCGTGATGGGCCCCCGCGACGGCCGGTGGCTGATCCGGGCCGACACCCCCGACCATCTGGCCGATGCCCTCCGCCCCGATCGGCGCCCGCCCGGCCGCCTCCGGGTCCACGTCGATCCCCCTCGGGTCTGACCCGCCCCGGCCCCCCCGACGAGCCCCGCCCCCCGACGAGCCCGGCCCCCCGACGAGCCCGGCCCCCCGATGAGCCCGGCCCCCCGATGAGCCCGGCCCAACTGCGCGACGAAAACCGCGCCTTGCAGCTGAACTGCGTCACCTTTTCTGCGGATTCCGGAGGTTTCGCGACAAAGAACCGAGCGCAGGCGCGGTTTCCGTTACACGGTTCGGAGCGGTTCAGGCCGGCGGCGAGGCCGATGGGCGGCCCGGAGCGGCCTGGCGGAGGGCCTCGTAGAGGGCCACGGTGCCGGCCTGCGACACGTTGAGCGACCCGACCTTGCCCAGCTGGGGCAGGAACGCCACCCGGTCCACGGCGGCCAGCGTCTCGCGGTGCACCCCGCGGTCCTCGTGGCCGAGCACGAAGCACACGGCCGGGCCCAGCTCCACGGCGAACAGGGGCTCGGCGTCGGCGGTGAGCTCGATGGCCACGGTGGTGAACCCCTGGGCCCGGGCCGCCGCCACCGCCTCCGGGCCGCTCTCGGCCCGGTGCCAGGACACCAGCTTGTGGCTACCGAGCGCCGTCTTGGCCACGCCCGAATGGCTCGGGTCGGGCGCTGGCGGCACCAGCCACAGCGCCTCCACGTGGTAGGCGGCGGCCGAGCGCAGCAGCGAGCCGACGTTGTACGGGTTCTGCACGCCGTCCAGGATCAGCCCCAGGCGGAGGTCCACCGATCGCCGCCACGTCCGGTGCAGGCGCTTGAGGTCGGTGGGCGACAGCGGGCCCCGGCCGCCGGTGCCGGCCCCGCTCACGACTCGGCCCCGGCCGTTGCCGGGCGGGTCACGTCGAGCAGGCGGTACGCCTTGCGTGACGCCCGGCGGCTCACCGCCCAGCCCTGGGCCTCCAGCCACCGGTGCAGGCTGTCGGCTCCCAGGTGCTTCTGCACCACGAGATGGGCCGAGCCGTTCGGTGCCAGGCGGGCCAGCCACGTGCGCAGCAGGTCGTGGAGCTCGGCCTTGCCCACCCGGATCGGCGGGTTCGACCAGATCCGGTCGACCACGAGGTCGCCCGGGACCGACGCCGGGTCGGCCACCGTCACGTTGCCCAGGCCCGCCCGCTCGGCGTTGGCCCGGCACAGGTCCCGGGCCCGGCCGTTCACGTCCACCGCCCACACCGTGGCCTGCGGGTTGCGGCCGGCCAGCGTGCACGCGATCGGGCCGTAACCGCAGCCGACGTCGGCCAGGACCTGGTCGCCCGGTGTGGGGGCCGGCCCGTCGAGGAGGAGCAGCTTGGTGCCGGGGTCGACCCGGTCGGCGGCGAACACCCCCCGGTCGGTGGCCAGGTCGAACCGCACGTCGGGCAGCACCAGCTCCACCGATCCCGGGCGCGACGGCGTGTCGGGGCTCGGGCTGAAATAGTGGGCGGCTCCCTCGGGTGACGGACGGCTTGGCGGTACCACTGGAGGCCAACGCTACCGGAGGGCTCCGCCCCCGGGGCGGCCCCTCATTGGCGCCGGGGCCGCCACCCCGTCGCCCCTTGGCCCTGCGCTCTTGTCACAGGGTCACGAGGCCCGGGGCCAAGGCCGCTAGCCTGGTACCAATGGCGTCCCCGTACAACGTGCGAGTCTTCGGTGATCCGGTCCTGCGGAAGGTGGCCGAGGAGATCACCAACATCGACGGCAAGCTCGTGCGGCTGGCCGACGAGATGCTGGAGACCATGTACGCCGAGCCCGGGCTGGGCCTGGCCGCCCCCCAGGTGGGGATCCAGCGCCGGTTCTTCGTGTACGACATCGGCGAGGGCCCCCAGGCCCTGATCAACCCGGTGATCCACGAGTCGGCGGGGGAGTGGGTCTACGAGGAGGGCTGCCTGTCGGTCCCCGGCCTGTACTGGGAGATCGTGCGGCCCAAGGAGATCCACATCTCGGGCTTCGACCTCGACGGCAACGAGGTGTCGATCGAGGCCGACGAGCTGCTGGCCCGCCTGTTCCAGCACGAGCTCGACCATCTCGACGGCGTGCTCCTGCTGGACCGCCTCGATCCCGACACCCGCAAGCAGGCCATGAAGACCGTCCGGGAGCTGTTCATCGACGGCGATCCCCTGGCCGCCCAGGCCGCAGCCCGGGCCGCCGCCCAGGAGCGGTCGCCGGAGCGCTCCAAGGACCGGGGCAAGACCCGGCCGTCCAAGAGCGCCGGCGGCCTCACCCTTCCCTGAGCCCCACCATCCGGAGCCCGCAGCCGTGATTCCTCCCGCGCCCAGCCATCCCCACCGGCTGGTCTACCTCGGCACGCCCGAGGTGGCCGTGCCGCCGCTCGAGGCCCTCCACCGGGCCGGTTTCGAGATCCCCCTGGTGGTGACCCGGCCCGACAAGCGCCGGGGACGGGGCGGCGCCCTGGCGCCGTCGCCGGTGAAAGCGGCGGCCGAAGCCCTCGGCCTCCCGGTGAGCCACGATCCGGGCGACGCCGCCGGAGCGGGGGCTGATCTGGGGGTGGTGGTGGCCTACGGCCGCATCATCCGCACCGAGCTGCTGGAGGTGCTGCCGATGGTGAACCTCCACTTCTCCCTCCTGCCCCGCTGGCGGGGGGCGGCCCCGGTGGAGCGGGCCATCCTGGCCGGCGACGCCGAGACCGGTGTGTGCCTGATGGTGGTGGCCCCCGAGCTCGACACCGGCGACGTCTACGCCTGCGAGCGGGTGGCGATCGAACCGGCCGACACCCTCGATCGGCTCCGCCACCGACTGGTGGCGGTCGGGACCGGCCTCCTGGTCGACCATCTGACCTCGGGCCTGAACCCACCCCGGGCCCAGGAAGGCGAGCCGGTGTACGCCGACAAGATCGAGCCCCACGAGCACCGGCTCCACCTGGATCGGCCGGCCGAGGTCCTCCACCGGGTGATCCGGTTGGGGCGGGCGTGGTGCGAGTTCCGGGGGCGCCGGCTCAAGGTGTTGGAGGCCGAGGTGATCCCGGCCGACGACGCGGCGGCGGTCGCCGTGGCCGGGCGGGGCCCGGGGGCTCTGGCCGGGCCGGTGGTGGCCACCGGGGAGGGAGCGCTGCGGCTGGTCACCGTGCAGCCCGAGGGCAAGGCCCCCATGGCGGTCGCCGCCTGGCTGAACGGGGCCCAGCCGGCACCCGCCGATCGGCTGGCGTGATGGGACGACGGTCCCGGCCCCCCGCCAACGCCAAAGGCAGTGCCAACGCCAGTGCCAACGGCAACCCCACAGCTACGGCCACCGGCTCCGCCTCCCGCCGTCTCGCCATCGAGGCCATGGTCCGCATCGACCGGGGCGGTGCCTACGCCAACCTGCTCGTGCCCGAGCTGCTCGACCGCTCCGAGCTGGCGCCGGCCGACCGCCATTTCGTCACCGAGCTGGTCTACGGCGCCACCCGTATGCGGCGGGCCTGCGACCATCTGGTCGACCGGTTCCTCCTCGACCGGGTGGAACCCGAGGTCCGTGCCGCCCTCCGCCTCGGCGCCTACCAGCTGGTGTTCCTCGGCACCCCGGCCCACGCCGCCCTCGACGCCACCGTCGGTGCGGTCCGGGGCCGGGGACGCTCGGTGGTCAACGCCGTGCTGCGCCGGGTGGCGGCCTCGCTCGACGCCGGTCTGGTGGCCTGGCCCGATCTGGCCACCGAGTTGAGCTATCCCGACTGGATCGTCGAGCAGCTGACGGCCGACTTCGCCGCCAGCTTCGGCTCCGAGCGGGGCCCGGCCTGGGCCGTCGCCACTCTGCGGGCCATGAACGACCCGGCCACCACCACCGTCCGGGCCGACGGCTACATCCAGGACGAGGCGTCGCAACTCGTCGCCCCCGCGGTCGGCGCCGCCCCCGGTGAGCTCGTGATCGACCTGTGCGCCGCCCCCGGCGGCAAGGCCACGGCCCTCGCCGCGGCCGGCGCCCGGGTGGTGGCGGCGGACCTCCGCCCCGGGCGGGTCCGGCTGATCCGGTCCAACGCCGATCGTCTCGGCCATCACCTGGGCCTGGCCGTGGCCGACGGCACCCGGCCGCCGTTCCGCCCCGGCGGGGCCGATCACGTGCTGGTCGACGCCCCGTGCTCGGGGCTGGGCAGCCTGCGCCGCCGGGCCGACGCCCGGTGGCGGATCGAGCCCGGCGCCCCGGCCCGCCTGGCCCGCCTCCAGACCGGGCTGGTGCTGGCCGCCCTGGAGCTGGTGCGCCCGGGCGGCACCGTCACCTACAGCGTCTGCACCCTCACCCGGGTGGAGGGACCCGACGTGGTGGCGGCCGTCCTGGCCGCCGCCGGCGACCGGGTGGAGGCGCTCGCTCCACCCGGCGGAGCGTGGGAGACGCTGGCCGACGGTGTCACCGCCACCCTGTTGCCCGCCGACAACGACGGCATGACCATGGCCCGGTTCCGTCGCCGCTAGGCCCTTTGTCGGCCGCCTACAGGTCGATCCGGTAGAGGGCGGCGGCGTTGGTCGACATGACCTGCCGCTTCTCGTCGTCGGTGAGCTGGCCCAGGGCGGTGTCCATCTTGGCGTCGTCCCGGGGGTAGAGGCAGGTGGGGTGGGGGAAGTCCGTCTCGAACAGGATGCTCTGGGCCCCGATGTAGTCGATGGCGGTGCGCAGGCCGGCCGACTCGAACCAGAAGCAGCCGAAGAACTGGCGGCGGAAGTAGTCGGACGGGGCCATGGTGAGGAAGTCGGCCTCGTTGGGGGCCGTCTCGGTCAGCTGGTGGTCCAGCGCCTCGAGGAAGAACGGCAACCAGCCCACACCGCTCTCCACCGACACGAACTTGACGTCGGGGTAGCGCTCGGGCACCCCGGAGTAGATCATGTTGCCGATCACCCGGGCGTTGCCCAGGAACAGGTTCGCCGATCCCAGGGCCAGCTTGCGTTCCGCCCCATAGGACGGCCACGGGGCCTTGCCGAAGAAGTCCATGTTCCCGTTGGACGAGCCGATGTGGAAGTTCACCGGCATCTTGAGCTCCGAGCAGGCTTCCCAGATCGGGTTCCACTCGGGCTGCGACATGTCGGGCAGGCCCGCTTCCTCGGGATTGGAGCAGGTGACGATCCCCCGCAGGCCGATGCTGTGGGCCCGCCGGATCTCGGCCTCGGCCGCCTCCAGGTTCCACCACGGGACCAGCGCCATGCCGAAGACCCGTTGGCCCGTGGCCTCCTGGAACTCGGCCAGGGCGTCGTTGTAGATCTCCGTGGTGATCAGCCGCAGGGCCTCGTCGGGCGACTGGAGGAACTTGGTGTTCCCGAAGCCGGCCAGGTTGGGGTACATGATCTGGGCGGCGATGCCGAGCTCGTCCATCATGGCCACCCGGGCCTCGGGATCGAAGCTCGACCGGTGGACCATGTCGTTGTCCATGCCGAAGAAGGCGGCGCCCAGCATCTTGGCACCCTCGGTGTCCACCACGCTGGAGGCGATGGCGGTACCGATGGGGATGTCGCCGTCGAACCACCAGCGGCGCTTGCCCGCCTTCTCGGCCAGCTGGGGCACCCGGTCGACGTAGGACGCCGGCGCCCGCGAGGTCCACAGGTCCGCCGGCTCCGACCAATGGGTGTCGGTGTCGATGATCTTGATGTCGGCCACGGAGGTCATGGCCCGATCCTACGACGGCCCGGTTTCCAGCTCCCAGCCGGGCGCGCCGGGTGGGGCCCCCGGCGGCGATGGGGAGCCGGTGCCAGCCGGCGGGGAGCGGCCCCCAGGATCAGAGCCGGTACACCCGCCGTGACGTGCCGGCGAACAGGGCGGCCCGCTCGTCGGGGGTGTAGGCCGCGGTCACCTTCTTGAAGGCATTCCACAGCACCACGTAGGGGGTGGTCTCGCCGTCCACCGGATAGTTCGACTCGAACAGGCAGCGATCGGGGCCGAAGGTGTCGATGGCGAAGCGGAGCAGGTCGCCCCACTCGGCCACGAGCTGATCGGATCGGGGCGGGGTGCCGTCGGGGTTGGCCACGGCGCCGAGGCGGGTCATCCCGATTCCGCCCAGCTTGAGCACCACGTTGGGGAGCCCGGCCAACGTCGCCAGCCCCTGGCGCAGGGTGGTCAGCACCTCGGCCCGCCGGGGCGCCCAGGCGCCGACCCCGAGGGGCCCGCCCAGGTGGTTGACCACGATGGTGAGATCGGGCACGGCGGTGGCCAGCCCGGCCACGTCGCCCAGCTGGTGCTGGTACTGCCAGGCCTCGAAGCTGAGGCCCATCGAGGCCAGCACCCGGGCCCCGGCCCGGAACCCGTCCTGGCCGTAGAGGCCCTCGGGCGGGGCTGTGCGGCTGAGGCCCACGGCGATGTCGTCGGCCCGGGCCCCCGAATGGCGGATACCCCGGAACCGTCCGCCGGCCGCCGCCACGTGGGCTTCCAGCACCTCGGCCACGGCGGGACCCAGCGTGAGGTCGGCGTGGCTCACGATGGCGGCGATGGGTGGGCCCGGGGTGCGGTCGCTCTCGTCGGCCCGGCGGGCCACGAACTCGGTCTCGCCCACGGGCCTGAGCGCCTCGGGCCCGTCGGTGCGGTACTCGGCCCCGCAGTCGATGAACACGGTGGCCGCGATGTTGTGCCCGGTGGCGGTGTCGCTCCGGAGGTCGGCCAGGTCATAGGCGCCCCAGTGGGAGATCGGCACCGGCCACAGGTGGTGGTGGGCGTCGACGATCTCCAGCTCCGGCTCCAGCGCTTCCTCGGTCCGGTGGCCACCGTGCCAACTCGCCATGTCGTGTCCCCCTGGTCGTCACGGGCGGTCGCGGCCCGCCCCCGGTCTCGGGAGCGACCCTAGTCTGCACCGGTGCCCAACCTCCCGGTCCGTCACCTGTTCGACCTGCCCGACGACGTCGCCTACCTGAACTGCGCCTACATGGGCCCGCTGCCCCGGCGGTCCACGGAGGCGGGCACGGCCGGGCTCGCCCGCAAGGCGCGACCGTGGGAGATCGCCACCGACGACTTCTTCGCCCCGGTGGCCGCGCTGCGCCGGGCCGCCGCCCGCCTGGTGGGCGGCGACGACGACGGCATCGCCCTCATCCCCGCCGTCAGCTACGGGATGGCCACGGCGGCGGCGAACCTGCGGCCGGCGGCGGGTCAGCGGATCCTCGTGCTGGCCGACCAGTTCCCGTCCAACGTCCACCCCTGGCGGCGCCTGGCCGCCGACACCGGGGCGGTGCTGTCCACCGTGCCCCGCCCGGCCGGCAGTGACTGGACGGCGGCCCTGCTGGAGTCGATCGGTCCCGACGTGGGGCTGGTGGCGGTGCCGTCGGCCCACTGGACCGACGGCACCCGGGTCGATCTGGCCGCCGTGCGCCGGGCCACCCGGGAGGTGGGGGCGGCGCTGGTGGTCGACGGGGCCCAGTCGGTGGGGGCGGTGCCGATCGACGTGGGCTCCCTCCAGCCCGACTTCCTCGTGGTGCCCTGCTACAAGTGGCTGCTCGGGCCGTACAGCCTCGGGTTCTGCTGGGTCCATCCCGACCACCGCCAGGGCCGGCCGCTGGAGGAGAACTGGATGGCCCGGGCCGGCAGCGAGGACTTCTCCCGGCTGATCGACTACGCCGAGGCCTACGGCCCCGGCGCCCGCCGCTACGACGTGGGTCAGGTGGCCAACTTCGCCCTCGTCCCGCCGGCCACGGCGTCGCTCGACCTGCTGACCGAGCTCGGGGTGGGGGCGATCGCCGCCCACGCCGGGCGCCTCACCGACCGGGTGGCGGCCGAGGCGACGGCCCGCGGGTTGCAGGCGGCCGACGCCGCCGTGCGCAGCCCCCACCTGTTGGGCGTCCGGCTCCCGGCCGGCCTCGACCCCCGCCTGGTGGCCGCCGGCCTGGCCGAACGCCGGGTGTACGTGAGCGTGCGGGGCGACTCGATCCGGGTCTCGGCCCACGCCTTCACCACCGACACCGACGTCGACCGCCTTTTCGCCGCCCTCGACGATCTCCTCCCGCCGGCCTGACCGCCCCGGCGGCCCGGCGGCGCCGGGACCGATCCCAGGGATCAGTGCTCGCGCAGGAACACGCCGGAGCGGGCCTTGGGCTGGAAGAACGTTGACTTGGGGGGCATGGCCCGGCCGGCGTCGGCGGCGTCGAGCACGGCGTCCATCGGCACCGGCCGCATCAACCAGAGGGCCTCGTCGGCGTCGGTGCGCCACACCTCGAGGCCACCGTGGCCCGGGTCGGCCACCCGGTAGGAGATCCGCCCCGCCGGTGATGCGGTGGTGATCCCCAGCAGCGGCCCCAACACCAGCGCCTCCAGCCGCACCACGTCGAGGGCGGCCAGCACGTCGCCCTGGCCCGGGCCGGGGAGGGGGCCGAGGTCCACGAGGTACCACCGGCCGCCGGTGAGGAGGGGCACCTCCTCCGGCCGGCGCCCGGCCACAACGGCCGACACCGCGCCCGGCGCCACCGGCCGCACCGGGAACGACCGGGCCACGAGGGCCACCAGGTCCTCCGGGACGATCCCGTGGACCACGCGGTGGAAGGGTTCGTTGTGCAGCTCGTCGGCGGCGAACACCGCCCCGAACAGCCAGTGGGCGGCGTCGGACTCGGGGTGCTCCCGACGGTGGGCGGCGGCGGCCGCCGAGCGGTGGTGCCCGTCGATCACGTAGAGCGGGCTGTCGGCCAGGGCTTCCTGCACCCCCCGGATCACCTCCGGCTCGTCCAGCCGCCACACCTGCTGGCGGAGACCGTCGGGCGAGGTGAAGTCGAGCTCGGGTTCCCGTCCGGCCACGATCCGGGCCACCAGGGCCGACAGGTGGGGGTCGGCCCGATGGGCCAGGGCGACCGGGCTCGACTGGATCCGCAGCCCGGCGAGGTGGTCGGCCAGGTGCCGGGCCCGGTGCTCGTGCACCTGCTCGTGGACCCGGATCACGCCGTGCTCGTAGTCGTCGACCGACAGGTTGCCCACGATCCCCACCTGGGCGTGGGGCTCGCTGCCGGCGGCCGCCTCCGTGCTCAGGCGGTACAGGAAGAGGGCCGGTCTCGGCGGCCGGTCGCCCCACGCCCCCGCCCCCAGCAGGCGATCCAGCGAGCGCCTGCTCTCGGCCACGGCCCGGGCCGAGTCCCACTCCTCGCCCGGCGGCACGTCCTCCGGCCCCCGGGTGACGGTCAGGAAACTGTCGGGGTTGCCGGCCACGTACCGCCGCCGGTCATCGGGGGCCAGTTGGTCGTGGGCCGGGGAGGGGACGCGCTGGGTCCAGTCGGGCTTGATCAGGCGGGCGATCGTGGGCTCGATCCGGGCCACCGCCGCGCCCCGGCTCTCAGCCCCGGCTGGAGGCGAAGGAGTGCATGAACGACACCAGGGTCTCCACGCTCCCGGTTGGCAGCCCGTTGTAGATGCTGGCCCTGATCCCACCCACCGAGCGGTGGCCCTTCAGGTTGAGCAGCCGCTGCTCCTCGGCCAGCACGAGGAAGTCGGCCTCGAGCTCGGGGGTGGGGAGGCGGAACACCACGTTGGTGTGGGAGCGGTAGGCCGGCTCCACCGGGTTGCGGTAGAAGCCCCCGCTGCCGTCGATCGCGTCGTAGACCATGCCCGATCGCTCGGCCGCCCGCTTCTCCATGGCGGCCAGGCCGCCGTTGGCCTCCATCCAGGCCAGCATCTTGCCGGTGGCCCACACCGAGAACACCGGTGGGGTGTTGAACAGGCTGTCGGCCTTGGCGTGGCTGTCGAACCGCAGGTAGCTGGGGAGGGCGTCGGGCGAGGTCCGGGCCAGCTCCGAGCGCACGAACACCACGCCCAGCCCGGCCGGGCCGAGGTTCTTCTGGGCCCCGCCATACACCAGGTCGAACAGCGACCAGTCGACCGGGCGGGTGAGGTAGTCCGACGACATGTCGGCCACCAGGCGGGCGCCGAACCCGTCGAAGCCGGGCATCCGGGTGCCCTCGATCGTCTCGTTCGACGTCACGTGGAGGTAGGCCGTGCCGTCCTGCACGGTCACGTCGGCCGGTGATGGCATGCGGGTGAACGCCGGACCCTCCTCCGTCCACGCCGGGTAGGCGTTCGACACCTTGGCCGCATCGCCGAAGGCCTTCTTGGCCCAGCTGCCCGACAGCACGTAGCCCACCGGGCGGCCCCCTCCGTCGGCTCCGGCCGGGGCCAGGTTCATGGGGATCATGGCGAACAGCAGGGTGGCGCCGCCCTGCACCAGCAGGACGTCGAACTCGTCGGGGACGGCATAGAGGCGCCGCAGCCGCTCGATCGTGTCGAAGTGGATCGCCTCGTACTCGCCCGACCGGTGGCTCATCTCGATCACCGACATGCCGCTGTCGCCGTACTCGACCATCTCGTCGGCCAGCTCGGCCAGCACCGACGTGGGCAGGGTGCAGGGGCCGGCGCAGAAGTTGTGGGCTCGGGTCATGGCGGACCTCGTTCCGGTTGGCAGCAGGAGGAGGGCGCGCGGCGCGCCCGCACCAGGCACACTACGGGCGTGAGCGAGCATTCTGAACGGGAGCTGCAGGCGAAGGTCGTCACGGTGTCGGACGGCGTGGTGGCCGGCACCCGCCAGGACGCCTCGGGCGAGGCCCTCAAGGCCCGGCTGGCCGAGGCCGGGTGGTCGGTGGTCGACCACCGGATCGTGGCCGACGGGGTCGAGAGCGTGCGCGACACCCTGGTGGAGCTGGCCGACGGGTTCACCGGGGTGATCGTCACCACCGGCGGCACCGGCTTCGGGCCCCGGGACCTCACCCCCGAAGGCACGGCCCTGGCCCTGGAGCGCCAGGCCCCCGGAATGGCCGAAGCCATGCGCACGGTGAACCCGGCCGGCCTGGGCCGCCTCAGCCGGGCCGTCGCCGGCACCCGGGGCACCGCCCTGATCCTCAACACCCCCGGCTCCACCAAGGGCGCCATCGAGACGCTGGAGGCCGTGCTCGACGTGCTGGGCCACGCCGTCGATCTCATGGCCGGCGGCCGCCCCCACTAGCCCCGTCCCGGCGGGGGCTGCGCCCCCGGGCCCCATCCCGGCCGGGGCCCCATCCCCGGCCGGCAGCTACGCTGGTCTCTGGCGGGGGCTGCGCCCCCGGGCCCCATCCCGGCCGGGGCCCCATCCCCGGCCGGCAGCTACGCTGCTTCCTCCACCCTCGGCCCACCGGAGCACGCCCGTGCTGATCGAGCCAGACCTCGCCCCCGACGATGCCGCGTTCATGGGCCGCGCTGTGGCCCGGGCGGCCCACAGCCGGCTCCTGGCCCCGCCCAACCCCTGGGTGGGGGCGGTCCTGGTGGGCACCGACGGCACCAGCTGGGAGGGCTCCACCCGGCGCCCCGGCGGCAACCACGCCGAGGTCGAGGTGCTGGCCCGCGCGGGGGAGCGGGCCCGCCACGGCACGCTCTACGTCACGCTGGAGCCGTGCTGCCACCACGGCCGCACTCCGCCCTGCACCGATGCCGTGATCGCCGCCGGGGTGGCCCGGGTCGTGGTGGGGGTGACCGATCCCGATCCCAACGTGGGAGGCCGGGGGCTGGAGCAGCTCCGGGAGGCCGGTATCGAGGTGATCGTGGGCCCCGGGGCGGACCTGGTGGAAGCGCAGCTCGCCCCGTACCTGCACCACCGGCGGACGGGGCGGCCCTGGGTGGTGCTCAAGCTGGCGTCCACGCTCGACGGGCGCACGGCGGCGGCCGACGGCACCAGCCAGTGGATCACCGGGCCCGAGGCCCGCCACGACGCCCATCAGCTGCGCGCCGCTTCCGACGCCATCCTGGTGGGGGCGGGCACGGTACGGGCCGACGATCCCCGCCTGACGGTCCGCGACGTGCTGGCGTCCGATGGCGCCCCGCCCCGGGAGCCGCTGCGGGTGGTGCTGGGCCGGGCCCCGGAGGGGGCCGCCGTCCACCCCTGCCTGGAGACCGGGGGCGACCTGGGGGCCGTTCTCGACGACCTCGGCGGCCGCCAGGTGGTCCAGCTGATGGTGGAGGGCGGGGCCGACGTGGCCGGCCGGTTCCACCGGGCCGGCCTGGTGGACCGCTACGTCGTCTACCTGGCGCCGGCTCTGTCGGGGGGCGAGGACGGGGCCGGCTTGTTCCGTGGCCCGGGGGCGGCCACCATGGCCGATATGGCACGTCTCCGCCTGCTCGACGTCCGCCGGCTGGGCGATGACCTCCGGCTAGAGCTGGCCCCAGCGGAAGAGGCAGGATAGGTCCGATGTTCACCGGAATCGTGGAAGAGCTGGGCTCGGTGGCCGCCCTGGAAGGCAGCCGGCTGCGGCTCCAGGGGCCGGCTGTGCTGAGTGACGTTGAGCTGGGGGCTTCGATCGCCGTCAACGGCTGCTGCCTCACCGTCGTGGCGTGGGACAGCGCTGCCGGCTGGTTCGACGTCGACGTCACCCAGGAGACATTCGACCGCACCCAGTTGGGCGACCTGCGCCCCGGTGACCCCGTCAACCTGGAGCGCCCGGTCCGCCTCAGCGACCGGCTGGGCGGCCACCTGGTGCAGGGCCACGTCGACGCCGTGGGCGTGATCGTGAACCCCGCCCCCGATCTGAAGGTCAAGGTGCCCGATGGGCTGCACCGCTATCTGGTGGAGAAGGGTTCGGTCACCGTCGACGGGGTGAGCCTCACCGTGGTCGACCCGGCGGCCGACGGCTTCACCGTGGCCCTCATCCCCCACACGATGGAGGTCACCACGCTCGGCCGCAAGGGTGCCGGGGACCGGGTGAACATCGAGGTCGACGTGATGGCCAAGTACGCCGAGAGCCTCCTGGGCGGCATCCTGCCCGGGCGGGGCTGACCGCTCCAGCCGCCGAGAGCACAGACAAAGAAATCGAGGTAGCAGCGCCATGAGCAGCGACACCACCGCCGACTCGCCCTTCGCTCCCGTGGAGGAGGCCATCGAGGCCATCTCCCGGGGTGAGATCGTGGTGGTGGCCGACGACGAGGACCGGGAGAACGAGGGCGACCTGATCATGGCCGCCCAATACGCCACCGAGGAGAAGATCGCCTTCTTCGTGCGCCACACCTCGGGCATCCTGTGCGTGTCGATCACCGACGAGCGGGCCGACGAGCTCGACCTGCCGCTGATGGTGGCCCAGAACACCGAGTCGATGCGGACGGCGTTCACGGTGTCGATCGACTACCGGCACGACACGAGCACCGGCATCTCCGCCCACGACCGGTCGCTCACCGTGCGGGCCATGCTCGACCCGGCGGCCCGCCCCGGCGATTTCGCCCGCCCCGGCCACATCTTCCCCCTGCGGGCCCGGCCCGGTGGGGTGCTGAAGCGGGCCGGCCACACCGAGGCCGCCGTGGACCTCACCCGGATGGCCGGGCTGCGGGCGGGCGGGGTGCTGGCCGAGGTGGTCAACGACGACGGCACCATGGCCCGGGTTCCGCGTCTGATCGAGTTCACCCGGGAGCACAACCTGGTGTTCGTGTCGATCGCCGACATCATCCGCTACCGCCGCCGGCACGAGAAGCTGGTGCAGCGCTTCGGCCAGGCCACCATCCCCACCCGCTACGGCGACTTCACCGCCGTGGTCTACGAGTCGGTGCTCGACGGCGAGCAGCACGTGGCCTTCGTGCGGGGCGACGTGGCCCAGCCCAACGTGCTGGTGCGGGTGCACTCGGAGTGCCTCACCGGTGACATCTTCGGTTCCCTGCGCTGCGACTGCGGCCCCCAGCTCGACCAGGCGTTGGCCCACATCGCCGAGGCGGGCCAGGGGGTGCTGGTGTACCTGCGGGGCCAGGAGGGGCGGGGCATCGGGCTCGGCCACAAGATCCGGGCCTACGGCCTGCAGGATCAGGGCCGGGACACGGTGGACGCCAACCTCGACCTGGGGCTCCCGGCCGACTCCCGGGAGTACGGGATCGGCGCCCAGATCCTGGTCGACCTGGGCGTCACCTCGATGCGGCTGCTCACCAACAATCCGGCCAAGTACGGCGGCCTCGACGGCTACGGGCTGGAGATCACCGAGCGGGTGCCCCTGCTGACCGTTCCCACCGAGCAGAACATCGCCTACCTGCGGACCAAGCAGGAGCGGATGGGCCACTTGCTCGACCTCGACAGCGGCACCCCGCCCCGCCATGCCCTCTGAGCCCGCCCCGCCGCCCCCGCTGGCCGAGCGGGCCCCGGCGGCCGCCGGGCGGGCCGAACCGGGACGGGTGGCGTCGTTCGACGCCGACGCCGGCCTCGGCGTGGTGACCGGAGCCGACGGGAGATCGTTCCCCTTCCACTGCACGGCCATCACCGACGGCACCCGCCGCATCGACGAGGGTCGGACGGTGATCTTCGCCGTCGGCGCCGGCGGTCCCGGCCGGTGGGAAGCCGTGGCCGTCACTCCCGTCTGACCGGCGCCAGCGCCCCGCCCCGCCTCGCTCCGTCCGGGTCGCTCCGTCCGCTCGGCCCCGCTCCATCCGCTCCGGCCCGCTCCGTCCGGGTCGTGACCTGCCTCCCCCGGCCGAACTACGTCACCTCGCCTCCCCGAACCGCGGCGAACGTGACGAGTGGGAGGGGGCGGACGGGCGCAGACTGACGCCGCTGCGGCGGGCCAGGCGTATGGGTCGCCCGGCCCAGGGCCGGGAGGCGGACCATCCCGGACGGGTCCGACCCTGTTAAGCCTGGCCCGGGTGGCGGTCGATCGGATGCCATGACACCCGACCGCCGTCGCGCCGTCCCCGCCGGATCGCTCGGCACTCCGACCACCGGAGGGCCGACCGCTCCACCGGCGAGCGTGGAGGAGGCGGTGGCCGACGCCGTCGCCGCCCGGCGCCCTGGCGAGGTGACGGGTGTGTTGGCCGTCGAACTCGACAGGGCCGACGTGCTGGGCGACGCCTACGGATGGGCGTTGGTCGACGATCTCGTGGCCGAGCTGGGCGAGCGGCTGGGCCGGACGGTGCGGAGCGACGATCGGCTCCTCCCGGCCGGACGAGGCGGGTTGTGCCTGGTGGCCCGGTCGATGCCGGGCCAGCGCGACGTCGCCCTGCTGGCCGAACGCGTGGTTCGGGTCGGCGGCCGCCCGCTGGCCCTACCCGACGGCGTGGAGCACGAGGTGACGGTGAGCGTGGGCGCCGCCGTCGGCCGCGCCGGCGATCCGCCTCCCTCCCTCGTCGCCCGGGCCCAGCGGCGCTGCCGCCAGGTGGCCGAGGCCGGCGGCGGCCGGTGGTCGGTCGAGCCGGTCGGCTCCTACGCCGGCTCCGCCTCGGCTGCCGAACCGGGCCGGGCCGTCCGAGACGGGGCCGTCGCCCGGCTCCGCCAGGCCGGCGAGCTGCGCCAGGCCCTGGCCACCGGGGAGCTCGACCTCGCCCTGGCCCCGCTGACCCCCCTCGCCGCCGAGCCGGCCCTGGCCGGCTCCTCCCCGGGCGACCGCCGGCCCCGGGCGACGGCCGGCGCCCAGCGCGTGCTGCCGCCCGGGACGAGCGTCGGAGCCGACCGGGGAGAGTGGCGGACGGTGACGGTCCGGTGGCGGCACCCGGTGCGGGGCCTGCTGCATCCGGGGGCGGTTGTGGCCGCCGTCACCGACGCCGGGCTGGCCGGAGCCTACCTGGAGACCGTGTTCCGGGCGGCGGGATCGGCGGCGCTCGACGCCTCGGTGGCGGCGGGCCTCCCCGTCGGGGTGGCCGTCGACCTCCCCCTGGCGGTGGCCGCCCAGGCCCGGGCCCAGGGGACGGACCTGACCGCCCTGGTGGTCGCAGCCGTCACCCGGGCCCGTCTCGACCCCGCCCAGCTCGCCCTGCGCATCACCGTGGACGATGCCCGCTCCGGCGGCGAGCTGCTGGCCCCCGTCCTGGAGCATCTGGCCGCTCTCGGCGTCTCGGCCATGCTGGTCGGCGTGGACCCGTCGCCCGGCGAGCTGGCCTGGCTGGGCGCCTGGCGCCCCGCTTCGGTGTGGCTGCTCGATCGGGCGGTGGCCGGGGCGCTGGCCGCCCCGACCACCGTCCCGCCCGGTTCCCTCCGGCACCCCGTCGCCCCGGAGCTGGCGCCGGGGGTGGTCCTGGCCCGGGCGGCCACGGCTGCCGCGGTGGCCGCAGCCGGCGCCCGGGGCATCGTGGTCGGCGCTGAGGGGGTCGACGACCCGGCGGTGGCGGCCGAGCTGGCCGCCGCCGGGGTGTGCCTGGCCCACGGACGCTGGCGGCGGAACACCTAGAGTGGGTCCATGACCCTGTGGACCCCAGACGGCGAACGGAAGATCCCGCCCGCGCCGGCCGGCGATGCGGCCACCTCGTCCCCGGCCGCCGGCAGTGCCGACGTCGCCCCCGACGAACCCGAGCTCAGCCCCGAGGAGGAGGAGCAGGTACGGGCCATGGCCAAGGAGCTGGCCGAGGCCCGGGCCAGGCTGCTCGAGACCGAGGTGGCCACCGTGCTCACCAACCATGCGCTCGGCATCTACGAGCTGGCGGCCATCCACCTGACGGCCGAGCGCCCCGACCTCGATGAGGCCCGCCTCGCCATCGACGCCCTCGCCGCCATCGTCGAGAACCTGGCCGGCCGGCTGGGCGAGGGCGAGGCGACGCTGAAGGGCGCTCTGCACCAGGTGCGGATGGCCTACGTCCAGCGGGCCCGCACCGACACCCCGGCCGCCACCACCGACTGAGGGAACCCTGCGGGTTCCTTGGTCCACCTCCGGTGTACTGAGGGAACCCTGCGGGTTCCCGGCGGGCGAGCATTCTCGCCCAGGGTGCTGCTAGCCTGGATTCATCCAACATGAAGAGGGCGCGTCCTGCCCCACCTGGCCACCCACGGTGCGCACAGGTTCCATCCCGGCTCGAGCGGTAGCTCGGCTCCCACGGTGGCTCGGCCGCTGTGGGGCCCCTGCGCCGTCCGGTTCCGAGCATGTAGCAGGCTCGACGCATTCTCCTCCGTTGGTGCATCCAACCCAACGACAAGGAGCGGTACAACTGCATGAGGGGTGATCGGCCATAGCTGCGCCACCGGAGCCACGGATCAACGACCGGATCCGTGCTCGTGAAGTCCGCGTCATCGGCCCGAACGGCGATCA
Organism: Acidimicrobiales bacterium; assembly: GCA_041394285.1. Taxonomy (GTDB): domain Bacteria; phylum Actinomycetota; class Acidimicrobiia; order Acidimicrobiales; family SZUA-35; genus CADEDH01. The sequence goes on along the minus strand of JAWKIL010000006.1, from coordinate 58,404 downwards.
GCTCGGCATCAAACCGATGCCCGAGGCACTTTCGCTGGCTCGCGAGCTCGAGCTGGATCTGGTGGAGGTGGCCGACAAGGCCAGCCCGCCGGTCTGTCGGATCATGGACTACGGCAAGTACAAGTACGAGACGGCGCAGCGTCTCAAAGAGTCGAAGAAAAAGGCGAGCAACGTCATCGTGAAGGAGATGAAGTACCGCCCGAAGATCTCCGGCGGTGACTTCGACACGAAGACCAAGAAGGTGGAGAAGTTCCTCCAAGAGGGACACAAGGTGAAGATCACGATCATGTTCCGGGGCCGGGAGGTCACTCATCCCGAGCTCGGGCGCAAGATCCTCGATCACATCGCCGAGCGGGTCGTCGACTACGCCAAGGTCGAGGCCTATCCACGGCTCGACGGCCGCAACATGACGATGGTCCTCGGACCGGACAGCAAGAAGAAGCAGAAGCAACCGCGGCGCTCTTCCTCCTCGGAGGCCGGCGCCGGAGCCGGAGACGGTCAAACCGCCTCCACCAACGACGGCGACGGTGGCAGCGATGCTGCTCCGGTCGGCGTCAACACCGAGGCTGCATCCAGCTGAGGTGACCTGAGCCGGTGAGCTGGCAGCCGCACACGCTGCCAGCCTCTGGCTGCCGGTGGCCGAGGTCGATCCGGCCCCGGAACCACGAGCCCCCCCACGATCGTCGGGCCGGCCGAGCGACCAGGCTCGGGCGACCAAGCCCGGACCGACCCAGCGAGGAGAGATCCATGCCCAAGATGAAGAGCCACAGCGGCGCCAAGAAACGGTTCAAGCTCACGGGCACCGGCAAGGTGAGCCGGCGGAGCAAGAACCTGAACCACTTCCTCGAGAAGAAGTCGAGCCGGCGCAAGCGCCGGCTCAGCGGCGACAGCATCATGACCCCGGCCGACACCCCGCGGGTCAAGCGCATGCTCTCCAGCTGACGAGCCCACGCTCAACCGTTTCCCCACGATCGATAGAAGAACAAAGGAGTTTGGGTTCCCATGGCACGCGTCAAACGCGCAGTTCATTCGAAGAAGCGCCGCCGTTCCACGCTGGAGAAGGCCAAGGGCTACTACGGCAACAAGAGCCGTACCTTCCGGGGCGCCAACGAGCAGGTCATGCACTCGGGGCAGTACGCCTTCCGCGACCGCCGGGCCCGCAAGGGTGAGTTCCGCCGTCTCTGGATCCAGCGGATCAACGCCGCCTGCCGCCAGAACGGCATGGCCTACAGCCGCTTCATCAACGGCCTGAAGGCGGCCGAGGTGGACGTCGACCGCAAGGTCCTGGCCGACCTGGCCGTCCACGATCCGGCGGCCTTCGCCGCCCTGGTCGAGGTGGCCAAGGCCAACACCCCCGACGGCGGCGCCGCCGACGCAGCCTGATCGACATCCCCGGGCGGGCGCTGGCCCGGCCGCCGGCCCGCCCCGGGGAAAGTCGTTGGACAAGCCCTACGAAAGCCTGCAGGTTTGACCCCGAGATGATCGACGACCTCCTCACGTTCGAAACCGAGACCGCAGCCGCCATCGCCTCCGCCGCCAGCGCCTCGGCCCTGCGGGAGGTGGAGCACGCCGCTCTGGGCCGCGACGGGCGGCTGGTGGCGGCCCGCAAGCAGCTCGGCTCGATCGACCCCGACCAGCGGCGGACGGTGGGGCAGGTCCTGAACGAGGTGCGGGACCGGCTGACGGCCGCCGTGGCCGCCCGCCAGGCCGACCTGGCCCGGGCCGAGCGCACCACGCAGCTGGCGGCCGAGCGGCTCGACCTCACCGAGGTGCCGGATTCGGTGGTGGTGGGCCACGCCCACGTGGTCACCCAGACCTGGGAGCTCCTGGAGGACATCTTCGTCGGCCTCGGTTTCCAGGTGGCCGAGGGCCCCGAGGTGGAGACCGACTGGCACAACTTCGACGCCCTCAACATCCCGGCCGGCCACCCCGCCCGGGACGGGTTCGACACGATCTATGTCGACCACGGCACCCCGGGGACCACGCTGCTGCGCACCCACACCTCACCGGTACAGATCCGGGCCATGCTGGCCCAGAAGCCACCGATCTACGTGATCGCCCCGGGGCGGGTGTACCGGCGAGACACCGCCGACGCCACCCACATGCCGGTCTTCCACCAGATCGAAGGCCTGGTGATCGACCGCGGGATCTCGCTGGCCGACCTGGCCGGCACGATCGAGGCGTTCACCGAGGCCTACTTCGGGACCGGTTTCTCGTCGCGCCTGCGGCCCAACTATTTCCCCTTCACCGAGCCGTCGGCCGAGTTCGACATCCAGCGGCCCGACGGGTCGTGGCTGGAGCTGGGCGGATGCGGCATGGTGCACCCCAACGTGTTGCGGGCCGGCGGGGTGGACCCCGAGGAGTGGTCGGGCTTCGCCTTCGGGTTCGGCATCGACCGGCTGGCCCTGATGAAGTTCGGCGTCGACGACCTGCGCGAGCTGTACGCCAACGACGTCCGCCTGCTCACCCAGTTCTGACCGGCACCGCGAGCCGAGCGAGCAGGGTTTGAGCAGCACGTCGTCCGGGATGGAGGAGTAGTGGAGTTCCGATGAAGGTTCTGTTGTCATGGATGCGCCGGTTCGCCCCGATCGAGGGCGACCCCGCCGAGCTGGCGGCGGCCATGACCGATCTGGGCATGGTGGTGGAGAACGTCGAGAACGTCGGCGCCACCTGGAACGGCATCGTGGTGGCCAAGGTGCTCGGCCTCGCCCCCCATCCCGAGGCCGATCGCATCCAGCTGGTCCAGGTCGACGCCGGCGACGGCCAGCCGCTCCAGATCTGCTGCGGGGCGTTCAACATGGCCGTCGGCGACCTGGTGCCCCTGGCCACGCTGGGGACCGTCATGCCCTCGGGTCTGGAGATCGCGCGCCGCAAGCTGCGGGGTGAGTGGTCGAACGGGATGCTGTGCTCGGCCACGGAGCTGGAAGCCGGCACCGACGCCTCGGGCATCATGGTCCTCGATCCCGGCCTGACCGTGGGCCAGCCGCTGGCCGACGCCCTGGGGGCCGACACCGACGTGCTGTTCGACCTCGACATCGAGGGCAACCGGCCCGACGCCCTGTCGATCATCGGCGTCACCCGGGATCTGGCGGCCCGCCTCGGGGTGCCCTTCACCGTCCCCGCCTCCGACGTACCCGAGGGGTCCACCCGCACCGCCGAGCGGGCATCGGTCCGCATCGACGACGGCGACCTCTGCCTCCGCTTCGGCCTCCGTGTGCTCGACGGTCTCACCGTGGGCCCCTCGCCCACCTGGCTGGTGCAGCGGCTGGAGCGCTCGGGCATGCGCTCGATCAACACCATCGTCGACATCTCCAACTACGTGATGCTGGAGCTGGGCCAGCCCAACCACACCTACGACCTGGGCCTCGTGCCCGAGGGTGCCCTCGTCGTCCGGCGGGGCCGCGAGGGCGAGACGATGACCACCCTCGACGACGCCAAGCGCACGATCACCGCCGCCGACGGCGTGATCGCCAACGCCGCCGACGAACCGATCGGCCTGGCTGGCGTGATGGGCGGGGCGTCGACCGAGATCAGCGATGCCACCACCAGCGTGCTGTTGGAAGCCGCCATCTGGGACCGGATGTCGATCGCCAAGACGTCGCGCCGCCTGGGCCTCCGCTCCGAGGCGTCCATGCGCTACGAGCGGGGCGTCGACCCCGAGGGCGTGGAGCGGGCGCTCGACCGGTTCGCCGAGCTGGCCGTGGACCTGTGCGGGGCCACCGTGGCCTCGGGCCGGGTGGTGGCCGACGGCAACCGCCCCACCCGATCGCCGATCACGGTGCGGGTGCCCCGGGTCAACATGCTGCTCAACACGGCCCTCACCGCCGAGGAGATCGCCGGCTACCTCAACCCGATCGGGTTCGAGGCCACCCCAACCAGCGACAGCGAGCTGCAGGTCACGATCCCGTCGTGGCGGCCCGACTCGTCGGGCGAGATCGACGTGGTGGAGGAGGTCGGCCGCCATCACGGCTACGACCGCTCCGGGCGCCGGGTCCCCACCTCGGCCCAGGGCGGCCGCCTCACGCCGCTGCAGCAGGCCCGCCGCCGGGTCCGCCGCAGCCTCCTGGGGGCCGGCTTCAGCGAGGCCATGCCCAACCCGTTCCTGGCCCCCGGGGACCTGGAGCGGGCCGGGCTCGACCAGGCCGCCATCTCGCTGGTGAACCCGCTGGTGGTGGAGGAGTCGGTGCTGCGCACCTCGCTGCTCCCCGGCCTGCTCAAGTCTGTCGCCCACAACCAGTCGCACCGGGCCCGGACGATCCGCCTCTACGAGCTGGGTCGGGTGTTCGCCCCGTCGGAGGCCGAGCTGCCCGACGAGACCGAGCTGGTGGCGGCGGTGGAGGCCGGTTTCGCCGCCGATGCCGGGCCGGGGGCCACGGCGGCCGAGGCCGCGGTGCGCCTCGTGCACCGGATGGCGGGCGAGCTGCGCCTGGCCGGGCTCACCGTGGTCAACAAGGCCCGTCCCGGCCTGCACCCCACCCGTTCGGGTGAGGTCGTGTTCCGGGGACGGACCATCGGCGAGGTGGGCGAGGTCGATCCCGAGGTGCTGGAGCGCTACGACGTGGCCGGCCGGGTGGCGTGGGTCCAGCTGGCGGTGGAACCGATCGTGGCCGCCCAGGAGACGATTCCCCGCTACAAGCCCCTGTCCCGGTTCCCGTCGAGCGACGTCGACCTGGCCTTCGCCGTGGCCGACGAGGTGCCGGCCACCGACGTGGCCCGGACCCTGCGCAAGGCCGCCGCCGGGCTGGCGCGCTCGGTCGACCTGTTCGACGTGTTCCGCAGCCCCCAGCTGGGCGAGGGACGGCGGTCGCTGGCCTACACCCTGCGCTTCCAGGCCGACGACCACACGCTCACCGACGCCGAGATCGCCGAGGCCCGCCAGGCCTGCATCGACGCCGTGGTGAAGACCCACCACGCCGAGCTGCGGTAGGCGGCGTAGCCGCCCGGTGGGGCTGGGGCCCCGGCGGCGATGGGGTTCGGGGGCGCGGAGCCCCCGGACGGGTGGGCAGCGTAGCCGCCCGGTGGGGCTGGGGCCCCGGGGCTCCGCGGCCCCGAACGACCCAGCCCGCCCGGTGCCCGGAGGGGCATCGGGTTCGGGCATCATGAAGCCATGACAGCAACCGACCCCGACCTGTCCGCCGCCGACGTCGCCTGGGATCTGGAGCCGCTGCTCGACGGCGCCCCGTCGCCTCTCGATCTGATCGCCCAGTCCAAGGAGCTGGCCCAGGGGCTGGCCGGCTACCGGGGGCGGGTCGGCACCCTGGAAGCGGCCGAGCTGGCCGAGCTGATGACCACCGTGGCCCGCATCAACGAGCTGATGGGCCGGGCCGGCAACTACGGCATGCTCCGCTTCAGCGAGAACACGCTCGATCCCGAGCGGGGCGCCCTGATGCAACACGTCCAGGAGCAGGCCACCGAGGTGGGCACGCTGCTGGTGTTCGTGGAGCTGGAGTTCGCCGCCGCCGACGACGGGCACGTGGCCCGGGTGCTGGCCGACCCGGCGCTCGACTTCTGCCGCCACCATCTCGAGCTGACCCGCCTCAACCGTCCCCACCTGCTCAGCGAGCCCGAGGAGAAGGTGCTGATCGAGACGTCGGTCACCGGGGCCTCGGCCTGGGTCCGGTTGTTCTCCGAGCTCACGTCGGCCATCGAGGTGACCCTCGACGACGGCCAGGGCGGCACCCGGACCGCTCCGCTCGAGCAGGGCCTGTCGCTCCTGCAGCACCCGGACCGCTCGGTGCGCCAGGCGGCGGCCGCCGCCGTCACCGACGGGTTGGCCCCCGGCCTGCGCACCCGGGGCTACATCTCCAACACGCTGCTGCTCGACCGCTCGGTGGAAGACCGCCTCCGCTCGTTCGACACCTGGATCTCGAGCCGCAACCTGTCCAACGAGGCGAGCGACGCCTCGGTCGACGCGCTGGTGCAGGCGGTGGTCAAGCGCTACGACATCCCCAGCGGTGGTACGGGATCAAGGCCAGGGTGCTGGGCCTCGATCGGCTGGCCGACTACGACCGCATGGCCGCCGTGGCCCAGGGCCAGCAGGCCATCGGCTGGGCCGAGGCCACCTCGGTGAGTGCGCGACGCCTATCAGTCGTTCTCCCCAGAGCTGGCCGACATCGTGGGCCGCTGATCGACGAGGGCTGGATCGACGCCCCGGTGCGGCCGGGCAAGCGGCCCGGAGCCTTCTGTGCCTACACCGTGCCGTCACACCACCCCTACGTGCTGCTGAACTGGACCTCGCGCCCCCGTGACGTGTCGACCCTGGCGCATGAGCTGGGCCACGGCGTCCACGCCTACCTGGCCCGGCCCCAGGGCGTGTTCCACCAGTCGACCCCGCTCACCCTGGCCGAGACGGCCTCGGTGTTCGGCGAGGCGGTCACGAACAAGCGCCTGCTGTCGCTGATCGACGATCCCGGCGAACGGTTCGCCCTCCTGGCCTCGATCATCGACGACTCGGTGGCCACGGTGTTCCGTCAGGTGGCGATGAACCGCTTCGAGCACGCCTGCCACACCAGCCGCCGGCGTGACGGCGAGCTGTCGGTCGAGCGCTTCGGCGAGCTGTGGGCCGAGACCCAGACCGACATGCTGGGCGATGCGGTGGAGGTGACCGAGGGCTACCGCACGTGGTGGTCCTACATCCCCCACTTCATCGGGTCCCCCGGCTACGTCTACGCCTACGCCTACGGCCAGCTCCTGGCCCTGTCGGTCTACGCCCGCTACGAGCAGGAGGGGGCCGGCTTCGTGCCGGCCTACCTGGAGCTGCTGTCGGCCGGAGGCTCGATGGCCCCGGAGGACCTGGGCCGCATCGTCGGTGTCGACCTGGCCGATCCCGCCTTCTGGGACGGTGGGCTGGCCATCGTGGAGGGCCAGCTGGACGCTGCCGAGGCTGCTGCCCGCGCCGCCGGCCGCCTGCAGTAGGCCCGCCCGTCGGGCCGAGCTCCGGGCGAGCTGGTGCCGCCCGAGGGCGGCACCAGGTCGCAGCGTTCGACCGAGGCGGCGGATCAGGGACGGGCCGGCGCCGCGGCGGCTGCCGCCGCGGCGCGCACCGTGAGCTCGGCCAGGAGCCGGGCGGTCACGTCGTCGAGGTCGTCGCCGTGCTCGGTGACGAAGTCGGCAGCCTCGGCGTGGGGCTGGACGTAGCGGTCGTGCATGGGTTTCACGCTCGCCGCCAGCTGCGCCTTCACCGACGCCACCGTTCGGCCCCGCTCGGTGGTGTCGCGCACGAGGCGCCGCTCGAAGCGCACCGGTTCCGGGCAGTTGCGGAACACCCGGTAGTCGAGCAGCTCCCACAGATCGGCGAAGGCGAACAGCAGGATGCCCTCCACCAATACCAGCTCGGCCGGCCCCACCAGGGCCACGTCGCCCGTGCGGCGGTACGTGGCGAAGTCGTAGCCGGGGACGCCCACGCCGTTGCCGGCCCGCAGCGCCCGGAGGTGGGCCGCCATCAGCCCGACGTCGAGGGAGTCGGGATGGTCGTAGTTCACCAGGGCCCGCTCGGCCATGGGCAGGTGGGACTGGTCGTGGTAGTAGGCGTCGAAGCTCAGCACGACGGCGCGGGCCCCGGGCTGGGCCGCCTCCCACTGATCCGCCACCCGGGCCGCCAGGGTGGATTTGCCTGATCCGCTGCCGCCGCAGACACCGACGAGGAGGGAGGGGCTCACAAGGATCCGAGCGTAGCCGGCCGGCCGTGACCGGCCGCGAACCGTGACCCCGGGGGCTGTCAGCCGGCGAGCTCCCGCACCTGGCGGGGCTCGTAGATCGCCGTGTGGTCGACGGTGCACACCGGCTCGCCGTCGGGCCCCAGGATGACCACCGCCAACAGCACGAACCGGTGGCCCTTGTGCTCGTAGGCCCGGCGGGTGAAGCCCCGGACCTCCAGGGGTTGGCCGATCGGGGCCGGGGCCAGGTGGTCCACCACCGAGCCCACGTGCATCCAGGGGCCGAGCTTCACGTTCCGGCTGAGGATGTAGTTGGCCTGCCGCAGCAGCCAGCCCGGGTGCACGGCGCCCAGCGCCGTCACCGGACTGCCGGGATCGCGGATGTCCCGCAGGTAGGTGGCGTGGGCCTCGGCGTCGATCTGGGTGGTGTAGGAGCCGAGGGGCTCGTCGGCCACCAGCACCTCGGGGGATGCCGGCGGCCGCTCGGGGTTGGTGGGGGCGGCGACGGTGGCCGGCGGGGTGGGCCTGGCGTCGAGGAGCTGCGCCTCCAGCGCGGCCGGTGTGCCGTTGGCGGTCAGGGCCTCGGCCCGCAGCACGCCGTTGTCGTCGACGGTGGCGGCGATGCGGGTGGCCTCGCCGTCGTAGACGGGGGAGTCGAAGCGGACCGAGACCCGGCTGGAGTCGAGGAACCGGGCGCCCCAGTGGGCCAGGGCCGGCTGGCACAGATAGGCGTAGACGTCGACCCCGGGCACCAGGCCGCCGGTGAAGCCGAAGCGGGCGGCCACATCGTCGTCGTGGATCTTGTTCTCGCTGTCCACCGCGGTGTTGTAGGCCACCAGCTCGTGCACGGGCAGGGTCTCGGACATCTCGCTCGCCTCCGGTCTCCGGGCCCGGTCCGGCGCCGGTGCTCCGCCGACCAGCGTCGTCGCCCAGCGGACAGCGGCGCAACCTCCGCCCCCCGATTCTGGTTGCATGAATATCGGCTTCGCCGTATATTCTTCCATCTGCCTATCCCGCCGTGCAGATCCGCCGTCGTCGAATGCCCAGAGGAGCGCAGACGTGACACTACACGACCCCAATCCGCCACGGCTGCGCGTCGGCATCGTCGGCGCCTCCGGCTACACCGGGGCCGAGCTGCTGCGCCTGCTGGTGCAGCACCCGAGCTTCGAGCTCGTGGTGGCCACCGGCGACAGCCAGGCCGGCCGGCCCATCGCCGACCTCTACCCCAGCCTGGCCCTGGCCTACGGCGACCGGGTGTACGACGCCTACGACCCCGACGCCCTCGACGGTCTCGACGTGGTGTTCTGCGGCCTGCCCCACGGGGTGTCGATGAACGTGGTGCCCGAGATCAAGGGTCGGGTGGGGCACATCGTGGACATGGGATCCGACTTCCGGCTCCACGACGCCGGCCTGTACCCCCAGTGGTACGGCGCCCCCCACACCTGCCCCGAGTTGCTGGCCGAGGCCGTGTACGGCCTGCCCGAGCTGTTCCGGGACAAGATCGCCGGGGCCGAGCTGATCGCCGCCACCGGTTGCAACGTGGCCACCGCCGTGTTCGCGCTGGCCCCTCTGCTGGCGGCCGGGCTGATCGAGCCCGAGGGCCTGGTGGCCGACATCAAGACCGGGGTGAGCGGCGCCGGCCGACCGCCCAAGGAGAACACCACATTCTGCACGGTCGACGAGGACGCCACCGCCTACGGCCTGCTCACCCACCGGCACACGCCGGAGATCGAGCAGGCCCTGGCCGACCGGACCGGGGCCAGCCCCAGCGTGCTGTTCACGCCCCATCTGGTGCCGATGAACCGGGGCATCCTCGCCACCTGCTACGGCCGGCCCACGGCGGCCGCCGCCGGTGCCACCTCGGCCGACGCCACCGCCGCCATGCGGGACTTCTACCGGGGTGAGCCGTTCATGGTGGTGGCCGACCGCAGCCCGTCCACCAAGGCCACCCTCGGCTCCAACGCCGTGCACCTCACGGCCCGGGTGGACCCCCGCACCGGCCTCGTGTTCGGTATCGCCACCCTCGACAACCTCATGAAGGGGGCCTCGGGTATGGCCATCCAGTGCGCCAACCTGGCCACCGGGCTCGACGAACGGACGGGCCTGATGGGCCCGGGGGTGTACCCATGACCGCCGTGTCCCCTCTGGCTCCGGCCTCGTTCCCCGAGATCCCGGCCATCGGCGGCGTCACCTTCGCCACTCACGCCGCCGGCCTGCGCTACCAGGGCCGGCCCGACCTGATGCTGGCCGTGCTGAGCGAGGGCACCACCGTGGCCGGCACCTTCACCCGGTCGCTGTGCACCTCGGCTCCGGTCGACTGGTGCAAGGCCAATCTGGCCCGGGGCACGGCCCGGGCCGTGGTGTGCAACGCCGGCAACGCCAACGCCTTCACCGGCTCGGCCGGCGAGTCGGCCACCGCCCTCACCGCCGAGGTGTTGGCCGGCGTGCTCGGCTGCCAGCCCCACGAGGTCTTCGTCGCCTCCACCGGCGTGATCGGCGAGCCGCTCGACGAAGCGGCACTGCGGGCCGCCCTGCCGGTGCTGGCCGCCCGCCCGGCCGCCTCGTGGCCCGAGGCGGCCGACGCCATCCGCACCACCGACACCTACGCCAAGGGGGCCACCGCCGCCGTGGCCGGCACCTCGGCCCGGGTGGCCGGTATCGCCAAGGGCAGCGGCATGATCGCCCCCGACATGGCCACCATGCTCAGCTTCGTCTTCACCGACCTGGCCGTCACGGCCGACGCCCTTCAGCGAGCCGTGTCGGCCTCGGTAGAAGCGAGTTACAACCGGATCACGGTCGACTCCGACACCTCGACGAGCGACACCGTGCTCCTGTTCGCCACCGGAGCGGCCGGCAACGAGCCGGTCACCGGCCCCGAGTCGGCCCACTGGGACGCCTTCGTGGCCGCCCTCGACGAGGTGAACCTGAGCCTGGCCCACCAGATCGTGCGGGACGGCGAGGGCGCCTCCAAGTTCGTCGAGGTGACGGTCACCGGGGCCGAGAGCGACGGCGCGGCCAAGGCCATCGCCCTCGCCATCGGCAACTCGCCCCTGGTCAAGACGGCCCTGGCCGCCTCCGACGCCAACTGGGGCCGGATCGTGATGGCGGTGGGCAAGGCCGGTCAGAAGGCCAGCCGGGACGCGCTCGTCATCCGCATCGGCAGCGAGCTCGTCACCCAGGGCGGCAAGGTGGCGCCCGGGTACTCCGAGGCCCGGGCCACCGAGCACCTGCAGGGGACCGACGTGACGGTGTCGGTCGACGTGGGGGTGGGGGAGGGCCAGGCCACGATCTGGACCTGCGATCTGACCCACGCCTACATCGACATCAACGCCGGGTACCGGTCATGACCGCCGTGGCGACCCCGCCCGGGGCCGACGCGGCAGCCGCCCGGGGCTACTCGCCCGAGGACCGGGCCCGGGCCCTGGTGGAGGCACTGCCCTACATCCAGCGGTTCCGGGGCGCCATCGTGGTGGTGAAGATGGGCGGCAACGCCATGGGCGACGGCGAGTCGGCCCGCACCTTCGCCGAGGACATCGTGATGTTGCGCTCGGTGGGCCTCAAGCCGGTGGTGGTGCACGGCGGCGGCCCCCAGATCGACGACCTGCTGCGCCGCCTGGGCAAGACGTCGGAGTTCCACAACGGCCTGCGGGTCACCGACGCCGAGACCCTCGAGGTGGCCCGCATGGTGCTCGTGGGCAAGGTGGGACGCGACATCGTGGGCCAGATCAACGTCCACGGCGCCTACGCCGTGGGTCTGTCGGGCGAGGACGGCAACCTGATCACGGCCGAGGTGCGCCAGCCGGAGCTGGGCTACGTGGGCGAGGTCACCGAGGTCCGCCCGGGGATCATCCAACGCCTGCTGGCCGAGGACATGATCCCGGTGATCTCCTCCATCGGCTCCGCCGCCGGGGGCCAACCCCTCAACATCAACGCCGACACCGTGGCCGGGGCCGTGGGTGGGGCGCTGGGAGCGGAGAAGGTGATCTACCTCACCAACGTGCCCGGCCTGTTGACCGACGTGAACGACCCGTCCACCCTCGTGCCCCGGGTCACGCTGGCCGAGCTCGACGCCGCCATCGCCGATGGCACGATCTCGGGTGGCATGGTGCCCAAGGTCGCCTCCTGCATGGCGGCGGTGCGGGCCGGGGCCGTCAGCGCCCACATGCTCGACGGTCGCATCCCTCACGTGCTGCTGCTCGAGCTGTTCACCGACGCCGGCATCGGCACCATGGTGGTCGGAGACCACCCGGAAAACGAGGTGGTCGGAGACCACCCGGAAAACGAGGTGGTCGGAGACCACCCGGAGAGCGAGGTGGTCGGAGACCACCCGGAGAGCCCGTCCGAAGATCCTACGACCACGACCCCAGGGGGAAACTAGATGACCGACCACCGCACCGCCATGGGCGCCGGAACCGACCTGGCGTACTGCCCGCTCATGCCCACCTACGGACCGCCGCCCGTGATGTTCGTGAAGGGCGAGGGCCCCTACCTGTGGGACCGCGAGGGCAAGAAGTACCTCGACTTCCTGTCCGGCCTGGCCGTCACGAGCCTGGGCCACGCCCACCCGGCGGTGGCCGAGGCCCTGGCCGCCCAGGCCCAACGGCTGCTGCACGTGTCCAACCTGTACGCCACCGAGCACAACTGGGCCGTGGCCCGGGAGATCGATCGCCTGATCGGCGACGGCACCCCGGCCGGGGGCCAGGTGTTCTTCTGCAACTCGGGAGCCGAGTCGAACGAGGCCGCCATCAAGCTCGCCCGGCGCCACGGCGGCCCCGGCCGCCACGTGATCGTGGCCGCCTTCCAGAGCTTCCACGGCCGCACCCTGGCCACCCTGGCCGCCACCGGCCAGCCCCAGAAGTGGGACGCCTTCCAGCCCCTGCCCGAGGGCTTCCGCCACGTGATCTGGAACGACCTCGACGAGCTGGCCAAGACGCTCGACGACACCGTGGGCGCGGTGCTGCTGGAGCCGGTGCAGGGCGAGGGCGGGGTCAACCCGGCCACCGTCGAGTACTTCCAGGGCGTGGAAGCGCTGTGCCGGGAGCGGGGCATGCTGTTCATGGTCGACGAGGTCCAGACCGGCTTCGCCCGCACCGGCCGCTGGTTCGGCTTCCAGCACTTCGGGATCAGCCCCGATGTGGTGACGATGGCCAAGGCCCTGGGCAACGGCGTGCCCATCGGGGCCTGCTGGGCCAAGAAGGACGTGGCCGCCTCCTTCCAACCGGGCGACCACGCCACCACCTACGGCGGCCAGCCTCTGGCCACGGCGGCGGCCAGGGCGGTGCTGGACACGATGGTGTCGATCGACGCCCCGGCCCGGGCGGTGGAGGCCGGAGCGGCCATCACCGAGGCCATGATGGGCCTGCCCAAGGTCACGGGGGTCCGGGGCCTCGGCCTGCTGCTGGCCGTGGAGCTGGCCGACGTCGACGCCCGCGACGTGGCCGCCCGCTGCCTGCAGGAGGGCCTGGTGGTCAACGGGGTCACCCCGTCGGCCCTGCGGCTCGCCCCGTCGCTGATCATCACACAAGACCACATCGCCGAGGCGGCCCAGATCCTGGGCGGCGTGCTCACCGAGATGGCGGCCGCACCGGCTTCCGCCTGACCCATGCGCCACCTCCTCGAGATCGACGACCTCACCCCGGGCGAGCTGGAGCACCTCTGCGAGCTGGCCCTGGCCCCGCCCGAGAGCCTGGGCGCGCCCCTGGCCGGGCGGGGCGTGGCCTGCGTGTTCACCAAGCCGTCGGCCCGCACCCGGAACTCCACCGAGATGGCGGTGGTGCAACTCGGTGGCCACCCGGTGTACATCACCAACGACGAGGTGGGGATCGATGCGAGGGAGTCGGCCGAGGACGTGGGCCGCACATTGGCGTGCTATCACGCCACCATCTGCGCCCGGGTCCACGACCACGACGTGCTGGACCGCATGGCGGCGCTCGATCTGGTACCGGTGGTGAACCTGCTGTCCGACAGCGGGCACCCCCTGCAGGCCATCGCCGACGTCATCACGATCCGGGGTGAGCTGGGTTCGGTGAAGGGCCGGGTGGTGGCCTACGTGGGCGACGCCAACAACGTGGCCCGGTCGCTGGCTCTGGCCGTCGGCTACCTGGGGGGTGAGATGCGGATCGCCTCACCCCCGGGCTACGGGTTCTCGGCCACCGACGCCGACCGCCTGGCCGCCGCCGGCGTGCCGTTGGTGGTGGCCGAGCGGCCGGAGGACGCGGTGCGGGGGGCCGACGTGGTCTACACCGACACCTGGACCTCGATGGGCCAGGAAGCGGAGCGCAACGAGCGGCTCCGGGCCTTCGAGGGGTTCTCGGTCGACGATCGGCTGATGGGTCAGGCCGCCGACGCCATCTTCCTCCACTGCCTTCCCGCCCATCGGGGCGAGGAGGTGGCGGCGTCGGTGATCGACGGGAGCCGCAGCCGGGTATGGCCTCAGGCCGCCAATCGCCTGGCCTCGATCCGGGCCGTGCTGGCCTGGCTGCACCAGGGAGCGTGAGGGTTGGCCGGCAGCAAGAGCCAGCGCCAGCACCGCATCGCCCGCATCCTGGCCGAGGAGACCGTCACCAACCAGGCCCGGCTGGTGGAGCTGCTGGCCGACGCCGGGATATCGGCCACACAGGCCACCGTCTCGCGCGACCTGGAGGAGATGGGGGCGATCAAGGTGCGGGCTCCCGGTGGGATAACGATCTACGCCATCCCGGAGCTGCCGACCGACCAGCTGGCCCCGGAGGATCATCTCCGCCGGGTGCTGGGCGAGTGGCTGGTCGAGGTCGACCGCTCGGGCGACCTGGTGGTGCTGCGCACCCCGCCCGGCTCGGCCCATGTGGTCGCCTCCGTGCTCGACCGGGCCTCGCTGGCCAACCTGGTGGGGACGGTGGCGGGCGACGACACCCTGTTGGCCATCGCGGCCGAAGGCACCGGGCCCCGGCTGGCGGCCGAGCTGCGGGAGCTGGCCGGACTCGCCACCAGGACCAACCGTTGACCAGCCCTACAGGATCTGCCCCCGACGATCGACGAGGATCTGCACCATGAACGACCAGGCCCGGACGCTGTGGCACGGGCGGTTCGCCGCCGGGCCGGCCGAAGCCCTGATGGCCTACACGGCCAGCCTGTCCTACGACCAGCGCCTGGCCCAGGACGACATCCAGGGCTCCCGGGCCCATGCCCGGGGCCTGCAGCGGGCCGGGCTGTTCACCGCCGAGGAGCTGCAGACCGTGCTCTCCGGGCTCGACCAGGTGGCGATGGAGCTGGCCTCGGACCAGTTCGCTTTCGAGCCGTCCGACGAGGACATCCACACCGCCATCGAGCGCCGGCTCACCGAGCTGGTGGGCGACCCGGGGGCCAAGATCCACACCGGGCGCAGCCGCAACGACCAGGTGGCGACGGCCATGCGGCTGTGGACCAGGCGGGCGCTGGCCGAGGTGGCGGCCGACGTGCTCAGCCTCCAGCAGGTGCTGCTCGACCGGGCGGTGGAGGCGGGCGGGGCCTACCTGCCCGGTTACACCCACCTGCAGCGGGCCCAGCCGGTGCTGTTGGCCCATCAGCTGGCGGCCCATGCCTGGGCCCTGTCCCGTGACGTCGACCGCCTGCTGGACTGCCGGCGTAGGGCCGACGTGTCCCCCCTGGGGGCGGGGGCGCTGGCCGGTACCTCGCTCCCGCTCGACCCGGCTGGCACCGCCGCCGATCTCGGTTTCGCCGCCCCCTTCGCCAACTCGCTCGACGTCACCAGCGACCGGGACTTCGTGGCCGAGGCCCTGTTCGCCACGGCCATGGTGGGCATCCACCTGAGCCGGATCGGGGAGGAGGTGGTGCTGTGGACGTCCGAGGAGTTCGGGTTCATGACGCTCGACGATGCCTTCGCCACCGGGTCGTCGATGATGCCCCAGAAGAAGAACCCCGACATCGCCGAGCTGGCCCGGGGTCGGGCCGGCCGCCTCATCGGCAACCTCACTGGCCTGCTGGCCACGCTGAAGGGCCTGCCGCTGGCCTACAACCGCGACCTCCAGGAGGACAAGGAGCCCCTGTTCGACTCCGTCGACCAGATCCGCCTGGCCGTCGGCGCCCTGGCCGGCCTCCTGGCCTCGGCCCGGTTCAACACCGACGCCATGGCCGCCGCCGCCGACGCCCCGGCGCTGGCCGCCACCGACCTGGCCGAGATCCTGGTGACCGACGGGCTGCCCTTCCGGGCGGCCCACGCCGTGGTCGGCTCGCTGGTGCGGCGCTCGCTCGACGAGGGCGTCCCGCTGCCCGATCTGGCCGCCGCCGACCCCCAGCTGGGGGAGCGGACCCGGGCGGTGTTCGCCCCCGGTGCGGCGGCCGCCCGGCGGAGCAGCCCCGGCGGCGGTGGTCCCGAGCCGGTCCGGGCCCAGCTCGACGCCCTGCATCGCCGTCTGGCCGACGACCGGGCCCGCCTCGCCGCCCTGTGACGTCCCGCTTCTGGTGCCCGGGGCGGTCACCGGTGACGTCCGGAGACATGAGATCGGGCTCCGGTCGTTCTGGTGCCCGGGGCGGTCACCGGTGACGTCCGGAGACATGAGATCGGACTTCGACTGGCTGGCCGGACGGTCCAGCGAGATCGCTCCCCGCCTCCTGGGCCTGCTGGTGCTGTGCGGAGAGCGGGCGGGACGCATCGTGGAGGTTGAGGCCTACGAGGGGGCCGACGACCCGGCCAGCCACGCCTACCGGGGCCCGACGCCCCGCAACGGGGTGATGTTCGGTCCCCCCGGCCATCTCTACGTCTACCGGAGCTACGGGATGCACTGGTGCGCCAACGTGGTCTGCGGTCCGGCCGGTGTGGCGTCGGCCGTGCTGCTGCGGGCGATGGAGCCGGTGGCCGGCATCGAGGCCATGTGGGCCGACCGCCCCCGGGCCCGGCGGGTCTCGGACCTGGGTTCCGGGCCGGGCAAGCTGTGCGCCGCCCTCGGCATCCATGGCGACCACGACGGCGCCGACCTCCTCGACCCCGTGTCGCCCGTGCGGCTCGCCGGCCCCGCCGCCCCGGAGCCCGGAGTGGAGCCCGGGCCGGCAGTGGTCGCCGGGCCCCGGGTCGGCATCACCCGGGCGGTGGAACGACCGTGGCGCTACGCCCTGGCCGGCAACCCCCACGTCAGCCGACCCCGCCCCCCGTCGGCAGCCTGAGCCGCCGTGACCTTCCGGATCCACCGACCAGGTGATGCCGTCCTGCAGCCCGCCGGCGACGATCCGGCCGAAGCTCGCCGGCAGCTGACGGCGGCCGCCCTCGTCGGGGCCGACCAGGATCAGACCCGCCAGGAGGTGTTGACGTTCACCCGTCGGCATCCCGATTGCCTTCTCCGCAGTTGTGCCCCGGGGCACCTGACCGGCTCGGCGCTGGTGCTCGATCCGGTCACCGGCCGGGTCCTGCTCATCCACCACGCCAAGCTGGGCCGCTGGCTGCAGCCGGGCGGCCACGCCGACGGTGAAGGCAACCTGGGGCTGGTGGCGCTCACGGAGGCCACGGAGGAGACCGGGCTGGAGGGTCTGCGACTGGTCACGCCGGCCGTCGATATCGATGTTCATGCCATCGGGGCCCGGCCCGGCGAGCCGGCCCACGACCACCTCGACCTCCGCTTCGTCGTCCTCAGCGGGCCCGACACCAGGGCGACGCCCAACGCCGAGACCCTGGGGGCCCGGTGGGTGGACCCGACCGACCCGGCCGCGGCGACCGTGTTCGGCCACGGTGAGCTGGAGCGTCTCGTGCGGCGGGGGACCGCCGTGGTGGGCGAGTTGCGGTCGGCCGGCCTGCTCGGTTGAGGGCCGTGGCGGTTCCTCCCGCCCGCACCCGTCCCTCCCGCCGGACCTGTGGGCGTGCAGGGCGCAGAGCCGTCAGCCCACGTCCTCGGGGTAGCTGCACGCCGGCATCCGGTTCGTCGTGGCCAGCCGGGTGACCCGGCGGTCGAGCCGCTCGTTCACCCCGGTATCGGTCATGTAGTACGGGGCGGCGGGATTCTCCGCCACGGCATCGGCGTAGCGGTAGCGATCCTTCACCACCACGCGCCAGTCGTCGAGCCAGGCCTTCTCGATGGCCACGTCGCGCGGCGTGCCGCCCACCACCGCCGCCAGCTCGTCGATCATCTGCTCGAAGCGGGCGGTGGACGCCCTGACCTGCTCGGCCCGCTCACCGTTGTCCCTGGCGTCCGGGGCCTGAGGCATGGCGGAGGTGTCGGCCACCGCCGCCGCGCAGATCTCCTCGGCGGCCGCCGGGAAGGTCTGATCGGCCAGCAGATCGGGGGTCGGACGGTCGGCTCGACCGGAGTAGGCATAGCCCCAGATGCCGAAGCTGGACAGCACCAGCCCGATGCCGGCCGCTTTGAGCAGGCCCGTGGGGCTGGCGTACCAGGGCCGGGACCGGTCGGAGCCGGGGGGTGGGGCGTCGAGCGTGGAGGAGGGCGAGCTCACGCCTCCAGTGTGCCGGGGCGGCGGGGCGCTGACTCCGTTGTCGGCGCCCCGCCGGCGCTGCGAACTCGGGAGCCGGTGCCCGGACCGGGTTCTAGCATGAGGCCCATGTCGATCGATCCCAGCCTGTTCGACGACCTCGTGGCCCGAGGTCTCGTCCAAGACACCACCGACCGCGCCGGCCTCCAGGCCCGGCTGGCCGAGGGACCGATCACGGTCTATTGCGGGTTCGACCCCACCGCCGCCAGCCTCCACGTCGGGAACCTCATCGGCCTGCTGACGCTGCGCCGCTTCCAGAACGCCGGACACCGGGCCCTCAGCCTGGCCGGGGGTGCC
>JAWKIL010000006.1:0-35000 GCA_041394285.1 Acidimicrobiales bacterium | reverse complement strand
GCGTTGGTTGTCCTGGGGTAAGCGCGTAGGGCGGGGATTAGGCAAATCCGATCCCCATAAAGCCTGAGACGTAATACCGAGCCTTCGGGCGAAGTCATTGATCCTATGCTGCCTAGAAAAGCCTCTAGCTAGTTCTTGTGGTGCCCGTACCCCAAACCGACACAGGTGGACAGGTCGAGAAGACCAAGGCGAGTGGGTGAACTGTGGTTAAGGAACTCGGCAAATTACCTCAGTAACTTCGGGATAAAGAGGGCCGTAGTAACGTGACTGATCCTTGCGGTCAGGAGCGTGAGGCGGTGGCACAAACCAGAGGGAAGCGACTGTTTACTAAAAACACAGGAGCGTGCGAAGCCGTAAGGCGCTGTATACGCTCTGACGCCTGCCCGGTGCTGGAAGGTTACGGGGAGCGGTTAGTCGAAAGGCGAAGCTGCGAACTTAAGCCCCAGTAAACGGCGGCGGTAACTATAACCGTCCTAAGGTAGCGAAATTCCTTGTCGGGTAAGTTCCGACCTGCACGAATGGCGTAACGACTTCCCTACTGTCTCAACCACAGACCCAGCGAAATTGAAGTACGAGTAAAGATGCTCGTTAGCTGCAGAAGGACGGAAAGACCCCGTGGACCTTTACTACAGTTTGATATTGGTGTTTGATTTGGATTGTGTAGGATAGGTGGGAGACTGGGAAGCCGGTGCGCCAGCATTGGTGGAGTCATTGTTGAAATACCACCCTGTTCAAATTGGATGTCTAACCCGGGTCCCTTATCGGGATCGGGAACAGTGTCAGATGGGTAGTTTGACTGGGGCGGTCGCCTCCTAAATCGTAACGGAGGCGCCCAAAGGTTCCCTCAGACTGGTCGGCCATCAGTCGTTGAGTGCAATGGCACAAGGGAGCTTGACTGCGAGACTGACAAGTCGAGCAGGTGCGAAAGCAGGGCATAGTGATCCGATGGCGCCGTATGGAAGGGCCATCGCAAACGGATAAAAGGTACCCCGGGGATAACAGGCTAATCTTCCCCAAGAGTCCATATCGACGGGAAGGTTTGGCACCTCGATGTCGGCTCATCGCATCCTGGGGCTGAAGCAGGTCCCAAGGGTTGGGCTGTTCGCCCATTAAAGCGGTACGCGAGCTGGGTTTAGAACGTCGTGAGACAGTTCGGTCCCTATCCTCTGCAGCCGAAGGAGATTTGAGGAAGTCTGTCCCTAGTACGAGAGGACCGGGATGGACGCAGCTCTCGTGTGCCAGTTGTTCCGCCAGGAGCATGGCTGGTTAGCGACCTGCGGAAGGGATAACCGCTGAAGGCATCTAAGCGGGAAACCTGTTTCAAGATTAGATCTCCCACCGGGTAACCGGGTAAGGCCCGTGATAGGTGATCACGTTGATAGGCCGGATGTGTAAGCGCTGTAAGGCGTTCAGCTGACCGGTACTAATCGGCCGAGGGCTTGTGTATGTGCCTCGTGCTCGCTGTGGAATTCTCAAGGAAACAAAGATCTATGCCATGCCCCTGACTCCCGCTCCGGCGGGTCGGGCATAGCGACAGATTTCGGTGGCGATTGCGGAGGGGTCACACCCGTACCCATTCCGAACACGGAAGTTAAGCCCTCCAGCGCCGATGGTACTTGGTTGGAAGCGACCTGGGAGAGTAGGACGCCGCCGGATTTCTCATAGGAAAGGGGCCTGGTTAGCCAGGTCCCTTTTCTGCGTTTTGGGCCGTGAGGTCGGACCGGCGTGTCAGGCGGATGTCGCCGAATCCGCGGATGGAGCCCGTGCCCTACTTCACTTCTTCAGCGAACGAGGCGGCGCCGGGGTGGTCGCTGGCAACTGTCCCGAGCGATTGAGCCCGGTGGTGAGCGACGCCGTTCGGCGGATCAGCCAGACGAATGTGTCGGCGTAGCGTCGGGTGAGCCGACGGGGTTCCTGGAGCATCCGGAACGCCCATTCGAGACCGACGCTCTGCACCCAGCGGGGTGCCCGGACCAGCCGGTTCGCCAGAACTTCGAAGCTGCCACCGACACCGATGGCGATGTTCACGCCGAGCTGGTCCCAGTAGGTGTCGATGAACTCCTCTTGGCGGGGCGAGCCCATGCCCACGAGGAGGATGGCTGCTCCGGATGCGCCGATGGCACAGGCGACGTCGCTCGCTCCGTCCCCCAGGAACCCGTGGTGTGAGCCGGCGATCTGGAGACCGGGGTGGCGGGCCTGGAGCTCGGCGGCGGCGGTGGCCACCGTCTCGGGTTCGGCGCCGAGCAGGTATATCGAGTGGCGGCTGCGGGCGGCCTGTTCGGCCAGCTGCTCGATGAGGTCGATGCCGGCCACCCGGGCCGGTAGGCGACGCCCGAACAGGGGGGAAAGCCAGACCAGGGGTTGGCCGTCGGCCACCACCAGGTCGGCTTCGGCCACGAATCGGCGGAAGAAGGGTTGCCGCTCGGCCAGCATGAGACCGGTGGTGTTCAACGTGACCACCTTGCCTCGCCGGCCACCGGCGATCGTGTCAGCGACCCTGGTGCGGGTCTCGTTCACGGTGACGGCATCGTCGTCGATGCCGTAGAGGGTCACGCGAGCGGTGTTCATGGCGCCGCCTCTGTATCGGAGCTGGGCATGGACAGCAAAAGGGCGTCCACGAAGAACTTGGTGGGCCAGTTCGGGTAGCCGAGCGGGGCATAGCGCCCCCACACGGGGTGGGACCCCTTGATCGCCCCGCGGATTTCGGCCGGTCCGGTCAACGACTGGTGTGCGGCGGTTGCCCGCAGGGTCTGCTCCGCCCACTGTCGGAAGCGGGCGTCGGCGTCGAGCTCAGCCAGTTTCAGCCAGATGATGGCGAACTGGGCGTTGCCGGTGAGGCACGAGCTTCGGCCGACGGCGTTGCCCTCGACCGAGATGCGCCCCGGTAACAGCCCTGCCGGTCCGAGGTGGCGGGCTGCGGCCTCGGCCACCTCCCGGGCGGCCTGGATGTAGCGTTCGTTGCCGAGCAGGAGCCCGGATTCGAGAAGGCCCCGGCCGGCGTAGGCGGTCGTGTGGGTGAACGGCGGGGCGTCGACGGTGAAGGCGCACTGGTCGAACCAGCCGTTGGCACGCTGCTGGGAACAGGCCCAGTCGAGGTTCGCCTCGGCCACCTTCACTGCGTCGGGGTCGTCGAGGAGATGCCCGGCCCGCACCAGGGCCCAGGCCGTGCGGCTGTTGTAGACGTGGGGGATGCCGTTGAAGGTGTTGCGCGTCCAGCGGCCCTCGTCGTCGGCGATGCCGACCAGCCAGCCGGCGGCCCGACGCACGGCCTCGATGAGGGACGAATCGCCGGCCACGCCGCCTGTCGCCTCGGCCAGCGACACCAGGCCGTGGAGATCCTGACCGGTGTCGAACACCACGCCGGCGCCCGGGTCGAGACCGGGGTTGGCGAAGCCACCGTCGGGCAGCTGGACCCGGCACAGCCAGCGGCCGGCCTCGTGGGCCCGCTGCACCAGCTCGGGACGGTCGAGCGCCGCGCCGGCCCGGAGAAACGTGTTGATGATGTAGCCCGTGGTCTCCACGTACGAGGGCTGCCATCCGCCCCGCACCGTGTACCCGTAGCTGACACCGCGATCGTGTCCCTGGTCTTGAGCCCGGCACAGCCAGCCGAGGCCGGCGTCGACCCGGGCCGGCCACGACGTGGAGTCGGCCGGGACGGGTCGGGAAGCGGGCCGTCGGAGAAGGTCGGCCAGCGCCGTGGCGCCGATCCGCCGGATCGCCAGGAGCGATCCTCCCGGACGGCCGCCGGCCCCTCCGGAAGTCACGCCGCCTCGACCAGAGCGGTGAACGGTGTGACGGGGAGACCCTGGAGCGCCGCGGCGATACGTTGGCCCGCCTTGCCGTCGCCGTACGGGCTCGACCGCCAGGCCCGGGGGTGATCGAGGGCGTCGAGCACGGCGGTGACGATGCGGGCCGGATCTGTTCCCACCAGGCGGGCCATGCCGGCATCGATCGCTTCCGGTCGCTCGGTCACCTCACGGAGCACCAGGACCTGCTTGCCCAGCGCGGGAGCTTCCTCCTGGAGCCCGCCCGAGTCGGTCAGCACCACCGTGCACTGCTGCAGGGCGCGTGCCATGTCGAGATAGCTGAGGGGATCGGTGATCAGCACCGACGAGGTGTCTCCCAGCCACCGGCTCACCTCGGCTCGAACCGCCGGGTTGGGGTGAACCGGGAACAGGATCTGCAGCTCGGGCCGTAGCTCGGCCACCTGGCGCACGGCCCGGAACACGTCGGCCAGCCCGAGGCCGAAGTTCTCCCGGCGGTGGGTGGTCATGAGCAGCGAGGGGCGGGACGGGTCGAGCGACCGGAGCATGGGATCGGCGGCCAGCGGCGGCAGGTGATCGCAGGCCCAATGGAGGGCGTCGATCACCGTGTTGCCCGTGAGCACGATCTGGTCGGCCGGCACACCCTCCCGGACCAGGGCGTCGACCGCCGTCTGGGTTGGCGCGAAGTGGAGGCTGGCGATGGCGCTCACCGCCCGCCGGTTGATCTCCTCCGGAAACGGCTGGTCGAGGCGGTACGAGCGCAGGCCGGCCTCCACGTGGGCCACCGGGATCTGGTGGTAGGCGCCGGCGATGGCGGCGGCCAGCACCGTGGTGGTGTCGCCCTGCACGACGAGCCACGACGGGCGGAGCTCGCTCAGCATCGGGCCCAACCGGTCGAGAACCAGTGAGGCAACCCGGGTGGGGGTCTGGGCGGCGCTCATGACCTCGAGGTCCACGTCGGCCCTGATCCCGAAGGCCGAGAAGGCGTCCTGGGACAGTTCGAGGTGTTGGCCGGTGTGAATCAGGCGGGTGGCCACCCCGGCTGACCGCAACGCGTCGACCACGGGGAACATCTTGATCACCTCGGGCCTGGTGCCTACGACACAAGCGACCGTCTGTCTGTTGTCCGCCGTCATCGGATCGTGTGTCCCCTCAATGTCGAGGTCAGGTCAGGTGACAAAGCTGATGGGCCTACCGTCGCCGTGGAAACCGGAGCCGGTGGTCTACTACCTCGGCCCGGCGGACGGCCCCCTTTAGCCAACGGCCTGTTCAGCTTAGCTGGACCCCGTGCTTCAGGATGTTCAACGAGGTCAGATCCTTGCGCAAAGGTGAACCTGCTCGCTTTGTGATTGTCGGCCGTGGTTCACGGCGGCAGGGGGAGGGCCTGGACGCCGCTAGCCTGCATCATCATGGCCGAACGCCCTCGATCTGACGACGACGATCCAGGTCGAGCCCGGCCCGGGGCCCGCCCCCGCTCCGCGTCGAGCCGCCCGGCCGGTCCCGGCCGTCGGCCGCCGGCCAGCGGTCCCGCCCGTGGCCCCCGCACCGGCGGCTCCGGCCGCCCCACTGGCCCTCGAGGTGGTGGTGGAACCGGTCGTTCCTACGGTTCGATTCGGCCCGCTGGCCCCCGCAGCGAGGGTGGTGGTGGCCGTTCCTACGGTTCGGATCGGCCGTCGGGTCCTCGCAGCGAGGGTGGTGGTGGCCGTTCCTACGGTTCGGATCGGCCGTCGGGTCCTCGCAGCGAGGGTGGGGGCCGCTCCTATGGTTCGAGTCGGCCGTCGGGTCCCCGCAGTGACGGTGGTGGTGGCCGTTCCTACGGTTCGGATCGGCCGTCGGGTCCCCGCAGCGATGGTGGTGGTGGCCGTTCCTACGGTTCGAGTCGGCCGTCGGGTCCCCGCAGCGACGGTGGTGGTGGACGCTCGTACGGTTCGAGTCGGCCCGCTGGTCCCCGCAGCGAGGGTGGTGGTGGCCGTTCCTATGGTTCGAGTCGGCCGTCGGGTCCCCGCAGCGATGGTGGTGGTGGCCGCTCCTACGGTTCGAGTCGGCCGTCGGGTCCCCGCAGCGACGGTGGTGGTGGACGCTCGTACGGTTCGAGTCGGCCCGCTGGTCCCCGCAGCGAGGGTGGTGGTGGCCGCTCGTACGGTTCGAGTCGGCCCGCTGGTCCCCGCAGCGACGGTGGTGGTGGCCGCTCCTACGGCTCGAGTCGGCCGTCGGGTCCCCGCAGCGACGGTGGTGGTGGCCGCTCCTACGGCTCGGATCGGCCGTCGGGTCCCCGCAGCGACGGTGGTGGTGGCCGCTCCTACGGCTCGGGTCGGCCGTCGGGTCCCCGCAGCGACGGTGGTGGTGGCCGCTCCTACGGCTCGAGTCGGCCGTCGGGTCCCCGCAGCGACGGTGGTGGTGGCCGCTCGTACGGTTCGAGTCGGCCCGCTGGTCCCCGCAGCGACGGTGGTGGTGGCCGCTCCTACGGCTCGAGTCGGCCGTCGGGTCCCCGCAGCGACGGTGGTGGTGGCCGCTCCTACGGCTCGGGTCGGCCCGCTGGCCCCCGGTCTGGTGGCTCCTCTCGGGGACCTGGACGCCCCGGCGCCGGCGCCGAACGGGGCCGTCCCGCCGGCGACGGTCCATCGCGCAGGGGGCCGGCTGGCCCCAACCAGGGTCGCTCGGGTCAGGGCCGTCCCACCGGTGGCCCTCGGCGCTCGAACGGCTTCCGCCGCTCCGGCGGTCGTCCCGATCTGAGCCAGCTGGGCCCGTCCGGCCCCGGCGACGGACCCCGGGGCGACGCCCGGCCCCCTCGGGCCCCGGGCGGTCGAACCGAGTACGGCACCCGGGACGACCGCTCTGCCCCGCCGCCCCGCGAGGAAGTGGTGATCGAGCGGGTCTACGACGACGAGCCGGGCACTGGCCGCAGCGGGCGGACGTCCGGTCCGGGGCGAGGCTCGAGTCGTCGTGAGATCGACGTCGGCGATGTCGACTTCGGCGGGGTACCTCCCGTCACCGCCACCAAGCTGCGCCGCCGCCTGGCCGAGTCCGCCGCTGCCTTCGAGGCGGAGCGGTTCGGCGAGGCCGAACGGCTCCTGGCCTCGATCGACCGGCTGGCCCCGGGCATCGCCGAGGTCCACGAGATGAAGGGCCTGGTGTATTACCGCCTGGGCCGCTGGGCACGCGCCATCACCGAGCTCGAACGATTCAGCGCTCTCACCGGGTCGGTGGAGCAGCATCCGGTGTGGGCCGACTGCTGCCGGGCCCTCGGGCGCTGGACCGAGGCCGAAGAGCTGTGGCACGAGTTGGGTGACGCTTCCCCGTCGCCCGAGCTGGTGGAGGAAGGGCGCATCGTGCAGGCCGGTGGTCTGGCCGACCGGGGCCGTATCAACGACGCCATCCGGTTGCTGGAGAAGGCGCCCCGACCCAACCGGACGCCCGCCATCCATCACCTGCGGCGGTGGTATGTGCTGGCCGACCTCTACGAGCGATCGGGCGACGTGGCCCGGGCCCGCCGCTTGTTCGGCGAGCTGTTGGCCGCCGAGCCCCAGTTCGCCGACGTGGCGGAACGTCTCGCGGCCCTGAGCTGAGAGCTATCCTCGGCGGGAGAGCGCCGGTCGACATCGAGCGACCGGCACGCGCTCTCCAACCGCCTGTCACCGAACCAAAGGAGCCCACTGGTGGCCGACATCATCAGTCTGCTGGGTGCTGACGCCCAGAGCCTTCTCGAGCACAAGAGCGAGGGCATCCCGGCATCCCAGCTGCACCTGCCCGGCCCGGACTTTCTCGACCGCGTCTTCGAGCCCAGCGACCGCTCGCCCCAGGTCCTTCGCAATCTGTCCTCGCTGTTCCAGAGCGGCCGCATGGGCGGTACCGGCTATGTGTCGATCCTGCCGGTCGACCAGGGCATCGAGCACACGGCCGCCGCTTCCTTCGCCCCCAATCCGATGTACTTCGATCCGGAGAACATCATCCGGCTCGCCATCGAGGGCGGCTGCAACGCCGTGGCCTCCACCTTCGGCGTGCTGGCGGCCACCGCCCGCCGGTACGCCCATCGCATCCCGTTCATCGTGAAGCTGAACCACAACGAGATGCTGACCTATCCCATCAAGTACGACCAGACCCCCTTCGGTACCGTCCAGCAGGCGTGGGACCTCGGTGCGGCCGGTGTCGGAGCCACGATCTACTTCGGGTCCGATGAATCCATGCGCCAGCTCCAGGAAGTGAGCGACGCCTTCGCCGAAGCCCACCAGCTCGGGATGTTCACCGTGCTGTGGTGCTACACCCGCAACTCGGCCTTCACCGTGGACGGGGTCGACTACAACGTCTCGGCCGATCTCACCGGGCAGGCCAACCACCTCGGTGTCACCATCGAGGCCGACATCATCAAGCAGAAGCTCCCCGAGAACAACGGCGCCTTCAACGCCATCAAGGTGGGCAAGGGCCACGCTCGGATGTACGGCGAGCTGATCACCGACCACCCGATCGACCTGTGCCGCTGGCAGGTGGCGAACTGCTACATGGGCCGCGCCGGCCTCATCAACTCGGGTGGCGCCAGCTCCGGCGAGTCCGACATGGCCGAGGCCGTCCGCACCGCCGTGATCAACAAGCGGGCCGGCGGTACCGGCCTGATCTCGGGTCGCAAGGCGTTCCAGCGCCCGATGAACGAGGGCGTCGCCCTGCTCAACGCCATCCAGGACGTCTACCTCGACGAGTCGATCACGATTGCCTGAGTGCCCCCCTTCGGGGGTGCAGCCCTACGAAGGAGCGAGAGGCACCGTCGCCGACCTGTTCCAGGTCCGCACGGTGCCTTTCGCCTTCCATGGGGCCCGCCTCCGCTTCGATCTGGCGTCCACCGTCTTCGCCAGCGCCGGTATCGACCCCGGGTCGGCCCTCCTGCTTCGCCACCTCCAGACGGTGCTCAAGGAGCAGGAAGCCGCAGGTGCCGGCCCCGCCGGCGGGGGTGAGATCCGCCGCGTGCTCGATCTGGGCTGCGGGCACGGCGTACTGGGGCTCACCCTGCTCGCCCTCGGCTCGCAGCGCCAGGTGACGCTGGTGGACCGCGACGCCCTGGCCCTGGCCTACACGGCCCGCAACCTGGCCCTCAACGGCCTGCCTGTACAGCAGGCCCACGTCATCCGGTCGCTCGGCTACGACGACGTCGACCGGTCCGAGCCGTTCGATCTGGTCGTGTCGAACATCCCCGGCAAGGCGGGGGAGGCGGTGATCGCCGAGCTGGTGGCCGCCCCCGAGCCGTGGGGGCGGGTGGGCACGCTGGTGGCGGTGGTCGTCGTGGCTCCCCTCGCCGATCAGGTGCGCCAGGTGTTCGCCCCCGACCGCTTCGATCTCCTCGCCGACAAGGGCACCAAGGCCCACCAGGTGCTCATCGCCCGACGCACTGCTGGCGGCGCCGGCCCGCTGGCCGGGGTGGCCCCCGCCACCGGGTTCGACGCCGGCCGCTACGACCGGGGGCGGGGCCGCTTCCAGGCCGCCGACCTGGCCTGGGAGGCCGAGACCGTCACCGGTATCGAGGAGTTCGACAGCCTGTCCCACGCCACCCGCCTGCTCCGCCCGGCCCTGCGGGGTCTGCGGGCCGGGCCGTGCACGGTGGTCAACCCGGGCCAGGGCCACCGGGCCCTCGTCGCCGCCCGCTCCGGCCAACGTCTCACCGACGTGGTGTCACGGGACCTGTTGGCCCTGCGGGCCACGGCCCGCCTTCTTGCTGCCAACGGGGTTCCGGCGGCTCCGCCGAGCGCCCCGAATGTCACCGGTGATCAGCCCCGAACCCCTCCGACGGCCTACCGGCACGGGCTCAGCGTGCCGCCCCCGGGCCGGTTCGGCACGGTGATCGTGCACGCCGACGACAAGGTCCACACGCCCTGGCTGGCCCACGAGCTACGAGAGCTGATCACGGCCGGTACCGGCCTCCAGCTCGTGCTGACGGGGCGAGCGTCGTTGCTGGGCCGGTTGGAGGCCGACCTGCTGAGCCGCCACGGCGGCCGTTTGTTCTACAAGCAGGGCCGGGACGGCTACCGGGTGGTGCGCTACCAGTATCGGCCTTCCAGCTGAGGGCGGGCCGGATCGAATCTCGCCGACCCGCCGTTAGGCCGTGTCCCGGCGGCGCCTCGTCACGGTTCGTTGGGAATCAGGCGTCGGGCCCGAGGAAGGCCCCTCACGCTGCTCGCGATAGCAAGCGGTGTGATGCTGGGTATGCTGCGCCCATGGACAACAAGCAAGCGAAGGCGGCCGCTGAGGCACGCGAGATCCTGAACCGCAGCGCCGAGGTGCTCGAAGCCGAGTGGCAGCGCCTCATGCGTGCGTTCGAGAGCTCCGAGGTGGTCCCGGCGCCGGTGAAGCAGCAACTCACCGAGGCCGTCAACCGGCTCAACGCCATCGTGGAATCCAACACCCCGCTTTCGGGGCGGGACGTGGCGCGGGAGATGGTGGAAGCGGCGGGCGAGGTCCGGTCGTTCGTGACCGGCCTGGCCGGGGCCATGATGCGCACGGCCGCCGAAGCCGGCTTCCCCGTGCCTGGTGCCGCTCCGGCCCCCGACGCTGGGACGGCCACCCCGCCGCCACCTGCTCCTCATGAGCCGGCGGCCGACGAAGCCCCGGCGCCAGCCGAGAAGGTGGCCGAGGAGCAGGCGGCAGCCAGGAAGGCTGTGGTCAAGAAGCGGGCGGCGGTGAAGAAGGCGGCCCCCAAGGCCAGCGCCACCGCCAAGCCCGCAGCCAAGAAAGCATCGAGCGCCAAGGCGTCCGGCGTGAAGAAGGCATCGACGACCAAGAAGGCCGGTGCCACCAAGAAGGCAGCCACCAAGAAGGCCGGTGCCAAGAAGGCCACCACCAAGAAGGCGCCTCCGGCCCGCAAGAGGCCCGCCAACTAGACTGATCCCCATGGGTACCTATCTGGTCATGGTGATGAGCAACCCGGTGGAGGGGCGCGAGCCCGAGTTCAACGACTGGTACGAGAACACCCATCTCGACGAGGTCCTGGCCACCACCGGATTCACCTCGGCCCAGCGGTTCGCGCTCGAAGCGCAGGCCGGTCCGCCGTCGCCCCACCGCTACCTCGCCCTGTACGAGACCGAAGGCGAGAGCGCGGACGAGGTGATCGCCCGGCTCAACGCCCGCCGGGCCGAGCGCCAGCAGAGCGACACCATCGATCGGCGGGGCGCCGCGCTCTGGGTCTTCAGCCCGACCGGAGAACGCCACGTCGTCTCGTGAGACCAGCGGTTCCCGGCTCGACGCCGAGCTCGTGCGACGGGGTCTGGCGCCCAGCCGGGAAGCGGCCCGCCGGGCGGTGGCGGCCGGTCTCGTCACGATCGACGGTTCGCCGGCGGTCAAGGCGTCGCGTGTCGTCCGTCCCCATCAGTGCCTCGCTCTGGCCGACCCGCCGGGCGGGGAGCCGGGCGGCGCCGGATCGGCGGCCTATCTCGTCGGCTACGTGAGCCGGGCCGGGGGCAAGCTTGCCTCGGCCCTCGACGCCTTCGGGCTCAGTCCTGCCGGGCTGCGCTGCCTCGACGCCGGCGCGTCCACCGGCGGCTTCACCGACTGCCTGCTCCAACGGGGGGCAGCAGCCGTGGTGGCGGTGGACGTCGGTACCGACCAGCTCCACCCCCGCCTGCGGCGCGATCCCCGGGTCGAGAGCCGGGAACGGACCGACATCCGCAGCCTCGAACCCGGACACATCGGGGGTGCGGCCGGCTTCACCGTGGCCGACCTGTCGTTCATCTCCCTCCGCCTGGTGCTGCCCGCCCTGTGCCGTCTCACGGCCCGTGACGGGCCAGTGTTGGCCCTGGTCAAGCCCCAGTTCGAAGTGGGACGGGCCGAGGCGGCCCGCCGCCAGGGAGTGATACGCCATCCGTCCACCTGGCGCCTCGTGTTGGACGAGGTGGTCGCTTCGGCCGATGATCTGGACATGAGCCTGCGAGACGCTACCGTCGCGGGCGTACCCGGGGCTGGAGGCAACGTGGAGTTCGTCGTGTGGTTGTCCCGGGTCGGGACGGGCGGCCCTGCCGTGGCCAGGGAGTCGGCCGTCGTCCTCGACCGGGTGGTGGCCGAGGCCGCCGAGCGGGCCGGGGTGGCGCCGTGAGCCGCCTCGGCATCGTGCTGCACCACCAGCGGCCCGAGGTGCTGGAGCTGGCCAAGCGGGCTCTGCACTGGTGTGGCACGGAGGTGTCGGCGGTGCTTCCGTCGACCGACGCCGAGCTGGTGGGTCGGCCCGACCTGGCCATCCCGGAGGAGGCCTTCGGCCCCGGCCTCGACGCCTGCCTCAGCCTGGGCGGAGACGGCACGATGCTGCGGGCCACGGCCCTGGTGGCCAGCCACGAGGTGCCGATCCTGGGGGTCAACGCCGGCCACCTCGGGTACCTCACCGCCTTCGATCCGGCTCAGATGGAAGAGGCGCTGGCCGCCTGGCTGGCCGGCGAGCTCCGTACCGAGCGTCGGATGATGCTCGACGTGTACAGCGGCGCGCCCGGCGGGGCGGGCTCGGCGGCCGCCGGCTCCACCTTCGTGGGCCGGGCGCTCAACGAGGCCGTCATCGACCGGTCCGAGAGCGGTCGAACGGTCGAGCTGTCGGTTTCGATCGGGGGCCGGGCTTTCCTCACCTACCTGGCCGACGGCCTGATCGTGGCCACCCCCACCGGCTCCACCGCCTACGCCCTGTCGGCCGGGGGCCCGATCGTGGAGCCCGCTTTCCGGACCCTCCTGCTCACCCCGGTGGCGGCCCACAACCTGTTCAACCGCACGATGGTGCTCGCTCCCGACACCGAGGTGGAGGTGATTGTGGCCGGTCACCGCCCGGCGGTGGTGTCGCTCGACGGCCGTCACAGCCTGGAGCTGGCCCCGGGGGAGTCGGTGGTGTGCCGGGCCTCGGCCACCGAGGTCGGGTTCCTGGTTCCCGGCAACCGGGACTTCCACCTGGTCCTGAAAGACAAGTTCGGGGTGGTCGACCGGTAGCGGGCGGCGGGCGGCGATACTTCCTCCATGCTGCTGGAGCTGGCCGTCGCCGATCTGGGCGTGATCGACCGCCTCACCCTCCCCATCCCCACCGGCATGATCGCCCTCACCGGGGAGACCGGGGCGGGCAAGACCCTGCTGGTCGACGCCATCAACCTCCTGATGGGAGGCCGGGCCGATCCCGGCCTGGTCCGCCCCGGGGCGGCCGAGGCGGTGGTCGACGGGCGTTTCGAGCTCGACGGCGAGGAGTATGTGCTGTCCCGGGTGGTGCCGGCCGAGGGGCGGAGCCGGGCCTATCTGAACGGCCGGCCCACCACCGCCTCGGTGCTGTCCGAGCTGGGAGCCCGGCTGGTCGACCTCCACGGCCAGCACTCCCACCAGTCGCTGTTGGGCATGGAGGCCCAGCGCCTGGCCCTCGACACCTACGGGCGGGTCGACGTGGGCCCCTTGCGCCAGGCCCGGGCCGCCCTGGCCGAGATCGACGAGGCGCTGGCCACCATGGGCGGCGACGAGCGGGCCCGGGCCCGGGAGCTCGATCTCGTGCGGTACCAGGTCGACGAGCTCGACGGAGCCGAGCTCTCCGACCCCGACGAGGACGAGGCCCTGGCCGGGGCCGAGGAGCTGCTGGCCAACGCCGTGTCCCACCGGGAGACGGCAGCCCTGGTACTCGATCGCCTCGTCGGTGACGACGGGGCCCGGGACCAGTTGGCCGCTGCCCTGGCCGCTCTCGACCCGCGCGGCCCATTCGCCGAGTGCGCCGAGCGTCTGGGGGTGGTGGTGGCCGAGCTCGACGACCTGACCGCCACCATCCGGGGCCTGGCCGAGGGAATCGAACCCGATCCCGAGCAGCTGGCCGCCGTCCAGGTCCGGCGCCGGCTCCTGCACGACCTGTGCCGCAAGTACGGCGACGACATCGCGGCGGTGATCGCCGAGCGCGACGCCCTGCGGATGCGGCTCAAAGAGCTGGAGGGCCACGACGCCCTGGCGGCCGAGCTCGACACGAGGCGGGCCCGGGCCCGCGCTCAGCTGGAGGAGATCCAGGGCGAGGTACGCCAGGCCCGGCTCGCCGCTGCGCCCGCTCTGGCCGCCGCCATCGAGGCCCGCCTGCCCGAGCTGGCCATGCCGAAGGCCCGGGTGGGCATCGAGGTCGACGGCGCCGACGGGGGCGAGGTGTCGTTCCAGCTGTCGGCCAACCCGGGCTCGCCCCTGCAGTCGCTGGCCAAGGTGGCCTCGGGGGGAGAGTTGGCGCGGGCCATGCTGGCTCTGCGCTCGGTGTTGTCGGAAGCGCCGCCGGTGCTCGTCTTCGACGAGGTCGACGCCGGCATCGGGGGCCAGGCCGGCTTCGCCGTGGGCCAGGCCCTCAGCCACCTGGGTGACCGTCACCAGGTGCTGGTCGTCACCCACCTGCCCCAGGTGGCGGCGTTCGCCGACGCCCATTTGGCCGTGGTGAAGCGCCAGGGCGACGATGAGACGGTGTCGGAGGTGCGGCTGCTCGGCCCGGAGGAGCAGCTGGTGGAGCTGGCCCGGATGCTGTCGGGGCAACCCGATTCGGCCACCGCCCGTCAGCACGCCCGGGAGCTGATCGAGGAGGCGGCCCGCCTCAAGCGGACCTGACGACCACGAACTCTGACGCCCGGTACCGGGGTCCGGCCGTTGATGTCAGAGTTCCGGTTTGTGGCGTGGGACTCTGACGCTGGGTGCGGGGATACGGGCCCTGGCGTCAGAGTTCCGGGTCGGCGGGCGCTCGCTACCGCAACCGGGCGGCGAGGTCGGCGACCAGGGCGTGGGCCCCGTCGGCCACGGCGGGCAGGCGATGGGCCAGCACCTCGACCAGGCGGGGGACCTGTCGAGGGGCGAAGGCCAGCCGGGGCCGGCGGGCCAGGATCCGCTGCAGGCGGTGGGCCACCTCCACCGGGTCGTCGAGGCCGGCGACCGGGGCACCGCCGGTGAAGCGGGTCAGGTGGTTCTGCCAGTCGGCTTCGCTCGCCGGCTCGACCAGCGCCCCCAGGGGATCCCGCAGGTCGTCGATGGCGGCGAATGCACCGTGGACCACTTCCGAGGTCGAGCCGTCGTCCAGCAGCACACCGTCGAGCAGCAGCTCCACCCCCACATGGGCGCAGGCCAGGGCCGGGCCCCGGCCGAAGCCGGCCGCGGCCAGGTCTCCGTGCACCTCGGCCTGGCGGGCCACGAACCAGCGGTGGCCGTGGAACAGATCGTCGGTCCGGTAGTGGAGCTGGATGCCGGCCCCGAGGCCGTCGGTCCCGCTCTGCCAGCTACCGCCGCCGCGGTTGAGGCGGAACCGGCCCATGCCGGCCACGTCGGGCAGCGCCGAGCCCAGCCGTTCGGCCGGCTCGTCCCGGCCGGCGGCGGCCGCCACCACGATGTGGGCCCCGAGGTTCACCCGGCGCTCAGTCGGTCAGGGCGCTGTAGATCAGGGGCCGGAGCTCCTGGCGGATGGGGTAGGCCGACGATGGCATGAGCTGGGTCAGCCCGATGACCACCAGCTCCTCGGCCGGGTCTATCCAGAACAGGGTGGACGCCGCCCCGCCCCAGCCGTACTCGCCCCGGGAGCACACGATCTGGGCCGCTGCCGGGTCCACCACCACCGAGAACCCGAGGCCGAACCCGATCCCGTCGTAGTTGGTCTCGCTGAACACCGGCTGGCCCATGGCCGCCAGGTCGCGCCCGCCGGGCAGGTGGTTGGAGGTGGCGTACTCCACCGTCTTGCGGCCCAGGATCCGGGCCCCGCCCAGCTCGCCGCCGTTGAGCAGCATCTGGGTGAACCGGTGGTAGTCGCCCAGGGTGGAGGTGAGGCCCCCGCCCCCCGACAGGAACGTGGGGGCGCGGCGGAACTGGGTGCCCGGGCCGCCGTCGTCGAGCTCCACCGCCTCGTCGCCGCTGGCGCCCTGGGGCACCCCGAAGGGCGACAGCGACGGCACCACGTAGTTGGCGGCGAACCGCTCGGCCGACTCGTCGGCCACCTGGAAAGCGGTGTCGGCCATGCCCAGGGGCTCGAAGATGCGGTTGGCCAGGAACACGTCGAACGGCTGGCCCGAGATGATCTCCACCAGCCGGCCGATCACATCGGTGGCCACGCTGTAGGACCACTGGGTGCCGGGGGAGAACACGAGCGGGATGCCGGCCAGCAGCTCCACCCATTCCTCCAGCTTGTGGGGCTGGTCGACGCCCCGGTCGCGGTAGATGGCGTCCACCGGGTGGCGCTGCATCCAGGCGTAGGTCAGGCCCGAGGTGTGGGTGAGCAGGTCCCGCACCGTCATCTCCCGCTCGGGGTAGGTGGTGGACCACGAGGCCGGGGTGCCGTCGCGCCAGACCCGCAGGTCGGCCCAGGACGGGATGAAGCTCGACACCGGCGTGTCGAGGCGGAACAGGCCCTCCTCGTACAAGCTGAGCAGGGCCACCGAGGTGATCGGCTTGCTCATCGAGTAGATGCGCACGATCGTGTCGGGTGTCATCGGGGCGCCGGTGCCCAGGTTGCGGCTGCCCTGGGTGGACAGGTGGGCCACCTTGCCCCGCCGGCTCACGAGCAGGGAGAACCCGGGGTAGCGGCCGGTGTCGAGGTAGCGGGACTTGATGAACTCCTCCACCCGCTGCAGGCGGGCCGGGTCCATCCCCACCTCGGTGGGGTCGACCATGTCGAACGGGCTACCGGCCGATTTGGCCTTCCCCGCCGACTTCGCCTTGCCCTTGCCTGCTTTGCTCTCCGAGGCCTTGCCGCTGTTCGCCATACCTCCAGTCTCTCAGGTGTTGGCCGCAGGCCAACCGGGGAAGCCGAAGGAGGGGCCCGGGAACCCGCAGGGTTCCCTCAGCCGGCGCAGTCGACGACGACCCGCCCCTTCACCTGGCCGGCCAGGATCTGGGGGGCCAGGGCCCCGACCTCGGCCAGCGGTACCTCGGTGGTGAGCGAATCGAGCTTGGCCCCCACGTCGGCCGGGCCGCCGGCGGCCACCAGGTCGCCGATCCGGCCCCAGACCACGGCCCGGTGCTCGGCCGGGCACATCACCGAGTCGATCCCCAGCAGGCTCACGCCCCGGAGCAGGAACGGGACCACCGTCGTGGGCAGGCCGTTGCCTCCGGCCAGGCCGCAGGCCGCCACGGCCCCGCCGTAGCGGATCTCGGTGAGCACGTGGGCCAGGGTGTCGCCCCCCACGGCGTCGATGCAGGAGCCCCACCGCTCGCTCAGCAGCGGCCGGCTCGGGTTCTCGGCCAGCTCGGCCCGGTCGATCACCTCGGCCGCCCCCAGCGCGGTCAGCTCGTCTGCGTTCTCCAGGCGGCCGGTGGAGGCCACCACGTGGTGGCCGGCGGCGGCCGCCCACAGCACGGCGGACGAGCCCACGCCGCCCGAGGCGCCGGTGGCCAGCAGGGGAGCGTCGGGCCCCGATCCGATCCCGAACCGCTCTAGTGCCACCAGGGCCTGCATGGCGGTGAATCCAGCCGTGCCCACGGCCATGGCCTGGCGGGTGGTGAGGGCGGCCGGCACCGGGACGAGCCAATCGGCCTTGACCCGGGCCCGGGAGGCGTAACCGCCCCAGTGGGTCTCGCCCACCCGCCAGCCGGTGAGGGCCACCTTGTCGCCGGGGGAGTAGCGGGGATCGTCGGAGGTCTCCACCGTGCCGGCCAGGTCGATCCCGCCCACGTGGGGGTAGTCCCGCACCAGGCGGCCCAGGCCCTGGAGGATCATCCCGTCCTTGTAGTTGAGCGACGACCACTCGACCGCCACGGTCACGTCGCCGGCCGGCAGGCGGCTGTCGTCGAGGTCGGCCATGGCGGCCGAGACCTTGCCGTCGTTCTCTTCCAGGAGCAGGGCGTGGAACGTCATGGGCCCGAACGGTATTCGCCCAGGGGGGCGTGCGCCATCTCGTCACTTGTCGGCGCTAGGTTGGACGGAGCGGCTGACAGGAGCGCGATGGCAAAGCACATCTTCGTCACCGGGGGCGTGGTGAGCTCCCTGGGCAAGGGTTTGACGGCATCGTCGCTCGGGCGACTGTTGAAGGCCAGGGGCCTGCGGGTGACGATGCAGAAGCTCGACCCGTACATCAACGTCGACCCGGGCACGATGAACCCGTTCGAGCACGGGGAGGTGTACGTCACCGACGACGGGGGCGAGACCGATCTCGATCTGGGCCACTACGAGCGGTTCATCGACGAGAGCCTGTCCCGGGCATCCAACGCCACCACCGGCTCGATCTACTCGGCCGTGATCGCCGCCGAGCGGCGGGGCGTGTACCTGGGGCAGACCGTGCAGGTCATCCCCCACATCACCGACGAGATCAAGCGCCGGATCTCGGCCCTGGCCACCGACGATGTCGACGTGGTGATCACCGAGGTCGGCGGCACCGTGGGCGACATCGAGATCCTCCCGTTCCTGGAGGCCATCCGCCAGTACCGGCTCGATGTGGGCCGCCAGAACGTGTGCTTCGTCCACGTCACCCTGGTGCCCTTCATCGGCCCCGCCTCGGAGCTGAAGACCAAGCCCACCCAGCATTCGGTCACCGAGCTGCGCAGCCGGGGCGTCCAGCCCGATGTGATCGTGTGCCGGTCTGACCGGCCGATCTCCGATGGCCTGCGGGAGAAGATCTCCAACCTGTGCGACGTGCCGGTGGACGGTGTGATCAACGCCCCCGACGCCGACAGCCTCTACGCCATCCCGCTCACCATGCACGAGGCCGGCCTCGACGCCTACGTGTGCGACGTGCTGGGCCTGCGCCCGGTGGAGCCGGATCTTGAGCAGTGGCGGGCCCTGGTGGAGCGCACCGAGCGGGCCTGGAAGCCGCTGCGCATCGGCATCGTGGGCAAGTACGTGCGGCTGCCCGACGCCTACCTGTCGGTGGCCGAGTCGCTCCGCCATGCCGCCATCGCCAACGAGGTGGCCCTCGAGATCGACTGGATCGCCTCGGAAGACGTCCAGGGCCTGATGGTGGAGGAGAAGCTGGGCCACCTCGACGGGATCGTGTTGCCCGGCGGGTTCGGCCCCCGCGGTATCGAAGGCAAGATCGAGGCCGCCTCCTTCGCCCGCGAGCACCTGGTGCCCTGCCTCGGGCTGTGCCTGGGCATGCAGGTGATGACGATCGAGTTCGCCCGCAACGTGCTCCACATGTCGGGGGCCAACTCGAGCGAGTTCAACACCGCCGATGCCACCACCCCGTGGCCGGTGATCGACCTCATGGAGGCCCAGCACCAGGTCACCGACAAGGGCGGCACCATGCGGCTGGGGGCCTACGTGGCGGTGCTCGACGAGACGTCGCAGGTGGCCAAGATCTACGGCGAGACCGTGGTCACCGAGCGCCACCGTCACCGCTACGAGTTCAACCCCGCCTACCGCACCCGGTTCGAGGCGGCCGGGTTCCGCTGCTCGGGCACCTCGCCCGACGACCTGCTGGTGGAGTTCATCGAGCTGCCCGACCATCCCTACTGGATCGGTACCCAGGCCCACCCGGAGCTGAAGAGTCGCCCCGACCGGCCGGCCCCCCTGTTCCGGGCGTTCGTGGAGGCGGCGCTGGAGCGGGCCCAGACGAACGATCCGGCCCGGTTCGAGCGGGCGGCGGCGGTCAACCGCTCGGCCGCCCGAGCCCGGTGACGGCGCCCCGGCCGGTTGCCGGCGCCAGCCCGTTCCGCCCCGTCGGCGAGGAGCTGATCTACGAGGGCTACGTCATCCGGGTCCTCAGCGGCGAGTTCGAGGGGCCCGACGGCAAGCGGTTCAAGCGGGACATCGTCCGCCACCCGGGGGCGGTGGCCGTGGTCCCGGTGGAAGACGGTCCCGACGGCGACCATGTCTTCCTCGTCCGCCAGTACCGGGCGACGATCGACACCGATCTGTGGGAGATCCCGGCCGGCAAGCGCGACGTGGCCGACGAGCCCCCGCACGTGACGGCCCACCGGGAGCTGGCCGAGGAGGTGGGCCGCCAAGCCGGAGCGATGGATCTGCTGATCAACGTCTACCACTCACCCGGCTTTTGCGACGAGTACGGCTGGATCTACC
This sequence comes from Acidimicrobiales bacterium, assembly GCA_041394285.1. Taxonomy (GTDB): domain Bacteria; phylum Actinomycetota; class Acidimicrobiia; order Acidimicrobiales; family SZUA-35; genus CADEDH01. The sequence continues at coordinate 15,302 of JAWKIL010000006.1, read as the reverse complement.
TCGCCACCGACCTCATCGAGGTGCCCCAGGCCCTCGAAGGCGAGGAGGAGCAGTTCATGGAGGTGGCCCGGGTGCCGGCGGCGGAGGCCGTGGCCATGGCCCTCGACGGGCGGATCACCGACGCCAAGTCGATCGCCGGGATCCTGGCCGCCGCCCGCAAGCGGGGCTGGTGATCCCGGGCCTTCATCTCGCCCGCCGGTTCTTCGGGTCGCTGTCGTCGGCGCCGCCGCCCCCGGCCGACGAGGCCTGGGCCATGGCCCACCTCGTCCCGGGGGAGCGCGAGCTGTGGCAGCGGATGTCGAACCCCGACCGCCGCCATGCCGTGGGGGTGGCCCGGGCGGTGGTGGCCGACCTCGGGCCCGATGCCGGCCGGGAGGTGGTGGCCGCCGCGCTGCTCCACGACGTGGGCAAGGTGGTGTCGGGCTTCGGCACCTTCCGCCGGGTGGGGGCCACGCTGGTGTGGGAAGGGCTGGAACGGGCCCGGCCCGACCCGCAGCGGGCCGTCCGCTGGGCTCACAACGGCCGGCTGGCCGTGGTCCGCCGCCTGGGGCAGTACCGCCGCCACCCCGAATTGGGGGCCGAGCTGCTGGCGGCGGCCGGAGCCCACGAGCTCACCGTGGCCTGGGCCCGGGAGCACCACCGTCGCCCCGCCCGCTGGACCGTACCGCCCGAGGTCGGCGCCGTCCTCAAGTCCTGCGACGACGACTGACGCGCTGTGCCGCGCGTCACCCGGGACTGCGCGGTAGGGGGCGCTGTATGGTGTCGAACGGAAAACTGACGTCAGCCAGAACACGAGGCAACGAGCGATGAGCATTCTCGGAAACAAGGTCGTCCGCCGTGAGGATCCACGGTTTCTCACCGGCGGCGGTACCTATGTCGAGAACCTCAAGCTGGAGCGCCCGGCCTACCTGGTGTACGTGCGCTCGATCCTGGCCCACGCCCGTGTCACCAACGTCGACACCGCCGAGGCCGAGGCGGCCCCCGGCGTGCTCGGCGTGTTCACCGGGGCCCAGGTGACCGAGGCCCTCGGCCTGGCCCCCAACGTGTTCCCCATGTTCCCGGCCGAGATGCGCCGCCCCTACGTGGCGGCCGACGTGGTGCGTTACGTGGGCCAGCCGATGGTGGCCGTGCTGGCCGAGACCCGGGAGGCGGCGGTCGACGCCGCCGAGCTGGTCCTCGTCGACTACGAGGAGCTGCCGGTGGTGATCGACCTGGAGCAGTCGGCCACCGACGAGGTGGTCCTGTTCCCCGACCACGGCACCAACGTGCTCAACCGGATGAGCTCCGAGCACCAGGCCGACTTCGCCGACTGCGAGGTGGTCGTGTCGGAGCGGATCGTCAACCAGCGCCTCACCGGCGCCCCCATCGAGCCCCGGGCCGGAGCCGCCTGGTGGACCGACGACGGCCGCCTCGTCCACTGGTCGGCCTGCCAGGGGGCCCACCCGACCCGGGATCTGCTGGCCACGGTGTACGGCCTGGAGCCGGCCCAGGTGCAGGTGGTGGTGCCCGACGTGGGCGGCGGGTTCGGAGCCAAGAGCCGCACCTACCCCGAGGAGCTGGCCCTGGCCTGGTACGCCCGCCAGCTGGGGCGCCCGGTGAAGTGGACCGAGACCCGCTCGGAGAACGTGGCCGCCATGCCCCAGGGCCGGGGTCAGATCCAGTACGCCAAGCTGGGCGGCACCCGTGACGGGAAGATCACGGCCTACCAGCTCGACGTCTTCCAGGACGCCGGCGCCTACCCCATCATCGGGGCCATCCTGGCCGGCATGACCCAGCGGATGCTCACCGGGGTCTACGAGATCGCCAACTGCGGGTTCAACGGCACCGCCGTGGTCACCAACAAGGTGTCGACCACCGCCTACCGGGGAGCCGGCCGGCCCGAGGCCACGGTCGCCATCGAGCGGATGATCGACCGCTTCGCCGCCGAGATCGGCATGGATCCGGCCGAGGTCCGCCGCATCAACCTGGTGCCCCGCTTCACCCAGCCCTACACCACCGGCATCGGCACCCAGTACGACTCGGGCGACTATCCCGCCGCCCTGGAGATGGTGTTGGACAAGGCGGGCTACGCCGATCTGCGGGCCGAGCAGGCCCGGCGCCGGGCCGAGGGGGCCACCGAGGTGCTGGGCATCGGCCTCGGCGCCTACGTGGAGATCACCGCCGGCGGCCCCGGGGGCGAGTTCGGCTCCATCGAGGTGCTCCCCGGGGGGCGAATGCGGGTGACCAGCGGGGCCACCCCGTCGGGCCAGGGGCACGACACGACCTGGGCCATGCTCGTGTCGGAGTACACCGGGGTGGCGATGGACGACATCGAGGTCGTCCACGGCGACACCGACGCCGTGGCCCGGGGTGGGCTCACCGTCGGGTCCCGATCGGTCCAGCTGGCCGGTTCGGCCCTGGTCGACGCGGCCGGCATCCTGATCGAGAAGGCCCGCAACAGGGCCGCCGACCAGCTGGAGGCGGCCCTGGGCGACGTGGTGTTCGACGCCGAGGGCGGACGGTTCCACGTGGTCGGCAGCCCCGTGCCGGCCCTGGGCTGGGCCGAGCTGGCCGCCGAGGCTCCCGAGCCCCTGATCGCCGGCACCGACTTCTCGGCCCCCATGCCCACCTTCCCCAGCGGGGCCCACCTGGCCGTCGTGCTGGTCGACACCGAGACGGGGCGGGTCCGCCTCGACCGGTTGGTGGCGGTGGACGACGCCGGCACGATCATCAACCCCCTGCTGGCCGAGGGCCAGGTCCACGGCGGCCTGGCCCAGGGCGTGGCCCAGGCCCTGTACGAGCAGATCGTGTACGACGAGTCGGGCAACCTGCTCACGTCGAACTTCATGGACTACATGATCGTGTCGACCACCGAGATGCCGAGCTACGAGGTGCACCACATCGAGACCCCCACCTGGGTCAACCCGCTGGGGGCCAAGGGGGTGGGTGAGTCGGGCACGATCGGGTCCATCCCGGCCGTCTACAACGCCGTGATCGACGCCGTCGCCCACCTCGGGGTCCGCCACCTGGAGACGCCGCTCACCCCCGAGCGGGTGTGGGCCGCCCTGCAGCCCGTGGGCTAGACATCCCACGGGCGGAACTGTCAAGCGGCTTGTTGTTCGGGTTGGGGTTGTCGGTGATCCCAGGCGGTGTGTTCGTCGTAGAGAGCTCGGTGGTGAAGGCAGCCGTGGAGGATGCCGACGAGACGGTTTCCGAGTGCTCGTAGGGCCCGGTGGTGGGTGTCACCGCCGGCGCGTCGTTGGTCGTAGTAGACCCGGGCGCCGGGACTGGCGGTCAGCGCAGCGAAGGCCCATTGGTAGCAGGCGTCGGCCAGGCGCCGGTTGCGGGCGTAGCGGGCCAGCACGACCCGCTGCTTGCCGGAAGCCTTCGTGATGGGTGACATCCCGGAGTAGTTCTTGCGAGACTTGGGGTTGGCATAGCGGTTCGGGTCGTCCCCGAACTCGCCCAGCACCCGGGCGCCGAGTGTCATCCCCAGTCCTGGCAGGAACGGATGATCTCAGCGTCCGGGTGTTGCTCAAAACGGTCAGCCAGCTCGGCCTCGAGGATCTGGATCTGGTCGACCAGAGTCGTGCTCGGCTCGAGGATCTGGATCGCAGATCGTGATCACCGCCACCAACGCCGCCACGGTCGCTCCCATGGCGTCAGCCACCAGCGGAGCAGCCTGAAGATGCTCAGTCCGCAACGCCGCTTGGATCTCAACGGCGCGTTCGTCGATCCGGCGTTGTCGCCCGCCTCGCCGCAGAGCGGAGGCGATCTTGGCCCAGGACAACTGCCGGCCCAAGGTGGGGTTCGGGGCGATGGCCAACACCGCCAGCGTCGCGTCCGCCCAGCTCAGCGAAGGCGTCCAGGGCGGCGGGGTAGAACTCCCGCAGGGTGGAGCGGAGCTGATTGGTCTGACGTTGCCGGGCCCAGATCAACGACTGATGCGACCGGGCCAACACCTTGACCGCTTCACTCAGCTCACTGTCACCGGCCGCCAGACGGTGGTTGTGGGCGTCGGTGCGGGCCAGATCAGCCAGAATCTTGGCATCCCCGGGTCGGACTTGGCGCCCGAGGTGGTGTGTCGTTCCCGGTAGCGGGCCACCGACAACGGGTTCACCGCCAACACCCGGTACCCGGCCGAGATCAACGCAGTGATGAACAGACCCCGATCGGTCTCGGTCGCGATCAACACCCCAGCGGGGTCCTCGGCATGAGCGGCGAGGAGGTCGTGGAACCGCGCCACCCCACCACTCCTTCCGGGATCCGGGCTGCGGCCAGTTTCCGTCCTGCTCCGTCTTCGACATGGACGTCGTGATGGTCCTCGGCCCAGTCCAGGCCGACGAACACCTCTCCCATCTCCTACCTCCTCAACCTCCGATGACGACAAAGCCGAAGGCAGCCAGCAGCCCGCTAATGGTTCAGTGCTCACCGGCACGCCATCCCACCAGCCATCACAGCCCACCTCACCAACCAGCTGGCGCACGATCTAGCCCTAGGGCTCAAGACCCAGCGTCCGAGAGTGCTAACCAGCCAGCGGCTCACAGCAACCAGCCTCCATCCCAACAGGACACAGGTGGTCGATCCCCATTAGCGTCTGGGGCCAGAGGCATTCGTGCGAAGGGGGGACCGTATGCACGGATCGAACCAGGCGGCGGCCGACGTCGGGTCGCTGGTGCTGTGCCCCGAGGCCGACCCCGACACCCCGCACCGCGTCCACCGCCGGATCTATACCGATCCCGCCCTGTTCGCGGCCGAGATGGACGCCATCTTCGGCCGCACCTGGGTGTACGTGGGCCACGAGAGCGAGATCCCGGAACCCGGGTCTTTCACCTCGACCCTGATCGGTCGGACGCCGGTGATCCTCACCCGCACCGACGCCGGCCAGGTGGCCGTGCTGCTCAACCGGTGCACCCACCGGGCGGCCACGGTGTGCCAGGAGCGGCGGGGCCAGAACCGGTTCTTCCGCTGCCCCTACCACGGGTGGTCGTTCCGGCCCGACGGCACCCTGGTGGGCTTCACCTACGCCGACGGCTACGACGACCCCGACATCTCGGCCGACGATTTCACCCTCGGCCGTCCGGCCCGGGTCGCCAGCTACCAGGGGTTCGTGTTCGCCTCGCTGGCCCCCCACGGGCCGAGCCTGGTGGAGCATCTGGGCAACGCCGCCGCCTACCTCGACCTGCTGGTCGACCTCAGCCCCAGCGGCCGGCTGGTGCTGGGAGCGCCGGGGGAGAGCCGCTACAGCTACCCGGGGAACTGGAAGATCCAGAGCGAGAACGGGGTCGACGGCTACCACGCCAACTTCGTCCACCTCGCCTTCCTGGAGGGGGCGGCGCCCGACAACAAGGCGCTGCGAATGTTCGCCGGGAGCTCCCCGTGCCGTTCGGTCGACCTGGGCAACGGCCACGCCCTGCTCGACCAACGCCCGGTGATGGCCGACCCATTCGAGCGGCGGGCGGCGGCCACCCCCCAGGGGCGGGCCCACCGGGCCGTCCTGGAGGACCGGTTGGGCCCCGACCGGGCCCGGGACGTCATCCGCACCTCCGGCGGGCTCGGATTCAACCTGCTGGTGTACCCCAACCTGCTGTTCATCCAGTACCACGCCCGCGTGGTGCAGCCGGTGGCCGTCGACCGGACCGAGGTGGTGCTGTTCCCCATCCTGTTCGACGGCGACGGCACACCCGAGGGCGGGGATCTGGCCCGCACCCTCAACGCCGAACGGTTGCGGGGCCACGAAGGGTTCTACGGCCCCGCCGGGGGTGGGGTGCCGGGCGATCTGGAGATGTTCCGCCGGGTTCAGGAGGGCCTGGCGGTGGAGCAGGTGGAGTGGCTCACGTTCGAGCGGGGCCGTGCCCGTGAGACCCGCGAGCCCGACGGCAGCCGCGTCGGTCACATGACCGACGAGGGCCCGCAGCGCAGCTTCTACCGGCGCTGGCTGGCCGAGATGGCGGGCTGACGATGGGCCGGTCGCCGCTCGATCCCTCGGTGGTCGACCTCGTCCATCACGAGGCGGCCCTGCTCGATGCCCGCCGCTTGGAGGAGTGGCTCGGGCTGTTCGCCCCCGACGGCCTGCTGTGGGTCCCGGGGCGGTCCGGCGAGGCCGACCCGGCCTGTCACGTGTCGATCATCTACGACCACCTGCCCCAGCTCCGGGCCCGGGTCACCCGGCTGCTGTCGGGCAAGGAGACGGCCCAGGACCCCCCGTCACGCACCCTGCGGGCCGTCACCAACCTGGGGCTGGTGGAGGAGCCGGACGGCGACGGGGAGCTGCTGGTCGAGTCGGTCCAGGTGCTCCACGAGACCCGAGGTGTGGGTGCACCGCTGCTCGTGCTCCCGGCCCGGGTCACGTATCGCCTGCGCCCGGTGGGGGAGGCCGGCGCGCCGTTCGACTGGGCCATCGTCTGCAAGCGCATCGACCTCCTGGAGGTCGAGCGCCACTTCGACAATCTGGCCTTCCTGCTCTGACGCGCCCTGCAGCGCCCGGGTCGCGGCCAAGCGAAGCCCCGGGTCGCCGCAAGGGCGACGCTCAGTCGACGAGGTCGACGGCGGCCCGGACCCGGGCCATCACGGTGGTGGCGATGTCGCGGGCCTTGGTGGAGCCGATGTGGAGCAGCTCGGCGGTGGAAGCCGGGTCGAGCTGGGCCCGCCGCTCCTGGATGGGGCGGAGCATCTCGATCAGGGCGGCGGCGGCGTCGGCCTTGAGCGGGCCGTACTGGCTGTAGTTCTCGGCCACCTTGTCGGGGTCGGTGTCGGTGCACACGGCCAGCACGGTGAGCAGGTTCGACACCCCCGGCTTATTGGCCGGGTCGTAGCGGACCTCGGCGTCGTTGTCGGTGACGGCCCGCTTGAACTTCCGCTCGATGTCGGCCGGGACGTCGGTCAGCAGCACCGTGCCCATCGGCGAGTCGGCCGACTTCGACATCTTGTTCTCGGGGTGCTGGAGGTCCATGATCCTCGCCCCGGCCTCGGGGATCCGGTGCTCGGGCACCTTCAGCACCTCGCCGTAGCGGCTGTTGAAGCGGATGGCGACGTCGCGGGTGAACTCCAGGTGCTGGCGCTGGTCGTCGCCCACCGGCACCACGTCGGTGTCGTAGAGCACGATGTCGGCCGCCTGGAGGGCGGGGTAGGTGAACAGGCCGGCGGAGATGAACTCGGCGTGCTCCCGCTTCTCCTTGAACTGGGTCATTCGCTGCAGCTCGCCGTAGGCGGCGGTGCACTGGAGCAGCCACGCCAGCTCGGAGTGCTCGCGGACCTGGCTCTGGACGAACAGGATCGACTGCTCGGGGTCGATCCCGATGGCCAGCAGGTCGGCCGCCATTTCCAGCGTGGCCTGGCGGATCTCGCCCGGCGCCCGGGGCACGGTGAGGGCATGAAGGTCCACGACGCAGTAGATACCGTCGGTCGTTTGCTGCATCTTCACCCAGTTTCGGATCGCGCCCAGATAGTTGCCCAGGTGGAGGGCTCCTGTCGGTTGGATCCCGGAGAAAGCCCGGGGGCGCGTCTGGGTGGTCATGACTGCGTAGACTAGAGGTCGGAAGCGGTCCGCGGCATCGAGATTCTCCCGGGTTTCGAGACGTCGCCGTGTCTGTGCGGGACGGAGCCTTCGAGAGAGGGCTAGAATCACAACGATGTCATTTCAAGTTCAGGTCGAAGCGTTCGAAGGTCCCTTCGATCTGCTGCTCCATCTGATCCTCAAGGACGACGTGGATCTCTACGAGATCCGCCTGTCCGAGATCGTGGACGCCTACCTGGCGGAGCTGTCGAACCGCAAGGAGTGCGACCTCGAGGTCGCAACCGAGTTCCTCCTGATCGCGGCGACCCTGATCGAGCTGAAGTGTCGCCGGCTGCTGCCCCACGACGATTCGATCGACCTCGACGAGGAGCTCGGTCTGTGGGAGGAGCGGGACCTGCTGCTGGCCCGGCTGCTGGAATGCAAGACGTTCAAGGATGCGGCCCAGGTGCTGGAGGCGATGATCGAGACGGCGGCGCTGTCGGTGCCCCGCCGGGCCGGTCTGGAGGACCAGTTCCTCGACCTCAGCCCCGATCCGCTGGCTGGCGTCACCGGAGCCAAGTTGCGCTCGGCGTTCCTGCGGGCGGTCACGGCCAAGCCCAAGCCGGAGCTGTCGCTGGCCCACGTCACGCCGGTGAAGGCCAACGTGAGCGACGCCATCGCCGAGTTCCTGGAGCTGCTGCCCACCTCCGGGCCGCGTTCGTTCCGCAGTCTCACCCAGGGGCTGACCGAGCGGGTGGAGGTGGTCGTACGCTTCCTCGCCGTGCTGGAGCTGTTCAAGCAGGGCCTGGTGGAACTGGAGCAGGTGACGAGCTTCGGCGAGCTGACCGTGACCTGGATCGGCTCGGCCGAGGGCCGGGAGATGGCGCTGGCCGGCGCCGACGACTACGAGGGCTGAAAGGCTCCCCATGGAAGACGAACAGGCGGCGGACAACGGCGAGAACGGCGCGGCCCCGGAACCGGAGTCGGCCTCCGCCGCCCAGCAGCCGCAGCCGCAGCCGGCCGACGGGCAGCGGGAGCCCGATCTCGACGAGGTGGAGCCCGAGCTGTTGGCCACGTTCACCGAGATCGGGATCGTCGAGACCCGCCGGGCCATCGAGGCCATCCTCCTGGTGGCCACCGATCCCACGCCGGCCTCCCTGCTGGCCCAGCTGCTCGAGGTGCCGGTGGAGCACGTGGAGCTGCTGTGCCACGCCCTGGCCGACAGCTACGAGGAGGCCAACCACGGCTTCCAGCTGGTGAAAGTGGCCGGCGGTTGGCGGTATCAGACCCATCCCGACATGGCGCCCTACGTGGAGCGGTTCGCCATGGACGGCCAGAGCTCCAAGCTGTCCAATGCCGCGCTCGAGACCCTGGCCATCGTGGCCTACAAGCAGCCGATCTCCCGGGCCCAGGTCAGCGCCATCCGAGGGGTGAACGTCGACGCCGTGCTGCGCACGCTGGTGCAGCGGGGCTACGTCGACGAGGTGGGGCGGGACACCGGGGCCGGCCAGGCCGTGCTGTTCGGGACCACCTCGATGTTCCTGGAGCGTCTGGGGATCAACACCGTGGCCGATCTGCCGGCTCTGGGCGACTTCGTGCCGTCGGCCGAGGTGGTCGAGGCCCTGGAGCAGACGCTCAAGGTCGACCTCGACCCCGACCTGGTAGGTGCCGTCGGCGGCGACGACCCCGGCCCGGCCCGGCCGCCGACCCCACCCGAGGCCGACGAGCCCGAGGCCGAAGCTGCGGCGCCGCCCCAGGGCGACGAGGCCGAAGCGGCCGACGGGCAGGTGGTCGAGGAGCCGGCGGCCGAGGCTGAGCCGTCGGCGGAGCCGTCGGAGGTCGAGCCCGAGCTGGCCGCGGAGGCCGGGGGCGGCGAGCAACCGCCGGCGGAGGCAGCGGACGCTGGGACCGACGGGGAGTCGCCGGATTCCCGGCGTGAGATCCAGGCCCCAGACACCGAGGCGCCGGAGGCCGAGGCTGAGGTGGCGGCGGGGGAATCGGCGGCGGTCGTGGCCGGCGACGTGGTGGAGGACGAGGCGGCGCCGGTGACGGCGGAGCCGGGGAACGAGCGAGCGGCGGAGCAGACGGGGGCGTCGGACACGACGACCTCCGAGGCCGTCGTGGTCGCGCCCGAGGGGGTGGTGGTCGACGCGCAGGCGTCGCCGAAAAGCGGTGCCGACCGTGTCGAGCGCCCGATGGGCCCAGGTGGCCAGCCGGCGGGCCTCCAAGCTGGTGGCGGCGAGCCCGAACTGGCTGACCCGGCGTCTACCCCGGTGGCTGGCGCCGGAGCCGGACACCCCGCCGATGCCGAGCGGCCCCGATCCGGCCTCGACGGTGGCTTCGCCGACCAACCGGATCCCGCCGGCCGCCCCGCGCCACCGGACGCCTCAGACCGATCCGGCAGCCCCTCTGGCCAACCGGACCCAACGGCCCGACCGGGCCACGACGTCGGCCGACCCGCGCCCTGGGCCCGATCCGACCGCGCTGGCGGACCGGGCCCCGCGGCCCGAGCCGGCACCGGGCCCGGACACGCCCCTGCGGCCGCCGGACGTCCCGACCAGCCGGTCCCGGCCCGTCACGAGCCCGAAAGCGGCTACGCCGTCGAGGTCGACGGGCCGGCGGGTGCCTCCGCCCCAGCCCCGACGCTCGACGGCCGGCCTGCGCCGCAGCCTGACGCCACCCCGGCGGGGAGCGGCGATCCCGTCGCCCACCCCGGGCCGCGGCTCGACGGCCCGGCCGGGGAGCCCGGCGGAACGGCCGTACCAGCCGGACCTGACCCCGCCGGGCACCAGCCGCCCGTCGGCGGCGCCACCGCCGGCCCGAGGGGCCCGGGCCTGGCTGGACCGGCTGATACGGCCGTTCCGCCGGTTGCGGGATCAGGACCGGAGCTGACCTCACCGCCCGAGGTCGATCTCCGGCCCGCCATCGACCTCACCGATCCGCCGGCGCACGCGCCGGCGCCGGGAGCGGGGACCGGGTCGGTGCCGATCGAGCCTGATCGATCGGCAGGCTCCTAGCGTGAGCGACCAGGCGGGCGATGGATCAGACGACCGGGATGACGCTGGGGCGGGTACCGACCCCGGAGTGGAGCTGTCGACGGAGGGGGAGCGCCTCCAGAAGGTGCTGGCCCGGGTGGGTCTCGGCTCGCGACGCGTGTGCGAGCTGCTGATCGACGAGGGCCGGATCACGGTGAACGGCCGGGTGGCCGTGCTCGGCGCCCGGGTCAGCCCCGGCGACGAGATCGCGGTCGACGGTGCAGTGATCTCCACTGCGGTCGACACCGTCACCTACCTCCTGAACAAGCCGGCCGGGGTCGTCACCACGGCCCAGGACACCCACGACCGGCCCGTCGTCGTCGACCTGGTGCCGGCCGAGCCCCGGGTGTTCCCGGTGGGCCGCCTCGACCTCGACACCGAGGGCCTGCTCCTGCTCACCAACGACGGCGACCTCGCCCACCGGCTCACCCATCCCTCGTTCGGGGTGGACAAGGAGTACCTGGTCCACGTGCGGGGCCGCCCCGGGGCGGGCGCCCTTCGCACCCTGCGCCAGGGAGTTGAGCTCGACGACGGCATCACCGCCCCGGCCAAGGCGGCCGTGGTCGCCCCCGGGTTGCTGCGCATCACGATCCATGAGGGCCGCAACCGCCAGATCCGGCGCATGTGCGAGGCCGTCGGCCACCCCGTGCTGCGCCTGGTCCGCACCCGTATCGGCCCGTTGACCGATTCCCGCCTCGCTCCCGGCGCCTGGCGCCCTCTGACCCGGTCCGAGCTGCTCGATCTCCAGCGGGCCGTCACCCAGGTCACCGGTGACGCCTGAGCGTGGGGCCGCCCGGTCGGGGCGGCCCGCGGCCCGCCGCTGGCCCCGGCGCGGCCGATACGATTCGGCGCCATGGCCGTACGCGGGTTACGAGGAGCGATCACCGTCGATGCCGACGACCCGGCCGAGATCCTCCAGCGCACAACCCAGCTGCTCACCGTGCTGTTCGAGCGCAACGGCCTCACCCGCGACGCGGTGATCAGCATCTTCTTCACCGCCACCAAGGATCTGCGCACGATCGCCCCGGCGGCCGCCGCCCGGGCCATGGGGCTCACCGAGGTACCGCTCATGTGCGGCCAGGAGATGGACGTGGAGGGGTCGCTGGAACGCTGCGTTCGCCTGCTGGCCCACATCGACACCGAGCGGCCCCGGTCCGAGCTGCGCCACGCCTTCCTCCGGGGCGCCACCCGGCTCCGTCCCGAGCTGGCCGAGCCGGGCGACGAGGCGCTCTGATGACCCGTCGGGCCACGGTGATCGGAGCCGGCCTGATCGGCGGGTCGGTGGGAATCGCCTTGCGTAAGCAGGGGTGGACGGTGTCGGTCGTCGATCAGGATCCCGAGGTGGCCACCCAGGCGATCCGGGTGGGGGCGGCCGACGAGGTCGGTCTCGATCGGGCCAGCGAGCTGGTGGTCATCGCCACGCCCGTGGGGGCGATTCCCGAGCTGGCCCTCGACGCTCTGGAGCGTTGCCCCGAGGCCGCCGTCACCGACGTCGGGTCCACCAAGGCCGACGTCTGCGAGGCCGTCCCCCACCCCCGGTTCGTGGGGGGCCACCCCATGGCCGGCTCGGAGCAGGACGGCCTGGCCGGGGCCCGGGAAGACATGTTCGCAGGGGCCATGTGGGTGCTGACCCCCACCGAGACCACCGACGAAGACGCCTTCGCCACCGTCCGGGCCATGGTCCGCAGCATCGGGGCCGAGACGATCGCCCTGCCGCCCGACGTCCACGACGAGCTGGTGGCCCAGGTCAGCCACGTCCCCCACCTCACGGCGGCGTCGCTCATGAACCTGGCCGACGCCTCCTCGGTGGAGCATCGGGCCCTGCTGCGGCTGGCCGCCGGCGGCTTCCGGGACATGACGCGGATCTCGGCCGGACGGCCCTCGATCTGGCCCGACATCTGCCTCGCCAACTCCCGGGCCATCGTCGAGGGACTGGACCGGCTGGTCGAGGCGTTGAGCGAGGTGCGGGACCTGGTGGCGAACCGGGACCGGGATGGCATCCTGGCCCTGCTGACCCGGGCCCGGGCGGCCCGGATCAACCTGCCGGTGGGGTTCGGCCCGTCCGACAACCTGGTGGAGCTGGCCGTCGCCATACCCGACCGGCCAGGTGAGATCGCCGCCATCGCCACGCTGGCGTCCGAGCTCGATGTCAACATTTTCGATTTGGAGTTGAGTCACTCCGGGGAAGGTCGTCAGGGCGTGATGATCATGGTGGTCGACGAGTCCCGCTCCGAGCGGTTCATGGGAGGCCTGATGGCCCGGGGCTACCGGCCATCGGTGCGGTCCCTTGGCTGAGGAGCGACGCAACCCGGCGACGGGGCCGGAGATGAGCCCGGTGTTCGGCGGTTCACCCGATCACGAGGAGGTGCGCTTGTCGGCATCCGACTCCGAGTTGACGGTGATCGCCATCGACGGTCCGGCCGGGTCCGGCAAGTCGACGGTGGCCCGCCGCCTGGCCCAGGCGCTGGACCTGGAGTACCTCGACACCGGTGCCATGTACCGGTCGGTCACCCTCGCCGCCCTGGCCCGACATGTCGATCCGGCCGACAGCGAGGCCGTGGCCCGACTGGCCCGGGAGGTGTCGATCGAGATCGAAGCCGACGGCACGGTGACCGTCGACGGGGTCGACGCCACCGTCGCCATCCGGGGGCCCGAGGTGTCGCAGGCCGTGTCGATCGTGGCCGCCAACCCCGACGTCCGGGCCGAGCTGGTGGCCCGCCAGCGCGAATGGACCCGCAAGCGGGGTGGGGGAGTGCTCGAAGGGCGAGACATCGGTACCGTCGTGTTCCCCCACGCCAACCTGAAGGTCTACCTCACAGCCTCCACCGAGGCCCGGGCCGCCCGGCGGGCGCGCGACGAGAACACCGTCGACGAATCGAAGGTGGCCGACGCCCTCACCCGGCGCGACCGGCTGGACTCCCAGCGCCGGGCCGATCCCCTGCGCCAGGCCGACGACGCTGTGCTGCTCGACACCACCGACCTCTCGATCGACGAGGTGGTGGCCGCGCTTCTCGAGGCACTCCGTGCCTGAACGGGTCGATGGGGGCAACGGCGCCGACGACGACGGCGACGAGCCGCAGGCCCCGGCCCGCCCGGCGATGCATCTGGTGCCGCCGTTGCCGGCCGGCGGCCCCGACGGTGGTCTGGCCCTGCAGGGGGCGGCCCGGGCGACCTACCGGGTGCTGCGGTTCCTGCTCCGCCTCGTCATGCGGGCGGCCTTCCGGATCGAGGTGATCGGGCGGGAGAACCTGCCGGCCACCGGCGGATTCGTGCTGGCCCCCGGGGGGCACCGCTCGATCCTCGATACACCGGTGGTCTCGCTGGTCGGGCCCCGGGTGCTGCGGTACATGGGGGCGGAGAACTACTTCAAGGTTCCCGGACTGGGCTGGTTCCTGCGGGCCATGGGCGGCTTCCCGGTCGAGCGCTCGGCCACCGACCGCCAGGCGTTGCGGCTGGCGGAGTGGGTGTTGAACAACGGCGAGCCGCTGGCCGTGTTCCCCGAGGGCACCCGCCAGCAGGGCCCCCTGATCCAGCCGCTCAAGGAGGGTGCCGCCTTCCTGGCCTGCCGTACCGGGGTGCCGATCGTGCCGGTGGGTATCGGGGGCACGGAGCGGGCCATGCCCAAGGGGGCGAAGTACATCCGGCCCCGCAAGGTGACGATGGTGATCGGCCCCCCGATCCGGCCTGTGACCAGGGCCGCTGGGGAGCGGGTGAAACGATCGGAGATCCGCCGGGTGACCCAGGAGCTGCACGACTCCCTACAGGCGCTGTTCGACGAAGCCCAGATCCGGGCCGGCGCCTAGCGCCCGGTCGGTGGGGCGGGACAGCGCCTCCGACACCGATGCCGGCGGGGCTACAGCTCGCTGAGGACGTCGGAGGCGTCGATCTGGCGGTCGTTGAGGGCAGGGCCGGCGCTCACCGGTCCGCCGAGGGCGAGCGTGGCCACCACGTCGAGGGAGGTCAGCAGCTCCCGCAGGTTGCGGGGCGGGGGAAAGTACTCGTCTTCGTTCGTGATCGGCACCTCCTCCACCCCGTGGACCGGCCGCAGGAAGTCGATCACGGCCTGCACCACGTCTTCCGGGGCCGACGCTCCGGCCGTCACCCCCACGGTGCCGTGCAGATCGGCGGGCAGCTCATCGGGCCCGTTCACCCGGAACACCCGGGCGCAGCCGGCCTCGGTGGCCAGCTTGGCCAGGGCCTTGGTGTTGGACGAGTTGGCCGAGCCGATCACCACGAAGGCGTCGCACCGGTCGGCCACCGCCATCAGGGCCGACTGGCGGTTGGTGGTGGCGAAGCACAGGTCGCTGCGGCCGGGGGTGAACAGTTCGGGGAAGCGGGCCTTGGCCGCCTCGGCCACGTCGGCCCAGTCCCGGTGGCTGAGCGTGGTCTGGGCCAGCAGGGCCGTGGGTTGGGTGAACTCGGGCAGGGCCTCCACCTCGGCCACCGTCTCAACCCGGTGGATGGCGTCGGGGGCGACGGCCATGGTTCCCACCGCCTCCTCGTGGCCCTCGTGGCCGATGTAGACGATCTGGTAGCCCTTGCCGGCCCGGACCTTGACCTCGTGGTGCACCTTGGTGACGAGGGGGCAGACGGCGTCGACCACATAGCTGCCCCGCTCCCGGGCGGCGGCCACCACGGCCGGGGCCGAGCCGTGGGCCGACAGCATGATGGGCCGGCCCGGGGGCACGTCGGCGATGTCGTCGACGAAGACGACACCCCGCTCCACGAAGCGGTCGACCACCAGCTTGTTGTGGACGATCTCGTGGTAGCAGTAGACCGGCGGCTCGAAGGCC
>JAWKIL010000005.1:0-380220 GCA_041394285.1 Acidimicrobiales bacterium | reverse complement strand
TTCAGCCCAGGGCGCCGGCGACGACGGTGCAGACGGCGTCGATGTCGGGGCCGGACACGTCGAGGTGGGTGACCATACGGCTGGCCTGGCCGTTGATGGCGACGAGCATGTCGTTGGCCGCCAGGGCCTCCCGCACCGGCTGGGGATCGACGGCGTCGTCGAACCTTGTGAACACCATGTTCGTGTTCTGCCCGGTCACGATCACACCGTCGATCTTGGCCAACCCCTCGGCCAGCCGCTCGGCGTTGGCGTGGTCGTCGGCCAGGCGCTCGATGTTGTGCTCCAGGGCGTAGAGCCCGCCGGCCGCGATCACGCCGGCCTGGCGCATCCCGCCCCCCAGCATCTTGCGCCACCGCCGGGCCGAGTCGACCAGGTCGGCCCGCCCCACCAGCACCGAGCCCACCGGGGCCCCCAGCCCCTTCGACAGGCACACCGACACCGTGTCGAACACCTCGGCCACGGCCGCCGGGGTCACCCCCAGCGCCACCGCCGCATTCCACAGCCGCGCCCCGTCGAGGTGCAGCCCCAGGCCCCGGCTCCGGGCCAGCTCGGCCGCCTGGGCCAGGTGCTCCAGCGGGAGCACCTTGCCGTCGTGGGTGTTCTCCAGGCACAGGAGCCGGCTGCGGGCGAAGTGGCTGTCGGCCGGCTTGACCACGGCCGCCACATGGTCCAGGTCGAGCCGCCCGTCGTCGAGCATCCGCACCGGCTGGGGCTGGATCGACCCCAGCACCGCCCCGCCCCCGGCCTCGTAGCGATAGGTGTGGGCGTTGTCGCCCACGATGTACTCGTCGCCCCGCTGGCAGTGGGCCATCAGAGCGCACAGGTTGCTCTGGGTGCCCGACGGCACGTAGACCCCGGCGTCCTTGCCCAGCAGCTCGGCCGCCGCCCGCTCCAGGGCCGTCACCGTGGGATCGTCGCCCCACACGTCGTCGCCCACCTCGGCTGCCGCCATCGCGTCCCGCATGGCTGGCGACGGGCGGGTGACGGTGTCGGAGCGCAGATCGATCATGGCCCCATCCTGCCGGGTCCGAGCCGTTTCCCAGCCGCTGCGATCCGCCGGCTTGAGCTTTGTTAGTGCCTCTAAGTATCTTGGTCCGATGGCAACCAAGGACACCTCGGGCCGGTTCACCCACGAGGTGGGCGCCTCGTTGAACCACCGCCAGATCATGCTGTCACTGTCCGGGCTCATGGTGGGCATGTTCATCGCCGCCATCGACCAGACGATCGTGGCCACCGCGCTGCCTGCCATCGTGACCGACCTGGGCGGTCTGGAGTACCT
This sequence comes from Acidimicrobiales bacterium, assembly GCA_041394285.1. Classification (GTDB taxonomy): domain Bacteria; phylum Actinomycetota; class Acidimicrobiia; order Acidimicrobiales; family SZUA-35; genus CADEDH01. The sequence goes on along the minus strand of JAWKIL010000005.1, from coordinate 378,941 downwards.
GTCCTGGGTGATCGTGGGCTACCTGCTCACCTCCACCGCCTCCACCCCGCTGTGGGGCAAGATCGGCGATCTCTACGGCCGGCGCCGCATGTTCCAGCTGGCCGTGGTGATCTTCCTGATCGGCTCGCTCATGTGCGGCCTGGCCCCCTCCATGCTGCCACTCATCGTCGGCCGCCTGGTGCAGGGCATCGGCGGCGGTGGCCTCTACGCCCTGTGCTTCGGCATCGTGGGCGATCTCGTGCCTCCCCGACAGCGGGGACGGTACATCGGCTACTTCGCCGGGATGTTCGCCACCGCCGGCGTGATCGGCCCCCTGGTGGGCGGCCTCATCACCGACAGCATCGGCTGGCGCTGGATCTTCACCATCAACCTCCCCATCGGCGTCGCCTCCCTGGCCGTCACCGCCGTCACCCTCCACCTGCCCTCGACCCGGCGGGAGGCCCGGCTCGACCTCGTGGGCGCCACGGTCCTGGTGGCCGGTGTGATCTGCCTGATCCTGGCCAGCGTGTGGGGCGGCGACACCTACGCCTGGGGCTCGGGCCAGATCATCGGGTTGGGGCTGGGGGCGCTCGTGCTGCTGGCCGTGTTCCTGGTCTGGGAGAACCGGGTGGCCGAGCCGATCCTGCCGCTGCGCCTGTTCGGCAACAAGGTGGTGGCCACCCTGTTCGCCCTGAGCTTCCTGCTGGGACCGGTGTTCTACGCCGCCTCGGCCTTCATCCCCCTGTTCATGCAGGGCGTGAAGGGTTTCACCGCCACCGAGTCGGGCCTGATGCTGGCGCCCAACGCCGCCGGCATGAGCATCGCCGCCATCATCACCGGCCGCCTCACCACCCGAAACGGCAAGTACAAGCACTGGGTGGTGATCGGCACCGGGGTGCTCATCGCCGACGTGATCCTCCTGTCCCGCCTCGACGCCCTGTGGAGCACCTGGCACATCGCCGTCCTGATGCTGGCCACCGGGGTGGCGCTGGGGATGGCCCTGCCGGTCATGTCCACCGCCTCCCAGAACGCGGTGGAGCTGAAGGACCTGGGGGTGGTGACGGCCGCCGTCACCTTCTTCCGCACGCTGGGCGGCACGTTCGGCATCGCTGTGTTCGGCGCCGTGCTCCGGGCCCGCTTCGACGGCCGGCTGAACGTGGTGGCCAGCACCACGACGCTGCCCGAGGGCACGACGGCCAAGACCCTGGCCGACCGCCCGGCCGAGATCCACAACCTGCTGGAGCCGCTCAAGGGTCTGGTACAGGAGGCCATGGCCCACGCCGTGGGCGCCGTGTTCCTGGCCGCCATCCCCGTCGCCGTCGTCGTGTTCGTCCTGGCCCTCGTGCTGGACGAGCTGCCCCTGCGCACCTCCACCACGCTCAACGCCGGCCAGAGCGACGAGGCTAAGGCCGAAGCGGCGGCCGCCGCCGCCGAGTCGCTGGCCTGACCGGGAGGGCTACAGCAGCGCTCGCACGGCGTCGAGGGTGTCGGCCTCGGCCGGGGATTTGTCGGGCCGGTAGCCCTTCACCCGGGCGAACCGGAGCGCCACCCCGCCCGGGTACCGGGGGGACCGCTGGGCCCCATCGAGGGCGATCTCCACCACCAGCTCGGGGGCCACGAACACGGTGTGGCCGCTCGCGTCCTCGCCCACCTTGCGGGCCAGGAACTGCTCGGTCTGCCACGCCAGCAGCTCGTCGGTGAGGCCCTTGAACGTCTTGCCCACCATCACCAGCTCACCCGTGTCGGGGTGGCGGGCCCCGAGGTGCAGGTTCGACAGCCAGCCCCGGCGGCGGCCGTGGCCCCATTCGGCGGCCAGCACCACCAGATCCAGGGTGTGGACCGGCTTCACCTTGAGCCAGCTCTTGCCCCGCCGACCCGCCTCGTAGCGGCCGTCGACCGACTTCACCATCACCCCCTCGTGCCCGTTGGCCAGGGCCGATTCCAGATGGGCGGCGGCTTCCTGGGGCGAGGTGGCCACCACCGCCGGGATCCGCCGATCGCCCACCAGCTCCCCCAGCGCCGCCGAGCGGAGGTGGAGTGGCTCGTCGATCAGGCTCCGGCCGTCGAGGGCCATCAGATCGAAGAAGTAGGGGCGGACGAGGAACCCGCCGGCCCCTCCGGCGGCCCCCGCACCGGGGGTGGCGGCCTGGGTGGCGAAGGTGGCGATCGTGTCCTGGAACGCCCGGGGCCCGGCGTCACGACCGTCGTCGTCGGTGTGGAAGCCCAGCACCTCGCCGTCGAGGATGGCGCTGCGGCAATCGAGCGATCGGGCCCACCCGACCACGTGGGGCAGCCGGTCGGTCACCGGATTCAGGTTGCGGGTGTAGATGGCCACCTCGTCGCCTTCGACGTGCACCTGCACCCGGGCCCCGTCGAGCTTCCACTCCACCTGGGCCGTTCCCCCCAACGCCTCCACCGCCGCCGCCACATCGGCCGCGGTCGAGGCCAGCATGGGGTGGATCGGGCGCCCCACCTCGAGCTGCACCGCGGCCAGGGCCTCGGCCCCCTCGACCAGGGCGATGCGGGCGGCCCGGCCCAGGTCGCCCTGGAGCATCACCGCCCGCCGCAGCGGGGCCGCCTTCACCTCGGCGGCCAGAGCCACGGCGTCGGTCAGCACCCCCTGGAGGGCGCCCTGTCGCAGATCGCCGATTAGGATGCGGCGCACGAGCTCGTGCTCGTCGCCCGTGGCCCGGGCCAGGAAGGCGCCGAGCAGCAGGTCCCGGGCCTTCACCGAGCCCGGCCCCGACGTGGCCACCAGCTCGCTCAGCAGGGTGTCGAGGGCCAGGATCGGCAGCGACGGTTCGGCCGCCGGTTCCACCTGCAGCCGTGACACCGTGGCCCATCCCACCCCGAGCGAACCCTGGCGGGGCGCCCCCATCAGCAGGCCCACGGCCGGCTCGATCTCGTCGGGCGCCAGCCCCCGCAGCGTGGCCGCCAGGAGCTGCTGCTTCTCCCGCCGGCTGGCGGTGGCGGCCACGGCGGCCGAGGTTCGGGCTAGCTCGATCAGCAGCATGGTGCTGCCAGTATCCAGGGCCCGGAGCGCGGTTCCCCGCGCCCGCCCGACCCCCGGTACGATCGGCGATCCAACCCAGCCACGACCCAGGGGGGACTCGATGAGCGACGACGACGGGGCCAGGATCACCGCCCGACCCAACGGCCCGCTGCTGGTGAACGGTTCCGTGCCGCTCGTCCGCAAGACCGCTGCCCTCTCCGAGCACGGGGAGCCGCTGACCTGGATCACGGGCGGCCCGGTCACCGATGCCGCCAACTACGCCCTGTGCCGCTGCGGGGCGTCGGGCAAGAAGCCGTTCTGCGACGGCACCCACGCCAAGGTCGGTTTCGACGGCACCGAGACCGCGCCCGGCCCCGCCGAGGGCGCCGGCACCTACGACGGCCGGTCCAAGCCCCTCGGCGGCACGGGGATCACCGTGCGCGACGACCGGTCGATCTGCGTGCACGCCGGCTTCTGCGGCACCCGGGTGACCAACGTGTGGAAGGAGATGAAGGGCACCGACGAGTCGACGGTGCGCCTGGCCGTGATCAACGCGGTGGAGAAGTGCCCCTCGGGCGCCCTCACGTACCGCTTCGAGGGGGCCGACGCCGACGCCGAACCCGACTACCCCACCCAGATCGGGATCATCGACGACGGTCCCTTGTGGGTGACCGGCGGGATCCCGGTGACCACCTCCGACGGTCGGGAGCTGGAGGTGCGGGCCCGGGTGACCCTGTGCCGGTGCGGGGCGTCGGGCAACAAGCCGCTGTGCGACGGCTCCCACAAGGAAGCCGGGTTCACCGACGCCTGACAACTGGCGCCTGACATCCCACGCCCGACAACTGGCGCCTGACATCCCACGCCCGACAACTGATGTGAACGGGTTGTTCTGTCCCTGCTACTGTGAGGCCCGGGTAGACGACGGGGCGGGGCAGGCGTGGCGGTCGATCTCGGTATCGAGCACCTCAGGGACATCGAGCTGATCGGCCGCGGCGGGTTCAGCGTCGTGTACGCCGCCACCGACGGCCGCACGGGGCGCCGGGTGGCGGTGAAGGTGATCCACGCCGTCAACGACCGCATCGAGCGCTCGTTCGAGCGGGAGCGGGCGGTGATGGCCCGCCTCTCGGCCCATCCCAACGTGGTCACGCTGTACGACAGCGGCTACAGCCCCGACGGTCGGCCGTACCTGTCGATGGAGCTGGTGGAAGGCGGCACGCTGGCCGATCGGGTGAGCCGGCAGGGCCCCCTGCCGTGGCGGGTGGCGGTGAACCTCCTGCTCCCCATCGCCGGGGCGCTCGAGTTCGCCCATCGCCAGCAGGTGCTGCACCGTGACGTGAAGCCGGAGAACATCCTGCAGTCGGGCGACCAGGCCCGGCTGACGGACTTCGGCATCGCCTCGCTGCGTGACGCCAGCGGCTACACGACCACCCAGGTGGCGGCGAGCTGGGGCTACACCGCCCCTGAGACGCTGGAGAACCAGCGCGACGAGCGCTCCGACCTGTACTCCCTCGGCTCCACCCTGCACATGCTGGTGACCGGCGCCCCACCGTTCGCCACCGGAGCCACCGACTCGATCCAGTCGCTGATGTACCGGCTGGTCAACCAGCCGCCTCCCCGCCTGCCTCCCGGCCTGGGGCCGGCCGCGCTCGACGATGTGCTCCAGGCCTGCCTGGCCAAGGATCCCGACCGGCGGCCCCAGACCGCAGCGGCGCTGATCGACCAGCTCCGGCCGCTGCTCCCGGCGTCTCCGGCGCTCCCACCCCGGCGGCCGGTGCGGGTGGAGTCCGAGCCGTCCCCCGCTCCGTCCGAGCCCGAGCCCGAGCCCGAGCCTGAGTCCGAGCCAGGCGCCGGGCCGCCGGATCAGGAGGCCAGGATCGAGCCGGCGGGGGCGGCGGGGGCGCCGCCGTCGGTGCTCGGGCGGCGCCGGCGGGCCCGGGCGTCGCCGCTGGCGGCGGCCGCGGTGTTGGTGGGCGTGGGCGCCGTCGCCCTGGCGGTGTCGCTGCTCACCGGCGCCGACCCGGCCCCGCCCGCCCCGGCCGTGGCCGAGAGCGCCGCCGCCTCGTCGGTTCCCCCCGCCGGTGGGGGCGAGGTGACGCTGGACGGGCACCGGGGCGCAGTCGGCCGGCTCGTCGCCCTGGCCGACGGGCGGTTCGTCTCGGCCTCGGTCGACCGGACCGTCCGGGTGTGGGACCCGGCCCGGCCCGACGTGTTCCCGCTCGTGCTGCGGGGTCTCCCCGGTCCGGTGGCCGACGTGGCTGCGCTCGGTGACGGCCGGCTGGCCCTGGCCGGCACCGACGGCACGGTGACGATCTGGCAGCCCGCCGGCGGTGGCGCCGAACCGGTCGCCCTCACCGGTCACACCGGGGCGGTGACCGGGCTGGCGGTGCTGAGCGGGGGTCGGCTCGTCTCGGCCGGAGACGACGGGACCGTCCGCATCTGGACCTCCGGCGCCGCCCCGGCGGTGGAACCGGTCGTCCTGCGGGGGGCCGGGGTCGCCGTCACGGCGCTGGCGGCGTTGACCGACGGGCGGGTTGCCGGCGGCACCGCCGACGGGGCCGTGCTGATCTGGGATCCGGCCACGCCGGAGGCCGAGCCGCTGGCCGTGACACGGGTAGCGGGAGCGTCGTCGGTGACCGCCCTGATCGAGCTGGGCGACGGCCGGTTGGCGGCGGGGGGCACCGACGGCACGGTGCACCTGTGGGATCCCGCCGCCCCCGACCGGCCGGGCCCCGTGCTCGACGATCACACCGGAGCCGTCGCGGCCCTCGCTGCCCTGGGCGATGGCCGGGTCGCCTCGGCCGGGGCCGACGGCTCGGTGAAGGTCTGGGATCCCGAGGAGATCCCCCTCGGGGTCCGCACCGTCTACCGCCCGGAGGGCCCCGTGTCGGCCCTGGCCGTCCTGCCCGACGGGCGCCTGGCCACGGCCGGCGGCGACGGCTGGGCGATCCACCTGTGGCGGGCGCCCTCGTCGGGGAGTTGAGCGGCGTGCATCGGCGCCGACCGGTCAGAAAAACTTGTATCACCGGCCCCGATGCGGCGTCTGTATCTGTGCGCCGGTGCAAATCGGTACGGCGTGCCCTTTGCGGGGCAGCCCGGTGCAAAGCGGCGAGAGAGCGGTAGGCCTGGAGGGAGGCCTGCCGCTCTCAGCCGTTCGGGCCCGGCACCGGCACGCCCACCGGCGGCCCCTCAGGCCCCGGGGCGGGCCCGGTCGGTCATGCGGCGCACGTCGAGCGGCGGCCCGGCCGGCTCGGGGCCGATCCGGATGCGGGCGTCCACCACCACCGCTCCGCCCGGGCCCACGATCACCGGGTTCAGGTCGAGCTCGGCGACCTCCACCCCCCGGTCGTCGTGGTGGCCGGCCAGCCGGGCCACCCGCTCCAACAGGTCTTCCAGCGCCCCCGTGTCGGCCGGGGGCGCCCCCCGGTAGCCGAACAGCAGGGGCGAGGCCCGCAGGGAGCGGACCAGGTCGGCGGCGTCGGCGTCGGTGAGGGGCAGGACCCGGAACGACCGGTCGCCCAGCAGCTCGGTGGCCACACCGCCGAGGCCGAACATCACCAGCGGGCCGAACACGGGGTCCTGCACCACGCCGACGATGGTCTCGGTGCCGGCGGCGGCCATGGCCTGCACCACGCCGCCCGTCATCCGGTCGCCGATCCGCGACGCCATCTCGGTGTAGGCGGCCCTCACCGCCGCCTCGTCGCCCAGGTCGAGGGCCACGCCACCCACGTCGCTCTTGTGGATGAGATCAGGCCCGCTGGCCTTGAGGGCGACCGGGAACCCGATGCCGGCGGCCGCTGCGGCGGCGGCGTCGGCCGAGCCGACCGCCACCGTGCGGGCCGTCTTCACCCCCACCGCTTCCAGCACGTCCCACACCTGGTCGGGGGTCAGCCAGCCGCCGGCCGGGGCGGCGGCCAGGGCGCCGGCGATCACGTCGGCTGCCCGGTCCACGTCGAACCGGTCCAGCTCCCGGGTCCGCCCCGGCGGCCGGCGCCGCCACTCGGCGTAGGCCGCAGCCCGGCCCAGTGCCCGCACCGCCGCCTCGGGTGAGGAGAAGGCGGGCACCGAGACCTCGGGCGAGGCGGCGGCGAGCCCGTCGGGCCGGGGACCGGTCGGAGCCGGCCGGAGGAGGGCCGGCATGTCGGGCCAGGCCAGGAAGCTGACCACCACCGGCTTGGCCGCTGGCGTGGGATCAGGCCCCGCCGCCGCGGCGGCCCGGGTGTCGGTGGTCGCCGACCCGGCGCCGGGACCGCTGCCCGCCGGGGGAGCGGCCGCCCCGGCGGTGGCCACCACGCCGGCCACGGTGGCCGCCACCTGGCGGGGCGGAGCGGCGAAGGTGGGGGTGCAGATGACGAGCACGGCGTCGACGTCGGGGTCGGCCAGGAGGAGCTCCGTGGCCTGCCGGTAGTGCTCGGGGGTGGCTCCGGCCACCAGGTCCACCGGGTTGGCGGTGGCCGCCTTGGGGTCGAGGATGGCCCGCAGCGCCTGCTGGGTCGCCTCGCCCAGCATGGGCACCTCCAGGCCGGCGGCCACGCAGGCGTCGGTGGCCAGGATCCCGGGCCCGCCCGAGTTGCCCACGATGGCCACCCGGTTACCGGTCGGCAGGGGCTGGGACCCCAGCACCAGGGCCATGTCGAACTGCTCCTCCAGGGTGTCGACCCGGATCACGCCGGTCTGGCGGAACAGGGCGTCGACCGCGGTGTCGGGGCTGGCCATGGCCGCCGTGTGCGACGACGCGGCCCGCACGCCCACCGGGGTCCGCCCGCTCTTGACGGCCACGATCGGCTTGCGGCGCGACACCCGCCGGGCGATCCGGGCGAACTTGCGGGGGTTGCCGAACGACTCCAGGTACAGCAGCACCACATCGGTTCCGGGGTCGTCCTCCCAGTACTGGAGGAGGTCGTTCGAGCTGACATCGGCCTTGTTGCCCACCGACACGAAGGCCGACACCCCGAGCCCGAGGCGCTGCGACCGCTCCAGGATGGCGATCCCGATGGCCCCCGACTGCGACAGCATCGCCACCCGCCCGGCCGAGGGCCGGTAGGGGGAGAAGGTGGCGTCGAGCCCGATGGCGGTGTTCACCATGCCGATGCAGTTCGGGCCGACCAGGCGCATGGAGTGGAGCCGGGCCAGCCGGCGGAGCTCGGCCTCGCCGTCGCCCTCGCCCACCTCGCCGAACCCGGCCGACAGCACCACCACGCCCTTCACGCTCTTGGCCCCGCACTCCTCCAGCACGGCGGCCACCGCCGGCGCCGGGACGGCGATCACGGCCAGGTCGACCGGTCCGGGGATGGCGGTGACGCTGGGGTAGGCCGGCACGCTGGCCACGTGGGGGCTGCCCGGGTTCACGGGATAGACGGGGCCGTCGAAGTTGCCGCCCAGGAGATTGCGCAGCACCTGGTGGCCCACGTTCTGCGGCGACCGGCTGGCCCCCACCACGGCCACCGAGCGGGGCAGCAGGAGGCGGGTGATGGAGGCCGCCTCGGCCCGGTGCTCCCGCTGCTCCATGGCCGCCTGCGCCGCCGGGCTCGGCTCGATCAGCAGCTCCACGCCCACCACGCCGTGCTCGAGGTGGGTGTGCTCGGCGAAACCGGCCGTGCGGAACACGCCCAGCATCTGGCGGTTGGTGGCCAGCGTCTCGGCCGTGAACCGGGTGATCCCCCGCTCCCGGGCGTCGGCCGCCAGGTGCTCCAGCAGCACGGTGCCCAGACCCCGGCCCTGGTACTCGTCGGCCACCACGAACGCCACCTCGGCCTGGTCGGACTGATCGCCCTCCCGCTCGTAGCTGGCCACCGCCGCCAGCCGGCCTCCCATCTCGGCCACCAGGGTGAGATGGTTGTGGTAGTCGACGGTGGTGAAGTGCTCGATCATGGCGTCCGAGAGCCGGGGCTTGGCCGTGAAGAACCGCATGTAGCGGCTCTGGTCGGACAGGGCGAGGTGGAAGGCCTGGAGGGCCGGGCCGTCGCCGGGACTGATCGGGCGGATGTGGGCCGTGGTCCCGTCGGCCAACACCACGTCGGACGACCAGTGCTCGGGGGGATGGCTGGTGGAGGGCGATTGCGGGTCGGCTGTCACGACTCCCATGAAACCACCGGCGCCGCCATTCATCAGGGCCATTGGTCCCACCCTCCCCGAGCGGCCCCGGACCGGATCGGGGAGCGAAGCGTCGGGGCCGCAGCCCCGGCTAAGGTGGGACGGTGGAGGATGTCGCAGGCCTGGTCGAGGCCGCCCGTACGGGCGATGCCGCCGCCTGGAGGGCCCTGGTCGATGGGCACACGGGCCTGGTGTGGAGCATCGTGCGCGGCTTCCGGTTCGACGACGACACCGCCCGCGACGTGTACCAGACGGTGTGGCTGCGCCTGGCCGAGCACCTCGACCGGATCCGGGAGCCGGCCCGCCTGGCCGGGTGGCTGGGCCAGACCACCCGCAACGAGTGCGTGGGCGTGGTGCGCCAGCGCAGCCGGATCGTGCTCAGCGACGAGCCGGAGCAGGTGCGGGTGGGGGGCGAGCCGGTGGAGCTGGGGGCGTGGGCTGAGCCCGGGTCCCGCCTCGAGCGCGACGAGACCCGGGCCGCAGTGGCCGCCGCCTTCGAGCGGCTGGGGGAGCGGTGCCAGGAGCTTCTGCGGCTGCTGGTGAGTGATCCGCCGGTGAGCTACGAGCTGATCTCGGAGGCGCTCGGCATCCCGGTGGGCTCGATCGGTCCCACCCGGGCCCGCTGCCTGCAGACACTGCGGTCCACCCCCGAGATCTCCCGTATCAGCGCCGGGCTCCGCTCGTCATGAGGGAACCGATGGACGACGATGCACTGCTCGCTCTGGTGGCCGACGCCGTGGCCGGCGACGGACCTCCGCCCGGCGCGGTCGAGGCCGCCTACGACGCCTTCGGCTGGCGGACTCTGGAGGCGGACCTGGCCCAGCTGTTCGAGCCCGAGGTGGTCGGCTTCCTCCACCAACCGCACCCGCCGGCGCGTGTGCTCACGTTCACCACCGACCACGGGGTGATCGAGCTGGCGATCGACGGCGGGCACCTGGCCGTGACCGCCAGCCCACCGGCCACCGGGGTGGTCCTCCGCCGGCCAGACGGCACCACCGCCCCACTGGGCAGCACCGGCCCCGGCCCGGTCCGCCTCGAGCTCACGTGGCCGACCGGCACGGCGTTGACGCCCTGGTTCACCCTGTAACGCCTGATCTACGCTGGTGGGGAGGGGGGTGCGAGGGTCATCCGTGCGTTCGGTGCCACAAGCAGTTTGGAGCGGTCTCACCGGGGCCTAGGGTGACACGCTGTTATGACCGAGAACGACTTCTACGCCATGTTGTCCGAAGCCGACCGGCGCCGGATCCGGAGCCTGATGGTCAGGCGGCGGTTCGAGCGGAACGAGGTGGTGTTCCATCAGGGCGATCCGGGGGCCAGCCTCCACGTGATCGAGTCGGGTTGGTTCCTGGTCCAGGCGCTCACGCCGAACGGGGGTCGGGTGGGCATGACCATCGAGGGCCCTGGTGACGTGTTCGGTGAGCTGGCCCTGCTCGACGCCGCTGGCCGGCGGACGGCCACCATCCGGGCGCTGCGCCGGGCCGAGACGATGTGTCTCGACGCCGACCGGTTCGCCGAGCTGCGCCTCACGCTGCCCGAGGTCGACCGGTTCCTCGTGGCCATGCTCACCCGCCGGGTGGAGCGCTTGACCGATCAGCTGTCCGACGCCGCCTGGACGCCGGCCGAGAAGCGGGTGTGCAGCGTGGTGCTCCGTCTGGCCAGCGTGTTCGACGACGGGCCGATCAAGCTCAAGCAGGAGGAGCTGGCCTCGCTGGCCCACACCACCCGGCCCACCGTCTCCACCGTGCTCAGCGACCTGGGCCGGCAGGGCATCGTGAGCACCGGCCGGGGCAGCCTCACGATCCTCGACGAGGCCCGGTTGAAGCAGCGGGCCGGCAAGTAGCCGGCTCGGGCGGTTCAGGTCAGCTCCGGGCCTCGGCGGTGTCGAGGGCGACGCGGTAGAGCTGGCGTTGGGCGTGGCTGCCGCCGAGACGCCACCACTGGTCGGTCGCCGGGGCCAGGTGCGTCACCGCCTCCCGCCACAGCCCCCGGCCGTAGGCGGCCAGGCCATGGGCCACGTCGAGGCCCACCCGGCGCAGCACGTCGGCGGCATGGTCGTCGGTCCGGGTGGACCAGGCGGTCATGCCGGCCAGCATCGCCGCCACCTCGTCGTGCCGCCCGGCCCGGCTCAGGCCCAGCACCATGTGGGTGTCGTTGAACGGGTGGGAGTGCTGGCCCATCCGAACCTGGGCCGGGGCCACCAGCCGCTCCCACCGGGTCCCCACGTCTGCCCCGGCCGCATCCAGGCGGGCCAGCAGGGCGATGGCGTTGGTCAGGTCGAGGCCCTCTTCGCTCCGGCCCGGGTAGATGTGGCGGTCGAAGGAGTCGAGTGCGTCGTCGTGGCGGCCCAGAGCCCACAGGGCCAGCGCCTGATGCCACCACAGGTGCCCGGCGAACCCCGTCCGGCCCTCGAGGCCGGAGTTGTCCCGCCCGATCCAGGCCACGCCCTCGTCCCGACGCTGCTCCATCTCCAGCACGTGGGCCACGGCGTGGATGGCCCACAGGTCGTCGGGATCGGCCGCCACTCCCTGCCGGCCGAGGGGCTCGGCCTCGTCGTAGCGGCCGTTCTCCTCCAGGGCGAAGGACTCCATGCCGTCGAGGTAGCTGGCCAGGGGCAGCCCGGCCCCGGCCCAGGCCGGCCGCACGGCCTGCACGCCGGCCAGCATGGCATCGAGGCGGCCGGTGGCGAACTGGAGCAGGTAGCGGCTGCGCAAGGTGTGGAGGTCGGTGGGATGGTCGGTGACCACGGCGTCGAGCTGGGCCAGCGTGCGCTCGACGTCGCCCCGGGTCCAGTGCCACGACGCCTCCACCAGGTGCCGTTCCCGGCCGCTGAGGCCGCCGGTGGCGGCCCGGGCGTCGTCGGCCAGCTGCCGGGCCCGTTCCATCAGGGCCGGCTTGTGCGTCTGGGCCAGGAGCTGGGCCGCCACCGCCCGGGCCAGGGGGCCGCCGGCGGCCAAGGGCTCCAAGCGGGCGGCGATGGCGGGCGACATCGTGATGTACTCGGCCGCCGCCCCCTCGATCAGCGCCACCTCGTCCGCCGGTGCCGTCACCGGGCACCCCCACCGATCGTTCGCCATCCAACCAGTCAACCAGAGAACCCGAGGTGCCCGCAGGGCACACTCGCCGGTGTTCGCCGGAGGCGAACCCGAGGTGCCCGCAGGGCACCCTTAATCGGTGAAGGCGAGGATGGGCTCTTCCAGGTAGAGACCGATCTTGGCCAGGAACCGGGCGGCTTCGCCGTCGTCGACGAGGCGGTGGTCCACGGTCACGCCCACCGTCATCACCGGCACCTCTCGGGGGGCGCCGGCCACCAGCCGCAGGCTGGGCCGGGGTTGGCCGTAGCTGACGAGGGCGGCGGTGCCGGCGGGCAGGGTGGTGGTGCCGGCCGTGACCCCCAGCGGGCCCAGGTTGTGCACGGTGAACGTCTGGCCCCCGGTCTCGCCGGCCCGGAGACGGCCCTGGCCGGCCCGGCCCGCCAGGTCGGCCACGGCCCGGCCCAGGGCCCGCAGCGAGCGGTCGTTGACCTGGCGCACCACCGGGGCGGCCAGGCCGCGGGGGCCGGCGCAGGTGAAGGCCACGTCGTAGTGGTCGGCCGGCACGAGCTGGTGCTCCACGTCGACCCGGGCGTTCATCCGGGGGTGCTCCACCAGCACCGGGAGGGCCAGCCGCATGAACAGGGCTTCCAGCGGTAGGCCGCCGTCGATCGTGGCGTGGAGGCGTTCGTGGGCCCGCAACAGCTGTTCCACCTCCACCTCCCGGTAGAGCGTGAGGGTGTGGCCGAAGGCGGCGTCGGGCACCACCACCGGTTCGGTGGCGCGGCCGGTACGGGCCCGGTCGGAGCCGGCGCTGGCCGGGACCGGTCGGGCCGAGGGGGACGGGGTGGCGGCGGGAGTGGAGGGCATGAGATCGGCGGGGGTCAGGGGCTCGGCCGGGGCGGTCGGGCGATGGGCGGGAGGCGGATGGTGATGGCCGGCCAGGATGTCGTCGCTGGCCTCCGGGTCGACCGGGGTGGAGATGGTGGTGTCGGTGGTGACCGGTACGGGCGCCGGGTCGGCCGGGGTCGGTTCGCCGATGACGGTGCCGAAGGCGGCCCGCTGCACGTCGGCCCGGGTGATGCGGCCGTCGGGCCCGGTCCCGGTGAGGGAGTGGAGGTCGACACCGAACTCTTCGGCCAGGCGGCGCACCATGGGCGACACCACGACGCCGCCGGCGTCGCCCCGATCCTTCCCGCCGTCGTTGTCGTCGGCGTTGGTGCGGCCCGCCTTCGGGGGATCGTCGTCGATGATCTGCGGTTCGTCGTCGTCGCTTCCGGCGCCAGCCGTCACCGGGGCGGCGCCGTCGCCGGCTCCGGGCGGAGGGTCGAGGCTCGCCGTCACCAGGATGGAGCCGATCTCCAGCATCTCACCCACCTCGCCCCCCAGCCGGGTGACCCAGCCGGTGAACGGGGCCGTGAGGTCCACCATCGACTTCTCGGTCTCGACGGTGCACAGGAGGTCGCCGGGATCCACCCGTTGACCCACGGAAACGAACCACTCCACGATCTCGGCCTTGAGCGCGCCGTCGCCGGCCGACGGGAGGCGGAACTCGAGTTGCACGTCCATGGTGGTGGGTGACCTCGTGCGGTGCGGGCGGCGGGATGGGCGGTGTCGGCGGGTCGGTGCCACCGTAGCGCAGCCCGCACACCCCGTTCGGCTACCCCGCCACCGACCCCGGTCACACCACCGGCGGCCCGCTGGCCGGTCCCGGCCGACGCCGGTACGGTTCCGACATGACGACCATCACGCTCGACGGCCCCACCACCATCCTGGTGATCGAGGGCCTGACCCTGCCCGAGGCCAAGCCCGAGTTCCTGGAGGCGATCTCGGCCGCCGCTCCCGCCGGCTCCACCGTGCGGCTGGCCAAGGGCATGCGCGACGCCGCCTCCCAGGCGGCCGACGTGGAGGTCGTCTTCGGCATCATCAACGAGCCGCTGTTCGCCGCCGCCCCCGGCCTGCGCTGGGTCCACGCCATCGCCTCGGGGGTCGATTCCCTCCTGTTCCCCGCCTTCGTGAACAGCGATGTGATCCTCACCGGGGAGAAGGGGCTCGTGGGCGGCCACCTGGCCGACACCGGCTGGGGCCTGCTGCTGGCCCTCACCCGGCAGATCGGCACCGCCCTCCGCCTCGGCCCCGACGCCTGGTCCAAGCGGGTCGACATGCGGATGAAGGAGGTGGAGCTGGAGGGCATGACGATGGGGATCATCGGCTTCGGCGGCACAGGGCGGGCCATGGCCAAGCGGGCCGTCGCCTTCGGCATGCAGACGATCGCCGTCGACGAGTTCCCTTCCCCCGGCGATCACGGCGTGGCCGAGGTCTGGCCGGCCAGCCGGCTCGACGACCTGCTGGGCCAGTCCGACGTGGTGGCCATCTGCTGCCCGCTCACCCCCGAGACCAACGGCCTGTTCAACGACGCCACCTTCGCCAAGATGAAACCGGGGGCCTACGTGGTGAACGTCACCCGGGGCGAGATCTTCGACGACGCCTCCGTGGTGCGGGCGCTGGAGAGCGGCCAGCTGGGCGGGCTGGCCACCGACGTGGCCCCCGGTGAGCCCCTGCCGGCCGATCATCCCCTGTTCCACCACCCGAACGTGGCCATGACCCCCCACACGGCCGGGGCCAGCCAGCTCCGCTCCATCCGCAACGTCAACCGCTTCTGCGACAACCTGGGCCGGGCCCAGCGGGGCGAGCCGCTCGACGGGGTGGTGGACAAGAAGCTCGGTTACTGAGCGGCCGCGCCCGGGTTGTCGCCGGCGGCCAGCGGCGTCTCGCCCGGGCAGATGGCCGACGGCGTGCTCGACGGGACGCCCCCGTCGAGCAGGGCCCGCACGGCCCGGATGCCCTCGGCGTTCACCTGCAGCTGGTTCTCCAGGTCGGCCTTGGCGTCGCCCGACAGGACCCACCCGAGCGGGGCCTGGGAGCCGGGGTGGGCCCGGGTGGTGATCGTGAACCACTGGTCGAACTGCCGGCGGCTGGCGCTGCGGGCCGCCGCCTCGTAGCCGGCGGCGGTGTTGCTCAACCCGATCAGCGGCGCCAGCAGCTGGCCCGACGAACCCGCGGGGGCGATCTCGTCGCTGCGGTAGCCGTTGTCGATCTGGACGAACACCGGCACCACGCAGCGTCCGGAGGCGGTGGCCAGCTCGGTCCCCAGCCGGGGCCAGGCCTCCACCACGCTGGAGGCGCCCGAGGTCTCCCGGTAGCCGCCGTCCACCACGTCCACCGATTCGGGCAGGCGGGGGCCTCCGTCGCACCGGTCGATCCGGCCCGACGGGCTGACGAAGGGGAACCGGGCCGACAGCAGGGCGGCGCTGGCGGCGGTTATGTCGTCGCACAGCACGTCGGCGGCGTCGATGGTGGCGTCGAGCAGGGTCTCGCCGTCGGACTCGGGGCTGCGGCAGGTGTTGGCGGTGCGGCGGGCGTTGGTGTTGATGGGGCTGACCGCGAAGCGGCAACCGTCGTTCACGCTGTAGCCGTTGAGCACGAGGAGCGGCTCCAGACCGGTGGCCTGAGCGTTGAACCAGGGTCGGGTCAGACCGCCATCGGGCCACGAGGCCGACCACGCCCGTTCCAGGACCGCGCCCCGGTCCACCCCCTGATCCGGCCGGAGCAGGGAGTTGAGCCCGTCGTTGAACAGCCAGGAGGCCACCACCGGGGCCAGGTAGTCGTCGCCCAGGCGGTCGGCGTACCAGCGCCCGGGCGGGCCGCCCACGGCGGTGGCGCCGGCCGCCGGGCCCGAGCCGCCGCGGGGCACCCAGGCCGGCCTGGCGACGGTGACGTAGGCGGTGAGGCCCAGGCTGCCGCCCGAGATGCCCGAGCCGAGCAGGAACCGGTCTCGGCGGGAGGCGGCCCGGGCCCGGTCGTCGTCGGTGGTGGGGTCGGCGCACGGGTCGTCGTCGCCGTCGCCGTCGGTGCGCTCCACCAGGCAGTCGACCACGGCCGCCGTCCAGTAGGCGGCCCGGATACCACCGCCGGACGCCGCCACCAGGAGGACCGGCATCGGGGCGGCGCCAGCCGTATCAGCGCCAGGGGCGTCGGCCGCCGGTGTGTCGGCCACCGGGGTGCCGGTCTCGGCCCCGTCGAGCCCCCGGGCGGCCGCCCACGCTTCGATGAAGGAGTTGCTGCGCAGGGGAGTGGGGACCGGGTGGTCGGGGAGGCTGGGCACCGTGTGGTAGCCGTTGAGCGATCCTCCCAGCGGCGACAGCGCCACCCAGATCACGAGCAGGCCCATCAGCGGGGGCCGTTGGAGCGAGAGCTGGCGCAGCGCCGACGGGACCACATAGGGGCGGAGCCACGGCACCTCGGCCACCGCCACTGAGACGGTGTCGGCCATCGAGCCGATCAGGCAGAAGCCCGACAGGAAGACGGCCAGCAGCACGAGGGCCCCCAGGCGGTGGGCATGACCGACGACGATGTCGGGATCGTGGAACAGCACCGCCGGAGCGTGCAGCGCCACCAGCGCCGCCAATACCCGCCGGCGGCCGCTGTCGGGTAGGGCCCCGACCCAACGGGCCAGGACCTGCAGGCCGCGCATGGCGAGCGGCACGGCCGCCAGCAGCCCGAGGCCCACCGCCAGCCGGAGGGCGAGCTGTCCCTGGCGGGCGCCGCCGGGGGCCAGGAACAGCACGTCGGTGGCGGCGGCCCGTACCGCCACCACGGCCAGCGCCGCCGGTACCAGGCCGCCGATGAGCGCCGCGATCCGCAGACGCAGGCCGAGGTCGCCCCGAGGGGGAGGAGGCTGAACGGGGCCGCCGGCGGCGGCCGCCCCCGCCGGTTCCACCTGCCACGCCCGGTTGTCGTCGGCGGCGCCGGGCCGCGATCGGGTGGCGGTGGCAGCGTCGATCGCCAGCGAGGCCAGGCCCACCAGGGCCACCAGCCCGCCCGGCACCCGCAGACCTCGCCACGGGAGCACCACCGAGGCGGCTACCACGGCGAGGCCGGCGAGGGTCACGGTGAGACCCACCCGGGTGGCCCGGAGGCGCTCGACCGTGACCAGCCGGCGCAGGGCTCCTGGTCGGCCCCGCAGCCAGCGCCCCCAGTCGGCCACCGAATGGGGGGAGTCGCTTTCGAGCCACCGGATACGCAGGCCGCCGCCCCGACCGTCGCCGGCCGTCGCCCGGGAGCCGGCCAGCCCGGCGGCCCGGGGTTTCAGGGCCCCGTAACCGGTCAGCGCCAGCACGGCGGCCAGCACGCAGAGCGCCCCGAGCGACGCCACCCACTGGGTGGGCGACAGGCGACGGACGGCATCGGACGACTGGCCGGGCACCAACAGCCCCACCGTGAACACCGCCGCCACCGCAGCCTGGACCCACAGGTGGCGCCCGGCGTCGAGCACGGGGCGGGCCCGACCGGCCAGCCAGGCGGCGACCGACACCAGCGCCCCGAGGGTGGCCACCGCCACCAGCACGGTCTTGATCCCGCCGGCCAGGTGGACGAGCCGGAGCGCACCCGAGCCGATGACCACGTTCGGGCCCAGGTCGTCCACCCGCCACCAGCGGCCCAGCCGGGCCAGGATCTGGAGGTTCTCGGCGGCGTCGGCCAGCCCACCGACGACCGCCGCCAGGGCGAGAGCGGGATGGGCGGCGAACGCCCCCACGAGGCCGGCCGGGACCGACGTGGAGCCGCGGCGGGCCATCCGCCGTTGCGCGGCCCAGCGCTGGGCCCCCACCAGCAGTACGACGTAGGCCGGCATGAAGCCCAGCAGGTCGGTCAGCAGCCAGGCCCGGGCGATCGACAGGCCCGACCGCACGTCGAGAGTCCGCGGCTCGCTGTCGGGTTGGGTTTCGGCTCCCGCAGCGGTGGCCGGGGCGCCGCCCACGGCGGGACTGGCGGCCAGGGCACAGCGGCCGGGATCGATGGTGAACCCCCGGGTCTCGAGGTCGAACAGCACCCAGCCGGTGACGGTTTCGGTGAGTTCGGCCCGGGTGGCCCCCGGGAACTGGGCGTCGATGATGCCCCCGGGCCGGCAGGTACCGGGCGACATGGCCTGGAGCAGTCCGGTGGCTGCGTTCATCACCAGCCACGAACCCACCAGCACGGCGGTGGCGGCCGCCATCACCCGGCGGAACGCCCGCCCCGCCCGATCGGTCTCGTCCCCCATCGCCGTCCTCCTGGGCAGAGGCTAGTCACCCGTGGTGACAGCGGCAGCGTCCGGGGGCCGGGGCCTAGACTCAGCCGGTGGATCGCCGGGAGTACACGAGCCACGACGCCACTGCTCTGGCCGGCCTGGTGCTCGCAGGCGAGGTGACGGCCGCTGAGCTGGCCGCCGCTGCCGGCGCCCAGCACGCCCATACCCACCCCGTGATCAACGCCGTCGTCGAGTGGTACGACCGCGAGACGGTGGTCGTCCCGCCGGCCGGTGGCCCGCTGACCGGGGTGCCGTTCCTGCGCAAGGACATCGGGTCCGCCGAGGCCGGGCGCCTGGTGGAGATGGGGTCGCGCCTGGCGGTGGGCCTCCGGGCGGGCGAGACGAGCCCCTATTTCCGGGCCGTGGCCGCCGCCGGCGCCCAGGTGCTGGGCCGCACCGCGGTGCCCGAGTTCGCCCAGCACGGCACGACCGAGACCGAGCTCGTCGGACCCACCCGCAACCCGATCGATCCGTCCACCTCGGCCGGTGGTTCGTCGGGCGGCGCCGCCGCTGCCGTACGGGCCGGCGTGGTGCCGCTGGCCCACGCCTCCGATTCGGCCGGTTCCATCCGGATACCGGCGTCGGTCACCGGTCTGCTGGGCCTCAAGCCGGGTCGGGGTCGGGTGCCCGGCTGCGGGTTCGACTGGAGCGGCCTGCTGGTGGAGCTGGTGATCGCCCGCTCGGTGCGGGACCTCACCGTCGCCCTCGGGGCGCTGGCGTCCCCGGCGCCGGGCCCCCCGACCCCCAGCCGACCCCGGCGGATCGCGCTCAGCCTCGGCCACTGGGCCGGCGGCACCACCGAGCCGGCCGTCACGGCGGCGGTGGAGGCGACGGCCCGGAACCTGGAGGCGGCCGGTCACACGGTGGAACCGATCGGGCGGCCGTTCAGCTACGAGCAGCTCATGTCCACCTGGTTCCCCCTGTTCGGGCTGGGTATCGCCGAGCTGATACACGCCACCGCGGCCCGAACCGGCCGCCCGGCGGCGGCGCCCAACCTGGAGCCGAACACCCTGGAGATGCTGGAGCGGGTGGCGGCCCTCCCGCCCCGAGCCCGTTCCGGGGCCCTGGTGACCGGTGAGCTGGTGGCCGCCGACCTCGAGGCCAACCTGGCCGGGTTCGACGCCCTGCTGACGCCGACCATCGATCGGGCCGTGGTGCCCCTGGGCCGGATGGCCGGCTCCTGCCCCATGGACCCCTACCTTGCCGACGGTGACGAATGGTTCGACCGTCTGTACCTGGCCAACGTCACCGGCTGGCCGGCGCTGTCGGTCCCGGCTCCCGTGACCCCCGGCGCCCCGCCGGTGGGGGCCCAGCTCATGGCCCCACCGGGCGGTGAGGCGGGGCTGCTGGCCCTGGCCGCCGACCTCCTGGGCGACGCCGTGGTCCCGGCCGTCGTCGATCCGTGAGGCCCGATCCGACACTAGGGCTTGAGCCGGCGGGCGCGGTCGGCCAACCTGGTGCGCCGTGACCACAACCCTCGCCGTCATCACCGGAGCGTCCCGGGGCATCGGGGCCGGCATCGCCGTGGCCGCCGACCGCTCGGGCGCCACCGTCGCCGCCGTCAACCGGACGCCGACCGAGATCGAGCGCCAGCTCACGGTGGACCTGGCCGACCCGGCGGCCTGGCCTGTGTTCACCCACTGGTACGAGCAGCTGGTGGAGCTGGCGGCCCCCGATCGGGTGGTGTTCGTCCACAACTCGGCCACGCTGACCCCGATCGGGCCGGCCGGGTCGGTCGACGCCGACGCCTACCGCAACCTGGTCCTGCTGAACTCGGCCGCCCCCCAGGTGCTGGGCGACGCCGCCATCCGTACGGCCCGCCGCCTGGGGCGCCCCACCGTGATCCTCCAGCTGTCGTCCGGGGCGGCCGAGAGCCCGTATCCCGGCTGGTCGGGATACTGCTCGGCCAAGGCGGCGGTGGAGATGTGGGTGAAGACCGTGGCCACGGAGATCGCCGAGGGCGACGGCCTGGTGCGGGTGGCGGCGGTGCGCCCCGGGATCGTGGCCACCGAGATGCAGGCCGAGATCCGGTCCAGCACGTCGGCGGCGTTCCCCAACGTCGAACGGTTCCGCGACCTCTACGCGGCGGGTCACCTGTCCGACCCGGGGCAGGTGGGAGCGCAGATCTGGGCCCTGGCCGTGTCCGACGACTGGGCCAACGGCTCCGTGCTCGACGTCCGCCAGCTCGGCGGCTAGACCGGAGGGCATGACAGCCGACCCGGTCGACGAGCTGTTCCACCCGGTGGGCGACCATGGGGCGTGGAGCGAGAGCTACTACTTCAACTTCGTCGACCCGGCGAGCGGGGTGGGGGCTTTCACCCGCATGGGGTTCCGCCCCAACGACGGCTGGGCCGACGCCCTCCACGCCGTCTACCTTCCCGGCGGCCGGGTGGTGTTCACCTACGGCCGCCGCACCGACCTGTCGCCCGCCGCCGTCGACGCCATGGGCGACGCCGATCCCACCGTCGGCAACCTCACCCTGCGGCGGGGCGAGCCGTTTCAACGGTGGGAGATCGTCTATCGGGGCGAGGGTCAGGACATGGCCGATCCCACGGCGATGCTGGCCGCCACCCGAGACCGGCCGGCGGGCTGGGCCCGGCCGGCCGAGCTCGACATGGCCGTGACCTTCGAGGCGCTCGCCGGCCCCCACTACGCCGTGGGCGGAAGCCAGGGGCATTTCGAGCAGACGGGGCGGGTGTCGGGAGAGATCCGGGTCGACGACGAGACGTGGACGGTCGAGGGGTTCGGCGTCCGGGACAAGTCGTGGGGTCCCCGTACCTGGCAGGCGCCCAGCGGCTCGGGGGCCAAGGCCTCCGGCCCGGCCGAGGTGACCGAGGGCTGCTTCCTCAACTGGTTCTCGATGAACTTCGGGCCCGACCTGGCGCTGGGCGGCGCCTGTGGGCGGCTGGGCGACGGCTCGTTCCGGGGCAAGGGCTGGATCCAGCGCGAGGGCGAGACGATGGACCTGGTGGAGGTGACGATTCGCACCGAGTTCGATCCGGCCAACCCGCTGCTACACCGCTCGGTGGAGCTGTCGGCCGTCGACGCCAGCGGTGAGGCGGTGGAGGTGACGGGTGAGGTGGTGTCGATCTGCCCCACCAAGATCCCCCGCCGCGACGGGGTCACGTTCGTGAACGAGGGGCTGGCTCGCTTTCGGACGGGTGACCGGACCGGTTGGGGTATCGCCGAGCACTGGTACGCCGTTCCGCGCTGACAGTAGTGTCCGCCCCATGACCGACATCGACGACGCCAACAGCGCGAGGGCGGCCCGGGCGCAGCGGATCCGGGACGACATGGGCGGGGCGGAGAAGGTGGCGGCCCTGCGGGCTGAGGGTCACAAGACGATCCGGGACCACATCGACGCCTTCCTCGACCCGGGTTCGTTCCGTGAGCTGGGCACGTTCTCCCGCTCGATGCGGGAGGCCGACCGGGCCACCACGCCGGGCGACGGCAAGATCGGCGGGCACGGAACGGCCGATGGCCGCCCGGTGGCCGTGTTCGGCGACGACATCACGGTCAAACGGGGCTCGAGCTCCCTGGTCGGGGGGCGCAAGGAGCACCGCCTCTACGAGCGGGCGCTGGCCATGGGCATCCCGCTCGTGCACTTCGGCCAGACCGGTGGCGGTCGGATCCCCGACCTGATCGGCTCGGAGGGGATCTCGGAGGCGGGCGAGCTGTTCGCCATGGCCCGCCGCCGCCACGAGATCCCGATGGCCACCGCCATCGTGGGCCAGAGCTTCGGCGGCTCCTCGTTCCTGTCGGCCCTGTCGGACTTCGTGGTGATGACCCGGGGGTCCACCCTGGCCGTCACCTCGCCCAAGGTCTTCGAGATCGCCACCGGCGAGATCATCACCTTCGAGGAGGTGGGCGGGGTCGACGTGCATACCAGGATCACGGGCCAGATCGATCTCGGGGTCGAGACCGACGAGGAGGCCTACGCCGCCATCAAGCGGTGGCTGTCCTACCTTCCCAACAACATTCGAGAGGTGGCGCCCCGCACCGAGCCCACCGGGCCGGTGGAGTCCGATCCCGAGCTGGCGGCGCTGGTGCCCACCCGCCGCACCCGGGGCTACGACATGCGCCGGGTGGTGGCCCGGATCTGCGACCCGGGCTCGGTGTTCGAGCTCCAGCCCCAGTTCGCCCGGTCGGCCACCACCGGCCTGGCCCGGATCGACGGCTGGCCCATCGGCTTCATCGCCAACAACCCGATGTTCAACGCCGGCGTGCTCGATCCCGAGACCTGCCAGAAGATCATCCGGCTGTGCGTGCTGTGCGATTCGTTCAACCTGCCGATCGTGTGGCTGGTCGACGTGCCCGGGTTCATGGTGGGCAAGCGGGTGGAGCACGACCGGATGCTGCACTGGGGCATGCGGATGATGCAGGCCCTGCAGATGGCGTCTACGCCCACGCTCACGGTGTGCATCCGCAAGGCGTTCGGCCTGGCCTGGCAGGCCATGAACGGGGCCGGGATGGTCGCCAAGGGCCTGTACTCGTGGCCGGGGGCCGAGATCGGGTTCATGGATCCTGATGTCGGGGTGAACGTGGCCTTCGGGTCGAAGCTCGACAAGATCGCCGATCCCGAGGCCCGGGAGGCTGAGCGTAAGGCCCTGGTGGCCGAGGTGGCCGACGCCACCTCGGCCTATGAGGCGGCCGGCACCATGCGGATCGACGAGATCATCGACCCGGCCGACACCCGCCGCATCCTGGCCGAGGATCTGGGCCGGCTGGCCGGTCGGGCGGTCCCGCCGCCCGAGGCCCGCGTCCTGGCGTCCTGGCCGACCTGCTAGCTGGTCCCGGCCTTCGGCGTGGCGCCGGTGTCGGCGTGGCGCCATCCTCCGGATAAGGGGCCGGCGAGCCGTCGCCCCTCAGCGCACGGCGGTGAGCCGGGTGTGAAACGACTCGGCCACCATGAAACCGGTGTCGGTGGTGATCCGGCCGTGCTCCACGGCCAGGCCGCCGGCGCTCTCGGTGATCTCGAACGTCCCGGCCAGCCACCCGTCGCCGAGGTCGGTGATGGGCCGGTGGATGTGGGTGGTGAGGTCGACGCTGATGCCTCCCGTGGGCGGCTCGACCCGCACGAAGGCCGGCGGTGGGAACCAGTCCGCCGCCATGGCCAGCCAGGCAGCGTCGATCGGGCGGGCTTCGAGGGGGCGGATCCAGCCGGCGATCCGGGCCTGGTCGCCGCCGGTGAAGGGGATCGTGGCCGGGTCGAGGCGGCCCTCGGCCCGTTCGAAGTGCACCACCCGGTTCGGCGGGTTCAGCGGCTCGCAGTGCTCGGGCGACGGCAGGCTCACGGGGGCGGGCGCAGCCCATGCGACGCCGTCGGTACCGGCCTCGATCATGGTCAGGCGGGTGGATGCACGCAGCTCACCCCGCTGCCACAGCTCAGCCGTGACCGTGCTGGCCGTGCGTCCTCGCCGCAGCTCCTGTACCCGGAGGCTGGCGGGGCCGGGCTGGGCCGAGCGGATGAAGCTCGTGCTCAATGTCCGCACCGGCCGCCCTGGCACGGCCGCCGTGGCTGCCTGCACCGAGATCGCCGCCTGGTATCCCCCGTGGATGCCCACCAATGAGAGCCACAGCTCCGACAGGTCGACCTCGTACCAGCCAGGGCTCTGGCTCGACGGCGTCACCGCCGTCGTCCGGTCGAACTCGGTGGTGGCGATGGCCAAGGCAAGTTCTGTCATGGAACCCACTATGACGGGAAGGGTTCCGTAAAGCAACTCAGGTGTTCCAGAGCCAGCCGTAGACGGTCCAGGGTGGGCTGGTGGGTGGGATGGGGATGCCTTCGTGTTTGCGGTGGCGCCAGGTTTGGGGGAAGGGGGGTGGTGTCCGCTGTGAGCGGACAGCGCTGATCCATTCCCGGGATCGTCGGGCCAGGATCGCGATTCGGCGTTCGGTGGCGGTGGTGGTTCCGGCCCAGCGGTAGACGCCGCGGGCGGGGCGGGTGATCCGGCCTCGGCGGACTTCCCAGCGCAGGGCGTCGGAGATCAGTTTGGACGCTCGGCCGGGGCCGAGGTGGAAGCCGTGGCGGGCCAGGGTGCGGGCCATGGCGGCGACCGTGAGCTCCGTGTGGTGTTTCAGCTCGTCG
Organism: Acidimicrobiales bacterium; assembly: GCA_041394285.1. GTDB lineage: Bacteria > Actinomycetota > Acidimicrobiia > Acidimicrobiales > SZUA-35 > CADEDH01. Next base: position 354,636 of record JAWKIL010000005.1, on the reverse strand, counting down.
AGCAGGACCCATCACAGGCCCCGGCCGCGTAGCGGTGGGTGGTCGGCGGGGTCGATCACGGTCGGGCCAGTGGCGGTAGCGGTGGTGGTGGTGGTGAACAACTCGGCGGGAGGCGAGGAGAACAGCGACATATGACCATTGTCGTCGGGGGGTGTGACAGTGAACCCGGGCGCCGCCGCACCGCTCTCTCCCGTATGTCCTTCGAATTCGGGTCACAGCGACAACCGGTTGGAGGCTGGCGCTCTTGTCGCTGTGACCCGAACTGGCGGGACACACGGGACAGGCTGCGGGCCACGCTTGGCCTATGCCGGCAACCTCGCCGCTCACGTCGAGGGGTGAACCATCCGCACCGCCGAGCAGACGGGACCTCCTGCCCCGACTTCCACGGCGTGATCACGACCGACGACGAGGCGACACTGCTCTTCCATCTCGTGGGATACGGGCGCACCTACCCCGAGGACGCCCGCCAGATCGTCTGCTCGGTGACCCACGTGGCCGAGGACGACCGCTACCGCCGTCTCAACGACGCCGTCTGCGTCGGCACCGGCGAGGTCCTGTCCGCTGGCTTGTACATCGACGTGGCCGAGCTGATGTGGGCTACCGGCGCTGGTGATCGCGCTGGAGGCCGGGCTCCTTGGGGTGGGGGTAGGGATGGTGGACCTCGCGGCTGGTGTGCTCGACGGCGGCCAGCTCCCCATGGGCCCGGCGCATGATGGCGACCTGGGCGTCTTCGGCGGCGTAGTTGTAGCGGCCGGCCCGCTCGTCGGGGCCGAGAGCATTCTCCGGCGGGTGGTCGACGCACCACCGCACAACCTCGGGGATGGCTTCCAGGGCCGGCACCACGTCCTGGTAGCCGAGGTCGGCCCGGATGGCGTGCAGGTCGAGGAGCTGATGAACCGGAGCGCTCTGCAGCGGTAACAGGTCGGCGGCCGACCAGGCGACGTCGGCCGGCACGCCTACCACCTCCATCTCGTGGCCCAGGGCGTCGGCGATCAACCGCACCCACTGGGCGATCGTGAACTGCTGCTCGTCGCCGCAGTTGTAGATCTTGCCGGCCGACGCTTCGGGCTGATCCACCGACAGCAGCACGGCGTGGGCCACGTTGCGGGTGTAGCCGCGGGACACCACGGCCATGCCCCCGTCGGGCAGCACGATGTGGGGGCGCCGGTCCAGGACCCGGGCGATCACGTCCCACACCGCCGAGCCGAGCTGCCCCATCCCGTACACCCAGGGGTAGCGGAACATGGTGGCGTTGTAGTGGCCCTCGGCGTGGGCCCCGAGCACAGCGTCCTCGGTGAGACGAATGAGATAACCGAAGCGGAACTCGTCCTCGCTCTCCACCCGGGGGGCGTCCTCCGGCGTCGGGATCACCATCCCCGGCGGGTAGGCCGCGTCGGCGGCGAACATGCCCCGGTAGCTGGGCGGCCCGCCCACGGCGATGAACCGCCCGGTGCGGCCCACCATCTCCTCGGCGATGTAGCGGATGCGGCCGTAGGTGGCGAGGACCAGATCGAACGTGCGGTCGCCCAGGGCGTCGGCCAACGTCTCCCGGAAGTGGGGATCCCCGGTCAGCCGTTCCACCGTCGGCGGGATCAGGGGGGAATCGTGCGTGCCCCGGGTGAGCATGGTCACGTCGTACCCCCTGTCGGCCAACCCGTTGACGAGGTACGGACCGGTGGGCCCCGTTCCGCCGATGATCAGTGCCCGGCCTGCTGTGCTCATGGCCGGGCAAGATAGTGGACGCCAGCCCGGACCGCCGATTACAACCGGGCCCATGACCGACGACGCCCCAGCCGTGTTCCCCCTGCCCAACGCCTCGCTCGACCTGACCGGGCAGGTGGCCCTGGTCACCGGCGCCTCCTCGGGCCTCGGTTACCGGTTCGCCCGCACCCTGGCGGCGGCCGGGGCCAACGTGGCGGCCTGCGCCCGCCGGGTCGACAAGCTGGAGGCCCTGGCCGCCCAGATCACGGCCGACGGCGGCACCTGCGTGCCGGTGCAGCTCGACGTCACCGACGCCGCATCCATCGTGGCCGCAGTCGACACCGCCGAGGCCGCCTTCGGCCCCGTCACCATCCTGGTCAACAACGCCGGCCTGCCCGACGCCCAGCGGGCCACCAAGATGTCGGTGGAGCTGATAGACGCCGTGCTCGACACGAACCTCCGGGGGCCGTACCTGTTGTCCACCGAGGTGGCCCGACGCCTGATCGACGCCAAGCTGCCGGGGCGAATGGTCAACATCTCCTCGATGGGGGCCTTCAGCTACAACGGCATCGGCGCCGCCCTGTACTCGATCACCAAGGCCGCCGTGAACCGCATGACGGAGGCCCTGGCCGTGGAGTGGGCCCGGTTCGGGATCAACGTCAACGGCATCGCCCCCGGTGCCTTCTCCTCCGAGATGATGGACGGCATGGTGGCCCGCCTCGGCAACTTCGTGGCCGCCACCCCCCGGGGCCGCATGGGCGACCCGGCCCAGCTCGACTCCACCCTGCTGTTTCTGTGCGCCCCGTCGTCGGAGTTCGTCACCGGCACCATCGTGAAGGTCGACGACGGCCAGGGCAGCCGCTAGGTCAGGTCAGGTCTGCATCGGGAGAATGTGTTCGGCCAGGAAGTCGAGCTCGGCGTCCCAGCCGTCGTGGAGCGACATGGGGCGGAGCACGAACTTCGACAGGCCGGCGTCGATGTGGCGGCGGAGGAGGCTACGGATCTCGTCGGGGCCAACGGGAAGGATGTCGGCCCGGGCCGGCATCTTCCCGCCCTCCTCGGCCCGCCGCATGACGGCGGCCGCCGTGGCGTCGTCGAGCACAGTGCGCTCGTAGGGGATCGAGATGCCGAAGTGCTCGGGGTCCATCACCCGACCGGCCCTGATCGCCGCCGCCTCGATCCCCTGGCGGCACTGCTCGGCCAGTGCCGGTGAGGCCCGGGCGGCCAGCCAGCCGTCGGCGTGGGAGCCGGTGAGCTCGATGCTCTTGGGGCCGTTGCCGCCGAGCCAGATCTCCAACGGATCCTGGATCGGCGGCGGGCCCACCAGCACCCCGTCGTAGCGGAACCCGGCGTACTCGGCCGTCACCGCCTCTCCGGCCCACCAGGCCCGGCACAGCTCGATCACCCGGGCGATCCGGGCGTTGCGGTCGACCCCCTCCACCCCCAGCGCCGCCCGCTCGATGGGCGAGCCGATCCCCGGCATGAAAGCCAGCAGCAGGCGTCCGCCGGTGAGCCGGTCGAGATGAGCCATCTCCTTGGCCAGGTGGAGCGGGTTGCGGCCTGGGATCACCACGTTGGTGCCGAGCTTGAGCCGTCGGGTCCGCTGGGAGGCCACGGCGAGGGCCAGGATCGGCTCCACGTTGTCGGTCATCGGAGTGTCGGACAGCCACAGGGTGTCGAACCCCCGCTTCTCCATCCCCTCCACCAGGTCGGTCAGCCCGTCGAGGTCGCAGGGAGTGGTGGTGCTGGCGACGGCGATGCGGATCTTCATCGACCGAGTCTCCCATAGCGCCGCAAGCGCCCTCAATCAGATGACGTGCCATGCTTGGCGCCATGCAGCACGTGGAAGGCCTGTGGGATCGTCGGATGGTCGGTGGGCCGGCCGAGCGGCCGTTCCGGGCCCGGGCGGGGGGCCGACCCACCCGGCGGCCCAACATCGTGTTCCTCCTGGCCGACGACCTCGGGTGGGGCGACCTCGGCTGCTACGGCTCGCTCCACATCCGCACCCCCCACCTCGATCGGCTGGCCGCCCAGGGTGTCCGGTTCACCCACGCCTACAGCGCGTCGCCGTGGTGCTCGCCCATGCGGCTCGCCCTCTACACCGGGCGTAACCCGGGCCGCCTGCCGGCCGGGTTGGAGGAACCGCTCATCACCCGGGCCGACGGCAACGGCATCCCGCACGGCCACCCCACGATCTCGTCGCGGCTGAAGGACGCCGACTACCGAACGGCCATGTTCGGCAAGTGGCACTGCGGCTGGCTGCCCTGGTACAGCCCGCTCAAGATCGGCTTCGACGTGTTCTTCGGCAACCTCGACGGGGCCATGGACTACTTCTCCCACATCGACACCCTGGGCCAGAAGGACCTGTACGAGGGTGAGACGCCGGTGGAGCGGGAGGGCTACTACACCGAGCTGATCGCGGAGCGGGCCGTCGACTACATCGGCCAGCAGACGGCGGACCAGCCGTTCTACCTGCAGGTCAACTGGAACGCCCCCCACTGGCCCTGGGAGGGCCCGGGCGACGCCGAGGTGGGGGCCGAGATCGAGCGGCGGTACCGCGACGGTGAGGACCGGTTCCCGCTGCTCCATTTCGACGGTGGCTCGCTGGCCAAGTACGCCGAGCTGGTTGAGGCCATGGACGACGGCATCGGCCGGATCCTGGGCGCCCTCGACGAGCGGGGCCTGGCCGACGACACGATCGTGATCTTCTGCTCCGACAACGGCGGCGAGCGCTACTCGTTCATGTGGCCCTTCGTGGGGGAGAAGGGCGATGTGACCGAAGGCGGCATCCGGGTGCCGTTCATCCTGCGGTGGCCGGCCGCCATCGACGGCGGCCAGTGGAGCGACGCCACCAGCGTCACCACGGACTGGACGGTCACCCTGCTCGACGCGGCTGGGACCGGGCCGGATCCAGCCGTGCCGATGGACGGGGTCTCGCTCCTACCGTGGCTGCTCGACGGGAACGACCATCCCGGCCACACGCTGTTCTGGCGGATCTCGAGTCAGGGCGCCCTGCGGCGGGGCCGCTACAAGCTCCTGATCGACAACCGACCCCAGACCCGGCTCGGCAACTGGCCGCTCGTGCCCACCGGGGCGGTCAAGCTGTTCGACCTGGCCGGCGACGGTCGGGAGCATGCCGACATCGCCCGCCACCACCCCGACCTGGTGGCCGACATGCGAGCCGAATGGGACCGCATCGACGCCACCCTCCTGCCCTACCCGCCCGACCATCCCGGTCGGCCCGAGAACGTCGGGCCCCGCTTGGCCAAGCTCGGCGCCCCCGCTGTCAGCCGCCCCGACTAGGGGACGACGTAGCCGTCGCAACAGCCACCGGTCGCCTCCGAACACGGCCGAGTTGGCGGCGACGACCGAGCTCACGGACAGCTCGAACAGGGCCATCACCACGCACATCAGCCAGACGGCATCGACCCAACGCCTCATCGGCAGCCGCGGCTCGGCCGAGGGGCCGAGGAACCGGACCGCTCCCGGGGCGGCGAGGGCGCGACGCTGCCGCCCGATCCGGGTGCGGGTGCGGATGACGACCAGCTCCCGCCGAGGGCCACCACGGATGCGATGAGCCCGAACGGGACGAGGTCGAGGGCGAGGGCGAGGGCGAGGGCGAGGGCGAGGGCGAGGGGTCCCCATCCGGTCACCGGCGGGGGGCGCCGTCGACGTTGGCGTCCTGGTCGATGGCCCACAGGGTCCGGCTGGTCTGCACGGCCAGCACCGCCAAGGCGGCGATGTTCACCGCCACCACCAGCGGTACGCCCCAGCTGAACACCGTCGTGCCGACGAACACCACGAAGGTGTCGAGGGCGATGTAGCCGATGCGGATCTCGGTGGGGCCGAGGCCGTACCAGGCGATCTGGAACCGGTTGGTGGCGGCGAACGACAGGAACGACACGGCCATGCTGGCGCAGGTCACGAGCAGCAGGACGAGGAACAGGAACCGGAGCCAGTCGGACGTCACCAGGAACGAGTAGGCGATCACCACCGAGCCGGCGAACAGCAGGTCGAGCAGGTGGTCCATGAAGAACCCCCACTTCACCAGCCCCTGGCGGCGGTGCTTGCCCAGCGACCCGTCGAGCGAGTCGGTGAGCCACTGGAGGAACACCATGACCGACACCACGTGCAGCCAGGCCAGGTTGCGGCGGGCCATCCAGCCGGCGCCCACCGTGCCGGCCGACCACACCAGGGTCAGCAGGGTGAGGTGATGGCTGAGGATCGGCCCGGGGATGCGGGGCACGGCCCAGTCGATGAAGCGCCGCTCGACCGGGCCGAGGATCGACTGGCCGTGCTTTCGGTCGCCCGCGAACGTGCTGTTCACGGGGGCCGAGCGTAGATCAGCGGTGCCCTGCCAGACCGTCAGCTGCCGGAGTCGATCTGCCACAGGTAGGCCCGTCGGGCCCGGCGGTGCAGAGCGCCCAATCCGTACCGGGCGACGAGAGCTGGCGTCGAGGCGGCAGCAGGTCGAACGCCTCCCGCCCCCTGCAAGTGGGTGGCAACCAGGCGCCGACGGGCATCGAGCATCGGCTGATGGCCGAGATCCAAGGCCACCATGCCCACCAGCAGCAGGAGGGCCAGACCCATCAGGACCGCCAGCACCAGCCCCGGCCAGATCGCCAGCCAGAAGGCGCACAGCCCGATCAGGGGCACCCAACGCAATCCGAGGGGACGGGCCAGCGCCAGCGCAGTGGGCGGAACATCGACGAGCGACCGGAGATCGTCACTCAGGTCGTCGAGCACGAAGTCGGTCGCCCAGCGGGCCTGCCGACCGGCGCGCACATCAGCCAGGGCCCGGGCCCGAAGGGTGGCGGCGGAGGCTGCCGGCTCGGTCGGCCGGTCGCCGCCGACCAGGTCGAATGCGTTTCCGACGACCCGAAGCACTCCCTCGTCCACCAGGCTGGCCAGCACCGTGATCTTCACCCGGTCGGGCCCGCCGGTCACGAAGGCGACGTCGAAGGGATGCAGGCGACGCAGCAGATCCTGGTCGACCGGCTGGCCAGCGACCAGGCGACGGCGGATCACCGCCCCCACCACGATGGTGGCCGCCCACAGTGCGATGCCGGCGAGCATGAGCAGCGACGTCACGGCGCACCTCCCCCCCTCGGAACAAGGCTAGAACAGGGTCCCGGGGCGGTGGCGTCAGCCCCGTTCGCCGAGCGACACGGCCCGTGCCATGCTGGCCGCCGTGGCAGCAGGAGGACCCGGCGGAGTATCGGGCGCTGGGCTCGGGGGACGGGCGATCGTCTCGCTGGTGATGGTCACAGCGGCGTCGATGGTGGCCCAGGGCTTCGGCCGGTTCACGTACCCCGTCCTGCTCGACGCCATCGACGACGACCTCCTCAACAGCTACACCCGGGCCGGCCTGCTGGGCACCGTGAGCCTCGTCGCCTATCTGGCCGGCACGGCCGTGGTGGCCGTTGCCTCCACCCGGTTCGAGCCGATCGCCCTGGTGCGGATCGGGCTCATGCTGTCCACCGCCGGCATCGGGCTGCTGGTGATCGCCCCCGGATTCACCGTTCTCGCCCTGGGCCTGGCCCTGGCCGGTCTGGGCGGGGCCGGGGTCTGGGTACCGGCGCCGGGCATCGCCGCGGCCGCCGTGGGCCAGGAGCGCTCGGGCCTGGCCATCGGCCTCGTCGGCTCCGGGATCGGGCTGGGCATCGTGGTGGCCGGCCCGCTCACCAACGCCGTGCGATCGATCACGGGCGACGACGGGGCGTGGCGCCCGGTCTACGCCGTGGAAGCGGTGGTGGCGGCCCTGGTGCTGGCGGGCGTGATCGGGCTGGTGCGACTGCCCCCGGTGCAGCAGACCGCGGCCCGGGTCCAGGTGTCGGCCCTGACCGGGGTGCCGGGCTGGGGCTGGCTGGTGGCCGCCTTCACCGTGTTCGGGGTCTCGTACTCGCTCTACTTCTATTTCCTCGTGGCCCAGCTCAAGGAGGACGGCTGGTCGCCGGCGGCCCGCTCCCTGGTGTTCGCCCTGGTCGGAGTGGCCAGCGCGGCCGGGGGCATGATCTTCGGGCGACTGTCGGACCACTTCGGCCGACCCCGGGCGATCGGGGTGGGGTTCTGCCTGCTGGCCGCCGCCCCGGTGGTGACCCTGGCCGGCACCGGGCCGCTGGTGGTGGCGGCCGCCGTCGCCTTCGGCCTGTCGGTGGCCGGCACCCCCACCGCCATCGGCGCCGTGGTGGCCGACACGCTGCAGGGCCGGGCGTTCGGCGCCGCCTTCGGCACCCTCACCCTCACCTTCGGGCTGGCCCAGGTAGCGGGCCCGCCGTTCGCCGGGGTGATGGCCGAGCGGTCGGGCAACTTCGTGATCCCGTTCGTCATCGCCTCGGTCGTCGCCTGCGGCGGCATCGCCTGCGCCGTCGGCCTCGGCCTCCACCAGGCCCGGCAGGAGCCGGTGCCCAGGCCGATGGAGGCGGCATGAGCACGGATCGGCACCTGCACCTGGCCGTGATCACGTCGTTCTCGGCGTCGCCCCATACGATCGGCCAGTGGCGCCTGCCCCGTTCGTACCAGGGCTTCGACTTCCGCCGGCTCGACTACTGGGAGCATGTGGCCCGCGCCCTGGAGCGGGGTCTGTTCGACATGCTGTTCTTCGCCGACGCCTACTCCCTGCACGAGGCCTACGGCGGCTCCACCGACGCCGCCATCCGCTACGCCGTCCAGTACCCCCGCATGGATCCGTTCACCCTGGTGCCGGCGCTGGCCCGGGCCACCACCCACCTCGGGTTCGGGGTGACGGCGTCCACCACGTTCCTGCCCCCGTACTGGGTGGCCCGCCACTTCGCCAGCCTCGACCACGTGACCGAAGGCCGGGTCGGCTGGAACATCGTCACCTCCTACTCCGACGCCGAGGCCCGCCAGTTCGGGCTCGACGCCATCCCCGACCACGACACCCGTTACGACCGGGCCGACGAGTACGTGGACCTGTGCCGGGCCCTGTGGGCGTCGTGGGAGCCCGAGGCCCTCGTGTTCGATCGGGCGGCCGGGATCTTCGCCGATCCGGACAAGGTCCACCGGATCGACCACGAGGGCGAGTGGTTCCGCTGCCAGGGCCCCCTCCACGTGCCCCCCGGGCCCCAGGGCCGGCCGCTTCTGATCCAGGCCGGATCCTCGCCCCGGGGCCTCGAGTTCTGCGCCCGCCACGCTGAGGTCCACTTCGCCCTCCCCGGCGCAGCCGACGACCTCGACGGTGTGGCCGCCCACCGCGACGCTCTGGACGAGGCACTGGTGGCCGCCGGGCGGGACCCGTCGGAGGTGAAGGTGCTGTGGGGCCTGACGCCGATCCTCGGGCGCACCGACGACGAGGCCGAGGCCTACCGGCAGGAGATCCTCGACCACGCCACGGTGGAGGGGGCGCTGGTGCAGCTGTCGGGCCACCTGAACGTCGACCTCTCGACCTGGCCTCTGGATCGACCCCTGGAGGAGCTGGAAGCCAGCGGGGTGCGGGGGTTCGTCACCAGCCGCTTCCGCCCGGGCGAGACCCTGCGCCAACTGGCCCGCCGGATCGGGACCGGGGTGGGAGCCCACGTGGTGGGCTCTCCGGCCACGGTGGCCGATCAGTTGGAGGCGCTGGCCGAGGCCGGGCGGGGCGACGGGTTCATGTTCGTCACCACCACCCTGCCCGGCTCGGTCGACGACCTGGTGGAGCTGCTGGTGCCCGAGCTCCAGCGCCGGGGCCGGTTCCGCACCGCCTACGAGGGCACGCTGCTGCGGGACCGGTTCGGCGTGGCCGGGCAACCCTGAGCGCTACCCCGCCACCGGGAGGCGCTGCAGCTCGGGCATGACCTCGGTGCAGAACAGGTGCTGGGTCTGGCGGGCCACGTCGAACGGCATCGACCGCAGGCGCCACACCAGGTTCAGCCGGCGGGAGCGGGTGGCCTCGAAGGCCGGCGCGAGCTGGTCGAGCACGGTCTGGGGGGAGCCCACGATCGCCCCGCCGAACACCGGGTGGTAGAACTCCTTCTCGTCCTGGGGGAAGTTGCGGGCCGTCATCGTGTCCCACGCCATGTCCAGTGCCTGCTGCTGGGAGCGCTGGGCCTCGGCGTCGGTGGGGGCGATGATGACCGACACGATCACCATGAAGTTGGCGCCGGTGCGCTCGTGGCCGGCCTCGCCGGCGGCGTCCTGGTAGATCTTGAAGTTGTCGGGGGCGTCGGGCGTGAGGAATCCGTAGAGGTTGTTGCCGGTGCGGCCGATGTGGGCGATCGACTCGGGCCTCAGGCCGGCGCACCACACCCGCAGGTTCTCCGGTTCATAGGGCCGGGGATAGACCGTGGCCGGGATCGGGATCTGGGTGTAGCGCCCGTCGAAGGTCACGTTGGATTCCCGCATGGCCCGGGTCAGGAGCTCCAGGCCTTCCACGAACCGCTCGTCGAACTCGTCGCCGGGCGGGGTGTAGCGCATGCGCTCCACCGAGAAGTTGCCCTTGCCCACCCCGATCTCGGCCCGGCCGTTGCTCAGCAGGTCGAGCATGCCGGTCTCCTCGGCCAGGCGCCACGGGTTGTGGATCGGCAGCACGTGCACGGCCTGGCCCAGCCGGAGCCGGCTGGTGCGCATGGCCAGCGCAGCGAGGTACACGTTGGGCGAGGGGGCCATCGTCCAACCGTCGAAGTGGTGCTCGGTCATCAGCTGACCGTCGAGCCCCAACCGCTCGGCCTCGACGGCGTCGTCGATATAGCTCTCCATGGTGGCCCGGGCGGCGTCGGGATCGTAGTCGTCGGGATCCCAGGGACCCTCCCACTGCACCGCGTCGGTTCGGACGAACTTGACCTTCTCCGGTTCCTCGTCGAGACGCGGCACGCGGCCGGAGTTGGCGGTGTTCGATGCATCGGTCATTGCCGGTTGGCCCCCTGTTTGTCTGTGGTGCGCGATGCCCCTACCGGGACGCTAGCCGAGCGGGCTGGAGCCGTCTCGGCGACCGTGTCAGGATGGCCGGACATTCCCCGGGGAGGACCGACGCGCCATGACCTATTTCCCGCTCACCGAGCAGCAGCGCCACTGGCTGGAGGTGGCCGAAACCGTGGGCCGGGAGACGCTGGCCTCCCGGGCGGCCGAGACCGACCGCACGGCCACGTTCCCGTCCGAGCAGCTGGGTGCCCTCCGCTCGGTGGGCCTCATGGGCCTGCGGGGCGACCCGGAGCACGGCGGCGTGGGCGAAGGCCTGCTCACCGCCTGCCTGGTGACCGAGGCCCTGGCCAAGGAGTGCCCCTCCACGGCCCTGATCTACAAGATGCACCTCGAGTCGATCGAGATGGTGTGCCGGGCCCCCACCGCCGAGCAGTCGGCCAACGTGGTACCCAAGCTGGTGGCCGGGGAATGGCTCAGCACGGTCGCCGGCAGTGAAGCCGGCCACAAGGGAGGGGCCTGGGCCGACGCCCCCAAGGCCTCGGTGGCCCAGGTCGACGGCGGCTACGAGGTGGCCAACATCGCCAAGTCGTTCGTGACCGCCGCCGGCAAGGCCGACTCCTACTTCTTCATGTGCTCGCTGGAGCGGCCCGAGCAGCGCCCCAAGCAGCTGATGTTCCAGCTGCTGAGCGACGACCTCGACTGGACCATCGACGAGCCGTGGGACGGGCTGGGCATGCGGGGCAACGGCAGCTCGCCCATGACGTTCAACGGCCGCATCCCCGACGAGCGGCTGATCAACCCCGACAACCAGCCGGTCGACTTCTTCCCCGTGGTGCTCGGCACCTACGCCGCCACCTACCTCGGGATCGCCGCCGGCTGCTACGACCGGCTCCACGCCCACGTGGCCGGGGCCACCCTGGCCGACGGCCGCCGCATGGGAGACGTGGAGACGATCCGGGGCCGTATCGCCAACTGCAAGGTGGAGATCGAACGGAGCCGGGCCCTGCTCTACGCGGCGTGCGCCGCGTTCGACGAGGGACGCCATGGCGGGCCCCAACCGTTCTACGAGGCCAAGGTGGCGTGCGACCAGCTGGCCACGTTCGTGACGGCCGAGGCCATGACGCTCGGGGGCGGGGCGGCGTTCGCCAAGCACTTCCCGTTCGAGCGCTACTTCCGCGACGCCCGGGCCGGCATGGTGATGGGGCTGGCCCACGACATCGCCGTCCAGTCGATCGGCCGCCTGCTGTTCCCCAAGCCGAAGGAAGACCGCAAGAAGTAGCGCCCGGCCCGGCGCCGCGGCTCAGCCGGGGCCGAACCGCCAGCGGGTGGGGGTGTCGGTGAAGTCGTCGGCGTCGAGGGCAAACACGGTGGCGGGGGCGACGGCCACCGTGACGTTGGCGGCGTAGAAGTCGGGGCCGTAGTCGGTCTCGTATTTGGCGTCCATGGCCTCGGCGAACGCCTCGACCAGAGCGGGATCGGCGACCACGGTGGCGGTGCCTTCGACCACCACCGGCTCCAGGGGGTCGCCGGTGGTCACGGCGACGCCGGCGTTGGCCCGGACGTTGGCCGCCTTGCGGGAGCCGGGGCTGGTCGACAGCCACAGGCGGCCGCCCAGCCACACCCCCCACACCGGCATGAGGTGAGGAGCCGGCGCCGGCTGGTCGGGGCCGGCCGGGCGCACGGTGGCCAGCCAGTACTCGTGGGCGTCGGCCAGACGGCGTTCGGCCCACGCCCAGTCGAGCAGCCCCCGCCCCTGATCGGCCGGCACCACCCCGTAACCGGGCATGAACGGCCGGCTGGCGATCGGTTCGGGGCGGGCGGCAGCAGAGGTCATCGTTCCAGTGAAGCCGATGACACAGCCTGCTGGGATGACACAGCCTGCTGGGATGACACAGCCTGCTGGGATGACACAGCCTGCTGGGATGACACAGCTTGCTGGGATGACACAGCGCATCGGTCGTTTCGGGCCGGTACCGGCGGGGTAGCCGCGTAGGTGCAGGCGACAGAGCCGGCAACGGAGCCGGCAGGAGGAGCAGCAGCGCCATGAGCAACCTTTGGACGTACCGAGAGAACACCTACCGCAGCGACGGGACCATCGACGGTTTCGACGTCGAAGCCCAGGACGGCAAGATCGGGTCGATCGACGAATCGGCCAACGGTGGCGGCGACGGCTACCTGGTGGTGGACACCGGGTTCTGGATCTTCGGCAAGAAGCGGCTGATCCCCGCCGGCGTGGTCGAGCGCATCGACTACGACGACAGCAAGGTCTACGTGAACATGACGAAGGACCAGATCAAGGACGCTCCCGACCTCGACGAGACGACCAACCGGACGTCGCCGTCGTGGAACCGGGATCTGAACCGGGACTACTACGACCCCTACAGCTGGTAGCAGTACGACCAGCTCGGGCGCCGGAAACGGCGCCCGACACAGAACGGCCCCTCGGGGCCCGGCCCTCGGAGCGGTGTCGCTGGCTACTCGTCGAATCCGACGAAGGTGACGATCTCCTCAGCCGGGACCCGAGGGGCTTTGACGTCGTTGGCCACGAAGCCGTCGTCGGGCCAGCCCATGGCCACGCAGGTCATGATGACCTCGTCCTCGGGGATGTTGGCGTGGGCCCGGACCACGTCGGACTGCATGATCCCCTGGCCGTTGATCACGGTTCCCAGGCCCCGGTTCCACGCTGCCAGGACCAGGCCGTAGACCACGGCGCCGAGGTCGAAATGGCCGACGGTGGCAAGCTCCAGGTCACGGTCGTAGGTGACCACGATCGATACGGGGGCGTCGAACTGGCGGAAGCCCCGCATCATCCAGTCCTTGCGCATCTCCTTGTCTTCGCTGATGCCCATGGCGTCGAAGAGCTGGTAGGCGATGCCGACCTGGCGGTCCCGGTGCTTGCCCTTGTACGAGCCGTTGACCGGGATCTCCCTCTGGGGCTTGGCCCCCGCCATCATGCGCTCGGTGTTGCCGGCCCGGATCCGGTCCAGCGGCTCGCCCGCCACCACGTGGAAATGCCACGGCTGGGTGTTCATCGACGACGGCGCCCGCGACGCCACCTCGATGATCTCCATGATCAGCTCCTTGGGCACCGGCTCCTTCTTGTAGCCCCGGATGCTGCGCCGATCCCGTACCAACTCCTCGTACTCCATGGCAGGGCATGGTAGAGAACGGACCCCCCAGGGCAACAAATGGCCTGGTCAGCGGGCCAGCCTCAGAGCAGGATGGACACCTTGCCGCCGCTGTGGCGCAGCGAGTCGGCGTCGAGGGCGGCCCGGCGGTGGGCGATGCGGAGCTGGCCGTCGACCTGGCGGAGCCGGTAGGTGTAGCGGCCGACGTACTGGTGCATGGCGTCGTCACGGAAGCGGATCACGTGGAACGAGGCCGCCACGGTGACCTCGTCGGTCCCCGATCCGGCGCTCTCGGCCGGCGACACCCGGACGTTGGTGATCAGCCGGCGGGTGCGGCTGCGGGGGTTCTCGGCGTGGGCGTTGCGGGACAGCAGCCGCTTGACGCGGCTCTCCAGCATGAACCGGTCGTCGTGGATCAGGAACAGGCTGGTGGCCGGCGATCCGTCGGCCATACCGGTGGCCGGCACCTCGTACACCACGTCGTCGGTGCACAGCGCCAGCCACGCCTCCAGGTCCCAGCCGTCGAGCAGGTCGGCCTCGTCGTAGAGGAAGTCCTCGGCCTCGGCCCGGGACAGCTTCAACCCACCCACGTCAGCGACCTCCGCCCACGGCCCGGAGCCGGACCTCGGTCTCGCCCCCACCCGCACCGTCACCGGCGGCCGCCGGGTCAGAACCGCCGATCATCTGGTTCCACCGCCGCCAGAAGGCCCGCATCTGCAGCTCGTCGGTGATGCCGGGCCGCTCCTGGGCCATCCCCCGTGAGATGTCGGACCACGGCAGCTCCCGCCAGCTGGTGAACCCCCGCTGGCAGCACTCCAGGGCCTCCACGTCGTCGGGCGTGGCCAGCCCGCCGGGGCCGAGGAAGGTGAGGAAGTTGTCGAGCCGCACCTCGTGCAGCGCTCCCGGCTCCCCCACCGGGGCCAGCTCCCACGCCCGGACGTGCATGAGCCCCGGTGTCACCGGCTCGAAGGCCCGCACGGTCACGGCCATGATGTCGTTGACGATCAGGTTGGGGAAGATCAGCAGGTTGCGGCTTGTCTCGCAGATCCGCCGGGCCCGCTCCTCCCCGTGGCGCTCGGCCAGCTCGGCCCGCCGGGCGGCCAGCGGCTCCCGCAGCGCCGGGTCGAGCGGGGCGGCCCAGCGGGCCGTGGGCCGGGCCCATGGCGCCGTGTACTCGATCACGGCGTGGCCGTTGCCGAGATCGTGGGCCCGCCCGTCGAGCGAGGGCGGGGCCAGCTTCTCCCCCGTCGCCTCGGCCGCCCTGCGCATGGCGGTCATCAGGTAGTCCATGTACGTGGCGTGGGTGCTCATGGCGTGGTAGCCGTCGATCGAGTTCTCCACCAGCAGCTTCCAGTTGGCCTCGATCGAGTACTCCTGGGTGCCGGGCAGGATCGCCATCGTGGTGTCGCTCTGCTCGCACACCAGGTCCAGGTAGTCCCGGGCCCCGGCCAGATGGTCCACCAGCGGGATGACGGCCGGGTTGTACGAAACGAACACGAAGCCGCGATAGGTGTCGACCCGGGGCGGCCGCTTGAGGGCCAGCGCGGCCCGGTCGAACCCCGGCCCGTAGGCCTCGGCGTCGGGCAGGGTGGCCAGGTTGCCGGCCAGGTCGAACGACCAGGCGTGGTAGAAGCAGGTGAGGAACCGGCCGTGGCCCTTCGTCTCCCGGCACACCGTGGCCCCCCGATGGGTGCAGGTGTTGAGCCACGCCTGCACCTTCCCGTCGAGGTCACGGCACAGCACGAGAGCCCGGCCGCCCACGGTGCGGCTGACGTAGTCGCCCGGTTGGGCCACCTCGCTCTCGTGGCCGAGGTAGAGCCAGGTGCGGTCGAAGATGTTGGCCCGCTCGGCCGCCAGCACCTCGGGATCGACCATGGCCCGCCGGTTCACCCGGAACGTGTTGGTCGACGGGTCGTCGACGATGAACGGCTGTTCCATGCTGAGAGCGTTGACCAAAACGCGACGCCGCACCATTCTGCGCGACGATTTGGTCGGCGGGTGACCGGAACAGCGCGCAGTTCGCCCGCTGACGGGTCGGTCCGGTGGCCCCGGCCGGCGGGACCGGGTTAGTGTCGGCCTCGTGGCTGGAGACACTGATCGCCTCCGACGCCTGGCCGACCAGGCCGTGGTGTGCGGAGTCGGCGAGTCGGCCTACGGCCGGCGCCTGGGCCGCAGCGCCATCGATCTGGCGGCCGACGCCATCCAGGCCGCGGTGGCCGACGCCGGGCTCACCAAGGACGACGTCGACGGCATGGCCGTGACGTTCGGCTCCCCCCTGGGGGCCGACGCCGACACCCTGGCCTTCGCTCTCGGCCTAGAGCTGAAGGCCTACAACCAGACCTGGGCCCACGGCCGGTTCACCGGCACCGCCCTGCAGTGGGCGGCCATGACGGTGGCCGCCGGGCTGGCTGACGTGGTGGCCTGCCTGGCCGCCGTGAGCTTCACCGGTGTACGCCGCCTGCGGGTGGGCGGCGGGGGCGACCGGGAAGGGGCCCGGGAGGGCGGCGGGGGCCACGGCGAGGACCCCGTGTACGGGATGACATCGCCCGGGGCCGGGGCGGCCCTCATGGCCCGCAAGTACATGGCCCGCCACGGGGCCACCGCCGTTGACCTGGCGGCGGTGCCGATGGCCCTGCGCCACAACGCCACCCTCAACCCGCGGGCGATGTATCAGGAGCCCCTGACGTTGGATGCCTACCTCGGGGCCCGCCTGGTGGCCGAGCCGCTGCGCATCTTCGACTACTGCCAGGTCAACGACGGGGCGGCCTGCGTGCTCGTCACCACGCCGGAGCGGGCGGCCGACCTGGCCCAGCCCCCGGTGTACCTGAGCGGGATGCAGGGCCTGCCGGCCGGGCGCCACGAGTTCATCTGGGCCTACCCCGGGTTCGGCACGGCCCAGCAGGCCGAGACCGACTGGACCCCCGGCCCCCAACCGGTGCACCGGATGGCGGGGGTCACCCCGGCCGACGTCGACGCCTTCTTCACCTACGACGCCTTCTCCCCCCTGGTGTGGTTGGCCCTCGAACGGTGGGGCTTCTGCGGTATCGGCGAGGCCTTCGAGTTCACCCGCAACGGGCGGATCCAGGTGGGGGGCGAGCTGCCGGTGAACACCAACGGCGGCCTGCTGTCGGAGGCCCACATCATGGCCTGGAACCATCAGGTGGAGATCGTGCGCCAGCTCCGGGGCCAGTGCGGCGACCGTCAGGTGCCCGGCGCCGAGGTGATCCAGTGGGGCAACGTGTACGGCGACTCGCTGATCTACCACCGGTGAGCGGGAGAACGATGAGCGACTACCTCAAGCCCCTTCCCCCGATCACCAACCTGAGCCGGCCCTACTGGGACAGCCTGCGCCAGGGCGTGCTGCGGATGCCACAGTGCCGGGCCTGCGGCCTGATCTTCTACCCGCCGGCGCCCCTGTGCCCGGGGTGCTGGAGCCGGGACCTGGAGTGGGCGGCGCTGTCGGGCCGGGGCACGGTGAACTCCTGGGTCGTGTTCCACCAGGCCTACCTGAAGGGCTACGACAACGAGGTGCCGTTCAACGTGGCCGAGGTGACGCTCGACGAAGGTCCCCGGCTGATGACCAACCTCGTCGGCGTGGACAACGACGACATCCGGGTGGGCATGCCGGTGCAGGTGGTGTTCGACGCCGTCACCGACGAGGTCACGCTGGCCAAGTTCGCGCCCGTGCCGGGATGGCAGCCGTGACGGGGATCCTGGCCGGCATCCGGGTGTTCGACATGACGCTGGCCGCCGTCGGGCCCTGGGCGTCCAAGCTGCTGGGCCAGCTCGGGGCCGACGTGATCAAGGTGGAGTCGCCCGAGCCGGAGATGTCGCACCAGATCCCGCCGAAGGTGAAGGGCACCGGGGTGCTCTACATCTCGGCCAACTTCAACAAGCGCCAGATCGTGCTCGACCTGAAGGACGAGGCCGACAAGGCCAAGGCCTACCGCCTGGCCCGCCACTGCGACGTGTTCATCCAGAACATGCGCACCGGGGCGGCCGAGAAGCTCGGCTTCGGCTACGACGACATCGTGGCCGTTCGGCCCGACGTGATCTACGTGACGTCCACCGCCTACGGGCGGGTGGGGCCGATGGCCAGCGACGGCGGGGTCGACCCGCTGCTTCAGGCGTTCAGCGGCTTCACCAGCGTGAACGGGCCCGAGCGGCCGGCGTCCGACGGGACCGAGTTCGAGATGTTCCGCCACCTGGCCCACCTCGACATAACCACCAGCTCCAACATCGTGGAAGCGGTGCTCCAGGCCCTGATCCACCGGGAGCGCACCGGCCAGGGCCAGCACATCGAGATCGAGATGGTCACCGCCGCCCTGGCCCTCCAGCACACCAAGCTGGCCGAGTTCTTCGCCACCGGCACCCAGCCCCGGCCGCTGGGCAGCGCGTCCACCATCACCGCCCCCCACCAGGCGTTCCAGTGTCAGGACCGGGAGTGGCTGACGGTGGGCGTCACCCGTGACGAGGAGTGGCCGGCGTTCTGCCGGGCCCTCCAGCTCGACGACCTGGCCCACGACCCCCGCTACGAGACCAACGCCGACCGGGTGGCGGCCCGCACCGAGCTGGCCACCACCCTGGCCGCCCGCTTCGCCACCAAGCCCGCCGCCTGGTGGGCCCACCGCCTCACCCAGGCCGGGGTGGCCAACAGCCGGGTCCAGGACTTCGACACCCTCCGCCACCATCCCCAGGTGACGGCGAACCAGCACCTGGTGGAGATCGAGACGCCCCACTTCGGCGCCCTCACCGTGGATCAGGTGCCGTGGGACTTCTCGGCCACCCCGGCCGGACCGGTGGCGGCCGGCGGCCGCCAGGGCGAGCACTCGGCCGAGATCCGGGCCGAGCTGGGGCTCGACGACGATCCCGACGGCAGCGCGCCATGACCGGCGCCCCGGACAGCGCCGGCGCTCTCGCCGGGTTCACCGTCCTCGACCTGACCCAGGGGTTGTGCGGGCCGTACGCCTCGATGCGCCTGGCCGACGCCGGCGCCGATGTGATCAAGGTGGAACCGCCCGAGGTCGGCGACTGCGCCCGGGCCCTGCCCCCGTTCGTGGAGCCCGGGCCCGAGCGGGCCGGCCCCGACGGCGGCGGCGGCGAGAGCGCCATCTTCCTCGCCCTCAACCGCAACAAGCGGTCGGTGGCGGTTGACCTCGACACCCACACCGGCCGCTACCTGGTGCGCCGGCTGGCGGCCGACGCCGACGTGGTGCTGGAGGATCTGGGCCCGGGCCGGGCCGAGAAGCTGGGGTTGGGTCACAACCGCCTGAAGGCCGACAATCCCGATCTGATCACGTGCTCCATCAGCGCCTGGGGCGAGCAGGGCCCGATGCGGGACCTGCCGGGGGCCGAGCTGGTCGTGCAGGCCATGGCCGAGTACACCCGCAGCCTGGGCCACATCGGCGAAGCCCCGATCCGCCTGGGGGCCGACGTGGCCAACCTCAACACCGCCATCTTCGCCTCCCAGGCCGTCACCGCCGCCCTGTTCCACCGGCTCCGCACGGGCAAGGGCCAACGGGTGGCGGTGTCGATGCTGCGGGTGCTGCTCCACATGCGGGGCATCATGTGGGCCGCCCGGTCCGACCCCGACTTCTGGGGCGGCTTCCACCTCGACCACTACGTCAACCCACCCGAACACGGCTACGAAGCGGCCGACGGCCGCCTGTTCTTCGGGCTGCGGCGGGCGTCCAGCGAGGACTTCGACCGCCTCATGATCGACCTCGGCCTGGTGGACCACATCGCCGACGATCGGTTCGGCAACTTCGGGCGCGACGCCGCCCCCCTCGGCCGCCACGTGGAGGAGGCCCGGGAGGTGTGGGAGGAGGCGTTCCGACAGCGGTCGGTGGAGGAGCTGCGCACGCTGATCCAGTCGGCCGGGGGCGACGCCGTCGGCTTCAACGACTACCCGTCGCTGTTCGAGCATCCCCAGATCCGGGCCCTCGAGGTGACAGCCGAGATCGAGCATCCGACGCTGGGTCCCGTCCGCACGCTGCGCCCGGTGGCCCGGCTCGACGCCAGCCCCGCCACCATCCGCAGCCCGCCCCCGTTGCTCGGTCAGCACACCGACGAGGTGCTCGACGCCATCGGCGTCGACGCCGCCGAGCGGGCCGCGCTGCGGGCCGCGTCGGTCATCGCCTGAGCACGTGTGATCGCCCGACCCGGACCGCGGTAGGGTCGCGCATGACTCAGTCTGCCGACCACCTTCTCACCGTCGATGCCGACGGGCACGTGCTCGAGCCCCGCGACACCTGGCTCACCTACATCGATCCCGCCTACCGGGACCGGGCCATCCGCATCACCAACGACGACCGGGGCGACGAGGTGCTGCTGATCGACGGCCGGCCGCTGGAGGGCCTGCGCAACTCGCTGGCCGCCCTGGGGGGCATCGAGCTCGACCCGGCGGTGGCCATCAACCCCAAGAGCCGCCTGACCTACGAGGACGGCTGCCCGCCCGGGGGCTACGATCCGGCGGCCCGGCTCAAGGTGATGGACGCCGAGGAGATCGACGTCGCCCTGCTGTACCCCACCATCGGCATCTGCTGGGAGGGCGCGGTGACCGACCCCGGCCTGGCCAACGCCTACAGCCGGGCCTACAACCGCTACATCGTCGACTTCTGCTCGCACGACCCCTCCCGTCTGGTGCCGGTGGCCCACATCTCGCTGCTCGATCCCGACTTCGCGGTGGAGGAGACCCGCCGGGCCCGGGAGGCCGGGTGCAAGGCCATCTACCTGTCGCCCGATCTCGACTCCCGGGGTGGCCGGCACCTGATGGACCCCCTCTTCGACCCGTTCTGGGCCACCGCGGCCGAGCTCGACATGCCGGTGGGCTTCCACGTGGTGGTGCGGGACAAGCCGTTCTTCCGGCCCTGGATGCCGGGACGCGACACCGGGAGCGGGCTGTTCTTCTTCGCCTTCCTGGCCATCGACGTGATGGCCGCCTTCACCCAGATGCTGGCCGGGGGCGTGTTCGAGAAACATCCGGGGCTGCGCTGCACGGTGCTCGAATCGGGGGCCACCTGGATCGCGGCCTGGCTCGACCGGATGGACCACAAGTACGAGGTGATGCACAACATCACCCCCACCTCGCTGAAGCCCAGCGAGTACTTCTACCGGCAGTGCCTGGTGTCGGCCGACCCCGACGAGACCGTGATCGCTCCGATCGTGGAGGCGGTGGGGGCCGAGTTCTTCGTGTGGGCCTCGGACTACCCCCACATCGACGCCAGCTTCGGCGTGGTCGGCGAGATCCGCTCCCGCATCGCCTCGCTGCCGGTGGACGACCAGGCCAAGATGCTGGGCCTCAACGCCATGACGTTCTACGGTCTCGACACGCCGTCGAACCGGGCCGGCTGAACGCCGGCGGCCGACTGAAAGGCGGCGGCCGGCTGAAGGCGGCTTCAGGGTTCTTCAGCCTGAGGCCAGGAACGGGGGGACAGGATGCGGGTCATGAGAACCCGATCCGTCCTCGCCGGCGCCGTCGCCGCCTCGTGCCTGCTGGCCGCCTGCGGCTCCTCCCACGCCGCCGCCACCCTCGGTACCACCTCCACCACGGGGGCCAAGGGAGCGGCCGCCTCGGGCCCGGCCACCACGGCCAAGTCCGGATCGGGATCGTCGACCACGGCGAAGTCCGGATCGAGCTCCTCGGCGTCGAGCTCCTCGTCGACGGCCATGTCTTCGTCGACGGCCAGGTCATCGTCGACGGCCAAGGCCGGCGCCCAGGACGTGGTGGGCACGGTGGAGGTGGACGTGGCCGAGACCAGCCTCGGTCAGGTGCTGGTGGACGCCGAGGGCCGCACGCTCTACCTCTACAAGAAGGACACCCAGGGCAAGGCGAGCACGTGCGACGGCTCGTGCGCCGTCACCTGGCCCCCGGTGGAGGCCAAGGACAAGCCCCGGGCCGGCACCGGGATCGACGCCGCCAAGCTGACCACGATCAAGCGGCCCGACGGCACCGAGCAGGTGGCCTACGAGGGCTGGCCCCTCTATCGCTACGACGGCGACAAGAACGCCGGTGACACCTCGGGCCAGGGGGTCAGCTCCGTCTGGTACGCCGTGTCCCCCGCCGGCACCCCGATCTCGGCCTGAGCGGCCGACCCTGCATTCCGTCCCGGCCCGGCCTCCTCTCCCCCTGGGCCGGGACGGCTGAACGACGTCCCTCTTCCCCATCGGACGTCCACGACGTTCCGGCCGCGGTCGCCTCTCCCCGTGGCCGGAACGTCCGCGTCCCGGGTGGCCCCGGGGTGGCGCCTTTAGGCCGGCCTTAGATCGCTGAGGCCGGCCTCAGCCGGCTTCAGGATCGTCACAGGGCCGGGGGCGCACGATGGCCCCACCATCACGAAGGAGCAGCACCCCGATGACGATGACCACCCAGCCCGGAGGCCTGACGACCGACCCCGACGCCGCCACCGGCCCCACGTCCGAGTGGAGGACACCCCCCGCCCCCACCACCCCCTACGGCCCGCCCGTCATCACCCCGCCGCCGCCCACCGTCCCACCCGCCGCCTCCGGCCGCGGTGGCCGGATGCCCCGGTGGCTGCTGGCGGCGGTGGCCGCAGTGGCCATCGCCGGCGGCACCGTGGGCGGCGCCGTGGGCGGGGCGGTGGCCGGCCGGCACGAAGCCGACACCGCCGCCCCCACCGCAACCACCACCGCCCTGGCCCGAGGGGACACGACCGGTTCCACCCTGGAGGGCACGAGCGGCGCCAGCACATCGGCCGTGGCCGGGGCCCGGGCCGACGTGTCGGGCCTGATCGACGGGGCCCTGCCCAGCGT
Source organism: Acidimicrobiales bacterium (assembly GCA_041394285.1). Classification (GTDB taxonomy): domain Bacteria; phylum Actinomycetota; class Acidimicrobiia; order Acidimicrobiales; family SZUA-35; genus CADEDH01. The sequence continues at coordinate 332,179 of JAWKIL010000005.1, read as the reverse complement.
GGTCAGCATCACCGTCACCCTGCCCCAGGGGCAGGGGGCGGGCACCGGCTTCGTGGTCTCGGCCGACGGGCGGATCGCCACCAACGCCCATGTGGTGGCCGACGCCCGCACCATCCAGGTGGCCTTCCACGACGGCACCACCGCCCCCGCCACCGTGGTGGGTGTGGACCGCACCGACGACCTGGCCGTGATCAAGGTCGACCGCACCGGCCTCACCCCGCTCACGCTCGGCACCTCGGCCGACCTCAAGATGGGCGAGCCGGTGGTGGCCATCGGCAACGCCCTCGACCTCACCGGCGGGCCGACCGCCACCGAGGGCATCGTGTCGGCCCTCGACCGCCATATCACCACCAACGAGGGCGGGTCGCTGTCGCACCTGATCCAGATCGACGCCGCCATCAACCCCGGCAACTCCGGGGGCCCGCTCCTCACCCTCGACGGCAAGGTGGTGGGCATCAACTCCGCCGCCTCGGTGTCGGCCCAGAACATCGGCTTCGCCATCGCCATCGACACCGCCCGGCCCATCGTGGAGCAGTTGGAGGCGGGCAAGACCGTCACCACCGGCTACCTCGGGGTGAGCACGGCGGCCGTCGACCAGTCGGTGGCGGCCCAGTTCGGCCTGAAGGTGGACCACGGGGTGCTGGTGGCCGAGGTGGCCGCCAACTCCTCGGCCTCGGCCGCCGGCCTCCAGCCCGGTGACGTGATCGTGTCGCTCGACGGCACCGCCACCGACGACCCCCAGGCGCTGGCCGACGCCATCCACACCGCCGGCCCCGGACACCTGGTCCACCTCCAGATCAACCGGGCGGGCCAGAAGCTGGCCGTCGACGCCACGCTCAGCTCCCACGCCGCCTGATCTGTCCCACGTTGTGGGACCTGGCGATTCGCCTGCGGCGAAACGCCAGGTGGCTCAGGCCGGGCGCGGGAAGCGGGCGACGAACCGGGCACCGCCCGGATCGACGGTGAGCGACCCGCCATGGGCCACCATGACCGAGCGGGCGATGGCAAGGCCCAGCCCGCTGCCCCCGGCGTCGAGCGTGCGGGCCTCGTCGAGGCGCCAGAACGGCTCGAAGATCCGCTCCCGCTCGGTCTCGGGCACCGGCTCCCCGTCGTTGGCCACGGCCAGCCACGGGGAGCCGTCGGCGTCGGCGCCGGTGCCCACCTCGATCCGGGAGCGTGCGTGGCGTTCGGCGTTGTCGAGCAGGTTGCGAACGACCCGGGTGACGCCGTCGACATCGGCCACCGCTGTCACCGGCTCCAGGCGGGGGACGTAGGCCGGGCCGTCCCCCTGGTCGGCCACGGGATCGCCCCCGTTCCTCCGTTCGACCTCCGCTCCCACCAGCGCCGCCAGGTCGATCGGAGCCCGGACGGCGGCCAGCCCCGACCCCGATCCCGATCCCGAGCGGGAGGCGGTGAGCAGCCGCAGATCCCGAGACAGCTCCTCCAGACGGTGAACCTCCACCAACACGTCGTCGGCCACCCGGGGCCAGTCGGTGCGGTCGGGGTAGGCCAGGCTCACCTCGAGCTCGGTGCGGATGGCCGACAGGGGGCTGCGCAACTCGTGGGAAGCGGCAGCGGCGAAGAGCTTCTGGCCGGTGGCCGACTCCTCCAACCGGGCCAGCATCCGGTTGAGGGTCTCCCCCAGGCGGGCGATCTCGTCGTCGGTGGCGGCCGGCGTGACCCGCTCCGAGAGGTCGGTGGCCTCGATCCGGTCGACGGCCTGGCGCATGGCCTCCACCGGGGCCAGCGCCCGCCCCACCACCCGGTGGGTGAGCAGCGCCGCCACCGCCACCAGCACCGGCACCAGGAGGAGCAGCCACTCCCGGAGCCGCTCCTCGGCCTTGTCGGCGGCGTGGAGCGAGGTGACGGCATAGACGGCGACGGGCCCCGCCGGGGAGTCGACCGTTCGGACCGCCACCACGTAACGCTCACCGCTGCGGGCGCCGATGTCGTCGCCGGCCACGGTCACGTGGCGTTCCCCGCCCAGCCCCGGCGGCTCCACCACGTCGAGGCGGGCTCCCAGGGCCAGGCCGGGGGTCGCCGCCACCACCTGGCCGGCGGCGTCGATCACCTGCACCTGGCCGATCTCCTTGCCGGTGGGCGGCAGGATCGGGATCAGCAGTCCCTCGTCTATCAGGTCCACGATCTCGTCGATGCGGTCCACCAGCTGGCCCTCGGCGTCGGCCGTCAGCGCCCGCCGGGCCAGGACGGCCACCACCGCCGCCCCCACCACCAGCGCCACGGCCACCACCACGGCGGCCACCACCGTCACCTGGGTTCGGACCGAGGGCCGCCAGTCAGCCGGCGTGGCCATGCGCCACCCGGTAGCCGCCGCCCCGGACGGTCTCGATCACGTCGGGACCCAGCTTGCGCCGCAGGGCCGACACGTGGACCTCGACCACGTTCTCGCCCCCCTCGAAGGCGAAGTCCCACACGTGGCCCAGGATCTCGGCCTTGGGGACCACCTCGCCCTGGCGGCGCAGGAGGTACTCGAACACCGCCAGCTCCCGGGGGGTGAGGTCGATCGGGCGGCCGGCCCGGCTGCAGGTCCGGGCGGCGATGTCGAGCTCCACGTCACCGGCCCGCAGGACGGCAGGCCGGGCGGCGGCCCCGCGGCGTAGCAGGGCCCGCAGGCGGGCCACCAGCACCACGTAGGAGAACGGCTTGGACAGGAAGTCGTCGGCGCCCGTGTCGAGCGCCTCGGCCTCGTCGAGCTCGCCGTCCTTGGCCGTCAGCATGAGCACCGGCGTCCAGATCTGACGGGCCCGGAGCTCGGCGCACACCTTGAAGCCGTTGAGGCCGGGCAGCATCACGTCGAGCACGATCACGTCGTAGGGCTGCTCGGTGGCCAGCCACAGACCGTCGGTGCCGGTCGACGCCACATCCACCGCGAACCCCTCGGCCTCCAGGCCCCGCTTGAGGGCGGCGGCCTGGCGTATCTCGTCTTCCACCACCAGCACACGCATGGAGCCAGTGTGGCACCCGGGGCCGGTGGTGGCGCCGGCCGGGCTGAAGACCGCTTCAGGTCGCTTCAGGCCGGCTGCAGGCGGGGCGGCCGATGCTGGCATGGTGGCCCACCATCAACTCCACCTCACCCCCGGGGCCCGGCACCGTACGGTCGAGCTGACCGGCACGTCGGCCCTGGCCGCCGCCATCGCCATCCACCTCCAGAACCTGGCCCACCGCTTCGTGCTGGCCCCCTGGATCGGGGTGGCGTCGATCCTGTTCGTCACGGCCGCCACAGGGGCGGGGTGGCTGCTGGTACGACGCGACCCCCGGGGCTGGCTGGTGGCCGGGCTGGCCTGCCTGGCGGCGGCGCTGGCCTGGGTGGCCGGCCGCACGGTGGGTTATCCCGGCGCCACCGACGACATCGGCAACTGGACCGAGCCGCTGGGGCTGGCCGCGTTCTGCCTGGAGACCGGGATGGCGGCGTTGTCGGCCCACCAGCTGCGACGGCTGTGGGGCCTGTGAACGATCAGCGACGACGCAGGCTCTGGGGGGTGCGGGCGCCGGCCAGGGCCCGCACGGTCACGATCTGCGCCGGCTCGTCGGTGACGTTGACCACCTGCACCCGCTCGGCCGGGCCGACGGCACAGGAGCCGCCCGGACCCAGAGCATGGGAGCCATCGTCGGCCGTCCACACCAGGAGCTGGCCGCTGACCACGGCAAAGGCCACCGGCTGGCCTTCCACCGGGCCCATGAGGCTCGTGTCGTCGGCCGGGATCCACTCCAGCGCCGCCTCGAAGCCGGCGGTCACCACGAGCACGGTGCGCTCGGCGGCGGGGGCGGTGGGGTCGGCGGAGGCGGCCAGGCCGCTGGCGATCTGGGCCAGCAACGGCGCCTCGATGCCGTGGCCCTCGGTGTAGGTGCTCGACGTGAGCATCATCCCGGACGGATGCAGCAGCTGCGATGCCGCCATCGAACCTTCAGGTGTGCCTGTGAACTCTGCCATGACGTGAACGCTCTTCCCCTCCGACGAACGGCGCCTTTGCCTTCGTCTGGCCTCCCTCGCCGCACAACGTAGCGGATTCCTGAGCAAGCTCAGAAATCGTACGGGCTGGCTGCCCGGCGGGAACCCGGTGAACTTAGCACGATCCGCTCTCCCCGCCTACCGCTATCCACCACTAGCAACGTGAACTGTGGTAGACGGCGGAACGAACGAAACAGGCCCGACCGTACGGTCGGGCCTGTTTCACCAGGTCTGCGACGCCCTCCGGCACCCGGTCCGGCTGTGCGTCCCGTTGGGGGGCGGGTGAATTTCCCTAGGCTCCGGACTTCGCCCCGGTCTGGCCCACCGCGGCCGCCGCCTTGTCGGAGGTGGCGTCCATCGGGGTCCACTCGAAGTTGGACGGGGTGACCCGGGTGCTGCGGTCGAAGCCAGGGGTCTCCTTCACCACCACGGCGGTGACCATGCCGAACATGCCGGCTTCACGCTCCACGTGGTTCAGGATGTGGCAGTGCCAGACCCAGGTGCCCGGCTCGTCGGTCTTGAACAGCACCGTGTAGCGCTCACCCGGGGCAACCGACAGGGTGTCGGTCCAGTAGGGGTGGTCGAGCGGGATCCCGTCCTTGGCGTAGACCAACTGGGGGAACTGGTGCAGGTGCATGGGGTGGATCTGCAGGCCCTCGTTGTAGTACGTGAGGCTGATCCAGTCGCCCTGGTTGGCCACGATCGGCTCGGTGGCGGGGAAGCCCTTGCCGTTGAGGGTCAGGCCGATGACGCCGGCGTCGTTCAGCACCATCGGGAAGTCCTGGGCCAGCTTCAGATCGGCCGGGATCGTGACCCCGCTGATCGTCTGGCCCCGGGGCAGCGGGTTGTCGCCGATGCGGACGGTGCCGAACAGGCCGTTGGTGACCTCGACGTCGCCGTGCATGTGGGCGTGGTACATGGCGATGGCGTCGTCGGTGGCCTCGAAGTTGTACTCGAAGGTGCCGCCGTTGGGCGGGATCGGGTCCTGGGTGATGGGGGCCACGCCGTCCTGGTCGTTGGGGGTGCGCAACCCGTGCCAGTGGATGTCGGTGCCCATGGGCAGGTTGTTGACCACCCGCACCTTCACCTTGTCGCCTCGGTCGAGCAGGATCTGGGGGCCGGGGACCTGGTTGTTGTAGGCCCAGGCCTTGACGATCTTGCCCGGCTCGACCTCCCAGTCGATGATCGAGGCGGTCAGGTCGAACACCTTGGTGCCGTCGGCCTGGACCTCGGTGGGAGCCAGGATGGCGTTGCCCTTGCCCTGGGTCTCGGCCGGGAAGGCGGCGATGGACGCCATCATGTCGGCGTCCATCTTGGCGTACTCCTCCGGCGTGTTGCCGCCGTGGCCGGTGGCGCCGGCCCCCGCTGCCGGGGTGGCGCTGTGGCCGGCGTCGGCCGCCCCGCCGGGGGTGACCACCAGGTCGGCCACCATGCCCGACGCCTCGTGGCCGGGAATGCTGCAGAAGACCTGGTAGGTGCCGGCGGCCAGGCTGCCCAGGGCCAGGCTGGCGTTGCCTCCGGAGCCGATGTCGCCCGAGGTCATGGCCAGATCACGGACGACCAGGTTGTGGGTGGCGCTGCCGATGTTCGTGATGTTCAGGTTCACGTCGCCGGCGGGGGCGGTGAGGGCCCCGTCGATGGCGAACTCGCTCAGCGTCACGTCCACCGTGGTGGCGACGACCGGGGCGGAGGGGTCGCTGACGGCCAGGGCCACGGCGATGAAGCCGAAGAAGAGCAGCGCCACCAGTGCGGATGCACCCAGGAACATGGCGATGAACCATCGGCCGTCGCCCACGCCGTCGGGGGGCGTGGATGGTGGCGGTTGGCCGGGCGCGGCGGGGTAGCCCGCCCGTGTAGCGGTGTCGGTCATTGTCTGATGTTCTCCCGGATTCAATGAACGCGGCGGGGCCGAAGAGACCCGCACCGACGCGGTCGCGGACTGCGTAGACGTGCGACCGGCGGTTCCGATGATTCTCGTCGGGCGTGTTCGGCCGCCAGGGACCTTCGTCCCGGCCGAGCGACGGTATCAGCCGGCGGTGACGTAGCGGCCGGCGGTGTTCCCGGCGATGCGACCGAACACGGCGCCCGAGGTGAGGCCGGTGCCTCCGGGGTAGTTGTGGTAGAAGAGGCCGCCCACCAGCTCGCCGGCGGCGAACAGGCCGGGGATGGGGCTGCCGGCCGTGTCCTCCACCTCGCAGTCGGTGGTGACCTTGAGCCCGCCGAAGGTGAACGTGACGCCGCAGGTGACGGCGTAGGCCTCGAACGGCGGCGTGTCGAGCACGTTGGCCCAGTTCGTCTTGTCCACCGGCAGGCCCACCGTACGACGGCCGTCGAGGACGGCGGGGTTGAACGGGATGTCGGTCTGGACGGCGGCGTTGTAGGTGCGCAGGGTTTCCAGCGCACGGTTGGGGTCGACGCCCTCCAGCTTCGTCACCAGCTCCTCCAGGGTGCTGGCCGACACCTTGGTGACCTCCCGGATGCGGTACTCGTCGCGCAGCATGTCGAGCACCTTGGCGTCGAAGATCTGCCAGCAGAACATGTCGGGCTGGTCCATGATCACCGAGCCGTACTTGGCGTAGGTGTAGTTGCGGAAGTCGGCCCCCTCGTCCACGAAGCGCTCGCCCCTGGCGTTCACCATCACCCCCAGGGGGTAGGAATGCTTCTGGAATCCGTCGCCCACCTTCAGGTCACCGAACTCAGGGGCGTTGAGATCCCAGGCCACGGCATGGCTGCCCGACCAGTGGCCGTAGGGCATGGCACCTATGTCGAGGGCCATGCGGATGCCGGCCCCGGTGTTGAAGCGGGTGCCCCGTACCTTGGCCAGATCCCAGTTGGGGCCGAGGTACCGGGCCCGCCATTCGGCGTTCGACTCGAAGCCGCCGGCGGCCAGCACCACGGCCTTGGCCGGCACGTCCACCAGGCGACCGTCGTGGCGGGCCCGCACGCCGGTGACCCGGCCGTCGGGGGCGACCATCAGGCTGTGGGCCGGCGCCTCGTAGAAGAGTTTCACCCCGTCGCGCTGGCACGCCTTGTGCTCCAGCTCCACCAGGCCCTCGCCGCCGCCCCAGGTCTCGACGGCCAGGCCGCCCCAGAACTTGAACCTGCCGTCGACCTTGAACGCCTGGCGGCCGTAGCTGGGCTGGAACCGCACGCCCTTCTCCCGCATCCACACCATGGTGGGGAAGCTGCGGTCCACCAGGAGCTCGGCCAGGTCGGGGTGGGTGCGGTACTGGGTGATGCGGCCGAGGTCGTCGAAGTACTGCTGGCGGGTGTAGGAGCCGAAGTCGACGTTGGTGCGCTCGTCGTCGGTGAGGTCGGGCAGGAGCTGCACCAGGTCGTCGACGGTGTTGAACACCACCCGCATTGCCCCCGCCGTGTAGCGGGAGTTGCCCCCACAGTCACGCTCGGGGGCGGCCTCCAGCATGATCACCGAGGCACCGCTCTCCCGGGCGGCCAGGGCGGCGCAGGCGGCGGCATTGCCCGCCCCCACGACCACCACATCGGCGGCGCCGTAGGGCTGGTCGGGATCGGTGGTGCTGGTGGTGTCGGTTGCGCTGTCGGTCACGTCGCAGCAGCGTAGTTTCGCCCCGCCGCCGGGCACACGTCCGGGCGGCGGAGCGTTGGACCGGTCAGCTGCGGATCACGCGGCCGACGAGGGCGCCCTGGTGCTCCCCGCCTTCCATGAACACCTGGCCGTTCACGAGCGTGAGCTCGTAGCCCGATGCCTTCTGGATGTAGCGGCCGGCGCCGTTGGGGAAGTCGTGGACGTACTCCGGGGCATCGAGCGACAGGGCGTCGAAGTCGATCACGTTGACGTCGGCGTAGGCCCCCTCCACCAGGCGTCCCCGGCCCTCCAGGCCGAACAGGTCGGCCCCCTCGGAGGTCATCATCTTGATCCCCTCCTCCACCGTCCACGCCCCCGAGTCACGGACCCAGCGGGTGAGGAAGTAGGTGGTCTGGCTGGCGTCCTGGATCTGGCCCACATGGGCGCCGGCGTCGCCGATGCCGAGCACCACGTCGGGGTGGCGGAGCTTGGCCTCGATGGCATCGAAATCCCAGTTGAGGAAGGGGTAGTTCCACAGGCCACGCCCCTCGCTCTCCAGCGCCATGTCGATGAAGGCCTCGGCCGGGCTCACGCCGCGCCGCTCGGCGTGGGCGGTGAGCGACTCGGCCGGGTCGCGCTCGTAGTCCACCCGGGAGTCGTCGAGGCGGTAGATGGCCGACACGTCGAGCTTGGTGGGGGTGGCGGCCACGTCGGCGATCAGCTGGGCCCGGAACGCCGGATCGCGCAGCTTGGCCAGCTTGTCGGCCAGCGACATGTCCCGCAGCGACCGCCAGTCCCGCGAGCAGTTGTCGAACGGGGTGCGGTTGGCGATCCCGAACAGCACGCCGATGCCGCGGCTGGTGGTCTGGGGGAAGATCTTCGCCCCCTCGGCGTTGGCCTTCGACACCAGTTCCAGCCAGTACTCCCAGGCCGTGGGATCGGACCGGTTCTGCACGAACCCGAACGACACCGGCCGCCCGGTGCGGATCGACAGCTCCTTCATCCACGCCACCTCCCGCTCGATGACCGAGCGGTCGGGCGTGCCCACCATGCCGTGGACCTGACGGTCGTTGTCGACTGCGCACTCGAAGATGCCCTTGCCCAGCCGGCCCATCACCTCGCCGATGGCGAACAGCTCCTCGGGGTGGGCCCAGGTGCCGGGCACCTCCCGCCCGTCGGGCACCACGTGGAGGTAGGTGCGGGAGGTGGAGAAGCCGAGGGCGCCGCCCCGCAGGCTGTCCTCCACCAGCTCACACATGCGCTTGATGTCGTCGGCCGAGGCGTGGTGCTGGTCGATGGCCCGGTCTCCCATGGCCGCCACCCGCACCGAGCAGTGGCCCACCATGCCGCCCACGTTGATGCCCTTGGGCATGCGCTCGTAGGAGTCGAGGTATTCGCCGTAGGTCTCCCAGTCCCACGGGAGGCCGGTGAGGATGGCGTCGGCCGGGATGTCCTCGACCGACTCCATCATCTCGGCCAGCTGCTGGCGGTCGGCCGGTTTGCACGGGGCGAACGTGACCCCGCAGTTGCCCATCACCGCCGTGGTGACGCCGTGCCAGCACGACACGGTGCCCACCGGGTCCCACGCCAGCTGGGCGTCGAGGTGGGTGTGGATGTCGACGAAGCCGGGGGTGACGAGCCTGCCGGTGGCGTCGACCACGCGGCCCGCCTCGGCGGTGTCGCAGGTGCCGACGGTGACGATGCGGTCGCCCACGATGCCGACGTCGGCCACCCGGGCCGCCGCCCCGGTGCCGTCGATCACGGTGCCGCCCTTGATGACGATGTCGTAGTTCATTCGGGTCTTCCCCCTGGGAGATCTCGCTGTGGGTCGATCCTACGCCAGGGGTGTGACAGGCTCCCAGCCGGTCAGTTGTCCTTCGGGGGCTCGCGCCCCCGCCGGCGCTTCGCGCCTCCCCCATCGCCGGTGGGGCCCCGCCCACCGGCACGCCGCCTCCGGCGGCTACGGCTCCTCGACCACCGCCGGCACGATGGCGACGGGGCGGTCGGCGTGCTCGGTGAGGTAGGAGGCGACGGTGCCGAGCACGATCTTGGTCAACGCGCCCTCGCCCCGGGGGCCGATGACGAGCAGGTCGGCCTGCTGCTCGTCGGCGATCCGCTCCAGCTCCTGGCGGGGGTCGCCCCAGGCCACCACACCGTCGCACGGCACACCCTTGTCGGTCACCCGGAACGCCAGGTCGGCCAGCTCCTTCTCGGCGTCGTCGTGCAGGCTGACGGCGGCGTCCATGGCGGCGAAGCCCAGCACCCGGGCCACCAGCAGCCGGCCCCCGGTCTCGCCCGCCAGCTCGGTGGCCCATTCCAGGGCCCGCTCGGCGTGGGCCGACCCGTCATAGCCCACCAGGATCAGGGGCTCGTCGAAGCGGTCGGGCCGGTTGGGCACGTTCTCGCTAGACACCACCACCAGCGGGCACGGGGCAGCGGCCACCAGGCGGCGGCTCACCGATCCCATGACCCTCGGCGCGATCCGCTCGTCACCCCGGCGGCCCACCACCACGAAGAACGGGCGGCGGCGGTGGATCAGGGCGAGCAGGGCGTAATGGGCCGGTCCCCGCAGCACGGTCTTGCGCACCTCGTTGTTGGCGCCCGCCTCCTGGTCCACCATCTCCCGGAGCTCGGCCGCGGTGTGGCGGTCCATGGCCTCGTGCGACGCCAGTTGGCGCAACAACGTCGGGGTGTAGGTCCAGGAGCGGACGGCCTCGATCCGGGCTCCGGCCCGAGCCCCGATGCCCAGGGCCCAGCGCAAGGCGTGGCGTCCCGCTTCCGACTCGTCGGCGCCGACCATGATCAGCATCCTCAACCTCCTCGGACCGGGGGCCTCGGTGCTGACGATGAAGGCCCACCATCGACCGTAGGCCGGGGTCTGGCCGACGAAAAGGGCCGTTGGTCATTGACCCGCCGCCCCTGGCTCGAGCAGAGCTGGCCACAGGTCCCGGCAAACAATTGCCCGGGCCCGGGTGAGCCCACAGCGCGAGACTTCGGCATGGTCGACATCGCGCCGCCCGATCCACCGCTGTCGGGGCCCCGAATCGCCCTTCGCCCGTTCCGGATCGGCGATGCCCGGGCCGTCGCCGCCGCCTGCCGCCATCCCGACATTCCCCGGTTCACGATGATGCCGGAGGGGCTGACCGAGGCGCAGGCTGTGGCGTGGATCGAGCAGGGGCTCGAGTGGTGGCCACGCGGGCTCGCCCGCTTCGCCATCACCCGACCCCCGGCCGACGATTGCGTCGGCCAGATCGGGCTCCAGCTGGACCTTCCCGCCCGCCGGGCCGAGGCGTTCTACTGGCTCGACCCGGCGGCGCGAGGGCAGGGCCTCGCCGGCGAAGCGCTGGAGCTGGTCACCCGATGGGCGTTCCGCGACTTCGACGTCGTGCGGGTCCAGCTCGTCACCGATCTCGACAACGAGGCGTCGCAACGGGTGGCCCAGCGCTGCGGGTTCACCCGGGAGGGGGTGCTGCGGGCCTGGTACCCGGTCAAGGACCGGCAACCGGATGTGGTCATGTTCAGCCGGCTGGCCAGCGATCAGCCGGTGGGGCCCTGAATGCTCTGCCGCCCGCTGGTGGGCGTCGGCCCCACGGGGCAGTATCGGGCCCATGACCAAGACGATGGTGCGCGGGGTGGAGCTGGACTACGCCCGGAGCGGTGACGACGGGCCCGACGTGGTGTGGGGGCACGGCCTCAGCTCCAACCAGCAGAGCGAGGACGGCTTCGGCCTCCTCGACTTCGGCCGACTGGCCAGCGCCTGCCGCCTGCTGCGCTACGACGCCCGGGGCCACGGTGCCTCCGGCTACACGCCCGAGCCGACGACCTACTCCTGGGCCGAGCTCGGCCGGGACCAGTTGGCGCTCACCGAGCAGCTCGGCATCGACCGGTACGTGGCTGCCGGAGCGTCGATGGGGTGCGGCACGGCGCTGCACGCCGCAGTGCTGACGCCGGAACGCATCCGGGCCCTGGTGCTGGTGATCCCGCCCACGGCATGGGAGACCCGGGCCGAGCGGGTGGAGGTCTGGGAGCAGGTGGCGCAGCTCATCGAGGCCAAGGGGCCCGAGGGCTTCATCGCCGGCATGGCGGCCATGCCCAAGCCCGACCCGCTGGCCGGCCGCACCGAGTGGGACGACAACATGGCGGCCAACGCCCGCCGCACCGACCCCGTCCGCCTCGCCGGCCTGTTCCGGGGCGCCGGCCACGCCGACCTCCCATCCCGGGACGCCGTCGCCACGCTCACCGTGCCCACCCTGATCCTGGCCTGGACGGGCGACCCCGGCCATCCCCGGTCGACGGCCGAGCAGTTGGCCGACCTGCTGCCCCAGGCCCAGCTCCACCTGTCGTCCACGTGGGACGAGCTCCAGGCCTGGACCGATCACACCCTCGCCTTCCTCGCCGCCCTCTGATCGCTCCGCCCTCCGCACAACGTCACCACGGACGTCATCGGCGAGCTCCCGATGAAAGGCCGACCGGGCGGACGACTTCCAACGGAGACCGCCACCGGTGGTGGCCCCGATAAAGAGTTCAGGAGTCAGGGGAGGATGCGGGTGCCGGCGGTACCGGCGAGGAGCTGGGGGGCGGCGGTGAGGGAGCCGATCGACGCTGGGCACCCGGTGCGCTCGACGAAGGTGCAGGCGGCGTCGACCTTGGGGCCCATCGAGCCGGCGTCGAACGTCATGGCCCGCAGCTCGGCCACCGTGGCCTCCCGGATCAGCGCGGCGTCGGGCCGGCCCCAGCGGCGGTGGACGCCGTCGACGTCGGTCACGATCACCAGCGCCGACGCCCCGATCTCGATCGCCAGCAGGGCCGCCGCCCGATCCTTGTCGACGACCGCCTCGACCCCGTACCACCGCCCGGCCCCGTCCCGGGCCACGGGGATGCCGCCACCTCCGCCGCACACGACCACCACGCCAGCCGCCACCAGCTCGGCCACCACCGCCCGCTCCAACGTCGCCACCGGCCGGGGCGACGGCACCACCCGCCGCCACCGGTGCTCCCCGCCGCCGCCACCGGAGGCGGACTGTGGCGTCGGCGCGCAAGATCCAGCATCGGGCGCCACAGTTCCCGGTTTGGGGGTGGGCGTGAGGCTCGGGGTGAGGGCCCAGCCCCGCCGACGGGCGGCGTCGGCCCCGGCCTCGTCGAGCCAGGGGCCGATGGGCTTGGTCGGCCGGGCGAAGGCGGGATCGGCGGGGTCGACCTCGACCTGGGTCAGCAGCACGGCCAGCTCCCGGCCACCCCCCAGGGCGTTGCGCAGCTCCAGCTCGAGCTGGTAGCCGATCTGGCCCTGGGTCTCGGCGTCGAGCACGTCGAGCGGCACCGGCGCCGCCCCGGCGGCGGCCACCGTGGCGGCCAGCACCCCCACCTGGGGTCCGTTGCCGTGGGTGACGACCAGCCTGCAGCCCCTGGGCCCCACGAGGGCGGCGAGCGACGCGGCGGCGGCCGCCACGTTGGCCCGCTGCACCTCGATCTCCACCGGCTGGCCCCGTTGCAGCAGCGCATTGCCGCCTACCGCCACCACCACGACGCCGCCCTCGTTCACCGCCCGACCCCGGTCCACCGCTCGATCCCGGTCCACCGCTCGATCCATGGCGCCAGCACCGAGGCCAGGGTGGGCGAGCCGACGTCACGAAAGCTGTAGGTGGCATGGCGCACCGGCTGGGCGATGTCGATCAGGCGACCCAGGTCGATGGGGGTGCCGGTGACCACCACGTCGCAGGGGACGGCGGCGATGGTGGCCGCCAGGTCGGCGAGCTGCTCCTCGCTGTACCCCATGGCCGGCAGCGCCCGGCTGAGGTGGGGGTACCGGGCGAACGTGTCGGCCAGCGTGCCCACGGCGAACGGCCGGGGGTCCACCAGCTCGGCCGCTCCGCCCTGGCGGGCCGCCACCGTGCCTGCCCCGAACGGCATCCCGCCGTGGGTGACCGTGGGCCCGTCCTCCACCACCAGCACCCGCCGCCCGGCCAGCGCCGGGCCCGGCTCCAGCACCACCGGCGACGCCGCCAGCACCAGGGCGGCGCGGGGGTTGGCGGCGGCCGCGTTGGCCACCACCCGGCCCACCTCGTCGTGGCGGGCCGAATCGGTCTTGTTCACCACCACCACGTCGGCCATGCGGAGGTTCACCTCGCCCGGGTGGTAGGCCAGCTCGTGGCCGGCCCGCAGGGGATCGGTCACGGTCACCAGCACGTCGGGCCGGTAGAAGGAGAAGTCGTTGTTGCCGCCGTCCCACACGATCACGTCGGCCTCGGCCTCGGCCCGGCGCAGGATCGCCTCGTAGTCGACGCCGGCCCACATCACCATCCCCGCCGCCACCGGCGCCTCGTACTCCTCGCGCTCCTCCACCGTGGGGTGGGCGGCGTCGATGTCGGCCAGGGTGGAGAACCGTTGCACCCGCATGGCCTCCAGGTCGCCGTAGGGCATGGGGTGGCGGACGAGGGCCACCCGCAGGCCGGCGTCGAGCAGGAGCCGGCCGATGGCCCGGCTGGTCTGCGACTTGCCGCACCCGGTGCGCACGGCGCACACCGCCACCACCGGCTTGGAGCTGACGAGCTGGGTGTCGTTCGGGCCCAGCAGGCGGAAGCTGGCCCCCGCCGCCTGGGCCACCGCCGCCAGGTGCATCACCTGGCCGTAAGCCAGGTCGCTGTAGGCCAGCACCACGTCGTCGATCCCCTCGTCGGCCACGATGGCGGCCAGGTCGGCCTCGGGCCGCACCGGGATCCCGTCGGGATAGAGCGGCCCGGCCAGGCTCGCCGGATAGCGGCGGTCGTCGATGTCGGGGATCTGGGCGGCGGAGAAGGCCACGACCTCGTAGGCCGGGTCGTGCCGGAAGACGGTATTGAAGTCGTGGAAGTCGCGGCCGCCAGCTCCCAGGATCAGCACCCGGCGGCGCCGCGGTTCGGGATCGCGCTCGGTCATCTCGCCTGCCTCCCGGTGCAGCTCGTGTGGAATGATGCCTGCCTGCCCAGTGTGCGCCGGGGCGTACCGGCAGCACAGAGCCCAATGGCCCCGCCGGCCCACCGCGCACAGAACCGCCACCCGAGGAGAGCGACACGATGACCAGGTTCGGGATCCTGCTACCGACCCGGGAGGCCGTGATCTACGGCGACCGCACCGGCGACCCCCGCCCCCTGGTGGAGCTGGCGGTGGCGGCCGAGGCGGCCGGGTTCGATTCGGTGTGGGCCGGCGACTCGCTCCTGGCCCGCCCCCGGGCCGAGCCCCTCACCCTGCTCGCCGCCGTCGCCGCCCGCACCTCCCGGGTGGAGCTGGGCACGGCCGTGCTGCTGGCCTCGATGCGCAACCCCGAGCAGCTGGCCCAGAGCGCGGCCACCCTCCGACGCCGTCTCCGGCGGCCGCCTGATCCTGGGCATCGGGGCCGGGCCCGACACCCCCGGCGTCCGGTCCGACTTCGCCCTGGTGGGAGCGGACTTCCCCCGTCGATCCAGCCGGGCCTTCGCCACGGCTGACCGGGTCCGCAGCTTGTGGCGGGGCGACGGCGATCCCACATCGGGAGTGCCGGGTGACAGTGGCGACCAGATGTTCCCCCTCCCCGGCCGGTTCGGCGGACCCCCGATCTGGTACGGCGGCTCGGGGCCCAAGGCCCTCCAGCGCACCGGCCAGCAGCTCGACGGCTGGTTCCCCATCGTGCCCACCGTCGACGCCTTCACCGCCGGCCTGGAACGGGTGCGGGCGGCCGAGGCGGCGGCCGGGCGCCCAGCGGGGGAGGTGACGGCGAACCTGTACGCCACGGTGGTGCTGGGAGAACCGGCGGAGGCCCAGGCCCGGTTGGCCGAACACAGCCAGCTCTACTACGGGGTGCCCCACGAGGTGATCGCCCGCCAGCAGGGCTCGGTGGCCGGGCCCGAGGAACAGGTGGTGGCCTGGCTCCGGGGCTTCATCGACGCGGGTGCCGAACACCTCTGCATCCGCTTCGGTTGCGCCGATGCCCGGGAACAGCTCGACCGGTTCGCCGCCCTGCTGCCCCAACTGCGCTGACCTGAGCGCTCGACGGGCGGCCCGGGGCTACGAGGCTTCGGCCGCGGCCTTCAGGGCGGGGAGGGTCTTCTCGATCGAGTCGAGCGCGTTGCGGCGGCGGCGCTGGACCTCCTCGGCGCCGTTCTCGACCATGACCGGCGACAGGTTCCGCAGCTCCCAGTGCTGGGTGAGCTTGGTGCCGCCGTCCTCCGGCTCCAGCCGGTAGCCCCACTGCACGAAGTTGAGGGCGGAGCCGCCGGTGATGAAGGTGAACGCCTGCTCCTCCTCCCGCTCCACGATCTCCACCAGGCCTTTCCACTCCTGGCCGTCGCGGCGGTTGATCCCCACGAACTCGTCGCCCACCTGGCCGGTTCCCACCGAGCCGTCGGGCTTCTTGCGCCAGTAGCCGCCGGTGTTCTCCGGGCTCCACTCGCCGTAGCGCTCCATGTCGGTCACCAGCGACCAGACCTTCGACGGCGGGGCGTCGATGTGGATCGAGTCGGCGTGGCTGTAGATCGGGCCGTCGGTGGTCATGGGCGACATCATCGCGTCAGGGCGCTCCCGCCGCCACCGGACGGCGCGGCCGTGTGAAACCTGCGTGACGGACTGCTTGCGACTCCCGGGCGGGGCGGACGGACCAACTACGTTCGCCATCGATCGCCAGCGGTCGGTTCGCCGGGAGCCGGCCGTCGTGTTGCGACGGAGGTGCCCGACATGACCGAGATGCTCACGAACGCCACAACGACCACCGCCACCCACCCGCTGGACCGCCTCACCGAGGAGGAGTCGCTGGCGGCGGTGGCCCTGGTGAAGGCGGACAAGCGGTTCCGGGTGAAGATGCGGTTCGGGAGCGTGAACCTCCACCTCCCCCCGAAGGACGAGGTCATCGACTTCGTGCCCGGCTCCCCGTTCGAGCGGGCGGCCGACGTGGTGCTGGTCAACATCGGCGACGGCTCCACCCACGAGGTGACGGCCTCGCTCACCGCCGGCGGCGTCACCCGGTGGGAGCGGCTGGAGGGGGTGCAGGCGTCGGTCATGGTCGACGAGTTCTTCGAGGCGGAGAAGGCCATCCAGGCCGACAAGGGGTTCAAGGCGGCGCTGGCCAAGCGGGGGATCACCGACATGTCGCTGGTGACGGTGGACCCGTGGTCGGCCGGCAACTACGGCGACCCCCAGGAGAACGGGGCCCGGGTGCTGCGGGCCCTGGTGTGGGTGCACGACCAGCCGGGCGACAACCAGTACGCCCGCCCGGTCGACGGGCTGATGGTGATCGTCGACCTCGCCCGCAAGAAGGTCGTCCGCATCGACGACGAGCGGGTGCTGCCGGTGCCGCCCGAGAGCTCGGAGTGGTCGCGCACCTTCGTGTCGGACCATCGCAACGGGGTCAAGCCGCTGCACATCACCCAGCCCGAGGGCCCGAGCTTCACCGTTGACGGCGACCATCTGAGCTGGCAGAAGTGGGACCTGCGGGTGGGATGGACCAGCCGGGAGGGACTGGTGATCAACACGGTCACCTACACCGAGGGCGACGACGTGCGGCCGGTGCTGTACCGGGCGTCGCTGGCCGAGATGACCGTGCCCTACGGCGACCCGTCGAGCACCCAGGCCCGCAAGAACGCCTTCGACGTGGGCGAGTACGGCCTGGGCATGCTGGCCAACTCGCTCCGCCTGGGCTGCGACTGCCTGGGCGAGATCCACTACCTCGACGCCCACGTGTGCAACGCGGCGGGCGAGGTGGTGCGCATCCCCCAGGCCATCTGCATCCACGAGGAGGACTTCGGCATCTCGTGGAAGCACACCGACTTCCGCACCGAAGACGTGGAGGTCCGCCGCCTGCGCCGCCTGGTGGTGTCGTTCATCGCCACCGTCGGCAACTACGAGTACGGCCTCTACTGGTACTTCTACACCGACGGCCGGATCGAGAACGAGATCAAGCTCACCGGCATCCTGTCCACCGCCGGCCTGGACGACGGCGAGACGTCGAAGTACGGCACCACGCTGGCCCCCAACCTGTACGGGCCGAACCACCAGCACTTCTTCTGCACTCGGCTCGACATGATGGTGGACGGCACCGACAACAGCGTGGTGGAGGTGAACGTGGCCCCGGCCCCGGCCAGGGAGAACCCGTGGGGCAACGCCTTCGTGGCGAAGCAGACGGTGTTCAAGACCGAGCAGGCGGCCCAGCGCCGGATCGACCCGGCCAAGAGCCGGTACTGGAAGGTGATCAGCGGGCACCGCACCAACCGGACCGGCACCCCCACCGGCTACAAGCTGCTGGCGGGCGAGAACGCCGTGCCGTTCGCCACCGGCGACTCGTCGATCCGCCAGCGGGCCGGGTACATGTGGAACCACCTGTGGGTGACCCCGTACCGGGACGACGAGCGGTACCCGGCCGGCGAGTACCCCAACCAGCACGCCGGGGGCGACGGGCTGCCGGCGTGGACGGCGGCCGACCGGCCGATCGAGAACACCGACGTGGTGCTGTGGTACGTGATGGGCCACACCCACATCCCCAGCCTGGAGGACTGGCCGGTGATGCCGGTGGCCCACATAGGGTTCACCCTCAAGCCGTCGGGCTTCTTCGACCGCTCCCCGGCCATGGACCTCCCACCGAGCGACCACTGCCACTGACCCGGCCGGCCCCGGGAACGGGGTGGCGCCGGGGCCCGGCGGTGACGCAAGCTCATGGGCTCCGCACGCCCCTACGCTGGCGTCGCCCCGGGGAGGTCCGCTCATGCCCGACACCAACGATCCGTCCGCTGCCGCACCGGGCGCCGAACCGGCCGGGGCCATCCCCGGCGTGGTGCCGGGGGCCCTGGCCGGCATCCGGGTGGTGGAGCTGGCCACGATCCTGATGGGGCCGTACTCGGCCCGGATCCTGGGCGACCACGGAGCCGACGTGATCCGCATCGAGTCGCTCACGGGAGACTCCAGCCGCAACAGCCTCCCGGCCCGCAGCCCGGCGATGAGCTCGCTCAGCCTGCTGGTGCAGCGCAACAAGCGGAGCGTGTCGCTCGACCTCAAGTCGGCCGAGGGGCTGGCCGCCGCCCTCGACATCATCGCCACCGCCGACGTGGTGGTCACCAACATGCGCCGCTCGGCTCTGGTGCGCCTGGGCCTCGACCCATCCGAGCTGTGCCGCCGGGATCCGGGGCTGATCGTGTGCGTGGGCAACGGCTACGGGTCGGACGGGCCCTACGGCGGCAAGGCGGCCTACGACGACGCCATCCAGGCCGGGTCCGGCCTGGCCTGGATCGTGGGCCAGGCCCGGCCGGGGGCCGAGCCGGCCTACGTGCCGGCCATCATGGCCGACAAGATCTGCGGCATGACGATCGCCCAGTCGGTGCTGGCCGCCCTCGTCCACAAGGGACGCACCGGGGAAGGCCAGGAGATCGAGGTGCCGATGCTGGAGACGATGGTGGCCTTCAACCTCATCGAGCACCAGCGGGGCCACGTGTACGAGCCGCCCGAGGGTCCGTTCGGCTATCCCCGGCTGTTCAGTCCCGAGCGCCGCCCCTACCCCAGCGCCGACGGGTGGGTGGCGATCCTGCCCTACGACGACCGCCACTGGCGGGAGTTCTTCGCTCTGATCGGCCAGCCCGAGCGGCTGGAGGACCCCCGCTTCGCCACCCACAACGACCGGATCCGCAACGTCGACGACCTCTACCGTCTGATCGCCGAGGCGGCACCCAGCCGGACCACGGCCGAGTGGCTGGCGGCGTGCGAGGAGCGGTCGATCCCGTGCTCCGCCGTGCTCGACCCGGCCCACATCGCCGACGACCCCCACCTGGGGGCCGTGGGCGTGGTCGAGGTGCTCGACCACCCCACCGAGGGGGCGTACCGCCACGTGAAGGACGGGCCCCGCTTCAGCCGTACCCCGATGGGCCTCCACCGCCACGCCCCGAGGCTGGGCCAGCACACCAGCGAGGTGCTGGCCGAGGCCGGGTGGGACGCCGAGCGGATCGAGGCGCTGCTGGCCTCGGGGGCGGCACGTCAGGCGTAGCTGGCCCCCCGCTCGTCCGGCGGCATTTCGCGCATCTCGGCGAACCTTGTCACCGTATGCCGCCTCTGGCGGCTTTTCGCGGCAAGGTTCGGGCGGCGGCCGGGGGGCGGGGCGAGACGAGTCGACAAGGTTCGGGCCGGACGGTAGACACTGCCCATGGGACGCATGGACGGCAAGTCGGTCTTCATCACCGGGGCGGGTTCGGGCATCGGGCGGGCCAGTGCCCTGCGGTGCGCGGCCGAAGGGGCGGCGATCACGGTGGCCGACATCAACGGCGACGCGGCCCGGGCCACGGCCGACGCCGTGACCACCGCCGGGGGCCGGTGCCTGGGCCTGGCGGTGGACGTGACCGACGAGGCCCAACTGGCCGAAGCGACGGCGGCCGCCGTGGAACGGCACGGCAGCCTGACCAACCTGGTGAACTGCGCCGGGGGGTCGATCGCGGCCGACGACTCGGTGACCAAGGTGGACATGGACGTGTGGGACCACACGATCAACCTCGATCTGCGGGGCACGTTCCTGGCCTGCCGCACGGCCATCCCCCATATCACCGCCGCCGGGGGCGGGTCGATCGTGAACTTCACCTCGGTGGTGGCCCTCCAGGGCAACTTCAAGGGTCACGTGTACACGGCGGCCAAGGGCGGGATCATCTCGCTCACCCAGGCCCTGGCCGGCCGCTACTGGCGCGACAACATCCGGGCCAACTGCATCGCCCCTGGCGTGATCCTCACCGAGCGGGTGCGGGACCGGATCGGGCTGGCCCCCGACGTGCCGGCCGAGGACGCCGTGCGTACGGCGCTGGAGATGAACGCCCGCCTGGTGGACCAGCGCCACCCGTTCGGCGTGGGCGTGCCCGAGGACATAGCCAACGTGGTGCTGTTCCTGGCCAGCGACGAGAGCCGCATGGTCAACGGCGCCGTGATCCCGGCCGAGGGCGGAGCGGCCGCGTACTGAGGGCGGTCGAGATCGTCAATTTGGTTGACGATTATGACCGAGCGGTCGATACTGTCGTCAACTACATTGACGAATGGAGCTGACATGCCGATCATCCCCGCCCCCTCCTCCCCCACCCACGACCTGGGCGACACCCGGTTCACCGCCCTGGCCTCGCCCAGCCGTGGATCGTCCGAGACCTCGGTGTGGATCGTCGAGATCGACCCCGGCACCCCGGCCACCCCCCATCGCCTGACCCGGGAGGAGGTGTTCGTGGTGCTCGACGGCGCCGCCGCGGTGCGGGTGGGCGGCGTCAACGGTGCCGCCGGCACCGGCGACGCCGTGGTGGTGCCGCCCGATGTGGACTTCGAGATCGCCGCCGCCGGCGACGCCCCGCTGCGCATGGTCTGCTGCCTGCCCGTCGGCGGCCAGGCCCGCGTCGGCGACGCCACTTTCACCCCACCGTGGGCGGCATGAGCACCCCACCGTGGGCGGAGTGAGCAACACTGCCGTGGGCGGCATGAGCACCTCGCCGGAGGCCGGGTGACCGGGCCCGAGGGCACGGTCCCCCTGGCCCGCCTGCTGGCCACGGCCTACGGCGACCTGATCGACCAGCTGCACGACCGCCTCCGGGCCGACGGGTGGAGCGACGTCCGCCCGGCCTACGGCTTCGTGCTGCTGGCCACCCGGGCCGGGTCGCAGTCGGTGACGGCGCTGGCCTCCCGCCTGGAGGTCAGCAAGCAGGCGGCGTCCAAGCTCGTCGAGTCGATGGTGGCCAGCGGCTACCTCGCCTACGTGGTCGCCGGAGGCGACTCCCGGGCGAAGGGCGTGGAGCTGTCAGCCCGGGGCCACCAGCTCCTGGCCGCGGTGGAGGCCATCTACATCGAGCTCGAGGCGGGCTGGGCCGAGCTGATCGGGGCCGAGGCGGTGGAAACCATGCGCCGCGATCTGACCGCCGTGGTGCGGGCCCGCCACGAGGGCGAGCTGCCCACCGTACGGCCCACCCGTTGAAGACCGGTTGTGACGGTGAGCTACCGTCGGAGCCCGTGAGTGGCACGACGGCGGCCGGGACGGCTGAGACCAACGAGATGCTGACCGGGGACGCCTTCCTGGCCAGCCTGGATGACGGCCGGGAGGTCTGGTACGACGGCCAGCGGGTGAGCCGGGTCACCGATCACCCGGCGTTCCGCACCGGCGCCCGGGTGATCGCCTCGCTCTACGACTCCCTGCACGACCCGGCCACGGCCGACGCCCTCACCACCGTCGACCGCTTCGGCCACCGCACCCACCGCTTCTTCGCCCCCGCCTACTCGGCCGACGAGCTGCGGGGCGGCCGCGACGCCATCGCCGTGTGGCAGCGGATGACCTACGGCTGGATGGGCCGCACGCCCGACTACAAGGCGGCGTTCATGGCCCAGCTGGCCGAGGGCCACGCCTACTACGGCGACTACGGGGCCAACGCCCTCGACTGGTACCACCGGTGCGCCCGCCAGGTGCTGTACCTCAACCACGTGCTGATCGACCCCCCGGTGGACCGGCACCGCCTCCGGTCCGACGTGACCGACGTGTTCGTCACCGTGACCGGGGAAGACGACAACGGCATCCGGGTGAGCGGGGCCAAGATGGTGGCCACCGGCTCGGCCCTCACCCACGGCACGTTCGTGGCCGTCAACTCCGGCACCGCGGCCCGCATGGAGCCGGGGCGGGACGACCACATGGCGCTGGTGTTCATGGTCGACATGGCCACCCCGGGGCTCAAGCTGATCTGCCGGCCGTCGTACGAGGCGGCGGCCCGCCACCCGTTCGAGGCCCCGCTGGCCGCCCGGTTCGACGAGAACGACGCGGTGGTGGTGTTCGACGACGCCTTCGTGCCGTGGGAGAACGTGTTCGTGTACCGCGACGTGGCTCGGGCCAAGGGGTTCTACGCCGAGTCGGGGTTCTTCAACCGCTACAACCTGCACTCCACCACCCGCCTCGCCATCAAGCTGGAGTTCGCCGCCGGTCTGCTCGCGAAGTGCGCCGAGGCGGCCGGCACGCACGAGTTCCGGGGGGTGCAGGCGGCGGTGGGCGAGATCATCGCCATGCGGGAGCTGCTGTGGTCGTTGACGATGGCCATGGTGGCCGAGCCCGAGCCCGGCATCGGGGGCACGGTGGTGCCCCGGCTGCAGACGGCGGCCGCCGCCCGGCTCTACGCCACCAACGCCTGGAGCCGGGTTCGGGAGCTGTTCGAGACCCAGCTGGCCGGAGCCCCGATCTACACGGTGTCGGGCCCGGCCGATCTGGCGTCGCCCGAGCTGCGCCCGATCGTCGACCGCTACTACCGGGGTTCGGGGCTCGACGCCCACGACCGGATCAAGCTGTTCAAGCTGTGCTGGGACGCGCTGTACTCGGAGTTCGCCGGACGCCACGCCCTCTACGAGCGCAACTACGCCGGCAACCAGGACCAGCAGCGGATCGACCCCCTCAACTGGGCCACCGCCCGGGGAGACCTCGGCCGGTTCAAGGCCATGGTCGATGACTGCCTCGCCGGCTACGACCTCGACGGCTGGACCGACCCATTGCTCAAGTAGCGTTCCCAACTTCGATCTGGTGCCGGAGTCCGTCACGGGTGACGGTTGGGGACAGCAGATCACGAGTGAACCCGATCTGGTGCCGGAGTCCGTCACGGGTGACGGTTGGGGACAGCAGATGAGGGATCAGCTGCCGACGCTGGCGACGAGGCGGTCGACGACGAGGCCGGGGACCATGACGTGCTCGGGGGCGATCCAGCCCACCTCGTAGATCTCGTCGGCCTCCACCACCACGAGGTCGGCGGCGTAGGCCATCACCTCGTTGGCGTTGCGTTCCCCGTCGCGCCAGGTCAGGTTGCCGGCCAGATCGGCCACGGTGGCGCCGAGCAGGGCCACGTCGGCCCGCAGCGCCGTCTCCAGCACGCAGCGCTTCCCGTCGAAGTCCCGAGCCGGCTCGTCGTTGGAACGGAACGGGCCCACCACCCGCTCCTCGACGTAGAACGCCGGGATACCGGCGCCGCCGGCCCGGATCCGCTCGGCCAGCACCCCCTGGGAGCACAGCTCCACCTCCACCTCGCCGGCCCGGGTCCGCTGCTCCAGCGCCAGCTGCTGGCCGAACCGCCCGGGGTAGGACCCGAACGACGTGATCATGCGGCGCACCGCCCCGGCCCGGTGCAGCGGGTCCGATCCCTGGCTGCCCAGCATGACGACCGTGAGGTCCCGTAGGCCGCGGCCGGCCAGGGCCGCGATCAGGCCGGCCGGGGTGCCGCACACGCCCCACCCGCCGAGCATCACGGTCATGCCGTCGACGATCCCGTCGACGGCCTCCTCCAGATCCACCAGCTTCGACTGCCCGATCATCGCCGGCCCATCCCGGTGGCGGCCGGCTCCACCGGGGCGTCGGTGACGGCCTGCACGTCGGCCGGCGTCACACCCTCGGCCAGCTCCACGATGCCGAAGCCGCTGCCGGTGGGCACGAACGTGCCGAGCTCGGTCACGATCACGTCGGCCGGGCGGTCGACCCCCAGCGGCAGGGTGAGCGACGCCACCAGCTTGGGCCGGCCCTCGGGGTCGGTGTGCTCGGTGGCGATGACCACCCGGCCGGCGGCCCCGGTGAGCTCGGGCGACCCGCCGGGGCAGCCCGAAGCCATGGCCTCGCTGGCGTGGCTGACGAACCGGCCGTCGGCCGCCACCTGGAACGCCCCCAGCACGGTCGTGTGGATGCGGCCCGAGCGGATCAGGGCGAACGAGCGGGCGTGGTCGCAGCAGAACCCGCCGGGGCGTAGGCGGTAGGTGGTGCCGAAGAAGGCCAGGAGGGGGCCGTCGGCGGGGCCGAACCGATCCGACCCGAAGCCGATCACCCCGTGCTCGGCGTGGAACACCACGCCCCGCTCGTCGGGCACGTGGTGGGGCACCAGACCGGGGATCCCGATGCCGACGTTGACGAACGTGTTGTCCG
This sequence comes from Acidimicrobiales bacterium, assembly GCA_041394285.1. GTDB lineage: Bacteria > Actinomycetota > Acidimicrobiia > Acidimicrobiales > SZUA-35 > CADEDH01. Next base: position 307,792 of record JAWKIL010000005.1, on the reverse strand, counting down.
CCAACTGGGCGGCGGCCGCCGCCGCGATCCGCTCCCGGGACGAGGACGAGGGGGCCACGTGAGGCATGACCGGTGACAGTACCGCCAACGGGACACCGGCACCCGATCCCCATTAGCGTGCGGCTCATGCACCTCAACGAGTTCGCCGAGACAGGAGCTCCCCTCGACATGTCTCGCAGCGCCGAGCTGGCGAGCCTCATGGCCAGCGCGGCCGACCTCGGCATCGCCCATCCCCCGGCCGTGCGCTACCACTCCAACAACGTGGTGATGCGCCATCAGCGCTTCCACTACCTGGAGTGGGGCGAGCCGGGCGCTCCCGAGCTGCTGTTCCTCCACGGCTCGAACCAGTCGGCCCACTCCTTCGACCTGGTGAGCCTCCACCTGGCCGACCGGTTCCACATCTACGCCCTGGACCAGCGGGGCCACGGCGACAGCGAATGGGCCAAGGACAGCGACTACTCGTCGGCCGCCATGGGCCTCGACGCCGCCGCCTTCATCAACGCCATGGGCCTCGACCACCTGATCGTGATCGGCCACTCCATGGGCGGCCAGAACGCCATGCGCCTCTCGCTCAGCCACCCTGAGCGGGTGCGCAAGCTGGTGCTGGTGGACATCGGGCCCGAGGTGTCGCAGGAGGGGGCGCAGGTGATCCGCCGCTTCGTCACCGAGACCCGCGAGTTCAACGACATCGACCACTTCGTGACCCGGGTGCAGGAGTACGACCCCTACCGCAGCCGGGAGCACATCGAGCGAACCGTCCGCTACAACCTGCTCCAGCGGGCCGACGGCAAGTACATCTCCAAGCACGACCACGGCCCCCGCCTGGCCGCCACCGGCGAGCACCGCAGCCGGGGCGACCGATTCACCCTCGACGACGTGCGCCACCTCCCCATGCCCCTGCTGCTCATCCGGGGCGCCGACTCCCAGATCTTCACCGCCGAGGCGGCCCAGCGCTTCGCCGACGCCGTGCCCGACGGGCGGCTCGTCACCGTGCCGAAGTGCGGCCACAACGTCCACGGCCAGAACACCCCGGGCTTCATCGAAGCCATGGAGCCGTTCATCACCGCCCCCTGACCGGTCGACGCCCCCGCGGGACGGAGGAAGCGGCTCAGGCCATGGCCGGGGCCTCCAGCTCCCGCAGCATCCCGGCCCGGTCAGGGGTGGGGCGGTTGCGGGTGAAGCCGGCCACGGCGGCGCTGATCGAGCGGGCGTCGTCGAGCCCGGAACCGACGATGGACTCGGCCCGTTCGAACAGGGCCACGAAGAACCCGGCGCCGGTGGTTCGCGTCGCCTCCACCCGACTACTGCCGATCACGGCGTAGAGCGTCTGGAGGCTGCGGGTGAGGTCGGCCACGAGGTCGCCGGCGACGGTGAGGTTGGCGTCGATCCCCTGGAGGGCGTCGACCACGGTGTCGAGGTCGGTGCGGAGGCAGTCGGCCATGAGCGCACCGCTCTCCCGGGCCTCGGGATGGTCGTCGGTCGACTCGGCGGCGAAGATGGCGGCCATGTCGTTCTGGAGGGAGGCCACGGCGATGGAGAACCCGACCCGCTCCAGGGCCGAGCGGGTGGAGTCGAGACGTAGACGAAGCGCCCGGGAGCATTCGACGAGCTCCAGGCCCACCTCCTGCATGATGCCGGCCAGTGCCTGGAGGGGGGCGCCGTCGCCCCCCACCCGGGAGGCCGCCACCTTCACGTTGAACCCGAGCAGCGAGGCCTCGCCGGTCAACGTCACCAGGTTGGCGCTGCGCTCGGTCAGCTGGCGGTTGAGGGCCAGGTAGGCCTCGATCGAACCGAGCTCGCCGTCGAGGAAGGCGGCCAGGCTGTGCCGGCCGTCGCCGTGGAGGCCGGTGGCACCCAGGGCCGTTCGACGGGCCGTCACCTCGGCCACCGTCGCCACCCGCATGAACGTGTCGTAACTGTCGAAGCCGACCTCGGCCAGGCGGTCGGCCAGCACCGCAGCCGACGCTTCCATCGCCTCGGCGTGATGGCGGCCGCCCTGCTCCACCCCGGCCTCGACCGACCGCAGCTCCTCGTACAGCGACACCACCACCGGGAACAGCGGGGTGGTGGGCTTCAGCCGCACCGACAGGTGCCCGCCCACCACCGGGCGGGCCACGGCGAACACCCAGTAGGGGCTGCCGTCCTTGGCCCGGTTCAGCACATAGGCGCCGATGCCCTCACCGGCCTGCAGGTGGTCCCACAGCTCCCGGAACACGATCCGGGGCATGGCCGGGTTCCGTACGATGTTGTGGGGTTGACCCAGCAGCTCGTCGCGCTGGTACCGGCTCACCCGTACGAACACGTCGTTGCTGGAGCGGATGAACCCCCGCTCGTCGGTGGTGGAGAAGAACAGCTCCTCCAGCCCGAACGCGTCGGTGCCGTGGACGGGCTCCGATTCAGCCATGGTGCCTCCGATCGATCGCCGTCCTGTCGGCCGGCTCGACCCCGGAGTTGAGGCAACGCCGGGTGGCCGGGCACGCAACACGATGGAGAGGGCTGCATCAGAGGGCATCGACACGGAGAGCCAAACGACCCATCCAGCAGCCGGCCGGCGATGCCGATGCACAGTTGACCAGCCGTGTGGCCGGTCACCGACGAATGTGTTTGGAGCCGCAATGAGCACCATCAGGACGAAGTTGTACGCCGCGTCCACCCTCGTGACCTTCAGCGGCCTCATCGTGGCCATGGGGGCCCCGGTGAAGTGGGGCGCGCTGGTCTGGCCCGCCTTCCTCCCCCACATCTAGCCGAACACCGCCCGCTCCCCGGCCAGGGTGAGCGCGGCGGCCAGCAGGGCCGGGCCGGCCACCGGCAGGGTGAGCGCGATGTAGCGCCGCCATGTGGGGGCCAGGCCCTCGGCCCGCAGGATCCGGAGCCAGAGCAGGTTGGCCAGGGCACCGATCGGGAGCAGCGCCGCCCCCGTGGTGACTCCCAGCAGCCACGACCACACCGGCCAGCTGATACGGGGCTCAGCGTCGAGCACCGCCAGCAGGCCGGGCAGGTTGTTGACGGTGTTGGCCGCCGCCGCCCCCGCCACCACCAGGGCTCCGACCCCGGCAACGGTGCCGGCCCCCGGTAGTCGCCCGACCGGTAGGGCCGGCGCCAGCGCCAGGATCGACGCCACGGCCGCCACCCCGGCGGCCGTGGTCAGCGGCACGTGCCGCCACGGCACGTACCGGGTGACCGCCATCAGCACCCCGTCGGCCACCAGCGCCGTCACCCACGGCGCCACCCCCCGGTCGGGACCCACCACGAAACCGACCAGCAGACCGGCCACCACCGCCCCGCCCACCGCCAGAGCCCGCCGATCGGGTGGCCCCGACGGCTCGGCCGCCACCACCGGGGGATGCCGGCGCCGGTAGGCCAGCCATCCCACCACGGTGGCGGCCAACCCAGGGAGGGCCAGGTGGCCGACCATCTCGGCCACCCCCAGCCCGTAGTGCTCGGCCGCCAGCAGCGTGGTCAGGTTCGACACCGGCAACACCGACGACGACAGGCTGGCCAGCAGCAGCGGGATCAGGGCCAGGGGCACCGGATCGACGCCGCCCCGGCGGGCCAGCTCCAGATAGAGCGGGGTGAGGAGCACCACCGTGGTGTCGAGGTTGAGGACCGCGGTGGTGGCGGCCCCCAGGACCCACAGCGCACCCACCGGCACCGGCCCGGGGCGCGACGCCAGCACGTCGGCCGCCGACCGGAAGAAGCCGAGCCGGTCGAGCAGGGCGGCCAGCGGCACCCCGGCCAGCAGGAAGGCGAGGGCGGGCCACAGGGCGGCCAACTGGTCGACGACCCGTGACACGGCCTGTGGTGTGCCCGGCTTCGCTGGTCTTGAACCGTCCCCCGGCGGGAGGGGTCAGCCGTTGAACTGCTCGCGCAGATGGAACTTCTGGATCTTGCCCGACGGGGTCTTGGGCATCTCGGCCACCACCTCCAGGCGCTCGGGCCAGAACTGGCGGGCCATGCCCGCCTGGTCGAGGAAGGCGGTGAGGTCGGCCAGCGTCGGCGGCTCGCCCTCGGGCACCACCACGGCGCAGGCCCGCTCCCCCAGCCGGTCGTCGGGGTAGCCGATCACGGCCACCTCCTTCACCCGGGGATGGCCGAACAGCACAGCTTCCACCTCCACCACCGGCACGTTCTCCCCGCCCCGGATCACGAGGTCCTTGGTGCGCCCGGCGATGCGGATGCCGCCGTCGGCCCGGCGCCGGGCCAGGTCGCCGGTGTCGAACCAGGGGCCGAGGCCGTCGTCGTCTGCGCTGAGCTGGGCCCGGTACAGGTCGGGACGCTTGAAGTAGCCGGCCGTCTGGCTGGCCCCTCGCACCAGCAGGCGGCCCACGCCACCCACCGGCACCTCGGTGGCGGGGTCGTCCTGGGCCACGATGCGGGTCTCCATCCACGGCACGGGCAGGCCGTCGGAATCGGCCACCACCTCGGTGGGGCTGCCGGGCACGGTGGAGGTGACACCGCCGTTCTCGGTCATGCCCCACACCGCGATCAGCTCGCCCACGGCGTCGGCCTTGGCCGCCTCCACCAGGGGTGACGGGATCGGGGCCCCGGCGCACACGTAGCTGTGCATCGACGACAACCGCCGGCCCCGCCGCTGGCACTCGGCCACGATGTCGGTGAGGAACGGGGTGGCTCCGGCGCTGAACGTCACCTGCTCGTCGTCGGCCAAACGGCAGAACAGCTCGGCGTTCCACAGGTCCTGGTAGACCACCTTCATCCCGGTCGACAGCGGCATCACGATCCCGATCAGGAACCCGGTCTGGTGGGCCAGGGTCGACGGCATGAGAACCGAGTCGTCACCGGTGAGCCCGCCGATCTCGGCGAAAGCCCGGGTGCCGGCGTAGATCGTGTTGGGGGTGTGCATCACCCCCTTGGGTTCGCCCGTGGTGCCCGAGGTGAACTGGAGCTCGGCCAGGTCGTCGGGGCCGAGGGCCCGCTCCGCCAGGGCGGCTTGGTCGAGCGTGTCCTCCCACCGGTGGTCCATGAAGTGGGGCCCGAACGGCTCCACCCGCCCCACCGGCTCCGCCAGGCCCACGGCGAAGCCGCGCACCGCCCGGTCCGGCTGGCCGGCCTCGGCCCCGCCCGCGATGCCGGTGAGCACCCGATCGAGCATGGCGGCGTGGTCGTAGCCCCGGTAGCGGTCGGCCACGATGACCACCGGCGAGGCGGTGCGGCCCAGCATGAACGTCACCTCCCGGTCCCGCAGGATCGGCACGAGCGGGTTGGCCACCGCCCCGATGCGGCCGCAGGCCAGGACGAGGGCGGCGAACACCCAGTCGTTGGGCAGCTGTATCGACACGATCTCGCCGGGGGCGACGCCGAGGTCCAGCAGGGCGCCGGCGAAGCGGTCCACCAACTGGCCGAGCTGGCGGTAGCTGAGGGTGGTGACCGATGGCGCCGGGTCGGCCCGGTGCCCGACGATGGCCACCTTGTCGGGCTGGGCCGCCACCACGGCCAGGAAGTCGTCGATGTAGGTGGTGTCCCGCCACCAGCCTTGGCCTCGGTAACGGTCGTCCTGCCCGTGGGGGACCGCCCCCAGGGCCTCCAGCGCCGCCGCCCCACCCGATCCCTGTGCCATCCTCGTACCTTCCCGTCGGTCGCCCCACCGGCCGCCTCGGGCCGCTCTGGTCGGACAGGGTACGGGATCGGGGGTGGATCAGGGAGACGTCGGAGCGAGGGCCAGGGACGAGGAGCAGGCGTCGACCGGCACCATCCGCTCGAAGTCCTCCTGGCTGGCGTGCTCCACCGACTCGGCCACCTCCACCACCTCGAGCAGGGTGATCCCGTCGCCGTAGAGCCACAGGAGCAGGTCGCCGTCGGTCCACACCACGGCGGGCCAGGTGCCGGTGTCGGTCGGATCGACGGAGTGGACGGCGAAGCCTGTGGCCCGGTGCCCGTTGACGTCGGTGTCGTAGACGCTGGCGGGGACGGCGGCGTCGAGGATGTCGTCGGCGGTGAGGGGGGCGGCGCCGTCGACCGACGCCTGCCCGCTGTCCCACAGGCCGAAGCGGATCTCGGCCGGCGTCTGGCGGGGCCCGAATCGGCGGCGGCCGTCGTCGCCGAAGACGGACAGGAAGCCGTGGGGCGCCACCGGGTCGCCGGCCACGCAGCCCGACGGGGCTGCCGTCTCGAACCCGTCGGGCAGGAAGGTGGGGAGCTGGTACGCAGCGTCGCCGGACCCGCCACCCGGCGCGCTGCACCCTGCGGCGAGGAGCACCGCCAGCCCGAGCAGGACCCGTGTTCGCAACGCCGAGGCGGCAGCGTCACCCATTCGGCCGCAGCCTACTCGGCCCGAGGTGGACGATGGAGCCGATCGGATCCCATTGAGGCCGTTCGGCCCGTGACACGGTTCGAACCGTGGCACGGACTGTGCGCTGACCGCTCCGGTCGCGCCCCCGCTTCGAACCGTGTCGCGGTTCGAAGCGGGGTGGCAGCGGAGTTGGGACGGGATCAGCTCAGGGGCTGGGTGAGGTCGTAGAGCGTGGTGCCGTCGACGTCGAGCGACCGGAAGGTGGCGGCCACCCACTGGGCGATGGCGGCCGGGCCATCGCTGCCGCCGTTGCTGGGACCGATGCGGCCGCCCTCGATGAACCAGTGGATCTCACCCGCCGCCACCGTGGCCTGGAACTCCGCCAGGGTGGGCGACGGGTCACTGCCGTTGAACCCGCCCAGCGGCATGACCGGCTCCTCGGTGGCCAGCTGGTAGCCGGCGGCGTTGTTGGCGCCGACGGTGGCCGCCACCCAGGTGTAGCGGTCGGCATCCTCCAGGAGGGTGGCCGTGAGCTCGGCGCTGGGCTCGGTGCTGTCGAGCAGCCCGCCGGGGCCGCCACCCGTCCCGGCGCCGGCGCCGCCCGGGAATCCACCCTGCGGGCCGGTGCCGGGGCTCGCACCGATGGCGGAGCCGGGGGTCGGACTGGTGGCGCTGCCGGTGCCGGGGGTCGGACTGGTAGCGCTGCCGGCGCCGGGGAAGCCGGGGCGGCCGTTGCCGTTGGCCCCACCGGGGACGAACCCGGGCTGTTGGGCGCCGGGCCCGAACCCGCCGCCGGGGAACCCGCCCGGGCCGGCCGGGCCGAAGCCGCCGCCGGGGCCGCCGCGGGCCCCGGCCACGGCGGGGCCGGCGGTGACGATGGAGCCGGTGTGGGGGGTGGCCGCCGTCTGCAGCGACCAGGCGGCGGGGCCGGTGAGGAGCACGGCTCCGCCCAGCACCGACGCCCCGAGGGCCAGAGCCGAGCGGCGGTGCCACAGGGCGGCCACGACGGCGGCGGCGCCGAGGCCGGCTACCAGCACCAGCGGCCCGAGCCAGCCGTTCCAGCTCGTGGCCCGGCCCAGCAGGTCGGCGGCCCACAACGCCGAGGCGGCCACCACCGCCCCGGTGGCCAGGCGGACGGCGAGCTGGCGCCGGTGCCGCCAGGCCAGGTCGGCCCCGATGCCGACCAGCGCGGCGATCGGCGGGGCCAGGGCCACCGTGTAGTACTCGTGGAAGATGCCGGCCATGAAGCTGAACACCAGGGCCGTCACCACCAGCCAGCCGCCCCACACGAGGAGGCCGGCCCGGCGCAGGTCGGTCCGGGGCGCCCGCCGGGTGAACCAGAGCCCGGCCACCAGGGCGGCCAGGGCGGCCGGCAGCAGCCAGGCGATCTGGCCCCCGACGACGCCGTCGATCATCCGGGTGATGCCGGTGGTGCCCCACATGCCGCCCCCGTTCCCGCCACCGGGGCCACCCCGGCCGCCTCCGCCGCCGGTGACGCTGCCCACCTCGTCGCCCGTGATCCGGCCCAGCCCGTTGTAGCCCAGGGTCAGCTCCAGGATGCTGTTGGTCTGCGACCCGCCGATCCACGGGCGGGACGACGCCGGCCACAGCTCCACCAGCGCCACCCACCAGCCGGCGGAGACGGCCAGAGCCGCCCCGGCCGCCAGCAGGTCGGTGACCCGGCGCCCGATCGAGCCCCGGCCCGCCCACACCTGGGCCAGGGCGAACGGGGGGACGACGAGCATCACCTGCAGCTGCTTGGTCAGGAACCCCAGGCCGACCAGGGCCCCGGTGGCCAGGGCCCAGCGGCGCCGGCCGTCCTCGATGCCCCGCAGGGTGGTGATGGCGGCCAGCGTCATCAGCAGCACGAGCAGGGCGTCGGGGTTGTTGAAGCGGAACATCAGCACCGCCACCGGGGTGACGGCCATGGCGACGGCGGCGAACAGGGCGGCCCCGGCCGAGAACCAGCGGCGCACGGCGTACCACACGGCGGCCACGGTGCCCACGCCCATCAGGGCCTGGGGCACCAGGATCGACCACGGGTTGAGGCCGAACAGCCGCACCGACAGCGCCATCACCCACAGCGAGGCGGGGGGCTTGTCGACCGTGATCGAGTTGGCGGCGTCGGACGAGCCGAACAGGAACGCCTTCCAACTCACCGACCCGGCCTGCACCGCAGCCGAGTAGAAGCTGTTGGCCCAGCCCGAGGCGCCCAGGCCCCACAGGTACAGCGCGGCGGTGGCCGCCAGCACGACGGCCAGAGCCGGCCGTTCCCAGGGGGCGCGGACGGCGGAAGCGGCCCTGCCCTCGGCCCCGACCGGGTGGGCGTCGCCCGGCTGGCGGTCACCGCCGCCCGAGCCGCCGTCGCCGCCGTCGCCGGCGTCGAGCGGTGGCGCCGTGGGCGGCCCGGCTGGCGCCGGCCGGACGAGGTCGGTGTCGTCGGTGAGGGTGGTCATCGGAGGGCTCCGTTCGGGAGATCGACGGGGGGTAGGGCGGTTGCGGCTGGCGGGGTAGAAGCTGGTGCGGTCCGCTGCCGGGCGAACACCCACACCCGCAGGGCCACGAAGCGGACGACGGTGGCCGCCACGTTCGCCGCCACCAGCACCGCCACCTCCACCGCCCGGACGGCCTCGGGGGCGACGCGGTGGACGGCGGCCAGGGACCCGGCGGTGAGGCCGAGGCCCAGGGCGAACACGGCCAGACCCTGCAGGTGATGGCGCCCCAGGCCCTCCCGCCCCCGTACGCCGAAGGTGTAGCGGCGGTTGGCCGCCGTGTTGCCCACGGCGGTGACGGCCAGGGCCACCAGGTTCGACGTCTGCGACGACAACCCCGTCCGCAGGCCCAGATAGGCCAGGAGGTAGGCCAGGGTGGAGGCCACCCCGATGGCGGCGAACCGGGCCACCTGGGCGGCGAAGGGCACAGCCGGGGCGACGGCGCCATGGCTGTCGGCGGCCGTACTGCGGGCGGCGGTCGTACCGCGGGCGGCGGCAGCGGCGTCGCTGGCCCGCACGTCGACCACGAGTCGGCGGCGGATCTCGGCCGTGGGAATGCGGCCCCGGGCCAGGTCCCGCAGGAGGCGGGCCACGCCCTGCAGGTCGGCGGTGGCGGTGGCCACGATGTCGACCCGGGAATCGGGGTCGTCCACCCAGTCCACCGGCACCTCGTGGACCCGGAGACCGCTGCGCTCGGCCAGGATCAGCAGCTCGGTATCGAAGAACCAGCCGGTGTCCTGCACGAGAGGGACCAGCTCGGCGGCGACGTCGGCCCGGATGGCCTTGAACCCGCACTGGGCGTCGCTGAACCGGGCGGCCAGGGTGCCCTTGAGGATCAGGTTGTAGCAGCGGGAGATGGCCTCCCGTTTGGGTCCCCGCACCACCCGCGCCCCCCGGGCCAGCCGGCTGCCGATGGCCAGGTGGGAATGGCCCGAGATCAGGGGGGCCACCAGCGGGAGGAGGGCGTCGAGATCGGTGGAGAGGTCGACGTCCATGTAGGCCAGCACCCGGGCGTCGGACCCCAGCCAGGTGGCGGCGAGCGCCCGACCCCGGCCCTTCTGCTCCAGGCGGCGGTAGGTCACGTGGTCGAGCCGCTGGAGCAGCCGCTCGGCCACCCGGGGGGTGGCGTCGGTGCTGGCGTTGTCGGCGATCGTGATCCGGAAGGAGTAGGGGAACCGACGGCTCAGGTAGGCGTGGAGCCGTTCGACGGAGGGGCCGAGGTCGGTCTGCTCGTTGTAGACCGGCACCACCACGTCGAGCACCGGGCCGGTGGGAGCCGGCTTCGCCGGTCTGTGGCTCACCGGCGGGGCGACACCGGCTCGGCACCGCTGATCTGCGAGGGGCGTGGTGGTCATCCCCCCACTGTCGATCCCCCACCTCGGAGGGTCCTGGGGCCCAGCTCAGAAGTTGCTGAGAGCCGGTGGGGCTGCGGCGACAGGCGGCGAGACGGCGTCGGCCGGCGTCGCCGTGCCCGTGACGGGGAGCGTGATCGACACGATGGTGCCCCGCTCGGGGGTCGAGTCGACGGCCACGGTCCCGGCGTGGGCGGCCACGATGCCGTCGACGATGGCCATGCCCAGCCCGCTGCCGCCGTTGTTGCGGGCCCGGGCCGGGTCGGCCCGGTAGAACCGCTCGGTCACCCTGGCCGCCACCTCGGGCGGCATGCCGGGGCCCTGGTCGGCCACCGTGAGCAGGACCCGGCCGCCGGGGAGACGGCCGGCCGCGATGGTGACGGCGCTGGTGGCCGGGGTGTGGGTGAGGGCGTTGCCGATGACGTTGGCCAGGACCTGGCGCAGGCGGTCGGTGTCGCCCGTGACCGTGAGGTCCACGCCCGGTTCCACCGAGACGGTGACCGATCGCCCGGGGGCGGCCGCCGCCGCGTCCCGCCCGGCATCGGTGGCCAGCGATCCCAGGTCCACCGCCACCCGGTCGAGCGGGCGGTGCTGGTCGAGCTTGGCCAGGATCAGCATGTCCTCCACCAGGCGGCCCATGCGCTGGGCCTCCTGCTCGGTGCGGCGCATGGCGTCGGTCAGGTCGTCGGGCTGGGCCAGCCCGCCGTGGCGGTACAGCTCGGCGTAGCCCCGGATGGTGGTGACAGGGGTGCGCAGCTCGTGGGAGGCGTCGGCCACGAACTGGCGGAGGCGGTCTTCGGAGCGGGCCCGCTCGCCCACCGCCGTCTCGATGCGGTCGAGCATGGCGTTGACGGCGACGGCCAGAGCGCCGGCCTCGGTGTGGGCCGGTGCCTCCGGAACCCGGCGGGCCAGCTCGGAGGCGGAGGCGGCCGAGATCTCCGAGGCGGTGGCCGTCATCTGCTTGATGGGCCGGATGCCGAGGCGGATGACCCAGAAGGCCACGGCCCCCAGCACGGCCAGGGCGGCCACCAGACCGGCCAGCTCCAGTTGGATCAGCCGGCTCACGGCCGCTTCCTGGTCGCCCAGAGGGATGCCCCAGACCCGGAGCAGGCCGGCGTCGTCCTTCACGATGAGCCGGTAGTGGCCGCCGCCGCTGTCGGACTCGACCGTCAGGTGGAGGGGGTAGCCCGAGGTCTCGCCGTCGGCCCGGAGGTCGGCGCAAGCGGCCACGGGGCGGCCCAAGGCGCTGGCGTAGGGGGCGATGCCGGCGAGCGTCGTGGCCCCCGCCGGGCAGCCCCCGACGTACATGTCGGGCAACTGGAAGAGGTGGTCGCCGTCGGGGTCGAAGGCCGGCCGCTGGAAGTCGCCCGGGCCGCCGTCGTCACCGGGCCGGTTCCGCTCGCCGGGGGCCTGGGCCGCCGCCGCCAGTCGCTGGTCGACCTGTTCGAGCAGGTAGTCCCGGGTGTACAGCGTGATCGACACGGCCACCGTGGCCAGCACCAGGGCTACGGCCACCACGCCGGCGATCAGCCGGGCCTGGAGCGACAGCGCTCCCATCCCGGATCTCACGGCAGCCGGAGGGTGTAGCCGACGCCCCGGATCGTCTGGATCAGCTTGGGCTCGACGTTGTCGACCTTGCGCCGGAGGTAGCCGACGTAGGTCTCCACCACGCCGCCGTCGCCGCCGAAGTCGTAGTCCCACACGTGGTCGAGGATCTGGGCCTTGGACATGACCCGGCCCTGGTTGATGAGGAGGTAGCGGAGCAGCTTGTACTCGGTGGGCGACAGCGACACCTCGGCGCCGGCCCGGGAGACCCGGTGGGCGTCGTCGTCCATGCGCAGGTCGGCCAGCTCCAGCACCGGGCTGGCGTTGGCGTCGGCCTTGGTGCGGCGGAGCACGGCCTGGGCCCGGGCCACCAGCTCGTCGAGGCTGAACGGCTTCTGGAGGTAGTCGTCGCCGCCCAGGGTGAGGCCCCGCACCTTGTCCTCGGTGCCGTCGCGGGCGGTGAGGAACAGCACGGGCGTGTGGTCGCCGTCGGAGCGAAGGCGGCGGCACACCTCGAACCCGTCGAGCTCGGGGAGCATCACATCGAGCACGAGCAGGTCGGGATGCTCCTTGGCCACCTGCTCCAGGGCCTGGCGGCCGTCCTCGGCCTCGGTGACGGTGAAACCGTGGTGGCGGAGGGCGGCGCTCAGCATGGAGCGGAGGTTGCCCTCGTCGTCGACGATCAGGAGGTGCTCACCGGCCATGGAACCAGCGTCGCACGGTTTGCTGTGAGTTTGCTGGGAACCCCACCAGAGTTGCCTGCGAGAGTTCCCGGGGAGGCCGGCGGCGGCCCATGATGGCCCCATGACGCCCTCGTCGCCGCCCAACACCCGTGTGCTGCTCGACCGCCGACCGTCCGGTGTGGTGACGGCGGACCTGTTCCGCTTCGATCAGGTGCCGGTGCCCGAGCCCGGGCCGGGTGACGTGGTGGTGCGCAACATCTACCTGTCGTGCGATCCGTACCTGGTGGGGCGTATCCAGAGCGTGTTCCCGGTGGGCGAGCCGGTGACGGTGCGGGTGGTGGGAGTGGTCCACCGGTCGGCCAACCCGGGCTGGCCCGAGGGCACGATCGTGTGGGGGTTCCTGGCCTGGGAGGAGTACACCCTGGTGCCGGGAGGGCGGGGGCTGACGGCGGTGGACCCGACGCTGGGCCCGATCTCGCACGCCATCTCGGTGCTGGGCATGCCCGGGCTCACGGCGTACGTGGGGGCGATCGAGCTGGGGCGGCCGACGCCGGGGGAGACGTTCTACGTGTCGTCGGCGGCGGGGGCGGTGGGGTCGGTGGCGGGGCAGCTGGCCCGGCTGGCCGGGGCCCGGGTGGTGGGCAGCGCCGGATCGGCGGCCAAATGCGCCCACGTGGTCGACGTGCTCGGGTTCGACGCCTGCTTCGACCATCGGGCCGTCCCCTCCGTGGGGGCGGCCCTCGACGAGCACTGCCCCGACGGGATCGACGTCTACTTCGACAATGTCGGGGGCGAGACGCTGGACGCCGTGCTGGCCCGGCTGCGCCCCGGGGCCCGGATCCCGGTGTGCGGCCAGATCGCCACCTACGAGCAGGCGGGCGAGGGGTTGCGCAACATCGGGGCCATGCTGCGCCAGCGGGCCACGATGACCGGGTTCTCGATCTACGACCACGTGCACGAGCTACCGGCGTTCCTCCCCCGGATGAGCCGGTGGCTGCGGGAGGGGGCGGTGGTGTACCGGGAGGACATCCGCCACGGGATCGAGGTTGTGCCCGAGGCGTTCGTGGGGATGCTGCGGGGCGACAACGTCGGCAAGCGGCTCGTCCAGGTGAGCGACGACCCCACGGTGGGCTGAGCGCCGACCGTGGTCAGGTCAGGGTGATCACGACACCCTGATCGCCGTAGGGGATGCGCTTGCGCTTCACCGTGCCGCCGATCGTGTTGAGCCACTTCGTCACGGTCGTCATGAAACCGTACTTGGCCTTCACCTTGCGCCGGATCTCCTCCAGCTCGGGCCCGGCCGACACCAGCCGGGCTGTGGCCTCGGTCTCGCTGGTGCCGGCGGTGGGCCGGCCACGGCTGTCGCAGGGCTGGATCTGCACCCGCGGCGTGTGGGCCAGCCGCTTGGCCTTGCCGCTGCCGGAGCTGGTCCAGAAGCCGAGCTCCCCGTTGTCGAGCGCGACCACCCACACCGGCGAGGGCACGGGTGTGCCGTTGCGCCGGAACGTGGTGAGCAGGACGTACTTCTCATCCCCCAGTGTCATGACGGCACGGTAACCGCCATGACGTCGGGCGCCTCGGCGACGGGCCCGGCCAGGGCGCTGCGCCGACTACGTTGCCGGCATGCCCACACCTGCGACGATGCCACCCCACAGCGACTGCGGGGATGACGGGTCGGGGGCCGACCGTTCCCGGGCGACCGCCTGGACCCTGGCTCTGTTCCTGGTGGGCTACAACCTGGGCCACCACAACAGCCTGCTCGGCTCGGCCGCCGGCCCCGATGGCACCCGGATGGCGGACTGGATCGACCTGCTGACGCCCTTCGTCGTCGTCCTTCCCCTGCTGTGGTTCCTCTGGGGCCAGCGGCCGCACCGGCGCTATCTGCTCCTGGCTGCGGTGGGCGGCATCCTCTACGTCGAGGGCCACGGGATCCACTTGTCGGCCAACTCCATCGGCAACGCCGCAGTGGACGACGGGGGGACGGCCAACGGCACCACCCACCTGTGGGACGAGGTGGTGGGACACTACGTCTGGTACCTCGGCCTGGCCGTCCTCCTCGCCCTGTGCGCCCGTGCGGCGAGGGGGCGGTCGCTGGGCATCCCCGCTCCGGTGCTGGCCCTGGGCGGTGCGGCATGCGGGATCACGTGGGCCACCAACGGCCTGGAGGGCGGAACGGCCGTGTTCAGCCTGGGCTGCGCGGTCGGGTCGGTGGCCCTCGTCGATCGGCGGCGCTCCGGTCTGTCGCTGGCGGTCCTCGCCGCCGGTGGGGTGGCGACGGCCGTCCTGCTGGCCTACGGCGTCGTGCACGGCGGCTTTCCCCAGCCCTCCTCACTCTGACCAGTTCTGCGTAACGTTTTCCTCTTTTTCCTTCCTTCTCCTCCGAACAGAGCTCGATTCCGGCTTCGGTGTCACACCCCCTGCGTAGGGTTGCCTCATGGATTCGGCGGCGGAACCGGTCTTCTCCGATGAGCGTCTGGGCGGCAAGATCGCTGCCCTCATGGCCGCCGTTCGAGACCTGGAGACCGAGCGGGACCATCCCCACCTCGCCGCCGATGTCCTGGTGATGCAGCACCAGTTGGAACAGGCCCACCGCAGGCTCGGCGCCGCCCGGATCGACAACCTGGCCCGGGTCGAGGCCGAGCGCCTCCACCGGCTCGACGGTCACCGGTCGGTGAAGGCCCATGCCCGCCATGGGCTGAAGATCTCGCCGGAGGAAGCGTCACGGCTGGTGAAGGCGGCCCACACCCTGCGGGACCTCCCCGAGGTGGCGGCCGCCCTGCGCTCGGGGCGCATCGGGTTGGATCATGTCCAGATCCTGGCCCGCGTGCACGCCAACCCTCGGATCAAGGAGAAGGTACCGGCCCGTCAGGACAAGTTTCTTCGCTGGGCCGACGAGGAATCGTTCGACGACTTCAGGATCAAGGTCCTGGACTGGGAGCGCGCCACCGATCTCGACGGCGGGTTCAGGGACAACAAGCGCAACCACGACAATCGCAACGTCCGGCTCGTTCACAACAGCCTCGAGGGCACGTGGGAGCTGTCGGGGCATTTCGCCGCAGATCAGGGCGTTCGCGTGTGGGAGATCTTCGACCATTTCATCGACGCCGAATGGCGCACCGACTGGGCGGCGGCCCGGGAGAAGCGGGGCGAGTCCGCCACGATCTCGGACCTGAAGCGCACCGACGCCCAACGGCGGGCCGACGCGTTCGTGCGGATGTGCAACGACGCCGCCGGTGCCCCACCGGGCACGGGCGCCCCCCGGATCGTGCACAACATCGTGTGGTCGGCCGAGACCTATCGGGCGATGGTCGAGTTGCTGGGCAGCGACGACGCCGCCCGCGACACCCACTGGTCGGCGACGCTCACCGATCCCAAGGCCCAGCGGGGCCTGTGGTGCAACCCCGACACCTACCGCTGCTCCACCCTCGACGGTGTACCGCTGGAGCCCGTCGAACAGTTCTTCTCCAGCCTCGCCAACGAGATCCGCCGTGTCATCGTGAACACCAAAGGCGTGGTGATCGACCTCGGCCGCAAGGCCCGGCTGTTCACCGGCTCCGCCCGGCACGCAGCCCAGCTGCAGAGCCCCCACTGTGTGTGGCCCGGTTGCGATCACCCGACCACCCGTTGCGAGGTCGACCACCTCCACGATTACAACAACGGCGGGCCGACCGACCCGGCCAACGGAGCACCCCTCTGCGGGTTCCACAACCGCTGGAAGCAGAAGGGCTTCTCCGTGACCAGGGACCCGGTGACCGGGAGGTGGCGCACCTACCGCCCCGACGGGAGTCCGATCCGGTGAGCTGTCATCCGTCGGCGCTCGGCGCCTACGCTGCCGGTCGTGTCCGTACTGACAACCGAACGCCACGACCGCATCCTGGTGATGACCATGGAGCGGGTGGAGAAGCGCAACGCCATCAACCCGGAGATGACGGCCGCCATAGACGCCGCCCTCAACGAGCTCGACGACGACCCCGATCTGTGGGTGGGCGTGCTCACCGGCGGCACCCAGGTGTTCTCGGCCGGCACCGACCTGAAGGAGCGCTCGGGCAAGCCCACCGTGCGGGGCGGCGAGTACGGGATCATCCGCCGGCGCCGGGCCAAACCCCTCATCGCCGCGGTGGAGGGTCTGGCCCTCGGCGGCGGGTTCGAGATCGCCATCGCCTGCGACGTGATCGTGGCCGCCTCCAACGCCCGGTGGGGTTTCCCCGAGGTGCGACGGGGCGTGGTCGCCTCCAGCGGCGCCCTGTTCCGGGCTCCCCGCTCCCTTCCCCTCCACGTGGCCAAGGAGCTGTTGCTCACGGGGGCCGAGACCAGCACCGAGCGGCTGGAACGGCTGGGCGTGGTCAACCGGGTCACCGAGCCGGGCGGGTCGCTGGCCGCCGCCCTGGAGATGGCCCGCGAGATGTGCGCCAACTCCCCCACCGCCGTCCAGCAGACCCTGCGGGCCGTCGAGCGGATCGTGGGCGAGAGCGATGACTTCGGCTGGGCCGCCACGGCAGACTCGGTACGCACCAACTTCGCCTCGGCCGATTCGGCCGAGGGAGTGGCCGCCTTCCTGGAGAAGCGCAGCCCCAACTGGACCGGCCGCTGACCCCACCCAGGGGCGGGGAGCCAGCCCCGAACGGGTGCTGGTGCCGGGCGGGTCAGGCCCGCACCTCCTGGCGCATGAACGCGACGTAGGCCCCGGCGAACAGGGCGACGGCGCCGCCGACGATGGCCATCAGCTGCCACCAGGCCAGCGACAGGCTGTCGGCCAGGGGCAGGTCGCTGGGCAGCGCCCCCGAGGCGGTGTCGTTCACCAGGATCCCGGTGGACTGCCGGGACGGGTTGAGCAGCACCCCGGTGGCGTCGCGGTAGAGCTGGTCGGGGCCGATACGGCGCAGGTTCAGCTCCAGGCGGGCGTTGGCCAGCACCGCTTCCGACGAGGCGTTGGCGTCGACCTTGTGCACGCCATCGGCCACGATCCCGGCGATGAGGCCCCCGAACAGGGTGAACAGTAGCCACACGGCGATAGCGGTGAGGGCCGCGGTGGCGGCCCGGGTGCTGAGCACCGACAGCAGGATCGCCAGCGCCAGCCACAGGGCGATGTAGGCCACGGCCACCAGGTAGAAGGCCACCACCCGGGCCAGGTCGCTCCAGGTGGGGCCCACGCCGAGGCGCAGCGCCCCGTAGCCGCCCACGATGGCCATCACCGCCGCCAGGGCCAGGGCGATGGCGGTGAGGCCGGCCACGAACTTCCCGTTGATGATCTCGTCCCGGTGGATGGGCTGGGACACGAGACGGGCCAGGGTGCCCTGGGCCCGCTCCCCGTTGACGGCGTCGAACCCGAAGCCGATGCCGAGCAGGGGCCCGAGGATGCCGAGGAACTCGTGGAAGGCGGGCACCCGGTCGGGCGACAGGGTGAACAGGTAGAGGAAGATCGACGGGGTCTGAGAGGCGGAGTCGGCGGCGGCGCGGATGGGGCCCGACGCCGAGTGGACAGCGGCCAGCCCGGCTAGGGCCAGCAGCATCACCAACACGAGGAAGCGGATCGACTGCACGTGGTCGGCCAACTCCTTGCGGGCGACGATGAGCCACCCGCCCCGGAATAGGGGCTCGGCCGCGGCCGCGGCCCCCAGCTCAAGCTGCGCTGTCACCGTTGGCACCGTTCTCACCGTTGCCGTCCTCGTTCACGAAGTACCGGTGGTAGATGGCGTCGAGGTCGGCCTCGTCGCGGCTGAGGTGGGTGAAGCGGCCCCCGGCGGCCACCACGGCGTCGTGGATGGCCGACCGTACGTCGCCGTCGGCTTGGACCCGCCACCGCCCCTCGTGGCGGGTCACAGCCGTCACCCCCGGCACCCGGGCCAGGACCTCCTCCCAGGAACCCGGCCCGTCGATCCCGACGGCGAAGGTCCACCGGTCGCCGATCTCGTCGGCCAGGGCGTCGATCGTGCCGCAGGCCCGCAGCTGGCCCCGCACGAAGATCCCTATGCGGTCGCATACCTGCTGCACCTGGTGCAGGAGGTGCGACGACAGCAGCACGGTCACCCCCTGCTCGGTGCGGAGCCGCTCGATCAGCAACAGCAGCTCCCGCACGCCCTCGGGGTCGATGTTGACCGTGGGCTCGTCGAGGATCAGGATCGACGGTTGTTTCACCAGCGCGTCGGCCACCCCGAGGCGCTGCCGCATGCCCCGGGAGAACGCCCCCACCTTGGTGTCGGCGGCGTCGGTGAGGCCCACGTCGTCGAGCACCCGCTCGATGCGCTCCGCCGCCACCGCCTTCGACAGGCGGTTGAGCTCTGCCGTGTAGCGAAGGTTCTGGACGGCGGTGAGATCCTCGTAGAAGCCGACCTCGTCGGGCAGGTAGCCCACCCGGCTCTTGACCAGGAGGGGCGAGCGGGTGGGATCGAGCCCGTCGACGCGGGCCAGGCCGCTGGTGGGCTCGGTGAGCCCCAGCAGCATCAGGATGGTGGTGGTCTTGCCCGCCCCGTTCGGACCCAGCAGCCCGAACACCTCTCCCCGCTGCACCTCGATGCTGAGCCGGTCGACGGCCGTGGTCTCCCCGTACCGCTTGGTCAGCCAGCGGGCTTCGATCGCCGGGCCCGGCCCAGACCCTGCCTCAACCGGGGCGTCCACCTCAGCGCCGCCCGTACTTGACGAAGACCCCGGCCAGGCCGGCGAAGGCGGCGGCGATCACCAGCACGGCCAGGATCCCCAGCGTGCGGCTGCCCGACAGGGCGTAACGGAGGTCCACGTTCGACGACAGGCTCCCGGCACTCGACCGCACCGACACCTGGTAGTCGCCGGCCACCGCCTTGGACGACGGCTTCACCACCGCCGTCACCTGAGCCGTCTCGCCCGGCAGCACGGAGTCGACCTGGTCCGGCTCGAACGAGATCTCCCACCCACTGGGCGCCGACCCGGCCAGCTTCACCGCTTCCAGCGGCGCAGTGCCGGAGTTCGCCACCACCAGCGGGATGCGGGCCACCGAGTTGGCCCGGCCGCTCACGTCGAGCCGCTGGTCGGGGGTGGAGATCACGAGCTTGGGAGTGCCGGTGACATCGGCCTCCAGCTTGATCGAGCCCTGGGCCCCGTTGTCGCCGGTGACCTTCACGTCGATCGGATAGGCGCCCTGGTCCACCGAGTCGGGAGCGGTGGCCGTGACCTTCACGCTGGAAGCGGAGCCGGCCTCCACCGTCACCGTCTGGGCCCGGGCCTCGGCCGAAGGCGACGCCGACACCGTCCACCCCTCGGGGCCCGACGGGTCGAAGGTGAACGTCTGCTGGGCCGGGGTGTCGTTGGTGACCGTCAGGTTGTAGCTGAACGTGCCGCCCGGGTCGCCGGTGAGCGAGGGGAAGTCGGTGGTGAGCCGGATGCCGCTGTTGACCTCGGGGGCGATCACCATCGTCACCGGGGTCGACGACCGGCCGCCGCTGCCGTCGGTGGCCGTCACCGTCATCGGGTAGCTGCCGGCCTGGGCGTCGGAGGCCACGGCGATCTCCAGCGCCGCCTTGGAGCCGGTGGGCGACGAGGTGATGGAGTGGATCACGAACCCGCCGCCCCGCAAGGTGGCCTGCCATCCGGCGGGGAGCCCGTCGACGGCCAGATCGACCGGCTCCGGCCGCCCGGCGGTGACCGCGATGTCGAGCTTCACGATCGATCCGGGCTGGGTCTCGATCGAGGGGTAGGGGGTGGTGAGCACGAGCGACTGGTCGGCCCCGGCGATCGTCGGTGGCGTGAAGAAGACGCCGAGGCCGGCCAGCGTCAGTGCCGCCACCGCCACCCGGATGAGACGGGCGGGTGGCGATGGCGGACGATGGCTTCGCACCGTGCCACCATGGCCCGGCGCCGGTGAGCGGCCGGTGAGCCCAAGAACAGCGCCCGGTTAAAACGTCGCCCGGTCGCCCGGCCCGGCGGCGACCGGGGCAACGGGCCCAGCGTTCACGGGAACCGTCAGCCGGAACACTGTGGTGGGCCCGTCGATCAGCTCGAGGCGGCCCCGGGCCGATTCGGCCAGGCTGCGGGCCAACCGCAGACCGATGCCGTGGGAGGTGTCGGCCCCCCGCTCGGCGAAGGGGTCCCGCTCGGTGGGGGTGGGTCCCTCGTCGGCCACCTCCACCGCCGCCACCGCATCCACCGGGCCCGCCGCGCCGACCGGACCGCCGGCCGGGCCGGTCACCCGCACCGTCACCCGGCCCTGCCCGTGGCGCAGGGCGTTGTGGACGAGCACGTCCACGATGTGGCCGATGGCGTCGGCGTCGCCCACCACCGGGGTCGGTGGGCCCACCACCTCCAGTTCCCGGCCCCCGTGGGCCGCCATGGCTTGGAACACGGCGGCCCGCTCGGCGGCCAGGGCGGCCAGGTCCACCGGGAGGGCGGGCCGGTAGACGTGGCGGGCCAGGGCCAGCATCGAGGTGATCGTGCTCTGCAACCGGTCGAGCTGGGTCAGGCTCTCGTCGAGGATGGCGGTGTGGTCGGGCCGGGGGGCGGCCC
Organism: Acidimicrobiales bacterium; assembly: GCA_041394285.1. Classification (GTDB taxonomy): domain Bacteria; phylum Actinomycetota; class Acidimicrobiia; order Acidimicrobiales; family SZUA-35; genus CADEDH01. The sequence continues at coordinate 287,001 of JAWKIL010000005.1, read as the reverse complement.
GCTCGGTCTCGATGGCCACCCGCATGGCGGCCACCGGCGTGAGCAACTGGTGCGACACCTGCGACGAGAACGACCGCTCCCGGGTGAGCAACTCGGCGATCCGGTTGCGGCTGCCGACCAGCGCCCGGCGCAGACCGTCGAGCTCGGCGATCCCGGTGGGCGGCGGTGGCGGTAGAGGGGCCGGGCTCGGGCCGGCCAGGTCGGCGGCGCCGGCCCATGCCCGCAGATCCTCGATGGGCTGGTTGAGACGGTGGGTGAGCCGCACGCCGAGCAGGCCGGCCACCGCCACCACCGCCGCACCGGCCCCGGCCAGCTCGGCCACGGAGGCGAGGAACCGGTTGCGGCTCTCACCCCGGGGGGCGTCGATCCGCACCACGTAGGCCGACCCGTCGGGCTGGCGGCGCACCGGTGCCGCCGCCACCAGGTCGCCGTCCACATAGCCCTCGGCGAAGTCGCCGGCCAGGGCGGTCGCCACCACCGGGTCGGGCCGGGCCGGGCCGTCGCCGGCGGCCAGGGCACCGTCGGGCCGGTACAGGGCGAGGCGGTGGGCCGACCCGTCGACCGGGACGAGGGCGCCGTTGCGGAGCGGGTCGCCGTCGGGCGGCACCCGGCTGGCGGCGACCGACGCCTCCCGCTGCAGGGCCAGCAGCTCGCCCCGCTGCTGGGCGTTCCAGATGGCCAGGGCGGCCGGTACGAAGAAGGCGGTGACGGCCAGGATGGTGACGGTCAGCACCACCGCCAGCACCCGCCGGCTCACGGGTCTCGGCTGGGAGCCGGGCCCGCCGGGGCCAGCTCGAGCCGGTAGCCGACGCCCCGCACGGTGGAGATACGGCTGGGCTGCCCCGCCTGCTCGCCCAGCTTGCGCCGGATCGAGTTCACGTGGACGTCGAGCGTCTTGGTCGAGCCCCACCAGTGCTCGTCCCACACCTCGGTGATCAGCTGCTCCCGGGTGATCACGGTGCCGGCGTCACGGGCCAGCCGCTCCAGGAGGTCGAACTCCTTGGGCCGCAGGGCCACCGGCTCGCCGGCCACGGTGACGGTGCGGGATCCCCGGTCGACGGCCAGGTCACCCACGGCCAGCACCCGCCCCGGGTCGCGGCCCGGGCCGGGGGCGCCAGCCGTGCTGCCGGTGAAGGCGTCCCGGAGCCGGATGTGGGCGGCGATGCGGGCCAGCAGCTCGGCCAGGCGGAAGGGCTTGACCACATAGTCGACGGCGCCCGACTCGAGCCCCAGCACCACGTCGATCTCGCCCGCCCGGGCGGTGAGCACGATCACCGGGACCGTGGGATGGTGCCGGGCCACGTGAGCGGCCACCTCGGAGCCGTCGCCGTCGGGGAGCCCGAGATCGAGCAGCACGAGATCGGGCGGGTCGCCGTCGATCAGGGTGCGGGCCTCGGCCACGTGGGCGCACACGGCCGCCTCGTAACCGTGGGCCGCCAGGGCCCGCTGCAGGCTCGACGCAATGAGGGCGTCGTCCTCCACGACGAGCACCGTGGTGGGCACGAGCCCACCCTACCGCCGGCCGCAGTGCTCAACTTCGGCCACTGCGGCGACCGCAGTGCTCAACTTCGGCCGCTGCGCCGCCCGCAGTGCTCAACTTCGGCCGCTGCGCCGGCCGAAGCGGTCCTGGGTGGTGGCGAGGTCGACGCCGGCGGCCTCGGCGGCGGCGGTCAGCTCGGCTACGGGCAGGGGTGCCGGCGGGGGGAGGGGCAGGTCGAGGGCCAGGCGGTCGGCGATGGGAGCCAGCCCGCCGGGGGCCAGGGTGAAGGCGTCGGGGGCGACCTCGTCGAGCTCGTCCCAGGCGATCGGCACCGCCACCGGGGCGCCGGCCCGGGGCCGCAGCGACCACGGCACCACCGAGGTGGCGATGGGGCCGTTGCGGAGCCAGTCGACGAACACCCGCCCACCCCGCTCCCGCTTCAGGAACTCGACGGTGGCCAGCTCCGGGTCGGCCGCCGCCACCAGCCCGGCGGCGGCCCGGCCCGCCAGGTCGACCTCGTCATGGCTGGGGCCGGGCTCGATCCGGGCCCGGACATGGAAGCCCTTCGACCCCGTGGCCACCACCATCGACTCCAGCCCGAAGCGCCGCAGCACCTCACCGGCCAGGCGGGTGGCCCGGCGGGCGGCGTCGACCCGGTCCTCGGGCGAGGCGCCTTCGTCGGGATCGAGATCGAGGAGGAACCAGTCGGGCTGGTCGGGGCGGGCGGTGGTGGCGGTCCACGTGTGGAAGGTGATCGTGTTCTGGTTGGCCAGGTACACCACGTCGTCCGGCGTGGTCAGCACGGGATACACGGTGTCGCCCCCCTCCCGCTTGGGCACCGTGTAGCGCTCGATCGTGGACGGGTAGTGGTCGGCCGCGTTCTTCTGCATGAACCCGGGGGCCGAGATCCCCCGGGGGAAGCGTTGGACGGTGACCGGCCGCCCCTCGACCCACGGGAACAGGGCCGGGGCCACGGTGGCGTAGTGGTCCACCACCTGGGCTTTGGTGATCCCGTCGTCGGGGTAGAGGAGCTTGTCCGGGCTGGAGACCTTCACCGCTTCAGCATGCCCTGGCGGTGGTCTACGGAATCTCGCCGGCCTGGAAGGCCCGCAGCGAATCCTGCAGGCCATGGGACCTGATGTGGGCGTTGATGGCCTTGACCGCCGGGGAGGCGTGGGCGATGGCGTCGACCTCCACGGCCTGGAGCATGGCCTCCCGGAAGCCCTGGATCTCCTGGATCCGGTTGGCCGACTGCTTCTGCAGGGCGATGATGTCCTTCGGGGTGCGGGCCACCTTGGCCACGTAGGCGGCCACCGTCTCGTCGAGCTGGTCGGCGGGAACGGCCCGGTTGAACAGGCCCCAGTCGGCCGCCTCGGCCCCGGAGATCATCTCGCCCGTGGGGAAGAACATCTCCTTGGCCTTCTTCGGGCCCACCAGCCACGTCCAGCTCGACGCCACGTAGCCGGCGCCCAGCGGCAGTTGGGGCGTGCCCACCTTGCACTCGTTGGACACGAAGGTGACATCGCAGATCGTGGCCAGCTGGGTGCCGCCGGCCAGGCAGTAGCCGTGGACCTTGGCCACGACGGCCAGGCGCATGTCCCAGATGCGGAGCCAACCCCGCATGATGCGCTCCAGGCCGTCGCGGTCGCCGGTGACGCCGCCCCCGCCGGTACCGCCGGCGGTGATGTCGTAGCCGGTGCAGAAGGCCCGGCCCGCCCCCTGGACCACGGCAACGTGGATGCCGGGGTCGGCCTCGGCCTCCTCCAGGGCGGCGATCAGCTCGGCCTGGAGCTGGCCCGAGATGGCGTTCAGCTTCTCCGGGCGGTTGAGGGTGACCGTGGCCACCCGGCCCTCGGTCTCGTAGGTGACGGTGTCGTAGGTGGCCATCGCTGCTACTTCCCCTCGCTCTCGGTCTGCGCCTTGTTCCACTCCCGGGCCGACATGGAGGCGATGGCCTCCAGCGCCAGGCCGGTGTGGAGGTCGTCGGCCATGGCTCGCCGGATGGGGCGGACCAGGGCGTGGCGGGTGTTGCGGAGCAGGATCGGGTTCAGCTTGGCCAGGTCGGCGGCGATCTCGTTGGCCCGGTTCAGCACCTGGTCGGCCGGGAGCACCTCGCCCACGATGCCAAGGCTCAGCGCCTCTTCGGCGTGGATCTTCTGCCCGGTGAGCAGGAAGTAGCGGCCCCGGTTGGGGCCGAGCAGCAGGGGCCACACGATCTGCATCGAGTCGCCGGGCACGAGGCCGCCGGGGAAGTGGGGGGCGTCCTGGAAGTAGGTGTGCTCGGCCGCCAGCACCACGTCGCACAGCACCGCCAGCTCGGAGTGGACCGACACCGGCCCGTTGACGGCGGCGATCACCGGCACCTCGATGGCCAGCATCTGGTCCACCAGCCGGTTGCCCTCCCAGATGATCCGGTCCCACACGGTGGCGTTGGCCCGACCCTCGGCCAGCGGATTGGGCCCGTCACCCAGCCCGATGAACGTGTCGCCGGTGCCGGTGATGATCACCACCCGGTTCTCCCGGTCCGAGGCGATGGCGTTGAACAGCTCGGGGAGCTCCTGGTGGGGCGGGCCGCCCCACATCAGCGACTTCCCCCTCCAGTGCATCCGGATCGTCAGCACCCCGGCGTCGTCCCGGCTCACGTCGGCCGTCGTCCACCGGTCTTTGTACTCGTGCAGCTCCATGCGGCTCAGCCTGTCACACCGCGCCTGCGGCCGCATCCGTGATGGGCGGTGGCATGGTGGTGCCCCGGGGACGGAAGATCGTGTGGTGGCGGATCCGGGCCAGCTCGGCGCAGCCGGGGGCGGCACCGGCCCCCACCACGAGGCCGTCGAGCACCTGGTACCAGTGGTCCTTGCGGTCGTAGACCTCGACGATCTTCGCCCCCACCACCACCTCCTGCTCGGCCGCGGCCAGACCCATGTGCTGGATCTGGGTGCGGACGTGGATGGTGGGCCCGTAGGTGAAGTTGTGTCGGGTCAACGGGGCCATGCTGGCGGCCAGGAACCAGGGGTGGAGGCGTCCGTCGGGCACCTGGCTGGTGGTCTGGCCCAGGTCGTCGTAGGTGAGCTTGCGGGCCCCGTTGGCCGACAGGTACGCGCCCAGCGGCCGGAGCGGCTCACCCACCGGGGCCGTGTCGAGCGTGTAGGTGGGGCGCAGGGGCGGCGGGTCCAGCGCCGGGGCCGGCGGCGGCGGGTCGATGTCGGCGGCCCACGGGGCGGTGCCGGAGCCGACGGTGCCGTCCAGCACGATCCGGTCGCCCACGGCGGCGCTGACCGGATGGGCGGTCGGGTCGCTGGCGTTCGGGTCGCTGCCGGGGGCGCCAACGGTGATCGTCACCACCTCGCCCGAGTACAGGGGGCGGCGGAGGGTGACGTCGGCCCAGCCGCTGCTCAGCCACTCCTCGCCCAACGCCTCGATGACGGCCTCGGCCACCCAGCCGTAGGTGCGGACCCCGGCCACCAGGGCCCCGGCGTAGCCGGCCCCGGAGGCGCCGTCCTCGGCATGGATGGGGTTGGGGATGCCCACCGGGGGCGGGTCGGGGGTGGCGGTGACGTGGCGGATCACCGGCTCGGTCGTCGGGCTGCTGGGCATGGCCCCATGCTGGTCTAGCAGCCGATGCCGATCCAGACGGGGACGTGGCGGCTGGTGCCGGCCACCCGCCGCTGGCCGTTGATGTTGAGCTCGGCCGACCCGCCGCCGTCGAACTTCACCAGGTCCTCGTACCCCTGGGCCTGGGCCCAGGCGATGAGGCCGGCGCTGGTCATGCCGGTGGTGGTGCCGAACACGAGGGTGTTCCAGTGCTTGTCGAAGGCGACGAAGCTGTGGCGGTACGTGTAGTGGGTGTAGTCGCTGGTGGGAACGCCGGCGAAGCCGTCCCACACCTGGCCGTTGACGATGAGGGGGATGCCGGCGGCGGCCCACCGCCACTCGGCGGCGTTGTCGAGGGGCGGCGTTCCATCCGGTTGCCAGCTGGCCCAGCTCTCGAGCACCCGGCCCCCTTTCGAGCCCAGGTTGGAGTTCTGGTGCGCTCCGTCCCAGGCCCACACCCGCTCGGCGTCGGGTCCGTAGGGGCGGTAGCGCTCGCCGATCACGCCCCGGTCGGTGCGCTCCACCGAACCGGCCACGTGCTGGCCGTCGATCACGGCGAACCCGGTGGGGGTGGGGTTGGCCGCCTCGGGGGGTGAGAACCAGTTGCCGTTGATCGACGCCACCGAGCACCGGTCGTGCGAGGTGCGGACGTCGACCAGGCCGTAGTTGATCCGCACCATCAGTCCCCCGGGGATCGGCTGGACGTCGTAGCCGTCGGTGTAGAGGTTGGCCTGGTCGGGGGAGGCGAAACTGCTCCAGCGGGTGCCGGTGGTGTTGCCGAACTCGGCGCCCTCGGAGAACAGCACCATCAGCTCGCCCCGGTCGATCTCGCCCCGGTTGAGCTTGGTCACCCAGTACGACCAGCCGTCGAGGTCGGGGGCCCGGCACAACACGTTGGCGTAGACCAGGTTGACGAAGCCGCTGTTGTCGAGGGCGCCGTAGCGGAGCTGGAACTCGGCCGAGCGGGCGAAGTTGTAGGACAGCCCCTGGAGCGACATGCCGGCCCGGTACTGGGACAGCCAGTAGTCGAGCCCGGGGCCGTCGGGCTGACGCAGGAAGTAGGCCTGGTAGAGGCGCCAGGCCCGGGCGGTGCGGGCCGACGCCTGGACGTCGCCGGCCCAGGTGCCGTCGGGCGTGCCGATCGTGCAACCGGTCACCGACGCCGCCGCCGACGGGGCCGGTGTGGCGGCGGCGCTGGCCGTGGTGAGGGCTGTGGCCAGCAGGACCACGGCGAGGAGCCGGACGAGCAGGCGGACCGGTGGCCGGACGGAGACCGGGGTGGGGGTGGTGGGGGCGAGGGTGTCGATCCATCCGGATTCGGCAGGGAGGGCCGGAAGGTTCAGGCAAATGAGCCGAGCGGCCCATCCCCGGGTCAGGGGCCGGCGGGAAGCTCCTCGCCGGTGACACCGCGGATCAGCTGGGCCCGGCCGACGCCGGTGACGGTTCGGCTGGAGATCCCGACCAGGGGTAGCAGGGCGAGCTCCACGGTCTCGGTGACCGTGACCGTCACCTCGTTCGGGCCCACCTGCACGGTGCCGGCGGCCCCGGTGGCGGCCAGGTACCGCTGGGCGGCGGCGTCGACCTGGGCGGGGGCCACGCCGACGCCGCCCCGGCGCACCACCGGCCCGGCCACGGCCTGGGCCCCGGCCAGGGCGGCGTTCTGGGCGGTGTCGATGGCGTGGCGGCGGGCGGTGAGGATCCGGCCGCCGTCGAAGGCGAGGCCGGCCATCAGGAGGGCCGGCACGACCATCAGCACGATGAACGTGGTCACCGAGCCCCGCTCGCTGGCCCCGGTCCGGTTCGCTCCGCTCCGGGCGGCGTCGACAGGCCGTCACTCGCCGCCCCGGTAAGGGTGTCGACCACGGCGGTGGCGGTGGCCAGTTCGGCTGCCGGGCAGGCCGAACCCGGCGATGTCGGCCAGTCCGATCTCACACGCCACCTCGGCCGTCACCTGGCCCCCGGGGCGGAGCTGGCCGGTGTCGATCCGGGTGGTGAGCACGGTGCACGACACGCTCCGACCGGTGAGCGACTCCTCGGCCGCCGCCTCCCCCGCCGCCTGGGCGGCGGCCGGCGCGCCGAGCACGGCGGCGGCCCGGGCCGCGTCGCGCGCCGCCGACGACACCTCCTGATTGGTGGCGCTGTAGCGGCCGACGAACACGGCGAAACCGACGAGCACCATGATCGGGATCACCAGCACCACCAGCTCGGCCGAGGCCGTGCCCCGTTCCCCCCGCCGCTCGGCCCGGAGGCGCCCCCCGGTCACGGCGTGCCGCCCCGTTCCGGCTCCGGCCGGAAGCGCTCGACCGGGCCCGACGAGCGGGCCGTGACCGTGCCCGACCAGAACGGCACCAGCGACGGCACGCGGGCCGTCAACTCCACCGTCACTGTGTCGGCGCTCACGCTGACCCGGCGGGTGGGCTCGGCCAGCAGGGTGGGTGAGCCGGCCAGGATCTGGTCGATCGTGGCCTCGCCGTCGGCCGCCTCCCCGCCCCGCACCTGGGCCGCCCGGGCCCCGTCCTCGGCGGCGGCGTTCAGCACGGTCCGGGCGTGGAAGTAGAGGCCGATCTGGATCACGAACATCACGAGGAACACGGTGAGGGAAGTGAGGATGACGGTGGGGGCGACATCGCCCCGTTCACGGGCCCGTTCACGGGCCCGTTCGGGAGACGGGCTCATTCGAGCGAGATGCCGTTGGCCTTGTTCGTCACCTTGGCGGTGATGATCACGCCCACGGCCAGGGCGAGGGCCACCATCACGGCGATGGTGACGGTGCGGGCCTCCACGTCGCCCCGCTCGTCGGCCGGGTCGAGGCGGCGGACCCGCTCGGCCAGGGCCCGCCGGGTGTCGCCGATGGCGAGGGTGGCGGCGGCGTGGGCCACCACGGTGGTCCGGTGGATCTCGTCGATGGCGCTCACGGTGCTCCTTGGGGTCAGAGGTTCAAGATGGCCTGGAAGGCGGGGTAGATCAGCAGGATCACGAAGCCGGCCAACATCAGGCCGGTGGGGCCGACCATGGCCGAGGTCCGGCCGGCCGCCTCCCGCTCCAGCGCCGCCAGCTGATGGGTGCGCAGGGCCTTGGCCTTGGTGATCAGGCTCTCCCGCACGTGGGCCCCCGATGTGCCGCCCAGCTCCATGGTGGCGGCCAGGTCGACCAGGGAGGTGAGCCCCAACCGGGTGCCGTGCTCGTCGAACGCCTCCCACGGCGACACGCCCCGGATGCGGGCATCGGTGAGAGCCCGGCGCAGCACGAGGAAGGCCCAGCCCCGGCCGGTGTCGACGGCATCGGTGAGGGCCTGCTGGATCCCGGCGCCACCGGCCAGCAGCACCGCCACCAGTGACACGTACGTGACGAGGGCACCGTCGAACTCCCGCCGCCGGTGCCGGGCCCGGCTCCGCACCTGGGCGTCGGTCACGAACCAGCCGAGTACGCCGGCCGCCAGCGCCGCCGCCAGGATCAGGGCCGGATGGGCTGGGTCGATCCCGGCCCCGAGCCGGGTGAAGGCCCACACCATGAGGGGGAAGGCGCCGTAGAGCAGGGCGGTGCGCATCCGCTGCACCAGATGGTGCTCCTGGGTGCGGTCGAGCACGGCCAGATCGGCGGCCAGGCCGTGGAGATCGGTGCCGGTGACGGCCATGATCCAGGCCCCGAACCGGCCGGCCAGATCGTCGACGGCACCCACCCCGCCGCCGGGCCCACCACCGGCCGGGGCGCCGGAGGTCGGAGTCCGGGGTTGGGCCAGCGCGGCCAGGGCCCGATCGAGCGGGGTGGCCGGCACCAGGAACGCCCGGAGCAGGCACCACAGGCCGAGGCCGAGCACCAGGCCGCACGCCACCGGAACCAGCATCAGCGGGTCCCCCCGTCCCGGCGCTCCTCCACGGTGAGCAGGCGGGGAGGGCGGGCCACCTGCGACAGCACCGTGATCCCGTACAGGGCGGCCAGCCACAGCGCACCGATCACGGCCAGCACGGCCTGGCCGGTCCAGGTGTCGAAGGCGTCGAGGTAGGAGCGGTTGACCATCAACATGAACCCGAACATGGCCACCACCACGAGGGTGACGACCTTGGCGTCGTTGTAGGTCTGGGCCCGGGACGTCTCGGTGCGGATGCGCATGGTGGCATCGGCCCGGGCCCCGTCGGCCAGGTCGTCGAGCAGGCGGGTGAGGTCGTCACCCCGGCGTTCGGCGGCCAGCAGGAGGGCGGCGGCCACCTGGTCGCCGATGGGATCGTCGAGGCGGGCCGAGAACCGGTGCAGCTCGCCGGCCAGGCTGTTGCGGCGCATGCCGGCGGCCAGGTCGGCCACCGCCGGGCGGATCGGGGCCGGGGCCACCCGGGCCGTCACCGCCACCGCCTCCTGCAGGCCGGCGGCGGCGGCGATCGTGTCCCGCAACTGCTCGGCCCAGCCGGCGATGGCCTCGGTGCGATCGATCACGGCCTGGCGGCGAGCCTTCGCCCCCACCAGCGTGGGGGCCACCGCCCCGACCAGCACGGCCAGCAGGATCCCCACCGGCCATCCGGTGACGAGCCAGGTGGCGATCCCGCCCACCAGGGCCAGCGCCAGGCGGAGCCGCCCCCGTTCGAGGGTGGCGGCGCGGTCGCGCAGGGCACCCTGCGGGCCCAGAGGCGCCGGGGGCTCGTCGCCCGGGAGGCGGACCTCGGTGCCGTACAGCCCGACGGTGGCCAGCAACAGGCCCCCGCCGGCCACCACCCCGCACAGCACCGCCACCAGGAGGTTCATCCCCACCCTCCGCTGACCGTCGGCGATCCGACCCCGGCCGGGGTGGCCGCCGAGAGGCGGTGCAGGAGCCGAGGGGTGAAGCCGGCGGCCGTGGCCACCGCCGGCGTGAACGGGTCGGGCGAGGTGTAGACCTCGTTGGTGTGCACCTGGCCGTCGCGGGCGCCGGTGATCTCCCGCACCGAGGTGACGATCCGGCGGCCGTCGGGGGCCTTGGTCAGGTGGACCACGAGGTGCAGCACGAGCTGGATGAGGTGGGCCGACGCCTCCATCGACAGGGCGTCGTCGCCAGTGAGGGCGTAGGTCTGCATCTTGGTGAGAGCGGAGCGGGACGAGTCGGCGTGGATCGTGGTGAGCGAGCCCTCGTGGCCCGAGTTCATCGCCTCCAGCATCGTGCGGACCTCGTGGCCGCTCCGGCACTCGCCGATGATCAGGCGGTCGGGCCGCATGCGGAGGGCCTGGCGGCCGAGCACGTCCATGCCGATGCCGCCCTTGCCTTCGAGGTTGGGCTGGCGGACCTCCATCTCAACCACGTGAGGTCGGCGGGCGGGGTCGAGCTCGAGGCCCAGCTCGGCGTTGTCCTCGATCACGATCAGACGCTCGGTGGCCGGGATCTCGTTGATCAGGGCCCGGGCGAAGGTGGTCTTGCCGGTGTCGGTGCCGCCGGCGATCAACACCGAGCACGGCAGCGGTGGGCGGACGGCGGCCGACAGCACGGCGGCCAGCTCGGCGTCGAGCGTGCCCAGGTCCACCAGCTGCTGCAGCGTGACGCGGAGGTGGCGGTGCTTGCGGATCGACACGCACAGCCGGGACGTGACGCCCTTGATGGCATGCAGCCGGGAGCCGTCGGGCAGGCGGAGATCGAGGTAGGGCTGGGCGTCGTCGAACCGGCGCTCCGTCTTGCCTTCGGTGGCGGCCCAGCGCCGGATGAGCTGTTCGAACTCCTCCTCGGAGTCGGCCAGGGCCGGGCCCGCCACCCGCTCGCCCCCCACCAGCGACAGGGTCACGTTGTCGTGCCCGTTGGCCAGGATGTTCTCGATGCGGTCGTCGGCCAGGAGGGAGTCGAGGCGGCCGTGGCCGAAGACCCACGAGCGGACGGCATCGATCACGGCGTCCTCGTCGGCCTCGCTCAGCGGGGCCCGGCCGGCGGCCAGCTCCCGGCGGGCGGCGGCTTCCACCGCACCGACGATGGCCGCCTCGCCCCACACCGCCGTCTCCTCCTTGGACGGGGCGAAGCCGCGCTCGGCCGACTGGGCCACCTCCCAGTCCGACACCTGGCGGGCCACGTCGGCCCGCACGGCGGCGATCACCGGGCGGAGGTCAGCCATCGCTGGTCACCAGGGCGAGGCGGAGGCGGTCGAGCTCGGCGGCGTTGGCCACCAGGCGGGACTGGTCGGCGGGGACCAGGAGGGACACGAACAGGCTGCCGGTGGAGGAACCGGTGGCGGTGTCGACGGCCCACACGGTGGCCGGGCCGAGGTCGCCCGCCTCGTCGAGCGAGGCCTGGGGGCCGGCTGCGGGCACGGTGGCCAGGAGCTGCACGGTGTCGCCGGCGGCCAGGGTGTTGCTGGGGAACTGGCCCGGCTCCAGACGGGCGCCGACCACGGCGAATCCGGTGGGGACGCTCTGACCGGGCGGGACCACGAGGGCCGGCGAGAGCAGGGTGCCGGCCGGGATGGGGCCCCGGGCCACGGAGCCGAGGATCACGTCTTCCTGGCCCCGGGTGACGAGGCGGACCCCGTCGTCGGCGCCCACCGCTACCAGCTCGAGGTCGGCCCGCTCGATGGTGGCGCCGGCGGCCACGTCGGTGGCGGTGACCCAGGCCAGGGTGCGGGACGACTGGGTGATGGTGAACAGGGCGAAGGCGATCACGGCGCCGGCGGTGAGCAGGAGGCCGAGGGCGATCCAGGGCAGGCGCCGGGTGCGGGCCGGGCCGCGGGTCACCCCGGGTGGGGTGGCCGGGGTGGCCGGGCGGCGCACGGATGGCGGTGGTGTGAGGGTGGGGGCGGCCATGGCGGAGCCTCGGTGCTCAGGTCGGATCGTCGGTGGGCGTCGGGTCGGGTCGGGTCAGTTGGCGGCGGCGACGGGAGGGGGAAGGAGGACGGCCTGCAGCTCGGCCACCCGGACCGGTCGGGTGTTGCGGACCACGAACGGCGGAAGGGTGCCGGAGCCGCAGTCGGAGGAGCAGGCATAGGTGACGGTCCACCAGATGGTGGACGACAGCGTCCAGTCGTCGACGGCGCTGGTGTGGCGGAAGGTGAGGGTGCACTCGGAGTGCTGGTCGTCGTCGGAGCGGCCGAAGTCGTAGGGCGGGCCGAGGTTGGCACCGCAGTCGACCTGGTCGCCGGCGCTGTTGTCGAACACGACGCGGCTGGGGGTGGCGGTGACGGTGGCCGTGACCCCGAACACGGAGGGCGTGGTGGCCGAGCGGGGCTGCCACACCGCCGGGTCCACCCACAAAAACGTTGGCAACTGGGTGATGAGCGGGGTGTCGTCGTCGCCGAAGGGGGCGGCGTCGCCCACCTGCACCGGGATGTCGACCGAGGCGTAGCCCAGGGCGATGAGGTAGTCGAGCACCACCTGGGGGAGCCCGTCGACCAGGGGCCAGGTGGACAGCACGCCGGTGGTGAGGAGAGCCGGGTTGAGGCCCACCGCCTCCTCCACGCCGGGATGGCAGAACACGACGCCCCACTGCTCTTCGCCATCCACCCCCGGGCTGGGGGAACCGACGCCGACCGAAAACTGGGCGAAGTAGGCGTCCTTCTCCTCCACCGACCACGTCCGCCACGAGCACGCCCGCAACCACGCCGGCGCCCCGGGCCCCGTCACCTGCCGCCCCGCCATCGACCCTTCCAGATCGACGAAGGCCCCACTCTCGGTCTGGCCTGCGCTCACGAGGGTGTTCGTCTTCGTCTGGTCGATGGCGTCAGCGAGCGCCGCATCCTGAACGCACAGTGAGGCGACTGCCAGCAGTGCTCCGGCTCCGGCGGCTCGCATTCTGCTCACGACGGCTCGCACTGTTCGTCGCCGCCGCTGAAAATATCGCTTGCGAGCCATCTGCCGTCGACCAGCACCATTGCGCTTTCGCGCAGCTTGTAGTGGTCATCAGCAGCAATTAGCAGGGTCCCGTCCGCCGCATAGCGTTCGCCTCGACCCAACGAGCAATCAACGACTCGCGCCTTGTCCTGGGCCAGCATCGTCACACGAACGATGTGGGACTCATAGCCTGGGCCAGCGGTTCGCTCACCGCTCTGGCTCGACTCGATGACATCGTCCTGGATGCGTCTCAACAGAGGGCCGGTGGTCAGCTCCTCGGCCAATGGCAAGATCGCCTCGGGGCCGGTCACGCGCTCGTCGCGGGCGAAGAGCTCCGTCATCACTCGGGTGTGGGCGGCGCGGATGGCGTCTTCGACGGTGGTGGAGCTGGTGGGGGCGTCGGTGGTTGAGGTGGATGTGGTGGGGGCGACGGCTTCGGTGGTGGGGGCGGCGGAGTCGGTGGTGCCGTCGCTGGTGCTGCCTCCTGAGCTGGAGCAGGCGGCGACGCCGGCGGACGCGAGGATGAGCGCAGCGGCCAAGGTCGGGATGCGGTTTCGGATCGGATTGCTCACTGATTCTCGGGTCTGGTTGGCCGGTTCTTGGGAAACAGTTGACCTGAGTCGTGGCGATCACGAACGCATTCCGACGCTGGTTTCCGAGCCGCGCCGGCCGTGGTCGCCCCTCGAGCCCTGAGGCTCTGGCCAGGGAGCTTAGCCGCCTAGCGCTTGATGTCCATCCATGTCGTTCGGATTCTCACCACTTCTGTCGACCGGCAGCCGCGAGACAAGCAACTGACGACGCGCAAAACGTGTCTTGCTGACCAACTGACGTCGCGAAACCGCCGGAATTCGGCGAAAACGTGACACAGAACGGGGCTACGGATCGCAGCGGCCGGTGCCGGTGCTGCGGAGCTCGGACACGAGCCACCGGCCGTCGACCAGGACGAGCGACGACTGGCGCAATCGATAGAAGGTGTCGGCCGGCACCAGCAGGGCGCCGTTGGCGTCGTAGAACGCCCTCGTGTCGAGCGAGCAGTCGACCACGCTCGCCGTGGTGTCGCCCGTGATCTCGACCGACACGATGTGCGACTCGTACCCGTGGCCCACCGCCTTGTAGCCCGTCAGCAGGCGCCGGTTGATGCTCTCGGTGATGTCGGCCTTGAGCGGGCCGGTGGTGAGCTCGTCGGCCAGGTCGAGGATGTCGGTGGGGTCGTCGACCCGCTCGTCCCGGGAGAACAGCTCGGTCATCACCCGGGTGTGGACGTCCCGCACCGCCGCCTCGGCGGCCGGGTCGATCCTGTCGGCGCCACCACCCGTGACCGCCGGCAGGTCGCCGACCGGCACCCCGACGCCCGACCCCGAGCTGCATCCGGACAGAACGCAGCCCACGATCACCGCCGACAGGAGCAGGCGCACGCCCGCGACCCTACCGGAGCGAGATCCCGGCCGTCTTGACCTCGAGGTACTCGTCGAGTCCCTCGTGGCCACCCTCCCGCCCCAGACCCGAGTCGCCCATGCCCCCGAACGGGATCGAGGCCGACGTCGGGTTCACGTCGTTGATCCCGATGATGGCGAACCGCAGCGCCTCGAAGGCCGACAGCGCCGTCTTCAGGCTCTCGGTGTACACGTAGGCGGCCAGCCCGTAGGGGGTGTCGTTGGCCATGCGGATCACGTCGTCCACGTCCTCGTACACCACCACCGGCGCCACCGGGCCGAACGTCTCCTCCCGGTACACCACCATGTCCGGCGTGACACCGGTGAGCACGGTGGGAGCGAAGAAGTGGCCCCGCTCCAGCCCGCCGTCGGTGAGCCGGTGGCCGCCCACCGGCACACCCGCCCCCCTGGCCGCCGCGTCTTCCACCTGGGCCTCCACCTTGGCCACGGCCCGGTCGTTGACGAGGGGCCCCACGCCCACGCCGTCGTCCATGCCGTTGCCCGTCACCAGCGCCCCCACCCGCTTGGTGAGGGTGCCGACGAAGGCGTCGGCCTGGCTGGCGTGCACGAACAGCCGGTTGGGGCTGATGCAGGCCTGCCCGGCGTTGAGGAACTTGAGGGCGGCCGCCCCCTTGGCCGCGTTCTCGGCGTCGGCGTCGGGATAGACGATGAACGGGGCGTGGCCGCCCAACTCCACCGACACCCGCTGGAGCGAGCCCGCCGCCTTGCCCGCCAGCAGCTTGCCCACCGCGGTCGACCCGGTGAACGTGAGCTTGCGGACCCGGGGGTCGCTGGTGAACACGTCGCCGATGGGCTTCGGGTCCTGCGCCGTGACAAGGTTGATCACGCCGGCCGGCACCCCGGCCTCCACGAAGATGTCGAACACGGCCTTGGCGCACAGGGGGGTGGCCTCGGCCGGCTTGAGCACCAGCGTGCACCCGGCGGCCAGGGCCGGCCCCATCTTCCGGGTGAGCATGGAGATCGGGTAGTTCCACGGCGTCACCATGGCCACCACCCCCACCGGCTGGCGCACGGTGAGGAACCGCTGGTCGGCCCGGCCCGACGGCAACCACTCGCCCCCGATGCGGCGGGCCTCCTCGGCGAACCAGCGCAGGAAGTCGGCGGCGTAGGTGACCTCGGTGCGGGCGGCCCGCAGCGGCTTGCCCTGCTCGGTGGTCATCAGCTTGGCCAGGTCGTCGGCCCGCTGGTTCATCAGCTGCCACGCCTTCAACAGCACGTCGGCCCGCTCGAACGGGGTGGTGGCCGACCACGAGGCGAAGGCGGCGTCGGCCGCGGCGATGGCGGCCCGGGCATCGTCGGGCCCCCCGTCGGGCACCTGCCCGATCTCCTCCCCGGTGGCCGGGTTGGTCACGGCGAACGTGCCCCCGGCGATGGCATCGACCCACTCACCATTGATGAACATGGCAACCGACCGTAGCGCCTGGGGCCCGACAGCCGAAAAACATGCCTGGGCCAGGAGAACCGTTCAGCTGAGCAGCCGACGTCGGCGGTTCAAGTACGCGGGCCCGGTACCGATTGGTGTCCTATCGGCCCACCAGGAGCTCATTCAAATGAAAACTTGGAGTATCTCGCAACGACTGCTGCTGTTCGGTGTCGTCAGCGTGCTCTGCGTGGCCAACCTCGGGATCCTGGCCACCACCAGGATCAAAGAGGCGTCGGCCCTGGCCCGCTTCAACGACTCGATCCGGGCGTCGGTGGAAGCCGACATGATGCACGACGCCATCCGGGGTGACGTCTACGCCGCCCTGCTGGCCGGCAACGATCAGGACCGGGCCACCGCCGCCGACGAGCTGGCGGCCCACAGCCAGACCCTCAAGGGCCACTTCGACAACATCGCCACCAACCTCCACGACCAGCCGGCGGTGGCCAGCGCGGTGGCGCAGGCCTCGGCCGAGGTCGACGCCTACGTGACCGACGGCCAGGCGGTGATCGCCACCGCCGCCACCAGGGCCGCCGCCAACGACGGTGACGGCGACGACAACCCGGCCGACGCCGATGCCCCCGAGTTCACCGCCTTCAAGGACCAGTTCCTGGTGCTGGAGACGAACCTGTCGGCCCTGTCCGACACGGTGCAGAACGCCGCCACCGAGGCCGAGCTGGCCAACGCCGCCGCCACCCGCCAGGCCCGCACGCTGGTGATGGGCATCAGCGGGCTGTCGATCGTGGCGATGGCCGTCGCCTCGTGGTGCATCGCCCGAGGCATCACCCGTCACCTGCGCCTCATGATCACCGAGATGACCGGCTCGGTGGACAAGGTGGCCGTGGCCGGCACCCAGCTCATGGCCGGGGCCGAGCAGACCCGGGGCAAGGCCCAGAACTCGGCCGACATCGCCCGCGAGATCTCGTCCCACGTGCAGGGGGTGGCCGCCGCCACGGTGCAGATGTCCACCTCGATCACCGACATCTCCCGCAGCGTGGCCCACGCCGCCGAGGTGGCGGCCCAGGGGGTCCACGTGGTCGACACCACCTCGGCCCACATCACCAAGCTGGGGTCGAGCTCGGCCGAGATCAGCCAGGTGATCGACCTGATCACGTCGATCGCCAAGCAGACCAACCTGCTGGCCCTCAACGCCACGATCGAGGCGGCCCGGGCTGGCGTGGCCGGCAAGGGGTTCGCCGTGGTGGCCAACGAGGTGAAGGAGCTGGCCAAGCAGACCGGCGACGCCACCTCGGCCATCTCCGAGCGGATCGCCGCCATCCAGGGCGACGCCGACAAGACGGTGGACGCCATCGGCTCGATCACCTCGCTCATCAACGACATCGCCCAGATCCAGGCCGAGATCTCCTCCGCCATCGAGATGCAGGCCCTGGCCACCCAGGACATCGAGCAGCGCATCGTGCAGGCCGCCAACGGCACCGAGACGATCGTGACCGAAGCCGGTTCGGTGGCGGCCACCGCCGCCGAGAACGCCCAGGCCGTGGCGACCACCCGGGAGGCGGCGGAGAAGCTGACCGACGTGGCCTCCACCCTGCGCTCGCTGGTGGGCGCCCCCCAGGTGGGGTCGGCGTCGGCCAGGAAGCCGGGCCGCTCCGGCGGCGGCACCACACCCCGTCCCCAGGCGCCCGGCCGCAAGCGGCTCCGTACGCCCAAACCGGTGGGTGCGGGCTCCCGGTAACCAGGCCGGGCGCTCCGGCGGCGTCGCCCACGCCGAACCTGCGCGCCCACTGAACGGGCCTCAGTCCTCGGCCTCTTCCTCCACCGAGTGCTGGGGGCCGTTGTCCCACCACACGTCCACCCGGGACCGGTGGCCCCGGCTCCGGAACTCCACCTTCATGCCCGTGCCCTCGCGCTCGATCTTGGACTGGAACCCGTCGGCCGGCACGGCGTAGAGCACGGTGACCCCGGTGGACGAGTAGCGGACCACGGCGGTGCCGCCCACGAGCTCGAAGGTCTGGTCGACGGCGTCGGCCGGCACGCCGGCGCCCACCGTGGTGCTGGCCGTGGGGGAGGTGGTGGACGACGTGTCGGGGGTGGCGGCCGTCCCGGGATCGGTGACGGCGGTGGTGGGAGCGGTCGGAACCGTCGCGCCGCCGGCAGGAGACCCGGTGACCACCGAGGTGGGGGAACCGCCGCCGAGCGCGTCGCCGTCGTCTTCGGTGCGGGTGGACACGAACCCCAGGCTCTGCCACACGATGGCCACCGCCACCACGGTGGCCACGGCCCAGACAACGGCGAGGAACGACTTCGAGCGCATGTCCGAAGTGTGCCCCATCGCCCCCGGTCCACAGGTCAAGGGAATGCTAAGCCTCGGTAGTTCCTGGGCCAGGATCCTTGCTCAGGGGCGGTTCCCCCGGTACCAAGGAGGCATGGCCGACGTCTACATCGTGGAGGATGACCCCGGGATCCGGCAGTCCGTGGCCCGGGCTCTACAGGACCGGGGCCATGTGGTGCGCAGCGCCACCAAGGGGATGGAGGCCCTGGCCGCCGTCATGGCCGACCCGCCCGACGTGGTGGTGCTCGACCTCGGCCTCCCCGATGTCGACGGGGCCGACGTGCTGCGCATGCTCCGGGCCACGTCCCAGGTGCCGGTGATCGTGGCCACGGCGCGCGACGACGACGCCCAGATCGTGGCCCTGCTCGACGCCGGAGCCGACGACTACCTGGTCAAGCCGTACTCGGGGGCCGAGATCGAGGCCCGGATCCGGGCCGTCCTGCGCCGGGTCCAGGCCGAGACCGGGCCCCGCCGCATCACGATCGGCGGGATCGACATCGACATCGGCGGCCACGCCGTCACCGTCGACGGTGAGGCGGTGGAGCTCACCCGCAAGGAGTTCGAGCTGCTCGTGTACCTGGCCGGCCGGGCCGGCGAGGTGGTGTCGAAGCGGGAGCTGCTGGCCGAGGTGTGGCGCCAGCCCTACGGCGGGGCCGACAAGACCGTCGACGTGCACCTCAGCTGGCTGCGGCGCAAGCTCGGCGACCGGGCCGACGAGCCCCGCTACCTGGTGACCGTGCGCGGCGTTGGCGTGAAGCTGATCGACCCGACGTGCGCCGAGAGCTGATCACGGCCTTCGCCGCCATGGCGGCGCTGATCACCCTGGCCTTTCTCGTTCCCCTCGGTCTGTCGGCCCGGCTCCAGGGCCGGGACCGGGCGCTCGACGAGGGCCGGCTGGTTGCGGCCGACCTGGTGCCCCTGGCCGCCGCCGGACGCCAGGCCGACGTGGCCCAGCTGGTGGACGGGATCAACGCCCAGGGCCACCAGCGGGTGACGGTTGTCATCGGAGGCCAGGTGATCGGCGAACCGGCGCCGGAGTCGGCCCGGCTGGCCCGGGCCCTCGACGGGGCCACGTCGTCGTCGGGTGACGCCCCGGGCGGGGTGGAGCTGGTCACCGCCGTGGCCGGGGTGGGCGGCACCAGCGCGGTGCGGGTGCTCGTGACCGACGAGGAGCTGGGCCGGGGCCTGGTGGCGTCATGGGCGGCGCTGGCCGCCACCGGGGTGGCCCTGGTGGGGCTGAGCGTGGCCATCGCCGACCGCATCGCCCAGCGGGTGGTGCGCCCGGCCCGGCGGCTGGCCGATGCCGCCCACCGCCTCGGGGGAGGCGAGCTGGCGGTGACGGTGGCGCCGTCGGGCCCGCCCGAGCTGGTGGACACGGCCGAGGCCTTCAACCAGCTGACCGGCCAGGTGCGGGCCATGCTGGCGGCCGAGCGGGAGATGGTGGGCGAGCTGGCCCACCGGCTGCGGACCCCGCTCACCCGGCTCCGGATCGACCTCGACCGGGTGGCCGACGACGGTCTGGCCGCCGATCTCCACGCCGACGTCGACGCCCTCCGGGACGAGATCGACGACCTGATCGCCCAGGCCCGCCGCACCGCCGATCCGCCCCGACCGCTCGACGTCGCCGGGGTGGCGGCCGAACGCTTCGGGTTCTGGCGGGCCCTGGCCGCCGACGAGGACCGACCCTGCCGGCTCGTGCTGAGCGGGGTGGCGGTGGACCCCGACGTCCCGGGCACGGCGTGGGACCCGGTGACGGTGGCGGTGGAGCCGGAGGCCCTGGCCGCCGGGCTCGACGTGCTGTTCGAGAACGTCTTCGCCCACACCGAGCGGGGCGTCGCCTTCGAGCTGTCGGTGGCGGCCGGGCCGGGCGGGGGCTGCGTGATCACCCTCGACGACGCCGGCTCCGGGTTCGACCCCTCGATGGCGGCCGCCGGCCGCTCGGGGGGCGGTTCCACCGGGTTGGGTCTGGCCATCGTGGGCCGCCTGGCCCGCGCCACCGGGGGTTCGATGTCCATCGGGCCCAGCCCGTTGGGCGGCGCCCGGGTGGTGTGCGAGCTCGGCACCGGCGCCGCCCGAACTGGGATGACCTTGCCGGTCGCTTAGCCCGGCCTTAGCCCTCGGGCCCGCACGATGGCATCACACCGCCCGGCGCCGCTGCCGGCGGTGGCCGCCACCGGCGGCCCGGCGACCGGACGGCCCGGTCGCCACCCCGTACAGGAGATCCATCATGCCCGTCCTTCCCCGCGCCCTGCTGACCTCGGGCCTGCTGGCCGCCCTCACCATCGGGGCCGCGGCCTGCGGCTCCTCCGGTGGGAGCACCTCGTCGGCCGACACCAGCGCCGCGGCGGCACCGGCCGCCTCCACCCCCGCGGCCTCCACCCCCGCCGCCTCTACCCCCGCTGCGTCCTCGCCCGCCGGCGCCACCACCCGGCTGTCGGCCAACGACGCCACGGCCGAGGAGCTGCAGACGATTCCCGGCGTCGGACCCGAGATCGCCAAGGAGATCCTGGAGTACCGGCCCTACGACGCCCAGACCGGGCCCGACAAGTTCCGGGACGAGCTGGCCAAGTACATCGACGACACCGAGATCGAGCGGATCCTGACCTACCTCGACTTCGGGGCGTGACGGTGACGGCTCGTACCGGCCAGCCCGCCTTCCGCGAGCTGCTGTGCCTGCTGGCGGCGGGTGTGAGCACGGCGGCGATGGTGGAGCTGGCGCTCATCGCCCACTGGCACGGCCGCACCCAGGCTCTGGCCTGGGTGGCAGCGTGGGCCGGCCTCACCGCCGCCTGGCTGGTGAGCGGGCCCTCCGGTCCCCGCCGCCTGCGGGCGGCCCGGGCCCTGGCCGCCATGGCGGTGATGATCGGCGCTATCGGGGCCGTCGTGCACCTCGACAAGAACCTGGCCTTCGCCACCGAGCTGCATCCCGAACGGGGCCTGGCCTCCCGGATGGCGGACGCCGCCCAGGGCGGGCTGCCCCTGCTGGCGCCCGGCTCGCTGGCGCTGCCCGGGCTGCTGGTGGCCCTGGCCGCCTGGCGTCACCCCGACGACGCCCCGTCGGCTCCCCCGACAGGGGCGACCGGTGCCGGGCCGATCCCCTCCCCCACCGGCCGGGCCGAGGACATCGCCGGAGAGCGGGAGAACGGGGTCTTCGGCCGACCGGAGCCGGCGTTGCCGGAGTGGACGGAGTGGCCCGGCCCCGGCCGATGGGGCAACCTGGTCGCTTCGGCCGTGGCGCCGGCCGGCGCACCTGAAGCCGGGGCCGCCGCCCGGACCGCCGGCACACCCGTGGAGGAGCGAGAGCACCGTGGACTATCAGCAGATCGAGGTGGAGGACCGGGGCCTGATCCGGCTGATCACCCTGAACCGACCGGAGAAGCTCAACGCCTGGACCCGGCGGATGAGCCGTGAGCTGACCGACGCCATCGTGTCGGGCAACGACGACGCCGCCATCGGGGCGTTCGTGTTCACCGGGGCCGGCCGGGCCTTCTGCGCCGGGGCCGACATCGGCGACGAGTTCGCCGGACGGGAGGAGCGGGAGTCATCCGCCGCCGCCTCCTCCGGCGGCGAGGGCGGGAGGGGCGACGGCGGCGGGGGCGGCGGCGAGAACGCCGGCGACTGGGTGGGGCTGGTGCGGCGGTCCAAGCCGATGGTGGCCGCCATCAACGGTCCGGCCGTGGGCGTGGGCCTCACCCTGCTGCTCCCGATGGACTTCCTGGTGGCCGGGGCGTCGGCCCGGGTATCGGCCCGCTTCGTACGGATGGGCCTGGTCCCCGAGCTCGCCTCCAGCCACTTCCTGGTCCAGCGGTGCGGCTGGGGGGCGGCCAGCGACCTGGCCCTGTCGGGTCGGATGGTCCCGGCCGACGAGGCCCTCAACCTGCGCCTGGTGGACGACGTGGTGGCCGACGACGACCTCCTCGACGCCGCCATCACAAGGGCCACCACCTACGCCGAGAACCCCCCGCCGGCGGTGCGGATGATCAAGGAACTGCTCACCCAGAACGGGGCCGAGCCCGATCTGTCGCTGGTGCAGCGGCGGGAGCTGTCGTCGCTCAACGACGCCTTCCGCACGCCCGAGCACAAGGAAGCGGTGTCGGCCTTCCTGGAGAAGCGGGACCCGAAGTTCCGCTGAGTCGACCACGGGTCCACCGGGGGCGCTGGCTCCCGGTGACCGGTCGATGCCAGCATGGGCGCCCATGGCATCGATGATGTGGGGCGCACCGGGAGAGACAGACGAGCCGAAGGCGATCACGGCCTACTGCGAGCCGTGGTCGCTGCGGGCGGGCGAGACCGTGGTGCTGCGGGCCTCCAGCCACCGACCCGGCCCGGCCGAGGTGACGGTGGAGCGGATCTCCTGCGGCGACCCCACCCGGTGGGGGCCGGGCTGGTCGGTCACACCGGTGCCGGTACCGGGGCTGGACCCGACGGTGGAGCTGGCCCACCAGCCCCTCGTCCCCGGCTCCTACGGCACGGTCGACCTGGCCGGGCTGTCGGCCGAGTCGGTGGTGGAGCTGTCGTTCAGCCTGTACCTCACCCGGCCCCGGGAGGCCCAGACCGTGCTGACGCTGGTGGGTGCCCCGGCCTCGCTCGTGATCGAGGCCGAGCCCGGCGGCCGGTTGACGGCCCGGGTGGGCGACGGGCCCGCCCTCGCCTTGCGGCCGACGCCGCTGGAGAACCGGCGGTGGTACGACGTGACCGTCACCTGGGACCTGGCCGCCGGCACCCTCACCGGCAACGCCACCACCGAACCGTCCCGCTCCCCGGGGCGGGACCTGCTGGAGGCCAACCCCGCCCCCGCCACCGGCCCGGCCGTCACCGGGCCCCAGACCGGGAGCCGTCTCGTCCTGGCCGGCGGGCCCGCCACCGGTGACCCCGCAACGGACCGGGGCGGGCTCGACGGGCGGATCGCCCGCCCCCGGCTCCGGCTCGACGGCACCGGGCTGACCTGGGACCTGGGCCGGGGCATGGACGGCCCGTCGATGGTCGACACCAGCCCCGCCGGCCGCCACGGCGTGCTGCATCAGCTCCCCACCCGGGCCGTGACCGGACCCACGTGGGACGGGTCGACCCAGCGCTGGACCGACGAGCCCTCCATGTGGAACGCCGTCCACTTCCACACCGACGACCTGTACGACGCCGGCTGGGCCCCCACCCTGTCGGTCACGCTGCCCACCGACCTGCCGAGCGGGATCTACGCCTTCCACCTGGTCAACGGCAACGGCGACGAGGACCGGGTGCCGTTCTTCGTGCGCCCCGCCGCCGGCGCCCCCACGGCCGATGTGGCCCTACTGATGTCGTCGGCCACCTACCTCGCCTATGCCAACCACCGGATGCTGTTCGAGGGGGCCGACTTCATCCAGAGCCGCCAGCGGCTGCGCCCGGAGCACGACTATGTGCGCCGCCACCCCGAGGTGGGGCGGTCGATGTACGAGAAGCACGTCGACGGGTCGGGGATGATGTTCAGCTCCCGCCTCCGGCCGGTGCTCAACCTGCGGCCCGGGGCCGACGGCTGGAACTTCACCCCCGACACCGACATCAACGCCTGGCTGGAGCACGCCGGCCGCCAGCTCGGCACCGGCCACGACGTGATCAGCGACGAGGACGTGCATCACGAGGGCCTGGCCGCCCTCGCCCCCTACCGGGTGATCGTGACGTGCTCCCATCCGGAGTACTGGTCCACGGCCATGCTCGACGCCCTGGAGGCGTGGCAGCGCAACGGTGGGCGGCTCATGTACCTGGGCGGCAACGGGTTCTACTGGCGGGTGGCGTTCAGCGACGGCTGGCCGGGGGCCATGGAGCTGCGGCGGGCCGAGGACGGGGTGCGCAACTGGCAGACCGGCAACGGCGAGAGCTACCACGCCTGGGGCGGCGAGTACGGCGGCATGTGGCGCCGCCTGGAGCGGGCCCCCAACGAGATCTGCGGCGTCGGGTTCGCCGCCCAGGGGTTCGAGGGGGCGACGTGGTACACGATCGACGACGAGAGCCGGACCGGGCGGGCGGCCTGGGTGTGGGATGGCGTGCATGACGACGAGGGCCGGATCGGCACCTCCGGCCTGGGCGGCGGGGCCGCCGGACAGGAGCTCGACCGCTACGACCCCCGCCTCGGCTCGCCCCGCCACGCCGTGGTGCTGGCGTCGGCCGTTGGCACGTTCGGGCCCGACATGGTGCGGACCAAGGAGGAGTTCGAGGGTTCCATCGTCTACCCCACCCCCGACCCCTACGTCCGCAGCGACATCGTGTTCTACGAGACCCCCAACGGGGGTGCGGTGTTCTCGGTGGGGTCGATCTCGTGGTTCGGGGCCCTGGCCCGCAACGGCTACGACAACGACGTGGCCCAGCTCAGCCTGAACGTGCTCACCCGGTTCCTCGACCCCGAGCCGTTCCCCCTGCCCGACCGCTGAATCGGGCGGGAGGAACGGGCGGGGCCAGTGGGGGTGCGGTCGAGCTCAGCGCGACGCAACCGGGACCGGGACGGCCGCCGGCACCATCCGGATCGAACGGCCGAGCACCACGCTGATCCTGGTGGCCATCAGCATCTCGAAGGGAAGGAAGATCCCCGTTGCCACGACGGCTCCGAGCAGGATGTTGACGACGGTGAACACCGCTTCAGCCGTCATGAGGCCCACGGCGACGGCGACGGCGCGGGGAAGCAGCTTTCCGGAGCCGTCGAGCACGCCGAAGGTGAGCGCACCGAGCAACGGCAGACCAAGGATAAGGTAGGGCAAGCCGCTGAGGATGGAGATGTGGATGCCGAGCCACAGCCCGAGAAGGGCTCCGGCGATGCGGCGGTGCGTGGTGGTGAGTTGGATTGTCATGCCCGCAGCATCCGCCCCGGCCCGCCCCCTGACATCGGGGACATCCCCATTACAGATCGGGCAGGGGGCCCGGTGAGGGGTGGAGCACGGGGGTGAAGAGGTCGCCCCGTTCCAGCAGGCGGGCCGGGGCGTCGAGGATCGTCCAGCGGTCGGGCCGCAGGTCGGCGTCGTCGAGCTCGTCCCACGTGATCGGCATCGACACCGGGGCGCCGGGGGCGGCCCGCACCGAGTACGGGGCCACCAGGGTCTTGTTGACGGCGTTCTGGGTGTAGTCGAGGCGGGCCCGGCCCGAGCGGTTGGCCTTGTGCCATTCCCAGCTCACCAGCTCGGGCACCACCCGGCCCACGGTGCGCGACACCTTCTCTACCCAGGCCCGGGTCTCGGCGAAGGTGCACCCGGCCACCGGCACCCACACCTGGATCCCCCGCTGGCCGCTCACCTTGGGGCAGCCGGTGATCCCCAGGTGCTCCAGCGCCGTGCGGTACAGGCGGGCCAGCACGAGGGTGTCGTCCCAGGCGGTGTCGGGCCCGGGGTCGATGTCGATCAGGGCGTAGCTCGGCTGGTCGGGGGCGGTGGTGGGCGACGTCCAGGGGTGAAGCTCGACGGCGCCGAAGTTGCCCAGCCAGGCCAGCGTGGCCGGCCGGTCGACGACGATCAGGCCGGAGGCCTGTCGACGGGGTTGGGGCCCCCGGCGAGGAGTGGGGGAGCCGGCCGCAGGACGGCGTCGGGGGCGCGAGCCCCCGGAGTCACAGTGCCACCGGCTGATCCAGTCCGGGGCGTGGTTGGGGATCTCCTTGTGCCAGAACCCCTTGGCCTCCACCCCGTTGGGGAAACGGTGGAGGTTGACGGCCCGCCCGCTCAGGTAGGGCACGAGCACGGGGGCCACGGTGGCGTACCACCGGATCAGGTCCCGCTTGGTGAGAGGCCGACCCTTGCGCCGGCCCGGGCCGGGGCGGGCCGGGAACAGGACCTTGTCCAGGTTGGTGAGGCGGAGGGTCACGCCGTCGAAGTCCCACCGGCCCCCGTTGGGGCCGAGACGGTCGAGGGCGGCGATGTCGTCCCGATCGGGAGAGAAGTCGAGGGCGGCCAGGTTGGCCGGGCGGTCGCTGAACCACTGGGCGTCGGGGTCGGCCGCCACCTCGTCGTTGGTGCGGCCGCTTCGCACGGAACGGGGATGGTCCTCCGGGTCCCAGCCCTCCACCGCGAAGTCGTCGCGCTTGTGCAACAACAGCCACTCGTCCTTGCCCGACGAGCCTCCGCCCTTGCGGCGACCCCGGCCGCCCCGAACCAGCACGAAGCGACCCTGGAGCTTCTCGCCGTGGAGGTCGACATGGAGGTCGCCGTCGGCCACGGCCTGCGCCGGGTCGTCGGTGCCGTGGGGCTCCCACGTGCCCCGGTCCCACACGATCACGTCGCCGCCCCCGTACTCGCCGGCCGGGATCACGCCCTCGAAGTCGATGTACTCGATCGGGTGGTCCTCCACGTGGACGGCGAGGTGGCGGGCGGCCGGGTCGAGCGTGGGGCCCTTGGGCACGGCCCAGCTCACCAGCACCCCGTCGATCTCGAGGCGGAAGTCGTAGTGGAGCCGTCGGGCCCGGTGCCGCTGCACCACGAAGCGCCCGCCCCCTCCGGCACCCGACGGGCGCGCCGGGCGGGGCGCCGGCTCGGGGGTCCGGGCGAAGTCCCGTTTGGCCTCATACGCTGCCAGCGCAGGCTCATTGTCGGCCATGCACCACTGGTACCCCACGGCCCGGGGCGCCCACCAACTTTTCGCCCGGGACGCCGCCGGTGGCCAGGGGTCGAAGGGTCAGGGGCGGCCGTTGCCGGTGAGGCCCTGGCGTTCGACGTCGACGGCGGCTTCGGCCTGGAGCCGGTACCGGCTGGCGACCCGGAGCGCAGCGTGGTGAGGCACCCCGGGATCGGGCTCGGCCTCCCCCGGATCGACGGGGCCATCGGCGGTCCAGCGGCGCACGGTCACCGGCACCCCGTCGGCATCGAGGCGGGCCGTCACCGCCTCGAGGCTCGGTTCGGGCAGGTCCGACACGTCCAGGGTCACCAAGGCCCGGGCCCCGGCCCCGCGGTCGACGGCCAGGGCCAGCAGGTACGACAGCACCACGCCGCCGGCCGCGGTGAGCACCAGCGGCGCTTCCCACAACCGACCGGCGGTCAACCCGGCCACCGCCCCCGGCACGATCACGGCGGCCCAGGCGTTCGGCGTCATGTCGATGTGGCGGAATCCGCCCCGGGGCCGCGTCGTCGCCATGGGGGTCATGGTGGCACACTCCCGGGGCGGGTGAGCGCCCGGCGCTACTGGCTCATGTGCCAGCCGCCGTTGGGCGACAGGGTCTGACCGGTGACGTACTTGGCCTCCTCGCTGGCCAGGTACACGGCGGCCCAGGCGATGTCGTCGGGGTCGCCCAGGCGTTGCATCGGGGTCTGGGCCGCGATGAGGCCCTTCATCGTCGGCGTCATGACCTCGAGCAGCGGGGTGTCGATGTAGCCCGGCGCGATGGCGTTGACCCGGATGTTGCGCAGCACCACCTCCCGGGCCACCGAGCGGGTGAAGCCGAGGATGGCGGCCTTGGCTGCGCAGTAGTGGGGCGCCCCCGCCCCGCCCGATGTGCCCATGATCGACCCCATGTTCACGATGCACCCCGCCATCTGGGGGTTCATGATCTTGAGCGCTTCCCGGGTGCAGTAGAAGGTGCCGTCGAGGTGGATCGACAGCATCTGGCGCCAGGCCTCGTCGGTCATGTCCACCGTCACGTCGAGGAACGTGGTCACCGGCCCGCCGGACTGGAGCTCGGAGATCTGCTGCAGCACCCGGCCGGTGCGCTCCTCGGCCTCGGCCGGGGTCGACGGTGGGGCGATACCGGCGTTGTTGACCAGCACGTCGAGCCGGCCGTGGTTCGCCGCCACCTTGGCGAAGGCGTCGGCCACGGCGGCCGAGTCGGCCACGTCGAACGGGGCGGCGTGACCGCCGACGGCCGCCGCCACCCGCTCGGCCGCCTCGGCCCGCAGGTCGTTAACGATCACGGTGGCCCCCTCCTGGGCGAAGCGGGTGCAGATCGCCTCCCCCAGCCCGGAGCCGCCCCCGGTCACCAATGCCAGCTTGCCCTGCAGTCGATCGGCCATGTGATCGGCCCTCCTCGGTCGTCGTCGTCGATCCTGACCCGGAACTCTGACATGCCGTGCCGCCGGGGTGCACGCAGTGTCAGAGTTCCCAGGGGGGAGCGCTGGGGCGTGGGGCGGTCAGACCCGGACGAGCAGGGACGCCGTGTAGCCGGTGGCGGCCGAGCCGGAGACGGTGGCCAGCTGCTCGGTCCACCCGTCGCGGAACACGTTGTCGGTGTCGAGCGAGAGCCGGCCCAGGCTGCCGCTGCTGTCGCCGTACCGGCTGTCGGCGTACACGGCGGCGCAGTCGCTCTCGGGCAGGGCCAGCTGGGAGGTCTTGATCGACGCCGTTCCGGCTGTCGCCTCGTCCAGCGACGGGTACACCTCGACGTGGATGTGGGGCCACCGCCCGGCGTAGCAGCCGGGGAAGATCGTGGTGAACGTCAGCTTGCCCGTGCTGTCGGCCACCTGGATGCCCCGCAGGTAGTTCTGGTCGGTCACCTCGTAGACCGAGTACCGCCCATCGGCCGTGCAGTGCCAGGCGTAGACGGCGGCCCCCGCCACCGGCGAGCCGGTGCTGTGGTCCACCACCGTGAGCTGCACGGCCAGCGGCACCCCGTCGGCCGTGCCCGACCGGTCGCCCACGCTGGAGGTGATGTCGGCCCGCACGATGCCGTCGATGCCCAGGACGTCGGGGCCGTTCGATCCGTCGGCCGGGTAGGGGCCCCGGGTCTCGTCGGGGATCTCGGCCCCGGCCGACGCCGTGACCCCGCCGGTGGCGGTCGCGGCCCCGCCGGTGGCGGCCGTTGCCGACGACGAGCCGGAGGTGGCGGGGGCGGTGGACCCCGTCGAACCGGTTGACGGGTCCGACGAGCTGCAGGCGGCCAGCAGACCGACCAGGCTGGCCCCGCCCAACAGCTGGAGGGCCCGGCGGCGGCCGACGAAGGCGGGCAGGTCTCGCTGGAGACCGCCGAAGTCGTCGTGCTCGGGGGGTCGGGGGGAGGGAGCGCTGCTGGTCATGGACGGTTCTCCTGAGAGCTGGGTCGAGGGGGCTCGGTGGCTGTGGGCATGAGGCTGGCGGCTCCGGCTGGGAGGAAGCAGCGAGCCGGCTGGGAACGTGCTGGGAACGGTCATCTCGCCAACGGGCGGGCTGGTGCACCAAGCTAGGCGGCAGCCCGCCAGGGCTGCCGTCCCCACACGGGGACACGACCGCCCCAGGGGACAGGGAGAGCTGCTGATGACCGATGCCGCTGTGCAGATCCAGGCCGAGGGCCACTGTGACGACCGGTACGCCCCGGTGCGCCAGGCGTTCCTGGGCAACTTCGCGCCGCCCCCGGCCGGCGCCGGCGACGTGGGGGCGTCGGTGGCGGTGATGGTGGAGGGCGAGATGGTGGTCGACCTGTGGGGCGGCCACCTCGACGAGGCCCGCACCCGCCCCTGGGAGCAGGACACGCTGATCAACGTGTTCTCCACCACCAAGACGATGAGCTGCCTGTCCCTGCTGGTGTGCGCCGACCGGGGCCTGGTGGACGTCGACGATCCGGTGGCCCGCTACTGGCCCGGCTTCGAGGCCAACGGCAAGGAGGGCGTGCTGGTGCGCCACCTGCTGGCCCACACCGCCGGGCTGTCGGGGTGGAACGAGCGGCTGCGCAGCGAGGACCTGTACGACTGGGAGAAGTGCACCTCGCTGCTGGCGGCCCAGGAGCCGTGGTGGGAGCCGGGCACGAAGAGCGGCTACCACGGGATCACCCAGGGCTACCTGGTTGGCGAGGTGGTGCGGCGGGTGACGGGCCAGACCGTGGGCCAGTTCTTCGCCACCGAGATCGCCGGCCCGATGGAGGCCGATTTCCACATCGGCCTCGATCCCCGCCACGACGGCCGGGTGGCCCCGGTGATCGCCCCCTCGACGCCGGCCGGGGGCGGGGCGGCCGACACCGGCTCGTCGAACGGCGGCGGCGGGGGCGGGGGCGGCATCGACAAGACGTCGATCCCGTACCGCTCGTTCGTCAACCCCCGGCTGGAGGCCGAGCAGTCCTACGACCTGGCGTGGCGGCGGGCCGAGATCCCGGCCGCCGGCGGGCAGGGCAACGCCCGGGCCGTGGCCCGGGCCCAGCACGCCGTGGCCAACGGGGGCGAGAGCAACGGCCACCGGCTGCTGGGCGAGGCAACCCTGGAACGGATCCTCGACGTGCAGGCGGCCGGGCGGGATCTGGTGCTCGGCATCGGGGTGACGTTCGGCGTGGGTTACGGGCTGAACTCGCCCCGGGCCCCGATCAGCCCCAGCCCCAACCTGTGCTACTGGGGTGGCTGGGGCGGGTCGCTGGTCATCAACGACATGGACCGGCGGATGACGATGGCCTACGTGATGAACCGCATGGGCGAGGGCACGGTGGGCGACGACCGGGCCCATTCGATCCTGCGGGGCGTCTACGAGTCGATGGGGGTGGCGTGGAAGTGAGCGACGTGAGCAGCACCGCCGCCCCCGAACCCGAGACCATCCTCGAGCCCGAGCTCCCGATCCTCGACGCCCACCACCACCTGTGGAACCGGTCCTCCCACGGGGCGGGCCAGTACCTGCTCGACGACCTGCGGGCCGACACCGGCTCGGGCCACAACGTGGTGCGCACCGTGTTCGTGGAGTGCCACGCCGAGTACCGGCGGGAGGGCCCGGCCCACCTGCGCCCGGTGGGCGAGGTGGAGTTCGTGGCCGCCATCGCCGAGGCCAGCGCCCAGCGGGCGGCGGCGGAAGGCGGGGCCGAGATCGGGGCCATCGTGGGCAACGCCGACCTGGCCCTGGGCGACGCCGTGGCCGAGGTGCTGGAGGCCGAGGCCGAGGCGGGCCAGGGCCGGTTCCGGGGCGTGCGCCACAACACCGCCTTCGACCCCAACCCGATGGGCAACAACTCGGCCCGGGCCGGGATGATGGGCGAGGAGACGTTCCGGGCCGGGGTGCGGCGGCTGGGGGCGATGGGCTTCAGCTACGACGCCATGTGCTTCCACCACCAGCTGAGCGAGCTGGCCGACCTGGCCCGGGCCTGCCCCGACGTCACGATCGTGGCCAACCACTTCGGCATCCCCATCGCCGGCGGCCCCTACCGGGGCAAGGCCGACGAGGTGCGCGCCGTGTGGCAGGCCGGGATCGCCGACCTGGCAGCGGCCCCCAACGTGGTGATGAAGCTGGGGGCGCTGATCCGGCCCCTCACCGGCGACCGGTGGGACAAGCGGGGCCGCACGGCGTCGTCGGCCGAGGTGGTGGAGGCGTGGGGGCCCGAGGTGCGGTACTGCCTCGACGCGTTCGGGCCGTCGCGCTGCCTGTTCGAGTCGAACTTCCCGGTGGACAAGCCCTGTGTCGGCTATGTGGCGCTGTGGAACGCCTTCAAGCTGCTGGCCGCCGGCTGCTCGGCCGACGAGAAGCGGGACCTGTTCCACGACACGGCCGCCCGGGCCTACCGGCTGCCGACGCTGGCCGAGGCCGGCTGAGCCGGTTGCCTGTGAGGAGAGGGGCCCGCCCGTGATCCGCCTCGTCGCCACCGACCTCGACGGCACGCTGTGGGACCGCTCGATCCAGGTGCGGCCCGAGGTGCGGGCCGCGCTCGGGGAGCTGGTGGCGGCCGGCATCACCGTGCTGGCCGCCACCGGGCGCCGGCCCCGCAGCGCCCGCACCGCCCTGGCCGACAACGGCCTCGACGCCCTGGCCGCCGTGTGCCTGGACGGCACGTTCGGGGAGGACTGGGCGGCCGGCCGGCGGTTCCACGAGTCGTTGTTCGAGGCGGCCGAGTCGGCCGCCGTGCTGGCCGAGTTCCTGGAGCGGGGCCTGGCCCCCAACGTGTTCGTCGACCATCCCGAGCTCGACGTGCTGCTGGCAACCGAGCCGGCCCACCGGCCCCCCACGCCGGGGGCGGGCCGGGCCGAGAGCCTGCTGCAGTGGGCCGTCGTCGGGCCGCTGGAAGAGAGCGTGCCCCGGCACCGGGTGGCGGCGTTCACCGTGATCGGGGGCGAGCTCAGCGTGCTGGCCCCGGTGGCCGCCGCCGTCACCGCCGCCGGTGTGGCCCGGGCCACGCTCACCCAGGACTCGCTCTACGGGGGCACGTCGCTGTCGGTGATCCCGCTGCCGGCGTCGAAGTGGGCCGGTGTGCTGGCCTACGCCGAGGCGGCCGGGATCGGGCCCGACGAGATCCTGGGGGTGGGTGACGCCGCCAACGACCTGGAGCTGTTGCAGGGCGCCGGCCACGCCGTCGCCGTGCGCACCGCCGAGCCCGCCGTGCTGGCCGCCGCCGACCAGCTCATCGACCCGCCGGGCGAAGGCGGGTGGTGCGCCATCGTCGACATCTGCCGCTCTCTCAGCTGACCGCCCGCACCGCACCGCCCCGCCCCGCCCCCGCCGACGGCATTTCGCGCACCGAGCCGAACCTTGTCACCTTGTGCCGCCTCTGCCGGCATTTGTCGACAAGGTTCGGGCCGAGAGGGGGCCCAGCGGGCGTCAGCGGTCGTGCTGCTGGGAGCCGAAGATGGTGGGGGCGGCGCCCCGGCGGGACCAGTCGGGGGCGCCCCGCATGGCGCGGCCGCCGACCGTGAGCTGCTGGCCGGCGGGGCCACCGATCACGGTGCCGCCGTGGCGGCCGGTGACGCCGTTGGCCCCGATGCCGGCGATCGGGTACGAGTCGACGGCGGAGTACGTCTGGAGCAGCAGCGGCCGGGGCCGGGGCGACGAGTTCGGCACCGAGCCGTGGACGATGCAGCAGTTGTGGATCGTCACCGACCCGGCGGGGCCCTGGAGCCAGGCCACGGCGTCGGGGCGTACGGCGGCGGCGATGTCGTCGGCCCGCATGGCCCCGACCCAGGTGCCGGCCTCGTCGTACTGGTCGTACAAGGGGCCGGCCTGCGAGCCCGGCACGACCCCCATCGGGCCCATCTCGTCGTCCACGTCGTCGAGGTAGACGCCGATCGTGAGGGGCGAGAAGTCGGTGTGGGGCCAGAACTGGATGTCCTGGTGCCACTTCACCTCGGCCCCGCCGTCGGACCACTTGTAGTTGAGCTTCGAGTGGTGGAACCGCACCGGGCCGCCCAGCAGCTCCATGGCCAGCTGGGCCGGCGGTCCCTCCAGCGTGAAGCGGCGGAAGGTCTCGTGCTGGTCGAGCGGCGACACCAACCGCCGCAGCCGGGGCCGCTCGGCCGTGTGGTCGGGCTCCACGTCGATCCGCTTGGTGGAGGCCGTGAGCGCCCGGCTCTCCTCCACGAACTCGGCCGCCGCCGCCCGCAGCTCGTCGAGCCATTCCCGGCTCACGAACGACGGCAGCAGCAGGTACCCGTCGGCCTCGTAGCGGGCCCGGTCGGCCTCGGTGAGGACCCGATCCTCCAGCAAGCTCATGGCGACTCCCCCTGGGTCAGTCGAACAGGTCGGCGGTGGCGTCGCGGTACTCGGCGATGCGGGCCAGGTGGCCGTCGACGTCGGTCAGCTCGGCCTGGTGGGTGGCGACGGCGATGTGGGTGGCCCCGATCTCTTTCCAGGTGGAGGCGTGGGCCCGCCACCGCTCGGGGTTGCCGCCGGCCCACTGGGCCTGGGACTGCACGCCGAACCCGTCCATCGACAGCCCGGCCCCCTCACGTATGCGGCGGATCTCGGCCAGGATGGCGGCCGACTTGTCGTTGGCTCCCCCCAGCGGCATGAACCCGTCGCCCAGCTTGGCGCACCGCTCCAGCAGGGCCGGCGCCGACCCGCCGAACCAGATCGGCACCGGCTGGGTGGGCCGGGGGTTGATGCTGGCGTTCTCGATCGTGTGGTACTGGCCCTGGTAGTCGAACACGTCCGACGTCCACAGCTTGCGCATCAGCTCAACCTGCTCGGCCTGGCGCTTGCCCCGGTTGTGGAAGTTCTCGTTGAGCGCCGTGTACTCCACCTTGTTCCAGCCGGTGCCCACACCGAGGCGGAGCCGGTTGTTGGAGAGCAGGGCGATCTCGGCCGCCTGCTTGGCCACCAGCACCGTCTGGCGCTGGGGCAGGATCAGCACGGTGGTGACCAGCTCGATCCGCTCGGTGACGGCGGCGGCGAAGCCGAAGAAGGCGAACGGCTCGTGGAAGGCGGTATCGGAGTCGTACGGGCCCTTGAACCCGCTCTCCCGCTTGACCCCCATCACATGGTCGTAGATCAGGAGGTGGGTCATCCCCAGCTCCTCCACACCCTGGAGGTAGGCCTTGATGGCTCCCGGGTCGGTCCCGATCTCGTTGTGGGGTAGCACGGCGCCGATCTGCATGGCCGCAGGCTATGCCAGCATCGCCGCCGGGGCCATTGCGGCGGACGCCGCCCGGGAACACTGCGGCAGGCGCCGCCCGGGAACACTGCGGCAGGCGCCGCCCGGGAACACTGCGGCGGGCAATCAGAATCTGAGTCGGCTCAGCCGAGCCGGTACTCTGGCCGGCCATGACCGTGCTCATCTCCGGCGGGGGGATCGCCGGCCTCGCCGCCGCCCTCACCTGCCACCAGATCGGCGTGCCGGTGAAGGTGTTCGAGTCCGTCCGCCAGCTCCAGCCCCTCGGCCTCGGCATCAACCTGCAGCCCAACGCGGTGCGGGAGCTGTTCGATCTGGGCCTGGCCGACGAGGTGCCCGGCGTGGGCATCGAAGCCCGGGAGTGGGCCCTCGTGGCCCCCAACGGGCTCGACGTCTACGCCGAACCCCGGGGCCGGCTGGCCGGCTACCGCTGGCCCCAGTACTCGGTGCACCGGGGCGGGCTGCAGATGCTGCTCTACCGGGCCGTGCTCGACCGCCTCGGCCCCGACGCCGTGGTCACCGGGGCCCGGGTGGCCTCCTACCGCAACACCGCCGACGGGGTGGTGGCCCGCATCGAGGCCCGGGACGGCACGGCGTGGGACGAGCCCGGCGACGTCCTCCTCGGGGCCGACGGCATCCGCTCCGCCGTGCGGGCCCAGATGCACCCCGACCAGGGCCCACCCCAGTGGGGCGGCGCCATCTTCTGGCGGGGCACGTCGCTGGGTGAGCCCATCCGCAGCGGCGCCTCGTTCACCCTCATCGGCACGATGGACCACCGGTTCATCCACTACCCGATCTCGGAGGCCGACCCCGCCACCGGCCTCCAGGTGCAGAACTGGATCGCCGAGATCACCTACCCCGAAGCCGAGCGGGCGGCCCGGGCGGCCGACATGGAGGCCGACTGGAACCAGCGGGTACCGATAGAGAAGTTCGTCCACCTGTTCGAGCCCTGGCGGTTCAGCTGGCTCGACGTGCCAGCCCTGATCCGGCGGGCCGAGGTGGTCTACGAGTACCCGTGCGTCGACCGTGACCCGGTGGACCGCTGGGTCGAGGGCCGGGTGGCCCTGATCGGCGACGCGGCCCACGTGATGTATCCCACCGGCTCCAACGGGGCCAGCCAGGCCATCGTGGATGCCCGGGTGCTGGGGGCCGAGTTCCTGGCCCATGGGGTGGGGCCCGAGGCCCTGGCCGCCTACGAGGCCCAGCTGCTGGAGCCGCTGTCGTCGCTGGTGCTCCGCAACCGGGGGGCCGGCCCCATCGCCATCCTGGGCCTGGTGGAGGAGCGCTGCGGGGGCGAGTTCGACGACATCGACGACGTGCTGGCGCCGGCCGAGGTCGACGCCTTCATGGCCGGCTACAAGCAGGCCGCCGGCTTCGCCGCCGACACCCTCAACACCGCCGACCCCATCATCCCGCCCGGTGCCCGGGTGGGCTGACGGCGAGCGTCACGTGATCCGGACCGGGGTTCCGAGGGGCACGGCGGTGGCGAGCTCGGTGATCACCGAGTTGTCGACCCGGATGCACCCGTGGCTCACGTCGGTCCCCAGCGCCGAGGGGTCATTGGTGCCGTGGATCCCGATGACGGCGGTGTCGGCCCCGGCGAACCCGTCGAGCACCTCACTGAACCCCGACAGGCCGAAGGCGTAGGGTCCGTAGTCGCCCTTGGGATTGGGCGGCTTCAGCAGCTCGAGCAGGTAGAAGTCGCCCACCGGGGTGGGGGTGTCGCCGGTGCCCACCGCGATCGTGGTGTCGATCCACAGCTGGCCCTGGTCGTAGACCTGCAGGGAGTACGACGCCCGGTCGACGTAGATCCGGTACGGCGTGCTCGACAGCTGGACCTCGCTCTTGCGTACCCAGCCCGTGGTCCCGTTCGGCTCCACCGGGAGCAGCGCCTCGATCCACTCCCCGTCGGCCGAACCGGCCGACCCGGGTACCACCTGCACCACCAGCGGCGTGCCCGACGGGATCGGGTTGGCCAGCGACGCCACCGCCTTCGCTCCGTCGCTCGGCTCGGACCGGGCCGTCAGCTTGGGCACGGTGGCCGTGGCCACCACGGTCACCGACGTGGGCACGTCGGCGAGGACGGGGTGCGACGCCGCCGGGCCCGGCCCGGCGCCGGGGGCGGGGCCGGGAGAGGCCGACCCGGTACCGGGCGCAGTGGTGGTACCGGGCGCGCCGACGCCCGGCGCCGTGTCGGAGCCGGGCGGCAGGATGGCGATGCTGGCCGTGGGGGCCACCGGCGCGGCCGAGGTGACCGTGGCCGTGGCCGTGTCGCCACCGGAGCCCCCGCCGCAGCCGGCCAGGGCCAGCGCGGCGGTGACGAGCAGCGACGGGATCAGGTGCCGAGGGGAACGCACCAGCACCGGGCGGTTGATCAGCCGGTGAACTTCGGGGTCTGCTTCACCGGCGGGGCGGGCGGAGCCGGGGGCAGGGTCTCGCAGGTGACCTTGAGGTCCGAGCCGATGCTGGAGGTGCCCTCGGCGCCGAACGTCAGCTTGATCTCGACCGTGCTGTCCAGCGTGAGCACACCGCCGCCCTTGACGGTGGTGTCAGGCTCCTCCTCGACCTTGTCGATCTTGACGCTGCTGGAGCCGCTGGTGACCGAGATGGAGTTGCCGGGGTGCACCGAGTCCTGGTTGATGATCTCCACCGCCAGGTTGCAGCTCTGGCCCTTGAGGGCGGCCGGCACGTCGGTCGAGCCGAGGGTGACGGTGGAACCGGCGGCGCCGGAGAACACCTGGGTGCCCACCTCGACCTCGATGGTCTCGGCCGACACCGGCGAGCCGTTCAGCCCGGTGAGCAGTGCGGCCACGGC
Organism: Acidimicrobiales bacterium; assembly: GCA_041394285.1. GTDB lineage: Bacteria > Actinomycetota > Acidimicrobiia > Acidimicrobiales > SZUA-35 > CADEDH01. The sequence goes on along the minus strand of JAWKIL010000005.1, from coordinate 249,986 downwards.
GACAGCACCCGCGGTGGCGATCCGCCGCGACGCTCGCCTTGAGATGACGTTGGACTTGATCATGATTGAGGCCCTCTCCCCTCTTTCGGCCGCCCCGGCTGAACAGGCTCAGTGGTCGACATCGTTGCAGATCACTGTTGACGCAGGCGGGATGCTAGCGATCAGGACCGGGCCGCTCCTCTTTTCGGGCAGAATTGCCAATCGCTCGCCGTGCCCTGCCTCCCTTCCGGCTCTGGGCCTGGCGTCCGGGCTGGCGACCGGTCCTGGATTCCCGGCTCCCCCGGCCCCGCCGCCTCGCCCCCGCGCCCCGCCGACTGCTGGCCCTGCTCGGCCCCGACACCCGCAGCTCGGCCCAGAGCCTCGTGGCGCTCGGCCTCAACTCGCTCACCAGCCTGGTGGCGGGGGCGATTCTGGGCTCGATCACCGACACCTTCACCGACTTCCCCGGCCTGCTGGTGATGGTGCCGGCGGCCATCGGGCTGCGGGGCAACCTGTTCTCCGCCCTCGGGAGCCGCATCTCCACCTCGGTCCACCTGGGCGACTACCGCCCGTCGCTCGCCCCCGGCACCGTGCTGGGCGACAACGTGGCCAGCTCCATGCTGCTCACCGCCGCCCTGGCCCCCATCCTGGCCCTGGTGGCCAAGGGCATGTACACCGTGGGGCGGGTGGAGGGATCGGTGTCGGTGCTCGACCTCACCACGATCGCCCTGGTCGGTGGGCTGCTGGCCTCCGGGATCGTGCTGCTGGCCACGCTCACCCTGGTGGCCCTGGCCGTACGCCAGGGCTGGGACCTCGACAACCTGGTGGCCCCGGCGGTGTCGACCCTGGGCGACGTGGTGACCGTGCCCTGCCTGTGGGCCGCCACCTTCGTGGTGGGCCGGAGCTTCCCCACCGAGGTCGTGGCCCTGGTCGCCTCCGTGATGGCCCTCGCCGCCGGCGTGCGGGGGCTCTGGTCGGCCCGGCCCCGGCTGCGCCAGATCATGCGGGACTCGGTGCCGGTGCTCACCCTGGCCGCCGTGCTGTCCAGCCTGGCCGGCGTCACCCTGGAGCACCAGCTGGAGACGTTCAAACGCTACCCGGCCCTGCTGGTGCTGCTGCCGGCCTTCGTCTCGAGCGCGGGGGCGCTGGGCGGCCTGCTGTCGACCAGCCTGGCCACCAGCCTGCACCTGGGCATGGTCGCCCCCGGGTGGCGGCCGGAGCGGGCGGTACGGGAAGGCATGCGGCTGCTGGCCGTGCTGGCCGTGCCCGTCTACTGCTTCAACGGCCTGGGGGCCGACCTGACGGCCCGGCTGCTGGGCAAGGACACCCCGGGGATACTGGCCATGACCGCCGTGTCGCTGGTGGGGGCGGTGGGGGCCGTGGTGTTCGTGCTGGCCCTGGCGTACTTCGGCACGATCGCCGCCGTGCGCTTCCGGGCCGACCCCGACACCGTGGGTGTGCCGTTGGTGACCTCCACCGTGGACTTCGTGGGGGCGGCGGCCCTGATCTCGGCGGTCAAGCTCCTCGGGATCGGCTGAGCCCGGCCAGGAGCAGGTAGCCGTAGCGCTCGGCCCGGTCCTCGATGCTCTCGGGCCGGTAGCCCTCGGCTCCGGCCTCGGTCGCGTGCTTGATCTCCCGCTCCACCATGCCCGGGTACAGCACCACCAGGCCCTGCATGGTGGACCAGCACAGGCCGGCCGCCTCCCCGACGTCGAGGTTCGATCCCTCCTCGTCCCGCAGCGCCTCGAGGCCCGACGCCAGCTCCTGGTAGGCCTTGTCGCCCCACTCCCGGCAGCCGGGATCGTCGCGGCGGATCAGGTCGGCCCGGAACATCACGGCGCAGTGGGCCGGATGGTCGTGGGCCACCGACACATAGGCCCGGGCGATGCGGACCAACCGGTCGGCCGCCGAGGTGGCGCCCTCGGCCGACTCGACCAGGGCGGCGTGCAGGTATCGGAAACCCTCCTCGGCCAGGGCGGTGAGGAGGCCGGCACTGTCGCCGAAGTGGTGGGTGGGAGCGGCGTGCGACACCCCGGCCCGCCGGGCCACCTCCCGCAGGGAGAACCCGGCCGCCCCCTTCTCGGTGATCAGCTCGACGGCGGCGGCCTTGAGGGCCCGGGGCAGGTCACCGTGGTGGTAGCGGCTGGAGGCGGCGGGATCGGCAGCTGGCATCAGAAACCAGTATGTCTCGGAACCGACCCGGACCCGGAGGGGGAAAGCACCTTCCGAGCGTACATCTTTTCGTTGACAACTTGTCATCGTCAACTTTACATTGGCAAGTACCCTTCGAAAGTAGGATCCGATGACCCCGACGCTCGCTCCACCGCTCCCCGCCCGGCCCCGACCCGAGACGCCGGCCGGCGCCGCCCACTCCCGGCGGTGGGCCGTGCTGGCCGTGCTGGCCCTCACCGTGTTCATCACCGTGGTCGACGGGACGATCGTCAACGTCGCCCTCCCCTCGCTGGCCCGGGACCTGTCGGCCACCACCCGCCAGCTCCAGTGGATCGTCGACGCCTACCTCGTGGTCTTCGCCGGCCTGCTGCTGGCCGCCGGCGGCCTGGGCGACCGCTACGGCCGCAAGCCGATGCTGGTCGCCGGGTTGGTCGTGTTCGGCGCCACCTCGGCCCTGGCCGGGTCCATGGGCAGCGCCGGGACCCTCATCGGGGCCCGGGCCCTGATGGGCATCGGGGCCGCCATGGTCTTCCCCACCACGCTGGCCATCCTCACCAACGTCTTCAGCGATCCCCGGGAGCGGGCGGCCGCCATCGGCATCTGGAGCGGGGTGAGCGGCCTGGCCGTCGCCACCGGCCCGATCGCCGGCGGCTGGCTGCTCGAGCATTTCTGGTGGGGATCGGTGTTCTTCGTCAACGTGCCGGTGGTGATCCTGGCCATCGCCGCCACCGTGGCCATCGTCCCCAACTCGAGCGACGCCGAGGCCCCGCCGCTGGACCGGGCCGGGCTCGTGCTGTCCATCGCCGCCATCATCAGCCTGGTGTTCACGATCATCGAGGCCCCCGAGTGGGGCTGGCTCACGCCCGCCACCGGGGCCGGGTTCACCCTGGCCGCCGCCCTGCTGGCCACGTTCGTGTGGTGGGAGCGGCGGACGGCCCAGCCCATGCTCCCGGTGCGGATCTTCGCCAACCGACGGTTCAGCGCCGCCAGCGGGGCCGTCACCGCCGCCTTCTTCGCCCTGTTCGGCTTCGTGTTCCTCGTCACCCAGTACTTCCAGCTGGTTCGGGGCTACGACCCGCTGGAGGCCGGGCTGCGCACCCTGCCGGTGGCCCTGGCCATCGCCACGGCCTCGGTGGTGGCCCCCTTCGTCGTGCGGGCGCTGGGCACCACCAAGGTGGTGGCCACCGGCCTGGCCCTGATGGCGGCGGCCTTCGCCTGGATCTCCACCGGCTCCGCCGTCACCCCCTACACCGAGATCGTGGGCCAGATGCTGGTGCTGGGCATGGGGCTCGGCTTCACCACCGCCCCCGCCACCGAATCGATCATGGGGTCGCTCAGCGCCGACAAGGCCGGCGTGGGCTCGGCCGTGAACGACACCACCCGGGAGCTCGGCGGCACCCTGGGAGTGGCGGTGCTGGGCAGCGTGTTCAACTCGATCTACGTGGGTGCCCTGGCCGCCGGGCCGGTGGTGTCGCAGCTGCCGGAGGCGGCCCGGGCCGCCACCGAGGAGTCGGTGGGGGCGGCGGCCGCCGTGGCCCCCGGCCTCGGGGCCCAGGCCCCGGCCTACGTGGCCGAGGTGAGCCAGGCCTTCCTCGACGGGTTCGCCGCCGCCTCGCTGGTGGCCGCCGGGGTGGCGGCGGTGGCCGCCGTGCTCGTGGCCCTCGCCCTGCCCTCGCGGGCCACCGGCGAGCAGGCCGCCCGGCCCGGCGGCGGGCCGGCCAGCAGTAGGGTGGCCTGACGAGGGGCGAACGGTAGGGTTTGCAGCGAACCACTCCATCACTTGCGGCGATCGAGGAGATACGACCCAATGGCTCAGACTGCGCTCCGGGGCAACCCGGTGAACACCAGCGGCGACCTGCCCTCCGTCGGGGCCCAGGCGCCCGCCTTCACCCTCACCCAGAAGGACCTCAGCGCCCTCTCCAACGGCGACCTGGCCGGCAAGAACGTGGTGCTGAACATCTTCCCCTCGATCGACACCGCCACCTGCGCCACCAGCGTGCGCACCTTCAACGAGCGGGCCGCCGGGCTCGACAACACCGCGGTGGTCTGCGTGTCGGCCGACCTGCCGTTCGCCCAGGGTCGGTTCTGCGGGGCCGAGGGTATCGAGAACGTCACCACCGCCTCGACCTTCAAGAACCCCGAGTTCCTCACGAACTACGGCGTGGGCATGGTCGACGGCCCCCTGGCCGGGCTGTGCGCCCGGGCGGTGGTGGTGATCGACGGCTCAGGCCAGGTGACCTACACCGAGCTGGTGCCCGAGATCGCCCAGGAACCGAACTACGACGCCGCCATCGCCGCGCTGGGCTGACCGCCCGCCGTCGGCTGACTAGTCTCGGTACCCGGCGGGGTTCCCCGCCGGGTACCGGCGTTTTCGGGGGGGTCCGTTCTCGTGCTCGACGTGGATCTGAGCGGCCGGCGGGCCGTGGTGACGGGCGCCAGCCTCGGCATCGGGGCGGCCGTGGTGCGCATGCTGGCCGACCAGGGCGCCGACGTGGCCTTCTGCGCCCGGTCGCCCGAGGCGGTGGCCGAGCTGGCCGCCTATGGCGCCAACGCCGCCCCCGGCACGGCAGCCCCGGGCACCGTGCGGGGCTACGAGGCCGACATGGGCGACGGCGCCGCCGTGGAGGCCTTCCTGGCCGCCGCCGAGGCCGATCAGGGCCCGGCCGACATCCTGGTCAACAACGTGGGGGCGTCGCCGTCGCGCAACTTCCTGTACATGACCGACGACGATTGGCTGAGCCTGCTGGAGCTGAACCTCCTGTCGGCGGTGCGCTGCACCCGGCGCTGCCTGCCCGCCATGCGCTCCCAGCGGTGGGGTCGGGTGGTGATGGTGGCCAGCGGGGCGGCGTTCTATCCGGGGGCGGCCCTGGTCGACTACGGCGCCTCGAAGGCGGCCATGGTGGCGACGGGTAAGGCCCTGGCCGGCAAGTACGGGGGCGACGGGGTGCTGGTCAACTCGGTCCTGCCGGGCCTCATCCACACCGCCATGTGGGAGCGGGCGGCGGGTGAGGTGGCCCAGGCGTCGGGCACCACGGCCGAGGCCGTGCTGGAACGCAACGGCCAGACGGTGCCCGTGGGGCGCTACGGCACAGCCGAGGAGGTGGCGGCCGTGATCGCTTTCCTGTGCTCCCCGGCGGCCTCGTACGTGAACGGGGCCGCCATCACGGTCGACGGCGGTCAGGGCGGGCACGTGTAAATTCCCAAACAGACTGTCATAGCTCTGTTCCACAATGGTGGAGCCGCGACGTAGATCCGGCATCAGCACCAAGCGGCCGACAGGGAGGAGGAGAGCGGGATGACGTCTGAACTGTTGCGTGCGGTCCGCACCCACGCCGAGGCTGAGCCCCACCTCAGCCAGCTGCTGGCCACCAGCCGGCGCCACGACCTCAGCTCGGCCCAGACGGCCTACGTGCTGGCGCTGGCCCACCACGAGTCCCACCTGGGGCTCCGCCTGGTGGAGCCGGCCAGCGGGTGGGGCTGGGAGGGCCGGGCCGAGCTGGGCAACACCGAGGAGGGCGACGGCCCCCGGTTCCGGGGCCGGGGCTACGTGCCCATCGTCGGCCGCCGGGCCTACAGCCAGTGGGCCCAGCACCTCGACCTGCCACTGGTGGACTGCCCCGAGCTGGTCCAGACCCCGGAGGTGGCGGCCGACATCCTGGTGCAGGGGGTGACCTACGGCCGCTTCACCGGCCGTTCGCTGCCCGAGTTCGTCAACGATGTCCGAGCCGACTACGTGGGCGCCCGCCGCACGGTGCCCCGGCGCGACCGGGCGGGGGTGGTGGCCGGGTACGCCCGGTCGTTCGCCTCGGTCCTGCTCCGGGAGCTACCGCCCGCACCGGCCAAGCCGCAGGTCCGCGACATACAGCGGTGGCTGCGTTCCTGCGGCTGGCCGGTGGGGACCGACGGGTTCCTGGGCTCGATGACCCGCCGGGCGGTGGAGGACTTCCAGGCCGGCTACGCCTTCGAGGAGCTGGCGGTGGGGGCCTGGCCCGATCAGGCCACGATCGACGCCCTGCGGGCCAGCGCGGCGGCCGGCGGCCTGGCCTCCCCCCACTTCCGGTTCCGGGAGTTCCGGGCCCCGGGAGGCCCGCACCTCACGCTCACCAACCACGCCATCCGGGTCGACCGGCGCCTCCTGGTGGCGCTGGAGCGGTATCGGGAGGTGGTGGGCCATCCGGTGCGGGTGGCCGTGGGCTACCGGCCGCCGGGCGACCCGGCCCACGCCCACGGCGCGCACACCATCCACCTCACCCTCCCCACGCATCCGTTGGGGCGGGCCGGGAGCGAGCACACCACCGGGCTGGCCGTCGACGTGGCCAATCCGATGCTCTCCGGGGAGGAGGCGGCGGCCCTCGGGCTGTTCGCCACGATCGGTACCCGCGGCGGCCTGGCTGTCCACCTTGGGATACTGTCCGGCCACGACGGACCGGACGCCCACCTCCCGCTCAGCGCGGGTGGCCTTCCCGCCGCCCGCCTGTTCGCCCTCGGCTGATGGGGTGCGCCCCCTTCCCGGCCAGCGGTTCGGCTGGCCCGGGGCGCGCCCCTCTCACCCCGCTCCCGCTCTGTCTCTCCCTGAACGGACCCCTCGGCCCATGCCTCCTCCGTTGACCCCCGATCTACGGCCCCGGCGGCCGCTGCCGCCCGAGCGACGCCGCCGGCTCCAACCGGCCCGACCCATCCAGCCCGGGCGGCTCGGCCCGGCCCGGCGCCAGTCCCCCGGCGGGTGGCGCAGCGACGGCCGACCCCGGACCGACGGCGAGCAGCTGCTCCGGGTGCTGCTCCTCGGCTCGGTGGCCCTCGCCGCCGTCACCGTGAGCACGGCGTTCGTGGCCCTGGGCATGCGGGCCGGGCTGCCGGGCCTCGGCGCCGCCGCGGTGGCCGCCCCCGTGCCGGCGGCCGGCCTGGCCTGGTCCGTCGGCCTGGCCCGATTCCGGCCGGTGCGGCCGCCGGCCGGGCTGCTGCCCCAGCCCGAGCCGGGGCCGCTGGCCGATCCCAACCCGGCGCCCGTGGGCCCGTCGTGGTGGTGGAGCGGCCCCCAGTCCGGCTCTCACCAGCGGAGCCAGAGAGTCACCCAGTCGTCGAGGTGGTGGCGGTGGACCGTGCGCAGCGGGGCCAGCGCCGCCTCCAGGCGCGACACCTGGGCCACCGACAGGCCGCTCACCCCGAGCAGGCCGCCCCGGCGGCCCGGCCCCCCGGGTGCGGGCTCCCGGCCCCGACGGCCTTCCCGCTCGGCCGGCGCCCGGGGTGGCTCACCCCGGGCGCCGGGCTCGGCCGCCCGTACCGCCGGCTGAGCGGGGGCGGGGCGGGCCACGAGCCGGCGCAGCTCGGGGGCCAGGGCGGCGAGCACCTCGGCGTGGATGTTCGCCACCACCACGTCGTACGGGCCGGGGCAGCGGGCCAGGTCGGCATCGACCAGCTCCACCCGGTCGGCGACCCCGTTGCGGACGGCGTTGGCCCTGGTGGCGGCGAGGGCGGCCGGAGCGATGTCGAGGGCATCGACCGGGGCGGCACCCCGGAGGGCGGCGGCGATGGCCAGCACCCCCGTACCGCAGCCCACGTCGAGCACCCGGCGCCCGCCGAGGTCGGCCAGGCCCCCGGGCCCCACCGGGGCGCCGCCCACCACCGCCGGGTCGACGAGCCCCGCCAGCAGCCCGAGGGTCGTGGGGTGCCCTCCGGCACCGAACCCGGCGCCGGGATCGATCTCCACCGCCAGCTGGGCCGCGGCACGGTCGACCGGTGTCCAGGGGAAGCACACACAGGCCCCCGGAGCGAACCACGACGGCCCGTTCCGGCGGGCCCACACCGTGGCGTGCCCCTCGGTGGGCGGGCCCGCCAGTGCGGCGAATCCCGCTCCCCGCAGCTCGGTCACCGCCCGGGCGATGTCCCCCGGCTCGATCTGGTGCCGGGTGGCGTCACCGGTGACGTCCTCGGCCATCAGATCGCCCGACAGTTGGAGCAGCCAGCGGCCGTGGCCCAGCGGGTGGCGCGACACCTCGGCCACCCTCAGCGCGGCGGCGGCCGCGGCCAGGGCGTCGGCCTCCGCCCGGTCGGCGGCACCGGCCACGATCGGGGCCCACACCGACACGGCCCCACCGCCTGCACCGGTCGGACGGGCCGACCCGGGCCCGGGGACCGGCACTACTCGGGCGGGGTGGTGGTGCCGCCGCCCAGGGCCGAGTTCGTGCGTAGCGGGGTCTCCTTCACGACGAGGGCCACCAGCCACACGAAGATCAGCAGCGGGATGGCCAGCGTGATCACCCACACCACCGAGGTGGCCACGGCCTCCACCACGGCCCGGCGCAGCTCGTCGGGGAGGTCGTGCACCACCTTGGGCGTGCGCACCAGCCCCTCGGCCCCGCCCAGCTCGGCCAGGCGGGACGCTCCCAGGCGGTCGACGAGCTCGCCGTCGAGCTTCCGGGTGAGCAGGGCACCGGCGATGGCGGCGCCGAACGCTCCCCCCATCGACCGGAAGAAGTTCGACGTGGAGGTGGCGATCCCCAGATCCTCCACCCCGGCCGCGTTCTGCACCGACAGCGTGAGGTTGGGGAAGATCAGGCCCAGGCCCACGCCCAGGATGAACAGGGTAGGGGCCAGGTCGAGGGCGCCGGTGTCGGGCCCGATCCGGGTCAGCAGGGCCAGCCCTCCGGCGGCCACCGCCCCGCCCACCAGCATCGTCCACTTGTACCGCCCGGTGCGGGTGACGAGCAGCCCCCCGGCCGTGGCCATGAGGCTGATCCCGATGCTCTGGGGGATCATCATCAGGCCCGATCGGGTGGCCGTCACCCCCGTCGCCACCTGGAGGAACAGGGGCATGAAGGTGGTGACCGACAGGAGCGACGCCATCAGGCAGAAGCCCATGATGAAGATGGCCACCACCGTGCGGTCCCGGAACAGCCGCAGGGGGATGATCGGTTCCACCGCCCGCTGCTCCTGCCAGGCGAACAGCGCCGTGCCCACCACCCCCACCGCGCCGGCCGCCATCAGCTGCCAGCTCGTCCACCCGTAGGCTTCGCCCCCCCAGATCGGCACCAGGATCAGGCCGGTGGAGGCCACCACCAGCAGGGCGATGCCGAGCCAGTCGATGGGTCGCTGGCGGGTGGCGAAGGGGAGACGCAGGCCCCGGTTCGTGACCGCCAGGGCGATCAGCGCCACCGGCACCACGGCCCAGAAGATCCAGCGCCAGCCGGGCCCGTCGACCAGCAGCCCGCCCCACAGCGGCCCGGTGATGGCCGACACGGTGAACACGGTGGTGAACAGGCCGATCCAGCGGCCCCGCTCCCGGGGCGACACCACGTCGCCCACGATCACGAAGGCCAGCGACATGAGCCCACCGCCACCGAGGCCCTGCACGGCCCGGGCCGCCACCAGCTGGTTGATCGACTGCGACAGGGCACACAGGGCGGAGCCCACCACGAACACCGCGATCGACGTCTGGTACACGATGCGCCGGCCGAACAGGTCCGACATCTTGCCGTAGAGGGGTGTGGTGATGGTGGAGGTGAGCAGGTAGGCCGACACCACCCAGGCGATGCGGCTGGCCGCCCCCAGCTCCCCGGCCATGGTGGGCAGGGCGGTGGCCACCACGCTCTGCTCGGTCGACGACAGGAACAAGCCGAGCAGGAGCCCGCCCATCAGCCAGCTCAGCTGGGAACGGGAGAGGTTGGCGGCGGCGATGGGGGGAGGAGCCGTGGTTGCCACGCCCGCCATCATCCCCCGGAATCGCTCCCGGGTCCCAGTTCCGCCCGGCCGGCGGGGGCAGGATCGCCGGCGCCGGCGATGGCCCGGCGGAACCAGCAGCCGGTGAACCACCCCACCGGGCCCAGGACCACCACCATGGCCGCCGCCCCACCGAGCCCGGCCACCAGGTCGCCCGCCACGGCCCAGCCCACGCCCACCGCAGCCCCGGCCCCCACCGCCGGGGCTGCCCGCTCGGCCCGGAGAACACCGACCACCAGGCCGCCCAGCGCACCCGCCACCGCCCCGATCACCAGGCCGAACAGCACCGCCACCAGCACCGCCGCCGTCATCATCCCGGCGCCACCGCTGAGGTTCCGGTCCTCGGCCACCAGCAGCAGCGCCACCCCGGCGGCGGCGGCCGAGCCCCCGCCGGCCCCGGCCACCGAGCCCAGGCCGGCGCCCCGCACCACGCGCTCCCCTCGACCTACCACCCGGGCCGACTCCTTGATCATGTGATCGATATTAATCGGTCGATCAATCCCGTCAACTGCGCCGCCGTCACACCGGTGGGGTAGTCTCCGCAACCGGGGTCGTACCAGGCGGCCCGACCGCGCCCCGATCGAAACCCAGGCTTGCCGAGATGAGACCGATCAGCTCCCGCATCGACACCGGATCCGCCCTCTTCGCCACGAACACGGCGGCCAACGCCAAGCTCGTCGAGGTGCTGCGGGAACGCATGCAGTGGGTGATCGACGGCGGCCCCGGCCGCACGGTCTCGATCGAACGCCACCTGGCCCGGGGCAAGATCATGGTGCGGGACCGGATCGACCACGTGGTAGACGCCGACACCCCGGTGCTGGAGCTGTCGACGCTGTCGGGCTGGGGCCAGTACGACGATTCGGCTCCCGGCGCCGGCATCGTCACCGCCATCGGCCTGGTCCACGGCGTGCCCTACATGTTCATCGCCAACGACGCCACGGTGAAGGGCGGCTCGCTGCTGCCGGTGTCGATCAAGAAGCACGTCCGGGCCCAGCAGATCGCCGAGGAGAACGGGCTGGGCGTGATCTACCTGGTCGACTCGGGCGGTGCCTTCCTCCCCCTGCAGGACGACATCTTCCCCGACAAGGACCACTTCGGCGGCTCGTTCTACCGCCAGGCCCGGCTGTCGGGGATGGGGTTGCCCCAGCTGTCGGTGGTGCTGGGCGGCTGCACCGCCGGCGGGGCCTACATCCCGGCCCTGTCCGACGAGGTGATCATGGTCGACGGGATCGGCCGCATCTACCTGGGCGGGCCCCCGATCGTGAAGGCCGCGCTGGGCGAGATCATCGAGCCCGACGACCTGGGCGGTGCCGTGCTCCACACCCGGACCTCGGGCGTGAGCGACTACATCACGTCCACCGAGACCGAGGCCTACGGGCTGCTGCGGGACCTGTGCCAGAGCACCAACCAGCGCCGCATCGACGACCGCCAGGCCTGGGCCAGCTGGGAGGAGCCCGAGCCCCCGGCCTACGACCCGGCCGAGCTGTACGGGATCGTGTCGGCCGACGACCGGATCCCGTTCGAGGCCACCGAGATCATCGCCCGCCTCGTCGACGGCTCCCGTTTCGCGCCGTTCAAGCCGGAGTGGGGCCCCTCGATCGTGTGCGGGTTCGCCCGGATCTGGGGCCATCTGGTGGGCGTCATCGCCAACAACGGGATCATCTTCAGCGAGTCGGCCCTCAAGGCCACCCACTTCATCGAGCTGTGCGAGCAGCGCCGGGTGCCGCTGGTGTTCCTCCAGAACACCACGGGCTACATGGTGGGGCGAGATTCGGAGGCGGCCGGCATCGCCAAGCACGGGGCCAAGATGGTGGCCGCCGTGGCCAACGCCACCGTCCCCCGCTACACGGTGCTGGTGGGCGGCTCCTATGGGGCCGGCAACTACGGCATGTGCGGGCGGGGGTTCAACCCCCGGTTCCTGTTCGCCTGGCCCAACTCCCGCATCGCCACCATGTCGGCCGAGACGGCCCAGACGGTGCTGGTCGACATCCGCCTCGCCGGTTTGAAGGCAGACCAGACCACCCCGGAGCAGGTGGCGGCCCTGCGGGCCGAGGTGGCCGAGCAGTACGAGACCCAGAGCGACCCCTACTACGCCACCTCCCGGCTGTGGGACGACGGCCTGATCGACCCGGTGGACACGCGCGACACGCTGGGCCTGTGCCTGGCCCTGGCCGCCCGCCAGGACGAGCCGGCGCTGGGCCGGGGCCTCGTCTACCGCATGTGACCGGGCCCGACCCGGCCGGGTCTGGGGCCCGTCCCGAGCGCTGAGCGCGCCCATCGCGCCCCCGGTTCGAGCTCCATCGCCGGGGGGTCGGCCGATCCGCAACCGCTGAAGCCGGGCTATGGTCGCGGCGTGGAGGAAGGCTCGGCCAGCCGAACGGCGGTCCTCGTCACCCAGTGCCGGGCCGCGGCCGACGGGCGCCTGGCCCCTGGGCGGTTCAGCGATCCCGTGTCCCGGGAGCTGCTGCGACCCGACGAGGTGGTGGTGGTCGACGCTGTGCGGAGCGGCAGCCGGCCCCGGCGCCTGGGCGACCGCCTGCTGTACGAGGTGATGCGGGCATCGTCGGTGCTGCTGACGGCCCGGACGATCCTGATCGACGAGGCCATCGAGGAGGCGGCCAACCCTCAGGTGGTGGTGCTGGGAGCCGGGCTCGATGCCCGGGCCTGGCGCCTGGCGGCACTGGCCGGCGTGGCGGTGTGGGAGGTCGACCACCCGGCGTCGCAGGCCGACAAGCGGGACCGGATCGGGCGCCGCCGCCTCGTGGCCCGCTCGGTGCGGTTCGTGCCGGTGGACTTCGCCGTCGATTCCCTCGACGGCGCGCTGGCCGGCGCCGGGCACCTGGCCGAGCGGCCCACCACGTGGGTGTGGGAGGGGGTGGTGATGTACCTGACCCGGGCTCAGGTGGCGGCCACCATGGCGGCGGTGGGCGAACGATCGGCACCGGGGAGCCGGCTGGTGGTGAACTACGAGGAGCGGGCCCTGTCGTCGCGGGTGGGGTTGGCGGTGTTCAGCGGGCTGAGCCGGCTGGCCCGGCGGCGGAGCCCCACGGCGGGCGAGCCCCGCCGGTCGTCGTGGTCGCCGTCGGCCATGGCCGGCCTCCTGACCGGGCACGGGTTCGAGGTGGGGGCCGACGAGGATCTGTTGAGCGCCGCCACCCGCCTCGGCCTGGAGCCCGAGGCCCGGCGGCACCTGGCGGCGAGCCGGGTGGCGGTGGCCGACCGCTCCGGCTGAGCACCGGGGGCCTCGGCCGTCCCGCCGCCGGCGGACAGGACCGGCGCCGGGCGGCTGGGGTACGCTCCCGGGCCATGGCTGCGCCCACCTCGTCGTCTCCGTCAACCGGCCTGCGCCGGCGTCCGCTGTCGTGAGGGTCCTCGTCGCCAACCGGGGGGAGATCGCCCGCCGGGTGATGGCCACCGCCCGCCGACTCGGCCATCAGACGGTGGCCGTCTACGCCGACCCCGACGCTGGCGCCCCGTTCGTGGCCGAGGCCGACGCCGCCGTGCGCCTGGGCCCGGCCGAGCTGGCCGCCTCCTACCTGTCGATCGAGCGCCTCCTGGCCGCCCTGGAGGCCTCGGGGGCCGATGCCGTGCACCCCGGCTACGGCTTCCTGGCCGAGAACGCCGCCTTCGCCCGGGCCGTGCAGGCCGCCGGCGCCACCTGGATCGGACCCCACCCGGAGGCCATCGAGGCCATGGGATCCAAGATCGAGGCCCGCCGTCTGGCGGCCGCCGCCGGGGTGCCGATCATCCCCGGCTTCGACTCCTCGCAGGATCCGGCGGCCCTGGCCGACGCCGCCAGCGGTATCGGCTACCCCGTGCTGATCAAGGCGGCGGCCGGCGGCGGGGGGAAGGGCATCCGCATCGTGCACGAGCCGGCCGGGTTCGCCGCCGCCCTGCGGGAGGCGTCATCCGAGGCCGAGCGGTCCTTCGGCGACGGCGCCGTGATCGTGGAGCGCTACATCCAGCGTCCCCGCCACGTGGAGGTGCAGGTGGTGGGAGACCGCCACGGCACCGTGATCCACCTCGGCACCCGGGAGTGCTCGGTGCAGCGCCGGTACCAGAAGGTGCTGGAGGAGGCGCCCGCCCCCAACCTGCCCGACGCCACCCGGAGCGGGCTGCAGTCCGCCGCCGTGAGCCTGGCCCGCTCGATCGGCTACGACTCGGCCGGCACCATGGAGTTCATCGTCGATGACGAGACCGGCGACTTCTTCTTCCTGGAGATGAACACCCGGCTCCAGGTGGAGCATCCCGTCACCGAGTACGTCACCGGCGTCGACCTGGTGGAGCTGATGCTGCGCTCGGCCGCCGGCGAGCCGCTGGCCGTGGCCCAGGAGTCGGTCACGTTCACCGGGCACGCCTTCGAGGCTCGCATCAACGCCGAGGACCCGGCCAACGGGTTCGCCCCCCAGATCGGCACCGTCACCCATCTCCGGGTGCCGGCCGGCGTGCGGTGGGATGCGGCGGTGGTGGAGGGCAGCGCCATCACCCCGTTCTACGACTCGATGGTGGCCAAGCTCATCACCCACGGCCCCGACCGGGAGGCGGCCCGCCGCAAGCTGGCCGCCGCCCTCGACGGCCTGGTGCTCGGCGGGCTGGTGACCAACACCGGGTTCCAGCGATGGCTGGTGGACCAGCCTCCGGTGGTGGCGGGCCGGGTGACCACCCGGTTCCTCGACGAGACGGACGTACCGCCGTCGCCCCCGCCGGCCCTCACCGAGGCGGCGCTGGCCTGGCGCACAGCGGCGGCCGGCGCCCGGGGCGCAGCACCCTGGGCCGCCATGGGCCCGTTCCGTCTCACACCCCACCGGCCCCGGGCCGTTGTGGCCCTTCGTCCGCTCGGCGCCGGCGGGGTCGGCACCCCGGCCGAGACCCACGAGGTGGAGCTGGACGGCTCGACCGCCGCCCGCTGGGAGGGCGACGGCCGCCTGGAGATCGTGGACAACGGTGCCGACGCCGGCCGCCGGGTGGCCGCCTCGGTGGACCGGGGCGGCCGGTCGGTGGCCGTCAACGTGGGCGGCTACACCCACAGCTTCGATGTGGTGAGCCGCAGCGAGCGCTGGGCCCCGGCGGCCGGCAGTGGCCACGGCTCGGCCTCCGCCGTCACCGCCCCCTTCCCCGCCGCCGTGGCCGAGGTGCTGGTGGAACCGGGGCAGCACGTGGGGGGCGGCGATCCGGTGGTGGTGATCGAGGCCATGAAGATGCTGCACACCCTGTCGGCGGCGGGGGCCGGCACGGTGGACGAGGTGCGGGTGGCCCCGGGCGACCAGGTGCAGTCGAACCAGGTCCTCGTCACCTTCGCCGACCCCGAGGGCTGAGCCTGGCGCATCCCGCCCCTCCGCGGCCCGGCCCGACTTTTCACCCAGCCAGTCACCGGCGACGCCCTCCGTGAAAAGACGGAGGGGCGTGGGGGGTGGGGTGTGGGGGTGGGGTGGGGTGGGGTCAGCCCCAGCCGGGCGAGGCGGGGACGGGGCCGGAGGAGCAGGTGAGGCCGTCGCCGGCGGACCGCCCGGTGGCCCACGCCAGGAGGTCGGCGGCCGAGCCCTCGATCACGGGCCCGCCCTCGTCGCCCACGGTCCAGCTACGGCCCAGGTCGGCGGCCCGGACCGTGAGCGGCGCCAGGTCGGAACCGGAGAACCGGCCGGGGAGCTGATCCAGCATCGATGCCAGCATCGGGGCCGGCGAGTGGGCCCAGGTGTAGCCGAGGTCGAGGTCGATGTGGTGGGCCTCCACCTCCCGCATCCGCAGCCCGGGCAGGGCCGACGCCGGCAACCGGGGCTCGGCCGACGCCGGAGCGAACGGGCTGATCGTGGCCGCCCACGCCTCAGCCGGCATGGCCTCCAGCTCGGCGGCCAGACGCTCGGCCGCGGCCCGCACATCGAGCAGGATCACGTCGGCCGGGCGGGTGGCGCCGGCGTCGATGTCGGCGTTGCGCAGCGGCCGCCCCGGGTACATGCCGAACGGGGCCCCGGTGCGGGCCGACAGGGCCAGCGTGCGGACCCCGTCGGCGTTGCGGGCCAGGTGGGTGAGCACGTGGCCCCGGCTCCAGCCGGGCAGCACGGAGGGGGCGGCCACGGCGGCGGCATCGAGGCCGGCCACGGTGGCCAGCAGCCGGTCGGTGGCCTCCCGGAGCAGGTCGAGGTCGGTGCGGGCGGGCTCGGGTGCGGTGCTCATGGCGGTCACGCTAGGCCAGCAGCCGGCGTCCTCGCCGCCCGGCGTCTCGTGGCATAGGTCGAGAGCGACGATCGGGGACCGTAGGCGATGGAGGGCAACGAGCTGGTGGGACACGCCGACAAACGGCCGGTGTCGGAAATCCGTTTGCCCCCCGGCGCCGGATCGGGCTAACTGACGGAGGGGAGGAGCCGAGGGTTGGGAGGCCCACTTGGCATCCGACTGGTGGCGCCGACGAGCCCGGGAGCGCGAGGCGCTGGCGGCCGACGCCGGGGCCGAGTGGCGGCGGCTGAGCCTGCTCCGGGAGAGACTGGTGCGATCCGGAGCGAGCGCTGACCGCTGGCTGCGGGTCTCGACGGGTCGGTCAGAGCACGTGCTCCGGCAGTTGTTCGCCGGGGTCCAGGGGGCGGCGGAACAGGCCGAGCAGGCCGGGACCGCCTTCGCCCGGGCCACACCGGGCGGCATTGACGGGGCGTCGCGGTCCGAGCTCGATCAGGCCCGCATGACCCTCGCCGAGTTCCGCACCCGGCTCGATGCCAGCGATCGGGCCGTGACGGCGCTGGAGGCCTATGGCCTGCGCATCGACCGCATACGGACCACCGCCCCAGCCAAGCTCCGGGGCCTGGCGCTCGGCTACGCCCAGGCCGAGCGGCTTCTACAGACCCGCCGGGCCGAGGGATGGGCGGTCCACCGTCACGAGAACCAGCTGCGGCAGCTGCACCCACGAATCTTCTCCACCGACCTCGCCCGCGTCGCCGACGATTGGATCGCGGTTTCCGACCGGCTGGAATCGGCCGAGGCCGAGTTGGTCTCCCTCAGCCATCACCTCACGGTCCTGAACGAGCGCGCCCCCGCCTTGCGCCAGTGGCACGACCATCTCGTGGTCGCCCTGGATGCGGCCGACCGCTGGGTCGACGAGGCCCGGGCCGCGCTGGCCGAACGGGCACGGCTCCACCACCCCGATTCGCTGGCCCCGGTGCTGTCACACCCGGATCGAGCGGCGGAGGCGCTGACCGAAGCCCGACAGGCGACCGGCCGGGCGGCGGAAGCGGCCGGCATCGACCAGGATGGGGACGGGGCGACCTGCCGGCCGCAGAGCCGTCTGGACGAGGCGGGCCGGGCCCTCGAGCAGGCCAACCTCCTGCTGGGGGTGGCCCTCCGTCTCGCCAGCGAGCTGAGTGAGCGTTGCCGCCAGCTCGACTCGGCCCGGGCCGACGCCCCGGGCCGGCTGGCCCGCTGTCGGGAGAGGTGGGTCCGCTTCGGGGCCCTGACCACGGCGCACCGCGGCGACATGACGCCGCACATACTCCAACGCCCGGCTCGGGTCGCCGTGCTGCTGGGCCACCTGGACGACGAGCTGGCGTCGAGCCGACCCCGGTACCCGTTGATCGCCGAGTGGTGCGACCATCTCGAGCGAGACCTCGATGCCTACCGGGAGCGCTTCGACGACCAGTACCAGCACCGCCTCCGGGGCCACGCCGAGGCGGCCCGCCGCGTCCGCGAGGTACGGGCGGTGCTCAACCAGCTCCGCTCCGCCCAGGGTCTGGCGATGAGCCGGATCTTCCGTCCGATGGACGTGGTCCAACGCGAGGAGTTGGAAGCGATGCTGCAGCGCCGGCCCTACCACCCCGGCGAGCAACTGGCGGTGGCGAATGAGGTGGAAGCGGGCGCCCGGCGGCTGCTGGCCCGGATCGGAAGCGGGGGCGTACGCTGGCCCTAGGGGATGTCCGGCCGGGCGGCAGCCAGCTCGGTGACCTTCGACCCTGGGAGTGTCACCGCCCGTCGCTACCCTGTGCCCATGTACCGCTCGATCGTCGTCGGCACCGACGGCTCGTCCGGCGCCCGTCTCGCCCTACGGCGGGCGATCGCCGTGGCCACCGCCGGCCACCAGCGGGCCGCCATCCATGTGGTGAGCGCCTACCAGCCGCTCACCGAGGCCCAGATCGCCTACCTCCGCCAGGCCCTTCCCGAGCCCTTCCGGGACGAGGTCCAGCCCGATATGGGGCCCCGGGCCGCCCTGGCCGAGGCGTCGGAGCTGCTGGAGGCGGCCGACATCGAGTTCCTGGCCTACGACCCGCCGGGCCAGCCGGCCGAGGCCATCCTGGCCGTGGCGGCCGAAGTGGGGGCGGACCTGGTGCTCGTGGGCTCCCACGGCCTCAGCCGGGCCACCGGGCCGGCGGGCGGGGGCCAGACCGGCCCGCCGATGGGGCAGGTGTCGGCCCGCCTCGTGCTGGACTGCCCGGTCGACGTGCTCGTGGTCCGCAATCCCGTGCCAGCCGAACCCGAAGGCGAGGCCGACGACGGAGACCGGGAAACCGTGGGCAGCGCCTTCGGCCGCCTGAGCGAAGCCGCCGGCAAGTTCGAGACCGACCATCCCGACCTGGTCCGCACGGTCAGCGACGTCAGCTACTACCTCAGCGGCCTCGGGCTCTGAGGGCCCCGGAACCCGCCGAGCCGATGGCTGCACCGCTCGACACCGACCTGACCACCGTGCTCGGCTGGGCCGAGCCCCCGGCGGCGGCCGACATCGAGGCCCGCATCGCCGCCGCCAACGACGCCGTGGCCGCCAAACCGGCCCCGGCCGACGAGTTGGCCCGGCTCGTGTCGTGCGTCGATCTGACCACGCTGGAGGGCTCCGACACCCCGGCCCGGGTCACGGCCCTCGGCCAGCGGGCCGTTCGGCCCGACCCGGCCGATCCCACCCTGGCCCCCGTGGCCGCGGTGTGCGTGTACCCCAGCCTGGTCCCGGCGGCGGTGGCGGCCGTCACCGGCTCGACGGTGGAGGTGGCCAGTGTGGCCGGCGCCTTCCCCAGCGGGCAGTCGCCCCTGCCGGTCCGCCTGGCCGACATCGAGGCTGCCGTTGCGGCCGGGGCCGACGAGATCGACATCGTGCTGAACCGGGGCGCCTTCCTGGCCGGGGACCTGGCCACGGCCCACGCCGACGTGGTCGCCTCGGTGGCAGCGGCCCACGGCCGCCCGGTGAAGGTGATCCTGGAGACGGGCGAGCTGGGCGGCACCGACGCCGTGACCCGGGCGGCGATGCTGGCCATGGCGGCCGGGGCCGACTTCATCAAGACCAGCACGGGCAAGATCGCCGTGTCGGCCACCCCCGAGTCGGTCGTCACGATGGCGCTGGCCGTGGCCCGGTTCTCGGCCGAGACGGGCCGCACGGTGGGCGTGAAGGTGGCCGGCGGGCTGCGCACGGTCGACGACGCCCGCCTCTACGCCGCCCTGGTGGAGGCCATCCTCGGGCCCGACGCCGTGCAGCCGGCCCGGTTCCGTTTCGGCGCCTCCCGCCTGCTCGACGCCCTGGTCGAGGCCCGCACCGCCGCCCTGGCCCGCTGAGCGACCGAACCCGCCCCGCCCGGTCGGCCTGACCCGGTCCCACTGCGGCGATCTCTGACGCCGCAGGCGCCAGAGCTGCACGGGATGTCAGAGTTCGAGGGCTCTCCGGGCCAGCCGTACGACGGCGACCTCCACCAGCCCGGCAGCGGGAGGCCTACGATTGGGCCGCCCCTCAAACCATCGGGGGCAGGGGGCCGGGCAGGGTCATGACACAGACGGACCATGGCGCCGGCGGAACCAGCGAGCCGGTGATGGCCGGGCCAGCCTCCGAGCCCCGGACCTGGGGCCAGGACATCGCCATCGCCGCTGCCGGGTTCGCCGTGGAGGGCGTGCTGTTCGGCGTGCTCTACACCTTCGGCGTGGTGCTCGACCCGATCCGGGAAGACCTCGACGCCCGCCGTTCCGCCGTGGCCCTCATGCCCGCCATCAGCGCCTTCCTGCTGTTCTTCGTCGGGCCGTTCACCGGCTGGCTGGCCGACCGGTTCGGCACCCACCGGACGCTGGCCGCCGGCGGGGTGGCCCTGTCGGCCGGCCTGGCCCTGGCCAGCGTGGCCCCTTCCCTGTGGCTGGTGGTGTTGGCCTACGGGGTGCTGGGCGGGGTGGCGGCCAGCCTGGCCTATGTGCCGGTGGTGGCCCACATCGCCGCCCTCCCCAGCCCTCGGGCCCCGGCCCTGGTGGGGATCGTGGTGGCCGGCGTCGGCATCGGCACGGCGGTGGCCGCTCCCATCCTGGAGTGGACGGTGCGGACCAGCGGCTGGCGGGCCACCTACCGGGGGTACGCCGTGCTGGCCCTGGTCGTGCTGGGCCTCGGCTCCCGGGTGTTCGCCCGCCAGCCCCGCCACGGCGCCGGCACCCGGGCCTCGATGCTGGCCGTGCTGCGGCCGGCCCTCACCAGCCCGGGCTTCACCCGCCTGTACCTGGCCCTGCTGCTGGTGTGCCCCGCCATCTACATCGGCCTCATCTTCCTGCCCAGCTACATCACCGACGAGGGCCTGTCGGCCAGCCGGGCCGCCTTCGCCGCCTCCCTCCTCGGCATCTTCTCGGCCGGCGGGCGGGTGCTCCTCACCGCCCTGGGGCGGCGGGTGGGGTCGGGTGCCCTGTTCCGCCTCAGCCTCGGGTTCCTGGCCGCCAGCCTGGGGCTGTGGCTGATCGCCGGTGGCTCCTACCCGGCGCTGCTGGCCTACGCCGCCCTGGCCGGCACCGGCTACGGGGGCACGATCGGCCTCGCCCCCACCGTGGCCGCCCAGCGGTTCGGCGCCGTGGGCCTGGGGGCCGTGCTGGGCGGGCTCTACACCTCGCTGGGGGCGGCGGCCCTGCTCACCGGGCCCCTGGCGGGGGAAGCGATCGACCGCTGGGGCTACACCCCGGCGTTCGTGGCCATCGGGGCCATGGCCATAGCCGCCACCGTGATCGTGCCGACCGACAGGGCCGTGCCAACCGACAGGACCGTGCCAACCGACAGGACCGTGCCAACCGACAGGCCGCCATCCGGGCGCCATTGAGTCGGGCCCGGCGCCGTGTTCCGGTCGGGCCGCCGGGTGCCGGGCCCGATCAGGGCTCGTCGGTGGCGGCGTGGGGCGGCTGGGCGGGAGGCGGTTCGTCGAGCTCGTACCACTGGATCCGTGCCCCCGGCTCGCCGCTGAGCATGATCGCCAGCAGCACGCGGTGGCCCCGGCCGTCGACCACCTCCACGTCGGCCTCGGCCCGGTTGACGGCCCGGATCGAGCGGATGGCCAGGGGCCCGTGGCCGGCCAGGCGCTCGGCCGCCTGCTGACGGCGCCGGGCCAACGGCTCGTCGAGATCGACGTTGAAGGCGAACAGCTCCGAGGCCGGGCCGTCGTCCCATCGGTTGAGCAGCGCCACCAGCCGCTCGGCCGCCGCCGCCAGCTCCGCCGGGGGCGGTTCCGGGCGCTCGGCGACGGCACCGGCGTCGGCCAGGAGATCGAGGGCGGCCAGGGTGAGGTGGCGGGCCGGGGCGTACCGCAGGTTGGCCAGGGCCACCGCCCCCACCCCCCGGTTCGGGAGCCACCGCATGTTCGACCCGTAGCCGGGCAGCCCGCCGCTGTGCTGCACCATGAAGCCGAGGCGGGAGTCGAGGGCGACGTTGAGCCCGTAGCCGTAGCCACCGGCTGTCACCCGGGGGGCGGCGCCGCCGGCCCCGTCGGCGGTGATCTGGGGCGGCCAGGCCGTGGCCACCTGCTGCATCTCCCGCCGGGAGGCCCGGCAGAGCACGGGGTCGTCGGGGCCGTCGCGGGCTGGGAAGGCATCGGCCAACCATCCCGACCAGCGGGCGATGTCGGCCGCCGTGCTCCACAGGCCGCCCATGGCGGCGAACCCGCCGTCGGCCAGCACCGGTTCGGCCACCAGCTTCCCGTCGACCAGCCAGCAGGCCGGCGCCACCCCCTGGGGTGCGCCCGAGAGCGGTGGAGGGACCCACCCTGTGCCGGCGAGGCCGAGCGGCTCGAGCAGCTCAGCCGTGATGTGCTCCTGGAAGGGGCGGCCGGCGGCGGCCGTGATCACCCGGCCCAGCATGGCGTAGCCGTAGTTGGAGTAGACGAAGGCGGTGCCGGGGGCGGTGGCGAACGTGGCGCCCGAGCGGAACAGGGCGTCCATGGTGACGTCGTCGGCGTCGAGCAGCCGGTCGGCCCAGGGGTCGTCGCTGGCCAGGCCGCCCGCCATCGACGCCAGCTGGCGGATGGTCACGGCCCGGCTGTCGGCCGTTGGCCCCGAGAGCCCGGCCAGCTCGGGCACGTGATCCTCCACGGCGTCGTCGAGGCGGAGGCGGCCCCGGTCCCGGAGCTGGAGCACAGCGGCCGCCGTGAACGACTTGGTCATCGACGCGATCCGGTAGGCGGTGCCGGGGCCCGGCGCCGGGTGGTCGGCCGCCGGGGTGCCGGCCCGCTCCGGGTGCAGCGGGGCCGACAGGTGCACGATCCCTGCCCCGGCGGTGATCGCCAACACGGTGGACGGGGCGCCGTGGCGGGCCCGGAACGACTCGGCCAGGTCGTCGAGGGCGGCCGTCAGCTCGGCCCCGAGGTGGGGGGCGGCGGGCTCGGCGTGCGGGTGGGGGTCGGAGCGGGCGTCGATGGGAGCAGAGATTACAGTCTGCGCACGGCCGGGGTACCGGCGATACCGGTGGCGATCAGGGCCACCCCGACGCCCACCACCACCAGACCGTCGTGGGCCGGCAGGGAACGGGTCAGGAACAGCAGACCGAGCGACGCCACCGGCAGCGTGCCCCGGCTGAACAGGTGGACCACGCTCATCACCCGGCCCATCATCTCCTCGCTCGTGGCCTCCTGGGTGAGCTGGCGGAGCAGGGTGGCCATGAACCCCATCGGGACCCCCCAGAAGAGGACGTTGCCGAGAGTCAGCCAGTAGCTCTTCGACAGCCCGCTGATGACCATGAGCGGCACCACCGAGAACAGTCCGACGATGGCCAGCCGCCCCCGGCCGCCGAGCCCGGGCTTCGACGCCAGCCAGAAGGTCGTCACGACCATGCCGGGAATGATCCCGGCCACCAGGGCCGAGGCGGCGAAGGCGCCCTTGCCCAGCTCGTCCCGGGCCACCTCGGGCAGCAGGATGGCGGTGGACGCGCTCACCAGGCCGATCACGAAGTTGGCGATGGCCAGGCTGCGCAGCGGCTGGTGGCGCAGGGTGTAGCGCAGGCCGTCGCTGATCGAGCGGCGCAGCGTGGGCCGGACCACGCCGGTGCCGGCCGGGGCAGCGTCGGCCGGCCGGAACGTGATGGGCAGCATGAACAGGCCGCTGGCGGCCTGCAGCGCGGCCAGGATCAGGAACGTGGCCGCCGCGCCGGTGAGGTCGATCAGGGCCCCGGTCACCAGCGAGCCGACGAAGAACGACGACTGCAGCGACAGGTTCTGCAGGGCGATCCCGGTGAGATGGAGCCGGGGCGGCACGAGCTGGGGCACCATGGCCGTCTGCACCGGCTGCACGATCGACACCGTGATGCCGAGGGCGAAGGCGGTGGCCAGGGCGGCGGCCAGGCTGAGCCGGTCCACCGCGGCCAGGGCGGCGGTGACGAGCAGCACGGCGGTGGCGAAGGCCGAGGCGGCCAGCACCATGCGCCGCCGGTCGAACCGGTCGGCATAGGCCCCGGCCGGCAGGCTGAACAGCAGGTTGGGCAGGCCGAGGGCGATGCCGCCGGCCAGGGCGGCGTCGGCCGGGGAGTCGGTGGCCTCCAGCACCACCCACACCCAGGCGAACCGGGCCCCGCCGAAGATGATCGACGACAGGAACGACGACAACCAGAACGCCCGGTACGACGGGTCGGCCATCACCTCGGCGATCGGGTGGCGGGCCCGCACCGGGGTGCCGGCGGCAGACGTCATGCGAGATCGGCGATGGCGGGGGCGTAGCGGTCGAGGAAGGGGATGGCCTTGTCTTCCCGGTGGATGGCGGGGTGGCCCGTGCCGAGCACCACCCGCACCGCGCCGGCCTCCTTGTAGGCCTCCAGGCGCTCCATGGTCGGATGGCCGGTGGCGAAGATCGTGACCGGCACGGTGTCGGGATCGCGCCCGGCATCGGCGCACTGCTGGCGGAACGTCTGGACGCCGGCCACGGGATCGTCGAAGAAGGAATCGACCGGGCCCCACTCGTCGGCGTACTCGATCACGTGGCGCAGGCCCACCGCCCCCCAGTTGCCCAACATCACCGGCGGGTGGGGCGTCTGGACCGGTTTGGGGTAGCTGAGGATCGGGTCGAAGTTCACGTGGGTGCCGTGGAACTCGGGCTGGTCCTCGGTCCACAGGGCCTTGAGGGCCGCCACCCGCTCCCGCATGGCGCCGTAGCGGTGGGTGAAGCGGAGGTCGGGCTGGTGGTTGCGCAGCTCCTCCACGTTCCAGCCGCAGCCGACGCCGAGGATGAGGCGGCCGTTGGTGAGGCGATCGAGCGTTGCCGTCTCCTTGGCCGTGGCGATCAGGTCCCGCTCCAGGATGAGGCACACGCCGGTGCCGAGCTTGAGCGACGGGGCGACGGCCCCGGCGGCCATGAGCGACACGAACGGGTCGGCCATGCGGGTGTAGGCCTCGGGCAGCTCGCCCCCGCCGGGGTACGGGGTCTCCTGGCGCACGGGGATGTGGCTGTGCTCCCCCACCCAGAGCGACTCGTAGCCGCGGGCCTCCAGCTCCCGGGCCAGCCGGTCGATGGCGATCGACCGGTCGGTGTTCATGGTGAAGAAGCCGACGTCCATGCGGTCATCCTGGCACGGCCACGGGGAGAGGACCCAGGTCACCCGATCTGATGTTCCGGGCCGTCACCGGTGACGGCCCGGGACATGAGAACGGGGGGTTCAGACCGTCACGCCGCCGTCGACCGGGACGTGGGCCCCGGTCATGTAGCTCGCCTCGTCGGACGCCAGGAACAGCGCCACCCGGGCGATCTCCATCGGCTCGCCCATACGCCGCAGCGGTGTGCCCTTGAGCATCCCGGCCGTCATCTCCGGCGTGTTCGACCCGAGCATCGGCGTGTCCACCAGACCGGGGTGGATCGAGTTGACCCGGATGTTGTGGCGGGCCAGCTCCAGGGCGGCGCAGGCCGTCATCCCGGTGACGGCGTACTTGGTGGCGGCGTAGCCGATCAGGTACTTGGTGGCCCGCAGCCCGGCGCCGGAGGAGATGTTGACGATCGAGCCGCCGCCGGCCGCCGTCATGGGGGCGATCACGGCCTTGGTGCCGAGGAACACGCCCACCTGGTTGACGGCCACCAGCCGCTCGAAGTCCTCCAGGGAGTGTTGGGCGATGGGGGCGCCGAAGGCGATCCCGGCGTTGTTGACCAGCACCGTGGGCGGGCCGAACCGCTCGGTGGTGAAGGCCACGGCGGCGTCCCACTCCTCCTCCTGGGCCACGTCGTGGCGGAAGAAGGCGACGCCGTCGCCCAGCTCGTCGGCCAGGGCCTGCCCCAGGTCGGCCTGCACGTCGGACACCACCACCTGGGCCCCCTCGGCGGCGAACAGCCGCACCTCGGCCTCGCCCTGGCCCCGGGCGCCCCCGGTCACGATCGCCACCTTGCCGTCCAACCGTCCCATCGTGTGCTCCTCCTCGTCGGTCTCGGTGTTGCTCCCGGCGGCGAGGCTAGGGGTTGACAGCCACCACGTAAAGTTCTAGTTGTACTAGAGCAATGCTCATTTGGATCGACACGACCAATCCCGAGCCGATCTACCGGCAGATCGCGGCCCAGGTGCGGCGGGCGGTGGCGACGGGCGAGGTGGGCCCGGGCGACAAGCTGCCCTCGGCCCGGGACCTGGCGGCCAGCCTCGAGGTCAACATGCACACGGTGCGCCAGGCCTACGCCGAGCTCCAGCGCGACGGTCTGGTGGACGTCCGCCGGGGCCGGGGGGTCACGGTGCTGGCCTCCGCCCCCGGCCGGGCCGGGGCCCACGACCTGGCCCGGGCCCTGGTGGCCGAGGCCCGCCGGCACGGCTTGACCAACTCGGAGATCCTCGACCTGGTGGAGGGACACCTGTGAACCCATCCGCATCGAACCCCGATCCCGATCCGGCCGACAACACCGTCGGGCCGGGCCTCGGTGACCAACCCGGACCGGGGGCCGGCTGGCACCTGTCGGCCGGTCGGGCTCTGGCCGTGGTGCTGCTCCCGACGCTGGTGCTGCTGGCCGTGGGCCCCTTGCCGCTGCTGGTGTGGAGCGACCGCCTGCCCGACCGGTTGGCGTCGCACTGGAGTGGGTCGGGGGGTCCCGACGGCTCGATGGGCCCCGGCGGGCTGCTGCTCATGACCGTGGCCGCGATCGTCGTCGCCGTCGCCGGCCTGGGGTGGGCGGCCCTCAGCCGACGCCGGCGCGACCCGTTCGTGTACCCCTTCGTCGTGTTCCTGGTCCTGGTGGTGGCCGGCATGATCTGCGCCGCAGCCGCCTCCATCGTGGCGGTGAACCTCGACGAGGCCGATTGGCGCGACGTCGGGCCTCTGCCCTGGTGGCACCTGGTCCTGGTGATCAGCGGGCCGCTGGCTCTGGCCGCCGCCGGGGCCCGGGCCCTGCCCCCGATGCCGGTTGGCCCGGCGCCCACCGGCACCACCGCCGCCACCCCGCTCGGCACCGGGGAACGGGCGGTGTGGGTGGGCACGCTGACCAACCGGTGGCTGCACGTGCCCCCGGTCGTGCTGTGCGTGGCAGGGCAGGCGTGGCTCGTCGTCGGCCCGGGCCGGTGGATCGGCCTCACGTTCGTGCCGCTGGGTCTGGCCACCTCGGTGCTGGCCACGGTGCGGGTGACGGTGGACCGCCGGGGCCTCCAGGTGGCGTACGGGCCCCTGCACTGGCCCCGCACCCGGTTCCCGGTCGAGCGGATCGAGTCGGCCGACGTGATCGAGGTCCATCCCACCCAGTGGGGCGGCTGGGGCTACCGGGGCTCGGTCCGGCTGATGAAGCGGGCGGCGGTCGTGCTGCGGCGGGGCCCCGGGCTCCATCTGCGGCTGCGCGACGGCTCGGAGTTCGCCGTGACCGTCGACCATCCCGAGCCGGGGGCGGAGCTGTTGAACCGCATCCTGGTCGCCGCCGGGCCGGCTCCCGGTTAGCGGTTCGTTCGGAACCTCGGGTTTCGCCTGCGGCGCAAACGTCTACAGTCCACCGGCGTGCCGTACCAGGAGCCCGACTACCTGCCGTGGGACGGCCGGCGGGTGCCGATCACGTTCGTGGGCGGCTACCTGGGGGCCGGCAAGACCACCGCCATCAACGCCGTGCTGGCCCAGGCCGACCAGCCCGTGGCCGTGATCGTGAACGACGTGGGAGCGGTCAACATCGACGCCGCCCTCATCCGCCGGCGCCACGGCGACACGATCGAGCTGACCAACGGCTGCATCTGCTGCTCGTCGATCGAGGAGATGGGGGCCGCCTTCGATCTGCTCCGGTCCCGGGCCACACCGCCCGATCACGTGCTGGTGGAGCTGAGCGGGGTGGCCGAGCCCGAGCGCATGCTGCCCTGGGGGGCCAGCGCCGGCTTCGCCCTCGACGGCCTGGTGGTGGTGGTCGGCGCCGACCAGCTCACCGCCGAAGACGACCTGCCGGACTGGGTCCGGGCCCACCTGCGCAACCAGGTCAGCGCCGCCGACCTGCTCCTGCTGAGCCGGACCGACCTGGTCGACCCGGCGGCGGTCGACCGGGCCCGGGCCGAGCTGGGGCGGCTGGCCCCGGGGACCCCGGTGTACCCGGCCGGGCCCGACCAGCTGGGCACCGGCGCCGTCGGCCGCTTCCTGGCCCTCGGGGGTCGGGCGCCCGCCGGGCCGCCGGCCGGGGCGGTGCAGCCCAGCCTGTTCGACGCCCATCGGACCTGCGTCGTGCCGATCCCGGTCGGGCTCGAGCGGGCCGCGCTCGCCGCCTGGCTCGACGCCGAGCTGGCCGGGGCCGACGGCACCGTGGTGCGGGCCAAGGGCGTGGCCCACACCGTCGACCACGGCCCGGTGCTGATCCAGGTGGTCGGCCGACGCCGGGAGCTGGACCCCCTCCCCGGGCCCGAACGCCAGCCGGCCACCGATCTGGTGGTGATCACCCTGCCCGGCGAGGGCTGAGCGTCCCGGACCGGCCGCCTTTGCCCGGGGGAGGGCCGCCGGTTTAGCGTCGGCCCCACGCCGGTCGACCGGCGGCGAGAGCACACACACGCACGCACGCACCACACGAGGGGGTTCGACCGATGGAGATCATGGCCGAGGGACTGGATTTCCCCGAGGGACCGATCGCCATGCCCGACGGCAGCGTGATCCTGGTGGAGATCGCCCGGGGCACGGTGAGCCGGGTGGGCACCGACGGCTCCATCACCGTGGTGGCCGACACCGGCGGCGGCCCCAACGGCATCGCCTTCGGGCCCGACGGGCGGATCTACGTGTGCAACAACGGCGGCTTCGACACCCGCAAGGGGCCCGACGGCCGCACCCAGATCCTGGAGAGCAACGACAGCTACGTCGGCGGCTCGATCCAGGCCGTCGACCCCGAGACGGGCACGGTGGAGACGCTGTACACCGAGGCCAACGGGCACAAGCTGTCGGCCCCCAACGACATCGTGTTCGACGCCACCGGCGGGTTCTGGTTCACCGACCACGGCAAGCAGTGGGACCGCCAGCGGGACCACGGCGGCATCTACTACGCCAAGCCCGACGGCTCGTTCATCGAGGAGGCCATCTACCCGGTGGAGGCCCCCAACGGGATCGGGTTGTCGCCCGACGATTCCCGCCTCTACGTGGCCGAGACCCACACCGGCCGGGTGCGGGTGTTAGACATCGAGTCGCCGGGCCAGCTGGTGCGGCCCTACGGCCGTCGCACCCGGGGGCGCCTGCTGGTGGGCCTGGAGGGTGAGCAGCTGCTCGACTCCCTGGCCGTGGACTCCGAGGACCACGTGTGCGTGGCCACCATCCGCAACGGCGGCATCACCGACATCGCCCCCGACGGCACCACCACCCACGTGCCCTCGGGCGACGGGCTCACCACCAACGTGTGCTTCGGCGGCCCCGACATGCGCACGGCCTACGTGACGTGCTCCAAGACCGGCACGCTCAAGACGACCACCTGGCCCCGCCCCGGCCACCGCCTCCACTTCCAGCCCTGACCAGTCCTCCAACCCGGCCGAAATTAGGAGCCTGAGCCGCGCTCAGCGCAGTTCAGGCTCCTCAGAACGGCTGGGGTGCGACGGGTCGCTCACCCCAGCCGGGGGCGGACCTCCTCGGCGAAGCGCTGGATGGCCTCCAGCCGGGCCTCCACGCCGCCCCGCTGGAGGAAGAAGATCGCCATGTGGCTCACGCCGAGGTCGGCGTAGGCCCCGATCTGGTCCACGATGCGATCGACGGAGCCGCTGATGGCGCCGTCGGCCTCGTGGTCGAACAGCACCCGGTGCAGCATCGTGCGCTCCACCTCGGCCGGGTTGCGGCCGATGGCCTCGCACTCGGCGCCCACGGCGTCGAACATGGCGGCCAGCTCGGCCGGCGGGGTGAAGGCGGCGTGGAAGGCGTCGCCGTAGCGGGCGGTGCGGCGGAAGGCCGGGCGGGTGTGGCCGCCCACCCACACCGGGATGCGGCCGTTGACCGGCTTGGGGGAGAACCCGATCGGGCCGAACCGGTCGAACCGCCCTTCGTGGGTGACCCGCTCGTCGGCCCACAGCTTCTCGAACACGTCGAGGAACTCGTCGGCCCGGGCTCCCCGCTCGTCCCACGGCATGCCGATGGCCTCGAACTCCTCGCGCATCCAGCCCACGCCCACGCCGAGGATGGCCCGCCCGCCCGACAGCACGTCGAGCGTGGCCCACGCCTTGGCCTGCTGGATGGCGGGCCGGTAGCCGATGATCAGCACCGTGGTGCCGAGGCGCACCCGCTCGGTGGCGGCGGCGGCGAACGTGAGCGAGCCGATGCAGTCGAGCCACGGGCTGCCGGGCGATGGGAACCCGGAGTTGTCGCCGTAGGGGTACTGGGACGAGATCGACTCGACGTCGGGCCAGGCGATGTGGTCGCTCGACCAGACCGACTCGTACCCGTGGCCCTCGGCCGCCCGGCAGTAGGCCAGGAACGCCTCCCGGTGGGCCATGCCCCCGGCGTCGGGCAGGTGCACTCCGAACTCCATGGTTGCTCATTCCCCCTCGTGGTCGGGCCGCCGTGTACGGCTGGCCGCGACCTTAGAGGCTGGTCCGCTACCGGTACACTGCCGCCCGGGTAGGCGCGGTAGGTCTCGTTCGTGAGGGACGTGCACCGCGCTCCCAAGGGAGGCGGCGGGTGAGCCAGACTTGGGCGACGGTGCAACCGTCCGACGGTGCGCCCTCCCCGTCCGAGCCCCGCGCCGGCGGGCACCGAACCGACATCGACGCCCTCCGGGCCCTGGCTGTGGGCCTGGTGGTGCTGTTCCACATGCGGGCGCCCCGGTTCGACGCCGGGTTCGTGGGCGTCGACGTGTTCTTCGTGCTGTCGGGCTTCCTCATCACCGGTGTGCTCCTCGACGAGCTCGGCGGGGCGGGGCGGGTGCGCCTCGGGCGGTTCTGGGCCCGGCGGATCCGCCGCTTGCTGCCGGCGTCGGCCCTGGTGGTGGTGGCCGTGCTGGCCGTCAGCTGGGTGGCCGGCTCGCCCCTGCGCTGGTCGTACCTGAGCCGCACCGCAGCGGCCACCGCGCTCTACGGGGCCAACATCTTCTTCGCCACCCAGGCCAACGACTACTTCGCCGCCGACGTCCGCTCCAACCCGCTGCTCCACTACTGGTCGCTGTCGGTGGAGGAACAGTTCTACGTGGTGTGGCCGCTGCTGTTCGCCGGTCTGGCCTGGGCCGGCAGCCGCCTCGGCCCCCAGCGCAGCCGGCGCCTGGTACCGGCCACCATCGCCGCCGTGGTGGTCGCCTCGTTCGGCTACTCGGCCTGGGTGAGCGCCCACGCCACCACCACCGCCTACTACTCCACCGTGTCCCGGGCCTGGGAGTTCGGGGCCGGGGCCCTGCTGGTGAGCCTGCTCCGCCTCCGCCCCGGTGGTTTCGCCCGGTCGTGGTCCGACCCGGCCCGCATGGCGGTGGCCGCCGTGGGCCTGGTGGTCATCCTGGCCAGCCTGCTCGCCATCGAGCCGGCGGCGGCCTTCCCCGTGCCCTACGGGCTGCTCCCCGTGGTGGGCACCGTCCTGTTCCTGACGGCCGAGGTGCGGCCGGCGTCGGTTGGCGGTCGGCTGCTGGGCCTGGCCCCGGTGCAGTACGTCGGCCGGCTGTCGTACAGCTGGTACCTGTGGCACTGGCCGTTCCTCGTGCTGGGCCAGGAGCTTCGCCGATCCACCACGCCGGGCACCCGGCTGGGCCTCGTGGCGGCCAGCCTGGGGGCGGCCGCCGTCACCCACCACCTGGTGGAGAACCCGGTGCGCTACGCCCCCCGGTTCCGTCCCAACCCGGCCAGCTACCGCCTGGGGGCCGGCGTCACGGCCGTGGCCCTGGTGGGGGCGCTGGGTCTGGGCCTGGCCAGCCGGGCCGGCGACGACGACCCCCGCCTGGCCACCCTGCGGGCCGCCACCGAGGTGTGGTACGAGAAGCCGCTGGCCGGCTTCCACTGCGCCAGCGACGACCTCACCCTCCTCCAGGACGACTGCACGTTCGGCGACAAGACCTCGACCCGCCGCATCCTGGTGCTGGGCGACTCCCACGGCGAGCACTGGCTGCCGGCCCTGGATCGGATCGGGAAGGAGCGGGGCTACGCCGTGACCCTTCGCTCCCGGGGTGGATGCCCGCTACCGGCGGTGGACGCCGTCGGGGTGATCGACAGCGAGGACTGCACCCGGTTCCGGGACCGTACCCGGGCCGCCGTCGACGCCCTCCACCCCGACCTGATCCTGGTGGCCATGGCGGCCCACTACGCCGACACCATCCTCGAACCGGGCGGCGGTGCGGCCAGCCCCGAGCGGCGCCGGACGCTGTGGGTGGGCGCCACGGAGGACGTGCTGCGCAACGTGACCGCCGGGTACCCGACGGCCTGGATCCATCCCCTGCCGGTGCAGACCAGCGACCCAGTCGACTGCCTGGCCCGGCACAGCGAGGCCCACTGCGTCACGCCCTTCGCCGATGCCACCCGAGCCCCCGACGAGCAGCGGGCCTGGACCGAGGCGGCCTTCGCCGCGGTACCGGCTGAGCTGCGGCCGGCCGAGCTGAACCTGATCCCGGTGCTGTGCCCCGACCGCCGCTGCCCCCTGCTGGAACCCGACGGCACCGTCATCTGGCGAGACGACAGCCACCTCAGCGTGGCCGCCGCCGAACGGCTGGAACCCCAGCTCGACGCCTTCCTCGCCCCCCTGCTCCCCACCGCCGGCCGCTGACCGGCACCGGCCGGCCCGCCTCCCCGCTCTCGCTGAACTTTTCACCGAGCCGCTCAGCGGCGGCGCCCGGGATGACAAGGTGGCCGGGGGCCGAGCCTCAGGCTCCGGGCGCTCGGAGCACGTGGACCACGCACACGGCGCCCACGCCCACCATGTGGGCGAGACCGAGGCGGGCGCCGGGTTGCTGGCGGTCGCCGGCCTCGCCCCGGAGCTGGCGGGTCACCTCGGCCACCTGGCCGGTGCCGGTGGGCCCGATGGGGTGGCCCATGGCCAGCAGGCCGCCCGACGGGCTGACGGCGCACCGGCCGCCCAGGTCGAGCTCGCCCGACTCCACCAGGAACGCGGCCTGGCCCGGCTCACAGAACCCGAGCGCCTCGGTGTAGAGGAGCTCCTCGATGCTGAAGGCGTCGTGGACCTCGAGCACGTCCATGTCGAGCGGGCCGACGCCGGCCTGGTCGAAGGCGGCCTGGGCCGTCTCCACGGTGAGGGCGGCGTCGATCCCGACGCCGGGCGGGTACAGGCCCTCGCTCCGGGTGGCCGACGCCAGCACCCGCACCGCCCGGCTGCGGTCGATGCCGAGACGGTCGATGCCGTCGTCGGAGGCGATGATCACGGCCGACGCCCCCTCGCCCACCGGGCAGCATTGGAGGCGGGTCATCGACCCCGAGATGGGGTCGGCCATGATCTCCTCCATCGAGCGCACCTGCTGGCGCTGGGCGAACGGGTTCCGGGCCCCGTTGCGGTGGTTCTTGAGGGCCACGCCGGCCACCTGCTCGGGGGTGACGCCGTGGGCCGCCATGTACTCGCTGGCCAGGAGGGCGAAGTGGGTGAACGGCACCACGGTGCCACCCTCCAGGTTGGAGATGCCGGCCTCGGACGGGGCCATGGGCAGCCCGCCCCGGGGCTTGTCGACGCCGAGGGCGAGGGCCACACCGGTCCGGCCGGAGGCGACGTCGAGGCAGGCCTGGGCCACGGCCGTGGATCCCGAGGCCGAGGCGTTCTCCACCTGGGCCATGGGGATGCCGGTGGCGCCGAGGCGGCTGAGCATGATCCGGCTGGCCCCCATCCCGAGGAGGGCGGTACCGGTGTAGGCCGTCTCCACGTCGGGCCAGGTGATGGTGGCGTCGGCCAGGGCGGCCCGCACCGCCGTGAGCCCGAGCTGCACGTAGGTGGTGTCGGTCTTGTGCTGGTAGCGGTGGAGGCCGATGCCCACCACGTAGGTCGGCCGTTCGGCCAGCAGGTTGCGTCCCATCGGTGTCTCCCTACCCTTCCTGGCTCACGGGCTCGAACCGGAGGTCGACCACCGCCGTGCCGTCGTCGTCGGTGTCCCACGGCACGGTGACGCCCCGGACCCGGGTGCCCACCCCGGCGCCCGCCGTGTCGCCGGTGAGCACGCCCTTCAGCGTCACCCCGTCGTCGAGCACGATCGTGGCCACGGTGAACGGCGTCTCGGGCCGGGGGTGGTGATGGCGGTGCACGGTGGCCACGGCGTGGATCACGCCGGCGGCGGCCAACTCGGTGCGGGCCAGCCGGTCCACCGTGGCCCCGCACGCCTCGCAGCCATAGGGGTCGGGCGGGAACGAGCGGCGGCCGCAGGCCTCGCAGGCCTGGCCCACGATGGTGGGCGGATCGTCGCTGCCGGCCGGGGCCAGGCGGATCAGCTCGGGATAGCGGGCACGCACGTCGGGCACGGCCCCGACACTACCGAACCCCCGCCGACCGAGCCGAAACGGCTCTCCCTGGTTGACCAAATCGCGTCACGCCGAGAATCTGCGCGCCGGTTTGGTCAACAGCAGACCAATCCGGCGCGCAGTTGGGCCGAGCCGGGGAGCTGTCAGCGGGCGAGGAGGGCGGCGTGGCGGTCCATGGCGGCCAGCATCTTGTCGCGCCCCGCCACCGGCAGGCCGAGGCCGGTCCGCTGCACCCCGGCCGCCTCCAGCGCCTCCAGGTTGGCGGGCGACGGGTCGGCCCCGAACACCGTGATCTGCAGGGCCGCCGGGTCCCGCCCGGCGTCGGCCCACGCCTGGCGCAGGGCCGGCAGCTCCTCCACGATCCCGTTGCGGCCCTGGATGGGACCCCAGCCGTCGGCGTAGTCGGCCACCGCCGCCCGCAGCTTGGGCCCGGCCCCCGCCGCGATCAGGATCGGGGGCCCGCCGGGCTGCACCGGCTTGGGGTAGGCCCGGGACGGCCCGAAGCTCGTCCACCGGCCCTCGAAGCTGACGATCTCGTCGGGCGACCACAGGGCCCGCATGGCGGCGATGTGCTCCCGGGTCATGTCCCGCCGGTCGGCGAACACCACGCCGTGGTTGGCCAGCTCCGGCTTGTTCCACCCGAACCCGATCCCGAACACGAACCGCCCGTTGGAGAGGTGGTCGATCGTGGCCACCTGGCGGGCCAGCCAGATGGCGTCGTGCTGGGGGACGAGGCAGATCCCACTGCCCAGCTTGATCCGGGTGGTGACGGCGGCCGCCGCCCCCAGGGCGGCGAACAGATCGAGACCGTGGCTGTAGTGGTCGGGGATCACCGGGCCGCCGGGCCACGGCCCGGAGTCGACCGGCAGGTGGCTGTGCTCGGGGTAGAAGACCGACTCGAAACCCCGGTCCTCCGCCTCCCGGGCCAGCTCGGCCGGGTGCATGGTGATGTCGGAGGGGAACGCCAGCAGTCCGATGTCCATGGGGCCCGACACTAGCCCTGCTGTTCGGGGGCTGGCGCCCCCGACGGCCTCCTCCGTCGGCCTCCCCCATCCACGTCGGGGCCCCCACCCCACCGCGGCGCCTACGGCGCCAGCTGCCCGGCGGCGAGGACGGCGGCGGCTTCGGCCTCGACGATCGTGCCCTCGAAGAACCGGGGGTTGCCGCCGCCGAAGAAGCGGACGGCGTTGGTGAAGGCGAAGCGGCGGAAGTCGTCCGGCGTCATCAGCCCGTCCTCCACCAGCTCGTGGGCCTCGGGGATCACGCCCGCCATGTCGCTCACGTCGAAGTGGCCGATGTCGGACCCCAGCGTGGCGTTGAGCTTGGCCTCCAGCGGCAGGTGGTCGCTCTTGAAGGCGAAGGCGCTGAGCCGGTCTTCGGCCTCGCACCCGAACCAGAACGGCTCCACGAACCGCGGGCGGATGTCGTCCACGCTGGTGATGCCACAGGCGGCGAAGTCGTCGGGGGCGGGGCGGCCGCCCACCAGGCCGGCCTTCTCGCTGGGCGGGCGGCCCATGCGGGCGGCCAAGGCCTGTTGCATCTCGGGTGTGCCGTAGCGTTGGCCGAGGTCGTTGAGCAGGGTGTGGTCGAGCCGGCGGGGGTCGAGGTCGGCCAGGGCGTCGGCGTTGCGCAGCTCCCAGTGCTCCACCAGATCGTTCAGCAACTGGCAGGCCCAGGCCACCCCGCCCTCCAGGAAGGCGAAGCGGAGGCGGGGGAACCGGTGGGTCACGCCGCCGAAGAACAGGGCCTTGCACACCGCCTCGCCGGCGGCGGCGAAGTGGCCGATGTGGTTGTAGGTGAAGTTCGAGGGGGAGGCCCGCAGTCCGAATCCCACGCCCCGGCCGTTGGCGTGGAACGACGGCGACACCCCGAGCTCCTGGCACCGCTGCCACACGGGGTCGTAGTCGTGGGCCGAGTCGAGCCCCAGCACGTCGAGCCACACGCTCTCCACCGGCCCGCCGTCGGCCCCCTCGAACGGGGGCCCGAGCGGGCGGGGGATCATCGAGCCGAACATGGCCGCCTTCAGGCCCAGCTCGCCGACGGCGTGGTCGAGCTCGGCGACGGCCTCCTCCGGTGAGTACATGGGGATCACGGCGGCCGGCGTCATGCGCCGCGAGTAGGGGGCGAAGTACTCGGCCGTGAATGTGTTGTAGGCCCGGCAGGCGGCCCGGCGCATGTCGTCGTCGGCCCGGATGTTGACGATGCCGAGGCCCTGGGTGGGGTAGAGGACGGTGAAGTCGATCCCGAGCTCGTCGAGCCGGTCGTTGAGCAGGGCCGGCATCATGGCCGTGGCCCGGTCGAGCGTGTTGGCCGTGGGGACGGCCCAGAACGCCTCGTGGCCCAGGTTGCGGGCCCGGCGCTGGGCCGTGGTGAGCGCCACGTTGTCGCCGATCATCTGCCCGAAACGGGTGAAGCCCTCGGCTGCGATGTCGCCGCCGATGCGGCGCATGGCCTCCATCACCACCGGCTGGTACTCCACCCAGTGGCCGTCGCCGTCGACGATGGGGTGGTCGAGCCCGGCCCGCACCTCGGCTGCCGTCCTGCTGCTCATGCTCGGCTCCCTTTCCCCCCGCCGGGATCCGGGATCAGCCCGGCACGGGATCGTGGTACTGCTGGCCCTGGGTGGCCACGGTCGAGGTCCAAGTCTGGCCGTCATGCCAACGGTGCTCGAATCGTCCCGACGGATCGGGGTACCACCCGGCGGCGACGGCCGGCGCCGGGCTGGGGGCCGGAGCTGGCGCCGGAGCCGGGGTGGGTGCGAACTGAGCGGGAGCCGGCGCGGCAGTGGGTGGGGCGGGAGGCTCGGCCGGGGCCGGGCGGGCGCCGCCGGCCAACGGCTGGGGTTCCCCCAGGCCCCGGTAGCGGGAGAGCACCACCAGATCGTTGCCCACGGTGAAGAAGTTCAGGAAGAAACTGATGAACCCCCACCACCCCT
Organism: Acidimicrobiales bacterium; assembly: GCA_041394285.1. Taxonomy (GTDB): domain Bacteria; phylum Actinomycetota; class Acidimicrobiia; order Acidimicrobiales; family SZUA-35; genus CADEDH01. The sequence goes on along the minus strand of JAWKIL010000005.1, from coordinate 213,201 downwards.
CGATCAGCGTCTTGCGCAGGTAGGTCCTGGTGATCTCGATGCCATGGTCCCGGCACAGCGGCTGGCTCAGCTTCACGAACCGCTGCATCACGATCATGCCCACGTGGCGCCGGATCGACTCGGTTCGGGTCGGCACCCGACCGCACACGACACACGGCGTCGTCGTCGACGGTTCAGCCATGCCACCCTCGCCTCTCTCGGCCGTCCGACTCCCCCGGCAGCTGCAGGGTAAGCGCAGGCTAGCGCGCCCTCCCAGCGACGGCTGAGGGCCGGCCCCCGTTTCGAACCGGGGAGCCGCCTCGGGTAGAACTGGGGCCACACGACCACAGGGGACGATCGAACCATGCCCGACTTCACGCTCGATGGGATCCTGGCCCACGCCGACCGCCGCACGCTGGCCGCCGTCGTCACCCACCTGTCGGGCAACCCCCGCGCCGTGCCCGACCTGCGGGACCGGGAGCAGATCGAGGCCAAGGCGGCCGAGGTGCTGCCCCCCTACCTGTCGGGCGAGAGGACGCCCCAGCCGCCCACCGACGAGGTGCTCCAGGCGGCCATGAACCATGCCGTGGGGGCCGAGGTGCCGGCCGCCTATCGCGCGCTGGCCCGGGAGCAGGCCGGCGTGGGGCCGATCGAGCCGCCGGCCCCGCTGAACCCGCCGGCCGGCTTCCACGTGCTGATCATCGGGGCCGGCGTCACCGGGGTGCTGATGGCCCGGGTGCTGAACCAGCTGGGGCTCACGAACTTCACCGTGGTGGAACGCAACGCCGAGCCCGGGGGCACCTGGTACGTCAACCAGTACCCGGGGTGCCGGGTCGACACCCCGAGCATGCTCTACTCCTACTCCTTCGATCCCGACCCCGACTGGCCCGAGCACTTCAGCCACCAGCCCGAGCTGCTGCGCTACGTGAAGCAGACAGCCGAGGCCAGTGGCATCGACGACCGGCTCCGGTGCAACACCGAGGTGGAGCGGATGACGTGGGACACCGCCACCGGGGCGTGGCTGGTCGACGTGACCGATACCGTCACCGGCGCCACCGAGCGGCTCACGGCCCACGCTGTGGTGGCCGCCATGGGCATCCTGCGGGTGCCCAAGCTGCCCGACATCCCGGGGCGGGAGACGTTCGCCGGCCCCGCCCTCCACACCGCGTTGTGGGACAAGAGCGTGGACCTGACGGGCAAGCGGGTCGGTGTGATCGGCACCGGGGCCAGCGCCAACCAGGTGGTGCCGGCCGTCGCCCCCATCGTCGACTCGCTCGTCGTGTACCAGCGCAGCGCCCACTGGATGATGTCGCACCCCAAGTACGGCAAGGTGCTGGAAGGCATCGAGAAGGCCCTGTTCCAGGTGCCGATGTACCGGGAGTGGCACCGGTTCAGCGAGGGCTGGAAATTCGGCGACGGGGTGACGCCGATGGTCACGGTCGATCCCGAGTGGCCCCATCCCGAGCGGTCGGTCAACGCCGCCAACGACCGGATGCGGGCCCAGCTCACCGAGTACCTCGAGAGCCAGGTGGGCGACCGGCCCGACCTGATGGAGAAGTGCCTGCCCAACTTCCCGCCCTACGGGAAGCGGCTGATCGTCGACAACGGCTGGTACCAGGCGCTGCGCCGGCCCAACGTGCGGCTGGAGACGTCGCCCATCGTGGAGATCGACGAGGCGGGGGTGCGTACCCGGGCCGGCCACGAGAACCTCGACGTGCTGGTGTACGCCACCGGCTTCCAGGCCGACAAGGTGCTGTGGCCGATCCAGGTGACCGGCCGGGGCGGGGTGGACGTCACGGCCCGGATGGAAGCCGAGCCCGAGGCCTACCTGGGAGTGGCGGCAGCCGATGCCCCCAACCTGTTCATCACCCCCGGACCCAACGGGATCCTGGGTCACGGCGGCAACGGGATGCTGTTCGCCGAATGCCACGTGCGGTACATCGCCGAGTCGCTTCGGCTGCTGTTCGACCGGGGGGCGACGGCCATGACCGTGAGGCCGGAGGCACTGTCGGCCTACCAGGAGGATTTGCTGGAGCGGTTGCCCCACTTCGTGCAGAGCCTCACCACGTTCGACAACTGGTACCGGGGCGACCGTGACCGGGTGATCGCCATCGCCCCCAAGTCGCTCCTCGAGTTCTGGAACGACACCCGCTCGCCCGACCCCGAGGCCTACGCCTTCACCTGATCGGCGGCCGGCGGGCCGGCGTCAGCGGATGGCGGTGACCTGGGAGGCGGCCTCCCGGGCCGACTCCGCGGTGACCAGGGGGGCGCCCAGTCGGGTGGCCAGGGCCAGCGACAGCAGGTCCGACAGCGAGAGGCTGTCACCGGGGCGCCACCGCCGGGCGGCCCAGTCGGCGTCTTCGGGGCCCAGCGGCACCACCGACAGCCGGTAGGTGCCGAACAGGGCCCGCACCAGCTCCCAGTCCCGTCCCACGGCCACCACCCGCTGGGCCGTCTCGGCCCAGGCCAGTGCGCCGCACACCGAGCCGTCCACCAGCTCCGCTTCCACCAGCGCCGCCCCGGGCTCCCCTTGGAGGAAGGCCAGCAGGGCCGAGGCGTCGAGCACCGCGCTCATGTCGCCCGCCCCCTCAGGCCGCTTCGTGCTCGCCGGCGGCCCGGCGTTCGGTCAGCAGGTCGCCGACCAGGTCGAGCCCTTCGAGCTCGCGCCGCACCCGTTCCAGGAGCTGGTCCCGGGTGAGCAGCACGATCCCGTTCGACGTCTCCAGCAGCACGAGGGTGGCGCCCTCGTGCAGGCCGGCTCGTTCCCGGACGCTCTCGGGCACCTCGATGTGCCCGTGCGCCCCCATTGTCACGGTGTAGGTCCCCTTCATACATCCATGGTGCCACAGCCTCCCCACCAGCACCCAAGGCGCCCGGAGGCCGGCCCGATGGGGACGGGGTCAACTCAGCTCAGGTACTGGGACAGGCCGCGGGTGACGTAGCGACCGTCGCCCGCTCGGCCGTGGTACGTGCCGCCGGCGATGATCGTGCGGCCCCGGCTGATGACGGTGTCGACCCGGCCCTGCACCACGGTGCCCTCGTAGGCCGAGTAGTCCATGTTCATGTGATGGGTGGCGACCCCGATGGTGGTGGTGCCGTTGGGGTCGTACAGCACGATGTCGGCGTCGGCCCCGGGGGCGATCACCCCCTTTCGGCCGTAGAGGCCGAACATGCGGGCCGGGGTGGTGGAGCACACTTCCACCCATCGCTCGGGGGTGAGCTCGCCGGCCACCACCCCCTGCCAGATCAGGTCCATCCGGTGCTCCACGCCGCCGATGCCGTTGGGGATGTCGCGGAAGTCGGCCAGGCCCAGGTCCTTCTGGTCCTTGAAGCAGAACGGGCAGTGGTCGGTGGACACGACGGCAAGGTTGTTGGTGCGCAGGCCCTGCCAGAGATCCTTCTGGTGGGGGCCGTGCTTGGACCGCAGCGGGGTGGAGCACACGTACTTCGCCCCCTCGAACCCGGGAGCGCCGAGGTGATCCTCCAGGTTGAGGTAGAGGTACTGGGGGCAGGTCTCGGCGAACACGTTGCGGCCGTGGTGGCGAGCGGCCGCCACCGCCTCCAGCGCCTCGGCCGCCGACAGGTGCACGATGTACAGGGGCGCCCCGGCCACCTTGGCCAGCTGGATGGCCCGGAACGTGGCCTCCGCCTCCAGCTCGGCCCGCCGCACGTAGCCGTGGTTGATCGGTGCCGTGTCGCCCCGGGCGGCGGCCTGCTCGGCCAGCACGTCGATGGCGATCCCGTTCTCGGCGTGCATCATGATCATGGCGCCGTTCCCGGCGGCGGTCTGCATGGCCCGCAGGAGCTGGCCATCGTCGGCGTAGTACACGCCCGGGTAGGCCATGAACAGCTTGAAGCTCGTGATGCCCTCGTCCACCAGGGCGTCCATCGTCTTGAGCGAGGCGTCGGTGACGTCGCCCACGATCATGTGGAAGGCGTAGTCGATGGCGCACTGCCCGTCGGCCTTGGCCATCCACGTCTCCAGGCAGGGGCGGATCTCTTGGCCCTTCATCTGGGTGGCGAAGTCGATGATGGTGGTGGTGCCACCCCAGGCGGCGGCCCGGGTGCCGGTCTCGAACGTGTCGGAGGCGGTGGTGACGCCGAACGGCACCTCCATGTGGGTGTGGGCGTCGATCCCGCCGGGGACCACCAGCTTGCCGGTGGCGTCGATCACCGCCCCGGCGCCCCTCTCGGCGGCCAGGGCCAGCTCCGAACCGGGAGCGAGCAGGGCCACGATCGTCTCGCCGTCGAACAGCACCTCGGTGGGGGTCTGGCCGGTTGGGCTCACCACCGTTCCGCCCTTGATCAGTGTGGTCCCCGACGTCGGTGTGCCAGCCATCGGCGAAACCTACCGGCGGGCGCCTGGACCCACAAGGATCGGATCAGCAGGCGACGAGACCGTCAGCTGAAACACCGGCCGCCGGACCCCTCGGTGCCCACGGCGAACAGCGCCAGGAGCGCGAACACCAGGGCCAGGTGCACGATGGCCACCACCACGATGGTGCCGAAGGCGACGGCGAACCCGGGGGACGTGTCGCTGGCCCGCCGTTGCCACTGCCGGTCGCGCAGCACGCCCACCGCGGGCAGCCCGAACGGCAACGTCAGCACGAGCACGGCCACCATCCCGGAGCCGGCCCCGCCCGGCCCGCAGTAGGTGTAGAGGAGCCACACGATGCCCTCGAAGACCACCAGGGGCCCGACCACGGCCAGAGCCACGATCAGGTGAGGCCACCGCTGAAGGGTGGCCCGGAACCCGGTGCCCGGTGCCACCGGGCCGGGTGCCGGAGATCCGCCGGGCGGTGGCGAGCCGGCCGGCACCGCAGCCGGGGGCCGGCGCCGCTGATAGGCGAAGGCAGCCCCCAGGCCAGCCAGCGCCAGCCCGGCGATCAGCACCTGCTGGTCGACGCCGACCGCGCTGCCGCCCTCCCCGGCGAACACCCAGGGATCGCCGGCGACGAGCAGTGCGACGGCCACCGCCGCCACCACGCCGACCAGGCGGACGGCCACCAGCCCCGGATGGGACGCCGGATAGCGGGCATCGAACCCGGCCGCCACCAACCACACGCCGGCGGCGGCCACCGCCAGCATCGCCACCAGCCGGACCAGGAGCTCCCCCTGGTCCCCGTCGCCGGCCAGGGCGAACCCGGCCACCGTCCACAGCGAGACCAGACCGATGACGCCGGCCGCCACCAGTCGATGCCGGGCCCGGCTCGTGAGCGGGAGCGGGGGACGCGTAGGTGGGGTGTCGAGGCCGATGGTCGGCCATCGTGGCTGGTCAGAGGGCCCGGTTCAAGGCACCCCCTCCCCGCACCGGGAGAGGGGGTGCGGTCAGACCCCCTTGTAGTTGAGGATCTGGCGCAGGGTGTGGACGACGTCCACCAGGTCGGTCTGGTCGGCCATGACCTGGTCGATGTCCTTGTAGGCGCTGGGGATCTCGTCGACCAGGGCCTCGGCCCGACCGGCCAGCCACACCTTGCCGTCCATCTGGCGGGCCAGATCGTCGGCCGTGAACAGCTTGCGGGCCTTGGTCCGGCTGTGCCGGCGGCCGGCGCCGTGCGAGCACGACTCCCAGCTCACCGGGTTGCCCCGGCCCCGCACGATGTAGCTGCGGGTCCCCATCGACCCCGGGATCACGCCCAGGTCGCCGTCGCCGGCCTTGATGGCGCCCTTGCGGGTGATCCACAGGTCCTTCCCACCGTGGGTCTCACGCTGGGTGAAGTTGTGATGGCAGTCGACCCGCCGGGTCTCGCGGCCGAAGCCGAGAAAGGTGGTGATCTCGGCGAGGGCCCGGTCCATCATCTGCTCCCGGTTGGCCCGGGCGTAGTCCTGGGCCCACAGCATGTCGCCGATGTAGGAGGTGAACTCCGGCGTGCCCTCGCTGAGGTAGGCCAGATCGATGTCCTCCAGCTTCACCTGGAGCTGGCGGGCCAGCTGCTTGGCCGTGGCGATGTGCATCTGGGCCAGCTGGTTGCCGATGCCCCGGCTCCCCGAGTGCAGCACCACCCACACCCGGCCCCGCTCGTCGAGGCACACCTCCACGAAGTGGTTGCCCGAGCCGAGGGTGCCGAACTGGGTGGCGGCCGTGGTGGCCTGCTTCTCCGCCAGCTCGCTGGCCGGCCTGTTGGCCGCCAGCCAGGTGTCGGCCCGGTCGCCGATGCGGCTGTGGGCCCGGCCCAGCCCAGCGGGGATGGCCCGCTCGATGCGACCCAGCAGCGGCTCGATCGTGTCGGGGAGCTGGTGGTCCTGCACGTCGAGCTCGGCCGCGATCATCCCGCAGCCGATGTCGACGCCGACGGCCGAGGGGATCACGGCGTCCCGGGTGGGGATGACCGAACCCACGGTGGCCCCGAGGCCGAGGTGGGCGTCGGGCATGAGGGCCACGTGCCCGTCCACGATGGGGAGGCGGGCCGCCTTCTCCGCTTGGCGGATGGTCTCGTCGTCGATGTCGCTGGCCCAGGAGATGAGCCTGGGGTTGATCGTGGTGGGCATGTCACCCTCCTTCCTGGTGATCGTGGCGGCGGCGCTTCATGATGACGGTCTGCTCCATCGGCTGCGCCCGATTTTCCCGGTCCACCACGGTCGATCGTGGTCCGGCCCGTTCGTGGTCATGGCGAGGGCACCCACCGGGTAGACCCGATGACACCATCCAGCGAGCGAGCCAGCGACACCGGGAGGAACCGAGATGCGCATCGTCCTGTCCTACTTCATGAGCCTCGACGGCGTGGTCCAGGCTCCCGGCGGGCCCGACGAGGACCGAGAGGGCGGCTTCGAGCACGGCGGCTGGTCGATGCCCTTCTTCGACCCCGAGGTGATGGGGGCCGCCATCGGCGAGGCGGCGGCCACCACCGACGCGCTCCTGTTCGGCCGCCGCACCTACGACGGGATGGCCGCCGCCTGGCCCGAGCGGGCCGGCGACCCGTTCGCCGACCACATGAACAGCATCGACAAGTACGTGCTGTCCCGCAGCTACAGCCAGGCCGATCTGACGTGGAACAACTCCACCCTGCTCCCGGCCGACTCGCCCCTGGCCGCCATCCGGGCCCTCAAGGCCCAGGAGGGCCGGGACATCTCGGTCTTCGGCTCGCCCAGCGTGGCCCGCCAGCTCATCGAGGCCGACCTCGTGGACGAGTACCGCTTGTTCATCGAGCCGATCACGCTGGGCGGGGGCAAGCGCCTGTTCCCCGACGACACCCAGGTCCGCACGCTCGACTTGGTGTCGACCGCGGTCGCCAGCACCGGCGTGATCGTCGCCACCTACCGACCCGCCGCCGCCCCGTAGCGCCGACTGCGGCGCCGGCGTGCACGAGCAGCACCGGGCGCCCCGCTCCGAGTCGGTGCCTGCTACCTACGCAGCGCGCCCCGCTCGTCGGCCCGGGTGCGCAGGATCCGAAGCTGCTCAGGGTCGGGGATCGGGGTGGTCGGTATCTCGCCGGGTGGGATCACGAGCTCGAAGCCGGTGTTGGCCACCACCTCGTCCACGCTCACCCCGGGGTGGAGCGACCTGAGCCGCAGGTGTTTGGTGTCCTCGGTGAAGTCCATCACGCACAGCGGGGTGACGCAGTACTTCGGCCCGCCCCCGGGCAGCCCCAGCCGGCGCCGGGCCTCGGGGTCGCCCTCCCCCCAGCCGAAGGCGCTGACGTAGTCGCACCGGGGCACGAAGGTGCGGGCCGAGTGCGAGTTGAGCACGATGTAGTAGCGGCCCACCAGCGTGCTCAGGGTCGACGTGCCCACCGAGCCGGGCCCCCGGAACCTGAGGTGGCGATGATCGGTGCCCACCCCGATCAGGTTGGTGTTGCCGTGGGGGTCCACCTGCACCCCGCCGATGAAGAACACCCGGTTGCCCCAGTCCTTCACCCGGTCGAAGCGGTGGCCGGTGTCCCAGTAGCTCTCGGCCCACCGCACCGTGCGGCGGTCCCACCCGAACTCCGGGGTGGGCAGGGTGTGGAGGTGGGCCACGTTCATGCGGGACCCGATGAAGATCAGCTCCATGTTCGGCCCGTGGCTGAAGTGGGCCAGGCGCACCGCCACCTCGCCCACCGGCATGGCCGCCCCCACCTGGAGGATCTCGCCGTCTTCGATGTCGTTGGCCAGGAAGGCGGCCATGACCTCCTGGCGGGTGACGGGCTGGGCGAGGATGTCTTCGTCGGCTGGGTTGTCGGACATGGCGGGCTGGCGGGCTCCTCGGCTCAGTACTCGTGGAGGGCGATCAGCTGGCGGACGCCCACCCGCTCCAGGTAGTCGGCGTGGGTCTCGGGCTCGATGCAGTACGTCCGCAGGAAGGTGTCGAGCGGGCCCCGGTCGCCGGCCTGGGCGGCGGTGGTGGCGGCGTCGACGTAGCGGCGGGTGAAGGCCCGGTCCTGCACGTAGTACCCCCGGCTGTAGAAGGGGTGGGCGCCCCACGGGGCCCGGATCACGCCGTCGACGCCGGCGATGGTGGTGGCTCCCGGGTTGGCCCGGATGTCCTCGTTGGACAGGACCTTCTCCACCTGCACGGCGCACCGGTCGGCCGCCCGGTAGAGGAACAGGTCGAGCCAGCCCGGGCCGCCGATGTGCTGCACGTTGCCGTAGGCGTCGGCGTGGGCGGCGTGGAGGAAGGCGACGTCGACCTCGATGGCGGGCACGGCGATCAGGGTCTCGCCCCGGATCGGGTCGGTCATCAGCTTGAGGTCGGGGTTGACGTCGGGCAGCGACGTGCCGAGCCCACCCCGCCAGGGCAGGAACGGCAGGCCCTGGGCGGCGGCCCGGAGCCCGGCGGCCACGATGCCCTCCTCGCACTCCCACACCTCGATGTCACCCGCCTCGGCCGCCCGCCGGAACGACGGGGCCACGGCACCACCGGCCCCGCCGCCCACGTAGTAGGCGACGGTCTTGCGCACGCAGCCGGCGGCGATCAGCAGATCGAGGGCGACACCGCTGCCCACCACCGTGAGGTCCTTCACCCCCCGCCGCACGAGCTGGCGGATGACGGCCATCGGGCCCGGCTCCCCGATGGCGATCGTCATCCCGTCGGAGACCCAGGAGGCGGCCTCCGCCTCGCTGACGATGCGCTCCCGGCGCTGGGGGTGGCTCACGGGCCGATCCTTCCCGGGCGCCGACGCCCGGGTCAACCCGACCCCGCCAACTTTTCACCTGGGGCGCCGCCGGCGGCGGGCCGGGTGAGAAGTTGACGGGCAGGTCGGGACGGCTCAGGGGGTGCCGGCCAGAGCGCCGTCGCCGGCGCCGGCCTCGACCGCTACCGGCTTCGGGTTGCGGGGGGAGGTGAGCAGCAGGAGCACCACGGCGCCCACGGCGATGGCGGCGGCCACCCACATCGTCTGGTGCCAGCCGTCGACGAAGGCCTGGCGGGCGGCGCCCACCACCGTCGGGGCGTCGGCGCCGAGCTGGGGGGCGACAGCCAGGGCGGTACCGATCCCGTCCTCCACCGGCTGACGCACCGGCTCGGGCAGGGTGGAGGCCACACCGGCGATGCTGGACCCGTACCCGCTGGAGAGCACCGAGCCCAGAAGGGCCACGCCGATGGCGCCGCCCACCTCCCGCACCGTGTCGTTGAGGGCCGAGGCCACGCCCTGCTTCTCCACCGGCAGCGACTCGGTGATGGCCACCGTGGAGGGGGTCATGACCAGGCCCATGCCGGCGCCGATGACCATCAGGCCGGGCAGGACCGACAGGTAGCCGCCCTCGATGGTGGGCACCGCCGCCATCCACACCAGGCCGGCGGCCACCACGGTGGTGCCGCCGAGCAGGAGGGGCCGGGTGCCGGTGCGCTGGGCGATCCGGGGGGCCGTGCTGGACAGCGGCATCAGCAGGGCCGCCATCGGCAGCAGGCTGGCCGCCGCCCGCAGGGCGCTGTAACCGAGCACCGCCTGAAGGAACTGCACCAGTACCAGGAACAGGGCGAACATCACGGCGAACACGATCAGCAGGTTCAGCGACCCGCTGGCCAGGGCCCGGTTGCGGAACAGGCGAACGTCGAGCAGGGGCTGGGGATGACGCAGCTCCCACACCACGAAGGCCACGGCGCCGATCACGGCGGCCGCCACGCCGAGCAGGGTCAACGGCTCGGTCCAGCCGTGCTCGGGGCCTTCGTGGAAGGCGAGCACGGCCCCGCCGATGGCGATGGCCGACAGCACGCCGCCCAGCACGTCGAAGCTGTGCTCCTGCAGCTCGCGGGAGTTGCCCACCACGGCCAGGGTGAGGGCGAAGCCGATCACGCACAGCACCAGCGGCATGGCGAACACCCAGCGCCAGGTCACCCAGTCCACCATGGCGGCCGAGAAGAACAGGCCGAGGATGCCCCCGGCTCCGGCGAAGCCGGCCCAGACGCCGATGGCGTTGGCCCGCTTGTCCGCAGGGAACGACGAGGTGACGACGGACAGCGTGACCGGCATGATCATGGCCGCTCCGGCCCCGGCCAGGAGGCGGGCCAGCAGGATGACGGTGGCGGAGCCGGCGGTGGCAGCGGCCACGCTGGCCACGGCGAAGGTGGCGAGGCCGGTGAGCAGCACCGGCTTACGGCCCCAGCGGTCGCCGATGGCCCCGATCGGCAACAGGAGCGAAGCCAGCACCATCGTGTAGCCGTTGATGACCCACAGGAGCATGTTCTGGCTGGCCCCGAGGTCGGCCGCCAGTTCCTGCTGGGCGACGTTGAGGCCCGACATGGAGGCGATCACGGCCACCAACGAGGTGATCATGGCCAGCAGGATCAGCCGGAGGCGGCGAGGGTCGTGGACGATGAACTCCTCGATGGCCGGGTCGCCCAGCCGGTGGTCGCCCGGATAGGCCTCGGTGGGTGTGGGTTCAGGGGTCATGGGTGTCTCACTGGGTCGGGTCGAACGGCGAGTCGCGGGCTGCGGTAGCAACTTCGGTACGATGGTGTAGCGATACAGGACTGTACTGTACGATTTCTACAGGGAAAGGCAAGGCCGACGGGTGAGACGGTTGTCACCGGGCAGGATCGGTGGAGGCGCTAGCGTCGGTAGGGAGATGGGCACGACGGACCCCCGCATCGCCCGCACCCGGGCCACGGTGCTCGACACCGCAGCCGCCATCGTGGTCGAGCAGGGCACGGCCGCGCTCACCGTCGATGCCGTGGTGGCCCGGTCCGGCGTGGCCCGGTCCACCATCTACCGGCACTGGCCGACGCGGGACGACCTGCTGGTCGACGTCTTCGAGCACTGCGTGCCGTCGCTCGTCACCCCCTCGCCCGAGCTCGGGTTCGAGGCGGCCATGCGCCAGTTCCTCCACGCCGTGGTGGACCACCTGGCCGACGCCAAGTGGAACCGGATGCTGCCGGCGCTCATGGCGCTGAAGGCCTACGAGCCGACCCTGGCCCGGGTGGAGGAACGGATGGAGGAGCGCCAGGGCAGCATCTCGGCCGACCTGTTCGCCCGGGGCGAGCGGGAGGGCATGTTCGGGCCGGAGCTGGACCGGTCCCGGGCCATGACCCTGCTGGTGGGGCCGCTGGTCTTCGCCGCCCTCAGCGGCGAGACCCCGATCACACCGGAGCTGGCCGACGCCTCCCTCTCCAACTTCCTGGCCGGCCTGTCCCGCCCCGATCCCGCCCGGTAGGGTCGGCCACCATGGCAGACGGGGGAAGCGGTGCGGCTGGCGACGGCCTGCGGCGGGTCACGGCTGGCGACGGCGTGACGCTGGCCTATGAGGTGGGAGGCCCGGCCGAGCCCGATCCGGCCGCCGGGCCGCCGGTGGTCTTCCTCCACGGGACGGTGGCCAACCGGTTCGCCTTCCGCAAGGTGCGGCCCTGGTTCGAGGACCAGCGCCGGGTGGTGTTCACCGTGCTGCGGGGGCACGGCGACGGGGAGGACCGGTCCCTCCCCTCCCGCTACGGTCTGGCCACCACCGAGGTGGAGGATCTGCTCACCGTGCTCCACGCCGAACGGCTGGACCGGGTCGACCTGTTCGCCCACTCCACCGGCGGCTCGATCGCCGTGGCCCTGGCCGCCCGGCACCCTGAGCGGGTGCGGCGGATGGTGCTGGTGGAGCCGACGCTGCTGCCCCTGCTGCCGCTCGTCGATCAGGCGATGGCCGATCGGGTGGCGGCCGACGTCGCCGCCCTGCTGGCGGCGGCCGCCGACGGCGATCACCCGCTCGCCCTCCGCCACCTCCTCGACTTCATCGGCGGCACCGCCTGGCACGCCTCCGACGCCGGTCACGCCCGGGTGTTCGAGCAGCTCAGCCCGCTGGCCGAGCTGACCGGACCCCATGCCGCTGCGCTGGCCGGGCTCGACGTCACCGAGGCCGACGTGCGGGGCCTGGCCGCCCCGACGCTGCTGTTCTACGGCCAGGAGAGCGCCTACTTCGAGGCGACCCTGGCCGCCCTGCTGGCCCGCCTCCGCCCCGATCTGGACCAGATCCACGTGGAGGGCGCCGGCCACAACAGCCATCTGGAGCGTCCCGACGTCGTCGGCCCCCCGGCGGCCGCCTTCCTCGCCGACGCCGGCCCCGGCTCGCCCCCGTAGAACCTCACGCTGGCCCGCGGTCGGCGGCGAGGTGGCGGGCGCCGCCCTCCCGGGTGTCCGGAGGACCGGACAATTGCACAGCCGGGCATCGAGCGGGACACTAGGGTGATCGGCGTGCGGGGCCGGCGGTGCACCGGTCGCCGCCCGGCTGCGTGGTGGGAGGTTCGAGCCAGCATGAGCGTCAACGGCGTCGACGAACCGAGCGAGGCCGAGCTGGCGGCCCGGCGCCGGCAGCTCGTGATCCTGGCGGCCGCCCTGGTGTTGGCGATGTCCACCTGGTTCTCCACCGCGGCCGTGCTGTCCCAGCTCAGGGCGGCCTGGCACCTGTCGGCCTCGGCCGGGAGCTGGCTCACGATCATGGTGCAGCTCGGGTTCGTGGCCGGGGCCGCCCTGTCGGCCGCCACCAATCTGGCCGATCGCGTCCCACCCCGCCGCCTCATCCTGTTGGGCACCCTGGGTGCGGCCACGGCCAACGCCGTGGTGGCCGCGGCCGGGGCCTACCCGGTGGCCATCGCCGCCCGTTTCGCCACCGGCGCCTGCCTGGCCGCCGTGTACCCGCCGTCGCTCAAGGCGATGTCGAGCTGGTACCGCACGGGCCGGGGCTTCGCCCTCGGGGTGATGATCGGCGCCCTCACCGTCGGCTCCGCCCTCCCCCACCTGATCAACGCGCTGGGCGGCCTCCCCTGGCGCCTGACCCTGGCCATCGCCTCGGTGCTCACCGTGGCGGGCGGCCTCATCGCCGACCGGCTCGGGGCCGACGGCCCCTACGCCACCCGGGGCGCCGCCTTCGACCCGTCGCAGCTCCGGTCCATCGTGTCCGACCGCCGCTTCCGCCTGGCCAGCGCCGGCTACTTCGGCCACATGTGGGAGCTGTACGCCATGTGGGCCTGGGCCGCCGCCTTCTACCGCGACGCGTTCAGCTCGCCGCGCCTGGCCAGCCTGGCCGCCTTCGCCGTGATCGCGGCCGGCGCCGGCGGCTCGATCTACGCCGGGCTGCTGAGCGACCGGGTGTCGCGCACCGAGGCGGCGGGGCGGGCCCTGCGCTCGTCGGCGGCGGTGGCCCTGGTGGCCGGCTTCCTGGTCGACGCCCCAGCTCCGATCGTGGTGGGGGCCGGCCTGGTGTGGGGGTTCTGGGTGGTGGCCGACTCGGCGCAGTTCTCCACCATCGTCACCGAGGTGACCAACGCCGTCTACGTCGGCACGGCGCTCACGGTCCAGCTCGCCGTGGGCTTCACCCTCACCGTGTTCACCATCTTCCTGGTGCCGGTGATCCGGGACTCGTTCGGTTGGGGTTGGGCCTTCCTGCTGCTCGCCCCCGGCCCCCTCCTCGGGGCCTGGGCCATGCGGACCCTGGAGCGGGAGTTGGAGGCCGAGGCAGAGGCCGAGACGGCCCCCGCCCCGGCGGCGGCGGCACCGGTCACGGCCACTCCGGTGTTCGTCAGCCCGTTCTTCTGAGCTGGGCCGTTCGGAGCTGAGCCGCCAGACCGGGTTCGCCGTCAGGACAGGGTCGGCAGCACCTCGCCAGCCAGGATCTCCTGGGTCTCGGGGGAGGTGGCGACGATGATGAACCAGCTCACGCCGTCTTCGTCGGCCCGGCGGCCGAGCTCGTCTATGGCCTGCTCGGGGGTACCGATGAGGGCCACCGGGGAGGCCTGGGCCGAGGCCAGGTCGGCGAAGCCGAGCCGGCGGGCCAACCTCTCGAAAACGGGATGGGAGGGGTCGTGCGAGAGATTGGCGAGAGCGAACCCGCTGATCTCGATCGAGCGGGGATCGCGCCCGTGCTCCTCGGCCAGGGCCCGCAGCCGCCCGATCCGCTGGCGGAGGCGGGCCCGATCGAAGCGGACGGTGGCGTCGGCGTCCTTGATGAAGTCCTTCCCGTGGGCGGTGGGCGGGATGAGGTTGACCACGTCGGCGTGGCGGGCGGCGATCGACAGGAGATGGCTGCTGGAGCCGCCGACCATGATCGGCGGGGCTGGTTGCTGAACCGGGCGGGGCAGGGTGGACGCCTCCTCCACCTCGTAGAAGCGGCCCTTCCACGTGGCCGGGGCCGTAGCCGAGCTGGCCCCGACACCCCACATGGCCTTCACCACCTCGATCGTCTCCTCCAGGCGGTCGAGCCGCTCGGTGGCGTCGGGGAAGGGGTAGCCGTGAGCTGTGTACTCGGCCACGTTCCAGCCCGAGCCGATGCCGAGGGTGAAGCGACCGCCGGAGATCTGGTCGATGGTGGCGGTGGCCTTGGCCAGCATGGCCGGGGTGCGGTAGGAAGCGGCCAGCACCGTGGGCACGAGGCGGACCCGGCTGGTGATGGCGGCCACCCCCGTCATCACCGAGAGGCACTCGAGCTGGGGGGCGCCGGCCCCGCCGTCCTGGGAGACGAAGTGGTCGTTGAGGGAGACCGAATGGAACCCGTGCTCGTCGGCGAAGCGGGCCGCCTCGGCCACCGACGCCCAGTCCCGGGTGGGCAGGAACAGGCCGATCTTCAGCCCACCGGCAGCCTCGTTGGCGGACGCCATCAGCCGATCGCCCCGCCCATGGCGCCGCTCTCGTGGAGCGACTCGGGGTCGCCGAGGGAGTGCTCGTGGATGGGCGTGGCCATCTCGTGGACGGCGGGCAGCACCTCCTTGGCGAACAGCTCCAGGCTGGCCCGGGCTTCGGCCGGCGGCTTGGAGCCGTGCTGGGGGTGCACGATCAGGTACTCCAGGCTGATCTTCTCCTGGGTGCGCTGGATCTTGGCGATCAGCTCGTCGGGCGTGCCGATCAGGTGGCCATCCTCACCCACGATGGCGTGATCCTCCTCCAGCTCCCGGCCCTGGGCGAAGACCTTGGCGTAGTCCTCGTAGCCGGGGACGCCGGCGAAGCTGGGCGAGTTCCAGACCGCGTAGTGGTTCCGGGCGGCCCACGCCTGCTCCCCGGCGTAGCGCTTGCCCTGTTCGATCGAGTCACGGCCGGCCGAGCAGTGGAGGTACATCATCGTGGTGGGCTGGTTGGGCGGGAGGCCCTTGGTGGCCCGGATGGCGTTGAACTTGCCGACCGCCTTGGCCATCACGTCGAGCGGGACGGCGGTGACGAACATCTGGCCGAGGCCGAGGTCGGCTGCGATCTCCATCGACGACGGCGTGTTGAAGGCGGCCTTCATGTTGTCGAACAGGGAACCCCGGTGCAGGGCCTGGGGCCGGACGGTGAGCTCGGGCACGTCGAAGGCCCGGCCGTGGAACTCGAAGCGGTTCTGCTCCGAACGGCGCAGGATCTCGATCATCTCGGCGAAGCGAACCCGGGACTCCTCGCGGTCCACGTTGAAGGCGTCGTACTCGTGGGCCGAGATGCCCCGGCCGATGCCGATGTGGAGGCGGCGGCCGTCGAGCAGGAGGTCGAGCATGGCGATCTCGTGGGCCAGCTTCACCGGCTGCCACCAGGGGGCCACGATCACGGCCGTTCCCATGTCGATCCGCTGGGTGCGACCGGCCCAGAACGCGAGCCACTGCAACGGGTTGCCCTGCATCGAGTAGGCCGAGCCGTAGTGCTCGGCGCACCAGATGGCATCGAACCCGAGGGGCTCCACCATGTCGCCCAGCTTCATCGTCTCCCGGTGGATGGCCACATCGGGGGTGACGGGATCGGTTCCGTAGTCGCCGGCCAGGAGCCGATCCCAGTCCCGGTGGTTGTAGCTGGTCACCATCACGCCGACCTGCATGGCCGCCTCCTCGTCGCCTGATCCGCTTGCCACCGACACTAGATGGGGGGTGTGACGGTGACCAAGGGCGGCAGCCACCTCGGCTGACCTTCCGTTGAGCTCCGGCCCAGATGCGACTATCGACGCTAGATGGTAGTCATTGTCACCGGATCCGGCTAGCGTAGCGACTCGCCGGCGACGGGGGAGAACGGGGATGCGGGACAGTGATGGGGGTGGTGGGGGCGGTGATACCTCGATCGACGAGACTGCGCTCGGGAGCTTCGTCGACACGTCCGAGCGTCTGGCCGGTGAGCTCAGCACCCGCTTGGGCGAGCTCGAGGATCTCGACCGTCGGGTCCGCAACCTCAGCACCGACTTCGCGGTGGGCTGGAACCCGCTGAGCGAGGCCACAACCCTCGCCGTGCGGTGGGCCACTGCGGCTGCCACCGTCGAGCGGATCCGCACCGGAGCGATCGCCGCCGACCGGTTCGTGCCGGACGACGCCATCACCGTCGTGAGCCAACCGGCCGATCCCGACGCCGGGCTCGACCTCGGGCGGCTGATCCAACCGGTCGACGCCGACGAAGGGCTCGATCTGGGCCGGCAGATCCAGCTCGGCGAACCCGAGGGATCGTCCGGCGTCGTCATCCAGACGCTCGACCCCGATCTCGGCCTCGGCGTCGAGATCCAGACCGGCGACGACCAGCTCTCCCTGCAGGACCTCGCCGGCAGGAACCGACGCAAGCCCGCCGCCCAGACCGAGCCCGTTCCGACCGGGCCGGTCGCCCGCCCCACCGACCCCTACGCGCTGGTGCCGGTCCACGGCAGGCTCTACCCCGCCCACCAGGTGACGTTCTGGCCCACCGGCAAGACGGCTCCTGCCGGCCCCGACGGCAAACCGCAGCCCCTCTACACCACCAAACTGTTGGGCGAGGGTGGCCCGCATGTCGACAACTTCACCTATATAGACACGGTCGATGGCCGCACCTGGCATCTCGACCTCGAGAATCCGAGCCCCGGGCAACGCCCTGGCCAGCTGCACCTCCAGTACAAGATCAAAGGACGAACGGTCCGCCACATGTACGACTTCAACACCGGCCGGTTCCTTGCGAGCAGGGACGGCGATCTGGTTCCGCGCTGGATGGAGAAGGAGATCAGCCGACTCCCGCAGTTCGCCGACGCCGTCGAAGAAGCGGAGGGTTCGTTGAACGTTCCTCCCCGCCAGCCATGACCGCCGCGTGGGCCTTCCGGCGTCGCCTCACGGAGTGGGCTGTCCTCTACGCCAATGGGCGCATCTTCACCTGTATGTCGTCAGGGATCGAGAAGGGCCGGCCCCGCTTCGAGTTCTCCGGCATGAGCGCCCACGACCGGACCGTTCTCATTCAGACCGGCACCGCCACCAAGGGGGGCCAGCGAATGCGGCTCAGCGGACTGCCCCGCCTGGTCGACGACCCTGCAGCGATGGATCTGCTCCGTAGGATCGCCACCGGAGAGTTCAACCTCGCCGACTGGGACGACGAACCCGACTACGACCCCGACAATCCGCCACCGGAACCCCCGACCTATCCCGAATCACCCCCACCCCCGCCCGAGTACCTGCGGGAGTGGAACCTGGCGACCGATCCGATCGAGCACGCCGTGATCTACGACGACGGCTGTGTGGTCACGATCTGGGCCCACTCGGTCGAGACGACCCCGAACCACTACCGGTTCCACGTCATGCTCGACGACGGGGCCGACGTGATCATGGGCACCGCCACCCGCCCCGGCGCAGTGTGCCTCCTTGTCGGAAGTCCGGCGCTGGCCGACGACGCCGGCACGGAGGCCATCCTGGCCGCCGCCTACGACGGCGACGTGGGGCCGGCCCGGGACCGGGGGCTGCGGGCCGGCTGAACGGCCGGCGAAACGGCTGTGTTTTCCGCATCTGGGCGAACCGTGGCGACAAGTGCCGCCACTGGCGGCACCTCTCGACAACGTTCGGCCGGAGCCAGGGCCGGGGCCGAGGCCGCGGGGGCGCTCAGCAGCGGCCGATGGCGACGAAGGAGGCGGCGGTGGCAGCCTGGACGTCGTCGAGCGTACGGGCCAGATGCTGGCGGGCCCGCACCAGGGCGGTGGCCGGGGCCACACCGGCCCGGATCAGGCGGTGCAGCTCCTCCATCAGCGGCGGCACCACCCTGGCGTCGGGCACCACGGTCACCGGGGCGATCACGGTGCGCACACCCACCTGGAGTAGGGCGGCCGCCGTGCCCAGCAACTCGTCGCCGTGCCGCACCGACGCCCGCCCCGCGTCGCACGCCGGCAGGATCACGGTGGTGGGCGCCCGGGACAGCGACTCCAGGTCGTACACCGTGAGCGGCCCGTCATGGAGCCCGAGGGCGGAGAACATCGGGTTGTCGGCCCGGAACGAACCGTGGGCGGCCAGATGGACCAGGTCGGCTTCGGCCATGGCCCGGGTCACGGCCGGCACCGTGGCCTGCTCTCCGGTGAGCACCGTGGCGCCGGCGTGGATCCGGCGCAACCGCTCGATCTCACCCACCCCTCCCGGCAGTCCGGCCCCGCACACCAGCAGCGCCCGCCCCGTCGATCCCTCGAACTGTTGCCCGAGACCATCACCGATGACGCCCGACAACATGAGATCGGGCGATCCCTCGAACTGTTGCCCGAGACCGTCACCGGTGACGCCCGACGACATGAGATCGGGAGACGGGGATCCCGTGCCGACCCAGAGGCAACCGCTGGGGCTCACGGTCACCGTGCGGTGGGCCAGCGACGGCAGCGCCGGCCACGGGAGCCCCTGCAGGGAGCCGGTGGGCACCACCACCACGTCGACCCGGGGCGGCAGGCCGAGCTTGGCCACCAGGCGCTCGTCGAGCGCGGCGGCCATGGCGTCGAGGGCGTCGGCGGTGGCCCGCAGGGCCGAGTCGCTCCCCTGCCCGTAGGCCAGGCGGGCCAGGGTGGCGGCGATCCGGCGCACGGCGTCGTCCACGTCGTCGAGCCGCCCCAGGCAGTGGAGCCGTACCCCGGGGCCGTCGGACCCACCCTCCACCACCACCGCGTGCAGGTCGCCGCCGACCGAGAAGTACTCCACCAGCACGCCGGAGCCCAGCGAGCGCCGGAGGGCGGGCAGGTCGGCGTCGGTCGGCGCCCGGCCCACGGCAGGGGGGGCACCGCCTCCGGCCACCGAACGGCTGAGATCCCGGATCCGGCGCTCCAGTGCGGCGATCCGGCGATCGGGGTCGACGTCGTCGAACGGATCGGCCGTGCCCCTCGTCACCGACACGT
Organism: Acidimicrobiales bacterium; assembly: GCA_041394285.1. Lineage (GTDB taxonomy): Bacteria > Actinomycetota > Acidimicrobiia > Acidimicrobiales > SZUA-35 > CADEDH01. The sequence continues at coordinate 193,794 of JAWKIL010000005.1, read as the reverse complement.
GGACCTCCCGCAGCTCGGTGAGGGCCCGGGCCAGCGGGCTGTCGGGCGCAGGCCGAACCGGAGCGACCGACAACGCCCCGGCGTGCCACCGCTCGGCCCAGGCCAGCGTCTCCAGCGGGTCGCCGTCCTCCGTGGCCAACTGCAAGCCGAGCTCGGCCAGCTCGGCGGCGTTGATCGACACGTGGGCCCGCAGCTCGGTGGACCCCAGCGTGGCCCGGTGCTCCTCCACCACCGCCATCCCGGCCGACAGCGCCGCCTTGGCCGCCGCCCGGTCGCCGTCGGCCAGGCGGAGGGTGGCGGTGGCCAGCCAGGCCGTGGCCCGCAGCGCAGCCGAGCCCTCGGCCACTTCGTCGGCCAGCGGCGCCAGCAGAGCACGGGCCTCGTCCACCCGGCCGAGGGCCAGGGCCGTGCGACCGGCGAAGGTGCGCACCTCCAGCGCTTCCCGCCGCCAGCCGCTGGCCGTCAGATGCTCGGCCGACGCGACGGCCCGCTGCAGCAGGGGCTCGCTGGGGGGCGAGCGGCGAGCGGCGGCGGTGAGGCTCACGTGCTCGGCCAGCGCCACCCACGGAGCCCGCTCCGACTCCCGGAACAGGGCCGCCGCCGCCTCCGCCTCCCGCTCCCCCTCGGCCAGCTCGCCCCCGGCGAGATGGGCCCGCGCCGCCAGCAGCCGGGCCTCGGCCTCGTCGAGACGGTTGCCGGTGGCGGTGGCCAGTGCCACGGCCCGGCCGGCGGCCGCCGCGGCGTCGGCGTAGAGGCCGCCGGGCAGCAGCACGTTGCACGTGTCGATCTCCAACGTCCCCATCAGCCGGGGTGGGGAGCCGAGGGCCCGGTACCGCTCGCGTGCGTCGTCGAACCACCGCAGAGCCGCCGGCAGGTCACCCCGCCGGCTGGCGGCGAACCCGAGGTTCTGGGTGGCACCGGCGGCCAGCATCTGCTGACCCAGACCATTCGCCAGGTCGAGGGCCCGGGCGAAATCGGCCTCCCCCTGGGCCACCAGACCCCGCATCGTGTTGGCGATCCCCCGGTTGAGCAGGAGGCGGACATGGCCCAGCTCGTCGGCCCCTCCAGCCAGCATCGGTTCGGCCTCGTCGAACCAGTCGGCCGCCTCCGCCATCGCCCCCTGATGCATGGCCAGAAAGCCCCGTTGCATGACCAACCGGCCCCGGGAGCCGGGCAGATCCAGGTGCGGCTCGGCCAGCTCGAGCTGGTGATGAGCCGCCGCCGTGTCGCCGGTGAGGAGGAGGCAGGTGGCGAGGCTGAGGCGGATGTCGGCCTCCAGCACGGTCAGCCCGTTGTGCCCGGCCAGCTCGATGCCCCGCTCCAGGGTTTCCAGCGCCTGGTCCAGGTGCCCGGTCTCGGCGTGGACCCGCCCCATCGCCCAGGTGGCGGTCACCTGCTCCGCCGGCGTGGCATCGGGATCGGCCAGAAGCTCCTGGGACCAGCGCACAGCGTCGTCGGGGCGGCTCTGTACACAGTCGAGCGCGCGTTGGGCCCGGTTCACGGGAACGAACCTCCCGAACGACTAGAAAGGCATGACAGGCAGAGCGGCGACACTCCCATGTTGCCTGTGGGCAATCAGGATTCCACGTATTTCCGACCAACCGGCGCGCTCGTCATGTTGCCGCCGGTCAATCGCGAGCTGTGCACGAGAGGGAGCATGAACGACTTTCCAGAGGGTTGGGAACTCTACGATCCGGTCCCGCGCAACCCTGAGGACCGCGGGTTCTGGCTAGACCGGGTGGTGTTCGACACCGACAGCAACGGCCGGCGGTGCATCTACGAGCCCGGCGAGCTGATCGTCACCCAGTCGACGCTCGAGACCAAGCGGACCCGGGACCGCATCGGCTCGTTTCGGGGTGAGCACAAGCTGTTCGGCGACCTGGTGCTGCTCACCGAGGTCGACGATGTGGTGGCCCGGGCCCGGGACATACGGGCTGCCGGTGGCCAGGCGCAACCCAACCACGTGCTCTTCGCCGACTCCTTCACCGGGGGGTGGGTGCACGGCAACCCCGCCTCGTTCGGCAACCCGGCGTCATTCGGCAACCCCGCCTCGTTCGGCAACCCGGCCTCATTCGGCAACCCCGCCTCGTTCGGCAACCCCGCCTCGTTCGGCAATCCCCTCGGCGCCCCCGGCCTGGCTGGCGGCTGTTGCTCGGACTGCTACGGAACCTGGCAGCCACCGGTGGGCCCGGCCGACGTCCCCCGCAAGTCGCTGGCGCTCGCCGTCCCGCCCCCGCCCGATCCCACGGTCGACCCCGAGGTGGGCAAGGGGGTGAACGTCCGGATCATCGACACCGGGCTCGCCGCCGACGACTACCGGCCCGCCTTCCTCACCACTGACGAGTGCGCCTTCTCCGACCGGGTCGACATCCCGAACACCGACGACGACGGCTGCATCGACACCACCGCCGGTCACGGCACCTTCATCGCCGGGATCATCGACCGCATGGCACCCGCGGCCAACGTGCGAATCGACCGGATGCTCGACACCTTCGGCGTCGGCAACGACGCCGACATCGGCTACCTCATCGCCAAGATCGCCGTGGAGGGTGCGCCCGACCTGCTCAACCTGTCCCTGAGCGGGTACACCGAGGACGACCAGCCCCCGATGGTGATGACGGAGGCCATCCGGCTCCTGACCGGCCGGGGCGGGCGTTCCCGGCGAGGCGGATACGGCTCCCGTTCCATCGTGGTGGCATCGGCCGGGAACAGCTCGTCGTGCCGGAAGGCCTGGCCGGCGGCTCTGCCCGACGTGATCTCGGTGGGCGCTCTGAGCCCGACCGGACCAGCCTGGTTCACCAACTTCGGACCCTGGGTGAAGGCCTGCGCACCCGGGGTCGACATCGTCAGCCGCTTCTTCGAACGCGACCCGTCGCTGCCCGAGCCTCCGGAGCACATCCCACGGGACTCGACCGGCTCCCCGTTCGCCGGCTGGGCGTCGTGGAGCGGTACCTCCTTCAGCGCCCCCATCGTGGTGGGCGCGCTCATCCAGCGCCACCATCTCGGGGAGTCGCTGGGCCAGGCCGTCCGCTCCCTGATCCACGACCCCAGCCTGACCCGCATGCCCGGCCTGGGGGCCATCGTCAACGTCCACCCCTGATCCTGCTCTCATGACCAGTGCCACGAGGACCGCACCTTATGATCCCGCCTAGGCTGACACCTGTGAAGCCCGACCTTCCCCGGCTCGTTTCCGCCGCCCAACAGGGCGATGCCGAAGCCTGGAACGCCCTGGTGGAGCAGTTCGCCGGCCTGGTCTGGCACGTGATCCGGGGATTCCGGCTGTCGAACGCGGCGGCCGAAGACGTCTACCAGACCACCTGGCTGCGCCTGGCCGAGTACCTCGACCGGATCCGTCAGCCCGAGAGCCTCGGCGGTTGGCTGGCCCGGACGGCCCGCAACGAGTGCCTGCGGACGGTGAAGCTGGCCGGCCGGGAAGATCTCCGGGACGATCTGGATCTGGACCTGGTGGACCGCACGGCCGCCCCGGTGGACAAGGGGATCGAGGCCGGGGCGACCAACGAGATCCTGTGGCGCGCCTTCGCCTCACTGTCGCAGGCCTGTCAGCAGCTCCTGCGCCTCCTGATGGCCGAGCCCCCGCTGCCCTATGACCGGGTCAGCGATCTGCTGGGTATCTCCATCGGCAGCATCGGGCCCACCCGGGCCCGATGCCTGGCCAAGCTTCGGACCTCCCGTGGCGTCTACCTGTTAGGAGGAGACCTGTGAGCGAGAGCGGAACGAACCCCGAAACCGATCCGTCTGTGATGGATCCCGACGACGCCGGCCTCCTGGGCGAGCTGCGGGTGGCCGTCAACGCCTACGATCCCGTGCCACCCCGCCTGATCGAGACGGCCCGGGCCGCCTTCGTGTGGCGCACGGTGGACGAGGAGCTGGCCCACCTCCAGTTCGACTCCCTGGCCGGGGCCGACGTGCTGGTGCGCAGCGACACCGCCGCCGGCGTGCACCTGTCGTTCGCCACGGCGGCGGCGTCTATCGAGGTCGACGTGGCCGAGGACACGATCATGGGCCAGGTGGTGCCGGCCGGCGCCACCGGCGTCACCCTGCTGCTGGGATCGGGCCGGCGGGTCGACACGGGATGCGACGAGCTGGGCCAGTTCAGCTTTCCCGGCCGTCCGTCGGGGCCGGTGCGGCTGGTGGCCCATCAACCGCAGGGCGATGTCGTCACCGAGTGGTTCACGGTGTAAGGTCTCCGCCTCGTGTTACGCATCGCCCTCCCCAACAAAGGCACGCTGTCCGAACCGGCCAATCAGATGCTGCTGGAGGCGGGATACACCACCCGTCACAACAGCCGCGATCTGTCGGCCCTCGACGTCACGAACAACGTGGAGTTCATCTTCCTGCGGCCCCGTGACATCGCCACCTACGTGGCCGCCGGCACCCTCGACCTGGGCATCACCGGCCGTGACCTCCTGATCGACGCCGACTCACCGGCGGTCGAGGTCATGTCGCTCGGGTTCGCCGCCTCCACCTTCCGGCTGGCCGGGCCGGCCGGGCTCTACCCCCGTATCGAGGATCTCGACGGCAAGCGGGTGGCCACGTCCTATCCCACGCTGGTGTCGAAGTTCCTGGCCGATCAGGGGGTGACGGTGGAGACCGTGCGCCTCGACGGGGCGGTGGAGATCGCGGTGCGCCTCGGAGTGGCCGATGCCATCGCCGACGTGGTGGAGACCGGGGCCACACTGCGGTCCACCGGGCTCGAGATCATCGGCGACCCGGTGCTGGCGTCCGAGGCGGTGCTGATCGCCCCCCAGCGCTCGGCTCTGGCCGAAGGCGCCTCCACGGCCAAGGCCGAACGGGGCGAGATCAGCGACGAGTTGGACCAGCTGATCCAGCGGCTGCAGAGCGTGCTCGTGGCCCGCCAGTACCTGATGATCGACTACAACATCCCGGTGGCGCTGCTGGCCGAGGCCACGGCGTTGACCCCCGGGGTGGAGTCGCCCACGATCTCGCCGCTGGCCAATCCCGATTGGCGGGCTGTGCGGGCCATGATCCCCGAAGGCCACGCCCACCAGATCATGGACGCCCTCAAGCGCCTCGGCGCCCAGGCCATCCTCCTCAACAAGATCCACGCCTGCCGCATCTGATCCCGGCCTGGGCGGTGCCGGGCGCTCCAGCGCTCACGCCGTATGCGGTTCGGCCCGTTCGAGCTGGAAGGACTCGGCGGACGATCGGGTGACGGTGAAGCCACGTTGGGCGAGACCGGCGATCAGGTCGTCGACGGAGATCGTGGCGGCGGTGTGGTACAGCTCGTGGCACTCGTCGAGGATCGGTTGCGCTTCGGCCGAGCCGCTCGTCTCCCACCGCACCACGCCGTCGTCCAGCGTGACGAGGTAGGACAGGAACGGGCAGCAGGCGGCCTCCCGGGCAGCCAGGTCGGCGGCCCACGACGCCAGTCGGGCGTCGAACGTGACAACGACACCGGTGCCGGTGCGTTCACGGGAGACGAGGCCGGCACCGAACAGCTGCCGGTACTCGGCGAGCCGCTGTTCAGGGGTGTCGGTGGCACCGGAGAAGTCACACACGATGGGTGCGTCACCGGCTGGTTCGTGCTTGAAAAGCAGTGTCATGGCACCGAACCCTAAACTCTGGACCATGGTCCAGAGTCAAGAGGCTTCCGGGGAGGATCTGCCGCCGGCCAACCTGATGCGCATCGGCGTGCTGGCTCGTCGTACCGGGCTCTCCATCGACGCCATCCGGTACTACGAGCGCCGGGGGGTCCTTCCCCGGGCGGTTCGAACGGCCTCGAACTACCGGTTGTTCCCGGTGGAGGCAATCGAACGGCTGGCGTGGGCCCGGCGGCTCCAGGAACTGGGCCTCACCCTCGACGAGATCGTCGACGCGCTCCATGCCCACGACCGCGGTGGAGCGACCTGCAGCTCGGAGCGATGGCGTCTCGAAGCGGTGAGGAGCCGTCTCGAAGCCCAGATCCGTGAGCTGACCGCCACCCGGGACCACGTCGATCGGCTGCTCGACGATTGCCGCCGGGGCCGATGCGCCTTCACCGCCACCTGAGCACGGATCGCAGGCCGCCGTGGTCACCTGCCATCCGGCCGGCGCCAGTCCCCGTTCACAGCTGCCGAGCGAGCAGCCGAGGGAACGCCGGCTGGTCCGACAGGGGCTGGCCGGGAGTGAGCTCCCGGTGGTAGCGGACGAAGCGGGGGACCTTGCCCGACGAGCGGCTGGGGGCGCCGGCCTGGGCGGCCAGGCGGGCGTCGGGGCCGAAGCAGCGCAGGGCCACGGTCCGGCGCCGGCCGCCGGGCCGGGTGGCGGCCCCGCCGTGCAGCACGCCGAGATCGAACACCACCACGTCGCCGGGCTGGCAGGCCCACGACACGATCTCGAACCGGTCCCGGGCGGCCTCGATGGCGGGCAGGCGGGGGCGGGGGTCCTCGGGATCGATGGGGGCGGTCTCGTCGGCCGGGTCGAACCGGGACGGGCTGTACTGCGGGCCCCGATGGGAACCGGGGATCAGCTCCAGGGCGTCCTCGGCCGCCACCGGATCCAACGGCACCCACAGGTTGGCGATCTGCGTGCCTTCCACCGGCAGGTACGACGAGTCCTGGTGCCACGGGGTGCGCCGGGTGGCGCCACCCTCCTTGAGGAACACCTGCTCGTAGTAGAACCACACGTCGTCGCAGCCCCACAGGTCGGCCAGCAGGCGGGGCAGGGGCGAGTCCCGCAGCATGTCGGCCCACGCCTCCCAGTGCCGGGTGTTGCCCAGATCCTGGTGGAACGTGGTGCCGTCGTCGCGGGCCAGGTTGGCCGCCGCCCCCGACGGCTCGGCCAGGCCCCGGTCGAACAGCTCGGTCACCCGCCCCAGCGTGGCGGCGTCGAGCACGCCGGGCACGTGCACCACCCCGTCCCGGGCGTAGTCGGCGGCGAGGGCGGCGAACGACGCGGTGCTGTCCACCGCTCGAACCTAGCTCTGGTCGCCGGGACCGGCCAGGAGACGCTGGACGTAGGGCACGAGCTCGGCGGCGGGGATCGTCTGCTGGACGTCGGCAGCCGCCAGCCACTCGGCCCGGTCGGTGATGCCCTGCGACACCTCCTTGCCGTACAGGAGGTTCTTGACCACCACCGTGCCCTCGCCGAACTCGTTGGAACCGGCGATCACGGCCAGCGGCGACCGGCGCCGGTCGGCGTACTTGAGCTGGTCGCCGATGCCCTTGTTGCCCAGATACAGCTCGGCTGTCACCCCGGCCGCCCGCAGGCTGGCCACCATGGCCTGGTAACGGGGCAGCTCCTGGCGGTCCATCACCGTCACCACCACCGGCCCGGCGGCGGCCGAGCCGGCGAGCTTGCCCTGATGGCGCAGGGCCGTCAGCAGGCGGTCGACACCGATCGAGGCCCCACAGGCGGGCACGTCCTGCCCGGTGAACCGGCGGACCAGGTCGTCGTAGCGGCCGCCGGCAGCCACCGAGCCGAACGACCCTTGGGTCAACACCGCTTCGAACACCGGGCCGGTGTAGTAGTCGAGGCCCCGCACCACCGTGGGGTCGACCGTCACCACGTCGGAGCCGATCCCCATGGCGGTGAGCAGCTGGTCGACCGTGTCGAGCTCGTCGACCCCGGCCTTGCCCTCGGGGGCATCGCCCACCAGCGACCGCAGCCGGTCGAGGACCTCGCCCCGGGAGCCGGCCCCCGACCCGGCGGTGACGAACCCCACCACCAGATCGATCTGGGCATCGCTGAGCCCGACACCGGCGGTGAAGTCACCGCTCTCGTCCTTGCGCCCCGGACCCAGCAGGAGGCGGACGCCGTCCATCCCCACCCGGTCGTACTTGTCGACCGATCGCAGCACGTGCGACCGTCGGGCCACCGCCTCGGGCGAGTCGCCCTCGGCCACCGCGGCGTTGGCCAGCACCCCGTTCAGCACCTTGCGGTTGTTCAGGCGGATCTCGTAGCCGCCCCGCTCGATACCGAGCGCCTCCAGGGACTCCGACAGCAGGGCACAGGCCTCGGCCTCCACCGCCATCGAGCGGGAGCCGACGGTGTCGAAGTCGCACTGGTAGAACTGGCGGAACCGCCCCGGACCGGGCTTCTCCTGTCGGAACACAGGGCCCACCTGGAACCGGCGGTAGGGCAGGGCCAGGTCGTTGCGGTGCTCGGCCACGAACCGGGCCAAGGGGGCCGTGAGGTCGTAGCGGAGGGCGAGCCACTGCTCGTCGTCGTCCCGCAGGGCGAACACGCCCTCGCCGGGGGCGTCGACGTCGGGCAGGAACTTGCCCAGGGCGTCGAGGTACTCCAGCACCGGGGTCTCCAGGGGCTGGAACCCGTACCGCCGGTACACGGCGGTGACGATGGCGATCATCTCCTGCCGGTCGGTGACGTCGGCATCGATGACGTCACCCAGACCCCGCGGCAACCGGGCCTTGGGCCGCTGTGGTTGCTGCTTGCTCACGTGCTGGCCTTTACAGGATTGGCTATAGGGGAGTTTTCGCCGCTAGGCGGAAACTCCAGGTGAACCCGAAGGGTTCACACCCGTACTGCCGATGGGGCTTGAACCCATGACCCCCAGATCCACAATCTGGTGCTCTAGCCAACTGAGCTACGGCAGCAAGTCGATCCTTGACTCTACTGCGGGGTCGGAAGGCCTCAAACGTGAATATCGGCCCAGTTCAGCCCGGCCGCGGGACCCAGCGCCGGGCGGCCTCGGCCGCCAGGGCCGCCTTGTCGAGCTTGGCCGTGGAGGCCAGCGGCAACTCGTCGACCATCCACACGGCCCGGGGGTGCTGGTAGGCGGGGCCGTTGGCCAGGGCCCACGCCTTCACCTCGTCCTCGGTGGGGGCCTCCCCGGGGGCGGCCACCACGAACGCCACCGGTAGGGCCCCCTTGACGTCGTCGGGCACGGCCACCACCCCGGCCTGGTGGACCAGGGGACACCGCTCCAGCATCTGTTCCACGTCGCCGGGGTACACGTTCTCGCCCCCGCAGTTGAACATGTCGTCCACCCGGCCCACGACGAAGTGCCAGCCGTCGGCGTCGGCCTCCATCACGTCGCCGGTGTGGTACCAGCCGTCGGTGACCCGCTCGGCCGTCAGCTCGGCCCGGTTGTGGTAGCCCGTCATCAACCCCGGGCTGCGCACCCACAGCTCGCCCCGGCGCCGCCCGGTGGCAGGGTCGGGCTCGGCGTCGGCGCCGGTGGCCGGGTCGACCAGCCGGGTCCCGACCGCCGCCAGCGGATGGCCGACTGAGATGTCGGGCCGGGCCCGGCCCTCGGGGTGCCCGCCGAACACGGCCACCACCTCGGTGGTGCCGTAGCCGTTGGTGACGGTGGCGTGGGGGAACAGCCGGCGGGCCTGGTCGAACAGGGCCTGGGTCATGGGGGCCGAGCCGATCGAGGCCCGCCGCACGCCGCTCAGGTCGAGCTCGGCCACCAGCTCGGGACGGCCGGCCATGAGGGCGAACATGGTGGGCACACCGCTCACGGCGGTCGCCCGGTGCGCGGCCACGGCCCGCAGGTAACCGTCGGGGGTGAACCTCCGGAGCAGGATCACGGTGCCGCCCAGGCTGAGCGCCATCTTGAGCTGCATCCCGGCGTTCTTGTGGTACATCGGGGCCGACACCAGGAGCCGCTCGTCGGGCTCCATGGGCAGCACGCCGGTGACGTACTGGTGGATGCTGAACAGCTGGCCGCCGTGGGTGAGCAACACCCCCTTGGGCCGGCCGGTGGAGCCCGAGGTGTACATCTGCACCGCCACCTCGTCGGGGTGCATGTCCACTGCCGCCCCGGGCCGGGCTCCGAGCACCTGGTCCCAGCCCGGCCGGCCTCCCGTCGGCCTGCGTTCGGGACTCGGCCCGAACCGCACGGCTGGCACCCCGGGTGGAAGCAGGTGGGCGTGGTCGGCGTCGTGGAAGACGAGGGCCAGGGCGGCGTCGGCGGCCACGTCGGCCTGGACCGCCGTCGGCTGGCGGGTGTTGAGGGGCACCGCCGCCATGCCGGCCCGCATGATCCCGAGGTAGCAGGCGGCGTAGTCGACCGAGTTGTCGGCCAGGATCCCGATCCGGGCCCCCCGCCCGTAGCCCTGCTGCCCCAGCCAGCCGCCGATCCGGGCGCACCGGTCGGCCAGGTCGTCGTAGGACACCGCCCCCGGCCCGGCAGCCGGGTCGCCGGTGAGGTCCACGAACGCGGTCCGCCCGGTGCCGATCCACCGGCTGGGCAGGTCGCCCAGGTTCAAGGGGACGCCGCCGCCAGTGGCCGGGATCTCCTCGTCGGTCACGGTGTGATGACGACCTTTCCGAAGAACCGGCGTTCCTCCAGCAGGCGCATGGCCTCGGCTCCCTGCTCGAGGGGGAGCTCGCAGTCCACCACCGGCTTCAGCCGGCCGTCCTGCACCATGGCCACCAGGGCTTCCAGGTCGGCCCGCTTCCAGCCGTTGGAGCCCCGCACGTCCATCTCGGCCGTCCAGATGAAGCGGATGTCGGTGGGCGGGTCGTAGCCGGCGGTGGCGCCGCAGGTGAGGAGCCGGCCCCCGGCCTTCACCATCCGCAGGGTCTGGGCCCAGGTGTCGCCCCCGGTGAAGTTGACCACCACGTCCCAGCCGCCCCCGCTGAACAGGCTGCCGGTGCGCTCCCGGGTGTAGGCGGCGATGTCGGTGGTGGAGTAGTCGACGGTCTCGTCGGCCCCCAGGGCCCGCAGGGCCTCGCACTTGTCGGCCGAGCCGGCCGCCGCCACCACGTGGCAGCCGGCCAGCTTGGCCAGGAGCACGCAGCACGTGCCCACCCCGCCCGACGCCCCGAGGACGAACACCGTCTCCCCCGCCTCGATCCGGCCCCGGGTGAACAGCATCCGGTGGGCCGTGCCGTAGGCCACGGGCAGGCAGGAGGCGTCGACGGCCGACACGTCGTCGGGGAGGGCCATGAGCTGTCTTGCGTCCACCACCACGTGCTCGGCGTAGGCCCCCCACCGGGTGTCGCCGATCATGCGGATCCGGCCGTCGTCGCTCCACTGCACCGGGTCCACCAGCACCCGGTCGCCGGGCGACCACCCGGTCACCCCCTCACCCAGGGCGTCGACCCGGCCGGCGGCGTCGCACCCGGGGATCATGGGCAGCGGCGTCTTGATGCCGGGCATGCCCCGCCGGGTGAACACGTCGTGGTAGTTGAGCGAGCACGCCTCCACCGCCACCCGGACCTCGCCCGGGCCCGGATCGGGGGTGTCGATGTCGGTGTAGCGGAGCACGTCGAGCCCGCCGTGCTCGTGGAACACGATCGCCTTCATGGCCCCGGACACTACCCGCGCCATCCGCCCCCGGGCCCGACGAGCCCGTCCCCGTGCTCTACATTTGCGCCGTGACAGAGCTGAGCAAGCCGGGTGGGAGCGAAGGCGGATTGGGGATGTTCGTGGCCGGGTGCGCCCTGGCCGCCGTCTCGGCCTGGTTCTTCGTGGACTCGGTGCGGGTGACCTCGTTCGGCGGCGGCTGGATCTCCCGCTACACCGGCGGGTCGGAAGGCATCGTGTTCCTTCCCCTGCTGGTGGGCGTCATCGGCCTGTTCTACGACGCCCGCAAGATCTGGGCCTGGGTGGTGTTCGTTGCCGGCTTCGCCATCCTGGTGATCGAGATCCTCAGCCGGCTCGAGTTCTTCTTCAACCTCAAGCTGTCGCACCTGCTGATCATGCTGGTGAGCTTCGGGGCCGGGATAGGGCTCATCCTGCGCTCGCTGCGCTCGCTGTCGGGCCCCGACGACCAGCCTCCCTGGCGCGACGCCTTCCGTCGCTGAGCCCGGGAAGCGGCGGGGTCACAGGTAGCGGAACACGTCGTCCGGTGTCAGCCCCCGGTGCACCATCATCACCTGCATCCAGTACACGAGCTGCGACATCTCCTCGGCCAACTCCTGATCCGAGCCGTGCTCGGCCGCCAGCCACACCTCGCCCGCCTCCTCCAGCACCTTCTTGCCGATGAAGTGCACACCGGCGTCGAGGGCGTTCACCGTCGACGATCCGTCCGGCCGCTCGGCGGCCCGGGCCGTGATCGTCTGGAACATCGAGTCGAAGGTGTGGCCTGCCATGGGCCCAGCATGTCAGGGGATGGCGAGCTTGCGGTGGCTGGCCACCAGCCGGAACCCCAGCCGCTCGTAGACGTGGCGGGCCGGATTGCCGTCGGTCACGGCCAGCCCGAGCGACGCCTCCCCGGCCTCGGCCAGCGCAGCCAGGGCGTGCCGGAGCACCAGGGTCCCCAGCCCCGCCCACCGGGGTCCGGGCCGGCGCAGCACCTGCGACACCCAGGGCCCGCCCAGCGGCGGCTCCCCGTCGGACCGGTTCACGATCACGGCCGCCACCACCTCGTCGGTACCGCCACCGCCGGTACCGCCACCGCCGGTACCACCACCGCCGGTACCGCCACCCGAGGTGACCGACGTGATCTGGGCGCTCGCCCCGGCCAGCAACGGTCCCACCAGCTCGCCCCCCAGCAGCAGGCGGAGCTCGGCTTCTTCCACCGCCGGGTCACCGCCCTGGTGGTCCACGTGGTCGGGTGGGTAGGCGGCCAGCACCAGCGGGACCAGCTCGGCCGGGGGCCGGTCGATCGGGCCGATCCTCAGCCCCGGAGGCGGCTCGGGCCGGACCGGCACGGGCGCAGCCTCCGCCCCCACCAGCGGGAACGTGTACACATGGGCATGACGGACGAGGGTGGCGCCCGCGGTCCGGAGGGCACCGGTGAGCGCCTCGTCGGGGGAGGCGAGCCACCAGCCCGACAGCTGGTCGAGCACGGCCGGCACGACCACCTCCAGGGGGGCGAGGGGCACGGCCTCGTCGGCCGTGGGGGCCTCCTGGCGGGAGAACCGGTACCGCAGGACAGGGCGGCCGGCCACGATGAGCAGGCCGGGGCCGTCGCCGGTGGTGCTCATCGGAGCGGGCGCCGTCGGAACCGGGCGGCAACGCCGGGCAGGCCCGCCCGGCCGTGCCGGTTGCCGGCCTCGGGGGCCGCATCCCGAGCCCGGCGCGGGGCGCCGGCGAGGTCACCGGCATCGACGGACGCAGAGGCCGCAGCCACCTGATCGGAGCTCACGCCGGCAGGGTAGTCGGCACGCCCACATCCGGGTCTTCGGGCCCGTGGCACCGGCGCCCGGCGGCCGTAGGGTCGAGGCCGTGAGTGGTGCAGGGCCCGGCGACGAGGCCGTGACGGTGAGCGACCTGAGGGTCCGCTACGGCGAGGTGGAGGCGGTGCGGGGCGTGAGCTTCACCGCCCGGGCCGGCGAGGTGACCACCGTGCTCGGACCCAACGGGGCGGGCAAGACGAGCACGATCGAGGTGTGCGAGGGTTTCCGGCCGGCTGCCGCCGGCTCGGTGCGGGTGCTCGGCCTCGACCCCGCCGCCAGCCAGCGGGAGCTGAGCCGGCGGATGGGCGTGATGCTCCAGGAGGGCGGCGTGTACCCGGCGGCCCGGGTGGCCGAGACGATCCGCCAGTACTGCACGCTCTACGGACGGGGGGCCGACCCGGCGGTGTTGCTGGCCGCCGTCGGCCTGGAGGCCCTGGCCAACCGCACCTGGAAGCGGTTGAGCGGGGGCGAGAAGCAGCGGTTGTCGCTGGCTCTGGCCCTGGCCGCCCGGCCCGACGTGGCCTTCCTCGACGAGCCCACCTCCGGGGTGGACCTCAACGGGCGCGATGCCATCCGCTCGATCGTGGCCGGGCTGGCCGCCGAGGGATGCGCCGTGGTGCTGGCCACCCACGAGCTGGCCGAGGCCGAGCGGCTGGCCCACCGGGTGGTGATCATCGACGGGGGCCAGGTGGTGGCCGACGGCTCGCTGGCCGAGCTGCGCCGGGGCCACGACGAGATCCGCTTCCGCTCCTCGCCCGACCTCGACGTGCGGGCCCTGGGCCGGGCCACCGGGATGCAGGCGTCCCGGGTGGGCCCCGACGAGTACGTGATCGACGCCCCACCCATGCCCCGCCTCATGGCCCAGCTCACCGGCTGGCTGGCCGACAACGGCCACCCCATCGACGAGATCCGGGGCGGCGGTGAGCGCCTGGAAGACGTGTTCCGCCGCCTCACCCGGGCCGGAGCCGGCGCCGGCGGTGGAGCGGAGGCGGTCACCCCCTCTGGGGCCGCCGCCGAGGCCGAGCCGGGCAGCAGCAGGAGGAGACGGCGCCGATGACCGAGCTCGTGGCCCAGCTCCGGGTCGAGATCACCACGATGATCCGCAACGGGGAACAGCTGCTGCTGACGCTGGGGATCCCGGTGCTGCTGCTCGTGTTCTTCACCTCGGTCGACATCCTGCCCACCGGCGGCGGCGAGCCGATCGACTTCCTCGCCCCCGGGGTGCTGGCGCTGGCCACGATGAGCTCGGCCATGGTCGGCCTCGGCATCGCCACCGGGTTCGAGCGCAACTACCTCGTGCTCAAGCGGCTGGGCGCCACCCCGTTGGGGCGGGGTCGGCTGTTGGCGGCCAAGATCGTCGCCGTGATGGCGGTGGAGCTGGTGCAGCTGGCCGTGCTGGTCCCGATCGCCGTCGCCCTCGGATGGCGGCCTGGCGGGGCCAGCTGGCCCCAGGCGGTGGCCGGGATCCTCGTGGGCACGGCCGCCTTCGCCGGGATCGGCCTGATCCTGGCCGGCCGGTTGCGAGGTGAGATCAACCTGGCCGCCCAGAACGGCCTCTACATCGTGCTGTTGCTGCTGGGGGGCATGATCGTGCCCTTGGCCGAGCTGCCGTCCGTCCTGCGGGGCCTGGCCTATGTGCTGCCCAGCGCCGCCCTGGCCGACGTGCTCCGCTCGTCGTTCGGCGGCGAGGCCGTCCGGGCCGGCGCCTCGTGGGTCACGCTGGCCGTGTGGGCTGTCGGCGCCCCCGCCGCCGCCGCCCGCCTGTTCCGCTGGTGGTAGCGGCCACATCTCGTTGCCCACGGCACCACCGGCGGTGCCCCAAGCGACGAGATCGCGGCGCGGCGGGGCCCGTCGGCCGGTCAGAGGTGGAGGTGGACGGTGACGGGGAGGTGGTCGCTGAGGGTGGCCAGGTGGTCCAGGTCGCCGGTGGGCACCTCGGCCCGCTCCACCCGCAGGTGGGGGGCGGCGAGCACATAGTCGAGGCGGTGGTCGGGTGGGCGGCCGGCCCGGGGGCCGGCGGCCCAGTGGGTGGAGCCGAGGCCCTGGGCCGGATCCCAGCAGTCGACCCAACCCTGGGCGTCGACGATCGGGCGGAGGGGGCCGAGGTCGGCCACGTTGAGGTCGCCGAGCACGACCGTCGGGCCCGCTGCCGCCACCCGGCCCAGCTCCCGCAGGCGCACGGCGTCGGCCCCGGCCTCGGGCGACAGGTGCACGCTGGCCACCCGCAGCCGCGCCGGCTCGGCGCCGACGGGACCCAGCGCCACGTCGGCCACCAGCGCGATCCGCCGGTGCGACGTGAGCGGCACCGCCCGGCGGAGCACGTGCACCTTGGCGCCCAGCAGCCGGTGCCGGGTCAGCACCGCCACCCCTTCGGGCCGGGCCACCACCGGCCAGTGCTTGAACCCCCAGGCCAACCGCCACGGGGAGCCGAGGGCGGCGGCGACGGCCCGGGCCTGGCCCCGCTGCACCTCCTGGAGGGCCACCACGTCGGCCCGGGCCCGGCGGAGCACGGCGGCCACCGCCGCCGCCTCGACACCGGCGTGACCCTGCACGTTCCACGTGATCACGGTCAGCCGCTCGGTCATGGCCCCATTCCTATCGGCCTCCGTCCGCCTCGTCCCATCGGACCCATTAGCCTGCCGCCCATGGATCTGCAGCTGGACGGTAAGCGGGCGCTGGTCACCGGCGGGAGCAAGGGCATCGGCAAGGCGGTGGCCCGGGCGCTGGCGGCCGAAGGGTGCGACGTGGCCATCGCCGCCCGCACCCAGGCCGACCTCGACGCCACGGCGGCTGAGCTGTCCGCCGCCACCGGGCGCCGCATCGTGGCCGTGGTGATGGACACCGGATCCGACACCTCGGTGCGCCAGGGCGTGGCCGAGGCCACCGCCGCCCTGGGCGGGATCGACATCCTCGTCAACTCGGCGGCCCAGCCCATGGGCCAGGCCGCACCACCCAAGCTGGCCGACATCACCGACGAGCTGTTCTGGAACGACGTGAACGTGAAGGTGATGGGCTACCTGCGCTGCGCCCGCGAGGTGGCGCCCCAGATGACCGAGCGGGGCTGGGGCCGGATCGTGAACATCAGCGGGCTGGGGGCCCGCACCGTGGGCTCGGCCGTGGGATCGGCCCGCAACGTGGCCGTGGCCGCCATGACCAAGAACCTGGCCGACGAGCTGGGCCCCCAGGGCGTCAACGTCACCGTCGTGCACCCCGGGCTCACCCGCACCGAGGCCACCCCGGGGGTGGTGGCGGCCCGGGCGGCGGCGGCCGGCACCGACGAGGCCACGGTGGAGGCTCAGCTGGCCCGGGCCAACTCGATCCGCAAGCTGGTCGACGCCGACGAGGTGGCGTGGGTGGTCACGTTCCTGGCCTCACCCCGGGCCATCAGCATCAACGGCGACGCCGTGGCCTGCGGCGGCGGCCAGCCCGGCGCCATCCACTACTGAGGGACCCGCCGCTCAGCTCCGCGCCTCCTCGGCGATCGAGATGTCGAAGGCGCCCTGCTGGAGGTCGGTGAAGGTGAGGGTGGTGTCGTAGACCGCGCCGTTGCCGGGGTCGGTGAGGGCGCACACCATCGACAGATCGTCGGCCAGGACCACCGGATTGGGGCCGCAGTCGATGTCGGCGTCGGTGATCTCGGCGCCGACCGAGGCGGAGAGCGAACTGGCGGCCGCCGTCTCGATCTGGGGCAGCACGTCCTTGGTGACGAGGTTGTCGGACTGCACGTTGACGGTCTTGGCGTCGGCCATGGTGGCCGTCCACTCGATCTCGCCGAACTCGGTGGGCGAGGTGCAGGTGAAGGTGGTGCCGACGTCGCGGTTCGGCGGCTTCTCGCAGGTGGCGGTGATGTCGCCCAGGCTCAGCTGGTCGGCCAGTTCGCCTTCGATCAGCTTCTCGGCCACCCCCTCGGGGGTGTCGCCGATCGAGCAGGCCGACAGGGCGAGCGTGAGGGCAGCGGCCACCGGGCCGATGCCCCGTACGGCCCGCAACGGGATGGAACGGGGCGAGATCCATGAAGTCACGGTGGCGGATAGTAGTGCGGGCGACGGCGCCCGACGGGCTTTCATCGCCTTTCGGTCCCCACCTAGGCTGATCTCCATGGGTATGGCTCCCGACACATCGGTGTTACCCGACGTGCTTCCCACCGATCGCCTGCTGGCCAACGGCAAGGCCGTCCCTGGGTTACGGGCCGAGCTGCGCCGCATCCCCAACCTGCGCTCGGCCCTGGCGGTGGCCGGCGTGTGGGCCGAGTCGATCGCCATCGTGGCCGCCGCCGTGTGGCTGGCCCACCCCGTGGCCTACGTCGTCGCCTTCTTCCTCATGGGCCGGGAGATCGTGAAGTTCAACATCCTCGGCCACGAGGCGGTGCACCGCACCCTGTTCTCCAACAAGGCGGTCAACGACTTCGCCGGCCGTTGGCTGTTGTCGTACCACGCCTGGGTGCCGTTCGAGCTGTACCGGCGGGGCCACCTCGACCACCACCGCGACGAGCTCGGCCCCGACGAGCCCGACCTCGACCTCTACCGGGGCTACCCCGTCACCCGGGCGTCGCTGCGACGCAAGCTGATCCGGGACGCCACCGGCCAGTCGGGATGGAAGATCCTCAAGGGCCTCCTGCGGGGGACGCGCAACGAGCGGACCCGACCGGTGGCGGTACGGATCCTCGGCACCCAGCTGGTGCTGGCCGCCGTGGCCACCGCGTTCGGGCGGCCCGAGCTGTGGGTGTTCCTGTGGTTCCTGCCCTGGTTCACCCTGTGGCGGGTCCTGAACCGGCTCCGGGCCATCGCCGAGCACGCCGGCATGGAGCGCTCGCCCGACCGGCGCCGGGCCACCCACCAGGTGCACCAGAGCCCGCTGGCCCGCTTCTGGCTCGTGCCCTACCGGGTGGGCTGGCACCTGGCCCACCACGTCGACATGGGTGTGCCGTGCTGGAACCTGCCCCGCTTCCACCGGGAGCTGGTGGCGTCGGGCTGGGTGACCGAGGGGCGCCCCGCGGCCACCGGCGGGGAGTGGCCGAGCTACCGGGCGTTGTGGAAGGCCCTCTCATCGGGATGAGGGCCTTCTGGATGACCGTCCGCTCCCGGACGTAGTCTCGGGCATGACCGCTCGTAGTTACACCCGCCCCATCGACCCCGCCAAGGTGCGGGCCCTGCTCGACCGGGCCCGGCGCGAGGTCGACGAGGGACTGTTGCCGTCGGCCCAGGTGGCGCTGGCCTACAACGGCGAGATCGTGGCCGAGGAATGCTTCGGTGACGCCGACCTCAACACCCGCTACTGCCTGTTCTCGGCTACCAAGCCGTTCGTGGCCTCCACCGTGTGGACCCTGATGGCCGAGGGCAAGGTGGATCCGAAGGAGAAGGTGACCACCTACTTCCCCGAGTTCGGGGGTGAGGGCAAGGGCGACATCACCGTGGAGCAGGTGATGCTGCACACCTCGGGCTTCCCCAGCGCCCCGATGGGCCCCGGCACCTGGGAAGACCGGGCCAAGCGCAAGGCCCGCATGGCCGGGTGGCGGCTGAACTGGGAGCCCGGCACCCGCTACGAGTATCACCCCACAGCGGCCCACTGGGTGCTGGCCGAGATCATCGACACCGTCACCGGCAACGACTACCGCGACGAGGTGGAGCGCCGGGTGACCGGCCCGGCCGGCCTGCCCCGGATCGTGGGCCTCGCCCCCGACGACCAGGACAACATCGCCGACCTCCGCCTGGTGGGCGAGCCGGCCACCCCCGACGAGCTGGAGGCGGCGTTCGGGGTGCGGGAGCTGCCGGCCACCGAGGTCACCGACGAGCTTGTGATGCGGTTCAACGACCCGGTGGTGCGGGAGGTGGGCGTGCCCGGCGGCGGCGGCTTCGGTCGGGCCCGGGACCTGGCGCTGTTCTACCAGGAGCTGCTGCACAACAGCCACGGCATCTGGGACGAGGCCATCCTGACCGACGCCACCGGCACCGTGCGCAACAACCTGCCCGACCCGATGGGGGTCCCGGCCAACCGGGGCTTGGGCGTGATCCTGGCCGGCGACGACGGCAAGGCCAACATCCGGGGTCTGGGCCGCACGGTGTCGCCCCAGGCGTTCGGCCACAACGGCGCCGGGGGCCAGCTGGCCTGGGCCGACCCGGCCACCGGGCTGTCGCTGGGCTACGTCACCAACGGCTACGACCGCCACGAGATCCGCGAGCCCCGCCGGGGCACGTCGATCTCCAGCATCGCCGCCACCTGCCTGGCCGACTAGGTGTGCCCTGCGGGCACCTGGAGTTTCGCTTCGCGGAAACTCCCCCGGCCGGCCGCAGCCGCCGAGCCCTACACCCCCCCGGATGGGTTGCGGTTTGTTGCGGCCTACCGAAGGGACCTCCGACCCGGGTGGGTTCGAGCCGGAACGGGGCACAGTGGGGGGATGAACGATGCCTCCGGCCTGACCGTCATCGAGGTGTTCGCCGACGTGGTGTGCCCGTTCGCCCACGTCGGCCTCCGGCGCTGGGTCGATCGCCGCGACGAGCTGGGCCGCACCGACGTGCGGCTCAGGGTGCGGGCCTGGCCGCTGGAGCTGATCAACGGCGCCCCGATGGACCCCCAGGCCGTGGCGGGCAAGGCAGAGGACCTCCAGGCCCAGGTGGCGCCGAACCTGTTCGGCCGGTTCGACCCGGCCCACTTCCCGAGCTCGTCGCTCCCGGCCCTGGCCCTCACCCACGCCGCCTACCGCCGGAGCCTGGAGGCGGGCGAGGCGACGGCGCTGCGGCTGCGCCAGCTCACGTTCGACGAAGGGGTCGACGTGTCCAAGCCGGAGGTCATCGACCAGCTGATCGACGAGCTCGACCTGCCGATCCCCGACATATCCGACGACGATTCGGTGACCAAGGACTGGGACGAGGGTAGGCAACGGGGTGTTGTCGGATCGCCCCACTTCTTCACCCCCGACGGCGGGGCCGTCTTCTGCCCCACGCTCGACATCCACAAGGAGGGCGGCCACCTCGCCGTCCACTTCGACGAGGACGCCTTCGCCCAGCTCACGG
The DNA here is from genome assembly GCA_041394285.1 of Acidimicrobiales bacterium. Taxonomy (GTDB): domain Bacteria; phylum Actinomycetota; class Acidimicrobiia; order Acidimicrobiales; family SZUA-35; genus CADEDH01. The sequence continues at coordinate 173,728 of JAWKIL010000005.1, read as the reverse complement.
AGATCTGCTTCGGCTGATCCCGGGGAGGGTCGGCGGGGCGAGGCCAGGGTCGGCTGCTCCGGCTGGCAGTACCGGCCCTGGGTCGGGCCGTTCTATCCGCCCGACCTTCCGGCCCGGCAACGGTTCGCCTGGTACGCCGACCGGTTCGACACGGTCGAGCTGAACACAACCTTCTACCGACTGCCCACGCCCGCCGCGGTGGAACGGTGGGCGGCCGACGCCCCCGCCGGGTTCCGGTACGCGGTGAAGCTGGGGTCGTTCGGTTCCCACCGGATGAAGCTGCGCGACGCCGGCGGCTGGCTCCCAAACCACCTCGACCGGGTACGACGCCTGGGCCCGGCGCTCGGCCCCAGCCTGGTGCAGCTGCCGGGCCGGTGGCGGGCCGACGTGGGCCGCCTGCGGGAGTTCCTGGCTATCGCCACCGAGCTGGGCCCGGAGCTGCGGTGGGCGGTGGAGCTGCGCCACCCCGACTGGCTGCGGGCCGAGGTCTACGACACCCTGGCCGACCACGACGCCGCCCTGGTCCTGCACGACCTGCTGCCCGGGCTGCCGTGGGAGCGCACGGCGCCCTGGGTCTACTGCCGGTTCCACGGCCCGGCGGCGGTCGATGCCCCCTACCAGGGGCGCTACGGGCCCCGGCGGCTGGCCGCCACCGCCGGGCCGCTCCGGGAGTGGCTCGACCAGGGCCACGACGTCTTCGCCTACTTCAACAACGACCAGGACGCCCACGCCCCCCACGACGCCATCACCCTGCGCCGCCTGCTCGCCGGCGCCCGGCGCGCCACGGCCACCGGCGACGTGTGACCTTCGCCACCAGGCCGTTCCCTTCTGGCCGGTGAACGGAGCGGTGTGGGAACCTTCAACGCTATGGCAGTCACCGATCGCGCCTCGTCGTCCTCCGCCACTGCCACGGTCAACAGCGTCACCGTCTCGGGCCGGGCCTGGCGGGCGCTGGCTGTGGGCAGCCTCGGCTACTCCCTGATGTCGTTCAACACCACGGCGACCAACCTCGCCTTCGGCGACATCTCGGCCGACTTCTCCAACGCCAGCGCCGGCGCCCTCAGCTGGGTGGCGTCGATCTTCTTCATCGGCATGGCCAGCCTGCTGCTGGTGGCGGGCCGGGTGACCGACCGGATCGGGCGGCGCCGCATCTTCCGGGCCGGGCTCGTCACCTTCGCCATCGGCTCGGCCCTGTCGGCCATCGCCCCCAGCGTCTACGTGCTGATCCTGGCCCGGCTGATCACCTCGGCCGGCGGGGCCATGATCCTGCCCAGCTCGCTGGCGGTGGTGCTGCCCGAGTTCCCCAAGGAGCGCCACCCCAGCGCCATCGCCCTGTGGAGCGCCACCGGCCCCCTGGCCTCGGCCCTCGCCCCCGGCCTGTCGGCCCTGCTGCTGTCGGTGGCCAGCTGGCGCATCCTGTTCCTGATCAGCGCCCCCATCGCCCTGATCGCGCTGGGGGCCAGCTTCGGGTCGCTGGCCGAGTCGCAGGCCTCGAACCGCAGCGGCAGCCTCGACGTGCTGGGTGTGCTCATCGGCACGGCGGCCGTGGCCAGCGTGGTGTTCGGGGCCAGCTTCGGATCCCAGGAAGGTTGGGCCAGCCCCATCATCATCGGCTCGTTCGTGGCCGGCGTCATCCTGCTCCCGCTGCTGGTGTTCCGGTGCCGCCGCCACCCGGCACCGCTGCTCAACCTCGAGGTGTTCACCCTGCCCCCGGTGGCGGTGGCCAACGTGGCCAACATGCTGTTGAACTTCGCCGGCCTGGCCACCTGGCTGGTGTGGCCCCTCTACTTCGGGCGGATCTGGGAGTTCTCCAAGCTGGAGACCGGCCTGGCCCTGCTGCCCGGCCCGATCCTGAGCGGCATCGTGACCGCCATGGGCGGCCGCCTCGCCGAGCGGTTCGGCCACGAGCGCCTGGTGCGGGTGGGGGCGTTCATCGCCACCATCGCCTCGGCCTGGCCGCTGGTGTTCCTGCGGGACGAACCCCACTACCTGTGGATCTCACCGGCCATGGGCCTGTTCGGCATGGGCTGGTCGCTCACCCAGCCGCCGCTCAACGCCGGCGTGCTCCAGCGGGTCAGCGCCGACCTCTACGGCGAGGTGAACGCCTCGTTCAACACCGTGCGCAACATCGCCGGGGCGCTGGGGATCGCGGTGGCCGTCACCATGATCGGCAAGGGCACCCCGACCCACCCGGCCGCCCACTACAACCGGGTGTTCGCCGTGTTCGCCGTGTCGGTGGCCCTGTGCTGGGTGGTGCTGGCGTTCGTCTACCCCCGGGTGTCGGCCACCACCCGGGCCCGGGCCGCCGCCGCAGCCGCCTGATCCTCCCAGCAGGAGGGGCCAGCAGGAGGGGCTAGAAGCTGGGAAAGGTGACGGTGGGGTCGCGCTCCAGCTGCTCCACCAGGGCGACCTCCCACGTGAGGTAGTCCTCCATGTGCTGGCGCACGGCGTCGGGATGGTCGTAGGGCTTGTACCAGACGTCGTCGGGCTCGGTGGTGGGGCGGGTGAACCCGGGCTCCATCTCCATGTCGGCGTGGCGCCACCCCTTGTTCCCGGCGGCCAGGGCGTACACCTGGGCGTCGGGCCACTGGACCTGGGCGTCGGCCACCGCCAGGCGGGCCAGGGCCCCGTCGGTGGACGTGAGCACCACCCGCTCGGCCGGGCCGATCACGGCCCGGGCCTCGTCCATACGGCTGCGCACCGCCCACCAGGCCCCGGGGATGTGGCCCCGGTTGCGGTACTTCACGCTGGTGCCGACGTCGATCACCACCAGCCCTTCGCTGTCCTCGGCCAGCCACCGGGCCAGCTCCGGGGGTCGCACGGTGGCGGTGTGGACCCGGGCCAGCTCGGAGCGGGCCCGGGCGCCCTTCACCAGGGTGTGGCCCAGCACGGCGGCGGCCGCCGCCACCCGGGCCGGGCCGGGATCGTCGCCCTCGGCCGGCAGCCCGCCGAGCACCACGGCCTCGGCCCAACCGAGCTGGCGCAGCCACGACGCCGTCATCGTGGCCCGCACCCCGTCGTCGTCCACCAGCACGATGCGGGCGTTGCGGGTGGCGGCGTACTCGTCGGTGGCCTGCACCAGCTGGCCCCCGGCGGCGTGGACCGACCCGGGCAGATGCCCGGCCTCGAACTCGGTCTCGGTGCGGACATCGAACACGTAGGTGGTGCGGGCGGCGTCGGCCTGCCAGGCGCCCAGCTCGGCGGCCGTGATCCCGGCCACCCGGAACCGGTGGCCCACAGCGGCCGCCGCCGCCCGGGCCCACCGGTTGGCGGCCGGTCCGGGGTCGGGGGCGTGGTTCTCGTGACCGTGGTCGGGCTCGTAGCCGGCCAGCGACCAGCCCATCGTGCCGTTCTCCAGGGCCACCACGTGGTTCTCGAGACCGGCGTTGATGAGGCTCTGGGCGCCGATGATGCTGCGGGTGCGCCCGGCGCAGTTCACCACCACCAAGGTGGACGGGTCGCTGACGACCTCCTTCACCCGGTGCACGAGCTCGGCCCCGGGGCAGTCGGTGGCCCCCGGGATGCTCATGCGGCGGTACTCGTCCATCGGCCGGGAGTCGAGCACCACCACGTTCTCGCCGGCATCGAGGCGGGCCTTCAGGTCGGCGGCGCTCACGTGGGGCGTGCCGAAGCGGTGCTCCACCAGCTCCCCGAACGCCTTCGACGGCACGTTCACCCCGGAGTACAGCTCGCCTCCGGCCTCGGCCCAGGCCCGGGTGCCGCCATCGAGGACCGAACAGGCCGTCCAACCCCACTCGGCGGCCCGCACCGCGGCCAGCTCGGCCAGCGACGGCCCGCCGGCGCCGCGGGCCCCACCGGTCGGGGCGCCGTCGTCACACCACACCACCCGGGTGTCCCGCCGGGGCACGAGGTCCTCCAGCACCAGCTCGAGCTGCGACAATGGCACCGAGGCGGCATGGAACAGGTGCGAGCGGTGGTACACGCCCTGCTCCCGGGCGTCGAGCAGGGCCAGCTCGCCCCCGTCGGCCAGCCAGTCCCGGAGGGTGGCGACGGAGACGCGCCGCACGGCGCTGGTGTCATCGGTGCTCATCGTGGTGCTCCGGTCTGTGGTGTGGTGGTCGCTCAGCAGACCCGGTCGAACCGGGCTTCGCGGATGTCGGTGTGGGCGGGGAACACCTTCCACACGCCGTTGCGGGCGTCGTAGTACTCCCTCGAGTCGAGCCGCTCGAGGGCCAGGCCGTAGCAGTGGAAGTTCAGGGCCGGCCCGTCGATGTGGATCGAATGGAGGTCGTCGGGGAGCATGGCCACGCCGGTGCCGGCCTCCACCATGTGCTGGTCCACCTGCTCCACCCCGCTGTCGGCCCGGCGGTAGAAGCGGTTCAGCTCCTGGCCGTCGAACCCCACCACCACGGCCCAGGTGGTGTGGTTGTGGGCCGGGGTGGCCACCCCACCTCGTGACGAGTTGGCGTACAGCACGAAGCGGTCGTCGTCGTCCTGGGCCAGGCGGTACAGGCAGCTGTTGAGCTTGTCGCCCTCACCGGGCGGGGGGAAGGCGTCGAGGGAGAACAGCTCGCGGTGCGAGGTGAGCTCGATCAGGCGGTCCCGGATGGCCTCCACGCCGGCCCGGGTGATGGTCCCGGCGACCGTGTTGGCGGCCTCGATGGCTCGGATGTCGGCCATCGCTTGGTCCACCGCGGCAGCCATGCCGGGGAGGGGCTGGGCGGCGCGAGAGGTATCGATCTCGTTCATGGGCCAAGCTTAGATCCGTGGACACCACCCGTGCCGGGGCAGCACGAGCCCGCAAGAGTCGCGACCTGCTGCCCTTCCAGGCGGTGATGGCGGTGACGGCGGCCGGTGTCGGTGGCATCGTGGCCGTGCTGGGTGAGCTGCGGACCGAGCTCGGGTTCTCCCCCACCGGGATCGGGATGATGGTGGCCGCCGGCTTCCTGGCCGGGTTCGTGGCCCAGGTGACGCTGGCTTCGCTGGCCGACCGGGGGCATGCCCGGCGCATGGTGGTCACCGGCGTGGTGCTGGCTCTGGGGGCGCTGGTGGTGATGTCGACCGCCGACCACGTGGTCACGTGGATCGGGGCCCGGGCCGTGTTCGGGTTCGCCGGGGGCATGGTGATCCCCGGCGTGCGGCGGGCCGCCGCCGTGGCCGACCCCGAGCGGGTGGGTGAGAACCTGGGTCGCCTCGTGATGGGCGAGATCAGCGGGTTCCTGCTGGGCCCGATCGCCTCCGGTGTGATCGCCCAGGTGGGCGGCATCCGGGCCCCGTTCATCGCCTTGGCCGTCGTGTACGCCCTGTTCCTCCCGTTCGCCGCCCGCCTGCCGGCCGACAACGGCCAGCTCGACATGTCGGGCCGGCGGCTCCCGCTCGACCTGCTCCGCATCCGCCGGCTCCAGGGGGCGCTGGTGCTGGTGGCCGGGTACTTCGGTTTCGTGGGGGCCTTCGAGGCCGTCATCCCGGTCATGTACGCCGACCGGGGGGCCACGGCCCTCACCACCGGGCTCGTGTTCTCCACCTTCGCCGTCCCCATCGTGCTGCTCGGCCCCCGGGCCGGGCGGGTGGCCGACCGGGTGGGTCCGAGCCGGGTGGCCACCATGGGGATCGCGGCGGTGGCCACATCGGCCTCGCTGTACGGGTTCCTGCCCGGCTACGTCCTGCCGGCGCTCCTGATGGGCCTGGCCGGGGTGGGTGACGCCTTCGGCTTCACCGCCGTGCAGGTGACCGTGGCCCGCTCGGTGCCCGAGGACCGCCAGGCCGGGGCGCTGGGGCTGATGGGGGCGACCGAGGTGCTGGCCGCCGGGTGCATGGCCGTACCGGCGGCCGTGCTCTACCACGCCGTGGGGGCCCGTTGGATGTGGGTGCTGGCCTCGGCCGCCACCCTGGCCATCGTGGCCGGGGCGGCGGCGCTGTTCCTCAGCGCCGACCGGAGCGACGAGCCGGGGATGCCCGACCGGTTCAGCTGGCGGCCCCACCCGGCGCTGGTGGCCGCCGCCCGGGAGGCCGAGGCGGCCAAGGCCGACAAGTGGTTGGCCGAATGGGAGGCGGTGGGCAGCGACGACGCCGCCGATGCCGGCTCGCCCGCGCCCGGGGTCGAGGAGGAGGCGGAGCCGGCGCCGGCGCCGGCGCCGGTGGCAGCCGAGACCCGGCCCTGGCCCGGTGCTCCCGCGCCCGTCGATGACGACGACCCGGCCCTCGGCACCGACCCGGCCCTCGGCACCGACCCGGCCCTCGGCACCGACCCAGCCCTCGGCACCGACCCAGCCCTCGGCGACGGCTATGCCGTGGTGGCCCTCGACGCCAGCGGCGGGACCGAGCCGGTGGCCGCGGCCCCGGAGACGCCGGAGACGACCCGGGAACTGCTGGCGGCGATCGACGCCGAGCTGGAGGACGACGTCGACTACCACTGGGGCGGCACCGTCGTCGACCTCGTGCCGACGGTCTCGGTGCGGGGCGTGGTCGGCAACCTGCGGCGGGTGCGGCCCGTGCTGGCCGACCCCGACGAACGCCGGTAGGCGGGCCCCGACGCCGGGCCGGGAGCGGCACCGGCGGCGGGCGGGGGGTGACACGGCCGGAGCGACCCCGAGGGCTAGGGTCGGCCGCCGTGAGCAACCAGCGACAGCGAACCCGACGGGCCGCCGGACCGAGAAGAGTGTTGGCCGGTGTCCTGTCGGTCGGCGTCGTGCTGGCGGTCACGGCGACGGGCTGTGGCGTCCTGCCCGGCGGTGGGGGCGACGACGGCGCTGGCGGCGCCGGCCCGATCAGCGGCCTGCTGGCCGACATCCCCGACACGGCCGGCAACCGCCAGCAGCTCCAGGTCACCGACCACGCCGGCCTGGCCCGGGCCGTCGGCGTCGAGTGGCCGCTGGGCGACGACGCCGACGGCACCGATGCGTTCTCCCAGGCCCTGCTGGCCGGCGGCGAGGTGCTGGTGCCATCCACCCTTCTCGAGCAGCTCCAGGCGGCCGACGACTGGCGTCGGGAGCTTGGCTTCGGCGCCGGCGACGTCACTGCTGCGGCCGAGACCGGTGTGCCCCCGTCGGTCTTGTCGGTGTTCCGCACCACGGCGGAGCCGTCGGCCATCGCCGACGCGGTGACGGCCGACGGGACGTGGAGCGCCGATCTGCGGACCGCCGAGCGCAACGGCGCCGCCGTCTATTCCTGGGGCTCCGATCCCCAGGCCGTCAACACCGACCGCACCTCGCCGGTCCGGCGGCTCGGCCAGGGCGGGGTGTTGGCCGTGGACGGGAAGGGCGTGGTGCTGTGGTCCACCGACCCTGCGGCCGTCGACGCCGGCCTCGACCTCGGGTCGGGCGGTGAGGGCTCCGGCTCCCTGGCCGACAACGACACCTTCGCCGCCCTGGCCCGGGTGCTGGACGACCAGGGGTGTTACCAGGCCATCCTGTCCGACCGGGCGCCGGTGCTCGACCCGCTCAACATGCTCGGTCCCCGGGCCGACCCGGCCATCATCGAACGGCTCCGGGCCACGCTGGACGCCGGGCCGGCCCTGCCTCCGTACCGCGCCCTGGGCATCGGCAACGCCATCGACGGCGACACCGGCCAGGGCTACGTGGTGTTCGCCTTCGCCACCGGCAGCGACGGCGAGGCCCAGGCGGTGGCCGACGCCTTCCCCCTGGTGGTGGCCGAGGGTACGTCGGCTACCACCAACCAGCCGTGGTCGGACCTGATGACCGTGCGCCGGGCGACCACCGAGGGGGCGGTGGCCGTTGTCACCGTCGACACCGAGCGCCTGTCGGTGGGCCTCGAGGCCTACCAGCGCCTCGACACGCTGCTCGCCACCCGGGTGGGCGGGGCGGGCTGAGCCGGCCCCTCGCCCTGGAGACAGGTCAGTGGGCGGGGCCGTCCATCCAGGCCGGGCGTTCGCCGCGGAGCATGCGGATCAGGGTGAAGTCGAGGAACGCCTCCAGCTTGGCGATGAGCCCGGCGTCGTTCATGCGGAACACGTGGACGAGGGGGACCTCGGCCAGCGCGTCGCCCGGGAGCCCGAAGTGGACCAGGGTGTGCACGGCCACCGAATGGCCGCAGTGCCAGCGGTGGCGCTCGTGGTACGTGATCGAGGTGGCCCGGGCCTGGACCCCGGCCATGGCCGCCACGATGGCGTCGATGCCGAGCGGCGGCGGGGTCTCGTCGCTGGGCGGGTCGGCGAAGGTGGCCTCGTCGGCCCACACCGTGCGGTAGAGATCGGGGTCGTTGGCCGTCCACGCCGCGTAATAGCGGTCGAGCGTGGCGTCGATGGTCACCTGGTCGGCCATGGGCCCGAGCCTAGGCCTGTAGCGGCCCGACCGCCCGGCTGCGGTCGCATGACATGGATGTGCGTAGCATGACACGACAGTCGTTCCGAAGGGGGAGGTCGCCATGACCCCAGTGCTCACTGGATTGCGCATCATCGAAGGCTCGGCGTTCGTCGCCGCTCCCCTGGGCGGCATGACGCTGGCCCAGCTGGGGGCCGACGTGATCCGGTTCGACGCCATCGGGGGCGGGCTCGATTTCAACCGGTGGCCGGTCACCGACGAGGGCACGAGCCTGTTCTGGGCCGGACTGAACAAGGGCAAGCGCTCGATCCAGGTCGACCTGCGCAGCCCCGAGGGCCGGGAGCTGGTGGCCGACATCATCACCGCCCCCGGACCCGAGGCCGGGATCTTCCTGTCGAACTTCCCCGAGGGGGGCTGGCTGTCCGACGCCTCGCTCCGGGCCCGGCGGGAAGACCTCATCTACGTCAACATCATCGGGAACCCCGACGAGTCGACGGCGGTGGACTACACGGTCAACCCGTCGTCGGGCTTCGCCTACGCCACCGGCCCCACCGGCTCCCAGATCCCCACCAACCACGTGCTGCCGGCGTGGGACACGGCCACCGGCCTGACCGCCGCCGTGGGCCTGCTGGCGGCCGAGCGCCACCGCAGCCGCACCGGCGAGGGCCAGCTGGTGAAGGTGTCGCTGACCGACGTCGCCTTCGCCATGGTGGCCAACCTCGGCTACATGGCCCAGGCTCAGCTCACCCACGCCGACCGGGCCCAGATCGGCAACGACCTCTACGGCGCCTTCGGGCGGGACTTCCCCACCCGCGACGGCCGCCGGGTGATGGTGGTGGCCATCAGCCTCAAGCAGTGGCAGAGCCTGGCCGACGCCACCGGGATCACTCCCCACCTCCCCTCGATCGAAGCGGCGCTGGGGGTCGATCTGGGCAAGGAGGGCGACCGGTTCGCGGCCCGCGACGCCATCGCCGCCTACGTCGCCCCGTTCATCGCCCGGCACACGCTCGACGAGCTGCGCCCGATCTTCGACCAGGCCGGGGTGTGCTGGGGCCCGTACCAGACGTTCACCCAGCTGGTCGACGAGGACCCCCGCTGCTCCACCGCCAACCCCATGTTCGCCAAGATCGACCAGCCCGGCGTGGGGCGGGTGCTGGTGCCCGGCTCCCCGCTGGCCTTCGGGGCGGTGCCCCGGGACACGCCGGTCCCGGCACCCAAGCTGGGCCAGCACACCGAGGAGGTGCTGACCGAGCTGCTGGGGATGTCGGGCCACGACATCGGCATCCTCCACGACAAGGGCATCGTCGCCTCGGCCGTGTAGCCCTGCGCTCGATCCGCGACACGGTTCGAACCGTGTCACGAACCGTGCGCTGAGCGCTCCACTCGCGTACCCGCCTCGAACCGTGTTGCGATTCGAGCGGGGTGCGCCAGGCCGATCTCAGCCGCCGAGCCGATCTCAGCCGCCGAGGAGAGCCGGGCTGGGGGTGACCGTGCCCCGCTCCACCCCGCGGACCAGCTCGGTGATCGTGCGGTGGCTGGGGGCGTCGATGCCGATCTCGTCGCCCTTGGCCGCGATGTACCCGTTGATGTACTCGATCTCGGTGCGGCGGCCCTTGAGCACGTCCTGGGCCATCGACGGGCGGCGGATGGCGTCGCGCTCGTTCTTGGCGATCTGCTTGGCCAGGGCGCCGTCGACCTTGGCGAAGGCCTCGGGGTCGCCCTCGGCCGCCAGGGCGAACTCCTCGGGCTCGAACCGGTTGATCTCCTCCAGCTCGTAGCCCAGGGCCTGGCCGATCCGCACCGCCTCGCCGGCCAACTGGATCGTGAACTTGCGCACGGCCGGGTTGGCGTTGACCGCCGCCACCGGCAGCCCGGTGGCCGACGAGACGCCGTTGACCATCCCGTTCAGCACGAGCTTGGACCAGCGCTCGCCCCACAGGTTGGTGGTCGGCTTGGCCGAGTCGACGAGGGAGAACAGGCCCACCAGCTCCTCGATGCGGGTGCTGATGCGGCCGTGCACCTCGCCGGCCCGGAACACGGTGTGGCGGTCGCCCATCTTGGGCACCGTGCGCATCACCGAGCCTGCGGCGTTCATGTCGACCGAGATCATCGAGGCGATGGCGCCCACCGTGCGGCCCCAGCCGACGATGCCGGCGATGCGCTCCTCGTTGAGGCAGTTCTGGAGGGAGACCACGTAGCCGGCGGGGGCCAGGTACTGGCGGATCAGGGTGGTGGCCCACTCGGTGTCGTACGACTTCACCGACACCATGGCGATGTCGATCGGATCCTGGAAGGCCAGGGCCTGGACGTCGCTCACGTGCAGGGCCTGGGTGGGATGAGCGGTGAACCGCTCCTCGTCCGACAGGCCGTCGAGCTGGAGCCCGTTGGCCCGGATGGCCTCGATGTTGGCCGGCCAGAAGTCGATCAGGGTGACGTCGTGCCCGGCCCGGGCCAGGTGCCCGCCCACGTACCCGCCCAGGGCGCCCACCCCCACGATGGCGATCCGCTTGCCCATGGTCCACTCCCCTGTCACGTTCGACCCGATCTGCCCGACCGACCGTAGTGGGCGGCACGGAGCCGGGCGAACGGACGGTGCCCGTCCCCGGATTGCGCCCGGCGGGGCCGGCGAGCAGCATGGAGGCCGAGCTGACGAAGGGGGATGGCGCATGACAGACAGCGCACCGGACACGCTGGTGACCGACGACATGATCGAGCGCAAGGGGGTGTGGGGCTCGGAGCGGGTGTCGCCGCCGATCTCGGAGTCGGACATCCGCAAGTGGGCCATCGCCGTCTACTGGCCCGAGACCCCGCCCGCCATCTTCTGGGACGCCGACTACGCCGCCGGCACCCGCTGGGGCTCGATCATCGCTCCGCCCGACTTCAACCCCTTCGCCTGGCCCATCGTCACCCCCAAGGACCGCTCGGCCAAGGCCGACAAGGGGCCGAAGGAGAAGCCGAAGCGCCGGCTGCGGGGCATGAACGGCGGCCAGGTGGAGACCTACGGCGTGCCCATGCGCCCGGGCGACGTGATCACCATGCGCAACCGCCTACGGGACTGGGAGGAGCGGGAGACCCGCCTCGGCCTCACCCTGTTCAGCTACTCCGAGATGGAGTGGCACAACCAGGACAACGAGCTGGTCAAGCGGCGGGTGTCGACCGGCATCTTGTACTGAACCCGGACCCGAAGACCACTGCGACGAGACGAGAGATCACCATGGCCATCAACGTGTACTTCGAGGACGTGAACGTCGGCGACACCATCCCGGCGTGGAGCCGCAAGACCGACTTCATGCACTGGAACCGCTACGCCGCCGTCAACGACGAGTTCATCCCCATCCACATGGACGACGAGGCCGGCCGGGCCGCCCTCAACGAGCAGGGCGCCTTCGGCATGGGCAACCTCCGCTACGCCTACATCGTCAACGCCCTGCAGGACTGGATCGGCGACGAGGGCCAGATCCGGGAGATCGGCTGCCAGTTCCGGGCCATCAACCAGAAGAACGACGTGCTCACCGTCACCGGCACCGTCACCGAGAAGCTGGTGGAGGACGGCGAGCACCGGATCAAGCTCGACATCGACGTGGTCAACCAGAACGGCGACCCCACCTGCCCCGGGCACGCCATCGTCACCGTGCCCGCTCGTAGCTGACCCCGGCTCGCTCGTCAGCGCCGCCCGGTGGCGGTGGCGGCTGATCAACAACAACGCCCCGTTCGGCGACAACGAGGAAATGCTGCGCCTCCACCTGCGGGCCCTGCTCGACAGCCTCCGCTCCCCCGGGTTAGACAGGGCCCCGACCGACGGCATCGCTGCCCACAGGGGCACCACCGACCACGAGCACGAGGAGCACGGACGATGACGACCGAGATCGGCAAGGAGCTGGCCGGCCAGGTGGCCCTGATCACGGGCGGGGCCCGACCCAAGGGGCAGGGGGCGGCGGAGGGGCGGCTGTTCGCCTCCCGGGGGGCCACGGTGATCCTGGCCGACGTGATCGACGACGAGGGGGAGGCCACCGCCGGCAGCATCGAGGGGGCGGAGTACATGCACCTCGACGTGACGTCGGAGGAGAGCTGGGATCAGGTGGTGGGCGACATCATGGCCCGCCACGGCCGGCTCGACATCCTGATCAACAACGCCGGCATCGCCCGCATGGGGCGCCTGGTCAACACGACCATGGAGGACTGGCAGATCACGATGGCGGTCAACCAGACCGGCGTGTTCCTGGGGATGCGGGCGGCGGCCCGGGCCATGATCGAGGCTGGCAACGGCGGGTCGATCGTCAACATCAGCTCGGTGGCCGGCATGCAGGGCCTGTTCGGGTCGACGGCCTACGGGGCCTCGAAGTGGGCGGTGCGGGGCATGACGAAGATCGCAGCCAAGGAGCTGGGCCGCCACCAGATCCGGGTCAACTCGATCCACCCCGGCTTCATCGACACCGACATGTTGAACCAGGCCGGCGGCCTCGACGACGAGCAGCGGGCCAAGATGGCCCGCTCAGCCCCCATCGGCCGCATCGGCGAGCCCGAGGACATCGCCGGCATGGCCTTCTACCTCGTGGGCCCGACCTCGACCTGGGTCACCGGCCAGGAGTTCGTCGTCGACGGCGGCTGGCACGGCTGAGTAGTTCTTGCGATCTGTGACGCCAGACGCTGCATTCTGCGCGCTGGCGCCACAGATCGCCTTTGTGATCAGCCGAAGCGGGGCGGGCGGGTGGACTTGTCGCCGAAGAGCTCGGCCTTGGCCGCCACCAGCTCGGCCGGAGTCCAGCGGTCCTTGTCCTTCTTGACCCGGTTGGCCCGGGTCCAGCCCTGCATCCAGGCCACGGTGTCGCCGCCGGCCACGAAGGTCTGGCCGGTGATGTCGGCGGCGGCGTCGCTGCACAGGAAGGCGACGAGGGGCGACACGTTGTCGGGGTCGTTGTAGTCGAACTCGCCTTCCTTGCCGGTGAGGCGGTCGGCGCCGAAGGTGTTGATCGTCATGCGGGTGCGGGCCCGCGGGTTGAGCGTGTTGCAGGTGACCCCGTACTTCTCCATCTCCCGGGCCACCACGATCGCCATCGAGGCGATGCCGGCCTTGGCCGCCGAGTAGTTGGCCTGCCCGGCGTTGCCGTAGAGCCCGGCCTCGGAGGCGGTGTAGACGATGCGGGCGTTGACCGGCTCGTTCGTCTCCTTGAACCGCTCCCGCCAGTAGGCGGTGGCCCAGCGGGTGGGCACGAAGTGGCCCTTCATGTGGACCCGCACCACCGAGTCCCACTCGCCTTCGGTCATGTTGAACACGGTGCGGTCACGGACGAAGCCGGCGTTGCAGACGAGGCAGTCGAGGCCGCCGAAGGCGTCGATGGCCTGGTTGATCATCCGCTGGCCGCCTTCCCAGTCGGCCACGTCGTCGAAGTTGGCCACGGCCTTGCCGCCGGCGGCGGTGATCTCGGCCGCCACCTCGGAGGCGGCCCGGGTGTCGGCGCCGCTGCCGTCCCACTCGCCGCCCAGGTCGTTGACCACCACCGACGCGCCCTCTTCGGCCAGCAGGAGAGCGTGGCTACGCCCGAGCCCCCGCCCACCACCGGTGACGATGGCCACCTTCCCATCCAGCAGTCCCATGCCGACCCCTCCTCGGGTTGCGAAACAACGCCAACCCTATGGCGGGTCAGGTCCACGAACCAGCCGGCGGCCGGTCTGACCTCAATCGCCCGGGAGGCTAGCCGCGCCGGGAACGCCCAGCCGAAGGCGATTGAAAGACCGAGCGTAGGTCGGCAGCAGAGACACCGCTGGTCCGTGAACGCGGCGACCACAGGGGTGGCGATCACGAGCGGCCCTTGGACGCACCGCTTCATCGCAATTTGGACGCTGGCGGGCAAGGGCTGGTTCCTCGCCGATGAATCCGGTATGGCCAGGCGGCGTTACGTCGGACAGGAGCGGGTGCCGGGGTTGCGCATCGGGAAGCTGAAGGCTCAGGTTCTCAGCGGTGCTGGCCGACCCTCGGCTGCCGTGCGTGTATGCAGTAGCCGGCGAATGTTGCCAGGATCGCTACGGCGGCACCTCCAGCCATCAGCCAGGCTCCGGTCCCCGCGCCGACGTACTTGTTGGCCCACAGGTCCTGGGTGAGCGAGATTGCGATCAGCGCCAGGATTGCGGTCACGATCTCGATCGGGCCCCGAACCCGCCGCCCGATTGCGATCGCGACCATGCAGAACGCAAGCCCGGACACGGCTGACAGGATCGTGCCAAACCCGAAAGTGGAGCCGAGCCAGACCTCATTTTCGACAGCGCTGATCATCGGCTCACCGCTGTGTCGCCAAGGAAGTAGCGATCCGAGCGCGAACAGCAGAATGCCCACGGCGACGACGGAGACTTCGACGGTGGCCGGTTGCGCGCCATCGGCGGCATTGCCGCTGCCGTGACGACGCAGCTGAACAAGCGCAGTTGTCGTCGTCAAGACGATCAGAGCGGCGACCCCCATGTCCCAGACGGCGGGACCGATGTGGTTCACACCCCCGCCGAGACCAGCGGAGTGAGGAATCGTGAGAAGCTGATGGACAACTACGCCCATAACGACCGCGCCCGCGAACGAGGCGACCTTGGTAGAAGTTCGACCGAGCAGCCACTGCACGGCAGTCCAGATGAGCGCAACAGCTGATGGCAGAAGTACCGCCAGCCCTGGCGTCGTGCCGTCGACGCCCGGGCTCGACGCCAGAATGACGGTGCCGGTATCGGACCTGGCCCATTCCCCCTGCGACACCAGTAGGACGCCGAGCAGACCCAGCACCTGGAGCAGCCTGAGGAACTGCAAGCGGCGAAAGGAGACCCGCTGAGCCATCGCCTGGACCATACTTCTCCTGTCGGCAGCCATACTGAACGACCTCCGTCGCAGTGCCCACGCACTCCGGCAACTTCCCGCGCACCCGGTATCACTCCTACGAGGCGGCGAGACTGGTTGCCATCAACCGAAGGCAGCGAGCGACATCGCTGGCCGTTCCTCCTCGTGAACTTTCTCGTCACATGAGGCCCCGACCCGGGGTTCACTGTCACACCCCCTGCGTAGGGTTGTCTCATGGATTCGGCGGCGGAACCTGCATTCGAGGATGGCGAGGTCGCCGCCTCATTCGCCGCTCTCCGAGCTGCAGCTCAAACTGCCGTGGCGGCGGTACGGCGGCACCTGACCGCCCGGGATCTGCTGGTCGTCGAGCAGGAATGGGAGCAACTGCACCGCACGATCGGGGCGGCCCAGCTCGACAATCTGACAGCGATCGACACCACGCAGGCTCACCGGATAGATGGGCACCGCTCCGTAGAGAATCACACCGCCCACGTTCTGAAGATCTCCTCCGAGGAGGCCGGCCGCCGCACCAGAGCCGCACGGGCCCTCCGCGCCCTCCCCCAGGTGGCCGAGGCGCTGCGGTCCGGGCGGATCGGGCTGTGCCACGCCCGGCTGCTGGCCGGCGTGCACGCCAACCCCAGGATCAGACGCCAGGTGATCGAGCGACAGGAAAAGTTCCTGCGCTGGGCCGATGAGGAGTCGTTCGACGACTTCAGGGCGAAGGTTCTCGACTGGGAACGCGCCACCGACATGAACGGTGGCTTCAAGGACAACGAACGCAACCACGAGAACCGGAACGTCCGCCTCGTCAACAACAGCATCGAGCGGACGTGGGATCTGTCGGGCCAGTTCGCCGCCGACCAGGGGGCCCGCCTCCGAGAGATCCTCGACCACTTCACCGACGTTGAGATCAAGGCGGACTGGGCCGAGGCTCGCAGCCGCCTCGGAGACGCTGCCACCGTGGCGGACCTGAAGCGCACCGACGCCCAGCGCCGGGCCGACGCCCTGGAGCGCATCTTCAACGACGCCGCCGGCGCCCCGAGCGACACGTCCCGGCCGGCGATCGTCCACAACATCGTCTGGTCAGCCGATGCCTACCTCGCCCTCGCCGATCTCCTCGGCGCCGACGCCGCCGCGCTCGACACCCACTGGTCGGCCACGCTCACCGACCCCGAGGCCCAGCGGGCCCAGTGGTGCAACCCCGACACCTACCGCTGCTCCACCCTCGACGGCGTTCCCCTCGAGCCCGTGGAGCAGTTCTTCTCCAGCCTGGCGAACGAGGTCCGCCGCGTGATCGTCAACACCAAAGGCGTGGTGATCGACCTCGGCCGCAAGGCCCGCCTGTTCACCGGCTCGGCCCGGCTCGCAGCACAGCTCCAGCACCCGCACTGCATATGGCCCGGCTGCCACATCCCGACCACCCGATGCGAGGTCGACCACCTCCACGATTACGGCAAGGGGGGGCACACCAACCCCGGCAACGGGGCGCCGCTGTGCGGATTCCACAACCGGTGGAAGCAGAAAGGCTTCGCCACTACTCGAGACCCCGTAAGCGGACGGTGGCGCACCTACCGCCCCGACGGGAGTGTCATCAGATGAGCTCGGTCCGACGCGTCAGCTCATTCGTCGTCGGCCAGGCCGGCGATGTCCTGGGCGTGGACCAGCTCGTCGCCGCCGTCGGTGGCGATCACCAACCACTGGCCGTCGCCGGGGTTGTCCACCACCTCGGCCACGGTGCCCTCGGTCAAGCGGATCCGGGCTCCCACCTCGACCTCGATCAGGTTGAGCATGACCGCACGGTAGCCGCCGCCCGGCCCGGACTAGAAGAAGGTGGTGAGGTTCTTGGCCAGGAGCACGTTCTGGTCGAGCACGATCTCACGGCGGGCCAGCAGCCAGCCGGCGGCGCTGGCCGGCGAGCGGCGGAGCACATCGTGGCGGCGCCCGATGAACGTGTAGGTCTCGTACTGCACCCGGTTCTGGTGCACCAGGAACCGGCACGACACGGCCACCTCATCCTCACCGGGCCGGCCCGTCAGCATGATGTTCGACACCATGTGGGTGGTACGGCTCAACGGTTCCTCGGCGTAGTGGAGGCCGGTCTGGATCTGCTCCACCCGCTTGGTCAGCGTCCAGCGGTCTTCGTCGAACCACGAGATCCCCTCACCCTGGCGGGTGTTCTCGGCCTCGGCGTGCAGCCCGTAGCGCACGTTGCGGCGCTGGGGCATGAAGTACACGAGGTCGTCGGCGAGGAGCGCCAGCCACTCGTCGAACCGGCGGCTGTCGAGCAGGTCGGCCTCCAGGTTGAGGAACGCCTCCACCTCGGCCTTCAACAGCAGGTCCTCGAGGTTCACCCCGGGCCGCCCTCACTGGGGAACGCACGCAGAGGGCCGCCCTGATGGGAGAAGCAGCCGACATCGATCACGGTGCCCGACAACGTCTCGGCCCCGGGCGACAACAGGAAGGACACGGCGTGGGCGATGTCGGTCCCGGTGGCGGGGCGGCCGGCCACCGTGCCGGGGGCCGATGCCTGCAGCCGGGCCACGTCATCCTCGGTGCCGGTGCCGCCGAGGCGGCCCAGGCTCATACCCGACACGATCCCGCCCCCGCCGGGGATCACCATGTTGACGGCGATGTGCTGGTGGAAGTGGTCGTAGGCCATGGCCATGGTCAGCCCGTGGAGACCGGCCTTGGTGGCCGAGTACACGGCCATGTTGTGCTTGCCCCAGCCGGCCCCGGAGCCCACGTTCACGATCCGTCCCCCGCCGGCCTCGATCATGGTGGGAAGCACGGCCCGAGCCATGAGATACGGGCCCTTGAGGTTGACGGCCACGATGCGGTCGAAGTCGGCCTCGGGGGTGTCGAGCACGGTCCCCAACGGGCCGAGGGCGGCGTTGTTCACGAGGGCGTCGATCCGGCCGTGCAGCTCGAGGGTGCGGGCCACGGCCCGCTCCACGTCCCGGGCCGAGGCCACGTCGGCCTGGATCAACTCGGCCTTCAGCCCCTGGCTGGCCAGCTCGGCCTCGAACCCGGGGATCGCCTTCTCGGCGATCGACGACAGCTGGCGCCCCTCCAGACCCAGCGCCATCACGTCGTGACCGGCCGCAGCCAGGTGCACGGTGATGGCCCGCCCGATCCCGAACGTGCCGCCGGTGACGATGACCACGCTCACCCGTTGACCTCCCCGGGGCCGGGTTCCGGCTCCCGTTCAAGCTCCTGTTCCAGATGGCGGCGGGCGGCCCGCTGCTCCGGCGGCTCCTCCACCGGCCCCTCCGCCCGGGCCGCCGCCATCCGGCCCCGGGCCCGGGCCATCCCGTACCAGCCCAGGGCCATACCGATCACGATGCCGGCCACGATCCCGACGATCAGGCCGGTCACGACGCCGCCGTCGCCCGCTCGAACCGGGGATCGCCGGTGCCCAGCAGCACGTCCCAGCTACGGTCCTCCAGATGGTCGGCCCACCGTCGGTAGAACCCGAGCGACATGTGCTCCGTCACCTGCGTCGACACCAGGCCCGGCACCCGGTAGCCGAGCACCTCCGGGTCGAGTGAGGCCGACGCGATCGACTGCTGGTAGTTGAACGGGTAGCGGCGGGCGATGGCCCCCCGGGAGGCGGCGGTGGCGTAGTTCCAGTTCTCCATGTCGTCCTGCTCGGTCATGCCGGCGGGGCCCGAGTAGCGCATGTAGTAGCGGCGAAGGAAGTCCTTCACCGCCACCGGGGCGTCCGCGTCGACCAGGAAGAACCGCCAGGCCTCGGTCTCGGTGGGGCCGTGGGGGTGCCACACGCACAGGCCCCGGGGCTGGCGGCCGTGATAGGAGATGTTGGGGAAGATCGTGCCCACGAACGGGATCAGCCGGGCGTCGGTGCCCTTGCGCCGCTGGCGCTCCTCGAAGCAGTGCCGGAAGTAGGCCTCGATCTCGGGGTTGTCCTTGAACGACTCCTGATAGATGTCGCCGGGCGGAGCGATGGCGGAGTGGATGCCGTGGCCGGCCGGGAAGCTGATCCACACGTGGGTGGCCTTGGCCATCTCGTTGTCCCGCCGGCCCTTCACCCCGGCTGCCGCGCTGGGGCCGATGCCGATCAGGTCCACCGAGCGGTGCGACGGGTTGTGGTAGGTGTCGCCCAGGAAGTTCTCGGCCGCGAACTTCCAGTTGGAGGGGAAGATCCACTTGTGGACCCCGATCACCTCGCTGCCCCCGGGCCGGCCGTCGCGGCAGTCGAGCGCCTCGTCGAGGTGCTGGCGGGCGTCGCCCAGCCAGAGCTCGAAGTCGGGGGCGGCGGCGTCCCAGCTGGCCCACACCGTGCCCTTGTAGACGGCCAGCTTCGGCACCTCCACCAGGGGCCAGTCGGCCTTGTCGAGCACGCCCTCGTAGAGCTGTTTGAACTGGGGCACGCCCATCAGGCGTCCGTCGAGCCCGTAGGCCCAGTTGTGGTAGGGGCAGGTGAACAGCGTGGTCGAGCCCTGGTCGTAGCGGCACACCTTCATCCCCCGGTGGCGGCACGAGTTGAGGAACACGTGGACGGCACCGGCCTTATCCCGGCACAGGATCACCGACTCCTCCCCCATGCGGGAGGTGAAGAAGTCACCGGGGTTGGCCACCTGGCTCTCATGGCCCACGAACAGCCAGGCCCGGGTGAACAGGGTGTCGAGCTCCCGCTGGTACACCTCGGGGCTGACGAAGATGTCGCGGCTGACGAATCCGGCGTCGGCGTCGACCAGATCGGCGGTGGAGAACGGCCCCATGCGGCGAGGTTAGGCGCCCGGGCCGGGGGGCGCCCCTCTGGCGCGCCGGGGCGAGACGGTGAGATCGAGGCGCTCGAAGCCCATGAACGAACCGCCGGCGGTGGGCACCGGGGGTGCGGGCTCGGCCGCCACCGTCAACTCGTAGCGGGCCAGCTCCTCCACCAGCAGCCGCAGCTCCAGGGTGGCGAGGAAGGCGCCGACGCAGCGGTGGAGGCCCCAGCCGAACGCCACGTGCCCGGTGGCGTCCCGATCGGGGTCGAACTCGTCGGGCGGCAGCCGCCCCGGCTCGGCCCACCGGGCGGGGTCCCGGTTGGCCGCCCCGAAGTGGACGACCACCCGCTCGCCGGCCGCTACCGGCTCGCCGCCCACGGTGGTGTCGGCCACGGCGGTGCGGGCCATCAGCTGCACCGGCGAGCGGTGCCGCAGGCTCTCGTCCACCAGGCGGGCGGCGAAGGCGGGGAGCTCGTCGACCGGGGTGGCCGCCAGGCGGGCCTGGAGTGGGGGGTCACTGGCCAGCTGATATGCCAGGTTGCCCATGCCGGCCATGGTGGTCTCGTGCCCGGCCACGGCGGTGGAGGTGAGGAAGGCCACCAGTTCCCGGTCGGTCAGGTCCTCGGCTGCCAGGCGGGTGAGGAAGTCGTCGCGGGGCTCGGCCCGCCGCAACTCAGCCTCCTCGATGAAGAGCCGGCCCAGCGTGGGCTCGCCCGGCCGGGGCGGGGTGCCGCGGCCGGTGAGGCGGTTCCACAGCTGCTCGGTCAGCTCCCGCACCCGGGCCACGGTGGAACCGGAGAACCCGGCCATCACCGCGATGGCCTCCACCGGCACCCGGACGGCCACGCCGGCCATGAAGTCGCCCCCACCGGTTTCGGCGAAGGCGGTGACGTGGCGGCGGGTGATGGCCCGGATCTCGGGCTCGGCCGCCCGGACGGCGGGCCGTCCCAACATCTCCACGAACAGCCGGCGTATCCGGGTGTGCTCGGGTGGGTCCTGCTCCAGGCCGGCCGAGCGGATCCCGGGGGTGAGATCGGGGATGAACACACCCTGGCCGGAGGCGAAGGTGGCCCAGTCCCGGCAGATCGTTTCCACCTCGGCGTGGCGGCCGGTGATCCAGAACCCGCCGTGGCGATCGGAGTGCTTCACCGGGCAGGCCCGCAGCTCGGCGTAGCGGGCGTAGCGGGCGGCCTCGGTGAGGCCAGGTTCGTGATGGTCGAACTCGCCTGGTTTCTCGGAGGCATGGTCGGTCGCGGCCACCGGCCGACCGTACCGAAAGTTCGCTGCCGGAGCGAGTGAGCGCCACAATCTCGGGCTGTGACCGACAGGAATGCAGTCCACCGCTTCGTCCTGGCCCCGGCGGGCGCCGACCCCGCCGGCACCGCTGTCGTCGACGCCCCGACCGGCCGCACCACCACCCGGGCCGAGCTGGCCGACGGTGTGCTGCGGGCCGGCGCCGCCCTACGGGCCCTCGGGGTGCAACCCGAGCAGCGGGTGCTGCTGGTGCTGGCCGACCGGCCCGCCTTCCTCCAAGCCTTCTTCGGGGCCATGGCCATGGGTGCCGTGCCGGTGCCGGTGTCGACCATGCTCACGGCCAAGGATTACCGCTTCCTGCTGGAGGACTCCCGGGCGGTGGCCCTGCTCGTGTCCGATCTGTTCACGGCGGAGGTGCTGCCGGCGGCCGAGGGCCAGCCGTTCCTGCGCCACGTGCTGGTGGAGGGGGGCGACGGCGATGCGCTCGGCGACGCCTGCGCCAACGCGCACCCGATCCCCGTGGACGAGGTGTTCCCCGCCACCGACGACGACACCGCCTTCTGGCTCTACACCTCGGGTACCACCGGGTTCCCCAAGGCGGCCGTCCACCGCCATGTCGACCTCGGGTTCCTCACCGACGCCTACGCCCGGGGCGTGCTGGCCATGGGCCCGGCCGACCGGGTCTACTCGGTGCCCAAGCTGTTCTTCGCCTACGGCCTGGGCAACGCCTACTTCGCCCTCGGCACCGGCGCCACCCTGGTGCTCCACGATGCCCGGCCCACGGTTGAGGCGGTGGCCGACCACGTGGAGCGCCACGGCGTGACCCTGTTCTTCGCCGTGCCCACGTTCCTGGCCCAGACGCTGGGGTCCGACGTGGCCCCCGCCGCGTTCGCCACCGTCCGCCAGGGGATCACCGGTGGCGAGCCGCTGCCGCCCGACATCGGCCGCCGGTTCCTGGAGCGGTTCGGGGTCGAGCTGCTGGACGGGATCGGGACCACCGAGCTGGGCCACATCTTCATCAGCCAACGGCCGGGCCAGGTGCGCCCCGGGGCCACCGGGTGGCCGGTCGACGGGTTCGACATCGAGCTGCGGGCCGACGACGGCAGCCTCGTGCCCCCCGGGGAGCCGGGCAATCTGTGGGTGGCCGGGGAGTCGGTGACCACCGGCTACTGGCGCCGCACCGACCTCAACCGCCGGGTGTTCCAGGGGCGGTTCCTGGCCACCGGCGACACGTTCGTGCGCAACGACGACGGCTCCTACACCTACCTCGGCCGCAACGACGACATGATCAAGGCCGGCGGGATCTGGGTGTCGCCCAGCGAGGTGGAGGCCTGCATCGTGGAGTTGGAGGAGGTGGCGGTGGCGGCCGTGGTGGGCGCCACCGACGGTGACGGCCTGACCAAGCCCAAGGCGTTCGTGATACCGGCCCCGGCCGGCGCCGGCCTGAGCCCCGGCGAGCTGGAGGCCCGGGTGCAGGCCCATGTGAAAGCCCGGCTGGCGCCGTTCAAGTACCCGCGATGGGTGGAGGTGCGCCAGGAGCTGCCGATGACGGCCACCGGCAAGATCAAGCGTTACCTGCTCCGGGACTGACTGGGCCGGTCAGGCCGGAGGGCGGCGCCGGCGCAGGAGGCGGCTCTCGATGGCGGCCCGCACCGGGCGCAGAACCCCCGGCTCGTCCTCCGGCTCGCCCTCGCCCGGATCGTCGGGACCGGCCAGGCGCTCGGCCAGATCGGCCAGCTCGGACGACACGGCCTCCCACAACCCGACGAGGCTGCCGGCCACGGGGTCGTCGCCCCGCAGCGGCCCGCCGACCACATCGATCATCGTGGCCACCAGGCCCACCGTGTGCTCGTCGCCCAACTCGATCACCACCCGACGCTCTGCCGGGTCGTCGGCGTCGCCCTCCAGGCGCACCGTGGCCCGCCGGGCGGCGGCCTCGGGCGGCGTGAGGTCGGTGGTGCCGTCGAGGCCGACCTCGTCGATCTTGGCCGCCAGGGCCTCGGCGTCGACCCCGAGAGCGGCCAGCACCCGGGCCGCCGCGCTCTCGGGCGAGCGGGCCAGCGCCTCCAGCAGGTGGTGGCTGCCCACCGGGCCGGTGGCGGCCAGCTGACGGGCCACGGCCAGGGCGGCGTGGGTGGCCGGGGTCTGGCCTCCGGCGCCCCGCATCGCGGGCGGCGGATGTTCCCCCGGCGAGCGGTTGAGCTGGACCAGTGCCGCCTCCCGCACCTGGTCGAGCGCCGCCCGCTGCTGCACCAGAACCTGGGCCGCCACCCCCTCCCCCTCCCGCACCAGCCCGAGGAGCACGTGCTCGGCCCGGATGCTGTTGTCGCCCAACTTGATCGCCTCCCGTAGCGACAGCTCCAGCACCTTCTTGGCCCGGGGGGTGAACGGGATGTGGCCGCTGGGCGAGGAGCCGCCCTCGCCGACCACCTTGACCACCGCCGCCCGGGTGGGCTCCAGGTCGATGCCGACGGTGCTCAGGGCGACGGCCGTGGCCAGGTCGGGCCGGAGCATGGCCAGCAGGAGGTGCTCCGTCCCCACGTAGTTGTGCTTGAGGAGGCGAGCCTCCTCCTGGGCCTGGACCACGATGGAACGGGCCTCGGTAGTGAAACGCTCGAACATGTGGCGATCGTACGCACCCTGTCAATACCATGGTTCTGACAGGGCTACTTCTGACAGGGCTACCTCTGACAAGGCCAAGGATGAGCAAGGAAGGGTGCGGGCCGGTGAGCGACAGCGGCGATCACAACGGGTGGGAGAGCGACCTCGAGCGGTACCTCACCCAGCGGGAGCTGTTCGCCCAGCT
This sequence comes from Acidimicrobiales bacterium, assembly GCA_041394285.1. Taxonomy (GTDB): domain Bacteria; phylum Actinomycetota; class Acidimicrobiia; order Acidimicrobiales; family SZUA-35; genus CADEDH01. Next base: position 149,884 of record JAWKIL010000005.1, on the reverse strand, counting down.
CCAGGAGACGGTGTGGGTACCGCTGGCCCAGGCCGAGACGGAGGCCGGTGTGTCACGGTCGGCCCTGCGGGCGTGGTTCCGGGCCGGCGAGATCCCGTCCCGGCTGGTCGATTCGCCCCACGGCCCCCAGCGCATCGTGCCCCTCGACGCCGTGCTCGACCGGGCGGCCCGCTCTCCTCGGCTCCAGCGCCGGGCCGAGCGGGAGCAGGGCCTGGCCCAGGAGGTGACGGTGCTGCGCCAAAGGCTGGACGAGATGGAGCGCCGGCTGGCCGCTCTGGAGGATCGGGACCGGTTGCCCTAGTCCGAGGTCAGTCCGACGTCACGTGGGCCGCGTCATCGGCCAACTGGTCGAGCACGGCGAGGGCCAACTGCTCCAACGAGCTCAGCTTGGCGTCGTCGTCGTCGACCGCGGCCAGTTCGAGCTGGTGCAGCGCTTCGCGCCGCACCCGCGAGTTCAGGAGTAGCTCAGGAGCACATCCCACGGGCAGTCCCCCTTCGGGAGAGCGTGATCCGAGAAGAACATCACGGGGTGGACCGGCGGGTCCACCACTCACCGATCGACCATACCACCAGGGGTGGCGCTGGTCCACACGCACCGTTGTGACCCTCGTCGTGGCGGGACGGAGAGTCCCGGAGCCCCCCTTACGCCCGCCGACCAGGCGCCCACTAGTGTCGCCGCCATGAGCACCGACGCCGCCTACCGCCGGTTCGTGTCCTACATCGACCGGTCACGCGAGTACTACGCGGCCCAGGGGTACGACCGCCCCTACCGTTGGGCCCGGCCGGAGGAGGCCCCGGCCCTCCAGCCGCTGGCCGGCCCGCTGGCCGAGCTCCGCCTGGGCGTGGTCACCAGCGCCTTTCCGCTGCCGCCGGCCGGGGAGACGGCACCGGTGGAGGTGCCCTACGCCCAGGCGGTCGACCCCCTGCCCGCCGGTGGGTTCACGGCCGACGACAACCGGGACCACAGCGTGGCCCCGGCCAACGAGCGGGAGTCCTACCTGCCGCTGGCCCGACTGGGCGAGCTGGCGGCCGAGGGCCGGATCGGGTCGTTGTCGCCCCGCTTCTACGGTGCGCCCTACGACTACTCCCAGCGCCGCACGATCACGGGCGACGCTCCCGCCGTGCTGGAGCTGCTCCGGGCCGACGGGGTGGACGCCGCCCTGCTGGCACCGCACTGCCCCGTCTGCCACCAGAGCCTGTCGCTGGTGGCCCGCCATCTGGAGGCCAACGGCGTGCCCACCGTGCTCGTGGGCTCGGCCCGCGACATCGTGGAGGAGATCGGGGTGCCGCGCTTCCTGTTCGTCGACGGACCGCTCGGCTACCCGTTCGGCCGGCCGGGCGACGCCGCCCAGCAGCGCTCGGTGTGCGTCGAGGCCCTCGACCTGCTGGAACGGGCGTGGGCCCCCCGCACCACGGTGCAGGCCAGCGCCACCTGGGGCGACGACAGCTGGCGGGAGCGTTACATGCGGGTCGACGACACCACGCGGGCCAGCCTGGCCCAGGCCGGCGACCAGCGCCGGGCCGACCAGGACCAGGCCACGGGCCGGGTGCGGGACTGATCCCAGGTCAGGGAGCTTTCCCCGATCAGGCCAAACCAAGGCGAGCACCTGAGGCGTTCTACCCATGCGGCGCGCTCCCCGCGCCGCCACACCGGGAGCGAGAACCCTCAGAGCAACCCATAAATGCTCTATTTCGGCGCGCCGCCATTTCCTTGACTCGCCAGAAATCCAGAGACTTTTCCAACATGTCGTTTACATGACGAATTCGTCTCAATAGGATGACCGACCGATGGTAGAGCATTCATTGTCCCTGCTAGGAGTCGTGGCAGACTCAACCGCCGGGCTCGATGCGGCCGACAAGGCACTGCATCAAACAGCGGCATTTGCCGGATTCAGCTCGTACGCACTGATGGTCGCAACCGTCGTATGGGGTGTGCTGACAGCGACCAATCTCGTGCAGCGCAGCGTCCGGCGGGAGACCCTCTACGGGGGCCACATGACGATGGCCATCGCCGCCATCTGCTTCGCCGTGGTCCACGCCGCGGGCAACGTGTTCCGGCCCCTCGCCCACATCTCGTTGGCCAACGCCATCGTGCCCTGGCTCGGTACGGCCACTGCGGTGGCCACCGGCGTGGTGAGCGTCGAGCTGGCCGTCGTCACCGCCGTGTCGGTGTGGTTCCAGCGCCGCCTCGGGTACCGCACCTGGCAGACCGTCCACTACCTCGGCTACCCCACCTACGGGTTCGCCATCGTCCACACGGTGATGGCCGGGTCTGATGTGCGGGTGCCGCTGATCGAGATCGCCCTGGCCGTCTCGGTGGTGCTGGTGGCCGCCATCTGCGTGCTCCGGATCCTGCCGTCGAGCTCGCTCGTCCGTGAACGCATCTCGATGGACTACCGATGAAGAGGGTGCCGATGAACAAGGGACCGATGGCGGGCCGACCGGGCGGGACCGGCCCGTCGAACCTCCTGCTCGACGGGAGTGTGGCCCCGAGCCGGGCCCGGGTGCGGATCAAGGTCAACGTCAACCGCAACCACTGCCACCTGTACGCGATCTGTGAGCAGGAAGCGCCCGATGTGTTCACCCTCACCGGTGATGGTCGCCTCGAGTACAACGCGAAACCCGACGGCCGCCATCTGGAGGCGGTTCGCCAAGCGGCCCGAGTGTGCCCCATGCAGGCCATCCACGTGGAGGAGCGCCACCGATGAGTGACCAGGAGATCGTGATCGTGGGCTCCGGCCTGGCCGGGCTCCGGGCGGCGGAGCGGCTGCGGGAGCGGGGCTTCGACGGCTACATCACCATGGTGGGCGACGAGCCGGGCAAGCCCTACAACCGGCCCCCGCTGTCCAAGCAGGTGTTGATGGGAAAGATGCGGGAGTCCGAGCTGGGTTTCCAGACCTTCACCCATCTCGGTGTGGAGCTGCGCTCGGGCCTGCGGGCGGTGGGCCTGGACGCCGGTGAGCACCGGGTGGACCTCGACTCCGGGGAGTCCCTGTACTACGACGGCCTGGTCATAGCCAGCGGGGTGGAGGCGGTCCGGATGCCCGGCGCCCCCGAGCACGACGACCGCGTCATGGTGCTACGGACGCTGGCCGACTGCCAGGCCCTGGACCGCCACATGCGGGGTGCCAAGCGGGTGGCCATCATCGGCGGCGGGTTCATCGGGTGCGAGGTGGCGGCCACCGCCCGGTACCGCAGCCTGGCCGTCACCCTGATCGACCGGGCGCCGGTGCTGCTGCACCGCGTGCTGGGCCGACAGTTGGGTGGGGCCCTCACCGAGGTCCACCGACGGGCCGGGGTGGACGTGCGCTCGGGCGTTGCCGTCGAGCGGTGGACGACGAGTCGGGCCGGGGTTCACCTGGAGCTGAGCGACGGCAGCGACGTGCTGGCCGACCTGGTGCTGGTGGCCATCGGTACCCGGCCGGCGGTGAGCTGGCTGGAGGGGACGCCGGGGGTCGATCTCGCCGACGGGGTCCTGTGTGACGAGACCTGCCATGTGGTGGGTCTCAACCATGTGGTGGCGGCGGGCGACGTGGCCCGCTGGCCCAACCTCCGTTTCGATCGCGCTCCCCGACGGGTGGAGCACTGGATCAACGCCGTGGAGATGGCCCGGGCGGCAGCCGACAGCCTGCTCGACGGGCGGGCCAAGACCCAGCCGTTCACTCCCGTGCCCCGGTTCTGGTCCGAGCAGCACGGCATCAAGATCCAGTCGGTGGGCATGCCGGTGCTGGGCGAGCGGATCGCCCTGGTGGAGGGCGACGTGGCCAAGCAGTCGTTCGTCGCCGCCTACCTTCGGGGACCGCGCCTGGTGGGCGTGATCGGGTTCAACTCGGCCCGGTCGGTGCTCGACTGCGCCCCGGCGGTGGAGGCGGCCAACACCGAGCCCATCCCCGAGGCCGGCGCCATCAGCCCGTTCCGGGCCGCCAGCGGGAGCCGACACCAGGGCATCGCCGCCCGGGAGCGGGCCCGACTCCCCCGTACCGGATCATCCGGACCTGCCCTCCCGGCCCCGGCCGCCAGCCCTCACCGCAGCCGGCTGGCCAGCTATTACGGGGATTCGGCCGCTCCGCACCGGTGGGAGCCGGTGGCACGATCCGTTTGACCCTCTGCATGGCCACCTGTCACCCTGGTTGTGTCGGGGGCGACCCGCCGCATGAGGGGTACAGCAATGAGCTCGGTCCGTCTTCGGGTCGTCGTCGCCGCGTTCGTGATCCTGGCCGGTCTGGGCTACGGCCTGGCCAACGGGGTCGAGGCCATCCCGCCGCCGTCGTCGCAGTGCAACTCACTGACCAAGAACGTGGTGCAGGTGGGGGCCGACGGCGTCGGCACCTACAAGTGCATCTGCCTGCGTGATCTGTCCACCGGCATCGACAAGTGCCGCTGGACGCTGTGGTCGTCGACCCCGGCGTGGACCAACTCCCGCACCTACCTGGTCAACGGACTGGAATGGGTGTGGGGGGCGGCGGAGACGAGCGACATCAAGGGGTACGCCGACGTGCTGGTGTACGACGGGTACGGGCCCTGGCAACGGCCGGCCGGCTCGATCCGTCTCCGCAACCTGCTCCAGAAGTACAACGGCGCGTCCAACACCTGGGACACCTGCCTCGACACCGGCTACCTGACGAACACGTCGGCCGCCACCGGGCTCGCAGTGTGGTGGGGGTACACCTCGCCGCCGTGCGGGGCCGGCTGGTACAACACGGTGAGCACCGGCCACAACCTCAACGGGTCCTGGCACGGGGGCACGGTGCAGTCGGGGGCCTACCTCCTCGACCTTCCGGCGGCGGCCGCCTCGGCCAGCGCCGCCGGACCGGCCGACGCTGCCGGCCGGCCGACCCCCGAGCCGTTCGACCGGCGCCGCAAGCCGCCGGTGCAGCCGGTTGCGGTCGAGCCGCCGCCGCCGGGGCCGATGACGGTGTCGGCGACCGACCAGGCGGCCCGGCTGGCTGCCGCCGGCGCCACCCTCGAAGAGAAGCCGTGATCGGGTGCCGGGGCCGGCGGCTGAGGGGCCGGTCCCGGTGCCACCCGGCGGCCGGATCAGCGGCTGGAGAACGAGGCCCGGGCGGCGGCCGCGACCTCGGGCGGGGCCAGGGCCACGGTCCAGTCCCGGCAGTCGTCGCTCTCGATCTCGGTCCACACCAGCAGGTCGCCGGTGGGGCTCACGATCAGCTCCTGGGCCTGGCTGTCCTCGTCGAACGAGAACAGCACCTGGTAGGGATGGCCGCTGGGCCAACGGGGCAGGCCCGGCTCGGTCATGAGCAGGGCCCCGGTGTTCATCCGGAGCCCCCGGAAGAACGTCTGCAGTTCCTCGTCGTCCACGGTGGTCACCTCCCGACGTCGGCCCCCTCGCCGGACCGTCGCGTTCACTGATGCCGTAAGGGTACAGCCGGTGGGATGCTGGGCCCATGAGTGACTACAGCGACTACCGGCACCTGCGGATAGCGGTGGACGAGACGGGGGTGGGCACGGTGTCCATCCCGGTGGTGGGTTCGGTGGGTCGGCGACAGGCCGAGATCCACCGGGAGATGTCGACCGTCTGGACCAGACTCGGCGACGATCCGGCGGTGCGGTCGATCCTGGTGACCGGTGAGGGCGACGAGTTCTACGTCAGCGCCGACCTCCACGGGCTGAAGGCCATCCCCGGGATGGGCAAGGAGGACACGTTCGACCTCCTCCAGCGGGTGGCCAAGGAGGGGATCGACATCGTCTACAAGATGGTGGAGCTCGACAAGCCGATCGTGGCCGCCATCAACGGCAAGGCGGCCGGGGGCGGGCTGGCGGTGGCGCTGCTGGCCGACATCTCCATCGCCGCCGACGACGCCGAGCTCGTCGATCCCCACGTGGCCATGGGCCTAGCCGCCGGCGACCATGCCGCCATGATCTGGCCGCTGTTGTGCGGGATGGCGAAGTCGAAGCTGTACCTGCTCACGTCGGACCCGGTGACCGGGGCCGAGGCCGAGCGGATCGGCCTGGTCAGCCTGGCCCGCCCGGCGGCCGACGTGGTCCCCACGGCCCGCCGCTACGCCGAGCGGCTGGCCGCCGGGGCCCCGTTCGCCATCCGCTACACGAAGAAGGCGCTGAACCAGTGGCTCCGCCTGGGCGGGGTGGCGGCCATGGACTACTCCAACGCCCTGGAGCTGCTGAACTTCTTCGGCTCCGAGCTGCGCGACGCCGTGGCCCAGGCCACCGACGACACAGCCTGAGGCGTCTATTCGGCGGCGCCTGCCGGCTGTGGCAGGCTGAGGTCCATGGCCTACGAGACGATCCTGTGGGAGGCGGCCGGTGGGGTGGGGCGGATCACGCTCAACCGGCCGGAGAGCCGCAACGGCATCACCGGGGTGATGATGCGCGAGCTGTACGAGGCGGTGCGTACGGCGGCGGCCGACGAGTCACTGTCGGTGGTGGTGCTCACCGGGGCCGGCTCGTCGTTCTGCGTGGGGGCCGACCTGCGGCACTACTCGTCGGGGGCCGACGACCCGGGGGCGCCGCCGGAGACGTTCGAGATCACCCGGCTGCTGCACGAGATGCCGGCGGTGACGGTGGCCGCGGTCAACGGAGCGGCGGCGGGCGCCGGGTTCGGTTGGGCCTGTGCCTGCGATCTGCGGTTCGCCACGGCGTCGGCGGTGTTCAACTCGGCCTTCCTCGACGTTGCCGTGGCCGGCGACATGGCCGGCCCGTGGACCCTGCCCCGCCTGCTGGGGGCGGCCAAGGCCCGGGAGCTGTACTTCCTGCCCGGCAAGTTCCCGGCCGAGGAGGCCAAGCGGATCGGTCTGGTGACCGACGTGTTCGCCGACGACCGCTTCGCCCAGGAGGTGGAGCAGGTCGTGGCCCGCCTGGCCGGGGCCGCCCCGCTGGCCATCCGGGGGATGAAGGCCAACTTCCTCGACGGTGAGCACCTCAGCCTGGGCGACTACATCACGGCCGAGACCAACCGCCACAACGCCATCACGGCCAGCGAAGACACCCGGGAGGCGTTCAAGGCCTTCGTGGAGAAGCGCACCCCGGTGTTCAAGGGCCGCTGAGGGCCGACCGCCAACCGACACCAGACCACGAGGAGATGGACCCATGACCGAACCGGTCGTCCTGTACGAGGTGGCCGAGCATGTGGCCACGATCACGATCAACCGGCCCGAGCGCTACAACTCGCTCAACTACGAGGCCTACGAGCTGCTCACGCGCCGCTTCGAGGAGGCCAACGCCGACGACGAGGTGCGGGCCATCATCTTCACCGGCCGGGGTCGCGGCTTCTGCACCGGTGACGACGTGATCGAGCTGCTGGGCGCCGGTGCGGCCGAGCTGTCGCGCCGGATCGCCAGCGGCGAGCTGGAGCTGCCCAGCGCTCCCATGAAGCGCTCCGACAAGCCGATCATCGCTGCCGTCAACGGGGCCGCCGTGGGCTACGGGATGGAGCTGAGCCTCCTGGCCGACATCCGCATCGCCGCCGAGTCGGCCCGGTTCTCCGAGATGTTCGTGAAGCGGGCCATCGTGGCCGGCCCCGACAGCTTCGAGCTGCTCCCCCAGCTCGTCGGCACAGCCGCCGCAGCCGAGATCCTGCTCACCGGCGACCTGATCGACGCTCGCCGGGCCCACGAGATCGGCCTGGTGGCCCAGGTGGTTCCCGACGCCGACCTCCCGGCCGCCGCCCGGGCCCTGGCCGCCCGGATGACGGTCAACGCCCCCCTGGCCGTGCGGGCGGCCAAGCGGGCCATCACCTACGCCCGCACCGGCCAGCGGGACGAGCTCCAGCGGTATCTGGGCGCCCGCCTGGGCGAGCTGCTGGCCAGCGCCGACCATCAGGAGAGCGTGGCCGCCTTCCTGGAGAAGCGAGATCCCACCTACCAGGGCCGCTGAGCAGCGCTCGAACCGCGATCCAGAACCAAGGATGTCGAGGTTCGAGCGTCCCGGGCACCGACGAGAGCGGTGCGACCCGTCCCGCTAGTCTGACCCCCGTGTCCGTGGGGCGACCAGCGAGCGACAACCAGCAGGAACACGTTGCCCCCATCCTCGACATCGACGGCCTGAGCGACTTCCGCCGGATCGGTACCGGCGGGTTCGCCACCGTCTACTCCGCCCTGGAGGCCAACGCCGGCCGGCGGGTGGCGGTGAAGGTGCTCACCGCGGTGGACGACTCGGGCCGGCGCCGCTTCGACCGGGAGTGCCTGACGATGGGCGCCGCCGGCGAGCACCAGCACGTGGTCACCCTCCTCCGGGCCGACTACCTCCGCACCACCGGCCAGCCCTATCTGGTGATGGAGCACATGGCCGGCGGGTCGTTGGCCCACCGGCTCACGGCCGAGGGCGCGATCCCGTGGCTGGAGGCGATCGAGGCCATCCTGGCCATCGCCTCCGCCCTCGGCTTCACCCACGGCCGGGGCATCCTCCACAAGGACGTGAAGCCGGGCAACATCCTGATCTCGGCGGCCGGGGCGGTGAAGTTGACCGACTTCGGCATCGCCGCCATCCGCGAGGCCAGCGGCACCAGCCAGCTGGCCTACTCGATCCACTTCACGGCCCCCGAGATCTTCGGCGGCACCGCCGATCCCGCCGCCGACGTCATCATCGACCCCCGGGACGAGCGCTCCGACCTGTACTCCCTGGCGGCGTCGCTCTACACCCTGGGCATGGGCCGCCCGCCGTTCCTGGGCTCCACCCACGTCGCCCTCATGCGTCAGATCCTGGAAGATCCGGTCCCGCCCACCGGGTCGGCCGGGCTCGACGCCTTCTTCGCCCGGGCTCTGGCCAAGGATCCCGCCGAGCGGCCACCGTCGGCGGCCGACCTCGCCGCCGAGCTGGCCCATCTGCGCGACGCCTTCGCCCTGACCGGGAGCACCACCGGCCGCTGGCCGGCCGGGCCACCCACGCCGCCGGCGAGTCGGGCCACCGACCCCAGAACCGCGGCCCCGGGCGGCTTCGATCATCCCACCGACATCGACCCGCGGAACGGGGCCATCAGCCGGACCGGCTCCGATGCCGGGGCGGTGGGTGCCGCCGCCGTCGGCGATGTGGTCTCGTCCACGCTGGTGGCCCTGCCCCCGGCCCCCGCCCCGGTCGATGCACCGGACGATCCGCCGCCCGCTGCCCCCGAGGCCGGCGCGGTGTCGCCCGGCCGCCGCCGCTGGCTCCTGGCCGGCACCGCCGCCGTGATCGCCATCGGCGGTGGCACCGGCGTGGCCGCCGCCCTGCGCTCCGCCGGCACCGACGTGAAACCGCCGCCGGCCGCCCCGATCATCTACGCCGGGCACCGCCAGTTCGCCGCCGACCGCAACGATGACGCCGTGTTCGCCACGGCCGAGGTGGGCGACGGCCGCCTGGCGTCGGTGTCGGCCGACGGGACCCTGCTGGTGTGGGACCCGGCCGACCCGGCGGCGACCCTCAGCTGGACCGGCTACCGGGACGAGCTCGACGACCCCGGCAACGACACGCTCTACGCCGTGGCCCACCTGGCCGACGGGCGACTCGCCGTGGGCGGCGCCGACGGCACCGTCCGCCTGTGGGACCCGGCCCGGCCCGACGCCCGGCCCGCCCAGTTCACCGGCCACCGGGACCGGGTCGACGATCCCAGCAACGACGACGTGTACGCCATCATCGAGCTGGCCGACGGCCGGGTGGCGTCGGCCGGCGACGACGGCACGGTGCAGATCTGGGACCCAGGCCGGCCCGGGGCCCCGGCCGCGAGCTACACCCGCCACCGCGACGATGCCGACAGCGGCGACGGCGACGCCGTGTGGTCACTGGCCGAGCTGCCCGACGGCCGCATCGCCTCCGGCAGCGCCGACGGCACCGTCGACCTGTGGCTGCCGGGCCGGCCCCAGTCCACGGCCACGGTCTACACCGGCCATTTCGACGCCGCCGGTGATCCCTCCGACGACGTGGTGCGGGCCATCGTCGCCCTGGCCGACGGGCGCATCGCTTCCGGCGGGGCCGACGGCACGATCCGCATCTGGGATCCCGCCCAGCCCGGGGCCACGATGGCCACGTTCGACGCCCATACCCGGGCCGCCAGCGGGCGCGACGCCGACACGGTGCGGGCCATGATCCAACTCCCCGACGGCCGGATCGCCTCGGGTGACATGAGCGGCACGATCTTCGTGTGGGACCCCGCCCTTCCGGGCGCCACGCCCGGTCGCTACAGCGGGCACAGCGGGCAGATCAATGGCCTGGAGCTGCTGGCCGACGGGCGGGTCGCCTCCTCCAGCGACGACGGCACCGTCCAGATCTGGGATCCGGCCTCGATCGTCGCCACCCCCTGAGCGGTCCGGAACGCGACGAGCCCGGAACGCGACGAGCCCGGCACCCGACCCGCCGCGGTGGGCGGGCCCGGTGCCGGGCGGCGTCAGCGGAGCGGGATCAGCTGTAGATCTCGATCAGGCCGGCGGCGCCCTGGCCCCCGCCGATGCACATGGTCACGACGCCCCAACGGGCGCCCCGGCGGCGGCCCTCCTGCAGGATGTGGCCGGCGCAGCGGGTACCGGTCATGCCGAAGGGATGGCCGATGGCGATCGAGCCGCCGTTGACGTTGTACTTCTCGGGGTCGATGCCGAGCGTGTCACGGCTGTAGAGGCACTGGCTGGCGAAGGCCTCGTTGAGCTCCCACAGGTCGATGTCCTCGACGGTGAGGCCGTGGCGCTTCAGCAGCTTCGGCACGGCGAACACCGGACCGATGCCCATCTCGTCGGGCTCGCAGCCGGCCACGGCCCAGCCCCGGAAGGCACCCATGGGCTCGAGGTTGCGGCGGGAGGCCTCTTCGTCGGACATCATCACCACGGCGGCGGCGCCGTCGGAGAGCTGGCTGGCGTTGCCGGCGGTGATGTACTTGCCCTCGCCCCGGACGGGCTTGAGCTTGGCCAGGCCCTCGAGGGTGGTCTCGGGCCGGTTGCACTCGTCGCCCACCACCTTGGCGTCGACGATCGACTCCTCGCCCGTCTCCCGGTTCACCACCCGCATCTTGGTGTCCATGGGGACGATCTCGTCTTCGAACAGGCCACGCTCCTGGGCCGAGGCCATCCGCTGCTGCGACTGCAGGGAGTACTCGTCCTGGTATTCACGGGAGACCTTGTAGCGCTCGGCCACGATGTCGGCGGTCTCGATCATGGCCATGTAGATCGCCGGATACATGTCGGTGAGCTGGGAGTCCATGTTGGCGCTGCCACCGAAGCCGGGGCTGGGGATCGAGATCGACTCGACGCCCCCGGCCACCACCACCTCGGCCCCGTCATTGCGGATGTAGTTGGCGGCCAGCGCGATCGAGTTGAGGCCCGACGAGCAGTGCCGCTGCACGGTGGCACCGCCGGTGGTGACGGGCAGGCCGGCGAGGAGGCCGGTCAGACGGCCCAGGTTGCCGGCGCCGTGGGCGCCGTTGCCGAGGTAGAAGTCCTCCACCGCTTCCGGCTCCACGCCCGACTTGTCCACCGCGTGCTTCACGGCGTGGGCCGCCATGGTCATCGCCGGGGTCATGTTGAACCCCCCTCGGGCGGCCTTGGCCAACCCGGTGCGGGCGTAGGATACGAACACTGCTTCGCGCACGATGAGCTCCAACTCTTGAATCGGCTCCGACGGTGAAACGCTACCGAGTGGCGGTGACGCTGGCGAGTCCAGTCGGTTTTGGTGGACGCTTCCCTCGATCGGCCGAGCGGCCGCCCCACTAGGATCTCGGCCGTGATGCTCTCGGACCGGTCAGTGGGGTGGTTGCGGTACCTCGACGGTAAAGCCCACACCGCTGATCGGTGGGATCGGGAGAGCCGACCCCATCCCCACTGGGACGGCGGGGGGGCCGATCTGCTGGCCTCGGCCTGCGCTCTGGGTCTCGTGGCGGAGCGGACCCCGGCCTGGACCGAGCGCCACGTGGCCGTGCTCGACCAGCTGATCCAGCGCCACACCGCCTGGTGGTCACTCGCTCCCTGGCTGGGGGACGGCGACGAGGTGCCGTCGGATCCGGTCACCGGCCAGGCGACGTTCGGCTGGGCCGGCTCGCTGCTGGTGCTGCTGGGGATGCGGGCCGCCCTGGCCGCCGACGACCCCTGGAACGAGCCGTTTCTCCTGGTCGGCGAGGGGGGACCGGACGGTTCCGGGTTCCCCTGGACCCACACCGGCATCGCCCGGGCGGTCGCCACCTCCTGGCCGGCCCCGGGAGCGGGTGACGCCTCGCAGGCGATCGTGGCCGGGCTCGGCCTCCGGCTCCACGACCGGCGTCATCGCACCGCGCTGCACGCCGACGCGTTCGCCCCCTGGTGGACCGAGGCCCGGGACCGGTTCCTCGACCGGGCCGACGGCGCCGGCGACGGCGACGGCGACGGCGACGGCAATGGCACCGGCGATCTCGCCGACGCCCTGGTCTTGGCGGCCCTCCTGGCCCCCCAGGCCCCTGACGACGCCCGCCGCCTGTTCGACACCGCCTTCCCCGCCCTCGGCGCCGATTCCGGTGCTGTCCTGAGCCCCGACCAGGCGGCGGGGGCAGGAGCCGTTCTGCTGCTGGCCCGGGAGTGGGGGTTGCGGGACGAGGCAGCCGAGGTGGCCGCCGCCGTCGAGGCCTCCTATCAGTCGACGTGGGACGCCGACGGCGGCCACACCTGGGCCCTGGAGGCCGACGAGGACCGCCCCCGGGGCCGGGCCAACGCCTGGCTGGCCTCCGCCGAGGCGGCCGGGCCGGGCCAGTGGACCGGCCTGTACACCGGGCCGTGGGCGCCGTGCCACCAGGTGGTGGGGGTCGACGCCCCCGATGTGCTGCTACGGAGGGCCGAGTGGATCAGGGAGGCCCTGCATGTTGGCCTCGCCCCCCGCCGGCCCGACCCCGCCCGCTGGACGACGTTCCGGATCACGGGAGCCGAGCCCCGCATGTGGTACCTGACCGGCCTCAACGGCACCACGATGGACACCGCCGGCAACGCCACCATCGTGCGGGCCCCCATGGTGCACGGGGAGCTGGAGTTCGCCCCCGGCAGCTACTGAGCCCCGCCGGCCCCGGCGACTCGCTTTCCCGCTGTCACCGCCGGGAAGTACGTTGGCGGTAACGGCTGATGCAGGGGGCTGTCATGGAGATCACGAAGATCGACGGCAAGGTGTTCGGGGCGTTCGTCACCGGGGTGAACCTGAACGACCTGAGCGGCGAGGAGTTCGGCACCATCCACCGGGCGTTCCTGGAGCACGGTTTCCTCGTGTTCCCGGGCCAGAACCTGAACGAGGAGCAGAGCGCCTCCTTCGGCGAGCGGTTCGGTCCGCTCGAGTTCGGCGGCGCCGCCATGTCCAACATGAAGAAGGGCAAGGACGGCACGCTCGGCGGCATCTACGACTTCGACACCCAGATGATGCGCACCAACATCGGCAACGAGACCTGGCACACCGACTCCACCTACAAGCCGGTCAGCTCCAAGTGCGCCATGCTGTCGGCCGTGATCGTGCCCGACGAGGGCGGCGGCACCGAGCTGGCCGACGCCCGGGCCGGCTACGCCGCGCTCGACCAGGCCACGAAGGACCGCATCGAGCACCTCAGCGCCTACCACTCCACCCAGTACTCCCAGGCCAACGACATCGGCGACTTCCCCCCGATCACCGAGGCCGGCGCCTACGGCAGCGTCTACCACGGCGAGGCCTACCTCCGGCCGCTGGTGAAGGTCCACCCCGAGACCGGGGTCAAGAACCTGTTCGTGGGGCGCCACGCATTCGGCATCCCCGGCCTGAGCCGGGAGGAGAGCCGGGAGCTGATCCGCCACCTGATGGAGGTGATCGTGAGCGACCAGAGCCGGACCTACCTCCACATGTGGACCCCGGGCGACACGATGATCTGGGACAACCGCAGCGTGCTGCACCGGGCCCGCCCCTACGACTACGCCAAGCCCCGCTACCTGATCGGCACCCGGATCGCCGGCGACGACACCGAGCTCTCGTACTGGCCCACCGACCCCGAGGCCGAGGCCGGCCGCCAGGCCCTCGCCGCCGAGTTGGACATCCTGCGGGAAGAGGCCAAGGACCGCCTCTACGGCGCCACCACCGCCACCCGCTGAGCTCGCCCCGACCCCACCCGGCCCCTACGCCCCGCCGGCCCGCTGGCGGTCCTCGGCCGGGCCGCCGCTCTGGGACAGGTTCCGGGCCCCGTTGACCAGCGACACGTGGGAGAAGGCCTGGGGGAAGTTCCCCAGGAGCCGACCGGCCACCGGGTCGTACTCCTCGGCCAGGAGACCGACGTCGTTGACCAGGCCCGTCAACTTCTCGAACAAGGCCCGCGCTTCGGCTCGACGGCCGAGCAGCATGAGGTTGTCGGCCAGCCAGAACGTGCAGGGGAGGAACGCCCCCTCCCCTGCCGGCAACCCGTCGACCTGGCCGCCGGCATCGGTGCGGTAACGCAACACGAACCCGTCGTGGCACAACTCCCGCTGAACGGCGTCCACCGTGCCCGCCACCCGGGGATCGGACGGCGGGAGGAATCCGACCAGCGGGATCATCAGCAGCGAGGCGTCGAGATGGGGGCTGGCGTAGGACTGGGTGAACGTGTTGCGGTCCGGATCGAAGCCATGGTCGCAGACGTCGCGGTGGATGTCGGAGCGCAGTGACCGCCAGCGGTCCACCGGGCCGTCGTAGTCGAACTGCTCCACCGCCTTCACCGCCCGGTCGGCCGCCACCCAGGCCATGACCTTCGAGTGGGTGAAGTGACGGCGGGGGCCCCGCACCTCCCAGATGCCCTCGTCGGGCTCCCGCCACCGACCCTCTAACGTCTCCAGCAACGCCCGTTGCAGCTCCCAACCGGCGGCCTCGTGGGGCACGCCGGCCCGGCGCGCCTGGTGCATGGCGTCGAGGACCTCGCCGTAGATGTCGAGCTGGAACTGGTTGGAGGCGGCGTTGCCGATCCGGACCGGCGTGGACCCCTCGTAGCCGGGCAGCCACGGCAGCTCGTACTCCGTGATGCGTCGCTCACCCGCCGGGCCGTACATGATCTGCATCTCGTCGGGCTCGCCGGCCACCGCCCGCAACAACCAGTCCCGCCAGGCCGACGCTTCGTCTTCGTACCCGGCGACCAGCAGGGAGTACAGGGTGAAGGTGGCGTCCCGCAGCCAGCAGTAGCGGTAGTCCCAGTTGCGGACACCGCCGATCCATTCCGGCAGGGAGGTGGTGGGAGCGGCCACGATCCCGCCCGTTGGGGCGTAGGTCAGCGCCTTCAGCGTGAGCAGAGAGCGCATCACCAGCTCGGGCCATTCGCCGTCGTACTCGCTCCGCCCGGCCCACTCCTCCCACCAGGCGATCGAGTCGTCGAGGGAGGCCAGCCCCTCGATCGGGGGCGGAGGAGGCAGATGCGACGGGTGCCACGCCAGCACGAAGGCCAGGCGCTCGCCCTCGCCCACCGAGAAGTCGGCCGTGATCAGATGGTCGGACGCGTCCACCGGCACGGGGCTGGCCAGGCACAGGGCATCGGGTCCGGCCACCGCCCGCAGGCGACCGTCGTCGTGGCGGGAGACCCAGGGGGTGGCGTCGCCGTACTCGAAGGCGATGACCAGCTCGGACCGCATGGCCACCCGACCCCGTACGCCTTCCACCACCCGGACCAGATCGGGTTCGGCCTGGCGGGGCGGCATGAAATCGATCACCCGCACCGTGCCCCCAGCGGCGTCGAACTCGGTCTCGAGCACCAGGGTGTCGCCCCGGTAGCGGCGCCGCACCGCCCGGCCGCCGCCGCTCGGAGCCAGAAGCCACCGCCCGTGCTCCGGCGTGCCCAGCAGGTTGGCGAAGCACGACGCCGAGTCGAAGCGGGGTAGGCACAGCCAGTCGATCGAACCGTCCCGGCCGACGAGGCCGGCGGTCTGGGTGTCACCGATCAGGGCATAGTCCTCGAGTCGCACGTCTTGTTCTTTCCCCCCGACCACCCCTACCGACACCCGGCACGCATCGACGGCCGGCGGGCAACCGGGCCCCGGCCGTCGGCGGCGGTGCACCGGTGTCGATCCGTCTGCCCTACAACCCGTCGCTGTAGCCCCGTCGATCGGGGCTTCGGACGGGGCGGAGGCGGGTAGCCCAGAGCGGAACCGCTTCCTGGAGGTCCTGAAGGTGAGCCCACCGTGGTGATCTGGGTGATCGCCGTCATCATCGTGGCCATGATCGCGCTCCGCGTCGTCCGGGGCCGCCGCCCGTGACGATCGGGGGGACCATCGACCGGCCGTGACCGTCGGCTATGCGCTTACTGCGCTCCTGCTGACAGCTGTGCTCGTGCTCGGGGCCCAGCCGCTGGGCCGCTCCGGTTGGCGGGGCCGCCTCAGCTGGCTGGGGGGTCTGGTGACGGCCGAGGTGCCGTTCCTGCCGCTGGCCTTGTTGGCGCTGAGCACCGGGTTCGCCATCGCCGAGGGCGACCTGAGCGGAGCCGGCTGGTGGGTGGCGGGTCCGGCGCTGGCCGCAGCCACGGCGGCCACCGCCGTGATCACCGCCCGCAGCCTCCAGGCCCGGCAAGCGGTGTTGCGGACCTTCGATGCGGAGCTGGGTACGGGGGCCGAGGGCCGACAGGCGTGGGACACGGCGGAGGCGCGGCTCCGGCAGCGGCTGCGATGGGAGCGGATCCTGCTGGCCCCCCTGCCGTTGACGGTGCCGCCGACCGTGAAGCGCACCACCGACGTGAGCTACGGGCCCGATGGCCGCTGGCACCGGCTCGACGTGTATCGCCACCGACGTCGGCCCCTGGCCGGGCCGGTGCTCGTCCACCTTCACGGCGGCGGCTTCACCGGCGGCCGCAAGAGCTTCGAGGCCCGGCCGCTGCTCCACCGCCTGGCCCGGCACGGCTGGCTGTGCGTCAGCGCCGACTACCGACGCCTGCCGCTCACCTCGTACGCCGGCGTGGTCGACGATGTGCAGCGGGCCCTCAACTGGACCCGCCGTCACGCCGCCCAGGTGGGGGCCGACCCCGACCTGGTGTTCGTGGCCGGCAGCTCGGCCGGGGCCCACCTCGCCCTCAGCGCCGCCTTGGGCGAGCCCGACGACGCCGCCTCGGAGCCGGTGGCCGGCGTGATCGGGCTCTACGGGTACTACGGAGCGGCCGCCATCGGCGGCGGCGTCCCCCCGGTGGCGGCCGCCGGGCCGGTCACTGAACGATCGGTCGGCGGCGGTCGGGCGTTCCCGGTCCTGATCGCCCACGGCTCCCACGACACGTTCGTCTCGCCGGCCAACGCCCGGGCGGCGGTGGACCGGCTGCGGCGGGCCACGGCCGGGCCGGTGGCGCACGTCGAGCTGTCCGGAGCCCAGCACTCGTTCGATCTGTTCCACTCGATCCGGTTCGAGATCCTGGTCAACGGCATCGAAGCGTTCGCCCACTGGGTGCTGGCCATGCGGGCCACCGACCCGCCGTCGTGACCCGAGCCCCGTTCAGGCCGCCCGCGACGTCTGCACCCGGGTGGTGGCCCGGGCCTGGACGAGCAGGGTGACCACCCCGGCCACCACCAGCCCGGCCACGTTGACCACGAGCTGGAGGGCGGCACCCCGGACCTCGGGCCACTCGCCGTAGGCGGTGGCCACGCCGATGTTGGCGGCGGCGGGGATGGTGGTCACCGACACCAGCACGCCGATCAGGGTGCCGCTGCGGGCCTCGGTGAGAGCCAGCATGCCGACGATCCCGGCCAGCACCGCCACCACGGCGGCCATGCCGTCGGGATGGGCGATGAAGGCGGTGAGCTGCCGGTTGGTGATGGCGTAGGTGCCGGGGGCGAGGCCGGTGACCCGGAAGGTGGCGGTTGCCGCCAGGGCCGAGGCCGCGGCAACGAGCAGGCCGACCGCCAGGGTGACGGCCGCCCGGACGGCCGGGGGGCGACGCCAGCGGCACACGGCCACGCACAGAGCGGACAGGGGACCGTACTCGGGACCGACCACCATGGCCCCCACGATGAGGATCGGGGCGTCGAGCAGGATGCCGATACCGGAGATCACGGCGGCCACGGCGATGAACACGAGGAACGACACCGTCAGGGAGGCGTCGGCGCGGGCCCGGGCCTCGATCTCTTCCCAGATGAGGGAATCCCCGCCGTCGCCGGGGGCGGCGTCGGCGGCCTGCTGGGCGGCATCGGACACCACCGTGTCGAGCGACTCGATCGAGATGGCGCCGACCCGGTGCACGCCCTGATCCTGCAGCCATTCCACCAGGTCGTTGGCGGCTTCCCGGGCCACGTCGCACAGGATCACCTCGCCCGGTGGGCTCACCTCGATCGCCGGGAGCCGCACCACGTGGGCCACCCCGGCGGTGTCGGCCAGGCGCCGGAACACGGCCGGGGCGATCCCGACCGGCACGATCAATCGGAGATGGATCATCGACGGGGCCGGGCTGGGCTCGCCGCGGGGCCGATCACCACCCGAGCATACGCTCCAGCTCGACGGCGACACCGTCGTCGTCGTTGGACCCCACCACGCCGTCGGCGGCGGCCAGCACCAGCTCGTGGGCGTTGGCCACGGCCAGGCCCACACCGGCCCAGCGCAGCATGCCGATGTCGTTGGGCATGTCGCCGAAAGCCACGGCGAGGGCGGCGTCGATCCCGAGCCGGAGGGCCAGCTCGGCCAGGGCGAAGTCCTTGGTGATGCCGGGGGCGCTCATCTCCAGCAGGTGGCTGCCACCGGACCAGGTGACCTCGGCCAGGCCGCTCACCTCCACCGTGGCGGCGGCCAGGGCAGCTTCGACCGGATGGCCTTCCAGGCGGGCCAGGAGCTTGACGGGGGCCACGGCCACCAGCTCGGCGGCGTCGGCCACCACCGTGTTGTCGGGCACCGGGAAGGTCACGGGCCAGGCCGGTTCGAGGCCGAGATGGTCGAGGGTCTCGACGGCGAAGACGGCGTCGGGCCAGCGGCGGCGGATGCGGGCCACCACCTCCAGGGCGGCGTCGGGGTCGATCGTGTGGTGGGCCAGCACCTGGTTCTGGTCGAGGTCGTAGATCACGGCGCCGTTGGCGCACAGGGCGACGCCCCGGTGGCCGAGGCGGTCGCTGATATCGCCGATCCAGCGGGGCGGGCGGCCGGTGGCCAGCACGAACGTGATCCCCTCGGCCTCGCAGGCGGCGATGGCCGCCACCGTCCGGTCGCTGATCGTCTTGTCGGTTCGCAGGAGGGTGCCGTCGAGATCGGAGGCGACGAGCCGCAACGGAAGTTCATCGGATGCCATGGTCACCCGTCATCGTGCCCCAGGCGGACCGCCCCTCGAAACCTCTCACTCCCTGACGACCACGAGCTCGTCGGGCGCGGTGGGCCGGTGACACCACAACTCTTTCACGATCACGTTGAGGGCGCCGGCCATCGGCACGGCCAACAGCGCCCCGTCGAACCCGAACAGCTCCACGCCCAGCAACACGCTGAGCAGCGTCACGAGCGGGTTGATCTTGACCGTGCGGGCCATCACCATCGGGGCCAGCACGAAGTTCTCGAACTGCTGGTAGATCACGAAGAACACGACGGCGGCGATGCCGGCCCCGGGCGACACCAGCAGGGCGCCCAACACGGCGGCGGCCGCCCCCACCGTCGCGCCCACCAACGGCACCAGGTCGGCGACGGCCACGAACAGGGCCAAGACGAGGGCCGCCGGCACCCCGAGCACGAACAGGAACACGAAGGAGGCCACTCCGGCGCACACGCTGATGATCAGGTTGCCGATCATGTAGCCGCTCACGGCCCGGCCGGCGTCCAGGGTGGTGACCGTCACCCAACCCCGGTGCCGGACCGGCACCAGCAGGCTGGCGGTGCGGCCGATGGCGGCCGACTGGCCCAGGAACAGGCACGTCATCACCGTGACGGTGAGCACCGTGACGAGGCCCTGGGCGGTACGGGCGGCCATCCCCGGGAGCGACGCCTCCAGGCGCGAGGCCTGGTCGATCAGCCAGGCCTGGTTGTCGCGGACCTGACCCTCGAGGCGGAGGCGGTAGACGACGCGGCCGACGGGGCCCTCCCCGTTGACCGCCTGGCTGACCGTGCCCGGCATGTCGCTCAGGACCTGCAGCAGCTGGGTGCGCACCGGCATCACGAACAGGGTCACGATGCCAGCCGCGGTGGCCAGAGCGAGACCGACGACCACACCGATCGCCAGGCCCCGGCGGAGGTGGCACCGCCGCTCGAGGTAGCCGACGGGCCGGCTGAGTACCACGGCGAAGAACCCGCCGATGGCCACCCACACCACCACCCGGGAGGCGAGATGGACCACGAGGACAACCAGCGCGACCGCCGAAACCAGGCCGATGACGGCCACGATCGTGCGCCACGGCACCTCCCGCCACGGCGACGCCGGGCCGCCCTCGCCGCCCGGTGACCCCGGGGCGTGGCCTGCCGAGTCGCCGCGGTCGGCAGCCCGCACATGGCCCGGGAGCACGAGGGCGTCGGCCCTGGCGCCGGCTTGATCGGTTCCTATCGGAGAGGATCCGACCGGGCCGGGCCCGAGATCGCCATTCGCCGATCCGTTCGACATCGTCAACCTCTCTGGCCGCCCCTGTCCCCCGGCCGTGGTCGCGAACCGCGTCGGTACGCCCCGGCCGTCCGGTTCGCCCGCTGGCCCTATCCGCCCCGCCGGCCTCCCAAACCCCCTGCCACCAGGGGTGACGTCCCGCCTGCGCCCCACCTCCGGCGCCCCTGGCAGACTGGGCCCGTTGTGATCGCCCGAACCCAGCTCACCGTGCCCGTGACCGGGCTGCCGATCGAGGCGGCCCGGGACGCCATCGAAGCCGAGGTGGCCGGAACCGGGGCGGTTGTGGTGCGGGCCGAGCCGGGGGCCGGCAAGTCGAGCCTGGTGCCCCTGTTCGTGGCCGGCCGGCGTGGGGGCGGCGGGCGCGTGGTCGTCACCGAGCCGCGCCGGCTGGCGGCCCGGGCCACCGCCACCCGCCTGGCCGAGCTGCTGGGCGAGCCCCTGGGGCGGACGGTCGGGCTGTCGATGCGGGGCGAGCACACCGTGAGCGACGCCACCCGGATCGAGGTGGTCACCGAGGCCGTCCTCACCAACCGGATCCAACGCGACCCGGAGCTGGCCGGGGTGGCCGCCCTGGTGTTCGACGAGTTCCACGAGCGGAACCTGCACAGCGACCTGGGCCTGGCCATGGCGCTGGAGGCCCGGGCCGCGCTGCGCGACGACCTGGCGATCGTGGTCATGTCGGCCACGCTCGACACCGAGCGGGTGGCCGCCCTGATCGGTGCCGCCTCCGTCGTCGACGTGCCGGGCCGCACGTTCCCCGTGACCACCCACCACCTGGCCCGCCCCGAGCGGTCACGCTTCGCCCCGGCCGTGGCCGACGCCGTGGTCACGGCGCTGGCGGCGGTGACCGGTGACGTGCTGGCCTTCGTGCCCGGCCGGCGGGAGATCGACGACGTGCTGGCGGCGCTGGCCGCCCGGGGTGTGGGCGGCCGGGGTGTGGGCGGCGGGGCCGGGTCGCCGGTCGAGTGCGTGGGCCTGCACGGCAGCACCCCGGTGGACGTCCAGCGCTCGATCCTGCGGGGTCGGCCGGCCGGCGGCGCCGGCCCGGGAGCCCGCCAGCGGGTGATCGTGGCCACGGCGGTGGCCGAGACGTCGGTGACGGTCCCCGGGGTGGAGGCGGTGGTGGACGGCGGGCTGCTCCGGCGGGCCCGGTTCGATCCGGCCACCGGCCTGGGCCGCCTCGAGACCGGGTTCGCCACCGCCTTCGCCGCCGAGCAACGCCGGGGGCGGGCCGGCCGGGTGGGGCCGGGGGTGTGCTGGCGGTTGTGGTCGGCCGAGGAGCACCGGCACCTGGAGGCGTCGACGGCCCCCGAGATCGTCGACGGCGATCCCCTCCCGGTGGCCTTCGAGCTGGCCCGGTGGGGTGACCCGTGGGCCCGGTCGCTCCCCCTGCTCGACCATCCGGGGGAGGCCCGGTTGGAGGCGGCCCAGCGGCTGCTGGGCGGCCTGGGCCTCACCGGCGACGACGGCCGGCTCACCGAGGTGGGGCGGCGGGCCGCCCGGCTCGGGCTCCACCCCCGCCTGGCCGTCCTCGTGCTGACGGGCGAGGAGCTGGGCCTCGGCGAGCTGGCCCGGCGGGCGGCGGCCCTCCTCGACGACGACACCTGGCCCGACCGCCCCGATCTGGCGGCGGAGCTGGAACGGCGGTGGGGGTCGATGGCGGCTCCCGCCGACCGCCTGGCCCAGCGCATCGGTACCCGGCCGAGCCGGGCACCGTCGACGGCGAGGCCGGCCGGGGCCGGCGCCGGGTCGATCGACGAGCTGGGGGCCCTGCTGGCCCGGGCCTGGCCCGACCGGGTGGGGATGGCGCGGCCCGATCGCCCGGGCCGGTTCCTGCTGTCGATCGGGCGGGAGGTGATGGTGGGCGGCGGAGGCCGGGGCGGCGACGACCGGTTGGCCGGTGCGCCGTTCGTGGTGGTGGCCGAGGCCGACGGCGATCCCCGGGCGGCCCGGGTGCGGCGAGCGGTGGCCGTCGACCGGGCCACGGTGCTGGCGGCGGCGGCCGACCGGATCCGGTGGGTGGAGCACGTGGCCTGGGACCAGCGCGACGACACCCTGCGGGCCGAGCGCCAACAGCGGCTGGGCGGTCTGGTCCTGCACCGCCAGCCGCTGGCCGAGCCGGGCGGGGCGGCGGTGGCCGAGGCCTTGGCCGTGGGGTTGCGGACGGCCGGGCTGGCGCTGCTGCGGTGGGGCGAGCGGGGTGGGTCGGTGCGGGCCCGCCTGGCCTGGCTCCACGAGCAGGATCCGGCGGCATGGCCCGATCTGGGCGACGAGGTGCTGCTGGCCCGGCTCGACGAGTGGCTGGACCTGTCGCGGTGCCGGTCGGTGGCCGATCTGCGGCGGATCGACGCCACCGGAGCCGTGCTCGGCCTGCTGGGATGGGAGCAGCGGCGCCAGCTCGACGTGCTGGCCCCGGCCGAGCTCACCCTGCCGGGAGGTCGGAGCCGCCCGGTTCGCTATGGCGGCGGGCGGCCGGTGTGGTCGGTGCGGATCCAGCACCTGTTCGGACTGGACGAGCACCCCGTGGTGGGGCCGAATCGGGTGCCGGTGGCCATCGAGCTGCTGTCGCCGGCCGACCGGCCGGCCCAGGTGACGACCGACCTGCCGGGGTTCTGGCGGGGTTCGTACCGGGCGGTGCGGGCCGATCTGCGGGGCCGCTACCCCAAGCACGCCTGGCCCGAGGATCCGCTGGCCGGCGCCGGGCGGTGAGGCCCGCCGCCGCCGGGGCGCTCAGAGCGAGCGGGCGATCGGCACGAGAACGATCTGGATGACCAGCAGCACGATCAGCACCGAGAAGTCGAACGGGCCCATGCTGGGCAGCACCCGCCGAACGGGACCGACCACGGGCTCGGTGAGGGTGAGCAGCACGCCGTTGACCTGCCCCAGGAAGGTGCGGGGATCGGGCCGGATCCAGCTGAAGATCACCCGGCCGAACAGGACGAAGACGTAGATCTCGAGGATGAGGAGCAGCACCGAGGACATGGAGAGCGGTCGCCTTTCGCGCCAGGAGTCGGCTCCATGATGGCGCGTTCCCCGGCCCGACGTTGGACGGAGCGACGGGATGGCACACTCGGGCCATGGCCGACGACACCCCGCCATTCACCGTCACGCTGGAAGCGTTCGCCTTGTCCCTGCCCGAGGCCTGGCCCGACGAGCCGTGGGGCGACCGGGTGGTGAAGGTCCGAAAGAAGATCTTCCTGTTCGTGAGCGGGCCGGTGGCCGAGCAGCCGGCGATGACGGTGAAGCTGCCCGACTCCCGGGACCATGCCCTGTCCTACCCCGAGGCGTTCCCCACCCGGTACGGCCTGGGCAAGCACGGATGGGTGACGCTGTACGTCGACCGGGTGCCGGAGGAGGAACGGGAGGTGCTGCTCGATTTCGTGGAGGAGAGCTATCGGGCGGTAGCACCCAAGACCCTGGTCAAACGGCTCGACGCCGAGATCGCGGCCCAGGACGGCACCGAGGCGTGAGCGCCGGTGTCAGGCCCGGGCGCCCCGGATGCCGGAGAAGACCGAGACCTTCCACTCGTTGTCGCGCTTGTGGAGGATGTAGAAGCTCTCGATCGACTCGATGACCGAGCCGTCGGCCCGGTAGCGGAGGCCCTCGATCACGAGGTGGGCCCGGGTCTCCTCCAGGTGGACGACGCGGGTGGTGGTGTCGGCGTGATGGAAGCCGAGGTCGGACTCCCGCATCTTCACCGGATCGAACGGGTAACCGTCCCGCACCTGGGCTCCGGTCTCGGTGACGTAGATCACCGGCAGGTGCACGAGAGCCTGCAGGTCGTCCCGGGTGCCGGCGGTGAACCCCTGGTGGTAGCGCTCCATGAACGCCTCGATCTCGGCTTCGATCTCGGCCCGCCGTTCGGCGGTCACGATGTTGTCGCTCATCTCGTCGGCTCCCTGTCGATCACATACCGGTCAGGCGGCCGGCCAGCACCCGCACCGCGTCGAGGTCGCCCTGGGCCCGGCCGCTCTCGACGGCCGCCACCAGGTCGAGCCGCCCCGAGCAGCCGAGGGTGAAGTCGCCGGCGTCGATGTGCAACCGCCCCTGGGCCGGCCGGCTGTCGTCGGCGGCGACCAGGCGGGTCCAGTCCGGATCGAGGATGAGGTCCCTCTCCCCCACCACGGCGCCCGACGTGGTCACCCGGATCGTGACGGCCTGCGGGTTGCGGCCGGGGTCGGTGACCCACCGCAGGGAGCCGGAGGCGATCTCCTCCTCCAGGGCCTGGAAGGCGGCGTCGGCCCCCCACCGGCTCATGGCGCAGGGCGGTTCCAGCGCCTCGAACATGTCCCATTCGTGGAGGCCGAGCTCTTTGAGGAACAGCACGAGGAAGCGGTTGGCCGGCAGGAGCCCGCCGGGGTGGTAGCACGGGTACCCGAGGTCGGTCTCGTCGCCGCTGAGGGCGTCGGCCAGGCCTTCGGCCGAGCGGCGGAACCGGCCGATCACGTCGTCGACCTTGCGGGCCAGGCCGACGGCGCCCTTGCGGATGTTCTCGGCCGCGACCTCTCCCCGCCCGGTGCCGGCCGGCGTCGGGTTGCCGCCGCCGCTGGTGTCGCCCGAGGCCCCCCGCAGCACGCCGTCGGTGTAGAACTCGGGCACCACCGCCATGTGGGCCACCACCTCCCGCACCGTCCAGTCACCGATGGCGGGCTGGTCGAGCTGATCGGGGCTGAGGGCCGAGAGGCGGGCCGCCAGACGGTCGATCTCCTGGCGCATGATCATGACGCGCTCGGCCAGTGGCCGGGCGCCGAGCCGGGCATCGGATTCGAGGTCCATAGCGGCCGACCCTAGTGGCCGACGCCAGCCCCTACCGCTTCGATCGGGACGGGCGCCGCAACCCCCGGCCCGGCCCGGGCTCAGCGGCCGGTGAACCGGGGCGGGCGGCGCTCGGCGAAGGAGCGCACGCCTTCGACCGTGTCCTCACAGCCGAGAAGGGAGATGTTGAGCAGGTTCTCGTGGTCGGTGTAGGCGTCGAGCTCCATGAGCACCGAGCGGTTGACGCTGGCTTTCCAGGCGGCGTAGACCCGGGTCGGTCCGGTGGCCAGCTCGCCCACGAAGGCGGCCAGGTCGGCGTCGTAGCTGGTCTCGGGCCACACCCGGGCCAGCAGCCCGTAGCGCTCGGCTTCGGCGGCGTCGATCACCCGGCCGGTCATGAGCAGGTCCATGGCCCGGGCCGAGCCGATCAGGTTGGGCAGCAGCAGGCCGACGCCCTGGTTGGCGAAGATGGCTTTGCCCGAGCGGATGTCGCCGATCAGGGTGTCGGCCCGGGCGACCCGGAAGTCGCAGCCCAGGGCGATGACGAACCCGGCGCCGTGGCAGCGGCCGTTGAGGGCGGCGATCACCGGCTTGGGTGTCGACAGCAGGGTCTTGACCAGCTCGTAGTGCCAGCCCCGCTGATGGGCCCGGGCGGTGCGGCTACGGGCGTCGAGCGGCACCTCGGGGCCCATGCCGCCCACGATGTCGTCACCGGAGGAGAAGGCCCGGCCGGCGCCGGTGATCACGATCACCCGGACGTCGGGGTCGGCTCCGGCGTCCCGGAGCAGGTCGATGAGGCCGATCACCATGTTCCAGCGGATGGCGTTGAGCTTGTCGGGCCGGTTCAGCGTGATGGTGGCCACGCCGTCGCGCCGGTCGTAGAGCAGGCCGTCGATTGTCTCCATGGGCTCAGGCCACTCCAGATCGGCGGTGGCGGTCAAGACCGTTGGCCGTCGCCCACCCCCCACCTCAGGATGACAACCGGGCCCGATCACCGTCAGACTCCTCACGTGCGCATCCTGGTGACCAACGACGACGGCATCGACTCGCCGGGCCTCCACGCCCTGGCCCAGCGGATGACCGATCTGGGCGAGGTGATCGTGTTCGCGCCCAGCAGCGAGCACTCCGGGGCCGGGGCCGCCATCGGCCACCTGAGCGAGGGGGTGCCCGCGGTCCACACGGTGGAGCGCCCGGAGATGCCCGACGTGGCCGCCGTCCACCACATCGGCGGGCCGCCGGCGCTGGCTGCGCTGCTGGCCTGCCGGGGCCTGTTCGGGCCCCCACCCGACCTGGTGGTGTCGGGCATCAACCCGGGGTGGAACGTCGGCTGGTCAGTGCTGTTCTCGGGCACGGTGGGGGCCTGCCTGACGGCCAGGGTGTGCGGCGTCAGCGGGATCGCCGTGAGCCAGCGGCGCACCGGCGAGGCCCAGCGGTGGGAAGCGGCGGCCGAGCTGGCAGCCACCCTGGTGCCCGAGATCGCCGACCGCCCCGCCGGCTACCCGGTGGTGTGGAGCGTGAACGTGCCCAACGTCGACTACCCGCAGATCCGGGGCGTGCGCCGGGCCCTCCTGGCCGACCGCCTTCCCTACGGGCTCCATTCGGCCCGCCTGACCGATGGGGCCGTGACGTTCGAGAGCAACGACGAGGTCGACGAGTCGGCCGAGGTCGACACCGGCGTGGTGCTGGCCGGCTACGCCTCGCTCACGGAGCTGGCCCCCACCGGCGTCGGGTGTTGAGCCGGGCCGACCGGTGAGCACCGGTCCGCCCCCGACGACCGAAACTCGGCCTCCCCGGTTCATACGGGACAGTTATGGTTGAGGTGGCGGGCCGTGGGGCCGGGGTCGGAGAGGAGGCCGGGTGGGAGGCGAGATCGACCTCGCCATCGAGGGGCTCAGCGACTACCAGCTGATCGGCTCGGGCGGCTTCGCCATCGTCTACTCGGCGTACGAGCAGGGATTGCACCGGCAGGTGGCGGTGAAGGTGCTGGCCGCCGTCGACGCATCCGGCCGCCGCCGGTTCGACCGGGAGCGGCTGTCGATGGGCCGCACGGCGGACCATCCCAACATCGTCACGCCGCTCCGCTCGGGCTACACCGGCCCACCCGACGCCCGGCCCTACCTGGTGATGGAGTACCTGCCGGGCGGATCCCTCCAGGATCGGCTCAACACCCAGGGCCCCATGCCGTGGGTGGAAGCGGTGGCAGCGCTCGTCCCCATCGCCGACGCCCTCGCCTACAGCCACGATCTGGGCGTCATCCACCGGGACATCAAACCGGGGAACATCCTGGTGTCGCGGACGGGGACGGCGAAGCTGACCGACTTCGGCATCGCCTCGGTGTTGGGAGCGACGGCCACCACCCAGGTCGCGTTCTCGCTGGCCTACGCCGCCCCCGAGACCTTCGAGTACGACCCTGCTCCCCTACCGGGCCGGTCGCCCGATCGGCGCGACAACCGCTCGGACATCTACTCCCTCGGCGCCACCCTCTACGCCCTCGGTATCGGCCGGCCGCCGTACGAGAGCGAGAGTTGGGGAGGGCTGATGAGCCAGATCGTGGCGGCGCCCGTGCCCCGGGTGGGGATCGAGCCGCTCGACCGGTTCTTCGCCCGGGCCATGGCCAAGGATCCGTGGCATCGGCCCCAGAGCACGGGCGAGGTGCTCGGGCACCTGCGGGAGCTGCTGGACCAGCTCGGCGGCGAACCCAGCCCCACACCGAGGAAGTCGAACGCACCCACCGAGCGGGCGCCCGATCACGATGCGCCCGTCGCCCGGCATCCCGCTCCCCCTCGGGCCGAGCCGCAACCGATCGCCCAGCCCACCCCGTCCGTGCTCGACACGGGCGTGGCCGTCGAGTCCGAGCTGCGACGGCGAAATGCCGGCCGACGGTGGCAACCGATCGTCGGCGAGGACACGGGCGGCGGGCGGCAACAACCGGGCGGCGCCACCGGACCGCCGGCCGATCCCGGGCCCGAGGCCCGGCCCGACCTGCGGTTGGCCCTGCTGGCGGTGGCCGTGCTCGTGATGGCGGTGGCTCTGGTGGCGGCGATCCGGCTCCTCGCCGCCTGAGGCCCGCCGATCAGCGCCCGACCGCCCTGCTGGCGGTTCCGTCCGTGTGCACCCGACCGGGTGCGATCAGCCGCCCATTCAACCGCACCCGGAGACGTAGATGTCGGCCGACGCCATCTGGCTGATCGTGCTCACCGTCACCGTCATCGAGATCGTCCCTGGTTGGACGCCCAACCAGTCGCCCACCGTCTCCCCGGAGAAGTCGCCCGATCCGCTGATCGAGCGCCCCCGGGCGGTGGCCGTCCAGGCCACGCTGCCCCCCAGGTCGTCCAGCGCCTGTGACTGCGCCGTGCACGAACCCGTCTTCTGCGCCTGACCCTGCACCACCCGCTGGTCGAGGATGGGGTTGCCGTCGGGGTCGGTGGGCCGGACGTAATGGCCGGAGCTGTCGAGCTCGTAGATGTCCTGGGCCGCACCGGTCGGGGAGCACGAGATCGAGAGGTCGATCTTGATCGACACCGCGTTGGCGCTCACCGTGGCGCCGCTGTGGGTGAGGCTGGGCGTGACCGGGCCCACCCGCTGGTAGGTGTGCGACAGGGTCGCTCCCGAACCGATCGCCTGCGGGGCGCTGCCGTCGCCCCAGTCGACGGTGCCGCCGCCCGGGTTGTCGGCGGCGGTGCAGCTGACCGGGGCCGGGTAGGTGACCTGGGTGTCGCAGCGCAGCGACGGCGGCCGTCCCCACAGGTACTGGCCCACCACCAGCGTCACGGAGACCGGGCCGCAGTGGACCGAGCCCGCCGGCTGGGATTGGCTGATCTTCTTGCCGTTCTGGGTCGGGTCGGCGGTCGGCCGGGCCGACGAGGTGATCGTCAGCCGGCCGCTCAGGCCGAGGTCGGCCGGGGTCTGGCCCACGGCGATGTCGGGCATGACCCAGCTGGTCCCGTCGCTGACCGACAGGTCCACGGCCGACGGTGCGGCCACCGACGTGCCGTCGGTCGGGTTCTGGCCGTAGACCTCGTCCAAGGGCACACCGGGCTCGCATCCCCGGGCGGTGGCACCGACCGTCAGACCGTTGCCGGCCAACACCGTGCCTGCCGCGCTCACGCTCAGTCCGATCACCTTCGGCACGCTCACCACCGTCCCCACCCCGTTCACGGTGATCGACCGGCTCACCGCGGCGGTCGCTCCCTGGAGGCTCACGGTCAGCGTCACCCGATTGGTGCCGGTCGTGGTGTAGACGTGCGACACCGTCTTGCCCTGCCCGGTGCTGCCGTCGCCGAAGTCCCAGGCCCAGCTGGTCACGTTGGGGTTGGTGGAGCTGCCGGTGAAGCCGACGGCCTCGTCCACCACGATCGTCGTCTTGTCGATGGCGATGTCGGGGTTGAGCGGGCGCACCGCGTTGAACGACGCGGAGGCGGTGTCGGTCGCCCCCCGGCTGTCGGTCGCCTCCACCGTCACCGTGTACCGGCCACCCCGGTGCTCGGGGATGGTGTAGCTGGCGGTGAGGCCGGTGAGGGTCGCTTCGGTGGAGGGCACTCCGGAGTCGTTGACCAGCTCGACGGTCCACCGGGCCGCCGTGGCTTGCCCGGCTTCGGTCACCAGCTCGAGGGGGATCGTGGCCGTGGTGACCGTGTCGGCGATGGCCTTGACCGACACGGCCACGGGTCGGTAGGTGTCCGGCTCGCTCTGGACGTCCACCGCGGCGGCGACCCGGTACGACTGGCCGGCGGTGTTCGTGGCCACCAGCTCCACCGACTTGGAGCCGGCGGTGGCCCAGGTCACGCCGGTCACCTCCGAACCGATCCCCGTGGCCGGCCGGGCGCCGGTGAAGGTCCAGCTGTAGCTGGCCACCCCGGCTCCGTTGGGCGTGGTCGACACGAACCGGATGGGCTGGTTGGCCACCGCCGGCTTCGGTTCGTAGTCGAAGCTCGGTGTCAGCGGCGGTACCCCTTCGGTGATCTGGAGCGGGCAGGTCGATTCCTGGCGCCCGGCGGCGGGGGAGGTGGCGACGACGGTGGCCGACGCCGGTCCCGGCTGGGTGAACCGGTGCTGGGGGCTGACCTCCCGGCTCGTGCCTCCGTCGCTGAAGGTCCAGGCCCACGTGGTGCCGGCGATCCCGGTGGCCGAGAACGTGACCACCTGGTCGGCCTGGGCCGCCTGGCCGGCGTCGGATCGGCAGACCAGGACGTCGGGTAGGGGTGCGTCGCCCACGGCGATCGTCCCGCACCCGGCCGGGGCCGTGGTGCCGCCGCCCCGCAGGATCCCCCGGGCCGCCACCGTGACCTGGCCCGAGGCCGGGAACGATTGCGTCAGGATCCCGTCGGGGTCGGGCACGACGTCGGACCCCACACCGAACTCGAACGAGACCACCTGTCCCGGCTGGCCCCCGATCACCTGGGTGGTGAACGTGACGTCCTGACCCACCGGTACCGAGGGACGGTCGGCCGTGCACTGCAGCGTCGGCAGGGTGGGATCCGCCGGCGCTGGCGCTGGCGCCGACGTCGACGGCGCCGGAGCGAAGCCGCCCAGAGGGCCGGCATCGGGTGGGCGATCCGGATCGGGTGCAGGGTTGGGATCGGGCGCTGGATTCGGATCGGGCGCTGGATTCGGATCCGGCGCGGGATCAGAAGCGGGCGTGGCATCAGGAGCGGGTGACGGCTTCGGATCGGGCGCAGGATCGGGGTCCGGGTCGGAGCGAGGCGTGCCGGGCGCCGCCGGATCGGGCTGCGGGATGCCGGGTGACGGGGCGGGGGGCACCGGCTCGGTCGATTCGGTGCCCGACGATGCGGTGGCGGCGTCGCGCTTCGCATCGCCGCCGCCCCCGCCCCCGCCCGACGGGGCATCGCCCGTCCCGTCGAGGGCCGGTGCGCGGCTGCCGCCGGCGACCACCCGGCCGGTGTCGGCCAGATCGAACTTGCCCGGTTTGGCCACGGTGCCGTCGTCGAACACGACCCCCGCCGCGTTCGAGCCGGGATCGTTGAAGACCACCATGCCGTCGTCGGCCACCAGCTCGAACGGGCCCGGCACCCCGAGCGTCTCCGACCTGATCACCGGGATGCGGTCGATGGACCCGCCGAGATCAGCGATGTGCACCCGCCCCTCGCCGTACTCGGGCACGAACACCCGGGTGCCGGCGACCACCGGGACCCCGAGATCGCCGTCGACGACCACGGAGACGACGACGCACGAGGTCACGTCGGCCACCACCACGATGTGCTGCGACGGGACGACGAGGGCGAGCCGGCCGTCGGTGCCCTGGCCCTCGGCCGGCAGCGGGGCGTCCATCACGTCGAGGTCACAGCGGTTGACCGGTTCGAGATCGGGGCCGAGCGTGATCAGCACCCGGTCGTCCCGGTCGATCACCACCACCTGGTCGTCCACCATCCGCACGACCAGGTCGTGGCCGGCGGGGGCGACGGCAGCCGAGCGGATCCGCCCGTCGGGGGCCACCGCCACCACCTCGCCGTCGCCCTCGTCGGGGGCCACCAGCTCGGTGTCGTGGCGCAGCACGGCATCGTCGCCGTCGGCCACCAGCGGTATCGGCTGGGCCGCCTCCAGCAGGTGTCGCCCGGGACTGAGCCGGTGCAGCAGGTGGCTGGTGCTCGAGTAGGCCCAGGTGACGCCGGACCCGGCGAACACCGACAGCCGGCCGTCACCGTCCCGGGTCTCGGGCTCCTGCCAGGGGAGCCCGAACTGGCGGGCGCTGGCATCGATGTAGCGGACGGTCCGCTCGGTCTGGTCGATCACATAGGCGTTGCTGCCGGCCTGCACCGTGCTCAGCTCGGCCCCCTGGGCCCCGTCGAGGGCCAGGGCGGGGCCGGCGCGGCCCACCGTGGCGTCGATCGGGTGCACCAGCCCGAGGCTCGACGTGGGCACCCAGACGGTGGGATCCGTGAGGTGACGGGAGTCGAGCGGGGGCGACGCCTGACCCATTCCGGCCAGGACCAGGCCGGAGCTGAGGGCCACCATCACCGCGCCGATGGAGAGGACCTGCCGGCTCGCGGTTCGTACCGACCATCCCATCTCCGGTCCCCCGTCAGCCTCGTCCGGCCAGAGCCGGCCGGCGCTCGCCAGGGCCGGTGTCGATCTGCGTCAGGGGCGGCGGCGCCGAGGTGTCGTCGGGGCGCAGGTCGGGGCCGTTCCCCGTCGGGCGGACCCGTCCCGGCGGGGGTCGGCGGAGCGAGCGGGGATCGAGCCGTCCCAGCAGGCGGCGGGGCAGGCTCCGGCCGAAGCCCGAGTCGCGGGCCAGGCGGGGCACGAGCTGCCAGGCCCGCCGGCCGGCCTCGGCGTCGGCGCCATCGGGAGCGAACAGGGCCCGGTCATGGAGGCGGGCCAGCTCGTCGAGCTCGGCCAGCCAGGCTCCGCTGACACCGGGACGATCCGCGGCCCCGGTCCGGAGATCGCGCGGGGTGGTCGATCGCGTGAGCGGCGCCCCCCGGTCGCGGAGCCGGTCACGCAGCTCCCGCCAGGCCCCCAGCACCCGGCGGGCCGGGTCGCCCCGCCGGCGGAGCCGGGACCGCACGAGCTTGGCCGTGGCGGGAAGGGCGACCACGATCACCAGGGCGGCGGCCCCGGCGATGAGGCGCCACGGCGGCGCGTCGGGCACCACCACCGCCGTCGGCGCCGGCGGAGGGACCAGCGGCGGTTGCTCGGCCTGTTCGGCCCGCCCGGTGTCGGTCACCTGCTCAGGGCTCAGCGACCGGACCGATCGCACGGTCCGGTCGGTCGGCTCGAAGGCGACCCATTCGCCGCTCAGGAACACCTCGGCCCAGGCATGGGCGTCGCTGGTCGACACCGAGACGGTGGCCCCGGCGGCCGTCTTGTCCGGTTCCCGCAGGAGGTAGCCGACCGCCACCCGGGCCGGCAGGCCCTGCATCCGGGCCAGCAGGGCGAACGCCGCCGCCGACTGCTCGGCGTAGCCCTGGCGGTTGAGCTGGAACGGCGTGACCGGCGCGGGGCTCAGATAGGTGTCGAGCACGGGGAGGTCGTGGCCGGAGTAGGCGTCCTCGACGCTGTAGCCGAACCCGTCGCGACTCTGCATGGCCGCCTCCAGCAGGTCGAGCCGGGCCACGGGATCGGTGGTGTCGCCCGCCACCTCGTCGACGAAGCGGGGGAACGAGGTCGGCAGCGTGAGGCCGCTCAGGTCGTCGAGGCCACTGGCGGCCGGGGACGGCGGGCCCACCTCCGTCGGCCGCGCCCCCACCGGGACCTCGGCGGTGAACGACAGGTCGACCGGCGTGCCCGGCTCCACGCCGGTGATGAGCGTGTCGGTGTCTTCGGCCAACCCCAGCGCCGTTCCCGACACGGTGCGCAGGAGCCCCGCCACCGGGAGGTACGACGACCGGTAGCTGGGCGTCGTGCGGACCCGGACGGTCACCGGGACGGCGGTACGGGACGAGGTGTCGGGCTCGCGCACCCGGTTGGTTACGGGAAGGAACACGCCGCTCGAGGTCCACAGCGCACCGTCGTAGTGCTCGAGCGTGGCCACCCGGAGGCGGTCGATCGGGGGGCTGCCGGTGCCTCCGGCGCCCGAGATGGTGACCGTGAACAGCTCGGTCGGATCGGCCAGGAGTTGGCGCCGGAGCTGCGACAGCGGGGTCAGCTCGTCGCGGGCTTCGATGCGGGACGGCGCGTGGAGATCGGTTCTGGCCGGCTCGCCCAGCGCCAGACCGGCGCCCAGGCCGCCGACGCCGACCGCCAACGCCACCGCCGGCAGGGCCACGAGCCCCAGGGTCCGCAGGGCGTAGCGGCCCAGCTGCACGGAGTCCCGCTGCTGGGCCAGGTGCCCGCTCGCCCGGATCCCGGCGTAGGTGGCGCGGACGGCGATGTGGAACAGCGCCGATCCCGCCACCACGGTGGCGGCGGCCATCGAGGCCGGGCCGGGACCGGTGAGCAGCAGGACGACGGCCACGGCCAGGAGGGGGATCACCGAGACCGCTCCCGCCCGGACCCGGCGGACCAGGAGGACGGTGACGAAGGCCGCCGTCCAGCACAGGGCCAGGGGCAGGGCCAGCAACGCCGCCGACCGCTCCGCCGGCACGGCGCTGGACAACAGGTCGGGCCAGCCCCGGGCCACCAGGCGGGCCACCTCCACCGGCGCGAGGGCGGAGCGGGGTGCCGCGCCGGGATCCGGCGCGTCGCTCAGCACGACCATCAGCACGCCGGTACCGGCCGCCATTCCCGCGGCGAGGGCGACCGCCGGCGGGAGCCTCACCGTGGCCAGGCACCCTGCCACCACGGCCAGTGCCGACACGAGGGCCACCGCCCCGTAGGGGGCGCCGTCGAAGAAGTTGGCGGCCAGCGGGGTGGCGGCGGCCGTGAGCCCCACCACGATCGGCACCATCGGGCCCACCGGCCCGAACCACCTCGCCAGCCGCCGCCCGGCCCGCCTCACCCGAACCTCGACTTCCACAGGCGGGCCCAGTCGTCGGCGGTGGGGGCCCGCATCACGAACGAACCGGCGATGGCGGGGGCGGTGCGATCGAGGCGGTCGCCGATCAGGATCGTGCTCACGGTGTCGAAACGGGACGACACCCGGCTGATCCGCCCCAGTTGCTGGGCTGCCGGCAGCCCCGTCACCACGCCGAGCGACGTCTCGGCCCGGCCGCCGCTCGACACGCCGGCCAGGTAGGAGAGGCCGGGATCGTCGGAACCGGTGCGCACCACGGCCAGGAGGTCGAGCACCCGGATCAGCCCGTCGCCGTTCAGTTCGACCGCTCCGCCGTAACCCGAGGTGGTGTGGAGCGAGGTGGGGAAGCCGCCCTGGACGCCGGCCACCACCAGGGAGGCCGCCACCCGCACCGCGTCGTCAAAGGCTTCGGCGTCGCTGTAGACCGGCGAGGTGTCGAGCACGATGGCCAGCGACGGCTCATGGGTCACCACGTTGTGGCGCACCAGCAACGTGTCGAGCTTGGCCGAGCTGCGCCAGTGGATCAGGCGGCGATCGTCACCCGGCACGTACTCCCGGAGGTGGTGGAAGGCCACGCCGCCCTGGGCCCGGCGGGACTGCTGGGCCCCCTCCAGGTCCCGCACCCGGCCCGACCGGAGCGGCGGCACGTCGTAGACCCGGGGGTGGACCACGAGCTGGGCCAACGGGCCGCCGGCGGTGGCGGCCCGGACGAAGCCGAACGGGTCGGCCCGGCTGATCCGCAGCGGCCCCACCCGGTGCCGGCCCCGGCGGCTGGTGGTGACGGTGTAGCTGCACACGTGCTCGCTGCGGGCCGGGATCGACGGGAGCGGGATGGGGAAGTCCCGCCCGTCGAAG
Source organism: Acidimicrobiales bacterium (assembly GCA_041394285.1). Lineage (GTDB taxonomy): Bacteria > Actinomycetota > Acidimicrobiia > Acidimicrobiales > SZUA-35 > CADEDH01. Next base: position 114,467 of record JAWKIL010000005.1, on the reverse strand, counting down.
GCCTCGGTGGCCACGGCGGGGGGAGCCCGCACCCGGCCGCTGTTGGTGATCGTGAGGAGGCCCTGGGCCTGCTCCCCTTCCTTCACCCGGGCCGGCACGATGAACCGCTGGGCCACCACGGCCGACGGTCGCAACGCCACGACCACGGCGATCAGCCAGGCCATCACGAACGACCCGGCGATGACGGCCAGCTCGACGTACCCCAGCACGAGGGCGAGCACGGCCAGCGCCAGGGCCAGGCCCAGGGCCAGCCAGCCGTTGGCACTGACCATCGATGTCACGGCCCGCAGAGCGTGGAGGCGGCGGGAGGAGGAGATCCCGGCCTCCTCCGGCGGCTCGTCGAAGCGGAGGGCGGTGGCGGCGGACCGGGCGGTCACGGCGTGTAGCGGGCCTGGGGCACGGGCACCACGGCCAGGGCGGCGTTGATGAGCTGGTCGGCGGTGACGCCTTCCAGCTCGGCGTCGGGCGACAACAGCATCCGGTGGCCCAGCACGGCCCCGGCCAGCATCTTCACATCGTCGGCCACCGCGAACTCGCGACCGCTGGCCGCCGCCAGCGACTGGCAGGCCCGGGCCAGCGCCAGCCCGCCCCGGGGGGAGACGCCGAGGCGGAGCTGGGGCATGGTGCGGGTGTGGGTGATCAGGGTGGAGATGTACTCGAGCAGGTTGCGGGCCACGTGCACGGAGCGGGCCACCGTGATCATCTCCTGCACCTCCACCAGGTCCAGCACGGGCGAGATGGCGTCGACCGACATGCCCCGGAGGCGTAGGTCGAGCAGGTTCACCTGGGCCTCGTGGCTCGGATAGCCGAGCGACATCCGCATCATGAACCGGTCGATCTGGGCTTCGGGCAGGTGGTATGTGCCGTCGAGCTCGATGGGGTTCTGGGTGGCCATCACCATGAACGGGCGGGGCACGGCGAAGCGTCGGCCATCGGCCGTGACCTGTTGCTCCTCCATCACTTCGAGCAGGGCGGCCTGGGTCTTGGGTGAGGCCCGGTTGATCTCGTCGGCCAGCACGATGTTGGCGAACACCGGACCGGTGTGGAACTCGAAGCGGCGCTCACCGCTGTTGTAGATGTGTACGCCGGTGACGTCCGTCGGGAGGAGATCGGGGGTGAACTGAATCCGGTACATCGTGCCGTTGATCGAGTTCGAGATGGCCCGGGCGAGCGACGTCTTTCCCACCCCGGGAATGTCGTCGATCAACAGATGACCCTCGGCCAGAAGGCACACGAGAGCCCGCCTGATCTCGCCCGGTTTACCCTGAATGAGCTGCTCGACGTTCGCGGCCAACCGCTCGAAGCGATCCTGGAACATAGCGCATACCCCCAGCTGGCACCGTCTCGTCTATGGATTAGAACATCGGGTCAGGTGGGCGGCAAACGAGTTTCCGTCGTTGTGTCGGCGACGGAACTCATGGGAATTACGCCTGCCGACAGCACGCGATTCAAGCCTCGAGGACGGGCGGAGGCGACGAGACTCTCCGCCGAGCGTGCTCGGGTCAGGTCGGCGACGGGCTCAGAACAGCGGGTCTTCGGCGTCGAGCCCGAGCAGCACCCGGCCCGCGTCGAGACGGTGGAAGCCGCCCACCATCACGTGCTGCGACACGGCCCGCACGTCGGCCAGGCACCGCTGCAGGGTGGAGCCCCGCACGTTGGCGCTGGTGCCGGCGGCGGTGCACAGGGTCTCGACGGCCTGCACGCAGCTGGCCACGGCGTGGGAGCAGGCCAGGCGGGTTCGGGCGTGGACGTCGCGTGGCACCCGGTCGCCCTGCTCGGCCAGGGCCCAGATCGTCTCCACCATCTCGGCGGCGAAACACCAACCGGCGCCGACGAGGGCCTCGGCTTCGGCCATGGCCAGCTGGGCGTCGGGCCGATCGCGGAGCAGGGTGCGGCTGACCCGGGCCTTCTTGCCCTGGGCCAGGTCGCTGAAGGCCTCGATGGCGGAGCGGGCGATGCCGGTGGCCACCCCGACCTTGGGGAACGGGAACCGCAGGGCGGGCGGGAGGCGGAACAGGGTGGCGTCGGGCACGGTGTGGCGGCCGGTGGCCACCACCCCGGTGCGCTCGGTGGGCACGAACACGTCGTGCAACTCCACGTCGTGGGAGCCGGTGCCCCGCAGGCCGACCGTGTCCCACGTGTCGCAGATCGCCACCTGCTCCGCCGGCACCAGGGCGAAGCACAGGGGCCGGGGTCGCTGGTCGCCGGTGACGGTGGCCCCGATCACGATCTCGTCGGCCGCCGGGCCGCCGGTCACGAACGGCCAGCGGCCGGTGATGCGGAATCCGCCGTCCACCGGCAGAGCCCGGCCCAGCGTGGCGCCCGAGCCGGCCACGATCACGGCCGGCGAGGAGGAGCAGACGGCCGTCATCGTGGCCGGGTCGATGTAGCCGGCCGAGATCTCGATCTCTTCGTTCAGCGTCATGACCGTCCAGCCGGCCGAGCCGTCGGCCCGGGCCACAGCCTCGGTGAGCTCCATGAACTGGAGACCGGTGGCCTCCTCCCCGCCGTAGCTGCGGGGGGCCAGGATGCGGAGCAGACCCTCGTCGGCGAAGGCCCGCATGACGGCGGACGAGGGCCGGCGGGTCTCCTGGGTCTCCTCGGCGTGGTCACGCACGAGGTCGGCCAGCTTCGCCGCCCGCACCGCGGGTGACGCCGTCGGCGTGGTGCTGGCCTGGCGCTCCCCCATGGAGGGCGACGCTAGCCCAGCGGCCGGGAACCGGCCCAGCCCGTTGGGGCCCGACGCCGGGCGGGAACTAGGCTCGCCTCACGCCGGGTCGGCCGCGGGGGTGGCCGGCTCCGAGCAAGGGGGAACACCATGACCGCTGCCGAGACCACCGCGCCCATCATCGACGCCGACGGGCACCTGGTGGAGATGCCCGACCTGTTCCGGGACCACACCGACGCCGCCCACGCCCACCTGGCGCTGGGGTTCGGGCCCGACGACCTGGGGTGGGACTGCGTGACGTTCGGCGGGGAGCCGATCATGCAGTGCCAGCTGACGATCCCGGGCGACCGCAGCACCCAGGGGGCGTTCATGGAGCAACGCCGGGCCGGCCAGCCGGCGCCGTTCTCGGTGTTCGACCGGATGCCCGAGCCGTACTGGAACCCGGCGGCCCGCCGTGACCACCTGGCCGAGTGGGGAGTCGACGCCACCATCCTGTTCCCCAACTGGGCCCTCACCTGGGAGTACCTGCTCCGCCACGAGCCCGAGGCGCTGCAGGTCAACATGGGGGCGTGGAACCGGTGGGTGGTCACGGTGCAGGCCGAAGGGCGGGGGCGGCTGTTCCCGGTGGGCCATGTGAACCTGGAGGACGTCGACTGGGCGCTGGGCCAGATCCGGGCCCTGGCGGCGGGGGGCGTGCGCCTGGTCAAGATCCCCCACGGCCTGGCCGCCGGCAAGCGATTGTCCCATCCCGACTTCGAGCGGTTCTGGTCGGCCATGGAGGAGCTAGACCTGGCGGCCGTGTTCCACATCGGGGCCACCTACAACCGGATGATGGACGACGGCTGGACCGACAACGACCCGTCGCCGGCGGCGTCGTTGCTGTCGTTCCCCACGATGGCGGCCGACATGCAGCTGGTGCTGGCCGACCTGATCCTCAACGGCGTGCTCCACCGTCACCCCGGGCTGCGGGTGGGGGTGATGGAGCTGATGGTGGATTGGCTGCCGATGTTCCTGGGCCGTATCGACCGGGCGCCCCGGGCCCATGAGTCGTTCGGCGGGCGGCGGCTGTACGACTGCCCGGAGGATCCCAGCGAGTACTTCCGGCGCCAGGTGCGGGTGGGCACGTTCGCCGGAGAGGACCCGGCCGGGCACCTGGCCCAGGTGGGGCCGGTGCTCATGTTCGGCGGCGACTTCCCCCACTCCGAGGGCGAGCCCAGCCTCGATGCCTACCGGGCCAAGGCCGGTCCGATCGCAGCCGAGCACACCGGCGCCTTCTACGGCGGCAACGCCGCGTTCCTGCTCAACCTGGGTTGAGGGCGTCAGCCTGGGTTGAGGGCGTCAGCCTGGGTTGAGGGCGTCAGCCTGGGTTGAGGGCGTCAGCCTGGGTTGAGGGCGTCAGCCTGGGTTGAGGGCGTCAGCCTGGGTTGAGGGCGTCAGCCTGGGTTGAGTCGTCAACCCTTGTAGCGGCGCTCGGTGAGCCCGGCGGCAAGGCCCGCCGTGCTCGGCACCGAGGCGCCGGCCGAAGCCGGTGCCACTGGTGCTGGCACCGGCGGCGCCGCGACGGGGACTGCATCCTGACCCGGACTCTGCGGCAAGGGTGGACGTATGGCGATGGGCACACCGAGGTCGGTGAGGATCGTCAGGGAATCGGCGTATAAATCCCAGACAGTGCCCGACGGCGTGTCTCGAGAGATGGCGACCCCCTCGAACACCGTGCTCCGCCCGCTGGGGGCGAGCCCGGCGATCGCCTGTTGCTGCCGGAAGGCCCGGACCTGAAACGGCACCACGCGATTGCTGCCAGCCGGTATCAGCTCGTAGCGCCGGTTTCGTACCACCTCGAGGTTCACGAAGGATTCTGGGCCTAGCTGGGTCCGTATCAGCTGCTCGATGGCGTCGAGATCGGAATCCTCGTCGGGTTGGACATCACTCATGGCGGGCTTCTCGTTGTCTCTCGTTCACCGGACCTCGGCGTAACCGCCGACATCGTCAAAGGGGCTGACCGTGACCACCTGTCCAGCGCCGATGAGGACCGGCAGTTTGAAAACCAGCTTGTTGTTCGGCTCGTTCGGGTCCATCCGGGCATCGCCCATCTCATGCAACGCCTCCATACTCGATGCGTCACCTACCGACGGCTCTGGGCTTCGGAAGGTCGGTTCCTGCCCCGTCAGAACCTCCTGGGTCGTCACGACCGTCTCGTGATGTCCCACGAGCACGAGCCCGGGCGACGTCATGTTGCGGTGGTACAGCTCGGCTCGGGCCCTATCCGAGGTGTCGACCCGGCCTAGCGGCCCCGACTTCTCGACCGGCTTGCCGTTGGCATCCACCTCGTCGTCGTAGTACTCGCCCGGGTCGTCCGGCCTGGCCGCCAGGTAGCTCCACGCCGGCGCCGGCGTGGCCCAAGTGAACGTGACCAGGCCGTCGCCGAACCCCGGCGGGCCCGTCCGGACCTGCCGCCAGCCGATCCAGCACTGGAACACGGGCAGGGGGCAGACCCACCAGAACTCGATCGGCCACAGCCGGGTCACCTCGGCCGGGGTGGCCGGCTTCACCTTGTTGCCCTGCGGTCCGGGCAGCTCGACGTGCTTGGTGACACCGAGTGAGACCTCGTAGGCCCGGGCCAGGGCTCGCACAATCACCTCGACCGGGTTGGTGGCGAAGTTGAGCCAGCCATGCGTCGAGTTCTGTGGGGGCAGGCCGACGAACCAGTCGTCGTGGATGTGAGCCCGCAGCTGGGGCGTCAGCAGGTTGGCGGCGCCGCCAGCGGCCCAGGCATCGAAGAAGACGTCCTCCCAGGAGTTGCGCGTGTGGCTACGCAGGAGGTTGAGGGCCTCCAGACGACCGGCCACGTTGCCCCACGGACCTCCGGGGGACAGCGCCCAGTCGAAGAACTGCCAGGTCGGTCCTTTCTCCATGACGAACGGCATGCCGTTACCCATCTCGGAGTTCCTTTCGTTTCACCGCTGCACCTCGAACAAGGGTGGAGGTGCCGCCAATCCTTTGAGCCGGGCTGGGGGCAGGGGTCGGAGGGGGAGGTAGCGGCCCACCCGACGCCGCACCTCGTCACAGATCACCAGCGAGCCAGCGCCCCCCAGTGCGCAGACCCGGGCCGCCAGGTTGCACATTCCGCCGTAGGGCCGGCCCCGCCGGAAGTAGCAGTCGCCGTAAACCACGGCGACCCGTACGTCGAGCCGAGCGTCCGAGACCCTCTGGCCGGTGACCCGCTGGATCGCCTGTCCGCAGGACACAGCTGCCTCGGGGTCGGCGAACCAGGCGTACAACCCATCGCCCGTGTGGTCGAACTCCGAGCCGCCGAACCTCTGGACCTCCGTCCGAACCAGGCGGTCATGGAGGTCGATCACGTCGGTGTAGACAGGATCGCCATGGGCATCGGCGATCGAGGTCGACGACACGACGTCGGTGAGCAGCATCGCCAACGGAGTGGACCCATCGTAGATCACTGGTTTCACCCCGCTCGCCGCGGTGACAAGACTGGTGGCCCGAGCCGCCAGCTGGTTGGCGCCGAGCCGGTTAGCGATCCCGAGCGCCGACTGGGCAGCGGCCACGGCCGACGGCTGACCGGGTGGGAGCGCACCGGCCTCACCCAGCAGGGCTCGCGCCTGGACCAGAGGGGCGTGGATGGTCCCAGCGAGAGTCGCCGCGTTGCGGTAGAGGTGCGCCGCAGCCTCGCGGTCACCGCGGGCCAAGCACACGTCGGCCAACAGCATCGACGTCATGGACGGGAACGTGGGCACCAGGGTCAGATCGCTGACGGCAGCCGCCTCGACGGTGGCCGCCAATCTATCGAAGCCGGCACCGGTGACCTGGCAGCGGGCGGCCAACTCCGTAACCATCGCCAAGCTGCCGACGTTGGCGAAGTTCGGCTCACCCTGCCACCGCCGAGCCGGGACCCGGGCGTTCAGCTCCCGAGCGACCGCCTCGGTGGCGCCGTCATCCAGATGGGCCAAGAGGCGGCTGGGCCCCTGGCCGCCCTGACCGGTCTCGGCCCAGTCGTCAACCAGCCACTGCACCCTTTCCTGGTCGCCCTCGGCGAGCGCACCAGCGATGAGGGCGGGGTACACGAGGAATGGCCCAAGGTAGTACTCGCTCCGGTGAACGAGTCGCAGCGCCCGCTCTCCCTGAGCGGCGAGGTCGCGAAGGTCGCCGCGACCCAACGCCAGCGAGCACCAGGCGGCGGCCGCCAGGCACCGCTCGGCCCACGGGCCGTGGCGGACGAGGAGATCGTCGCCGTCGAGGAGCAGCTCCTCGGCCTGATCGAGCCCACCTCGGGCAATGGCGATCCAGGCCATACGGGAGCACGACACCACGTCGAGGTGACGGTCTCCGCTGGTGGTGGCATGACGGCGGGCCCGGCGGAGAAGGTCCTCGGCTCGGGCCAACTCAAGAGTCGACAACAGCGTGATGCCATACGACGAGCAGGTCTGCGCCAGCAACTCGTCGTCTTCACCAGCGGTCGCGACTCCGGCCGCGGCCTCGGCGATCGCCTCGTCCAGGAGCCCGGCTGAGGCGAGTATCTCGGCCTTAGACGCCTGAATCCGGCTCAGCAGCGTCGGTGATGTGACGGATCGGGCCATCAGATCGAGCTCCGCGGCCAGGGAGGCTGGTACCCGCAGATCGCTGGAGAAGGCTTTGCTGCGGGCTGCCCAGCAGCGCGCGGTGACCAGGAGTTCGGGCTCGTCCTCGGCTGACGCCAGGTCGATCGCCTCGTCGTAGGCGAGCAAGGCCCGCTCCGGATCGGCGTTTCGTTGATGGGCGAGGCCGGTGGCGACGCACACCGCAGCCGACTGTGCGCCCGACGAGATGATGATGTCGCCAAGGCGGCCGGCAGCACCCCAGGCACCAGCCTCGATAAGAGCCTCCAGGCAACCGAGCCCGTGGTACTGCAACACGTCGACGGGAGCCTGGCTGCCCGCACCGAGCAGATGGGTTGCGATCACCATCGCCGGCAAGGCCGCCTCGGTGGCGTGCTCGGCGGCGCGGGCGTGAACCTGTCGAGCCCGGTCGGCGTCGAGCCGATCGAAGGCGGCTCGTGCGATGAGCTGATGGCGACAGGTGTACCCGGTGTCGCTGTGTTCGAGCAGTCCAAGCTCAACGGCGACGGCAAGGGCTGCGCTGACACCGGCCACCTCCGGCACGAGGGCGGCGACGCTCCAATCATCGGCGAACGGCTGCAAGAGAGCAACCGCCGCCACCACTACTGGCTCGGGCGTGCGGGCCAGCCGGCGGGCAACGACCGTCCACAGCTCGCGGGGTAGCGTGGCCACCGCATCACCGGAACCGGTGAGTCGGCCCCCGACGAAGCGAGCAGCGCCGGCGTCGACCAGCTCTCGTACGCCCTCGATGATGTGCAGGGCGTTGCCGCCCGACACGCGAAGCACCATCTCCACCAACTGCGGATCTACGCGGGCGAATCCTAACGACAGGACGGCAGCGTGGGCCTCGTCCTCAGTGAGCGGAGGTACGTCGGCGACCAGCAGTGCGGCGCCGGCTCCGACGGTCGCCAGCAGATCCGGCGCACCGTGGTGATCGTCCCGAACGGTCACTACGACCGTGAAGGGCCGATCACTGTTGGCCGTCCGCTCGATTAGCAACTGGACCGCGGCGAGCGCCACATCGTCGGCCCAGTGCAGGTCCTCGACTACAAGCGTCGCCCCCTGGGGGCAATCGTCGATGACGCTCTGACTCAACTCGGAGGCGGTCACGCCATCAAGTCCGAACGAGGTGGTAAACAATCCCGGGGTGGGCGGTCGCCGCACTGCCAACGACCAAAGGGGATCGAGGCCCCTTCCCGGGTGTTCAGCGAAGCCGGCCCGGCGTACGGGTCGCGTCCCCTGCAGTCGGTCGAGGAGGCGGTCGACCAACCAGGTCTTACCTCCACCGGCCGGGCCCCGGATCACCAGGACGTTGGCCAGACGGCGGTCGGCCGCCGCCGTCAGCTGGGTAAGGAGCGCAGCGCGGACATCGCCGCCCACGGCCGTGCGAGCGGGATCGACGATCATTCGCCGTTCGCTTCGAGCGATCGGGTCGCCCCCGAGCCTCACAACGGACACGCTGCCCATAGCCTCCAGTTATCAACGTCCCTACTGACGTCGATCGAGAAGAGGCCGAACCGGAACAGGCTCGAAGCCGAGGCTTACACCAAAGCCGCATCGCCCACCGTGGCTCGGTTCCGTTACGAGGCCAGCGACCAGAAACTACTTGTTCGCCTTACCGCGCACCTAGCGGCGCCGTCCCCACGACGCTGTTGTGACGGTTCACTACACAGTCCCCGTCGGTTCGCCGACAATGGGCCTCAATAGGCGGGGGATGGGAGGGACAGAGCCCGCAACAACTGGTGAACGGCCCCGAAGTGGACCCCGATCCCGTAAGTCGGCTCGGCCCGACCAGGTGTGATTGGCTCGCCGGGTCCGGGGTAGGCCGTATCGTCTCCAGAGGGTGGAGGGATCACCGAACAACCCGGGAGGATCATGCCCGATCACGATGCCAACACGCTGCCGCCGGTCGTCGACCAACAGACCTGGCAGGCGGCGCTCGACGAGCTCCGGGTGCGGGAGAAGGCCGCCACCCGGGAGCTCGATGCCATCGCCGCCCAGCGTCGCCGACTGCCCATGGTCGAGCTGCCCGACTACACGCTGATCGGTCCCGACGGGCCCGTCCGCCTGATCGACGTGTTCGGCGGCCGCTCCCAGCTGATCGTCTACAACCACATGTGGTCGGACGGGGCCGAATGGCAGTGCGGGGGCTGCACCGGTTACACCTCGCAGTTCGTCCGGCTCGACTTCCTCGACAACTACGATGCGCGCTTCGTCATCGTCACCAACGGGCCGATCGACGAGGCGCTGGCCTACAAGGCCAGGGTCGGCAACCGGATGGACTGGTACTCGTCGTCGGAGAGCTCGTTCGGGGCCGACGTGGGCGCCCCTCCGGGCGGAGGTTTCGCCGTCAACGTGTTCCTCCGCCACGGCGACACCGTGTACCGCACGTGGCACACCAACGGGCGGGGCACCGAACAGCTCGGCCATACGTTCGCCCTGGTCGACGTGCTGCCGTGGGGTCGCCAGGAGGAGTGGCAGGACTCACCCGAGGGTTGGCCCCGGTCGCCGACGTACTCGAACTGGCTCGACTCCCCCGACGTGGCCCGGCTCTACGGGCGACCCTGAGACCCGGCCACCCCAACCCGATCAGCTGATGTCTCCCTGGAGAAGCCCCCGCTGGAGCGCGCCGAGCAGGTAGCGGTACTCGGCGTCGTGCTCGGCCCGCGAGCCGGCGCTGTGCTCGATGGCGAGGAACCCGTGGATGGCGCTGCGCATGGCCCGGGCCGCCAGCTGCGACTCGGCATCGTCGAGCCCGGCGCCCCGGTAGACGAGCACGAAGACTCGGAGCAGCTCGGCGTTGGCATCGGCCAGGTCGTCGTTGCCCACCCGGGGCGGCAGCAGGGTGGAGGCGAACTGACCAGGGTGGTCGAGAGCGAACTCCCGGTAGGCCACGGCCATGGCCAGCAGGGCGTCGGGCCCGGAGATGCCGATGGCCGAGTTGCGCAGCTCCCCGGTGAGGTTGCGGGTGGCGGCCTCGGCCAGGAGGTGCTTCAGGCCGTCGAGTCCGCCGATGTGGGTGTAGAGGGTGGACGTGGCCACCCCCAGCTCGTCGGCCACGGCCGTCAACGTCAGGGCGTCGAAGCCGTTGTTCTCGACCACGCCGATGGCGGCGGAGGTCAGTGCGGCCAGGGTCAGGCGGGTCGACGGCATAGCGGGGCAGCGTAGCCCCGGCTGATGATAGTTCGGCAAAAGCGAAGCTCAATCGGCTATGCCGAAACTGATTCGGATACGCTCAGAGCAGATCGAGCCGGCGCCGCTGGCTGATCGCCACAGAGAGCAGACCGACATGGCCACGCAGATCGTCCACGGGAGTGCGGCCCGCCGCGGCCTGCAGTCGGGGGTGGACAAGCTCGCCGACGCAGTCAAGGTCACGCTCGGGCCGAAGGGACGCAACGTCGTGCTGGGCAGCGCATGGGGAGCGCCGACCATCACCAACGACGGGGTCACGATCGCCCGGGACATCGAGCTGGAAGACCCGTTCGAGAACATGGGGGCCGAGCTGGTGAAGCAGGTCGCCACCCGGACCAACGACGTGGCCGGCGACGGCACCACCACCGCCACCGTGCTGGCCCAGGCCCTGCTGAAAGCGGGGCTGCGCAACGTGGCCGCCGGCGCCGATCCGCTGGCCCTACGGCGGGGTATCGAGGCGGCGGTGGCAGCGGCCGTGGCCGCCGTGGCCGAGCTGGCGGTAGAGGTGGCCGACCGGTCCGACATCGAGCACGTGGCCACCGTGTCGGCCGGCGATCCCCTGATCGGGGCGATCGTGGCCCTCGCCTTCGACCGGGTGGGCCGGGCCGGGGTGATCACGGTGGAGGACTCGAACACCTTCGGTCTCGAGCTCGACCACGTGGAGGGGATGCAGTTCGACAACGGCTACCTGTCGCCCTATTTCGTCACCGATCCCGAAGCGATGGAGGCCGTCCTCGACGACTGCCACCTGCTGCTCTACCGGGGCCGGATCAGCCACCTGGCCGACCTGCTGCCGGTGATGGAGCTGGTGGCCGGCACCCAGCGGCCCCTGGTGGTCATCGCCGACGACGTCGACGGTGAGGCGCTGGCCGCCCTGGTCGTGAACCAGATCCGCGGCGCCCTCATCTCGGTGGCCATCAAGGCGCCGGGGTTCGGCGACCGCCGCCGGGAGATGCTGGGGGATCTCGCCGTGCTGAGCGGGGGCCAGGCCGTGAGCGACGAGATCGGCCTCAGCCTGGACCAGGTCACGCTGGAGGATCTCGGTCGGGCCCGCCGGGTGGTCGTCACCCGCGACAGCACAACGGTGGTGGACGGAGGTGGGTCGGCCGAGGAGGTCGAAGCCCGGGTCAGCCAGCTCCGTCACCAGATCGACAGCACCGACGCCGAGTTCGACCGGGAGAAGCTGGAGGAACGGGTGGCCAAGCTCACCGGCGGGGTGGCCGTGATCCGGGTGGGAGCAGCCACCGACCTGGAGCTGAAGGAACGCAAGCTGCGGATCGAAGACGCCGTGTCGGCCACCCGGTCGGCGGTGGCCGAAGGTGTGGTGCCCGGGGGTGGCGTGGCGCTGATGCGGGCCCGGGGCGCGGTGGCAACCGTGGCCGACGGCCTCGGCTCGGCCGACGAGGCCACCGGGGCCCGGATCGTGTGGCAGGCCCTGGCGGCCCCGATCCGCCAGATCGCGGCGAACGCCGGCCACCAGCCAGGGGTGGTGGTGGCCCACGTCGAACGGGAGCTGGGCGGCATCGGGCTCAACGCCGCCACCGGCGTCTACGAAGACCTGACCAAGGCCGGTGTCATCGACCCGGCGATGGTCGTGCGGGCGGCGCTGGAGAACGCGGCGTCGGTCGTGGGGCTGGTCCTCACCACCGAATGCCTGCTGGCGGATGTGTCCGACGCCGGCCTGTCCGCCGCCGGGAACTGAACGAGGAGTCTGTGATGCCTGTCGTGATCGTGCGCGGGCAACGGCGCCCGGACATAGCCAGCCGCTCAGCGGCTCCGGGCCGGTTCGGTGATCACATCGGGGTGATCACATCGGGGTGATCACTCCGGATCGGCGGTGACCACCCGGCCGTGGATCTCGGTGGGGTCGCGCTCGACGAACAGCATTCACACGGCCGGTCCGGTGGGCGGTGACTGCGGGCGGACGATCGGGCTCGGGGCGGAGGCCCGGATCGCCGTCGGTCCGGTTGGTCGTCGGGTGATGGTCGGGCGGGCTAGGTTCGATCGGATCATGCGCAGACCGACCCTGGCCGTAATGTCGCTGGGCTTCCTCTTGGCCGCCGCCTGCAGTGAGGATGTGAGCCCGGCCGAGTCGACGGCTGCCAGCGAGACTCCGCCGGCGAGCGTCTCGTCGTCTCCCGCAGGCGAGCCGGCCGCCACGGCGGCGTCGGGCACCTCCGGAGCGCCAGGTGCCGCCGCCCCGGCCCGCTTCACCGTCACCCCGGGCCCGCCGGTGGGCCAGCTGCAGACCGAGCCCGACCCGGGCGAGGTGAAGCTGTGGCTGTCGAATCAGAGCTTCACCGACGACCCCGTGGCCGTCAGCGTCGTGATCGACGGGGAGCCGGCGCTGGACGCCGAGCTCGAGGTGCAGGGCCAGCACAACTGGATCCCGTGGGAGATCGGCGGGCTGAACCCGGGGGTTCACACGATCACGGCCCGCAGCGACACCGGCGCCGAGCTCACCGGCACGTTCACCCTGCCCGCCGGGGAGCCCCGCTGGGTGGTGCTCGACTATTGGTACGACGCTGGCGACGCCCAGGGTCGGCGGTTCAGCCTCGACGAGTTCGACCACGCGGTCGCATTCGACTGAGGAGGAGCCGCACGGCGGGGGCGGAGGAGCGAGCGGTACTGAAGACCGTCGCCGCGATCCTGGCCCCACTGCCCGAGGCCATGACCGCCCGCCTGGCGTGGGAGACAGCGACTCCACCAACTCCTCATCCGACAGAACCAGGTCCGCGAGCCGAACCGGACCGCTGCGATCGATCACCCCGCCGGCACGATGCACAGCCAGGGGCTTCGTACCGCCAGCAGCGGCCCACGACGGTTCGCCGCCGAGGGGTCGGTTCGTGGTGCCGTCGCGCCACACGCCCAACTCGTCGACCCAGACGCCGTCGGGTATCGGGTGCGCCGCCACGCCCTCGGCCGGTGCCCGGCCGGTGGCGGCGGCCCAGAACACCGCAGCTACGGCGTCGTCGCCCGACAACCCGGCCAACGGGCCGGCGTCGAGCGCCACCGGTTGACCCGTCACCGGATCGAACACCACAAACGACGTGGGCATCCCCGCCGCCCGGAGCCGGTCCCAGGCGCTGATCCCCCGATCGACGCCGGCGTCGAGCACCGGCTCAAGAGCCGTCGCCACCACGGCCGCCACCAAGCCGCCGAATCCGGCACCACTCGACCCGCCGCTGCCCGACCCGCCACTGGCGGGCGAGGGCACCGGCGCTTCACCGGTGCCGAGGCTCAGGCCCCGGCCAGCGGCCAGCCAGGACGAACCCCGGCCGACCATCGGGCCGAGCAGCGCCCGGCCGGCGGTGTCGGCCAACCGGCCGCCAGGCTGGTCGCCGCCGTCCGACCGCGAGGGATCGAACGGCTCGATGCCCCTCACCAGATCCGGATCGGTGTCGGCGTACAGATCCCACGCCGCCCGGCGAACCGCCTCGGGCACCCGGCGGTCGTGCACGAACCGCTCGACATCCATGGCCCGGACGATGCCGTCGGCGCCGGCGAGCCGGAAGCCGTCGGCCGCCGTGTCGAGCAGCAGGCGCCACGGCAGCACGGTCCGGATCTGCCCGTCCTGTCGGGCGAACCCTTCGAGGTCGCTCCGCCCGATCACGCCGTCGATCTGGGACCAGTCGTACCCGGTCGGTGTGACTCCTTTGGTCCGGGCGGCCGAGTCGAGGTCGTTGAACAGGCCGGGGTCGGATGCCAGCCGGTAGGCCGCGTCGCGCAGCTCTCTCGGCGTCCCCTCGTGATCGGCGACGTCCCGCAGCCCGGCCAACGCCACCCCGTGGCCGTACCCCCCGCTCGCCCGCTCGACCTCGCTGAGGTTCTCCAGCACCACCGCCGCCACCGCCGATCGGGGCAGGCCGAAGGCCCGGGCCCGCCGGTCGAGCTCGGCCTCGGAGACGCCGGTGGACGACGCCGACGCCCGGCGCAGCGCCGCATAGACAGTCAGCGACGGGTCGGCGGCGACCAGACGGACCGTCTCGGCGGCGATCACCCCCGCCAACGCCTCGGTCAGACCGGCCCGCACGAGATCGGCGGCCAGATCGTCAGCAACTCGATTCCGAGCCAGCGCCACCAGCGACGCACCGTCGACCAGTGGCGGGAGCGTGGTCTCCGAGATCGCGTCGGCGCCGACCAGGGCGTCACGCATCCCGGCCACACCCGCCTCGGACAGCTCCCATTGGACGGCGAGGGCAGCCAGCCGATCCACCAACCCCGCCATCCCGACGACACCGGAGTCGGGCGAGCCCGACTCCACCCACCGGACCAGCGCATCGAGCTCGGCCGAGCGCTCCTGCAACTCCCCCCGCAACCGACCGCTGGTGTCGACGAACCGACCCAAGGCATCAGGATCAGCCGATGTGGGATCCGCCATCTGTCACCGCCCTCGCCTGCACCAGCTGGACGTCGTCCTGCTGGCGGCCGCCCACTGCCCCTACACCGACGGCTCACGCCTCCTGGCGGTGGCTCTCCACACCGCGACGTCCGGCGCCGCCGGGACCCGGTGCCGAGCCTATCCCCGAGCTGCGATACTCGGCGGATGCTCGTCGATCTGAGTCATCGCATCGTGGCCGGGATGACGACCTACCCGGGCCTGCCCGGTCCGGAGCTGAGCGACCATCTGTCGCGGCAGGAGACCGCCGGCCGGATGGCTCCCGGCGTGTCGTTCCAGATCGGCCGGATCTGCATGGTGGCCAACACCGGCACCTATATCGACATGCCTTTCCACTACTACGAGGACGGCGACGATCTCAGTGGCGTGTCGCTCGAGCGGATCGCCCAGCTCGATGCGGTGGTCGTCGATCACCGTGACGGTCGGGCCCTCACGGCCTCGTCGCTGGCCGACGTCGACGTCACCGGCCGGGCGGTCATCATCCGCACCGGTTGGAGCCGCCACTTCGGTGCCGACGCTTATGCCCGGGAGGCACCGTTCCTCGCCGCCGACGCAGTGGCCGACCTGGTGAGGCGGGGAGCGGCCCTGGTCGGGATCGACTCGGTCAACATCGACGACATGAACGATCTCCGCCGTCCGGCGCACGTACAGCTGCTGGGCTCCGGCATTCCGATCGTCGAGCACCTGCGGGGCCTCGAACGCCTGCCCACCGAAGGATTCCGATTCACCGCCGCACCGCCGATGTTGGCGGGCATGGGCACGTTCCCGGTCCGGGCCTTCGCCGAGCTGGCCTGATGGCTGTCACCGGGCCCAGATCTGACGCCATGGGCGAGCCATCGTCACGCGCCGAGGCGGCAGCGCTCGCCGAGCGGGCGCTGGCCATGACCGAGGAGCGGCTCGGGCGTTTGCCGGCCGGGGCCCTGCACGACATGCACTCGTCGATCCGCCTACAGCTCGAGTTCATGCACCGCACCGCTGCCGCCGGTGGCGTCCCCACCGTGGCCGAGAAGAACAGTCTCAGCCTGGGAGTGATCGCCGTCCGCGAGTTCGAGAGCACCGACGTCACCTACTGCGATGCCATCTGCGACGCGGTGTACGCCTTCGAGAAGCTGGCATGAACCGGACCGGGCGACGTCCGGGACCCTAGTGTGAGCAGCGAAGCCTGAGGCAGACGGAGGGCCGATGGGGGGAGCGGTTGCGATCAGGGCGTCGTCGGAGTCGACGGGGCGGATCGTGGTCGACCTGGCCGAGCAGGATGGACCGGTGGACGGCGCCGGGCTCAGCCAGTGGCTGTGCGGCCCCGGCCTCACTGCGTCGACGGTGGTGGTGCGCAACGGCCGCCTCGGGCCGGCTCGACCTGAGCGGTGTCGCCCTCGGGTACGGGCTGGAGCTTTCGGGCCTGAGGCTCGATCACCAGCCCGTGCTGGTCGAGTTGCGGTGTCGGCGCCTCACGTTCGCCGACTGTGAGGCGCCGGGGATCGACCTGGCTCGCTGCGTGGTCGACGTGCTGCGCTTCGACCGTTGCACCATCGCCGGGGCGATCGATCTCGACTCGTCCCGCATCGAGCAGGGGTTCGGCATCCACGACTCGTCGCTGGGCGACGGGCGGTGGGCGCTGCGGTGCTGTTGGCTGCGGGCCAACGGGAGCACCGGCTTGGCCCGGGTGACCACCAACGGAATGATCGACTTCCTCGGCGCCGACATCAACGGTGAGCTGTGGCTGGAGGACCTCGACGCCAAGGCGCACCACGACCCCTGCCTGCGGGCCGACCTCGCCTCGCTGACCGGGAGCCTGAACCTGCAGGGGATGGCCCGGGGTGAGGTCAGCCTGAGCCATGTCTCGGTGAACGGGGATCTCGATCTCCGGCGCTGCACCGTGACCGGGCCCGACAAGGCCGTCACGGCCGACTCGGCCCGGATCGCGGGACGAGCTCAACTCGGGGGCGCCTTCAGGGCCACCGGACGGGTGCTTCTGGTAGCGGCCGAGGTCCGCGACCTGGACCTGCGGGGAGCGACCATCGACCATGACCGGGCGGCGGTCGACCTCGACCGTCTGGTCTGCCGGAACGACGTCGACCTGACGGGCGCCACCGTCGCCGGCGGGCTACGGGCCGAGGGTGCGCTCATCGGCGGTGACCTGACGATCAAGCGGGCGGAGATCGTCAGCGCCGACACCGACGACCTTCCGGCCTTGAGCCTGGTCAACACGGTGATCAGCGGCACGCTTCTGATCGACGAGACGAGCATCGTCGGCGGGGTGAAGGCACCGGGGCTCGAAGCCAAGAACGCCGCCCTGGTGGATTCGACGATCGTCCGGCCCGAGGCGATGGCACTGTCACTGCTCCACGCCCGCATCGCCACCCAACTCAAGCTGCACGGTCTGCGGGTGACGGGCGACATCACGCTGGTGGGGGCGTCGACCAGCGAGCTCGACGACGAGGCCGATCTGTGGGGAGAGGGTGCCGGCACCGTCGACCTCGACGGCTTCACCTACCGGTGGCTGCGAACCGACGGTGTCGGGTTCGAGGACCGACTTCGCTGGTTGCGCCGGCGGCCCGAGACCACCGTGGGTTTGCCCAGCTTCCGGCCGGCTCCCTACGACGCCTTGGCCAGTGCCTATCGGGCCCAAGGGGAACCTCAGCTCGCCATCAGGACGTTGATCGCCCGGGAGGACGATCGGCTCCGCAGCGACCGGCCCACGACGGCGCGGGCCGGGCTGCCCTGGCTGGCCCGCCAGGTCCTGCGGGTGGCGGTGGCCCATGGGTATCGGCCGGGTCGGGCGATAGGGCTGCTCGGTGTGCTCGTGGTCGCCCTCACGCTGTTGTTCGCCTTCGGGCCAAGTCACGCCGCCGTGCTCAGCAGCAGCGGGTCGACGCCCGCTCCCCTGTCGGCGTTCAACCCGTTCGTGTTCAGCCTCGACACGATCGTTCCCGTGATCGACTTCGGCGAGGCCGGCGCCTGGCGGGTCGACCCGGTCGCGCCGTGGGCCTGGCTCTACCGCAGCGCCGTGTGGGTGAGCATCGCCGCCGGCTGGATCCTGTCGACTCTCCTGCTCGCCGCGGTCGCCACCCTCAGCCGATCCGACCGCTGAGGCTCAGCGGCCTGTCGCTCGCGATCGGTTAGGCCTGATCCAACCACCGGCTCTCGGACAGAACCGCGATGGTCGAGGTCAGAGGCAAGGGGAGCCCCTCGGGGCTCCTTGTAGGGCCAACAAGAACTCGTGACCTCACCCCAATTCGCCGAGGGCGACCGGTACGGCGCCGTGAAGGAGTGAACGCTGAGCTGAGGGACGGTTCACGAGCGGCCGCTGAGGTTCACCAGGGAC
This sequence comes from Acidimicrobiales bacterium, assembly GCA_041394285.1. GTDB lineage: Bacteria > Actinomycetota > Acidimicrobiia > Acidimicrobiales > SZUA-35 > CADEDH01. The sequence continues at coordinate 96,273 of JAWKIL010000005.1, read as the reverse complement.
CGCTGCCCGCTGATCCAGTGTTGCTCACACCCAGCCACTCCCGCTGCCCACGTAGTTTCGTGTTACGATACTCGGGAGTGGAGATCTACCGGTCTGCCCGCAAGCACGGCATCGCTGATGAGGACATCGAACACGCAATCGAGCACCCGCTGGTCACGGCCGACGAGGCCGACGACAAGGTGCTGTACCTTGGGCCCGACCGGGATGGCAACATGCTCGAGGTCGTCACAGTCGTCCGCGACGACAGGACGGAAATCGTGATTCACGCCATGCCGATGCGCCCGATCTACGAGACGCTGCTCCAGGAGACAGGACGTGCCGATGACTGACAAGAAGACCCACGGGCGATCCAAGAGTGGCACTGAGCTGACCAACGAGGTGCTGGACCAGCTAGCCCAGCAGGCCGAGGATGGGCTTGACCTCGGCAGGCTTCGCCGGCGCCCAGGTCGACCGACGATGGGTTCCGGGCCCGCCGAGACGCTACCTGTCCGTCTCGACCCAGAACTACGACACGCCGTCGACCAGCGAGCGGCCGCTGACCAAACGACCGCCTCCGACGTCGTCCGAGAAGCCCTCCGCCAGTATCTCGCCGCAAGCTGACGCCACCCGGTTACTCACACCCCGGTCAATGACGACCTTTGAAAAATCAGAAGCGCCCCGGCACTGTGGCCAGGGCGTTCGCGGGAACCCTCCGGGTTCCATGTGGGGCTAACAAGAGTTGAACTTGTGACCTCACCCTTATCAGGGGTGCGCTCTAACCAACTGAGCTATAGCCCCGGCAGGGAGCAAGGGTACAGGACCCTGCTGCTCGTTCCTACTGGTTTTGGTTCCTGCGAACCTTGACGACCTCTTCCTCGACCACGGTGATCCGGATCCCGCCGATCAGGTCGCTGATCAGGTTGAACACCACCGTGAGCAGCACCACCATCACGCTGCTGGCCAGGGTCAACACGCCGGCGATGATCATCGCCGCCCGGAAGACGGCGTCGCCGTTGATCTCGTACGTCTGGTAGTCGCCCAGCTCCCGGATGAAGCTCTCGATGTTGTCGATCGTCCCTGCTGCATCGGCCGCGTTCCACACCAGCACGCTGGCCAGCAGCAGGCTGGCGAACACGCACAGATGGAACAGCACCGAGAACGCCAGCACCGACCACGGGTCGATGTGGCGCACCACCCGGCGCACCTTGCGGGCCCGCACCTTGGACCGGTTGCGGAAGCTCTGCTCCACCAGCTGCGGCACTCGCGACGCCAGATCGGTGGCCACCCCCACGGCGCCGCTCCCGGCTCCGCTGCGCAGCCCTGCTCGGCCGGCGATACCGCTGGCGGCACCGGTGCCATCGGCGGACACATCAGGCCCCGCCACCGCAGCACTCGACATCTCCCCGGTTCCCGGAGGGGGCGGAGGATCGGGCACGTGGAACCCGGCGGGCCGGGTGGCGTCGAAGTCCATCGAGGATGCAGCCGGCGGGCTGGACACCGCCGGCGACGCTGCGACCGCCGTGACCTCGTCGGGCACGATGTGGTGATCACCCCACGGCTCGGCGCCTGGGGCGGAGCCGGCTGAGCGGCTGACCTCGGCCAGCGCTTCGTTGGCCACTTCCACCGTCTTGTCGCCTGCCATGGGAGGCGGAGGCGGCTCGGGCGGCGCCGGCATCTCCACCAACGGCCCGGGCGGCGTGAACCCGCTCGCGGCCGGCAGGGTGGCCGCCGGGTCGAACCCCTCGACCACGGCCGGCTCGGCGACCGGCAACTCGGTGGTCTCCCCACCGTTCGAACTCTCGGTCTCTCCGGCCGTGGCGCCGCCCCGATCGGCCTGCTTCACCTCGGCAGCGAAGCTGGCCGTGGTGGCCGCCGCCGCCTTGGCTGCCGCCACCGCGCTGGAAGACGTCTTGCCACCGCCGTTGCGGTTCCGGCGGCTGTTGGGTCTGGTCCCCGGCCCGGGAGGCGCCAAGCCGTTGCCGCCGCCCCCCTTCCCGTTGCCGTTGCCGTTGCTGCCCCGGGCCCCACGCCCCTCAGAAGACGAGCCCGACCCGTTGCCCTCCGCCGGTCGCTCGTCCACCGACACCGTCTGCGCCGACAGGCGCTCCAGCGTCGCCTCGCCGTCCTCCCCCACGTGATCGGTACCCAGCCCGTTCACGTTGGCGGTCGGCTCGAACCCGAGTGCTGCCACCAGGGCCTCGCCGACTTGCTGTCGGCCGCCCGATCGTGAGCTGTCGTCTGCACTCATTCATCAGGAGTGTAGGCGGGTGACGAACTGAACCCTGGTCATGAGGCCTGTGGATTTCGCTGTGGATCCTGTGGCTGTTCGGGCTGGTGAGAGCACTTCCGTCCCCCTCCTGTCACCTCGTTCCCCACTCCCCTACCCCACCTGGGGGGCTAGCCGGGGCCGACGCCGGCGGTGGGTTCGAACACCCACTCGGCCGTCGCCCACGCCTCCGATCTCCCCACCCGGACCCGAACCGCAACCCGTCCGTCCGAGTCGTCATACCCAACCACCACACCGCCGTTGCGGCGGGCCAGGTCGGCCGCCCCGTCCCGACCCTCGGACACCCCCGCCAACGCCGCCATGTCGGCCGCAGCCTGCGCCTTTGCCCTGGTCACAGCGATAGTCCCGAGCTCACCGACGGCGAACAGAGTCAGCAACGCCAGCCCGATCAGGGCCGCCGCCAGCGGCACCACCGATCCACGTTCTCCACAGCCATCCACAGTGTTACCCACAGGCTCAACCACGCGTATCCACCCCCTCCATCCCCATATATCCACGGGATTATCCACAATCTGGGGGAAACGCGGGGGGTGGTGGGTGACCCCGGGGGTGTTGTGGGTATAAACCGGGCGTTATCCGGGCGGCTACTCGCCGTCCTCTTCCGGCTCACCATCCACATCATTGTCCACAGAGCCATCATCAGCTCCGTGACCAGCACCGTTGGACCCGACGCCGTCGGACGACGACACCTCAAGACTGTCGAGCGACGACACCTCGACACCGTCGAGCGACGACACTGCGGACCCGCCGGCCCGCTCGGCGTCGCCATCCCCATCACCGGCCTCGCCGTCGACGCCGGCCTCGGGCCCGTTCTCCTCCCCGAACAGGCGGGCCACAGCCGACACCTGGTCCGTCCCCTGGAGGTTCATCACCCGCACGCCGGTGGCGTCACGGCCCTGCTGCGACACGTCGCTCACGGCGGTGCGGATGACCACACCCCCGGCCGAGATCAACAGGATCTCGTCTTCCTCGGCCACGAACATCGCCGCCGCCACGTGGCCCTTGCGCTCGTTCACGGTGACGCACCGCATGCCGAGACCACCGCGGCCCTTGGTGGAGAACAGCACCGGGTCCACCCGCTTGCCGAACCCCTCGCTCGTGACGACCAGCAGCTCGGTCCCCTCCACCACCACCGCCGCCGACACGAGCTCGTCGCCGGCCCGGAACCGCATGCCGGTCACGCCGGCCGCGCTGCGGCCCATCGGGCGCACGTCGTTCTCCGAGAACCGGAGGGCCTGACCCCTCCGACTGGCCATGAGGATGTCATCCGACCCGTTGGTGGGGATCACGCTCACCAGCTCGTCACCGTCGTTCAGCCGGATGGCGATCAGCCCGCTGCGCAGCGACGAGTCGTACGCCGTGAACAACGTCTTCTTCACCCGCCCCTGCCGGGTGGCGAAGAACAGGAACCGGTTGGTCTCGTAGTCGCGGGTATCGACGATGGCCTGGATCTGCTCTGCCGGCTGCAGCTGCAGCAGGTTGACCAGCGCCATACCCCGGCTCGTCCGGCTCGAGATGGGGATCTCGTGGGCCTTGATCCGGTACACCCGCCCCTGGTTGGAGAAGAACAGCAGGTAGGCGTGCGCTGTGGTGTGCAGCAGATGGGTGATCAGATCCCCGTCGCCGTCCTTCAGCTTGGCCCCCGTCACCCCCCGGCCTCCCCGGCCCTGGGTGCGGAACTCCTCGGCCGACACCGACTTCACATAACCGCTCGACGACAACGTGACCACCAGGTCCTCGTCGTCGATCAGGTCCTCGATATCGAGCTCACCCGGGTCGGGCACCAGCGCCGTGCGCCGCGGATCGGCGAACTCCTCCTTGATCGCCCCCAGCTCGTCCTTGATCACGCCCCGGAGCTTCACGTCGTCGGCCAGGATCGACTCCAGCTCGGCGATCGTCTCCCGCAGCTTGGCCAGCTCCTCCTCCAGCTCGGTCCGGGCCAGCCGGGTGAGCCGAGCCAATTGCATGTCCAGGATGTAGTTCGCCTGGATCTCGGAGAACTCGAACCCGTCGCCCATCAGCCGCTGGCGGGCCTCGGCCCGATCCTCGCTGGCCCGGATGGCGGCGATGATGGCGTCGATCATGTCGAGCGCCTTGATCAGACCCTCGACGATGTGGGCCCGGGCCTGGGCCTTGGCTAGCCGGTACTCGGTGCGCCGGCGGATGACCTCGATCTGGTGGCCGACATAGGACACCAGGGCGTCCCGCAGCGTCAGCGTGCGGGGAATGCCGTCGACCAGGGCCACCATGTTCACCCCGAAGCTGGTCTGCATCGGGGTGTGCTTGTACAGGTTGTTCAGCACCACCAGGGCGGTGGCATCGCGCTTGAGCTCGATCACGAGCTTGGTCTGGCCCTGGGCCGACGAGTCGAGGATCTCCCGGATACCGGTGAGCTCACCCCGCTCCACCAGCTCGGCGATCTTCTTGGCCACCGTGCCCACCGACACCTGGTACGGCAGCTCGGTCACCACGATCTGGTCGGTGGTGCGGCCCTCCACGATCTCGGCCACGGCTCGCATCCGGATCGAGCCCCGCCCCGTGCGGTAGGCGTCGCGGATGCCGACCCGCCCCAGGATCTGGGCCCGGGTGGGGAAGTCGGGCCCCAGCACGAACTGCATCAGATCGTCTGACGTCGCCTCCGGGTTGTCGATCAGGTGGACCACCGCATCGATCACCTCGCCGAGGTTGTGGGGCGGGATGTTGGTGGCCATGCCCACGGCGATGCCCTGGCTGCCGTTGACCAGCAGGTTGGGGAACCGGCTGGGGAGAACCGAGGGCTCCTTCAGCTTCCCGTCGAAGTTGGGGCTGAAGTCGACCGTGTCCTCGTCGATGTCGGCCAGCAGCTGCATGGCCAGCGGTGTGAGCCGGCACTCGGTGTAGCGGTAGGCGGCCGGCGGATCGTCGGGCGAGCCGAAGTTGCCGTGGGGATCGATCAGGGTGTGCCGCAGCGAGAACGTCTGGCCCATCCGAACCAGGGCGTCGTAGACCGCCGAGTCGCCGTGGGGGTGGTAGTGGCCGATCACGTCGCCCACCACCGTGGCGCACTTCACGTGCTGGCGGTCGGGCCGATGGCCGGCGTCGTACATCGACCACAGGATCCGCCGGTGCACCGGCTTGAGGCCGTCCCGGGCGTCGGGCAGGGCCCGGGAGATGATGACCGACATGGCGTATTCCAGGAACGAGGTCTCCATCTCGCTCTGGATCTCGATCGGCTCGATGTTGTCGGGCAGACCATTGCCACCGGTGTCGGTGCCGGGGCCCGAGCCGTCGGGCGGTTCTGTGGGGGGACGGTCGCTCATGGATTGAGCCTCAGATGTCGAGGAATCGGACGTCGCTGGCGTTCGTCTGGATGAACTGCTTGCGGCTCTCCACGTCGTCGCCCATGAGCACCGCGAACACCTCGTCGGCGATGGCGGCCTGTTCCACCGTGACCTGCAGCAGGGTGCGGGTGTCGGGGTTCATCGTGGTTTCCCACAGCTCCTTGGCGTCCATCTCGCCCAGACCCTTCAGCCGCTGGAACTCGGCGTTGGGGTGATCGGCGACATAGGCCTCTCGGGCCGGGTCGTCCTTCAGGTAGATCTTGGCCTTGTTCACCACGGTGGAATACAGCGGCGGCTGGGCGATGTAGATGTAGCCCGCTTCCACCAGCGGCCGCATCTGGCGGAAGAAGAACGTGAGCAGCAGGGTGCGGATGTGGCTGCCGTCGACGTCGGCGTCGGCCAGGAGCACCACCTTGTGGTACCGGCTCTTCGTGACGTCGAACTCCTCCTCGCCGAACCCGGCACCGATGGCCTGGATCAGCGAGATGATCTCGGTGTTCTTGAACATCCGGTCTATACGGGCCCGCTCGACGTTGAGGATCTTGCCCCGGATGGGCAGGATCGCCATCGTGCGGGGATTGCGGGCCTCCTTGGCCGACCCCCCCGCCGAGTTGCCCTCCACGATGTACAGCTCCGACTCGGCCGGATCCCGGCTCTGGCAGTCGGCCAGCTTGCCCGGCAGGCCGCCGCCGTCGAGCGCCGACTTGCGGCGGATCGTCTGACGGGCCTGGGTGGCGGCGATGCGGGCCTTGGCCGCCTGGGTGGCCTTCGTGACCATGGCCTTGGCCTCGCGGGGGTTCTCCTCGAACCACTCCCGCAGCTTCTCGTTCGTCGCCTTCTCCACCAGCGAGCGGACGCTCACGTTGCCCAGCTTGGACTTGGTCTGCCCCTCGAACTGGGGCTCGCTGATCCGCACGGCGATGATGGCGGTGAGACCCTCCCGGATGTCCTCCCCCTGGAGGTTCTCCTCCTTCTCCTTGAGGAGCCCCTTGTCCCGGGCGTAGGCGTTGACCGTGCGGGTGAGCGCCGAGCGGAAGCCCTGCTCGTGCATCCCGCCCTCGATCGTGTTGATCCCGTTGGCAAAGCTGTGGATACCGTCGATCTGGTAGCCGGTGTTCCAGGCGAAGGCGATCTCCACCCACTCGGCGTCGCCCTCGTCGGCGAAGTAGCCGACCTGCTCGAACAGGGCCTCCTTGGAGGCGTTCAGGTGGCGGACGAAATCGCGGATCCCGCCGTCGTAGCGGTGGACGACCTCGGTGAAGTCCGGGTCGCGGGCATCCCGGGTGTGGAACTCCAGGCCGGCGTTGAGGAACGCCATCATCTGGAACCGCTCGAGCAGGGTCTGGACCCGGAAGTCCGTCCCTTCCTTGAAGATCGTGGGATCGGGCCAGAACCGTACGGTGGTGCCGGTGCGGGGCGCCGAGCCGTCGGGCTTCAGGGGCGAGTCACCGATGACGCGCAGCTTCTCGTGGGGCTCGCCGCCGTCCCGGAAGGACATGTAGTGGCGCTGCCCGTTGCGGTCGATCTCCACCTCGACCCGCACCGACAGGGCGTTCACGACCGACACGCCCACGCCGTGGAGACCGCCGGAGACCTTGTAGCCCCCGTCGCCGAACTTGCCGCCGGCGTGGAGCACGGTGAGCACGACCTCGGCCGCGGTGAGCCCCTCGAACTTGGAATGCAGGTCTACCGGGATGCCCCGGCCGTTGTCGATGACCTCGACCCCGCCATCTTGCAGGATGGTCACGTCGATACGGTCGCAGTACCCTGCCATGGCTTCGTCCACAGCGTTGTCCACAACCTCCCACACCAGGTGGTGCAGGCCGGTGGGACCGGTGGAGCCGATGTACATACCGGGTCGCTTCCGCACCGCCTCGAGGCCTTCGAGGACCTGGATCTCGGCTGCCCCGTAGGACTCGCCGGAGCTGGGTGTTGCACCGTTGTGGAGAGAAGAATCGACCATAGACACGGTTTCCCGGAACACTTGAGTCTACCAGCTCCGGGCGGAGATTCGGCACCGAACGACCTGGTTCACGGCCCCGCTGTCATGACGACGTAAGGTAGGCGTAACCGCAGGTCAGGGTGCAGGCGGTTCGGCCTTGCGGGGCTGGGTACGGGCCGTCACCCGGCGTAGCTCCACGGCGGGGAAGACCTCGCCGAACCGTTGGCGGATCTGGGCTTCCATCCAACTCACCTGGGCCGCCCAGGCCGGATCGTCACACCCCACCACGAGAATCCCGTCCCGCAGCTCGAGGGGTCGGGTGGGGCCGGCCAGGGCCGGGCCGACGATCTCACCCCAGCAGTCGGCCAACCGGGTCACCACGTCCACCGGCGGTGCCCCGAGGAACCGGAAGAAGCGCTCCAACCCCTCCCGCACCGGCACCGGCTGCTCGTCATCCACAGGTCTGTACCCAGGGTCGGGATCACCGTGGAAGCTCACGCCAGCACCCCGGGAGCGGTGAAGGCCAGCACCCGGTCGGCCAGCTCGCCCCCGCCCGGCGCCGGCGGCAGACCCGACGCGGTGGTGATGATGCTCTGGCCCGGGGGCAGGTTGGCCAGCAGGGCCGCCGCCCGGTTGGGGTCGAGCTCGGACAGCACGTCGTCGAGCAGCAGCAGCGGGGCCTCCCCCAACCGCTCGGTGACGAGCCGATGGCCCGACAACCGGAGGGCGAGAGCCAGCGTCCGCTGCTCCCCCTGGGACGCCTCGGTGCGGCTGGCCAAGCCGTCGAGGGTCACCGCCAGCTCGTCCCGGTGGGGCCCGGCCTGGCTCACCCCCCGCCGCACGTCGTCCCGGCGCCCCTCGGCCAGGGCCTCGGCCAGCGTGATCTGCGCCCACGACCGCTGGTAGGTGGCGGCCACGTCGCTGCGGCGCCCGGCCAGGATCTCGTAGGACTCCCCCACCATGGGCACGAGCTCGGCCACCAGCCGCTCCCGGCGCTCGGTCAGCTCCTGCCCGGCCTGGGCCAGCTTCGAGTCCCACACGTCGAGCGTCATGGCCCCGGCGGCGTCGAGGCGGCCGTGGGCCTGGCGCAGCAGGGCGTTGCGTTGGCGCAGGGTGCGCTCCACCTCGCCCACCACCCGGTCGGCGCCCGGGTCCAGCGCCACCAGCACATCGTCGAGGAACTCCCGCCGGCGGGACGGACCCTCCTTCACCAGCGCCAGGTCGTCGGGGGCGAACACCGTCACCCGCAGGGCCCCCAGCAGATCACGGGCCCGGCGCAGGCGCTGGCGGTTCACCTGGGCCCGGGTGCGGCCCCGGCTCAGCTCGAGCTCGATGAGCACGTCCCGATCGTCCCGCACGCCCTCGGCCCGCACCACGGCGGCCGGCGCCCCCCGCCGTACCAGGCTGTCCACCGGCGCCCCCCGGAAGCTCTTCAGCGTGGCCAGCAGGCCGATCGCCTCCAGCAGGTTGGTCTTGCCCACACCGTTGGGGCCGGCGATGGCGGTGAGGCCGGTGCTGAGATCCAGCTCCAGGCGTTCGTAGCTGCGGAAGTCGGCGAGCCACAGGCGGGTGACGAGCACAGCAGGCCGCTCCCTACCCCGGGTTCCCGACCGGGGTCAGGAGACCCGGACCGGCATCAGCAGGTAGAGGAACCCGTCGAACCCGACGGCCCGGACGAGCGCCGGCTTCAGCTCGTCGATGGTCGACAGCGTGATCTCCTCGCCCGGCGCCACCTCCACCCCCTCCAGCAGATACTGGGGGTTGAACGCCACGGTGAGGTTGCTGCCGGCGTAGGTGCTCTCCAGGCTCTCCCGGGCGGTGCCGACGTCCTGGGTGATGGCCACCAGCTCCATGCCGTCGTCCGACATCTCGATCCGGATCGGGGTGGACTCCCGGGCCAGCAGCTTCACCCGGCGCAGAGCGTCGAGGAGCTCCTCCCGGTTCACCGTGAGGACGTTGGGGTGCGAGTCCGGGATCAGACCCCGGTAGTTGGGGAAGTCGCCCTCGATCAGCCGGGTGACGAGCGTGACCGAACCCACCTCGAACGACGCCTGGTTCGTGCCCAGCCGCAGGGTGACCTGGTCGCCCTGGGCCAGCACCCGGTTGAGCTCACCCAGTGCCCGCGACGGGATCAGCACGCTCTGACCCTCGGCCAGCACCGAGGCCTGCGACACGTCCCGCAGCGACAGCCGGTAGGAGTCGGTGGCTACCAGCCGCAGGCCGTCGGCCTCGGCCGCCATGAGCACACCGGTGAGGATCGGCCGCGAGTCGTCGGACGAGGCGGCCAGCACGACCTGCTTGAGGGCATCGGCCAGCTGGGCCGAAGCCAGCTGCACCGGCTCGGCGTCGAGGGCCGAGATCTGGGGGAAGTCGTCGCCCGAGATGAGCCGGATGCTGAACTCGCTCCGGCCGGCCTGGATCGACAGCGACTCTGATTCGGCGGCGAAGCTGACCGCGCCGGGCTGAACGGCCCGCACGATGTCGGACGCCAGGCGGGCCGGGATCACCGATACGCCGTCGGACTCGCCCGACACCGTGACCGTGGTGGAGATCGTGAGGTCCAGGTCGCTACCGGTGAGCGTCAGCTGGTCTCCCTGGAGCTGGGCCCGGATGCCGGTGAGGCCGGGCAGTCCCCCGCGGGTGCTGACAGCCCGCCCGGCGATGCCCAGGGCCTCGACCAGTACGTCACGTTCACAGCGGAATTTCACGGTCGGGCTCCTGCCAGGGCGGCCGCAGCGGTGCGGGTTCGAGCGATGCAGCGGGTTGGGTGGATGCAGCGGGTTGGGGTCATGCAGAGGGCTGGGGGCATTGCTACGGGTCTTGCTTTTAAATGGGTGGTAGTGGGTAGTAGGGGCTGTGGATTGTGGACGAACCAGCATGGCTCCTGGTCAGAGCCCATCTCGTCGTCCGCAGCGCCTGGGGCTGATCCCCAGGCCGTCGGTGACGGGGCGACCGGGCTGGGGATTGAGTGCCAGCGTATCCACTCCCTGTGACGCTCTTCGCACAACGTCACGCACACGGGAGCCACAGAGTTATCCCCCGCGGCGCAGCGTGGTCAGAGCTCGCCCGACTGGGCGCGGGCCCTGACCCGCTTCTCCAGGGCCATCACGTCGTTGTAGATCTGGGACCGCTGGGGCATGAGCGCGGAGATCTTGTCGCAGGCGTGCATGACGGTCGTGTGGTCTCGCCCGCCGAACTCGCGGGCGATCACGGGGAACGAGAGGTCTGTCAGCTGGCGGGCCACGTACATCGCCATCTGTCGGGTGATCACCAGCGGCCGCCGGCGTGACTTGCCGGTGAGCTCCTCGATGGTGAAGCCGAACTGCTCGACGGTCGATTCGAGGATCATGCGCACCGTGATCGGGCGGGGCTGGCGGTCGGCGATGAAGTCGCCCAGGACCTGCTCGGCCAGGGCCCGGCTCATCGGCTCCCGGTTCAGGGTGGCGAACGCCGTCACCTTGTTCAGCGCGCCCTCCAGCTCCCGGATGTTGGAGGTGATGTTGGCGGCGATGAACTCGCTCACGTCGTTGGCCAGGAAGTAGCCCTCCCGGTCGGCCTTCTTGCGCAGGATCGCCATCCGGGTCTCGATGTCGGGCGGCTGGATGTCGGTGAGGAGGCCCATCATGAAGCGGCTCTTGAGCCGCTCCTCCAGGGTGGGGATGGCATCGGGCGGCCGGTCCGAGGAGAGCACGATCTGGCGGTTCGAGCCGTACAGGTCGTTGAAGGTGTGGAACAGCTCCTCCTGGAGCGAGTCCTTGCCCTCGATGAACTGGATGTCGTCCACCAGGAGCACGTCGATCTGGCGGTAGCGGCGCTTGAAATCGTTGCCCGACGAGTTCTTGATCGAGTCGACGAACTCGTTGAGGAAGGTCTCGGTGGAGACGTAGAGCACCTTCAGGCGGGAGTAGACGTCGTTGATGTAGTGCTCGATGGCCCGCAGGATGTGCGTTTTCCCCAGCCCGGCCGACCCGTAGATGAAGAGCGGGTTGTAGGAGCCGCCGGGCCGCTCGGCCACGGACAGTGCGGCGGCGTGGGCGAAGCGGTTGGACGGGCCGATCACGAAGCTGTCGAACGTGTACCGCTGGCGCTGGTCCATGGCCAGCTCGGCCGGTTGGGGCCGGGTGTCGGCGGGGGCGGCCATGGCCGATGCCGGCATGGCGGCCGGGGACAGGCCGGTGGTGGACAGCGCCGTGCGGGCCACCGGGCCCCGATCGGCCTCGAAGGCGGCGGTGCGGGCGGTGAGGGTGCGCTCGGGGACGGTCGAGATCGTCAGGTCGATGTCGGCGTCTTCCCGGGGGGCGACCGCATCGGGGTCGAACAGCGTGGGGAGGATGAGGCGGAAGTCGACCGCTATCTCATAGCCGGCCGCTTCGGAGACGGCGTCTTCCACCAGGGGGCGGTACCGGCCGTCGAGCTTGTCGCGGATGATCCCGTTGGGCAGGCCGAGGACGAAGCGGTCTTGGGTCAACTCCACGGGGGCGGCGGGGGCGAAGGTGCTCTGCCACACCCCGTCGGATACCTGGCTCTTGAGAAGGTCCGAGGCCGACATCCAGAGTTGCTCGGCTGCTAACACGCGGTATCCACCTGCTGTTTCTCCCCAAGTCCCACAGCTTTTTCCACAAGGTGCAGGTCGGAGATCGCCGCTGTGGTGCTTGGCGCTGTCGCCGACCGACCTCGGTCACCCCCGGGCCGCAGTATGGTGCCGGAGCGAAAAGACCGTAGCACCGAGATGTGCCCCCGCCCACCCCTGGCTGTGGAAAAGGTGGTTGTACCCGAGGGCGCCGGTACGCTGTGGACGCGGGCTGTCTGAAGCCCCGTGGTGGATCACCCCTTCTTCGACGCCACTGGCTGCGCCAGCGTGTGGGCCGGGCCGGGTGGGCCCCGCGAACCTGATCTGACCGACTGCCGCCGCAGCCGCTCGAGGGAGACCCTTTCGTGAAGCGTACGTTCCAGCCCAACAACCGGAAGCGGGCCCACAAGCACGGGTTCAGGGCCCGGACTGCCACCCGCGGCGGGCGTGCCGTACTACGGGCCCGGCGGGCCAAGGGCCGCCACCGCCTGAGTGCGTGACCTGGCGGGTCCGAAGCCGGAGCGTCTTTCGCCAGCTACGAACGCAGGGCATCAAGGTGCGCAGCGGACCGGTGCGAGTGTCGTATGTGTCGGTTTCGGCCGCCCAGCCACAGCTGGCGTTCGCCATCGGTCGGCGGTTCGGCAATGCCGTGACCCGCAACCGGGCCCGTCGGCGCCTGCAGGCCGCGTTCCGTTCGGCCTGGGATGCGAGCCCCGGCGCCCCGATGGGCGCCTATCTGATGACGGCCGACCGAGCGGTGCTGACCGCTCCGTTCAGCGGCCTGGAGCAGGCCGTCCGCTCATGCCTGGCCAAGGTGGAGCAGCGGGTGGCCGGGCCGGACGCTCAGGAGGCGGCGCCGTGATCGCCCGCCTTCTCGTCCGCCTCATCCATCTGTACCGATCGACGGCACCGGTGCGGACGCCACGCTGCCGGTACTTCCCTACCTGCTCGGAGTACGCCCTGGAAGCCGTGGAGCGGCACGGAGCGGCCCGAGGGACCTGGCTGGCGGTCCGCCGGCTCGGTCGTTGTCATCCCTTCGGGTCGTTCGGCTTCGACCCCGTTCCGGAGAAGTAGCCACTCATGTTCGATGCCATCGCCCGGGTGCTGGCGTTCTTCTACTCGCTGCCGGTGGTGGGCGGGTCGTACGGCCTGGCCATCATGCTGCTCACGCTGGCCGTGATGGTGGTGCTGATGCCGCTGACGGTGCGCGCCACCCGCTCCACCATCAAGATGCAGCTGGTGCAGCCGAAGCTCAAGGAGCTGCAGCGGAAGTACAAGGACGACAAGGCCACGCTCAACACCGAGCTCATGGAGCTCTACAAGAGCGAGGGGATCAACCCGGTGGGCGGCTGTCTGCCGATGGTGGCCCAGCTACCGGTGTTCCTGGTGCTGTTCCGGGTGCTGCAGGGCCTGTCCCGCCGGGTGTCGGAGACCCCGTACTTCAGCATCGCCCAGCACGCCCGCCAGAGCGTGGGGCTGTCGTCGGTCGAGGGTCACACGTTCGATCCGAAGTACCTGAACCCGGGCTCGAAGATGTACCAGGACCTGCATGGGGCCGACTCGATCCCGTTCGGCCCGTTCGACCTGGCCAAGCACCCGATCGACGCCATCCAGGACAGCTTCCTGCGGGGGATCCCCTACCTGCTGCTGATCGTGTTCGTGGTGGCCACCAGCTTCTACCAGCAGCGGCAGATCTCGGCCCGGCGCCAGCCGGGGCAGCCCGCCCTGATGAACCCGCAGCAGGAGATGATCCTCAAGTTCCTGCCCCTGATGTCGGGCATCTGGAGCTTCGCCTTCCCGGCCGGTCTCGTCCTGTACTGGGCGACGTCCAACTCCTTCCGCATCCTCCAGCAGGGCTACATCTCCCGGGCGTTCTACACCGAGGACAAGGTGAAGGCGCGGGAGGAAGAGGCGGCGGCGGCCAAGGCGGCCGTCGAGGTGGAGGAAGCCAAGGGCGGCAAGGGCAAATCGGGGGCGAAGGGCGACGGAAGCGGCGGCGTCAAGCCGCCGGGGCGTACACAGTCCGGACGCAGTGGCGCCGGACGGAACGGATCGGACGGGTCGGCCAACGGCTCGTCGGCGTCGGCCAATGGGTCGGGAACGTCGGACAGTGACCAGAGTCACGGCAAGATGAGCAGTGCTGATCGTGCGCAGGCCTGGGCCCAGCGTCGCGACAGCAAGGCCCGGGCCCAGGCGTCACGTAGCCGGTCGGAACCGTCGAGCCGGGTCACGCCGAAGGGCACCAAGCCAACTGACTCGAAGAGGAAGCGGAAGAGGTAGAGGTAACGCGTGGAATGGGTCAACATCACGGCCAAGTCGCTTCCTGAAGCGATCGATCTGGCCCTGGACAATCTCGGCGTGGACGAGTCGGAGGCCGATATCGAGATTCTCGAGGAGCCCCGGCAGGGTCTGTTCGGCCGACAGCGGGGCAACGCTCGTATCCGGGCCCGGGTAAAGCCCAAGGGCACCCGGCCCAAGGTGGAACGGGGCCGCTCGCGGCGCCGGGCCGGAGCCGAGGGCGGCGCAGCCGGAGGCGGTGGACGCGAAGGTGCGGCCGCCGGTGCCGGCGGTCGTGGCCGCAGCCGGGGTGCCGGCGGCGGGGGCCGGGCTCGGGACGAAGCCCGGGCCGAGTCGTCGAACGGGTCGGCTGAGACCGCCTCGGAGGAGACGACGGGTACCACGGTGACGGCGACCGAGGAATCGCCCGGTCGCAGCCGGGGCGGGCGGACCGGCGCAGGCCGGGGCCGGGAAGGCGGCGGCGGATCGGGTAACGGCCGGTCCGGAGGAAGCGATCGGCAGAGCAGCCGCGAGCCCGTCGAGGAGGCGAGCATGGAAGAGGTCTCGAGTCAGTTGGAGGCCTTCCTGTCAGGCCTGAGCGAGGCATTCGGTCACGATGGTCAGGTGACGGTCACGTCGGACGACGACGAGGGCGTGCTGGGCATGGTGGAGGGCCGGCACGGCCTGATGGTGGGCCCGAAGGCCCGCACGCTGGATGCCATCCAGGAGTTGGCCCGGGTCTCGGTCCAGCGCAGCGCCCCCAGCAACATCCGCATCAAGGTGGACGTCGGTGGTTACCGCGAGGTCCGCCGGGAGGCCCTGCGGGCCTTTGCCCTGGAGGCGGCCGCCGCGGTGCGCCTCGACGGTCGGGAGCGCCTGCTGGAGCCCATGACCTCGGCCGACCGCAAGGTGGTGCACGACGCGCTGAGCGGCGAGCCCGGTATCGAGACCCGCTCGGCTGGCAATGAGCCCTACCGGCGGGTGGTCGTGATGCTGGCCGAAGGGGCCAGGGCGGCAGCCGCCCCGGCTGAGGTCGGCGACGCCGAAGAGGCGGCGCCGGTGGACGAGACCGGGGACGCATCGGCCAACGGAACGGCGCCCGACGAGGTCGGGCCTGTCGACAGCCCTGTGGATGAGGCTGTGGATGCTGGGGACGACGCCGAGGCGACGGAGCCGGGCGACGCTACAGCGAGCGACGAGTCCGAGGGCGAGACGGTCGAGAGCTGACCGCCCAGTAGCTGGTGGTGCCACCGCCGGCCCGTGCCTCGAGGTGCGGGCCGGCGGTGCCCGTTTTGGGCCGGGCAGAGACGGCAGGAGGAGGGTGCGGCGTGGCCGATGACGCGGTAGCGGGCGGGGACGACGAGGAGACGGGTTCGGACGACCTCGTGCGGGTGCTCGAGCGCTCCCGCGCGCTCGGGTTCCTGGGCCCAGGGCCCGTGCAGCCGCAGATCGGCCACGCCTTGCAGTTCTGGAACGCGCTGGCGGCCGACTGGGGGGACGCCGACGGGGCGATGGTGGCCGACCTGGGGGCGGGCGGGGGGCTCCCGTCGCTACCGCTGCTGGTGGCTCACCGCGATCTCCGGATGGTGCTCGTGGACGCCATACAGAAGCGGGCGTCGTTCCTGGTGTGGGCGACGATCGAGCTCGGCCTGGCCGAGCGGGCGGAGGTGTGGTGCGGCCGGGCCGAGGACTTCGGGCACGTGCCCGCCCGGCGGGGGCGCTTCGACGCGGTGATGGCCCGGGGATTCGGGCCGCCGTCGTCGACGCTGGAGTGCGGGGCGCCGTTGCTCCGGCCCGGTGGTCGGCTGGTCGTGAGCGAGCCCCCGGCCTACCGCCGGTATGCGGCCGCGGGGCTGGCCCGGTGCGGCCTGACGCTGGTGGCGCAGAGGGACGGTTGCGCCGTGTTCGAGTTGGTGGGCGAGGTCGACCCGGCGTTTCCGCGCCCGGCAGTTCGCCAGCAGCGAGATCCAGTCCTGGATGATGAGATGTGAAAGCTGGCCGGACGGGTAGTTGGGGGTTTGCCACCCGCTGGGCTCCTACGCGTTGCATGCTGGTGGAGTGAGCCCTCGTCGGGCGACGCGGCGGCAGGTTGCCGTTAGCGGATTGGGCGGTCAAGATGACGGCCACTAGGAGGAACGAGGGTTGACGACGTTCGAGGCCAGTGAAAGGACGGCGAAGTCGGTGACCAACACCGGAGCCCGCTTGATTGCCGTGGCCAACCAGAAGGGCGGCGTGGGTAAGACCACGACGGCGGTGAACCTGGGCGCCGCCGCGGCCGAGCTGGGGCATCGCGTTCTCATCGTCGACCTCGATCCCCAGGGCAATGCCAGCACGGGGTTGGGGATCAATCCCCGGACGCTGCAGTCCTCCATGTACGACGTGCTGCTGCACGACGTGCCGATGGACGACTGCATCGAGGCGGTGGCGGTGCGCAACCTGTTCCTCGCGCCGGCCAACCTGGACCTGGCTGGCGCCGAGATCGAGCTGGTGCCGGCGTTCAGCCGGGAGATGCGGTTGAAGAACGCGCTCAACAAGATCAAGGACGACTACGACCTGGTCTTCATCGACTGCCCACCGTCGCTCGGTCTGTTGACCGTCAACGCCTTCGCCGCGGCCACCGAGGTGCTGGTGCCGATCCAGTGCGAGTACTACGCGCTGGAGGGTCTGGGCCAGCTGCTGCGCAACGTGGATCTGGTGCAGCGGAATCTGAACGCCGACCTCCACCTGTCGCACATCGTGTTGGTGATGTACGACGCTCGCACCAACCTGGCCAGCCAGGTGGCCACCGAGGTTCGCGAGCACTTCGGGGAGCTCGTCTGCCAGACCGTGATTCCCAGAACGGTCCGGCTTTCCGAGGCGCCGAGCTTCGGGCAGCCGATCACCGTGTTCGACACCGCCTCCCGGGGTGCCCTGGCCTACCGAGACTTGGCGCGGGAGATCGCCGGGGATCCGCCCGAACGCTCCTGAGGACTGCGGCGGTGGGCGACAGTCTCGACGATCTGCTGGGCCTCGGTTCGTCTGCGCCGCGGCCGAGCCACGACCCGACGAGGGATCAGGTCGAGAGAGCTGACATAGCGGATCGTGATGACATCGATCTGCTGAGGTTGCCGGTGACGGCGATACGGCCCAACACCTATCAACCGCGGGTGGATTTCGACGAGGGCGAGCTCGACGAGCTGGCGGCGTCGGTGGCGGCGGTCGGGGTGCTGCAGCCGGTGCTCGTTCGTCGGGTCGATATCGGGCGATACGAGCTGGTGGCAGGCGAGCGGCGCTGGAGGGCGGCCCAACGGGCCGGGCTGACGCATGTTCTGGCTCTCGTTCGCGAGGTGGGCGATCGGCAGGCGCTGGAAGAAGCGGTGGTGGAGAATCTCCATCGGTCGGACCTGAATGCGCTGGAGGAGGCAGCGGCCTACCGGCAGTTGATCGACGAGTTCGGCTTGAGCCAGGAGGACGTGGCTCGACGGGTGGGGAAGACCCGCCCGGCGGTGGCCAACACACTGCGATTGTTGCAGTTGCCACCCGTGGTACAGCGGCTCGTTCGGTCGGGGGCACTCGGTGCCGGGCACGCCCGGGCGCTGCTCGGTCTGGCTGACGCCCGGGGGCAGCTCGAGCTGGCCGAGCGGGTGGTAGCGGAAGAACTGTCGGTGCGGCAGGTGGAGGAGGCCGTCAGAGCGCTTCTCCGGGCGTCTGGAGACAGGGATCGGGACCGGTCGCGGCGAGGTCCTTCAGGTGCGAAGCCGGCTCCAGCGCTGGAGATCGAGCGCCTGTTGGCCGAGCGGCTCGACACCCGGGTGGATGTGTCGCTGGGAGGGGGTCGCGGCCGGCTGGTGATCGAGTTCGCCGACCTGGACGACCTGGGGCGGGTCTATCAAGCCCTGATCGGGGATGGAGAAGGCGACGCCGGGGACCGCTCCGGGCGAGGCTGGTCCTAGCCCGGGGCGAGGGCAGAAGTTCCCACAGATTGTGGACAGACTTGTGGGAATCCACCCAGTGACCAGGGAAGGAGGCACTGGGAGGCGGCTCGGACCGGCGGGCTGTTTCACGTGATACCTTACGGTGAAACAAGAGGCCGGGAGGGTCGGGTGCCGGAGCTGACGGATTTCGAGTGGGGATTTCTGGTTGGACTGCTCGTCGGTGAAGGGCACTTCGGCGGCGATGGCCGACAGCCCCAGGTCACGCTGAGGATGCATGTGCGCCACGAGCGGATATTCCGGTGGCTGGAGCGTCGGGTCCCGTGCGGGAAGCTTTATGGCCCGTACGATCACAGCGGGCGGCGCTACTTCCAGTGGATGGTGCGGGGGCGGCCGCTGCGGGAGGAGCTGGTGCCGGCCTTGGACCGGTTCTTGCGGCCGGAGCTCGATGAGCACGTGCACGCACGGTATGCGGCGATGAAGGACCGGTACGGAATCGGGGGTTGACGCCCGGTGAGGCTTGTTCGCAGGAGCACGCGTACGTAAGGGAGGCAGGAGGCCTCGGCGCGGCGTCACTTCCCCCGGCGTGGACCCCTAGGGCGACTGAATCCACCCGAGATTCACCGCTGGGTGCCCGGATATACCCAATCTGTGCCCAGATCACCCACAAAGGCCATCGGCGACTCGCACAGACGGGGACTTGGGCAAGAGAGGGCGGGTGGGCAGCCCTTGGTTGCGGCAGCGGAGGTTGTGAGGGAGAGGCGCCCGGGCTGCCGAGTGGGGAGATTCGGGGTGGATTGGGTACGAAGCGGGCATAGCGGGGGAGTAGCAGTGGGTGGAGGGGGCTCGGAGGGTGGGCAAAGGAGAGGGAGGGGCGCGGGCCGGTGGGGAGCGGTGGTAGGTGGGGTGTCCCGGGGGCCCAGTGGGGAGCGTGGGGGACGTGTGGGCGGGAGAGGGTGGGGACGCGTGGGTGCCAGAGCCAGCAGTGGAGGAGGCCGAGGGCGAACCCGGGGAGCGGCTCGGGGATGGAAGGAAGCGGCGCGGGAGTGGCGGCGCCACCGGAGCCGGCCCTGAGGGCCTCGTGGTGGCTCTCACCGACCTCAGAGTGACAGGCGCCGATGCCAGACCGCCGGCGCCACCCAGAGGCGCTCTGGGTGCCGCGGCGGCGGCTCCGCGGGTGGGTGGGTCGTGGTGGCACGAGCCTGCGGCGTCCCGGATCACCGAGGCGGCAGGCGCACGAGGGGTGTCACCGCTTGTGCGGTGGGCAGGTATGGGGGCAGGTGGCTGCCGTGCCTGGACCCAGAGGGGGAGGCGGGGGCTAGATCGGGTGGGCGCGGGTGTCGACGGGCTGGCAGGGGTGCGACGCGGGTGTCGGCGGGCTGGCACGGTTGCCACGCGGGTGTGAACGGGTACGGAGCGGGGCTTGATAGATATGGGCGGGTGCGGACCCGTTCCCGATGGGTGCGTTCCGGGCCAGGCGCGGGTGGATCCGGGTAGCGCAGGGGGTACAGGGCGGGCGTTGCGACATCGCTCGGCGAGAGCAGGCCCGGTTTGGGGGAAACGTGAGGGCTAGCTCCGAGCGCGGCAAGCTCGCCCGGTTCGCGCCAAGCTCCGGACGAGCGAGTGCCGCACCCGCCCCATTTATACCCACTGACCACCCTACTAGACCCTCGCGCCACCCCCAAATCCTATATCTATCCCCGACCGCCATGGGATGGCACCCCCCCGCTGGGGGCCGACACCCGCATTCCACCAGGTCACCCGGTTCCTCACCCCTGCCACCACCTTCGCTACCCGGCACGGGTACGATCGGGGGGCGATCGGTTCCCGCCGGGGTACGCAGGCAGGCGGGGCCGCGTTGTGGGAAGAGGAGAAGGTGACGTGCGAACGATTCCGAGTTCGATCGTGATCGGCATCGGCAAAGGTGGGAGCTGCAAGACCACGCTGGCCACCCAGCTGTCGGGCATCTGGTCCAGCGAGGGCAAGCGGATCCTCCTGGCCGATCTGGACGTGCAGGCCTCGGCCACCAAGGTGGTGGGGCTGGATCCCCGCCAGCACGGAGACGGCCGGCACCTGATGGACGCCATCATGTACGGAGACGATCTCGTCACCGTGCCGGCGCGGGAGAATCTCGACGTGGTGGTAGCCGGTCGCCACACCAAGACCCTGTCGCACCACCTGGTCACGATCGACAACGGGATCGACGTGTTCGCCTACCCGTTCGAAAAGCTGATGGCCTCGGGACGCTTCGACCGCATCGTGTTCGATCTCCCGCCCTCCGGCTCGTCCCGTCTGGCCGACCTGGCGATGCAGACCGGCAAGTACCTCGTCGTCCCCACGAGCTCGGGTGTCGACAACATCGACGGTCTCCGGGTGCTGGCCGAAGAGCTCGAGACCCTGGAGTCCGACATCGTCCTGCTCGGGGTGGTGATGATGAAGATCCTGGCGTCGGCCCCCCGCAAGCGGGTCGAGACCCGAGCCGAGGTGGCCGAGGTCCTGGCCGGCGTGGCCGACCCGTTCCAGACGATCATCCGGGAGGCGGGAGCCGCCTACGACGACAGCCGACGGGCCGGTCTCTTTCTCCACGAGTACGCCGAGTGGGCCTCCACCGTCTCGGTGTCTGACCAGATCAGCTCCCGCATCAAGATCCCGGCCAACCTGGCTGACCTGGCCCGGGAGTTCTACGAGCTGGCCGACGAGGTCGATGACCGCATCGCCCTGGCCGAACGACTCCTGGCCGAGGCCGAAGCGGAGGCCGCCCGATGAGCGACCGGACGTTGGGTAAGGCCCGAGGCCTGAACTCCATAGCCGACCCGAAAGCCTTCAAGGGCTCCAACGGGCGCAACCGACTCGGGCTGCCCACTCCCCCGCCGGCCCCGGTGCCGGCCGCCCGCCCCGAGCCCCGTCCGGTCCGCGCCCCCCTGGCCGACGAGCCCCGCCCCACCGAGCCCGACGAGCTGGAGGGCGATGGCGTCGAACGGGAGACGCCGGCCGCGGAGGCGGCCCGCGAGGACGCACCGTCCCCAACCGAGGCCGAGCCGGTGATCGACCTCACCGCAGCCCCGGCGCCAACAGCCGAGGCGGCGCCCGCCCCGCAGCCCGTCGCTCCCCCGCCTGGTGCGGCGCCCGCCCCGCAGCCCGCCGTCCCGGCCCCGGCCGCCCCGGCGCCGCCGCCGTCCGTCCCGGTCGCCGCAGTGGCGGAGGCGCCGGTGACGGCGCCACTCGCACCCGCCGAGCCGGCCCCGGCGCCGGTCGCAATTGTCACCGTGCCCCAGGTGATCCCGGCCCCGGCCGCCCAGGGCCCGGTTGCCGCCCCGCCGGCACCGCCGCTCCAGGTGATGCCCCCGGCCACCCCCGACGTCTCGGCGCCGCCGCCGGTCTCGGCGCCCCCGCCCTCCGGTCCCCAACCGGCCCCGCCCGCCGCCGAGGCCTACCCCGTCGCCCAACCTGTACCGGCGCCGCCGGCCGTCGGGTCCTACCCCGCTCCCCAAGCCCCACCACCCCCGGCGCCGCCCGCCGCCGAGGCCCACCCCGGCGCCCAACCACCAGCGTCGCCCGCCGCACCAGCATCGGCGCCCGCCGGGCCGGTGCCGGCGGCGCCGGCCGACCCGCACACCCTTCCGGCCGCCAACGGCCAGGCCCCTGCTGGTCCGACACCGGCCGTGCTACCCCCGGGCCTGGCCCTGGCACCGGCCACGCCGGTGGGTGCCGGCGCGCCGGCCGGTCCCCTGGCCGCGCCCGGGGCCAACCGCAAACGCCGGGAGCTGACCGTGCCGACCGTCCTGGCCGAGGCCCTCGACCGCACGGGCATCAACCCGGCCGACGTCGTCATGGCCGGCTACCGCCGCCACTCCGAGGCGATCTACGCCGGCTACGGCGGCCGCATGATGGCACGCGGCCGTACCCGCCTCCGTCTGTCGATCTCCGACTCGGAGTTCGAGCAGATCACCCGGCTGGGCGAGGCCCGGGGCTGGAACCGGTCCGAGACGGTGGCTGTCATCCTCACCCTCGAGCTCCTCACGCCGGGAACCCTCCCCTCCAGCTGAGGCCGCCGCTGCTCCTCATCCGACGCCGGAACGGGGGCCCGCCCGGCGTGACCTCGCACGGCCCGGCCGCATAACGCAGCACGGCCCGGCCGCATAACGCGGCGGAGCCCCCGACCCGCTGGGGGCCGGGGGCTCCGGACACTCACCCGACCCCAGGAGGGTCGGACTCTGGCGGTGGAATCAGAGGCCGAGCTCGGCCATCAGCTGGGCCTTGCCCTTGGCCCCCACGATGCGCCGGTCGATCTCGCCGTCGCGGAACACGATCATGGTGGGGATGCTCATCACACCGAAGCGCTGAGCCACGGCCGGGCTCTCGTCGACGTTCAGCTTGGCCACCTTCACCTTGCCGTCCTGCTCGTCGGCGATCTCGGCCAGGATCGGCGCCACCATCTTGCACGGCCCGCACCACTCGGCCCAGAAGTCGACGATGACCGGCTCAGCCGAGCTGTTCACCACCTCGTCGAACGTGGCTTCGGTGAGATTCGCAATCTTCTCGGACATGCGCACTGCCTTCCTGGATTGGTGCTTCGATCTGTAAACCCGACCGGCTTCCTCGGCATTCCCCGCCCCGCTGCCGGCCGCCGCCACTAGGGGATCAATGCCCGCCCTGGGCCTCGAGCCAACGCTCGGCGTCAATAGCGGCGGTGCAGCCCGACCCGGCCGACGTGATGGCCTGGCGGTAGACGTCGTCCTGCACATCGCCACAGGCGAACACCCCCTCCACGCTGGTGCGGCTGCTCGGGGCCTGGGTGACCAGGTACCCGTTGTCCTTCATCTCCAGCTGACCCTCGAACAGATCGGTGTTGGGACGGTGGCCGATGGCCACGAACACCCCGCTCATCGGCAGCTCGGACTTCTCGTTCGTCTTGGTGTTGACCACCACCACCTTCTCCACCTTCTCGTCGCCCACGATGTCGAGCACCTGGGAGTTCCACAGGAAGGTGATCTTGGGGTTGGCGAAGGCCCGGTCCTGCATGATCTTCGACGCCCGCAGCTCGTCGCGCCGGTGGATGATCGTGACCGAGCGGGCGAAGCGGGTGAGGAAGGTGGCCTCCTCCACCGCCGAGTCTCCACCCCCCACCACGGCGATGTCCTGGTCACGGAAGAAGAAGCCGTCGCAGGTGGCGCAGGTGGACACGCCGTGGCCGATGAGGCGCTGCTCGTTCGGCAGATCCAGCATCAGGGCTTTGGCTCCGGTGGCCACGATGAGCGTCCTGGCCAGGTAGGTGGGCTCCGGGGCGTCCGGGTCTCCCACCCACACCTTGAACGGCCGCTCGGAAAGATCGACCCGACTCGCCTTCACGGTCTCCAGCCGGGCGCCGAAGCGAACGGCCTGGGCCCGGAAATCACTCATCAGGGCGGGGCCCATCACCCCTTCCGGGAAGCCCGGGAAGTTCTCCACCTCGGTGGTGAGCATGAGCTGGCCGCCCGGTTGGTCGCTGGTGGACGAGGGCTCGCCCTCCAGCACCAGCGGTGCCAGGGCGGCACGGGCGCTGTAGATGGCGGCGGTCAGCCCCGCCGGGCCACTGCCGATGATCACCACGTCGTGCGTCTCAGGCACGGTCTCCTCCTTCTTTCCTGCGCCACAGGAACAGCCCGACGAGCAGGAAGATTCCGCCCAGCACCAGGTAGGCCAGCCACGACTCTCCGTTGTCGATCCCGGGCACATAGCCGGTCACGGCCACCAGGAGACGCACCAGGAGGATCAGGGCGAGCACCCCGGCCACCAGCGCGATGAGCACCATGGCGCTCAGGTACACGACGTAGCGGGACAGGCTCAGCACCGGTCCCGTCGTCTTGTCCCGCACCGAGCCCACGGAGCGTTCGACGAGAGCCGCCGCTCGGGCCGGCCAGTCGTCGGATCCGGAATCGCTCACCGGGATCCCCCTCAGCCTCGGTTCAGGGTCGGCCATGCAGTGATCCTAAGCCCTGATCAGGAGAACGCCTGGCACGAGGATGTACGGACCACGAGCACGGTGGTGGTGCCCGAGCCTCCGTCGGCCCGGTAGAACAGGCCCTCGCCGGCTTCGCCGGCCACCGTGATGGGCACATAACCGGTCAAGGTAGTGCCCGCTGGCGCCGTGACGGTCCCGCCGCATGAAGACTCCCCGGCTGCCTTCGGGCTCTGCCCGCTCGACGCCAGTCGGTCTTGGACATCGGCCCCGGACGGGGCCGAGGAGAAGGTCAGGCCCCCGATCGGCGCCGTGGTCGACACCGGAGCGCCAGACGATGGGGTGGTAGCCGGGAGCGACCGCGGGGCTGTCGTGCTCGTAGTCGAACCCTCGCTGGTCGCGCCGGCCAAGGGTGCAGCACTGGCCGTCGCCCCGGGCTCCGCCCCCTGCGCTTCGGCTGCCCCTCCGGTGCTGTCCCCGGCGCTGCCCTCCCCGGCATCCGCACCGGCGCGCGTGCTGGCCGACTCCCCGCCGGCGTCGGTGGCCTGGGAGAGCGGGGCATCGCCCGCAGCCTCCCGGCTGGTGTTCTCGTCGGCCACGGACACGGCCGCCGTCTCGTCGCTCTGGGTCTGCCTGCTCACGAACCATCCGATACCCCCGCCGACCACGACTAACACGGCCGCCGCGCTGAGCCACCCGGGGAGGCCCTGACGCCGCCCGGGCGCGCGCCGTCCTCCGTCGTCCCGGCGGCCGTCCACCGGGGCCGCGGCCACCCGGCCGGTGCGCCGGGCCATGTCGTCGGGTTGTGGCCGGTGGGCCCGGCCGGCCGCCGTGTCGAGCGGGATGACGTTGGTCGGTGCCGCCTGATCGAACGCCGCCTGATCGAACGCCGCCAGGGCGGCCGACAGGTGCCGCTGACGGACCCCGGGATCGACCGGTGCCTCGTCGGTCTGGAGCCGTTCCACCAGCGTGGCCAGGGCATCCACCTCGGCCCTGAGCTGGGGGTCGCCCTCGACCAGGGCCGCCTCCTCAGGCGACGCCTGGCCGTCGAGATAGGCCGATGCGAGCTCGTCGTGGTGGTCGGTCATGGCATCATCTCTGACGTTCGCCCGGTGGCATCTGGTTCCCGACCAATCCGGCGAGTTGGCGGCGGCCCCGGGCGATCCGGGAGCGGACGGTGCCCGGCGGGATGCCCAGGGTCTCGGCGATCTCGGCGTAGTCCAGGCCAGCGACGTCCCGCAGCACCACCGGCACCCGGAACTCGTCGCTCAGCCGGGGCAGGGCCTCGTCGAGCGTGAGGCGGTCGGCCACCACGGCGTCGATGCCGGGCCCGGCATCGGGACCCTCGGGCAGCAGGTCCCGCGGCACCGGGCGCCGGTTCTTCCGGCGCATCTCGTCCAGGCACGCGTTGCTCGCTACCCGATAGCTCCAGGTCCGGAACGACGAGCGGCCGTCGAACCGGGCCAGGCCGCGTACGATGGCCATGAGCGCCTCCTGGCAGGCGTCGTCGGCGTCGGCCTCGTTGCCGGCGATACGGCGGCAGATCGTGTGCACGCGCTCGTAGTGCCGGCCCAGGAGGGCTTCCATGGCGGCGCGGTCGCCCTGCTGGGCCCTCGCCACGAGCTCGGCGTCGGTCGCTTCGATGGCGGCAGCATAGGGCGCCACCGGGTCGCCCGGGTGTTCAACTCAGGGTGACTTCAGCCAGCTCGAACCGGAACCTCTCGCCGGTCCGCCCGGTGTCGCGGATCCAGATCAGGACGGTGGAGCCCCGGGCGTCGCCCAGGTCGAGGGAGGCCGTGGCCGGTCCGTCGCCCACCTGGGCGGCGGGTTCTCCCCACGATGACGGATCGGGCCCGAAGCTGTCGCCCACATAGACCTCCAGCGCGTAGCCCACGGTGTTCGTCACCAGCTCCGCGGTGCTGAGCGTGGCCGTCTCGTCGAGCGTGAGCAGGAGGCCGACGCCGTCCTTCAGGCCCCCGAAGTCCTCCCGGCGGTAGGTCTCGGTGGACCAGGCGGTGGACCGGTCGCCGTCGAACGCCTGGGGGACGAGGTCTTCGCGTTCCAGCTTCTCGGCATCGCGTGACTGGGGGTCGAACGAGGCGGCCGACACCACGGCGATGGCGGCCCCCGGGTTGCCTCCATCGGCGCCGTCGCCCGGCGTGCCGTCGTCGGAGGTGCCGAACGGTCCGACGCCAGAGGCGACGAGGAGGGCGACCACGACCATGATCGCCGCCACCGCGAGCAGCGAGAGCACCCGGGAGCGGCCCGACCGGCGCACCCGTTCCAACGCCGGGCCTCCCCGGTCGGGGGTGACGGGGAGTGGACCGGAACCGCTGCCCACCGCCAGGTCGCCGGCGGCCGGCGCCAGCAGCGGCCCCGAGATCGTCCGGGGCCCGGGCGGTGCCGGGGGAACGGGACCAGGGAGGGGGAACGGGCTGCCCACGGCCGCCGAGCCGCTCGACGGAGGACCGGCATGCCCGCCGCCGGGGTCGTCGGTGGTGGGCGGGATCCGGACGGTGGCCTGGCCGTCGGTGAAGGCCGGCACGGCCCCCGACGAGGGCCCGCCCGGGCGGTGCGGGGGGTCGGGGTCGACGCGGACCGTCGGGCCGGCGTCGGTGTCGGCTCTGATGGTGCGGGCCTCGTGCAGGTCCGGTGCGGTGGTGGGCGGTGCCGGGGGTGTGGGGGTGCTGCCCGTGGTCTGGCCGGCTTGGGTGTCGGCTCTGATGGTGCGGGCCTCGTGGACATCGGGTGCCGAGGGCGGGGCGGGATCAAACCGCTCGGTGGCCTGGGCCCCCCGGTCGGGGAGGGGGGTCCGGTCGGCCCGGACCGTGCCCGCCTCGTGGATGTCGCCGGGATCCGGCGCTTCGGGCGAACCCGGAGCACCGGCTGCGGCCCGTTCGGTGGGGCCGGCCTGCTGATCGGCGCCGGGCGCCTCACCCGGGACCGGCCCCGACGGGCGGTTGAGCCCGGCCGGTGTGGGGGCCGAGACCACGGCGATGAGCGCCGGGTCGAGCGGGGGGCCGGCCACGGTGCCCGCCGGCGGGTCGGGCGGCCGGAGCCGGGCGGCGTCGTCGGCGCTCGCCGGGTCACCCGCCGCACCCGTTCCGCCCTTGGGAGCGGGAGCCGTGGTTCCGGCGTCGAACGACGGCCCGGGAAGGGGCGGCACCGGCCCGACACGCGCTCCCGGCAGGGGTGGTGTGGGGGCCAGCGGGGCACCGGGCCGGGGAGGGTTCGGGGGTGGCGTGGGGGGCACGGCCCGTTCCGGCCGGGGCGGGTCCGGTGGCACGGCCCGCCCCGCCGGTCCCGCCGGCGGATGGGACGAGGGCGCCGGCGGCGCCGGCCAGCCCGTGGGGGCGACGACGGGGGTGGGCCCAGTGAACGGACGCGACGACGAGGGCTGGTTGGCCCGCAGCCGCACCAGTGCCTCCTGCACGGCACTGGCCCGGGAGAACCGGTCGTCCGGGTTCCGGGCCATCAGCTTGGCCACGATCGCCTCGAGCTCCGGCGGCACGTTTGGCCGCAGCGACCGCAGCTGGGGCGGATCCTGGTGGAGGCGGGCGAGGGCGGTGGCGGCGTCGGTGTCGGCCTTGAACGGGACGTTGCCGGTGAGGGCCTCGAACAGCAGGACGCCGAGGGAGTAGAGGTCGGACCGGGGATCGATGTTCGATCCGGTCACCTGCTCCGGCGACAGATACTTGGCCGTGCCCAGCAGGGTGCCGGTGACCGTCAGGTCGGCGTCGGTGCCGGCCTTGGCGATCCCGAAGTCCGTCACCAGCACCCGGTGGTCGGTGGCCACCATGATGTTGGCCGGCTTGATGTCGCGATGGACGATGCCGGCCCGATGGGCCTCGTCGAGGGCGCTGGCGATCGAGATCCCCACGTGGAGGACCTCGTCGATGGGCAGGGCCCCCACGTCGTCGAGCAGGGCCCGCAGCGTCCGCCCCTCGATCAGCTCCATGACCATGGCCTCGACGCCGTTGCCGCTCACCGTGTCGAACACGGCCACGATCGAGGGGTGCGACAGGCGGGCCGAGGCCACCGCCTCCCGGCGGAAGCGGGCCACGAACGAGGTGTCGGTGGCGAGGTGGGGATGGAGCACCTTCACCGCCACCTGGCGGTCCAGCACCGTGTCGAGCCCGACCCAGACCTGGGCCATGCCGCCCGAGGCGAGCGGCCGCCGCAGCTCGTAGCGGCCGCCGAGACGCGTGCCGGGCCCCACCGAGGTGCTCGGCCCGTCGGCCGGCGATGCCCACAACGTCACGGCACCACGCTATCGCCAACGAGGGTGGCGGTTCGGTCGACTTCGCTGCGGCCCGATCGGTCCACCGGGAGCGCCACCACGGTGCCCATGGCCGCGCCCCCGCCCCCGTGGTCGTCGGGGCCCGGCCCACCCGGGTCGGGGCCGCCGCCCCAGCGGGGCCGCCGGCGTCGACCGTTGGCCCGGTTGCGCTTGATGCTCACGTACCACCAGATCGCCAGGCCCACCAGGCCAGCGGCAGAGATGGCCAGGCCCAGGCCGGGCACGGCGGTGGACCGGACCCGGAAACGGGTGGAGGACAGCACGTGGCGACCGTCGGGCGTGCGGACCGTCACCACCAGCGGCGACTCGCCCAGCGCCCGGGCCTCCACCTCCACGTCGATCGAGCTCGTGCCGGGCTCCACCTCGATGAGCCGGTTGTTCTCGGTCACGGCCACGTTGGCGCTGCGGAACGAGAGCAGCACGTTCCGCCGCCCCGACGTGCCGTTCTCGATCGTCAGCGGGATCGAGGCCCGGCGGGCGGCCAGGGTCACGGACTGGTCGGTGGGCAGCGAGAACGAGATCAGCTCATCTCCCAGCAGCCTGGCGATCTGGGCCAGCTCCAGCTTCCGCTCGCTGGCCGTCTGGTCCACCGCCAGGGCCCGGGCCATGCGGGCCCGCAGATCGGCTGGCGAGTCCCGGCCGTCGGCGTAGAAGCCGTCGTAGGTGGACAGCAGATCCTGGACCGTGGCCACGCTGTCGGCCGCCGGCTCCAGATCGGTGGCCGGCGCCGGGGCGGGCGCCAGCTCCACCCTGGCCCGGTCCCGCGCCGCCTCGACCAGGCCGAGCAGGGTGAAGGGCCGATTGGAGGGCTCGCCGGTGGAGGTGCTGGCCGCCCCGGTCTCGCTCAGGACGGTGAACAGGACGTCGAGGACGTCGGGGTCGCCGAAGGCGTCGGGCTGCACCCTGTCGAGGGGACCGAAGCCGCCCAGCAGCCGCGGCGGGCCACCTGGGCTCCGGCTCATGAGGTGAGCCAGCTCATGATGGGCCACACCCACCGGGCCACCCCGGTCACCGGCCCCGTCGCCGGCGGCGTTGCTGTTGGGCGTGGTGCTGTTGGGCGTGGTGCTGGTGGGCGTGGTGCTGGTGGCGTCGAGCTCGTCGGTGGGGCCGCCGGAGTCGAGCGACACCACGGCCAGTGGACCCGAGGGGGTCGGGATCAGGCCGGCCGAGGGCGGAGCACTGTCGCTGTCGTCTCCGGCATCGTCGTCGGCTCCGGCCCGGGCGGCGGCGGTTCGGGTGCCGAGCTCGATGGCCACCGAACCCCCGGCCCGCACCACCAGGTCGGCCCCGGCCGCCGTCAGCGGGGTGGTGGTGGCCACGATGCTCCGGTCGGCCACGAAGCCGAGGCGGGCCACGGCGTCGGCGGTCGACGCCACCGCCTGGCGATAGAGGTCGCCCTGCCCGATGGCGGCCAGGGCGGAGGGGTCGAGGTCGGGTTGCACCACCGACACCACCGGGCGGCTACCGACGGCGGACACGAAGTCTTCCACCGCCGCTCCCTCGGCCGGGAGCCGGGCCAGCACCCCCGGCCCCAGGATCACGGTCAACGGCACCGAGCGGTGCCGGCGCAGGAGCTCGGTGGCCTCGGTGACGCTGAGCCCGTGCTGGCCCACCGGCACCGCCAGCGCCAGGCGCCGGGTGGCGACCTCATCGCCGGCCGGGGGCGCGGTGGGGGTGGCGGGGAGGCGGATGAGGTCGAGGCGGAGCGACGCCACCATGCCCTGCCGGTCCCGCAGCTCGATCACCACCGGGTAGATCCCGGGTCCGGGGATCAGTATCCGGTCGATGTCGTCGAAGGGTTCCCCGCCCCGGATGGGGACGTCCACCGTCACCACGCCGTCGGCGTCGACCGGCAGCTCGTCGAGAGGGCGGGCTGGCAGCTGGTTGATCGGGAGGCGGGGGGTGCGGTCGAGGCCCCGCTCGTCGTCGAGCACCGTGTACACGGTGACACCGACCCTCAGATCGGGGTCCGAGGCCAGGGAGCCCAGGCTCACCCGGGCGCTGAACGTGCCGTCGGCGGCCACGAGCGAGTTGGCCGACACCAGTTGCAGCTCACCGGACTCCTGGCGAACGACGGCAACCGAGCCGGCCGCCGGCCCGGCGCCGACCGAAACCGATCCGGCCAGAGCCAGTCCCGCCACCGCCGCCGCCCACCCCCGGCGGAGCCGGACCGGTGGGCCATCACGGCGCAGCCGGTGCGGCGCCCGGGTCACGCAGGGGTGTCCCAGCGCAGCACGAGCAACCCTTCCCGCTGCAGCACGAAGCCCAGGCGCTCGTAGAGGCCGAGGGCCCGGGCGTTCCGCTCCTGCGTGTTGACCAGCGCCAGACTCACCCCCCGCTTGTGGAGCCACCACAGGCAGTCGTTGACCAGCGCCGCCCCGATGCCTTGACCCTGGGCCTCGGGATGCACGGCCAGGCGCTGGAGATAGCCGCGGCCTCCGGCCCGCCCGGTCACGGCGTAGCCCACCACCCCGTCGGGGCCGGGGCAGACCATGAACCGGTTGGCCGGCGTGGCCCGGCGGGCCTCCTTGAGCGAGAACGAGTCGAACTGCCAGAACTGCTCGAAGGCCGCGTTGTCGAGCGCCAACACCCGGCGCCGATCCCAGGGGTGGCCGCGCCGGAGCCGGTGCGACACCGCCGGCGGGTCGCCGTCGATCGGGCGGGCCAGCAGGTGGAGGTTCTCGTGCAGCCGGAAGCCGGCCCGGAAGAACGGCTCCGCCTCCTGCGGGCTGAGCGCCGGCGTGACGGCCTGGCGTACCCCGCGGCCGGCCAGCGCCTCCACGCACGACACGATCTCCACCGGCTGCAGGTTCCGGCTGGCCCGGCCCGGGCCGACGAGGGCCACGTCGGGCTGGCCCTGCCACGGCGCCACCCGGAGGTGGTGGCCCGACAGGGTGCGCAGCACCGTGCGATGGCCCAGCCCGCCGCGATCGTCCCCCCGGCCCAACAGGACGGAGAGGGGACGGGGCAGCAGGGGCCGGTTGACCGGGGGAGTGGTGGGAGACACGGGCGTCGTGGAGAAGAGAGGTGGAGAGGTTGCGGGCCGGGCCCGGGGATCGGACGGGCGGGCGTCCTCCAGACTAACGCCGGGCTGGGCCCCTCGCCGGTTGCGGCGGGTACCGTGGATCCATGAACGGCGCGTCTCCGTCCGGCCTGCTCATCGCCACCCATGACCTGTGCTGGCAGCACGATCCCGGCCCGGGCCATCCGGAGCGGCCCCAACGGCTCACCGCGGTGCGCCACGGCATCGAGCTGTCGGGCGTGGGCGACGGCGTGACCTGGGTGGAAGCCCCGGAGACGCCGCTGGCGGCGGTGGAGGCCGTGCACCAGCCCCAGATGCTGGCCCGGCTCGACGAGATCGACCGCCAGGGTGGAGGGGAGCTCGACGCCGACACCTGGCTCTCGGCCCACTCGCTGCAGGCCGCCCGCCGGGCCGCCGGTGCCGGCCTCGACCTGATCGAGCGGCTCGAGCGGGGCGAGGCGGCCGCCGGCTGGTCGATGGTGCGCCCGCCCGGTCACCACGCCACGTCGGCCGTGTCGATGGGGTTCTGCCTGATCAACAACGTGGCGGTGGCCGCCCGGGCCCTGGCCGACCGGGGCGAGCGGGTGGCGATCGTCGACATCGACGCCCACCACGGCAACGGCACCCAGGACATCTTCTACGCCGATCCCCGGGTGCTCTTCGTCAGCTTCCACCAGTTCCCGCTCTATCCCCACACCGGCTGGCCCCACGAGCAGGGCGAGGGCGAGGGCGTCGGCACAACCGTGAACCTGGCCATGCCGGCCCGCTCCACCGGCGACAGCTACCGCCATGGCATCGCCGAGGTGGTGGCCCCGGTGGTGGAGCGATTCGCCCCCACCTGGCTGCTGCTCTCGGTCGGGTTCGACGCCCACCGGGCCGATCCCATCACCGATCTGGGCCTCACCGCCGGCGACTACGCCGACATCGTGGCCGATCTCCTGCCGCTGGCGCCCGCCGGCCGCCGCCTGCTCTTCCTGGAGGGCGGCTACGACCTGCCGGCCCTGCGGGACTCGGCGGGGGCGGTGGCGGCGGTGGCGCTGGGCGAGGAGTTCCGGCCCGAGGCCCCCTCCAGCGGTGGGCCGGGGGCCGCCGCGGTGGAGACGGCCCGCCAGATCCATCTCGAAGGGCGGCTCAACTGAGCGCTCGCCCTCCCGGCCCCGGCGGGCCCGCCTGGGAGGTCGGGTTGGACGACGTCATGGCGGTGGTGGGCGAGCTGGCCTCGGCCTTCGCCGCCGCCGGCCACCGGCTCTACCTGGTGGGCGGCGTGGTGCGGGACCTGATGCTGGGCTCGCTCACCAGGCACGACGACATCGACCTCACCACCGACGCCCACCCGACCCGGATCAAGGCGCTGATGGCGCCGTTGGCCAGCGATGTGTGGAGCCAGGGCGAGCGCTTCGGCACCATCGGGGCCCGGGTGCGGGGCCGGGCGGTGGAGGTCACCACCCACCGGGCCGAGGCCTACGACCCGGCGTCGCGCAAGCCGGTGGTGAGCTTCGGCCACTCGATCGTCGAGGACCTGTCCCGGCGGGACTTCACGATCAACGCCATGGCCGTGTCGCTGCCCGACCGCCAGCTGCTCGACCCCTACGGCGGGGCGGCCGATCTCGGTGCCCGCCGGCTGCGGACGCCGCTGTCGCCCGGTGAGTCGTTCGGCGACGACCCCTTGCGGATGCTGCGGGCGGCCCGGTTCCTGCCCCGCTTCGACCTCGACCCCGAGCCCGGGCTGGAGGCGGCGGCGGCCGAGCTCTCCCCCCGGTTGGCGATCGTGTCGGTGGAGCGGGTGCGCGACGAGCTGGAGCGGCTGCTGGCCGTGGCCCTGCCGGCCCGGGGGCTCGCCTTCCTCCACCGCACCGGCCTGCTGGGCCGGGCCGTGCCGGCCCTGGCGGCGCTGGGCGAGGCGGCCCGGGCCGAGGCGTGCGAGCTGGCAGCCGCTCCCGGGCCGCCCCGGGTGCGACGGGCCGGCCTGCTCGGCCCGCTGGGGTCGGAGGCGGCCGGCGCAGCCCTGGCCGCCCTGCGCTATCCCAACGCCGAGGCCGACGCCACACGGCGGCTGCTGTCGGCCGTTCCCGCCGTGGTGGGCGCTCCGGGGGACGGCAGCCCGCTCGACGAAACGGTGCGGCGGGTGGTGGACCGGGTGGGGTTGGCCCTGATGGACGACCTCGAGCAGCTGGCCGCCAACATCGCCGCCGTCAGCGCCGGCGCCGGCCGGGGGCCGGAGCCGGGCGGATCGCCGTTCTTCCGCCGGTTCCGGGAGCTGGCAGCCGAGGAGGATCTGGCCGATCTCGCCCCACCGGTCGACGGTCGACGGGTGATGGCGGAGCTCGGGCTGCCACCGGGCCCCGCCGTCGGCCGGGCCCTCAGCCAGCTCCGCCAGCACCGCCTGGCGGGCGGGCCGATGACGGCCGAGGAGGCTCTGGCGTTCCTTCGGGCGGCGGCGGCCAACGGCGACATGTGACAGACGAATGACGGTCGCCCTGCCGCCGGCGGCTCACAGTGGCTAACCTTGTCGGCTGTGAGCGTCGCACGGAAGTCGTCGGCCCCGGCCGGTGTGGTCAGCTACAGGCTGGCCCGCCAGCGCCTGGTGGACGCGTTCGTCCGGGGGCGCCGCACCACCGAGGAGATCTGCGACGCCCAGCCCGAGCTCCGGCGGGTGGCCCACAGCTGCGCCACCCCGATCCAGGAGCCCTGCCCGATCTGCGATGGGGACGACATGGTGGCCGTCACCTTCGCCTTCGGGCCCGGGCTGCCCAAGCACGGGCGCGCGCTCGACTCGGCCGAGATGCGGAAGCTGCGCCGTCGGGGCCGGCCGGCTACCTGCTATCTGATCGAGGTGTGCCGCCAGTGCTGGTGGAACCATCTGCGTGAATCCTTCGCGGTGAGTGGCTAGGAGGAGACCGGCCCCGTGACCTCTGTTCAACGCGCGTTCGATCCGCTGTCGGGTCCCCATCGCGGCCGCAACCGCCGGCGTAACCCGGTGTGGCGCTTCCGTCGCCTCTTCTTCATTCTCGGCCTGCTGGGCGTGGGGGCGATAGGCGCCGTGCTCTACGTGTTCAGCCACACCGAGCTGCCCGAGGACCAGTTCGACGAGATCGCCCAGTCCAGCTACCTGTGCACGGCCGAGGTCACCGACAACTGCGGGCCCGAGAACGCGACGGCCACGCTGGCCAGCCCGGGCGAGGACCGCAAGGTCGTCACCTACGCCGAGCTGCCCCAGAACCTCATCGATGCCGTGGTCGCCACCGAGGACCAGAGCTTCTTCACCCACCGGGGCGTCGACCCCAAGGGCATCACCCGGGCCGCCTACCAGTACGTGCGGGGCCAGGGTGTGGTGCAGGGCGGGTCCACCATCACCCAGCAGTACGTGAAGCTCGCCTTCAAGGACAAGGAGCGCACGCTCGACCGCAAGGCCCGGGAGGCCATGCGGGCCATCAAGCTGGAACAGGACCTGGCCGAGGAGTGCTCCCACAAGCCCGACCTCGGAGACAAGACCGCCCAGCAGTGCGCCAAGGAGACGATCCTGGAGCGCTACCTCAACCGGGCCTACTTCGGCCGGGGGGCGTCGGGGGTGTCGGCCGCCGCCCGCACCTACTTCAACGTCGACGTGGGCCAGCTCACGGTGGGCCAGTCCGCCTTCATCGCCGGCCTGCTGCGCAATCCCAACGGGGCCGAGCCCACCACCCACCTCGAGGAGGCCGAGCGGCGCCGCGTCACGTCGATCAAGCTGATGGCCGACGCCGGCTACCTCACGCCGGAGGAGGCCGACGCCGCCACCAAGGAGCCGATGGTCTACCAGGAGAAGGTGAGCCGCGAAGGCCTGGGGGTGGTGAAGGGCGCCCAGTACGGCAGCGAGTACTTCGTGGAGGAGGTGCGCCAGCAGCTCGATGCCATCTATCCCAACGGCGAGATCTACACCAAGGGCCTGCGGGTCTACACCACGCTGGACCAGAAGAAGCAGGAAGAGGCGTGGAAGACGGTCTACGAACCCTTCGCCGAGGACCCCAAGCGGGACCTGCAGGACATGGGTCCGCTGACCCTCAAGCCGGAGGAGGGCGATCCGGCCGCCGCCATCGTCAGCGTGGACGGTGAGGGACGGGTGAAGGCCATGGTGGGGGGCAAGAGCTTCGCCCAGTCGGAGTTCAACCTGGCCACGTCGAAGGGCAGTGACGCCCGTCAGGCGGGTTCCACCTTCAAGCCGTTCGCCCTGGCCACGGCGATCGAGCAGGGCATGTCGGCCAAGTCGTTCTTCCCCGCCAAGCCGGGGACGCTGGAGATCGGGGGCCGTTGCTCGGACAACGGCAAGCCGTGGAAGGTGACCGGTGGGGCCAACGCCCAGACCCGGTACCGGGACCTGATCGACGCCCTCACCGTGTCGTCGAACATCGTGTTCGCCGAGCTGGTGGACGAGATCGGGCCGGACGAGCTGCGCGACACGGCCAACGCCATGGGCGTGACGTCGTCGCTGATGGCCGGTACCGGCGATGGGGTGTTCACCCCGTGCTCGCTGGTGCTGGGGTCGCAGGGTGTGCCCGTGATCGACATGGCCTCGGCCTATTCCACCTTCGCCCGCCAGGGCATCCGTAAGGATCCCGTGCTCATCGAGCGGGTGGTGGAGAACGACGGCACCGTGTGCTGGTACCCGGTGAAGGGGGAATGCACGGCCCGGTTGAGCGCCGCCGCCCCGCCCCCCGCCCGCCCCGGTGAGGAGGCCATCAAGCCCGAGACAGCCCGACAGGTCAACTACGCCCTCACCCAGGTGGTGGCGAAGGGCACCGGCAAGCGGGCGGCGCTCGGCCCCGAGCACCTGATCGCGGGCAAGACCGGCACCACCCAGAACTCCAGCGACGCCTGGTTCGCCGGGTTCACGTGCGACATGACCACGGTGGTGTGGATGGGCTTCACCGATGCCCAGCGCCCGATGTACGACTTCCGCAAGCCGCTACCGGCCGACGGCACGCCCCCGGTCGACGCCAACGGCGATCCGGTGGACGACCCGAACTGGCGCAACGTCGAGGGCGGCAACTTCCCGGCGATGATCTGGCACGAGTACATGAACCGGATCACCAAGGACGCCCCGCCCTGCACCGAGCTGCCGGTGCAGGAGGACTTCCCCGGCACCCGGTACAACCAGGAGCTGTCCACCACCACGCTGCCCCCGTGCGGGGTGGAGCTCGACAAGTACGGCTTCCCCAAGGGCGGCTCGCCCGACAAGTTCGTGCCCATCGTCACCGCCCCCCAGCAGCCCCCCACCGGCCAGGGTGACAACCAGGGCCTGCCCGTGCAGGAGGGCGGGGGAGGAGACCAGGCCCCGGTCACGAACTGCGTCCCGGTGGACCAGTGGGCCGGCCAGGGGGGCGGAACGGTGGTGGGTGGGCCCGCCCCGACCTCGCCCAACGGATCGGCGTCCACCGTCGACCCCCGGGGCCCGAGCACGGTGACGGTGACGGTGAATCCCGGTGGCACGGATCCGGTCACGTCCTCCACCGGCCGGGGCCGGAGCACCACCGTGCCGTCGTTCACCCTGCCCTCCCTCACCATCCCCGAGCCGGTCGACACCACGACGAGCACCAACCGGGGTCGGGGCAACAACAACAACACGACCTTCCCCACCAACTGATCGGGCCGAGACTGAGTTCCTAACGGGGTGTCAAGGGTGTTAGGCGGCCTGGTGGGTAGTGTCTGTGGTGGACGGGTCGGCTGCCGGAGCGGCTTTGTTCGACTCCTTCTTGCGTCGGCCCGTCCTTGGGGGCGGGCTGTATTGCAACGGCTGGCAGGTGGCAGGGTCGATCTTGTAGCGGTCGGTGCAGATGGCCCGGCCCTCGGCTTCGGTGATGATCTGGCCGTTGGTGTCACGCAGCTCGTAGCGTTGACCGTTGCGCCAGCAGGCTCCGATCCTGGTGATCAGGACCGCAGCGATCGAGCAGAGGGCCGAGTTGTGGTGTTTGCCTGTCTCGACGTAGAGGCGGTAGTAGCGGGCGGCGAGGGTGGGGTCGACCTTGCGGGCGAGGTCAGCGGCGAGGAACAACGCTTGACGCAGGCCGGGATCGCCGGACTTCGTCGGTCAATTGTGGTGATCGGTGATGCCGGACTGGTCGACTTTGGGAACCAGCCCGGTGAAGGACCAGAACCCGGCCAGGCTGTCGAACCGGTTGAGGTCCCCGTGCGAGCCAGGATCCCAGCGGCCAGGACCGTCCAAATCCCGGGGGTCGAGCTGATAGTCCCGTTCGGGTCGACCGTCTCGTAGAGCGCGCTTCGATACGGTCGCCGAGCGGCGATCTGTTGCGTCCGGGGTCTTGATCTGGCGGACCTCGATGGCGATGTCCTCAGCGAGGCTGGTCGAGTGTTTCCCCGGTAGCCCACAACTCGAGCGTCTCGTGGGCGGCGGAAGATCTCGTCGGCTTTGCCTCACGCCAGTGACCACAGGCGGCCCGGATCAACAAGCTTGGCCAACCGGGCCGGCCCAGCTGACCAGGGCGTTCGGGTTGGCATAACCCTCCAGGACAGCGACCGCAGTCTTGCGCGAGACGGTACAGCAGATCCAGCCAGGCCGGGCCCAACAGCTCAACCGCGTCGGGCTGGCGGCCGCCACCCGAACGCTGCGGAGGCTGCCGTGCCGGACGGCCCGCTGAACGGATCGACCGGGCCGAGATGATCGATCGGCCGCAGCCCATCAGGATGCAGCATCGGCATCCTGGCCAGCATCTTGGAATCCAACCGGTCGGTCTTGGTGTGCTTGTGGTAGTAATCCCGCAGATCAGCCGACTGCTCCGGCGGCTGAACCGACACCGCGCCCCCCTCAGGCCGTCAGCCACGCCGCCAACGGAGCCACGTTCCGGGTCGGTTCCATGACCACCACCACCCCGGACCCCGTCAGGAAATCTTGGCTAACTGCTCCAGATCCCCGGTCGTGGTCCAGAAACCCTTCACCTGCCACAAGAACCGGCCCTGCTCGTCAGCCAACGACGCCTGATGCGCTGCCGTGCAGGCCACATCAATCCCGAGACGGACCTCACCCATCGACTACCTCCACTGCTCGTTCCAGCTACCTGGGCGCGCCCGACCACCTGTCGTCGTCGACCACGCTCGAACCGAAAGGGGTGTGAAGAACGGACATCCTGAAACAGAGGTCCAGCAGCCACAGGCGCCAGCCGTCGAGTTCCCAACAGGAGTTCACAAGCGCTGTGGAGCCCATCAAGGCCGACAATCAGTGCGGAGAGTCGAACCACAGGTCCGCTCCGGTCACAATCTGAGACCGAAACCAGACAGGCTGGGCACAACGCACCCTACGGATAAGTCCACCACCAGGTGGTGGACCCACCTCCGACCTTAGATGTCACACCCCCCGCCTAGGTTGGGTCCATGAGGATTTGGCCTGGGGAATCGGTAGCCTTCCGGCACGGCCTCGCGCGCCGGCCACCTGGTCGGCACCACGTGAGTGCTGTGCGTGTCGGGCCCACCGGGGCTCCCACGTCAGACCCTGCCCCTGACCGTCGGGGGCCCCGCTCGCTGGAGCGGGTCCGGAGGGAGGTAACAGCCCATGCGGGCTTACGAACTCATGGTCATCTTCCGAGCCGACACTGAAGAGTCGGCCATCC
Source organism: Acidimicrobiales bacterium (assembly GCA_041394285.1). GTDB lineage: Bacteria > Actinomycetota > Acidimicrobiia > Acidimicrobiales > SZUA-35 > CADEDH01. The sequence goes on along the minus strand of JAWKIL010000005.1, from coordinate 57,132 downwards.
AGACCTTCATGAACCGGCTCGGTGAGATGGCCAAGCAGTCCGGTGGGACGCTGTCCAAGCTCGACAAATGGGGCGTGCGCCGGTTCACCCACGAGATGGGGAAGGCCCGTGAGGGGTTCTACGTGGTGGCCGAGTTCACGGCTCCCAACGCCCTCACCGAGCTGGACCGGGTGATGCGACTCGCGGACGAGGTGATCCGCCACAAGTTCCTGCGACTGCCCCTCGACGAGGCCCATCGTCGAGGTCTCGCAGCCGCCACCGCATAGGAGGCCCCTGTGGCCATAGACAACACCGTCACCATCACCGGGAACGCCACCCGGGAGCCGGAGCTGCGTTACACTCCGTCGGGCCAGGCCGTGGCTTCGTTCGGCGTGGCCGTGAACCGGCGCTGGCAGAACCGCCAGACCCAGGAGTGGGAGGAGGCCGTGTCGTTCTTCGACGTCACGGCCTGGTCCCAGCTGGCCGAGAATGTCTCGGAGTCGGTGGCCAAGGGCACCCGGGTCACCGTGACCGGCCGCCTCGACCAGCGCTCGTGGGAGACCCCCGAGGGCGACAAGCGATCCAAGGTCGAGATCGTGGCCGACGACATCGCCGTGAGCCTGCGCTGGGCCACGGTCGAGATCAACCGCAACGAGCGGAGCGACGGTGGCACCTTCGGTGGTGCCGCCCCCGCCGGCCGGCCCTCGGGCGGCGGCGGAGCAGCCCCTGCCTACAACCCAGACGAGGAGCCGTTCTGATGGCCAAAGCACCCACCCGCAGCCGGCTCAAGCCACGAGACGGCGGCCGCAAGCCGAAGAAGAAGATCAGCCCGCTCGCCACCGAGAGCGTGCCCTACATCGACTACAAGGACGTCGAGCTGCTCCGCCGCTTCATGTCCGACCGGGCCAAGATCCGCTCGCGGCGGGTGTCGGGCAACGACTCCCAGCAGCAGCGTGACATCGCCCGGGCCATCAAGAACGCCCGGGAGATGGGTCTGCTCGCCTACACCAGCCGGGTGACCACCCAGCGGCGGGGCGGAGGCGGCCGCGATGGCGGCCGCGATGGCGGGCGTGACGGTGGCCGCGGGCCCCGTGACTCCGAGCCCCGGGGTGGCGACAGCGCCGAGGCCGCGCCCGATGCCGAGGCGCCCGAGGTCGGCACCGACGATGGGGGAGAGGACTGATGCGGGTCGTACTGCACGAGACCATCAGCGGCCTGGGCAACCGGGGCGACATCGTGGATGTGGCCGATGGCCACGCCCGCAACTTCCTGATCCCGGCGGGCAAGGCCCAGCAGGCCAGCACCGGCGTGGTGGCCCAGGCAGCGGCGATGAAGAAGTCGTGGCAGGTCCGCAACGCCCGCGAGCGGGAAGCGGCCGAGGAGATCGCCAAGATCCTGGTGGCCAAGACCATCGAGATCCAGGCTCGGGCCGGGGGCGAAGGCAAGCTGTTCGGCTCCGTCACCACCTCTGAGATCGCCGACGCCGTCCAGGCGCAGGCCGGGGTGGAGCTGAACCGCCGGATGATCGATCTCGACGAGCCGATCCGCTCGCTCGGCATCCACGCTGTCACGGTCAAGCCCCACCACGACGTCCAGTTCCCGGTGTCGATCTCGGTCGTCCCGGCCTAGTTGTCACAGTGGTCGTCCGGCGTCAGCCGGACGACACAATTCCCACAGGCGGTGGGGATAACAGGGCCAGGCTGTGGATTTCAGCGCGCCCTGTTTCCCCAAGGTTTCCCACAAGCTTGGGATATGCACGTGGATATCCCGGTTTTCAACAGGTTTCCCCCAACGTTGACCGTCTAGATGCCCACAGGCACACCAGGACAGGATGCATCCCATGCCTGATGGCTCTCCCCGCCCGTCTGCTCTGAGCCGCGTCCCCCCGAACAACCTGCGGGCCGAGGAGTCGGTGCTGGGCGCCATGCTGCTCAGCCGGGAGGCGATCGCCGAGGTCGTGGAGATCCTGGAGCCGGAGCACTTCTACAAGCCGGCCCACGGGCACCTGTACGAGGCGATCCTGAGCCTCTACTCCAGCGGCGAGCCGGTCGACGCCGTCACCGTGGCCGACGAGCTCAAGCGGGCCGGCATGCTCGACGAGGTGGGCGGGCCCGCCGTGCTGCTCGACTTCCAGGCCACCACCCCCGCCATCTCCAACGCCTACCACTACGCCAAGATCGTGGAGGAGCACGCCCTGCTCCGCCGCATGATCTCGGTGTCGAACGAGATCGCCGAGATGGCCTACAGCGTTCCGGAGGACGTGCTCCAGGCGGTGGACGACGCCGAGGCCAAGATGTTCGACGTGGCCCAGCGCCGGGTCACGAACACCACCGCCGCCATCCGGGATCTGCTGCCGGCCAACCTCGACCGGATCGAGATGCTGTACGACCGGGGCGAAGCCATCACCGGCATGAGCAGCGGCTACCTCGACCTCGACGAGAAGCTTGCCGGCCTCCAGCCCAACGCCCTCTACGTCGTGGGCGCGAGGCCCGCCATGGGCAAGACGGCGTTCGCGCTCGGGATGGCGTGCAACTCGGCCATGAAAGACCGCAAGCCGGTGCTGATCTTCACCCTGGAGATGAGCCAGCTGGAGCTCTCCCAGCGTCTGCTGTGCTCGGAGGCCCTGGTCGACTCGGGGAAGGTGAAGACCGGCCGGTTGGAGGAGGCGGAGTGGACCCGCATCTCCCACGCCGTGGGCCGCCTGGCCGAGGCCCCCATCTACATCGACGACAACCCCCACACCTCGATCATGGACATCCGGGCCAAGGCCCGCCGGCTCAAGAGCCGGGAAGGTGACCTGGGGATGATCGTGATCGACTACATCCAGCTGATGAGCGGACGGTCCAACGCCGAGAGCCGCCAGGTGGAGGTGTCGGAGATCTCCCGGAACCTGAAGATTCTGGCTCGCGAGCTGGAAGCCCCCGTGATCGCCCTGGCCCAGCTCAACCGCTCCCTCGAGCAGCGCACCGACAAGCGGCCCATGCTGTCGGACCTGCGAGAGTCGGGCTCACTGGAGCAGGACGCCGACGTGGTGCTGTTCCTCTACCGGGACGAGGTGTACGACGAGGCCTCGCCCGACAAGGGGGTGGCCGAGGTGATCGTGGCCAAGCACCGTAACGGCCCCACCGGCCGGGTCCGGCTCGCCTTCCGGGGCCAGTACACCCGGTTCGACAACATGGCCCGCACGTCGCCGCCCAAGGGCGGTGGGCCCGACGAGTTCTAGCGTCCCCGCCTCCCGAGAGGTGCTCAGTTGAGCAGGGTGGCCAGACCCCACACGGCGGCGATGGTGCCGATCGTGATCTGGATCATGGACCGCCCGATCGGCGCTTTGACCGTCTCGCCGGTGGCCTCGTCGACCTGGGGTTTCGCCAGGGCCAGGCCGGTGCCGAGGGCGAGCGCCGCCCCCAGGGCCAGGGTGAGGTAGGCGAGGAAGTTGTCTCCCAGCATGGCCGGCTCCGCAGGTTCAGGTGAGTTCGGGGCGGGGGGTGCCGGGCCGCAATTGGGGCTCAAGGACACGCCCTCAGCTGTCGATGGTACTCATGCCGGTGATCATCACCCTCACCGGAGTCGATGGGTAGCAGCGGGGGCCGCTCCTCCTCCAACGCACAGCAACGCAGCGCCTCCGGGTGCTGCTCGCCCTGGCGGCCTCCGCTCTACCCATCAAAGGGTCACCTCCACGGCCGACCCCCGGCCCGTCCGGCGCATTGGCACCGGCTCCCCCGGCCCCGTACGTTGGCCCCGTGATCGAAGACGACGACGACCTCACCCCGGCCGCCACCGTGGTGGTCCTGCGCGACACCCCCACCGGGCTCGAGGTGCTGATGCTGCGCCGCAACAACGAGGGCCCGTTCGGCGGCATGTGGGTGTTTCCCGGCGGTCGGGTGGACGACGACGAGATCGTGCCCGGTGACAGTCTCGCCTCGGCCCGACGGGCCGCCGTTCGGGAGGCCGAGGAGGAGTGCGGCCTCGTGATCGCGCCCGACGACATGGAGACCTGGTCGCACTGGGTACCGCCGGCGGCCCCCCAGATGGTGAGCGGCCGAGGTCCTGTCCGCCGCTTCTCCACCTGGTTCTTCGTCACCCACGCCCCCGACGGCGACGTGGCCATCGACGGCGACGAGATCCACGATCACGTCTGGATCTCGCCCCGCGAGGCCAAAGCCCGGCGTGACGCCGGTCAGATCGAGCTCGTGCCCCCCACCTGGGTCACGCTCCACGAGCTGGAGGCCCACGCCACCGTGGCCGACGCCATGGCCTGGGCCCGGGGCCGGGAGCCGGAGCTGTTCCGCACCCGCCCCATCGGCAAGGAACCCCGCACCGTCGCCTGGTTCGGCGACGTGGCCTACGAGGGCGGCCCGGCCGACGCCGACGGCCCCCGGCACCGGCTCATCATGCACGCCGAGGGCTGGGTCTACGACCGCTTGGACGTGTGACCGTCTGCCGGGAGCCCAACCCGGCCGGCAGCTACGCTGCGTGTTGCGGGGGCTGCGCCCCCGTGCCCCATCTAGGCCGGGAGCCCAACCCGGCCGGCAGCTACGCTGCGTGTTGCGGGGGCTGCGCCCCCGTGCCCCATCTAGGCCGGGAGCCCAACCCGGCCGGCAGCTACGCTGCGTGTTGCGGGGGCTGCGCCCCCGTGCCCCATCTAGGCCGGGAGCCCAACCCGGCCGGCAGCTACGCTGCGTGTTGCGGGGCTGCGCCCCGTGCCCCATCTAGGCCGGGAGCCCAACCCGGCCGGCAGCTACGCTGCGTTGCATGACGAACCCGAAAATCGCCCTGTTCGGCATCAACATGGGCAACATGGCCGACCCGGAGACCATGGTCACCGTGGCCCGGGCGGCGGAGGCCGCCGGCTACGAGTCGGTGTGGACGGGTGAGCACATCGTCCTGCCCGACCCCCAGGCCCCGCCGTCGCCCGCCGCCCCCGAGGTCCCCATGGTCGACACCGCCGTCGCCCTGGCCTACGTGGCCGCCGCCACCTCCACCATCCGCCTCGGCTCCGGGATCATCATCCTGCCCCAACGCCAGCCGGCGGTGCTGGCCAAGAGCCTGGCCAGCCTCGACCACCTGTCGGGCGGGCGGTTCATCTTCGGCCTCGGCGTGGGCTACCTGGAACCGGAGATGACGGCCTGCGGCGTGCCGCTCGCCGCCCGGGGCAAGCGCTCCGACGAGTACCTGGCCGCCATGCGCCTGCTGTGGAGCACCGACGCCGCCTCCTTCGAGGGCGAGTACGTCAACTTCACCAGCGTCACCGCCAACCCCAAGCCGGCCCAGGGGCCGGGACGGGCCACGATCCCGGTGGTCGTCGGCGGTCACACGAAGTCGGCGGCCAAGCGGGCCGTCACCCTGGGCCACGGCTGGTACGGGTTCATGCGCAGCCCGGAGACCACCAAGGCTGACCTGGCCATGCTGGCCGAGGCCGCCGACCGGCACGAGCGCCCGGCCGACCTGGGCCGCCTGGAGATCAGCATCACGCCCCAGGGCCGGCTCAAGCCGGGCGACCTCGAGGCTTACGCCGAGCTCGGCGTCGACCGGCTGATCCTGCAACCCGGTCACCACCGGACCCGGGACGAGATCCTGGCCTACGTCGAGGCCAACCGCCCGGCGTCCTGACCGACGGCCTCGATCGGCCCGGGGGCATCGCCGCCCGGGGCCGCCATCCTGGTGGCCATGACCGCTCTCACCCTGCGCGACCTGCTCGACGAGTACGACCTGGCCCGAGCGTGGACCGATCAACTGACGGCCGATCTCGACGACCCGGCGCTGTTCTGGCGGCCCAGCGCCGAGTCGAGCGCCATCGCCTGGCACCTCGGCCACCAGGCCGCCGTCAACCACTTCCTCATCCGCAACCTGCTGTCGGCCGAACCCAGCCCTGATCCCGAGCTCGACGCCGTGTTCGACTCGGCCACCCCCGAGACCGAGCGGGGCGACCTCCCCGACCGGTCCCGCCTCGGCGCCTACCGGGCCGCAGTGGGGGAGCGGACCCGGGCCATGGTAGAGCGGATCGACCGGGGTGCGGTGGGCGCCCCCGGCCAGATGCCTATCATCGCCGCCGGTGTGCTCGTAGCTGCCATCAACCACGAGTACCAGCACAACGCCTGGGTCGACGAGATGCGCCAGCTGCAGGAGCTGGGGCCGGGCCCGGTGCCAGGGAGTGGGAGGGTCACGATGATCGACGGGTACTGGGTGGTGCAGCCGTGACCGGCCTCAGCCCGGCGGGGCAGGTGGGAACGCGGGCGCTGGCCGTCGTCGTGGCCTTCGGGCTGGCCGTCACCGCCTGCAGCAGCTCGACCGACGAGGGCAGCGCCACCGTCGGGTCGGCGTCCACCCCGGAGGCGAGCGCTGCCACCACCGAGCCGGGGGCGGTGAGCACCGTCGAGGAGGGGAGCCAGAGCTCCGCGACGGCCGGCGGCGGCGCCACCTCGTCGTCCACCGCCACCACCTCGGCGCCCTCGACCGAGGCCGGCCTGGCGGTGGGGCCCGACGGCCTGCAATTCGTCGACGGCGCCCGCATCATCCTGCTGCCGTTCGGTTCGGGACGGGACGAGGTGGCCACCGCCGTCGAAGCCGTGCTCGGGACGTCGCCGACCGTCACCCCGTCCAGCCCCGAGTGCGGGAACCAGGCGGATGAACAGCTGCGGTGGCCGGGCCAGCTCTCCGTAGACATCCGGGACGACCAGATGATCAGCTGGCAGCTCGACCGGGGGTCGCCCCTCACCACGGTGAGCGGGGCCGGGCTGGGCTCCACCCGGGCCGAGGTGGAGTCGGCCATCGTGATCCAGGTCGACGAGTCGAGCCTCGGCACCGAGTTCGCCACCGAGGGCAGCGGGGAGGCCGGCGGTATGGGGGGTCTCCTGACCGGCCCGGAAGACACGGCCACCGTCACCGAGCTGTGGGCCGGTGAGATCTGCGTCTTCCGCTGATCCCGCCCCGATCCGGCGCGGCCCGCCACGTCGGGCCGGGGGGCGCCACAATGGGCGGCATGTGTCGCAACATCACCACCCTGCGGGGGTTGGAGCCGGCGGCGACCACGGCCGAGATCGAGGCCGGGGCCCGCCAGTACGTGCGCAAGATCTCCGGTGTGCAGAAGACCAGCCCCGCCACCGAGGAGGTCTTCGAGCGGGCCGTGGCCCAGATCGCCGCCATCACGGCCGAGCTGCTGGCGGAGCTGCCCCCCCGCAAGCAGCCCCCGCCCACCCTTCCGCCCCTCCGTCGGATCGCCGCCCGCGGCAGCTCCAGCTGACGCTCAGCCGCCACTTTTTGGCCCATGGCGTCACCGGTGATCGCCTCGGTCAAAAGTCGGCGGCGGCTCCGGAACTTCTGACGGAGGTCGTCACCCGTGATCGGCTCGGTGAAAAGTCCGGCCGACCGGCCTGTTGGCCCCACTAGCTGACGAGGCGCCAGGTGTCGCCGTCGGCTTCGAGGCGGCCGGCGCCGACCCCGGCGAAGTGGGTGCCGATCACGAGGAGCCCGGCCTTGCACCAGCGGTCGAACGCTGCCCGCCGGGTGGCCACCGCCCCGGCGTTGCTCGTATCGGCGTCCGACGTCAGGTCGGGCATGGGGAACTGGATCGGGTGGTGGATCATGTCGCCCGTGATCACGGCCTCCTGGCCAGCCGAGCGGATCCGCACGCTGTTGTGGCCGGGCGTGTGGCCCGGCGTCGGCTCCAGGTAGACCTCGTCGGTCAGGTGGTGGTCGTTGTCGACCAGCATCGACAGCCCGGCGGCCACGATGGGGTCCACCGAGTCGCCCATCACGTCGCCGTACACGGCCGTCTCGTCGGTCTTCGACCAGTGCTCGAACTCGGTGCGACCGAACAGGTAGCGGGCGTTGGGGAACGTCGGCACCCACTGGCCGTCCACCAGCTTCGTGTTCCACCCCACGTGGTCCACGTGCATGTGGGTGCAGATCACCTGGTCGATCGAGTCGGGCTCGAACCCGGCGGCCACCAGGTCGTCGAAGAAGGTGGTCTGGAGCTTGTCGAACAGGGGGGTGGGCCGGGGCTTGTCGTTGCCCACACAGGTGTCGACGATGATCCGTTGCCCCTGGCTCTCCACCACCAGCGCCTGGATGCGCAGGATCATCTTGCCCTTCTCGTCCACGAAGTCGGGAGAGAGCCAGCTGTGCCGGGCCAGATCGTCGTCGGTGACCGCCGGGAGCAGCCAGGCGAAGCGCCAGTGCTGATCGATCTCGATGATGCTGGTGACCTTCACGTCGCCGATGGTCCAGGTGGGTCCTTGAGGCATGGCGACATCATGGATCGCGCCACCGGGCCCCGTCGATCTGGGGCCGGACTCCGCCATTGAAGTACCGTCGGAGCCATGATCCGGCGTGTGGGAAGGAACCTGGGGCTGCTGGACTCGGGGGTGCCGGCGGCGTCGGCCCAGCTCGAAGCGGAGGGCTGGTCCCTGCTCACCGGGGTGTTCACGCCGGCCGAGGTGGCCGGGCTGACGGCCGAGATCGACGCCGTGTACGGCGCCACCGAGCCCGACGTCCGCTTCCGGGAAGCCGACCGGCCCGACTTCCGCTACGAGATGTACAACCGCAGCCCGGCCGTGCAGCGGGCCATCGCCCACCCGGCGATCCTGGCCGCCATCGAGCCCCTGCTGGGCGACGACTGCCACGTCATCGCCAACACCTGCTGGCGCAACCCGCCCGACTTCCCTGGCGGTCCGTGGCACTGCGACGCCGGCCCCCACGTGCCCCGGCCCGACGGTGTGCCGTGGGACGACCGCATCCCCTATCCGGTGTTCGTGATCGGCGCCCACCTGTGGCTCCGCCCCGTCACCACGGCCGACGGCCCCACGGCCGTGATCCCCGGTTCCCACCGTTCGGGTCGCCTCCCGCCCCGGGACCGGATCAACGACCCGGATCTCAGCTACGAGGGCCGCACGGCCGTGGCCCCCGAGGCCGACGCCGGCGACGTGCTGCTGTTCGTGAGCGACAGCTGGCACCGGGGCACCCCCTCGCTGGCCAGCGGCCAGGGCCGGCTGTTCGTGCAGTGCCACTACGGTCGGCGTGACATCGCCCAGCGGGTCCTCACCACCGACACCGTCAACCACGTGGCCCCCGAGGCCCGGGCCCGGATCGGCTCGGAGCGGGAAGCCCAGCTCCTGGGCCTGCACAAGCCGTTCTTCTACGACGGCTAGGGAGCCGAAGGCGACCGTCGGCGGGGGCGAGAGCCCCCGAAGAGCAGCACCTGCACCACATCTTCACAACCGCCGACGGACTTCTCCGCACGCGTGGTTTAGGGTTGATCGACGTGACACCGTCGGAGGGCGAGACGATCCTGGTGGTGGAGGACGAGCCGTCGATCGCCGATGCGATCGTGGCCCGGCTCCGGGCCGAAGGCTTCCGGGCCCTGCTGGCCGCCGACGGCCCCAGCGCCGTCGAGCGGGCCGCCGCCACCGATCCGGACCTGATCATCCTCGACCTCAACCTGAGCGGGTTCGACGGCCTCGAGGTGTGCCGCCAGGTCCACACCCGGCGCCGGGTGCCGGTGATCATGGTGACTGCCCGCACCGACGAGACCGACGTGCTGGTGGGTCTGGGCCTGGGGGCCGACGACTACCTGACCAAGCCGTTCTCGATGAAGGAGCTGATGGCCCGGGTACGGGCCGTGCTGCGCCGGGTCAACGAGTCGGCGGTGGCCGCCGCCCCGGTGCGGTCCGGGGCGTTGGAGGTCGACCCGGCCCGGCGCCGGGTCACGTTCCGGGGCGAGGCGGTGCACCTCACGCCCACCGAGTTCGACCTGCTCCGGGTGCTGGTGCGGGCCGACGGGGCCGTGCTGTCCCGGGGCCAGCTGATCGACCAGGTATGGGGGTACGACGACGCCTCGGCCGCCCGCACGGTCGACAGCCACATCCGATCGATCCGACGCAAGACCGCCGACGGGGTGATCCGCACCGTCCACGGCGTCGGCTACTCGCTGGGCGACCTCGACGGCCCGGCCGGGCCATCGGCGGAGGAGGCGTCGGCCCCGTGAGCCTCGGCCGCGTCGTCACCTGGCTGCGGGTCCATCGCCCCCGCCCGCTCGACCGGGTGGGCAGCATCAAGACCAAGTGGTCGATCGTGATCGTGGCCGCCGTGGCCGTGACCGCCCTGATGAGCCAGATCGGCTACTACCTGGGGTGGCCGGTGTGGCTGCGGCCGCTGCTGGCGGGGGCCCTGGCCCTGGCCGCGGTCCAGGTGCTGGCCCGGGGCATGACCTCACCTCTGCGCCAGATGGCGGCGGCCGCCGCCGCCCTCCGCCAGGGCGACTACAGCCAGCGGGTGCCGGTGCGGGCCAACGACGAGGTGGGCCAGCTGGCGGCCGCCTTCAACCAGATGGCGGCGGCCCTGGCCGAGGTCGACCGGGTCCAGAAGGAGTTCGTGGCCAACGCCTCCCACGAGCTGCGGACGCCGGTGACGGCCCTGCGCAGCCAGATCGAGAACCTGGTGGACCGGGTCACCGATCCCACCCCGGAGACCCTGGCCACCATGCTGGCCCAGATCGAGCACCTGTCCACCCTGGTGGTGCAGCTGCTCGACCTGAACCGGCTGGAGAGCGGCGACCCCGGGTCGGGGGAGCTGGTGGCGCTGGGCGTGCTGCTCAAGCAGGTGGTGGCCGAGGCCGAGATGCTGCATCCGGGGGCCAACATCACGCTGGCCACCCACGGCCCGCTGGGGGTGATGGGCGACGAGGCCCGCCTCCACCAGCTGTTCACCAACCTGATCGGCAACGCCCTGCGGTTCGCCCCGCTCGGCAGCGAGGTCACGGTGACGGCCGACGGCGGCGACACCGAGGTGGTGGTGCACGTGGCCGACCTCGGGCCAGGGATCGCGCCCCAGCATCAGACCCGGGTGTTCGAGCGGTTCTGGCAGGCCGACGGCACCGCCCTCACCGGAGGCGGCGGGGCCGGGCTGGGCCTCGCCATCTGCAAGCGGATCGTGGAGCGCCACGGCGGCACGATCACGATCTCGTCCAACCGGCCCCGGGGGGCCAGGGTCGGCGTGAGCCTGCCGGCCCGGCCCAACCGGGAGCGACCAACCGACCCGGCCCGACCGGCGTCCCGCAACTGACCCCTGGGCCGGCCCGCCCCCGGGCGCCCGGCTCGATCACCCTGGAGAGGACCATGTCAACCACCAGCACCCCCTGCTTCGACGCGCCCCACCCCCCGAGCCGGCCCGTGGCCTCGTCCGCCGGGTCGGCGAGCGGCTCCCGGGAGGGGGCGCCGTTCGCCTCACCGGGGCTGGTGCCGCCGCCGCCACCCCTGTCGCCACCCGGCTCGCGAGCGCCTCGCTGGAGCCGGGGCGGTGGGGCCGGCGGGAGCGGCGCCGGGACGGCCCCGGCGCGGACCCGGCCCGAGGTGCCGGCGGCCCGATCGGCGGTGCTGGGTTGGGTGCTGGCGGCGGCGGCGCTGGGCGACGTGGCCATCCGGCTGCCGGCGGGCACGCTGGCGGGTTCTGCCGTCGCTCTGTGCCTCGTCGGCCTGGTGGGGGCGGCCGGCGGCCTGCGCACCGGGACCCAACGGGTGGTGGCGGCCCTGGTGGTGGCCGCCTCCAGCGCCTTCGTGCTGCGGGCGTCGCCCTGGGTGGCGTGGATCACGGGCAGCGCGGTGGCGGCGCTGGTGCTCCTGGCCGCCGCCGACGGCCTGCGCACCGACCGGGGCCCGACCTGGCTCCGTTCCGCCGGTGCCTGGTTCGCCGGGCTGGTCTCGGTGCCGGCCTGGCTGTCGGCCTTCGTCGACCGCCTGCCCCGGGTGGGCCCGGGCCGGGCCGGGCAGGCGGCCCGGGCAGCTCTGGCCGCTGCCGTGGTGCTGGTGCTACTGGGTGGCCTCCTGGCCAGCGGCGATGCCGTGTTCGGGGCCGTGCTCACCTCGTTCCGGCCTGGCGCTGGCGTCGACCACCTGGTCGTCACCGCGGTCCTGTTCGTGCCGCTGGCGGGGCTGGCGGTGCTGGCGCTGCGATCCCACGGCCCGGGAACTGGGCCGCACGACCGGGCGGCGGGCGACACCGCCACCCCGTCGGGCCGGCTGCGGGTGGAGTCGCGGGCCGCCCGCTGGGCCGCCGCCGGGCTCCTGTCGCTGTGGTGCGGCGTGCAGCTGGTGGTGGTGAGCGGCGGCGCCCGCACCGTGATCCAGAGCCAGGGGCTGACCGTGGCCGAGTATGCCCGCCAGGGCTTCTTCCAGCTGGTGGCGGTGGCGGCCCTGTCGCTGGCCGTGCTCAACCTCACCCAGCGCTTCCTGGGGTTGGGGGCCGCCGACAAGGGGCCGGCGGCCGTGATCGGGATCGCCCTGATCGTGTTGGTGGCGGCCACGTTCGCCCGGCTCGCCTACTACATGGATGCCTACGGGCTCACCATGCTCCGCCTGGCTGTGGCCACCTTCCTCGGCTGGCTGGCGTTGATGACGGTGCTGTCGGTGGCCCGGTCGCTGGGGGTGGCACCCGGCCGCGCCTGGTTGCAGTCGGCCACCGTGCTCAGCGCGGCGGCGGTGGCCGTGGCCTACGCCTGGGCCAACCCGGCGGCCATCGTGGCCCGGGCCAACCTCGCCCGGGCCATCGACCCCTCCCCAGCGGCCGGTGCCCGCCCCCTCGACGTGCCCTACCTGCTCCGCCTCGGACCCGATGCCCGGGGCCCGATCGCCGCCTTCGACTGGTCGGACGTCGGTGGTCGGCCCGACAGCGTCACCCGGTGGCTGTGCGCCGAGGGCGACGCCTCAGCCGGGTACGGGATCCTCGGCTGGAACCTGTCCCGGGCGGCGGGTCCCGCCGACGACGGATCCTGCTGAGGCCAGGGGGGCGGCCGCCAGGCGCAGGCTCAGCGCTTGCGGCTGTGGCAGGCCAGGGGGTCGATCTGGTAGCCGGAGCCGTCCTTCAGCGGCACCACGCCGGCGATGACGATGTCGCCGGTGGGGTTGAGGGAGCCGAGGTTGTTGAGCCCGGGCATGGCGATCCCGTCGTTGCCCAGGGCGGTGTCGGTGGCCGAGAAGTCCTCGTCGGAGGTGGCGTCGGGGCCGTAGGTGTCGGAGCCGACCCCACCGATGTGGCGCTCGTCGAAGAGCCACTGCACGGTCTCCCCGGCGAAGCCGGGGGCGGGTTCGTCGTAGGCCGGGGTGCCGAACGCGGTGTCGAACCCGGTCCGGATGATCACCAACGCCCCGTTGGGGATTCTGCCCTGCCGCCGTTCCACCCGGCGGACGTCGTCGACGGTGAGCTGGAAGTCGTCCGGCCCGTCGGCGGCGATCCGGTTGCGGACGTCGATCACGTAGGCCGGCCATACCAGATCCTCGGCCTCCAGCTGGTCGACCGTCCGGCCGCCGTCGTGGAAGTGGCCGGGGGCGTCGAGATGGGTGCCGGTGTGGGTGCCGGTGGTGACCAGCTCCAGCTTGAACCCGTCGGGGTCGATGGCGTTGACGATCTCGACGGTGGGGATCGGATCGCCGGGGAACACCGATGCCCCCTCGAACAACACGTGGCTGAGCCGGGTCATGCCCCCGTTGCACCGCAGCACGGCGCCGGCTCCACCCCCGCCCGAACCCCGCACCTCGAACCCGAAGCGGGCTCCGGCGGCTCCGGCGGCCCCGGCCACCACGGCGGTGGCGGCCAGCGCGGCGACGACACCCCGGCGCCCCCATCGGGCGGAGCGGGCTGCCGGGGCGTGACGATCGACGGACGCTTGATTCTTCATGTCCAGGAACCTAGCAAGCCGCCTCCGCCCCTGGTGGGGGACACCCTGGGCAGTACCGCTTGTACCCGACCGCCCCTGATGGTCCACAATGGAACGGTGCCCCCACCCGACGAGCACCGGTTGCTGGTCCTGGCCGACACCCACCTCACCGAGGATCGGGTGGATCGGCTCCCCCAACCGGTGTGGCGGGCGCTGGAGCGGGCAACGGCCGTGCTCCACGCCGGCGACGTCACCGAGGCCGCCCTGCTGGACGAGCTGGCCGCCCGGGTCCCGCTCCACGCCGTGCTCGGCAACAACGACCACGGGCTCGAAGATCGCCTGCCGGAGCGCCTCGAGGTCTGCTTCGGCGGCCACCGCCTGGCCATGGTGCACGACTCGGGCGCCCGCACCGGCCGCGAGCTGCGCCTCAAGCGCTGGTTCCCCGACGCCGAGCTGGTCATCTTCGGCCACAGCCACCTACCTCTCAACGTGCCCAGCGCCCACGGTCAGCGGCTGTTCAACCCCGGCTCGCCCACCCAGCGCCGCCGGGCCCCCGAGGCCACCTTCGGCTGGATCACGATCGGCCCCCGGGGGCTGCGCAGCCAGATCCTGCCGGCCGAGGGCTGTAGCGTCGAGGATCACTGACCATCGGGCCACGGTGGCCCAGGGGGAGAGGAAGACCCAGCGATGACCGACAAGACCGCCACCGTCGACGACCTTCCGCTGCTGGAGCGGCGCCGCATCGAGGCCATGGTGCTGATCCCCGTGATCCGGGCCATGCAGGCCCGCTTCGGGGTCGACGAGGTGAACGAGGTGGTGGCCGACGCCATCCGCAACCTGGCCCGCAGCCAGGGGGCGGCCCAGCGCGAGGCCCACCCCATCGAGACCGTGGTGGAGCTGTCGGAGCGGTTCCGCTCCGGCGGGCCGGTGAGCGAGGGTTCGCTCACGATCGAGGTGGTGGAGGACGACACCGAGCGGTTCGGCTTCGATGTCACCCGCTGCCAGTTCGTGGAGATGTACGACGAGCTCGACGCCGGCGAGCTCGGCTTCCTGCTCAGCTGCAACCGTGACTTCGCCAGCTTCGAGGGCATGGCCCCCGGGCTCGAGTTCAACCGCACCCAGACCCGGATGCAGGGTGCGTCCCACTGCGACTTCCGCTACCGCCAGCCCTCCTAGGCCGTCGGGACGAACGCGGAAAAGATCGGTCGGGGTCTGTCGAATCGGGCGGAGGGCTGCGTCATGGCGGTAACCCCTACGAACGAGGTCCCACGATGGAGTACATGATCCTCATCCACACCGACGAGCACGCCGAGCGGCCCGGCCCCGGCATGCCCGGGTTCGACGAGATGATGGCGGGCTGGATGGCCTACAACCAGCGGCTCATCGACGGCGGTCACTGGATCGCCGGCGCCAGCCTCCAGCCCACGGCCACAGCCACCACCGTGCACCGGAGCGGCGACGCCGCTCCGGCCGTCACCGACGGGCCCTTCGTCGAGACCAAGGAGCAGCTCGGCGGCTTCTACATGGTGTCGGCGGACGACCTGGACCAGGCCATCGAGCTGGCGTCGGCCATCCCCCTGCCGTTCGCCTCGTTCGAGATCCGGCCGGTGGCGTTCCGGCCCGATGCCGGCTGAGGCGGCACCGCCGGCCGACGACACCGCGGCGGCGCTGACCCGGCTGGCCCGGGAGGAGAGCGGGCGGGTGCTCGCACTCCTGGCCCGCCGGTTCGGCGACCTCGACCTGGCCGACGAGGCGGTGCAGGACGCGCTGACCGAGGCGGCCCGCACCTGGGGCCCGCGGGGTGTGCCGGCCAACCCGCCGGGCTGGCTCCTGGCCGTCGCCCGGCGCAAGGCGATCGACCGGCTGCGCCGCACGTCCAGCGCCTGGCGGCGCACGATGGCGGCTGCCCCCGAGCTGGCCGCCGACGCCATGTCGGCCGCCGGCGATGGCGGGGCGGCCCCGTCGCACCGCCGCCCGCTCCTGGTCGACGACGACCCTGGCGACAACCCGGTGGACGACGACCGGCTCCGGCTGATGCTCCTGTGCTGCCACCCGGCCTTGGGCCGTGAGGCGCAGACGGCTCTGACCCTGCGGCTGGTGGGCGGCCTGTCGGTGCCGGAGATCGCCGCCGCCTTCCTCCTGTCCGAGGCGACGCTGGCCCAGCGGATCGTGCGGGCCAAGCGCAAGATCCGCGACGCCGGCATCCCGTTGCGGATCCCGGCCGACCTCGACACCCGGATCGAGGTCGTGCTGTCGGTGCTGTACCTCGTGTTCAACGAGGGTTATCTCAGCCGCGGCCACTCGGGCGACGTGGTGCGGGTGGACCTGGTGGACGAGGCGGTGCGGTTGACCGAGCTGCTGGGCGAGCTCGTGCCCGACCACCCCGAGGTGCTGGGCCTGCTCGCCCTGCAACGGTTCCACCGGGCCCGCCTGGCCACCCGGACCGACGCCGCCGGCGAGCTCGTCCTGCTGGAAGACCAGGACCGGGCCCGGTGGGACCGGGCCGAGATCGCCGCCGCCAACGCCGTCCTCCACCGGGCCATCAGCCGGATGCGGCCCGGCCCGTACCAGCTCCAGGCGGTCATCGCCGGGTACCACGCCAACGCCCCCAGCGCCGCCGCCACCGACTGGCCGGCCATCGCCGCCGCCTACCGCCAGCTGGTGGCCATGACCGGCTCGCCGGTGGTGCAGGTGAACCATGCCGTGGCGGTGGCCATGGTCGACGGTGCCGAGGCCGGCCTGGCCGTGCTCGACGCCCTCGCCGGCGTGGACGGCTACCACCTGTTCCACGCCGCCCGGGCCGAGCTCCTGGCCCGGGCGGGACGCCCGGCCGAGGCAGCGGCGGCGTTCACCCGGGCCCGGGCCCTGACCGACAACCCGGCCGAGCAGCGCCATCTGGCCCGTCGCCGGCAGGAGGCCGAGCAGCCACCGGCCCCGGGGCCGGGGGCCGGCCGGCGGGTGACGCCCAGCGGGAGCAGCTAGCGGAACCCGGCCAGGCGATCGGCGGTGTCGGCGATGTCGTAGTCGGTGCCGTACTCGTAACCCAGCGCCTGGCTGAGCGGCAGCTCCTGGGTCTGGCGGTACAGATCCTTGTAGGCCCGCAGGGCGTCGTCGCTGTTGGCCAGGATCGCCGTCACCAGATCGGCCACCGCGGTGTCGAGCTCGGCCTGGGGGGCGCTGCGGGCCGCCATCCCCATCGATCGGGCCTCGGCCCCGGTGAACGTGCGGGCGGTGAGCGACAGCTCCCGGGCCGCCTGCATCCCCACCGCCCGGGGCAGGCGCTGGCTCATGCCCCAGGTGGGGCGTATCCCGAACTTGGCGTGGGTGTCGCCCAGCTTGGCCTCGTCGGCGACCACCATCAGATCACAGGCCAGGGCCAGCTCCAGGGCTCCGGTGAAGCAGAACCCGTTGACCTTGGCCACGGTCACCTGGGGCATGGTGGTGAGGAGGCCGGTGACCCGGCGGGCCGGCAGGTCGAGGATGTCGCCCACCTTGCCGTTGTGGAGCTCCCGGTCGCCCAGCGCCTTCAGGTCGACGCCGGCGCTGAACGCCCGCCCGGACCCGGTCAGGATCACCAGCCGGGTGGCGGGGTCCGCCGCCAGTCCCTCCAGGGCGTCGCCCAGGGCGCCCAGCATGGTGGGGGTGATGGCGTTGAGGGCCTCGGGCCGGTGGAGGGTGACGGTGGCGACGGCGCCGTCGCGGTCCACCAGCACCTCGGGCGCGGCCGGCATCTGGGGGTCGGACATCAGGGGGTCTCCTTCTTGGGCAGTGGGGGGAGGAGGATCTGGGCCTGCTGGCAGCGGGCCAGCTCGGTGCCGTCGGGGGCGAGGAACACGGCGTCGCTGGTGGACCACCACTTGCCCTTGCGTTCGGTGTTGCCGATCCAGCGGCCGGCGACCGTCACCGTCATCGGGGCCCGCATGGGGGCCAGGTACTGCACCCGGCCCGTGGTGTGGATACCGGCGGCGAAGCGGTAGCTGTGGCGGATCAGGGGCGTCATCTGGCCCGGCACCCAGCTGGGGTGGGCCCGGGGGTGGTCGCCGTCGTGGTAGCGGGGGTGGTGGTCGCCCAGGCGGCCGGCCGACCACCAGCGGGTGCGCTCGAGCGACAGGTCGGCCGCCATCGGCGGGTAGTCCTCGTCCACCGGGGCCTGCTCCGGCAGCAGCAGGGGCCGGACGTCGGCCGGGGGCACCGGGTCCCGCCGGGTGGGGAGCTGCCACTCGCCGTGGAAGGGGGCCAGGCCGAGGCCGGCGTCGCCCTCCACCGTGGCCTTGCCCGCCTCGTTGACCTGCACGTAGTGGCAGCGACCGTCGCCGGTGAGGGTGGCGGTGGTGGTGAGGCGGTCGCCGGCGAACACCGGGCGGCGCAGGGCCAGGTCGGCCCAGCCGAGGTCGAGCCACTCCTCGCCCAGCAGCTCGATCATGGCCGCCGCCGCCCAGCCGTAGCTCGACAGGCCGGCCACGATCGGCCGCTCGTAGCCGTAGGCCGTCGCCCCTTCGGCGTGAATGGGGTTGGCCTTCTGGATCTCGGGGGGATCCTCGATGGCGGTGACGTGCGTAACGGCCTGATCGCTCACGGGGCCATCCTCTCACCCCCCGACAGTCCCGGACCACCTGCTAGACAGGGCCGTTGCGGGGGCTGGCGCCCGGGAACCCTCCGGGTTCCATGACCCCATCACGGCCGGGGCCCAGCCAGCCGGCAGCTACGCTGCGGCCATGACGATCGAACGCATCAAGCCGGGCCCCATCATGAGCCAGGCGGTGGCCCACGGCGACCGGGTGTACTTGGCCGGCCTGGTGGCGGCCGACCAGGACGCCGACACCAAGGGCCAGACCGAGCAGATCCTGGCTCAGGTCGACGAGCTGCTGGCCGCCGCCGGCACCGACAAGTCCAAGATCCTGAAGGCCAACATCTGGCTGACCGACATCGGCGAGTGGGCCAACATGAACGAGGCGTGGAAGGCCTGGGTCGATCCGGCCAACGCCCCGGCCCGGGCCACGGTGGAGGCCAAGTTGGCCGCCCCCAAGGCCCGGGTCGAGATCATGATCGACGCCGCCCGTTAGTGGTTCCCCTGGCGATCTCTGACCTGGCGTGCCGCTTTCGGCCACCCCAGGTCAGAGATCGCCGATTTCGGTCACGTAGCGCTGCTCGTGGTCGTCCCAGGCGGGGTAGTCGATGATCTCGTACAGCTCGGCCCGGGTGGCCATGCGGTCCACCAGGCCCTCCTGGGTTCCGGTGCGGGCCAGCTCGGCCGCACCGTCCACCACCGCCTTGAGCATCAGGCGGAAGGCCATCATGGGGAAGATCACCGCCGCGTACCCGGCCGCTTCGAACTGCGGAGCCGTGAGGTAGGGGGTCTTGCCGAACTCGGTCATGTTGGCCAGCAGCGGCGCTCCCACCCCGGCCCGGGCGAACGTCTCGAACTGCTCGTAGGTGGTGAGGGCCTCGGTGAAGATCACGTCGGCCCCGGCCTCGGCGTAGGCCCCGGCCCGGTCCACGGCCGCCTGCAGGCCCTCCACGGCCAGGGCGTCGACCCGGGCGATGACCACGAAGTCGTCACTGCGCCTGGCGTCGCAGGCGGCCCGGATCTTGCCCGTCATCTCGCCCACGCTCACCGTGCGCTTGCCGTCGAGGTGGCCGCACCGCTTCGGGCTCTCCTGGTCCTCCAGATGGAGCCCGGCCACCCCCACCTGCTCGAAGCGGCGGATCGTGCGCACCACGTTGACGGCGTTGCCGAAGCCGGTGTCGGCGTCGCAGAACACCGGCACGTCCACCACCTCGACGATCCGGGCTGCGTTCTCCACGAACTCATCCAGCGTGCCGAGGGCGATGTCGGGTAGGCCGAGGTGGGCGTTCACCGTGCCGGCCCCGGTCATGTAGATCGCGCCGAACCCGGCCCGGGCCAGCACCCGGGCCGTGATGGCGTCGTAGGCCCCGGGGGCCACCAGGATCTCGGGCGCCGCGATCAGCTGCCGCAGCCGGGCCCCTGTGGTCTGGCCGCTCACAGGTGGGCCGTCCCGGTGAGCAGGCGGCGGGCGGTGCGGACCACGCCGGTGCTGGCCACCCGGTCGTCGCCGTCGATCTCCACCGTGGCCTCCACCGCCCCCTTGGGGTGCTCGATCCGTACCACCGACCCACTCAGAGCAGGAACTGTGGCGCCTGGTGCTGCATTTTGCGCGCCGGCGCCACAGTTCGCAGGGTTGGCGGGGGTGGGGGTGGGGGTGGGGGTGGGGGTCGACACGGCCGCTGGGCGGGTGACATGGTGAACGACGGTGCCGGCCAGGCGGGCGGCGGCCCCGATGCACAGGGCCCCCGTCATGGGCACGGCGTGGTGGAAGCGGCCCATCGACGTGGCCAGCACCCGCAGATCCCGGCCCGTGGCCACCAGCACCGTGCGGGGGATGGCCTTCGACGCCACCCCGATCCGGCGCCCGGCCTCGGCCCGTAGCTGCTCCAGCTCGGCCAGCAGCTCGGGACGACCGTTGAGGTCGGCGGTCGCCTCGTGGCCGGTCAGCCCGAACGACTCCGCCGCCAGGAACAGGTACGGGCTCGACACGTCCACGATCGAGGCGATGTGCCCGCCCAGGTCCTCGGCCCGGGCCCCGGTGGGGAACAGCTTGCCCGTCACCGAGCCGCCGGGATCGAGGTAGTCGGTGACGATGGCGGCCCCGGTGCCCGGCACCCCGTCGATCACGGTGTCACCCTCCCACGCCGCCCGGCCCTCGGCCGTCACCGGGATCGTGGCCCGGATCACCACCCCCGTGTTGAGGTTCCGCAGCCGTAGCACGGTGGTGGCCGGGCCGGGGGGAACGAGGCCCGGCACCATCTGTTCGTCGATGGCGTAGTGGCCGACGGCGGCGGTCAGGTTGCCGCAGTTGCCGGTGAGGTCGACCACCGCCTCGTCCACCGCCACCTGGGCGAACAGGTAGTCGACGTCGGCCCCCGACCCAGCCGCGGCCGGCCCCACCGCCATCACCTTGGAGGTCGACGAGTGGGTGCCGCCCAACCCGTCGAGCTGCATCGGATCGGGGGAGCCCATCAGCCGCAGCAGCAGCCGGTCCCGCTCGGCCGGGTCGCCCGGCACGAGGTCGAGATGGAGGAACACGCCCTTCGAGGTCCCGCCCCGCACGATCGCCACCGGCAGGTCGGCCATCGTCAGCCCGCCGCCCCGCCGGCCAGGGCGTGGGCCGCCGCGTTGCGCCCGGCGATGCGGCCGAACGTGGCCCCCCGCATGAGGCCCGAGCCGGCGGCGTAGTTGTGGTAGAAGAACCCGCCGGCGATCTCGCCCGTGGCGTACAGCCCGCCCAGCGGGGCGTTGACGGTGGACAGGACCTTGGCTCCGGTGTCGATCTTGAGCCCGCCGTAGGTGAACGTGATCCCGCAGGTCACGGCGTAGGCCACGTAGGGGGCCTTGTCGATCGGCTGGGCCCAGTTCGACTTGGGGGGTGTGATCCCGGTGCCCGTGCGCAGCCCGTCCTTGTGGAAGGGGTCGAAACCGTCGTTCGGGCCGCAGGCGGCGTTGAACTCGGCCACCGTCTGCTGCAGCCCTTCGGCCGAGATCCCGAGCTTGTTGGCCAGGTCTTCCAGCGAGCCGGCCTCCACCGGGGTACCCGTCGAGTAGCGGGGCTCCAGCAGGTGGATCGTCTTCTGGTCGAAGATCTGCCAGGCCCGCGCCCCCTTCTGGGCCCGGATGGCCCACCCCGTCTTGGCGTAGGTGAGCCAC
Organism: Acidimicrobiales bacterium; assembly: GCA_041394285.1. Classification (GTDB taxonomy): domain Bacteria; phylum Actinomycetota; class Acidimicrobiia; order Acidimicrobiales; family SZUA-35; genus CADEDH01. The sequence goes on along the minus strand of JAWKIL010000005.1, from coordinate 35,785 downwards.
ACCTCGTCCTCGCCCTCGTCGACGAAGCGGTTGCCGTCGCGGTCCACCAGCAGGCAGTAGGGGTAGGAGTAGCGGCTCATCCGGTCGGTCAGCGACAGCTCGCCCACGTCGGGGGCGTGGGCGTCGAGGGGGGAGGCGTGGGCCCCGCCCCAATGCCCGGCGGGGGCGGCTCCGGCGGCCAGGGCGTGCATCAGCATCGAGCCCATGTTGAACCGTGTACCCCGCACCTTCACCAGGTCCCACCCCGGGCCCAGGTACCGCAGCCGCAGCTCGGGGTTCGACTCGAACCCGCCGCAGGCGAGCACCACGGCCCCGGCGCCGATGTCGACGAAGCGGTCGGGCCGGCGGATCCGCACCCCGGTGCAGCGGGCGCCGTCCATCAGCAGCTCGTGGGCCGGGGAGTCGTACAGGACCTCGATGCCCTGGGCCTCCACCGCGTTGAACAGGTCGTACATGAGGCCGACGCCCTCGTTGGTGGCCCGCACGGCCCCACCCGGGGGCACGGCGTAGGTGACGCCGGGCTCCATCTTGTTCGGGTCGAACAGCTTGTCGGTCACCAGCTCCCAGCGCACACCGTGGCCCTGCATCCAGGCCATCGTGTCGTAGCTGGTGTCGATGAGGGTGGTGATCAGGTCGGGGTCGCTCTGGCCCTGGCACACCAGGTCGATGTCGGCCCGGAACCGGTGGGGCTCGTAGGGCTCGATCGTCACCCGGTCGAGCCAGGTGGAGCCCTCCTCGGTGAGCAGGGGCGCGAGGTGGTCGCGCCCGCCGTGGGCGAAGCGGAAGATGCCGCCCGAGAACCGGCTGTTCCCGCCCCGCTGCTCCCGGGGGGCGGCCTCCAACACCAGCACGCTGGCGCCCTGCTCCTTGGCCGACAGCGCAGCCACCAGTGCAGCGTTGCCCGCCCCGATCACCACCACATCGGCTCGTGGACCCTGTTCGATCTCCATGACCCCAGACGCTACGCCCTGCCGGGCTCCGGTGACCAGAACCGATCAGGGCCTTGTCCGGGCCGCCCGGCGGCCTTCGGGGCGGCCGCCGTCACACCGGCCAACTACGGTGGTGGCACGACGACGGAGCCCGCCGAGAGGCGGGGCAGGGGAGAGGCGATGGCCCACAACGATCTGGAAGCCCAGGATCTGGCAGCCCAGGATCTGGCAGCCCAGGATCTGGCAGGCCGGCTGGCCGACCTGGAGGATCTGGAGGCGATCCGGGCCCTGAAGGCCCGCTACGCCCGCTTCTGCGACGACGGGTACGACCCCGACGGCATCGCCTCGCTGTTCGTGGAGGGGGGTGTGTGGGACGGCGGCGCCCTGTTCGGGCGCCGGGAGGGGCTCGACGTGATCCGGGAGCACTTCAAAGGCGCCCCGGCCCGGATCCCGTGGGCCCTGCACTTCACCCTGGTGCCCGAGATCACGCTGGACGGCCCGCCCGGGCCCGGGCGTCGGGCGTCGGGCACCTGGTACCTGTGGCAGCCGTGCACCCGCCGCTCGTCGAAAGGCGACGAGTGGCAGGCCTGGCTCACCGGCACCTACGCCGACACCTATGTGAAGGTCGACGGCACCTGGAAGTTCGAGACGGTCACGGTGGACGCCCGCTGGCTCAGCGGGCCCCCGCCGGGGGAGATGCCGGTCCGATGAGCAGCGAGATCCGCCATACCGCCTGCACGCTCGACTGCCCCGACGCCTGCTCGCTGGCCGTCACCGTCACCGGCGGGCGCATCACCCGGGTCGACGCCGGCCCGGCCAACCCGTTCACCGACGGCTGGATCTGCGCCAAGGTCCGCCAGCACGCCAAGCGGGTCTACAGCCCCGATCGGGTGCTGACCCCGTTGGTCCGCACCGGCCCCAAGGGCACCGGCCGGTTCCGCCCGGTGGGCTGGGATGAGGCCGTGGGCCTCATCGCCGACCGCATGCGGGAGGCGATCGACAGCCCGGCCGGACCGGCCTCGATCGTGGGCTACACCTACAACTCGTCGGCCGCCGCGGTGGAGAAGGCCTCCCTGACCGACGCCTTCTTTGCCGCCGTCGGTGCCACCTCGGCCGAGCACACGATCTGCGCCGCCACCGCCTCGGCGGCGTGGGGCAGCGTGTTCGGGCCGATGGCCAGCGCCGACCCCACCGACGTCGTGCACTCGAAGCTGATCGTGATCTGGGGGGCCAACCCCACCGTGTCGAACACCCACTTCCCGCCGCTGGTGAACCAGGCGGTCCGGGAGGGCGGGGCCACGCTGGTGGTGGTCGACCCCCGCCGCACGGCGATGGCCCGCCGGGCCCAGCACCACCTCGCCGTTCGCCCCGGCACCGACGTGGCCCTGGCCCTGGCCATCGCCAACCGGTGGCACGGGCAGGGCCGGATCGACCGGGCGTTCACCGAAGCCCACGCCACGGGGGTCGACGAGCTGCTGGCGGCGGCGGCCGACTGGTCCGTGGCCCGGGCGGCCGAGGTGTGCGGTCTGGAGCCTGCCGCCATCGAGGCGCTGGCCGACGTCTGGGCCGCCACGCCGGCCACCATGCTCCGCCTGGGGTGGGGCCAGGAGCGCAACGCCAACGGCGGCGCCTCGTCCCGGGCCATCCTGGCCCTGGCCGTGCTGGCCGGCTCGTTCGGCGTGCCCGGCGCCGGGGTGATCTACGCCACGGGGGCCGACCTGCGCCCCCAGCGCCGCTGGCCCGAGGCCGCCCGCCGGGCCGCCCGGGCCGCCGACCGGCCGCTGGTGCCGATGCACCAGATCGGCCGATGGTTGGCCCCCGATGCCGGTACGCCCTACCGGGTGCTGTTCGTGCAGGGATCGAACCCGGCCGTGATGTGCCCCCACACCGCAGCGGTGGACCGGGCCCTGGCCCGGGACGACGTGTTCACCGTCGTCCACGACCAGGTGGTCACCGACACCGCCCGCTTCGCCGACGTGGTGCTGCCCGCCACCACCAGCTTCGAGATCGACGACGTGAACGTCAGCTACGGGTCGATGTCGGTGGAGCCGGTGCGGGCCGTGATCGATCGGGTGGGCGAGTCCCGCTCCAACGACGAGGTCGGCCTGGCCCTGGCCAACGCCCTCGGCCTGGTGGGCGACGACGGCCAGCCGTGGCGGGCGGCGCCGATCACCGACGCCGTGGCCGACCCCGGCCCCCGGTTGGCGGTCAGCCCCCGCCAGTTCGCCGAGTCGTTCCCTCCCGACGGGAAGGCCCGGCTCGTCGATCCGGTACAGGGCGCCCCCCGGTACGCACCGCTGGCTGCCGCCGAGCCGCTCACCCTGATCTCGCCGGCGTCGGACAAGCTGGTCAACTCGATGTTCGGTGAGTTCCAGAGCCCCGCAGCCCAACTCCTGGTGCACCCCGACGACGCCGGCCCCCGGGGCCTCGTGTCGGGGGCGGCGGCCACGATCCGCAACGCCCAGGGGGCCCTGCCGGTCACCGTGCGGGTCACCGACGAGGTCCGCCCCGGCGTGGTGTCGATCCCCAAGGGCATCTGGCGCCGCAGCTTCGCCCCCGACGGGAGCCGGAACGACGAAGCCGGCACGGATGTGATCAACCCTGCCGGCCTCAACCTGCTCGCTCCCGACACCGGCGACCCCCTGGTCAACGGTGCCTGCTTCAACGACACCCGGGTGGAGGTGTCCCCGGTCTAGCTCACGGCAGGGCGACCGGCCCCGGGCGGGTCAGCTCGGCGACCATTTGTAGACGCGGGCGGAGTTCGCTCCCATCAGCTGGTCGCGCTCGGTGTCGCTGAGGCGGTCGGTGAGCACGAAGGGCTCCACGCCCTGGGAGTAGGTGAGGAGGTTGACGGCCCGGGTCCAGTCCGTGCCCCACAGGCAGCGTTCGATGCCGAAGGCGTCGAACAGGCGGGCCAGCGGGTCCCAGATGTCGGGGTACGGGTAGGGCTCGTGGGCCAGCGTGCAGGCCCCGGTCACCTTCACCACCACATTGGGGAAGTCGGCCAGCGCCGTCACCTTCGGCAGATCGGCCCACGGTTCGGGCGGGGCCGGCGGTTCGAACGGCTGGCGCAGCCCGAGGTGGTCGATCACGAGCTGGGTGTCGGGGTGGCGGCGGGCCAGCTCGGCCACCACGTCGGTCCTGCCCCAGCACAGCAGGTTGACCGGCAGGCCCACCTTGCCGGCCGAGGCCAACACCGCGTTGACCCCGGGCTGGTCGGCGTCGCGGCCGACGTCGCCCACCATCATGATCCGCACCCCCACGGCCCCGGGGGCCGACGCCCAGTCCGCCACCACCTCGGCGGCGTCATCCGAGGCCGTGTCGATCGGCTTGACCAGCCCGAACCGGCCCGGGTGGGCGGCCTGGACCCCCACCACGTAGCTCGGGTCGAAGCGGTAGAGGGTCCAGGGCGACACCAGGATGGCGCCGTCGACGCCGACGGCGTCCATGGCCGCCACCATGTCGTCGCCCGTGACCTCGGGCGGCCCGTGGAGGTGGGCCGCCCACGGTCGGGCCGGGGTGTCGGCTTCGTAGCAGTGGACCTGGGCGTCGATGATCATCAGGCGGTGGCCCCGCCCCGGATCAGCCGGCCCGGCATGGCACCGGTCGGCTCGCCGTTCTCGAACGTCACCTCACCGGCGCAGATCGTGGCCAGGTAGCCCCTCGATCCCTGGATGAGGCGCTTGCCCCCGGCCGGGAGGTCGTAGACCATCTGCGGATCCTCCAGGGCCAGGCGGTCGAAGTCGATCAGGTTGAGGTCGGCCCGGTAGCCCGGGGCGATCACGCCCCGGTCGTCCAGGCCGTAGAGCAGGGCCGTGTCCTGCGTCATCTTGTGCACGGTGAACTCGAGGCCCATCTTCGGGCCCCGGGTCCGGTCCCGGCAGAAGTAGGCCAGCATGTAGGTGGGCACCGAGGCGTCGCACAGGGCACCGCAGTGGGCGCCCCCGTCGCTCAGGCCGAACACCGACAGCTCGTTCTCGATCCGCTCCCGCTGGCGCTCCAGCTTGCCGTTGTACCCGCCGAGCAGGAACAGGATCGGCCGGCCGGCGGCCATGGTGTCCATCAGGGCCTCCCGCACATGGATGCCCTTGGCCTCGGCGATACCCCCCACCGAATCGGGGTAGTCGGGCTCGTAGCTGAGGTCCTCGGGCAACACGTACATGCGGTCCCAGGTGGAGATCATCCGGTTGGTGTCGGCGTAGCGAGACACCTTCGGCTCGTCGGCCAGCACCCTGGCCCGGAACTCGGGATCGAGCAGCATGCGGCGCTGCTCGTCGAACGGGAGGTTCTTGATCGCGTCGTACGACGGGAACTGCCGCATCGGGTTCACCGTGCCCTGCAGGCTCATCAGCACCGAGGCGGGCCGGGCCCCTACCTGGGGCCGGAAGCTCAGGCCCTCGGCGGCCAGGCGCTCGGCCAGATCCCACACCGCCTCCGAGGCGTTGGACGCAACCAGAGTGGTCACGGGGCGGCCGGTGCGGCGGGCGATGTACTCGATCCAGGCCCGCTCGTCGGGGTTGTCCATGTGGTCGGTGATGATCTCGACGGTGCCATGGTCCACCGAGGCCAGGGCGTCGCCGATGCCCATGATCTCATCGGCGGTGGCGTCGGTGCCGGGCACGGTGTTGCCGTGCTTGTCGATGTGGCCGTAGAAGCGGCTGGTGGAGAAGCCGAGGGCGCCATCCAGCATGGCCTGGCGGGTGATCGACGCCATGGCCACGATGTCGTCGGCCGTGGCGTCGTCGTAGCAGCGGTCGCCCATCACGTAATGGCGCAGGGCGACGTGGGGCACCTGGGCCCCGATGTCCATGACGTAGGGGGTGTCGATGGCGTCGAGATAGTCGCCGAAGGTCTCCCAACCCCACGGGATGCCCTCGTGGAGAGCGGTGCCGGGGATGTCCTCCACCGACTCCATGATCTCCACCAACTCGGTCTCGGTGCCGGGCCGGACGGGGGCGAAGCCGACGCCGCAGTTGCCCATGACCACCGTGGTGACACCGTGCCAGCACGACGGGGTGACCATCTTGTCCCAGCACACCTGGCCGTCGTAGTGGGTGTGGATGTCGACGAAGCCGGGCGTGAGCAGGTGGCCCTGGGCGTCGATCTCCCGGGTGGCCGGGCCCTCGATCGGCGCCTCGCCGTCCGAGGTGCGGGCTACGGCCGTGATGCGGCCGGCGCTGACGGCGACGTCGCCGTGGAAGGCCGCCCCGCCGGTGCCGTCGACGATGCGGGCGTTGCGGATGATCAGGTCGTGCATTGCTGGTCCCCTTGCGTGCAGGGCCGGCTGGGTCTCGCCGGCCCCCGGTGCCACAAACGCTAGTCGACCGTGATCTTCTGCCCCAGACCGCCGCCGGCGGCGGCTCGGAACACCAGATCGGGAGAGGGGGTCAGCCGCGCACGTCGTCGCCGAGGGCGGTGCCGGCCGTTCCGCCCGCCCCCCGGTCCTTGGCCGTGGTGTGGACATAGTTGCTCGACGGGTAGGCGCCGTCGGCCAGGATGGCCCGGCGCATGGGGTCGAGGATGGCGAGCAGCTCGTCGAGGTCGGGGCCGATGGCGTCGACGATAGGGGTCTGCTGGGCGTCGGTGGCGGCCTCGATCCATTCTCGCAGCTCGTGGCCGGCGGGCGTCATGGCCTCGCCCTCGATCAGCCCTCGCCGCTCCAGCCCGGCCACGGCGTCGGCCAGCTCCTCCTCGCTCCAGCCCCGGGTCCGCACGAACGTCTTGAACCCCAGGTTCTGGCGCAGGTCGTTGAGCAGGCAGGCCTGGGCCCCGCTCAGCCCGGCCGTGGTCCAGGCCGAGATGTGCACGTCGTTGCGGTGCTCCCGGTAGAGGGTGCAGGCGTGCCACAGGTCGCCCACGGTGGTGCCGGGGTAGGGCAGCGAGCGGAGCCCGGCGTACAGGGCCCGGCCCGACACGTCGGCGTGGTCGACCCCCCGGCGCAGCAGCTCGGTGGCCCGCGGCGCTCCGTCGGGCTCGGCCCCCAGGATGCGGGTCATGGCGGCGGTGGTGGCCTCCAGCCGGGTGGCCAGCATGGTGGGGTAGTCGGCCAGCTGCAGCCCGTCGGCCACGTTGGCCAGCACCCGGTGGAGGGGGAACACGCCGAAGGTGGCCGCCACCACCTCGCCCGACACCGTGCCCATGGGGGCCGAACGGGCCAGGAAGTAGGGCTGCCAGTTGAACATCCGCAGGCCGTTGCGGACGAAGCCGGGATCGTGGAAGCCGAGGGCGGCGTAGGCCCGCTGGATCTCGTCGGCGAAGAAGCCGACGCCGGCGATCACGTCGGCCTGGTTGCGCAGCTTGCGGGTCCGATGGTCGGGCGCGGGGTCCATCGGGTTGTTCTAGCCGCACCGATTTCCCGCGGGAAATCGGTGCCGGCGGCGCCGGTCATGATGGCCATGCCGACGGCGCACAGCCGCCGGTTGGTCCTCAAGCCCCAGGTCCGGGCGCTCGATACTCCGTCGTGTGACCGAAGCGGGTGGCAACCAGCTCCGCCAGCATCTCCTGCTCGAGGCGCTGGTGCCGATGGGGTGGTTCAATCTGGGCGCGCTGGTGGCCGTCCCCCTGTTGTTCCGGCTGCTTGCTGGCCCCTATCTGGACCCGGGCCGGACGTGGGAATGGGCCGGCGCGGTGTGGGCCGGGGCCGTGCTCCACGGGCTCGGCATCGCCGGCCACGGCCGGTGGTGGGGGCCGAACAGCGGCCGGTCGATGGTGTGGTGGGAGCGCACCTACGCCGCCATCAGCGGCCTGAACGGCATGATCTGGGCGTCGTTCGTGCTCATCGACCGCACCACCCCGGACCGGTTCGGTGTCGACATGCTCCTGCTGGCGTTCATGGTGGCGGCCTCGGCCACGGCCGCCATCTCCTTCGCCGGCTCCCCGCTCGCCGGGCGCTCGTACCTCGTGGGCCAGTGGGCGCTGTACGTCGCCGTGGCGCTGGCCCGGTCGTCGCTGGGGGCCGCCCTCACCGGCCTGGCCGTGCTGGTGGCCGGGATGTCCTACCAGACGGTGGTCCACCTGATCCTGGCCCGCACCGTCGACGCCCGCGTCCGCTCCACGGTGCTGGCCGACGAGCTCGCCGTCCAGGCATCGACCGACGCCCTCACCGGGCTGCTCAACCGGGCGGCGGTGGTGGCTGCGGCCGACGCAATGCTCGATCGGCACGGCGCCCTCAGCATCCTGTTCATCGACCTCGACGGGTTCAAGGACGTCAACGACGGGCTGGGCCACGCCCGGGGCGACGAGGTGCTGGCCACCGTGGCCGACCGGCTCCGCCAGCTCGTGCGATCGGGAGACGTGGTGGGCCGCCTGGGAGGCGACGAGTTCGTGGTGGCCCTCCCCGGCGGGCTGGACACCTCCCGGGCCGACACCGTGGCCGAGCGGGTGATCGCGGCGCTGGGCGAGCCGATCGGCGACGAGCCGCCGGTACGGGTCACGGCATCGGTCGGGATCGCCGAGAGCGGCGAAGCGGTGAGCACCGAGGAGATCCTGAGCCGGGCCGACCTGGCCATGTACGCGGCCAAGGGCAACGGGGGTCGGGCCGCTCAGCACTACCAGCTCGGTCAGGCCGACCGGCGGCGCGACCAGCTGGCGCTGGCCCGCGAGCTGCCCGGTGCCATCGAGCGGGGCGAGATCGTGGCCTACGCCCAGCCGAGCGTGACCCTGGCCACCGGTGACTGCCGCGGCTACGAGCTCCTGGCCCGGTGGGTGCGGCCCGACGGCACCACCATCCCCCCGGACCGGTTCATCCCCCTGGCCGAGCACTACGGCCACGACCGGGCCCTGGGCCGGGCCATGTTGATCCAGGCGGCGGAGGCGGCATTGGCCAGCGGGCTCCGCTTCGGGGTCAACGTCACCCCCAGCCACCTGCTGTCGGGCCGCCTCTACCACGACCTGCGGGAGGTGCTGCAGCGAACCGGGGCGCCGGCCAGCCGGCTGATCGTGGAGATCACCGAGTCCCAGGTGATGACCGACATCACCCGGGCGGCGGCCGAAGCCAGCCGCATCGAAGCCCTGGGGGCGGCCATGGCCATCGACGATTTCGGCGTCGGTGCCTCGTCGTTGGCGCTGGCCGACCAGCTCCCCTGCACCTATCTCAAGACGGCGCCGGAGTTGGCCCTCCGGCTCCAGAGCAGCGCCCGGGCCCGGGCGGTGCTGGAGTGCGTGGCCGGTCTCGGCCATCAGCTCGGCTACCGGGTGGTGGCCGAGGGGATCGAGACGGCCGAGGTGGCGGCGACGGTGGCCGCCGTGGGCATCCGCTACGGCCAGGGCTACCACTTCGCCCGGCCCCGCCCGCTGGTGGAGGTGTTGGCCATGCCCCGCCACCGCTACGCAGCGGCCGGAACCGAGGTCCCGGCCGGCCAGCCCACGACGCCGGCGGGCGGCCAGTCCACGACGCCGGCGGGCGGCTAGTCCACGACGCCGGTGGGGAGCGTGTCGACCGCGGCCAGCTTGCCGGGGTTGAAGTAGGGGAGGATGTAGGTGCCCATGCGCTGGAGCGAGCGCATGATGTTGGCGTGCGGGATGGCACCGCACTGCTTGAAGCACAGCACCTGGTCCACCCCGATCGAGGCGAACCCTTCGAGCTTGGCCACGCACTCGTCGGGGTTGCCGACCACCACCATCGGGTGCTCCTTGATCTCGGCGTCCGACAGGTCGTTGGCGTCGGCCCCCAGGCCGAACACCCGGCGCAGGTACTCGTAGGAGTAGAGCTCGTTCTTCGTCATGAACGGCTCGAACAGCTTGGCCACGTGGTGGAGGAACCAGCGGGCCCCGGCCAGGCCCACCCGCTCCTCCTCGGCGTTCTCGCACACGTGCACGATGGCCATCGCCCCGAACTGATCGTTGACGATCTTGGGGATCACGTCGTTCGGGGTCTGGGCCGTGACCCGGTACTTGTCGATGGCCTTGGCCACCCCTTCGAAATTGAGGGAGAAGCTGAGCACGCCCAGGCCCCGGTTGGCCGCCATCTCGTAGCTGTCGGGGGCCACGCAGGCCATCCACATCGGGGGGTGGGGCTTCTGGATCGGCTTGGGCACCACCATGCGCCGGGGGATCTGGATCAGCTCCCCGTCGTGCTCCAGATACTCGTCGGTCCACGCCTTGACCAGGATGTCGAGTGCCTCGCGGACCTCGGCCCGGGTCCGGTCGTAGTCGATGCCGAACCCGTCGAGCTCGGCCGCCGTGGTGGACCGCCCGGTGCCCACGTCCACCCGGCCGTTGGACAGGATGTCGAGCACGGCGGCCTGCTCGGCCACCTTGATCGGGTTGTTGAACTTGAACGGCAGCAGCCGGACGCCGTGGGAGATGCGGATGTTGCGGGTGCGCTGGCTCACGGCACCGAAGAACACCTCGGGGGCCGAGGAGTGGGAGTACTCCTCCAGGAAGTGGTGCTCCACCTCCCACACGTGGTCGAAGCCGAGGCGATCGGCCAGCTCGATCTGAGCCAGCGCCTCCCAGTAGATGTTGTACTCCGAGCGCTCGTGCCACGGGCGCGGCGTCTCCATCTCGTAGAGCAGACCGAACTTCATCGCTTCCCCCTTGGCTGGCTGTCCTCCAGGAGAGGTTAGTTCTGGCCGGCACCGACTTGAAGCCGTCGGGCGGGCAGCCACTAGGGTTCGACCATGACCGTTGTGATTGCAGGAACGTTCCAGATCGCCCCCGAAGACCGTGACGCCTTCCTCACGGCGGCAGCGGCGATGATGGCCGAGACCCACAAGGAAGAGGGTTGCCAGGCCTACAACTTCTCCCCCGACATCACCGATCCCGGCGTGGTCCACCTGTTCGAGAAGTGGGACAACGAGGCCGTGCTCGGCCCCCACATGAAGGCCGACCACATGAAGACGTTCGGCCGGGCCCTCAAGGAGCTGAAGATCACAGGCCGCACGATCACGATGTACGAGGTCGCCTCCGAGAAGAACATGTAGGCGGCGGGCTTCCATTGCCCCCTGCCACTGCTGGCGCTGAGCTGTCGGTCGTCTCCCTGGTGCCGGTGGGCCGGCGCTGGGGAGCGGCCATCGAGGCCGTCGACCCGGCGGTGCGGCTGACCGTGGCCGCCGGCTGGTTCGACGACGACATTCGCGCCGGCTGGGGCGACTGGACGGCCGACTCCTATCTGCGCCCCCGTCCCGGCGGGCCCGTAGCCCTGCCGCCCCGGGAGGAGCGGGAGGCGGCGCTGGCCGGGGCCGACGTGATCCTGGCCGGCTTCCCGGTCCCGGTCGACCTGCGGGCCCGTTCGCCCCGGCTGCGGTGGGTCCACCAGACCCCGGCCGGGGCCAGCAACCTGCGTCGCTGCGACCTGTGGGGCAGCGACGTGACCGTCACCACGTCCCGCGGCCTGGGCAACACGCTGGCCATCGCCGAGTGGGTGGTGGCGGCCTTCCTCCACTTCGCCCGCCAGCTCCACCGGGCCCCGGCCGAGGCTGCCGCCGGCCGGTTCGACCGCTTCGCCTACCAACCGGTGCTGTTCGCCGGCAAGACGGTGTGCGTGGTCGGCGCCGGCGGGATCGGCCAGGACGTGGGCCGGCTGTGCGCCGCCCTGGGGGCGGCCCGGGTGGTGGGCACCCGGCGCACGCCACCCCCCGCCGGTGAGCCGTTGCCCGAGGGGTTCGCCGAGATCGCCGGGCCCGAGCGCCTGCCCGAGCTGCTGGCGGACTCGGCGTTCGTGGCCGTGTGCGCCCAGTGGACACCCGAGACCCACGGCCTGATCGGAGCCGAGACGCTGGCCGCGATGCCCGACGGTGCCGTGCTGGCCAACGTGGCCCGGGGCGAGCTGATCGACGAGGACGCCCTGGCGGCCCACGTCGACCGCCTGGGCGGGGTGGCCCTCGACGTCTACGTCGGCGAGTTCGAGCACGCCCCGCCGGCGTGGCTGTGGGAGCACCCCCGGGTGCTGGTCACGCCGCACGTCTCGGGAGGCTCCGACGCCGCGTCCCAGCGCCCCCTCGACCTCTTCGTCGACAACCTCACGGCGTTCGTCGCCGGCCAGCCGTTACGCAACATCGTCGACTGGTCCCGCGGCTACTGATCGCCGGCCCCCGCACGGCCGTCGAACTGCGCGACGCAAACCGCGCCCCGCGGCCGACTTGCGTCGCGAAACCTGCGGATCTCGGGGGTTTCGCGACGCAGTTCGTCGGTGAGGCGCGATTTCCGTCGCTCAGAACGGGCGACGACGGCGATCAGTGGCCGCCGCGGATGAGGCGGCCGGGCATGGCGCCGGTGTGCTCGCCGTTCTCGAACGTGACTTCGCCGCCGCAGATCGTGGCCAGGTAGCCGGTGGCGCCCTGGGTGAGGCGGCGGCCGCCGGCCGGGAGATCGTGCACCATGTGCGGCGCCTCCAGGGCCAGGTGGTCGAAGTCGATGAGGTTCATGTCGGCCCGGTAGCCCGGGGCGATCACCCCCCGGTCGGTGAGCCCGTAGAACTCGGCCGTGTCCTTCGTCATCTTGTGCACCGTGCGCTCCAGCGAGAGCAGCGGGCCCTTGGTCCGGTCCCGGCACATGTAGGCCAGCATGTAGGTGGGGATCGAGGCGTCGCACAGCAGGCCGCAGTGGGCGCCGCCGTCGGACAGGCCGAACACCGACAGCTCGTGCTCGATCCGCTCCCGCACGGTCTCCAGGTTGCCCTCGTACTTCCCGGCCAGCCACAGGATGAGGCGGCCGTCGGCCATCACGTCCATCAGGGTCTCGCGGGGGTCGCAGCCCTGGGCCTCGGCGATGCCGGCGATCGAGTCGGTGTAGTCGGGCTCGTAGCTCAGGTCCTCGGGCAGCACGAACATGCGGTCCCAGGTGGAGATCATCTCGGTGGTGTCGGCGAACCGGCTCTGCTTCTGGTCGTCGGCCAGGATGCGGGCCCGGAAGGCGGGGTCGCGCAGCATGGTGCGCTGCTCGTCGAACGGCAGACCCTTGATGTCGCTGTACGACGGGAACTGGCGCATCGGGTTGACCGTGCCCTCCAGGCTCATGAGGATCGACGGCGGCCGGGCCCCCACCTGGGGCCGGAACTGCACGCCCTCGGCGTTGAGGCGGGCGGCGAAGTCCCAGATCTCGGGGGCCGTGTTCGGGGCCACCAGGGTGGTGACGGGCCGGCCGGTGCGGCGGGCGATGTACTCGATCCAGTACTGCTCGTCGGGATCGGCCATGTGGTCGGAGATGATCTCCACCGCCCCGTGGCCCACCGAGGCCAGCGCATCGCCGATGCCCATGATCTCATCGGCGGTGGCGTCGGTGCCGGGCACGGTGTTGCCCTGCTTGTCGATGTGGCCGTAGAAGCGGCTGGTGGTGAAGCCGAGGGCGCCGTCGAGCATGGCCTGGCGGGTGATCTCGGCCATCTCGGCGATGTCGGCCTCGGTGGCGTCGTCGTAGCAGCGCTCGCCCATCACGTAGTGACGCAGCGACACGTGGGGGATCTGGGCCCCGATGTCCATCACGTAGGGGGTGTCGATGGCGTCCAGGTACTCGCCGAACGTCTCCCAGCCCCACGGGATGCCCTCGTGGAGGGCGGTGCCGGGGATGTCTTCCACCGCCTCCATGATCTCCACCAGCTCGGTCTCGGTGCCGGGGCGTACGGGGGCGAAGCCGACGCCGCAGTTGCCCATCACCACGGTGGTCACGCCGTGGTAGCAGCTGGGGGTCACGAGCTTGTCCCAGCACACCTGGCCGTCGTAGTGGGTGTGGATGTCGACGAAGCCGGGGGTGAGCAGGTGCCCGCCGGCGTCGATCTCCCGGGTGGCGCTCCAGTTCACTGAGCTGCCGTCGGTCGCCGGGGCCACGGCCGCGATCCGGCCCCCCTCGACGGCGACATCGCCGGTGAAGGCCGCCGCCCCGGTGCCGTCGACGATGCGGGCGTTGCGGATGATGAGGTCGTACACGTGGGCAACCCTTCAGAACCGGGCCGTTCCACCACGACCCTCTGAGGTGAAAACTACTTCGGGTGTCCGTCGAGGAGCCAGCCGTCGACCGGCCCGGCGGCTGGTGACGCGGCTCCGGCCCGGATGAACCACTCGGTGCCGAAGCCCCGGCTGAACTGGTCGTCCGGCATCGACAGGAACATGCCGGTGTCGGTGGCCTGGGAGGCGTGGCAGGCGATCGAGGCCCGCTTGCGGTCCACGTAGGCCGACACGTCCACCCGCAGATGGATCCCCGCTTCGGGCGTGCCCATGGGGTTCCCGTCGTCCATCGGGCTCTCGGGATCGAACAGCTCGTCCTCGGGGGTGCCGGCCGCCCGGGCCAGCTCCATGAACCGGCGCAGCTCGTCGCGGTTCATGGTCGACTCCCAGACGTCGGTGACCCCGGCCATGTGGGCCGCGGCGTGGCCCACCCGGTGCACCTGCACATGGTCGGGGTGGCCGTAGTTGCCGTGCCAGTCGTAGCAGGTGAGCACGTCGGCCCGCTCGTCGCGCAGGATGCGGGCCAGGCGCACGGCCGCTTCGTCCAGCGGGGCCTGATGGAACGAGCGGGGATCGCGGTTCTGCTCCCAGCCGGTCATGCCCGAGTCCCGGTAACCGAGCCAGGCCACCCGGTGGATGCCGAGCACGGCGGCCGAGCGCTCGGTCTCGGCCCGGCGCCGCTCCACCAGCGACTCCTCGGGAGCCAGGTCGTCGGGCACCTCGCCGTGCTCGCCCCCGGTGGCCACCACCAGCACCACCCGGTGGCCCTCGGCCGCTGCCCGGGCCGCGCTGCCGCCGGTGCCGATCGATTCGTCGTCGGGGTGGGCGTGGAACAGCACGAGCGTGGCCATGGCCTCCAGGGTGCCCGGCCGAGGGCCGGATCAGGCCTGCGGCTGACGGTCGGCCTCGAGACCGAGCCCGACGACGTAGGCCGTCAGCGCCCGTTGCCACAGCTCGCCCATGTCGGTCCGGGCCATCCTCCGCCAGAAGCTGGCCCCGATCGGAGGGGGCTGGCGGCTCAGCTCGTTCACGGCCAGGCCGCAGGTGAAGGAGTGGAACGAGAAGACATACTCGGCCACGGGGCGATCGGGCAGGAGCCCTGCCGCCACCGCCCGCTCGATCCGGGTGGCCAGCGCCCGGTACGACGCCATCAGGGCGGGGATGGCCTCGGGCCGGGCGAAGATCTCCTCGCTCACGTCGTGGTAGGTGATGCGGAACAGGTGGGGGCGCTCCAGGGCGAAGGGCCGGAACCCGTACACCCCGGCGGTCACCAGGTCGGCCAGCGGGTCGTCGGTCACCGGCAGGGCGTCCACCCGGTCGGCCACGAGCTGGAAACCCCGGGCCGCCACCGCCCCCATCAGGGCGGCCCGGGACCCGAACACGCTGTAGACGGCCCGGGTCGACTCGCCCACCCGTTCGGCCACGGCCCGCACGGTCACGGCGGCGGCCCCGCCGTCGGCCAGCAGCGCCTCGGCCGCGTCGACCAAGGCGTCCCGGGTGCGCTCGTCGTGCTTGACCGGTCGGGCCATATGGGTTGACAGCGTATCGCAACGCCGTTACGTTGCAGCGTTACGTAACGACGTTGCACCTGCCGGTGCGGCGAACGAGGGAGGAACAACGATGGGAGCTCAAGCCGACGCCGGCCGCGACGTGGTGATCGTGGGCGGCGGCATCGCCGGGGCGTCGCTGGCGGCGGCCCTGGCCGGGGCCGGTCTGGCGGTTGAGGTGCTGGAGGCCACCGAACGGTTCGAGGACCGGGTGCGGGGCGAGAGCATGATGCCGTGGGGCTTGGCCGAGGCGGCCGGGCTGGGGGTGGCCGGCGCGCTGCTCGCTGCCGGCGCCCACGTGGCCCCGGTGTGGCGTCGCTACAGCGAGGGCAGTTCCGAGCCCCGGGAGATCCCGGTCGGGTGCCTGGTGCCGGGGGCCGGCGGCACCCTCAACCTGGCCCATCCGGTGGCCTGCCAGGCCCTGCTCGATCAGGCCGAGGCCGCGGGGGCCACCGTGCAGCGGGGGGTTCGGCGGGTGAGCGTGACCCTGGGAGCCGCCGGTCCCGAGCTCGGTTTCGACGACCGCCTCGGCCGGCGGATCGAGCGGCGCCCGGCGCTGGTGGCCGGAGCCGACGGGCGGGCCTCCGCCGTGCGCCGAACGGCCGGGATCGGGCTCGAGTCGGCCGAGACGACCGACTACGTGGCCGGGCTGCTGCTGGAGGGCGTGGCCGGGCCCAGCAGCGGCGGCGAGCCGCCGGCCGACGTGATGGCCGAGCACGCCCATGGGCTCTGCCTGCTCACCCGGCAGGGTGGCGGCCGGGCCCGGGCCTATCACGTGGTGCCCCCGGCACTGCGCCTGCGCTACGCCGGGGCGGGCGGGCCGCAGCGGTTCATCGCCGACCTGGCCGGCGCCGGGGTCGACGAGCTGGCGGCAGCGGTGGCCCGGGCCCGCCCGGCGGGGCCGTGTGCCGCCTTCCCCGGCACCGACACCTGGGCCGACACGCCCTACGCCGATGGCGTGGTGCTCGTGGGCGACGCCGCCGGCCACAGCGACCCGGCCATCGGGTGCGGCCTGTCGATCGCGCTGCGGGACGTGCGCCTGGTGCGGGACCTCGTGCTGGCCGGAGCCCGGACAGCGGCCGACTTCGCCCCCTACGGCGACGAGCGACGGGAGCGGATGCGGCGCCTGCGGCTGGTGGCCCGCCTGGTGATCTCGGCCGCGGTGGACCCGGCCGGTGACCGCTCGGCCCGTCGCCGACGGCTGGCCGAGGCCTCGGCCGCCTTCGATCCGACGCTGTTCCCCCTGCTGCTGGCCATGTTCGCCGGCCCTGAGACGATCCCGGCCGAGCTGGTCGACGACGGCGTGATCGACCACCTCCGGGCGGCCTGAGGCCGGCGATCAGCGGCCGGGTTGACGGCCGGGGCGGGTCGACGACAAGCCTCAGCGCGGGGCGGCGACGAGCAGGCCGGCGAGGGCGCCGAGGGCCAGGAACGGCCCGAACGGCAGGCGGGGGCGGGGTCCGCCGCCCCGGTTCCGCCCCAGCAACACGGCCGCCCCCACCGCGGCGCTGAGCCCGGTGGCCACCACCGTGGCCTGCCCGGCTGCGGCCCCCAGCCAGCCCGCCACCATGCCCACCGGCAGGGCCAGCTTCACGTCGCCCATCCCCAGGTCACCCACCACGGCCACGGCCAGGAAGGCGGCGGCCACGGCCAGGCCCACGACCACGGCCCGTACCGCCCGGCCCCCGTCGCCGGCCACCCCGGCCACCGCCAGCCACAGGGTGACCGCCCCGGCCAAGGGGCCCACACGGTTGTTGGGTAGGCGGTGCTTGGCCAGGTCGACCTCGGCCAGCACGGCCAGCGCCGCCACGTAGCCGCAGGCTCCGACCGCGGCGAGCGGGCGGCTCGCCCACACCACCGCGGTGAGAGCGACGGCGGGGACCGCCACCGCCGCCACGAGCAGGCGCAGGACGGTCCGTCGGCCGGTGCCGGGCGGGGCGCTGCCGACGGTCAGGCTGGCGCCGCCCGGCCGCGCCGCCCCGCCGGGACGCCGAACACCATCATGGATGCGGCCCGCTCCCGGCTCAGCCGGCGACGCGGATGAGGATGGCGTCGCCCTGGCCGCCGCCGCCGCACAGGGCGGCCGCCCCCACGCCGCCGCCCCGGCGGCGCAGCTCGTGGGCCAGGTGGAGCGTGATCCGGTTGCCCGACATGCCCAGCGGGTGGCCGAGGGCGATGGCGCCGCCGTTCACGTTGACCACGTCGTCGGAGACGCCCAGGTGCTCCATGGCCCCCAGGGCCACGGCCGAGAAGGCCTCGTTCATCTCGAACAGGTCGATGTCGGCCACGCTCATGCCCGCCCGATCGAGGGCGCTCAGGATGGCGGTGGACGGCTGGCGCAGCAGCGAGCAGTTGTCGGGCCCGGCCACCTGGCCGTAGGCGATGATCTCGGCCAGCGGGGTGGCGCCCAGGCGCTCGGCGGCGGCGGCCGAGGCCAGCACCATGGCCGACGCCCCGTCGCTCAGCTGGGAGGCGTTGCCGGCGGTCACGGTGCCGTCGGCCACGAACACCGGCCTGAGCGTGCCCAGGCTGTCGGCGTCGGTGCCGGGGCGGACACCCTCGTCCTCGGCGAACACCACGGGGTCGCCCTTGCGCTGGGGGATGCTCACCGGGGCGATCTCGCTGGCGAACACGCCGTCCTTGATGGCCTTGGCCGCCCGATCGTGGGAGTTGGCGGCGTAGAGGTCCTGGGCCGCCCGGCTGATGTGCTCGGTGGCGGCGTAGCGGTCGGTGCTCTCGCCCATCAGCATCGACTCGATGGCGCAGGTCAGGCCGTCGTAGAGGAGGGAGTCGGTCACCTGGCCGTGCCCGTAGCCGTAGCCATGGCGGCCCTTGGGCAGCAGGTACGGGGCGTTGGTCATCGACTCCATGCCGCCGGCCACCACCACGTCGGCCTGGCCGGTGGCGATCAGCATCCAGGCGTAGTTGATGGCCTGGATGCCCGACAGGCACACCTTGTTCACGGTGACGGCGGGAACGGTGAGCGGCATCCCGCCCTTCACGCTGGCGTTCCGGGCGCCCGACTGGCCCTCGCCGGCGGTGAGCACGTGGCCCATCACCACCTGGTCCACGTCGGAGGGGCTGACGCCGGCCCGCTCCACCGCGGCGGCGATCGCCATGCCCCCCAGGTCGGTGCCCGAGAAGGGGCTCAGGGCCCCGTTGAACTTCCCGATCGGGGTGCGGGCCCCCTCGAGGATGACGACCGGTCCGGTGCCGTTGCTGGGTGCCATGGTGATTCTCCGGCTGGTTTGACGGCTCGTGGCGAGCGCGAGAGCTGTGGCCAGTCTCTCACGGGGGGGAGGGGCGATCCATACCCGGGTGTCGGCCGGTGTCGATCAGTCGACGACGGCCCGGTCCCCGCCGTCGCCGCCGTAGGCGGCGCCCACGCCGGCCAGCCACGCCTCGAACAGGGTGGCGTAGCGGCCGCCTTCGGCCACCAGCTCGTCGTGGGTGCCGAGCTCCACCAGGTGGCCGCCGTCGATCACGGCCACCCGGTCGGCCCGCGCCGCGCTGGACAGGCGGTGGGCGATCACGATCACCGTGCGGCCCTCGCTCAGACGTTCCAGCGCCGCTTCCACCTCCACCTCGGTGCCGGGGTCGAGGCTGGAGGTGGCCTCGTCGAGGATCAGCACCGGCGGGTCCACCAGGGCGGCCCGGGCCAGCGACACGAGCTGTTTCTCCCCGGCCGACAGGCGGGACCCCCGCTCCTGGACCTCGGTGTCGAGCCCGTGCTCCAGGCGCTGGAACCGATCGAGGATGCCAAGGCGGGCCAGCGCCGTCTCGATCTCGGCGTCGGTGGCGGTGGGGCGGCCGATGCGGAGGTTGTCCCGCAGGGTGCCGGCGAACAGGAACCCCTCCTGGGGGGCGAGCACGATGCGGGCCCGGATGGAGTCCAGGGTGGCGGCCCGGAGGTCGACCCCGCCGTAGGCCACGGTGCCCTCCACCGGGTCGTAGAGGCGGGCCGCCAGTTTGGCCACCGTGCTCTTGCCCGCCCCGGTCGGCCCGACCAGGGCCAGGCGCTCGCCCCGGTGCACGGTGAGGGTGACGTCGCCGAGCACGCGCGGTGCGTCGGGGCCGTAGGCGAAGCCGACCCCGGTGAGCGTCAGGTCCCCGGCGGGGGGCAGGTCGACCGCATCGGGGGCCTCGGTGACCTCCGGTTCGGTGTCGAGCAGGCCGTAGAGCTTGTGGAGGGCGGCCCCGGCCGACTGGACCACGTTGAACAGCTGGCTGAGCTGCTGGATCGGCTCGAACAGCTGGTTGAGGGTGAGCACGAAGAAGGCGACCACGCCCACCGTGGTGCGGTCGTGGAGCACGAGCCACCCCCCGAAGCCGACGGCCAGGGCGGTGGTGGCCACACCGCACCCCTCCACTGTGGGCAGGTACCAGCTCTGGGCCTTCACCGCCTGCATATGGGCCTGGTAGAGCGAGCGGTTGGTGCGCCCGAACCGCTCGATCTCCACCGGCTCGCGGGTGTAGGCCTGGATCACCCTCACCCCGTTCAGCGACTCCGACAGGCGGGCCAGCATGAGCCCGATCCGGTCCCGCACGGCCAGGTAGGCGTCGTTGGACTGGCGCTTGAACCGGCGGGACGACCACACCAGCACCGGGGCGAAGGCGAAGCACGACAGCGCCAGCAGGGGCGAGGTGATCGCCAGCAGCGCGAGGGCCAGGACCACCAGCAGGACGTTGGCCACCAGGAGCTGGAGGCCCATCTGGACCAGCTCCTGCATGGAGTCGACGTCGGAGGTGAGGCGGCTCACGATCACGCCGGCGGGGTGGCGGTCGTGGTAGCCGAGCCCCAGGCGCTGGAGGTGGGCGAACAGGCGGATCCGCAGGTCCCGCAGGAAGCTCTCGCCCAGGCCGCCGATGGCCCGGATCTGGCGGCGGGCGAACCACCAGTTGGCGGCGGCCACGGCGGTGTAGGCCGCCACCGAGGCCCAGATCACCCGTTCCCGGCGCTCCACCACCCCGTGATCGATGGCGATGCGGACGAGGTAGGGGCCGGCCAGCTGGGTGGTCACGTAGCCCGTGACCATGACCACGGCCAGGATCAGCAGGCGGCGCTGCGGCCCGAGCAGGGCGGCGGTGCGGCGCAGTACGTGGCGGGTGGCGGCGGCGTCGAGCTTGTCCTCCTCCGACACCCCGCCGACGATCCACATCAGGCCGCCGCCTCGGGGTCGTGAGCCTTGTCGGCGGTGCTGTCGGCGTCGGCGTCGGTGGCCAGCACCTGGCCGTAGCGGGGCACGGTGGCCAGCAGCTCGTCGTGGGTGCCGGTGGCGGCCACCCGGTGGCCGTCGATGAAGACCACCCGGTCGGCCAGGGCGATGGTGGCCGGGCGGTGGCTGATCAAGAGGGTGGTGCGGCCGGCGGCGGCGTGGGCCAGGCCGTCGAGGATCTCCTGCTCCTTGGCCGGGTCGATGGCCGAGGTGGCGTCGTCGAGCACCAGCACCCGGGGCTCGGCCACCAGGGCCCGGGCGATGGCCAGCCGCTGGCGTTGGCCGCCGGAGAGTGAGTAGCCCCGTTCGCCAACCTCGGTGTCGTAGCCTTCGGCCAGGGCCTCCACGAACTCGTCGGCCCCGGCGGCCCGGGCCGCAGCCCGGATGGTGGCGTCGTCGGCGTCGGGGCGGGCGAAGGCGATGTTGGCCGCCACCGAGTCGGTGAACAGGAAGCTCTCCTCGAACACGATGCCGACGGCCCGGCGCAGCTCGGGCAACGGCACACGGCGGACGTCCACCCCGTCGAGCAGCACCCGGCCGCCGTCGACGTCGTAGAACCGGGCCAGCAGCCGGGGCACGGTGCTCTTGCCCGCACCCGTCGCCCCCACCAGGGCCACCGTCTCGCCGGGGTGGACGACCAGGTCGAACCGGTCGAGGACGGGAGGGCGGAGCTCGGGCGGCCGGTGGCCGTTGCCGGCGACCGCCGGGGTCGGGGCCGGGTTCGGGGTGGGGGTCGGGCGGCGCCGGGCCGCCGGGTAGGCGAAGCAGACGCCCTCGAAGCGCACCTCGCCCCGGGGCGAGGCCGGGAGGTGGACCGGGTCGGCCGGCTCGGTGACGGCGGCGGTGGTGGCCAGTACCTCGTCCACCCGCTCGGCCGAGGCCACCGCCCGTTGGCTGAGGGCGATCACGAAACCGAGCGACCGGATGGGCCAGATCAGCTGGTTGACGTAGACGTTGAACGCCACCAGGGAACCGAGGCTGAGCGAGCCGTTGATCACCATGTGCCCGCCCACCACCAGCACCAGCAGGAGCCCGACGTTGGGCAGCAGCTCCAGCACCGGGTTGAAGCGGGAGCGGGTGGTGACGGCGGCCATGCCCTCGTCGTACAGGCCGCCGGCCTCGGTCTCGAGGCGGGCCTGCTGCACCGGCTCGGCCCCGAGGCCCTTCACCACCCGGGTGCCGGCCACGGTCTCCTCCACCACCGCCGCCACCCGGGCCGACGCCCGCTGGATGCCCTGCATCGAGGGGTGGAGGCGCTGGGAGAACCGCCGGCCCAGGACGTTGACCAGCGGCAGCGAGCCCAGGGCGCACAGGGCCAGCAGAGGGTTGAGGCTCACCAGGATCACGGTGGCGGCCACGATC
The DNA here is from genome assembly GCA_041394285.1 of Acidimicrobiales bacterium. Lineage (GTDB taxonomy): Bacteria > Actinomycetota > Acidimicrobiia > Acidimicrobiales > SZUA-35 > CADEDH01. The sequence goes on along the minus strand of JAWKIL010000005.1, from coordinate 13,850 downwards.
TGCAGCCCGTTGCCCAGGGTGAACGGGATCATGTTGAGGAAGCTCTGGATCTGCAGCAGGTCGCTGTTGGAGCGCGACAGCAGATCGCCGGTGGACGAGCGGTCGAAGAAGGCGAAGTCGAGGCCCTGGACGTGGGCGAACAGCCGGTCCCGGAGGTCGGCCTCCACCCGCCGGGCCTCCCGGAAGGCGAGGTAGCGGCGGCCGCCGGCGCAGGCCGCCGACACCGCCCCCACGGCCATCACCGCCGCTGTCCAGCGGACCAGGGCGCCCGTGTCGCGCCCGGTGATGCCCCGGTCGATCGCCAGCTTCACCAGGTAGGGCACGAACACCCGGGACAGCGCCCACACCACGGCCACCGCCACCCCCAGGGCGATCCCGCCGAGCCGGTGGCGCAGCTCGGTTCGGATCAGGCGCCAGCCCCGGTTCGTCACCGCTCCAGGCTGCCCGATGACCCCCCGCCGGGTCGAACCGGTTACCGCTGGAGCCGGGGTCAGGCGGGGCCGGCGAGGAGGCGCTGGAGGAGGGCGGCGCTGGCGTCGGTGGGGGGGATGGCTCCGGCTTCGGCCTTGCTCAGCAACTCGGCCCCCTCGGTGGAGGCCAGCATCTGCTCGGTGAGGGCGGCCAGCTTCTGCTCCATGCGGGCCTGGATCTCGCTGCGGATGCGGGCCCGGCGGCGGCTGGTGCGCTGGCCGCTGGCGTCGAGATGGTCGAGGTGGGCGGCGGCCGCCGCCAGCACCTCGGGGGCGCCCACCCCGGTGAGGGCCGACGTCATCAGGATCGGGGGCCGGTACCCGTCGGCCGACTCCTGGCCCGTGAGGTGGCTCAGATCGAGCATCAGGTCGAGGTCCCGGCGCACGTCGTTGGCCCCCGGCCGGTCGGCCTTGTTGACCACGAACACGTCGGCCACCTCCAGCAGGCCGGCCTTGTTGGCCTGCACGGCGTCGCCCATGCCGGGGGTGACCACCACGATGGCGGTGTCGGCCGCCCCCACCACGTCTACCTCCACCTGGCCCACGCCGACGGTCTCGATGATCACGGGGTCGTAGCCCACGGCGTCGAACAGGCGCACGGCCAGCGGCACGGCCAGGGCCAGGCCGCCGGAGTGGCCCCGGGTGGCCATCGAGCGGATGAAGGCGCTGGTCCGGTCGGGGCCGTCACCGGCGGCGGCCGCGGCGGCGTCGGTGGCCACCACACCCACCACGTCGTCCATGCGGATCCGGTCGCCCAGGATCGCACCGCCGGTGAGGGGCGACGACGGGTCCACGGCCAGGATCGCCGGCCGCTTGCCCGCTTCGATCAACTTGGCCACCAGCTGGCCGGTGAGGGTTGACTTCCCGGCGCCAGGGGCGCCGGTGATGCCGATGATGTGGGCCCGTCCCGAGTCGGGGTGGGCCAGCTCGCTGATCCGCTCGGCCTCGGCGCCGCCCCGTTCCACCAGGGTGAGCAGGCGGCCCAGGCTGCGGCGGTGCCCGCCGCGGGCGGCGTCGTACAGCTCGACCAGATGTAGGGGGGAGTTGGGGGGAGGAGCCATCAGGAGAGCAGCGGCGCGGCCGTCAGGCCTGGGCCCCGGCCCGGTTGGCCTGCACCGCGTCGCGCACCACCCGGGCCACCTCTTCGGCCGACGCCCCCGGGCCGAGCACGGCGGCCACCCCGGCCTCGTGCAGCCTGGCCACGTCGTCGTCGGGCACGATCCCGCCCACGATCACGGGGATGTCGAGCTCGGCCGCCTTGAGGGCCTTGACCATGTTGGGGGCCAGCGTCATGTGCCCGGCGTTGTGCATGGACAGGCCGATGGCGTCGGCGTCTTCCTGCTCGGCGGCGGCCACGATCGAGTCGGTGGTCTGGCGCAGCCCGAGGTAGATCACCTCCATGCCGGCGTCGCGCAGGATCCGGGCCACCACCTTCAGCCCCCGATCGTGCCCGTCGAGGCCGAGCTTGGCCAGGATGACCCGCAGATTCTCCGTCTCAGCTGCCACTCAGATGATCGCTTTCTCCACGTAGGTGCCGAACACCGTCTCCATGGCCTTCACCACTTCTTCCAGCGTGGCGTAGGCGTTGACTGCGTCCAGGATCGGGGGCATGACGTTGGCGGTCGGGTCGGCGGCGGCGCTGGTCACCGCGGCCAGGGCCTCGTCGACCGCGGCGGAGTTCCGCTTCAGCTTCACGTCGGCCAGCCGTTTGAGCTGGTACTCCTCGGTGGTGGCGTCGATCCGGAGCAGGTCCTTCTGGCCCTCGGCGCCGTCGGTGAACTGGTTGACGCCCACGATGATGCGCCGCCCGGCGTTCACCTCCCGCTCGAAGCGGTAGCTGGCGTCGGCGATCTCGCCCACGAAGTAGCCGTTCTCGATGCCGGCGTACACGCCCTCCAGGATCGAGCCGTTGCCCAGATCCTCCAGGTGGGCGAAGATCGCCTCGGCCTGGCGCTCCATCTCGTCGGTCATCCACTCCACGAAGGGGGCCCCGCCCAGCGGGTCGGCCACGTTGGCCACCCCGGTCTCGTGGGCCACGATCTGCTGGGTCCGGAGCGCGATCCGGGCCGCCTTCTCGGTGGGCAGGGCCAGGGCCTCGTCGAAGGAGTCGGTGTGGAGGCTCTGGGTGCCCCCGATCGCCCCGGCCAGGGCCTGGATGGCCACCCGGGCGATGTTGATCTCGGGCTGCTGGGCGGTGAGCGACACCCCGGCGGTCTGGGTGTGGAACCGGCACAGCAGCGACCGCTCGTCCTTGGCCCCGTAGCGCTCCTTCAGCCACCGGGCCCAGATCCGGCGGGCGGCCCGGAACTTGCCGATCTCTTCGAAGAAGTCGATGTGGCTGTTGAAGAAGAAGCTGAGCCGGGGGGCGAACACGTCGACGTCGACTCCGGCGGCCATGGCCGCCTCCACGTAGGCGAACCCGTTGGCCAGGGTGAACGCCAGCTCCTGGGCCGCCGTGGAGCCGGCCTCCCGGATGTGGTACCCCGAGATCGACACCGAGTTCCACTTGGGCATCTCGGCGGCGGTGAAGCGGATCATGTCGGTGACGATCCGCACCGAGGGCCGAGGGGGATAGATGTACTCCTTCTGGGCCTGGTACTCCTTGAAGATGTCGTTCTGGATGGTGCCGGCCAGCGCCTTGCGGGGCACCCCGTTCTTCTCGGCGTTGGCCACGTACATGGCCAGCACGATGGCGGCCGGCCCGTTGATCGTCATCGACGTGCTCACCGCCGACGTGTCGATCCCGGCGAACAGGTCTTCCATGTCGGCCAGGGTGTCGACGGCCACGCCGGCCCGCCCCACCTCACCCTCGGACCAGGGAGAGTCGGAGTCCCGCCCCATCAGGGTGGGCATGTCGAATGCGGTGGACAGCCCCGTGCCGCCGTTGGCCAGCAGCTCCTTGAACCGGGCATTGGTGTCTTCCGCCGTGCCGAAACCGGCGAACATCCGCATGGTCCACAGCCGCGACCGGTACATCGAGGCGTGCACGCCCCGGGTGTACGGATACTGCCCGGGGTAGGGGCCGTCGCCGTAGACCGAGTCCACCGGCACGCCCGACATCGTCTCGAAGGGGATGTCGCGCAGTTTGGCCCTCGCCATCTCGCGGTCGTAGGCGGCGCGGAGCTCGGCTTGGGTCGGTTCGTTCTCGGCCATGGATGTTCGACCTCCTTGCGTCATAGTCTGACATCGAGGTGGGACAGAGCAAAGCGGCGGGGTCGAGGGGTTCCCGTCAGCCGTCGGCCGGGCCGGCTTCGCCGGTGGCGGACGCGACGGCGGGCTCGGCGGCGTCGGCCGGGGTCCAGCGGGCGAACTCGGGCATCAGCCGGGCGATCACGGCCACGCCGGCCAGGCAGACGAGGCCACCGGAGATGGCCGACACCTGTGGCCCGGCGGCCGCCGCCACCAGCCCGGACTCCAGGTCGCCGAGGCGGGGACCGCCGGCCACCACCGAGATGTGCACCGCGTTGAGCCGGCCCCGCAGGGGGGCCGGCACCGTGAGCTGGAGGATCGTGTTGCGGAACACGGCCGACACCACGTCGCTGGCGCCGGCCACGGCCAGGCACACCAGGGCCAGGGGCAGGAACGAGGTGGCGGCGAAGGCGGCGGTGGCCACGCCCCAGCCGGCCACGGCCCACAGCACGGCCCGCCCGGCGTGGCGCACCCGACCCGTCCAACCGGAGGTGACGGCTCCGATCAGCCCACCCACCGCCACCCCCGAATGGAGCAGCCCCACGGTGGCCGCGCCGCCGCCGAACACCCGGGCCGCCAGCTCGGGGAACAGGGCCCGGGGCATGCCGAACACCATGGCGTTGATGTCGATCACGAACGTGCCCTGGAGCGCCCGCCGGCCCCGCAGGAACCGGAGGCCTTCGAGCACCGAGGCCATCCCGGCCCTCGTGCCGCCCTCGTGCGGGGGCAGGCGGCGCATCCGCAACAGCATCAGGAGGGCCAGGCCGAACGCCCCCACCTCCACCCAGTAGGCCCAGCCGATGCCCAGTTGGACGATGACGAGCCCGGCCAGAGCCGGCCCCGCCACCCCGCCCACGTGGAACAGGATCTGGTTCAGGGCGGCCGCCGCCGTGATCAGCTCCTCGCCCACCAGGTCGGGGGTGACGGCGGAGCGGGTGGGCGAGTCGATGCCGGAGATGCCCGCCTGAAGGGAGGTGAGCACGAAGATCGGCCACACCGCCCCCTGCCCCGGGCGGGAGGCGTTCCAGGCCATCCCGGCCGCGAACAGGAGGGGAAAGGCGTTGGCGATGAGCAGGAGCCGGCGCCGCTCGTGGGCGTCGGCCAGGGTGCCGCCCAACATCGAGCCCACCACGAGGAACGGGAGCTGGGCCAGGCCGAGCAGGCCGACCATGGCCGACGATCCGGTGAGGTTGTAGACCTGCAGCGGGGCGGCCACGATCGTGATCTGGCGGCCCAGGAAGGCCACGGCCTGGCCGCCGTACAGACGCCGGTAGTCGGGCGAACGCCGCAGGGGCGTGATATCGGCGAGCAGCGTGGCGATCGCACGATGGTGCCGGCTCCGCTCCCGCCCGGCAACCCTGTTGGCGTCAGGCCACCGGGGCGGCGGCGGTGAGGACCCCGGCGGCGGCCAGCGCGTCGATACGGGCGTCGTCGTAGCCCAGCACCTCACGCAGGACGTCCCGGTTGTCGGCACCCCGGGCCGCCACCCGGCCGGTGGTGCCGATGCCGGCGCCGGCCGCCGGCCGGGCCGGGATGCGGATGCGCTCGCCGCCGGCGGCGCTGGTGACTGCGGCGAACAGCTGGCGGTGGGCGGCGAAGTCGGACGCCGCCAGGTCGTGGATCGAGTGCAGCTCGGCCACCGTGAACGGGGTGCGGGCCTCCAGCTCCCGCCGGAAGTCGTCGAACCGCTCGAAGGTGGCGGCCCACGCCGTCAGCTCCGCCTCCAGCTCGGCCCGGTTGGCCTCGCGGTCGAGCGGATCGGCGAAGCGGGGATCCTGGCGCAGCTCGGGCCGTCCCATCGCCTCGGGCAGGGTGTCGAACCAGGCCACGGGGTTGCCGCCCAGGCCCCACACCCGGCCGTCGGGCAGGCGCAGGATCGGGGTCTGGTCGCAGGCGCCGGCGTTGGTGCCCTGCCAGCCGCCGGCCAGCTCGGTCGACGCCCATTCCTGGAGGTAGACCATCGACTCCACCATGCACACGTCGAGGTGGCCGCCCTGGCCGGTTCGGGCCGCCTGCACCAGCAGGGCGTTGATCGAGCCGGCCGCCATCAGGGCGGTGGTGACGTCGCCCAGCACCAGGGCCGGTTGGCGGGCCGGGCGGCCGGTCTTGGCCTCGTCGTAGTGGAGCAGGCCCGACTCGAGATGCCCGATGGGGGCGTAGGCCCGGCGGTCGGCCCACGGCCCGTCCTGGCCGAAGCCCGTGATCGAGCAGTAGACGAGGCGGGGGAACTGCTCCAGCATGGCCGCCGGGCCGAGGCCGTAGCGGCTGAGCACGCCGGGCCGGAAGTTCTCCACCAGCACGTCGCAGTGGGCCAGGAGCTCCCGCAACAGGTCGGTGGCGCCGGGGGCGGTCAGGTCCACCGAGCAGAACCGCTTGCCCGCGTTCTGCTGGGCGAAGTAGGGGGTGACGCCGTCGTCGGCCAGCGGCGGGAAGGTCCGGCTCATGTCGCCGTCGGGAGGCTCGACCTTGATGACCTCTGCCCCCTGGTCGGCCAGCACCCGGGTGGCGAATGGTCCTGCCACCACCCGGGTGAGGTCGAGCACTCTGATCCCGCTCAACGGTCCGCTCATGGCGGACAAGCTAGTTGGCCGCCGGTCAGCGCTCCGGATTCACCCGGACGGGGCGGAACGGCGCCCCCGCCGCCCGCCGGGTGGAGCGCATCTCCTCGCGGAGGAAGCGATTCCACCGCAGCTGACGCCGGGCGACCACTGGCCGCTCGGACGCCGGCGCCTCGGCGGCGACAGCGGTCGCTTCCGGCCGGGTCCTCACTGGCCTGGCCGCTGTCGCCGGCTTGGCCGCTGTCGCCGGTCGGGTCCGTCTGGCGGCCGCCGTGGCGGGCACTGCGGTCGAGGGGGCAGGTGCGGCGCTCGAGGCGGCGGACTCGGCGGCCGAGGCGGCGGCCCCGGGGGTCGAGGCGGCGGGAGCAGCGGTCGGGGCGGTGGCCCCGCTCGTCGTGGCGTTGGTCGAGGCCGTCGTCGGGGCCGTCGTCGAGGTGGTGGTCTCGGTCACGATGGGGTCGGCGTCGGGGCCGCGGTCGGTCACGGCCTCGGGCTGGGTGAGCTGCTGGCCGGCGGTGGTAGTGTCGCGGCCCGCGGCCTGCCACTGGTCGAACGTCTGGGTGCCGTCGTTCCACCGGAAACTCATCGCCGCCGGGGTGTCGTAGCTGTTGTCGATGAAGCGGATGGTGGAGGTGTCGATGGCCTGGGGCCCGGACACCCCCATCGAGATCCCGACGGACTTCGAGTTGCGCACCACGTTGTGTCGCACGGTGACGTTGGCCGACGTGAAGGTGAGCCCCGGATAGGGGGAGAGATCCTCGCCCGGGTAGGGCCGGCCGGTCTGGCGGACGATGACCGCGGCCTCGGCCGTGTCGATCGTGTTGCCCTCGACCAGGGCGTCGGCCGACTCGCCCACGGTGACGGCGCCGGCGTTGAAGTCCTGGGTGAAGTCGGTCCAGGTGTTGGAACGCAGGATCGTGTTGCCCCTCACCACCAGCCCGCTCGACAGCTCGAACATCACACCCCGGCTGACGTGGTCGTGGATGTAGTTGTCGAGCACCTGGATCCCATGGCAGGCCAGGTCGAACCAGAGAGCCTCCCGGTGATTGCTGTGCAGCTCGTTGTTGCGCACGATCACCGGTTTGTCGGCGGTGCCGGACTGGGTCAGCTTGACGCCGGCCCCGTTGGCCGCCGCCCCCGAGGCGCCGCCGCTGCCGTTGTGGTGGATGACGTTGTCCTCGATGAGGGCGCCCACGATCGAGTCGCCGCCGATCCCGGTCACCGCGTTGTGGTGCAGCTCGCTGTTGCGGACGGTGAAGTTGTCGCCCAGGAACACGCCGCTGGCCACGTTGTTGCGGCTGACGATGTCCGTGATCATCCAGTTCGTGGCCATCCGGCCCGGCTCGCTGGCCCACAGGGCGGCGGTGCCGCGTATCGGGGCCTGCTCCTGAGCCGAGGTCCCGGCGGCGTTGTCGAAGCCGGCGAACGTCATCTGGGCGATCGTGACCCGATCGGCGGTGCCGTGGAAGGCGTTCTCGTGACCGGCACCGTTCACCACCACGCCGGCGGTGGAAGCGCCCACGAACGACATGCCGTTCTTGGGCACCACGTCGTGGAACCGGTACTCGCCGTCGGCCAGGAGGAAGCAGGTGCCCTCGGCCTGGGCCGCCACCAGCGAAGCCAGGTCGGCGGCGGGCGCCGTCACCGCCATCGGGGTGGCACAACCCGGGATCTCGGCCGCCAGACCCACCGGTTTCCGGGGCCCTCCGTTGATCACGAGGTGGGACACCGACACCATGGCCACCAGCGCGGCCAGGAGCGGAACCAGCGATCGGATCCGTCGCCTCGAAGCCTGGCGGCGGAGGGAGCTCGCCCAGTTTCTCATGGCGGTCCGGTCGGCCCGCCTCCCGCACGGTTGAGGGCCGTTCGGCCCGACCCTGGATCGGTGTCACCGACCCGATCTAGCCTTGGGCCAACTGATCCATCTCGAGGGGGCGGCATGGCCTACGACACCCACACCGGTACCGACGGGCCTGAGCCGGTGACCGACTGGGCCAACGACTGGGACTGGCTGGACGACCAGTGGGGCGAGCGCGCCCCCGAGATCTGGGCCGACCTGCGGGCCCAGGGCTGCACGGTCGCCTTCACCGAGCGGTACGGCCGGGCTTTCATGCCACTCACCCACGATGCGGTGAGCGCCATCGCCCACGACCCGGAGCACTTCTCGTCGTTCCGGGTCTCGGTGTCGCTACCCGACTCCCCGGTGCGCAAGGCACCGCCGATCACCACCGATCCGCCGGAGCACGCCGCCCAGCGGCGCCTGCTGCTGGCCGCCTTCAGCCCCCGCCAGATCGAGGCCAAGGAGAAGCCGACCCGGGAGTACTGCCGCAGCCTGATCGCCGCCCTGGACGGCCAGGACATCGCCGATGCCGCCGTCGACTACAGCCAGCACATCCCGGTGCACGTGATCGCCGAGATGATCGGGGTGCCGGAGAGCGACGCCGACCTGTTCCGGGACTGGGTGTTCCGCAACTTCCAGCTCGCCCCGCGCGACAACGACGTGAAGCGGGCCCTCCAGGTCGAGATGTTCGAGTACTTCAACGCCCTGCTCGATGCCCGGGCCGACGACCCCCGTGACGACCTGGCCACGGTGATCGTCAACGCCGACATCGAGGGCCAGCCCGTGCCCCGGGAGCTCCAGTGCGGCTACCTGATGCTGCTGATCCTGGCCGGGGTCGACACCACCTGGTCGAGCATCGGGTCGGGCCTGTGGCACTTCGCCACCCACCCCGAAGACCGCGACCGCCTGGTCGGCCTGCCCCACGACGACCCGCTGTGGGTGATGGCCATGGAGGAGGTGCTGCGCTTCTACTCGCCGGTCACGATGGCCCGCCAGGTGGTGGCCGACACCGAGGTGTCGGGCTGCCCGGTACGCCACGGGGAGCAGGTGCTGCTCACGTTCCCCGCCGCCAACCGGGATCCCGAGGTGTTCGAGCGGGCCGACGAGTTCGTGATCGACCGCCGGGTCAACCGCCACGCCGCCTTCGGTTTGGGCGTCCACCGCTGCCTGGGGTCCAACCTGGCCCGCATGGAGCTGTTGGTGGCCATGCAGGAGTGGATCGACGCCTTCCCCGGCTACACCCTCGACAGCAGGGCCCCCGTCACCTGGGCCAACGGCCAGGTGCGGGGGCCCCGTTCGGTGCCGGTCAGGTTGCGCTGATCAGGCCAGGAGGAGCTGGGCGATCCGCTCGCCCACCACCACCGCCGGGATGTTGGTGTTGGCCCGGGGAATGGTAGGGAACAGGGAGGCGTCGGCCACCACGAGGCCGGAGCGGCCGTGGACCCGGCCGGCCGGGTCGCACACCGAGGCGGCAGGGTCGAGCCCCATGGCCGCCGTGCCCACCGGGTGGTAGTAGTGGAGCACCTGCCGGCGGATGGCGCCCTCCGACCGGTCGGTCGGCGGCTCGTCGATCAGGACAGCCCGCAGCGCCGGCTGGGCCAGGAACTCCTCGGCCAGCTCCAGCCCGTCGCGCAGCACCCGCCAGTCGTGGCCCTCGGGATCGTTGAGGTAGCCGTGGTCGATCCGGGGGTGGGCCTCGGGATCGGGGCCGGCAACGAGCACGGTGCCCCGGGACCGGGGGTTGACGCAGGCCACCTCCATCAGCGCCCGGCCTTTGGTGAGCTGGGTCTGGGTGGAGGAACACACCGGGAACACATGGAGGTCGTAGATCCCGTCGGTGGCCAGCGACGAGCGGGCCTTGCCCAGCGTCTGCTCCTCGGGCACGAAGCCGGCGGCCGCCGCCTCGTCCATCCACTGTTGCAGGTCGGGACCGAGGGCCCGGGAGGCGTTGATCATCGGGTGGTCGTGGAGGTTGGCCCCCACGGCCGGCAGGTCGAGGGTGGGCTCGATGCCGAGGGTGCGCAGGGCGTCGGCCGGCCCGATCCCTGAGCGCTGGAGGATGGCCGGGGTGCCGTAGACCCCGGCGGCTAGCACCACCCGGTCGGCCCCGATCGTGAGCGGCCGGCCGTGGCGGACGGCGTGGACGGTCACCGGCCGCCCGCCGTCGCCGCCCGTGATCCGGTCCACCACGGTGTGGTCGACGATGCGGAGCTTGCCCGTGGCCCGCACCGGGTCGAGGTAGGCGAAGGCCGTGTTCCACCGGATGCCTTCGAACACGTTGACCGGCTCCAACCCGAAGTTGTCACCGGCGTCGAGGTCACACAGGTCGGAGGCGAAGGTGGTGGTGTCGACGGGCCAGCCGGCGCTCACGGCGGCGTCGAGGCAGCGGTCGTGGAAGGGGCCGGCCTCGGCTCGGGTGTAGGTGCGGACCCGCATCCGCTCCAGGGCGGTGACGAACAGGGGCCGCAGGGTGGCCGTGTCCCAGCCCGGCAGCTTCCAGGCGTCGTAGTCACGGTGGTGGCCGACGGCGGCGATGGCCCCGTTGTGGGCCGAGCAGCCGCCCAGGATGCGGGCCCGCTCCCACGTCCACGGCTCGTCCCGGCCCGCCACCGGCCCTGACGTGTAGCCCCAGTCGTGGGTGGTGGCGATCAGGTCGGCACCGAGGATCTCGGCCGGCCACCGGCCCTCGTCGATGTGGCCGTAGTCGGGCCCCGCCTCCACCAGCACCACGCTCACCCCGGCCTCGGCCAGCCGCCCGGCCACCACGGCTCCCCCCGAGCCGCCGCCGATCACCACCACCTCGGCCCCGTCGTCGATCCGGTCGTCACGCTGTGCGCTCATGGCCGCGAGCGTAGGCGCCCGACCCTCGATCTGGCGGCGGTACCAGGCTCATTGGATCTCGGTGCCGTCGGGGCGGTAGGTGCGCCACCTCCCGGTGACCGGGTCTCGCGTGACGGTGTACCTCTTTTGTTTCCATCTGTTGTGGAACCCGCAGAGGGGTGCGCCGTTGGCGGGGTTGGTGTGGCCGCCGTGGTTGTAGTCACGCAGGTGGTCGATCTCGCAGCGGGTGGTCGGATGATCACAGCCTGGCCACACGCAGTGGGGGCTCTGGAGCTTGGCGGCGTGTCGGGCGGATCCGGTGAATAGGCGGGCTTTGCGGCCGAGGTCGATCACCACGCCCTTGGTGTTGATGACGACCCGGCGGATCTCGTTGGCCAGGCTGGAGAAGAACTGCTCGATTGGCTCCAACGGGACACCGTCGAGGGTGGAGCACCGGTAGGTGTCGGGGTCACACCACAGGCCCCGCTGCGCCCGACCGTCGGTCAACGAAGCGGACCAGTGGGTGTCGAGCGCGGCGGCGTCGCTACCCAGCAGTTCAAGCATCGACTGGTAGGTCTCGGCGGACCAGACGATGTTGTGCACGATGCGGGGGGCGGCCGTCTCTGGCGGGGCGCCGGCGGCGTCGTTGCACATCCGCATGAACGCATCAGCCCGCCGTTGGGCGTCGGTCCGCTTCAGATCAGACAGGGTGGCTGCGTCGCCGAGGCGGGAGCGGGCTTCGGCCCAGTCGGTGTGCCATTCGGCTTGGGTGTAGTGGTCGAGGATCTCGCGGGCTCGGGCGCCTTGGTCGGCGGCGAAGTGGCCGGTGAGTTCCCAGACGCCTTCGATGCTGTTGTAGATCAGTCGGACGGTGCGGTTGTCGTGGTGGCGGTTGTTGTCTTTGAACCCGCCGTCGAGGTCGGTGGCCCGCTCCCAGTCGAGGACCTTGGTCCTGAAGTCGTCGAAGGATTCCTCGTCGGCCCACCGCAGGAACTTGTCCTGCCGGGCCGGGACCTGGCCTTTGATCCGAGGGTTGGCCTGCACCCGGGCCAGGACCTGCACATGGTCGGGCCCGATCCGCCCGGACCGTGCGGCAGCCGCCACCTCGGGCAGGTCCCGTAACGCTCGGACCGCCTTCGCCCGCCGTGACGCTTCCTCCAGTGACACCTTCAGCACGTGGCGGATGTGAGCTTTGACGGAGCGGTGGCCGTCGATCCGGTACAACCGTTCGCTGTCGATCCGGGCCCCGTTGTCGACCTGGGTAGCGCTGACGATGCGGTGGACGAGCTCCAGTTGGTGCTCGGCCAACAGCACATCGGTGGCCTGCTGTGGTTCGGTCAGCTGGGCGGCTACCCGGTGGGCGGCGGCCACGAGATCAGCGAACGCGGAGGCCAGCCCTGCGCTGACAAACCCCGGTTCCGCCACCGAATCCATGAGGCAACACTACGCAGGAGGTGTGACACCGAACCCCGAATCTGAGCCTCTTCCGGGAAGAAAACCGAAGAAAACCGGAAAGCAGGGAAACGTGACACAGGGTTGGGACCCCGACAGAGGGACCTGAGCGGACCGGGTGTCACGCCCCCTCGACAATCTCGCCGCCGCCGATCACCCGGATCATGCCCGGGTCGCCGACCGTGGCCACGACGTCTCTGACCGAGGCCAGGTCGGCCACCGCCAAGGCGACGACCACCCGGTTGAAGATGTTGCCGCCGCCGCTGGCCAGCACGATGCCGTCCTCGCCCATCAGCGAGCTCGGCCGGCGCGGTGGCATGGGCGTGAGTAGGGTCGCCCTATGCGCCACGTCACCCTGGGCCGGACCGGCCTGCCCGTCTCCCGCCTGTGCCTCGGCACCATGACCTTCGGCCTGCAGTACGACGAGGCGGAGTCGTTCGCCATCCTCGACGCCGCCGCCGAGGCCGGCATCACCTTCCTCGACACCGCCGACGTCTACCCGCTGGGCGGCACCGGGGCCGAGGTGGGCCGCACGGAGGAGATCATCGGCCGCTGGCTCCAGGGCAAGCGGGACGACTTCATCGTCGCCACCAAGTGCGTGGGGGTGATGAGCCGGCGCCGGTGGGACCGGGGCGCCTCCCGCAAGCACATCACCGAAGCGGTGGAAGCGTCGCTGCGGCGGCTCGGCACCGACCGGATCGACCTCTACCAGCTCCACTCCTACGACCCCGACACCCCCATCGAGGAGTCGCTGTCGGCCCTCGACGACCTTGTCCACCAGGGCAAGGTGGGCTACGTGGGCTGCTCGAACTTCGCCGCCTGGCAGCTGGCCCTGTCCGTAGGCCGGAGCGAGGCCCGCAACCTCGTGCGGTTCGATTGCATCCAGCCCCGCTACAACCTGCTGTACCGGCGCAACGAGCTGGAGCTGTTCCCCCTGTGCGAGCAGGAGGGGATCGGCGTGATCCCGTACAACCCGATCGCCGGCGGGATGCTGTCGGGCAAGCACCGGCCCGGTACCGCCACCGAAGGCACCCGGTTCACGCTGGGTTCGGCCGCCGGCCGTTACCAGGACCGCTACTGGCACGACCCGGTGTTCGACACGGTGGAGGAGCTGAAGCGCCTGGCCGAGGAGGCGGGGATGCCGCTGGTGACGCTGGCCGTCGCCTGGTGCCTGGCCCAGCCGGCGATCACGGCCCCCATCATCGGCGCCAGCCGCCCCGACCAGCTCCAGGCCTCGGTCGCCGCCCTCGACGTCACCCTCGACGCCGACCTGTACCGCCGCATCGACGAGGTCACCCGGGGCTACCGGGCCTCGGCCGAGCTGCGTTGAGCCCATCCCGGTCGAAGCGGTGGACGGGAACAGAACGTCGGGCTAGGTTCTCCGCCCACGTCCCGGGAGAGGGCGCACGGTGGGTCGACGGCGGACGTGACCCCCAGGCAGCGGAGAACTACGTGATGAGACGAATGCGCGCCTCGGCGCACCTGGTGGCGGGCATCGGCATCGCCTTGGCCCTATTGGTC